>NZ_JBQFTL010000001.1:0-1520970 GCF_056538625.1 Ruegeria sp. BF8 | reverse complement strand
CCTCCGTCTACAATCACTTCAACCAAGAAAGATCGCTAGCCAGTCGAGACACCTTCAAGCTGACCCGCGCCGCCGCTCTTAGCGAGTGGCGTCAGCTTTGTTCCGGATAGGTTCGCGGTTTCCGCGGCAAACTGAGACTGGTTCGAATTCGTCTGACAGCACCCTCGCGTAGGGATGACGGTACGATCACGTTTGTGGCAGACGAGCACGAAGCGGTGACGCGAAATCTCCCTTTCGGTCCCAAAGCTTTCGTGCGCGCACGGTCATCTTGGCAAGATATGGGTTCTGGAGGTCTGTTTCGCCAACAAGAATGACCAGATGCGCCTGTGCACGTGACGCAGCTACGTTCATCAAGCGGCGTCCAGTCTCGCTATTCAGAAAGGGGCTCCCAGCATCCACTGGATCGAAGATCACGATTTTTCGCTCGCTGCCTTGCGCCCGGTGAACCGTACTGACCCGGACTGCCCGTTGTCCCTGGCGGCCAAGCATCGATCTGATCAATGCGCGCTGAGCACGAAATGGTGTTAGGATCAAAACGTCGTCAGGTTCGACGTAGGATCCCAACAGCTCGTGAACCAGGGCCGCGGCAATTTCTGCCGATGCGTACCGGATCTTGCCATTATAGCGCTTTGACCAAGTGGACTCTCCGGCGCGGTCGTCCACGAGAACGCGCGGTATCTCTCGCCCGTCTAGAAACCACGGAGATCGAGCCAACTTCCATTCGGGATCTCGAGCGGCTTTTGGGCACACCACGAGTTCATCACCGTAGAAAGTGTGCGAAACAATACCGCAGACGCCTTGGCACATTCTGGACTGCTCATTCAGAAAGACGCTTTGGGCGTCTTTGAAAACGTCGAACGCCGTCTTGCCCAGGACAGCCTGGGCTAACGGATCAGCACTTTGAACGATTGGTGCCAGCTGTTGAGGATCCCCGGCAAAGGTGCAGCATTTCGCCAAACTGGCGACCATCAAAGCCGCGGGCAGCATGATCTGACTAGCTTCGCCAGCTATCGCAAAGTGCCAAGAGCCGCCGCCTGAATTTGCCACGCTTTCGAAGTGTAAAATCAGAGGGTTGGTCGTGATCGCGACCACCCGTGATGTTGCGGAAATGTGCGCGACGTCGGTTTTCAGTTTCGCCCGGGCAGCATCCAGCTTCTCTTTCCAAAGGACGAATCGTTCTATGTCGTTCTTCGGGGGTTCCTCGAGTTCTAGGGTCAGGATGCATTGATTTTCGCTTCGTTGCGTGATTCACGGCTCGAAAAACGGAGCGGTGTCATGAGCGACCTTTATTGGCTAACCGACGAGCAGATGGCCAAGCTTGCCCGCTTTTTCCCTAAGTCGCACGGCAAGCCTCGAGTTGATGACAGATGGGTGTTGAGCGGGATTATCTTCGTCAATCGCAATGGATTGCGCTGGCGAGACGCCCCGGAAGCGTATGGGCCGCACAAATCGCTTTACAGCCGGTGGAAGCCTTGGAGCGAGAAAGGCATCTTCGCGCTGATGTTGGCCGGCCTGGCCGCCGAGCACGGCTAAAAGGGGACTGTCATGATTAACGCGACCTATCTCAAAGCCCACCGCACCGCGACCAGTATGGCCGCGAAAAAGGGGGCGTGGACGCCTGATCGGCAGAACCAAGGGCGGTATGAATACCAAGCTGCATGCCATTTGTGATAGCAAAGGTCGCCCGCTCAACCTGTTCGTTACCGCCGGCCAGGTCAGCGATTACATCGGTGCTCGGGCTCTGCTCAGCAGCATACCAAACGTGGATTGGCTGCTCGGGGATCGCGGCTATGACGCCGACTGGTTCCGAGAAGCGCTAACAGACAAAGGGATACGCGCCTGCATCCCAGGCCGTAAGCAACGCAAGACACCGGTCAAATACGACAAGCGCAGGTACAAACGCCGCAACCGGATCGAGATCATGTTCGGCAGGCTCAAGGATTGGAGGCGCGTGGCGACACGCTACGACCGTTGTCCCAAGGTATTCCTATCAGCCATCGCACTCGCGGCAACCGTTATGTACTGGTTATGAATCCTGACCCTAAAGATGGGCGTGAACAACCGAAAGCGCGTGATTGAGAGTGTTCACTGCGAACTCTCTTTGGCTGTCCGGATCATTTAGAGGCAAACGTGCATCTTCCTGTTCTGGCTTGTCGCCCACAGGAAACTTTTCGCCTTCCAATACTGTTCCCCAAACCTGAATATCCTTGATTGCCATGGGATCCACCGTCAATGGGTTATCATTCAAAATAGTGAAGTTCGCACGCTTGCCAGGTTCGATACTGCCAAGGTCCCGTTCAAGACGATGAGAATAGGCGGCGTTGATTGTCACTCCACGCAAGGCCTCTTCGACCGGGACCGTCTGATCCTGTCCTGCTACCCGACCGGAACTCGTCACGCGGTTCACCGCACACCACATTAGGAACAATGGATCACCGGGCGCCATCGGCATATCGGAATGCAATGACCAGGATACGCCCGCTCGATCCAGATCTCCAAGACGGACCATCTCATTGGCGCGTTCAGGACCAAGACCGGTTTTACTGTATTGGTCCGCAAGTGCCGTAACGTAGTAGGGATTTGCAGAAACAATCGCACCCAGACGTTTGATACGATCGACCTGATCGGGCGCACTCACAGCAAAGTGCACGATCACCGTTCTATGATCGAAACGCGGGTTTCTGCGTAAGTTTCGCTCTAAGGCGTTCAATACACGGTCCAACCCGGCGTCACCGTTGACGTGAATATGAACTTGGTAGCCGGCGTCCCAATAGGTTTGAAACGCGCGTTCAAAGGCCGGCAGGTCCATCATCCACTCGCCATGGTAATCGCCAAGCGGATCGTCCCTCAGTTGAATGGCAAGGGAATATATCGCACCGTCCGCAAAAAGCTTGACGCTGCCTTTGGACATACTGGTCTTGCCACCATACCAGTCGACAAGTGCTTCTGTCTGTTCGATCACATCTTCAGCATTGTCATATTTGGCGATCAGGCTTTTTCCATCTGGAATGAAGCTCCACCGAAACGGCATTGAGGGTGCGGAGAATACAGCGTTCACCGCATCCTGAACCGGGCGTGCGAGAATGCCGCCGGGCTCGTTGCCGTAGGTCACGCCTTTCGCATGCAAATAATCGCGCATGGTCTCCAAACCAGCGCGAAACTTTTCAGGGGTCGCCACGTATGGCGCAATCAAAGGCAGAACTGCAAACAAACCCTGTTCCCAGAAGTGCCCATGCTCAAAGCTGGATTGCATCTTTTCTGAGTCGGACCAAGCGTCCATGACCTCCTCGGTAACGCCTGCGGCCTCCATTGCAGCTGAATTCAGGATGAATTCGTGGCAAGAGCGTGCCCACACAAAGATAGGTCGTTCGCTGCTGATCTGGTCAAGGTCCGACCGTGTCAATGGACCATAAAATGCAGCGTGGTATCCCCATGTCATGACAGGGGTGTCCGGGTCTTGCTGACCATCAACAGCTTCAGACAACCGTGCCAGAAAGTCATCCTTGTCCACAACGGCGCGTGATAAACCTTGTGGCAAGTCCCAGTCCTCTATCGAAAGAATGACGGACGAAAGGCTCAAGCCGCCCAAAACTGGGTGATCATGCTGGGCGATAAAGCCGGGAACGATGATGTGGTCGGCGAATGTGTCATCAACGGTGAAGGGCTGTTCACCAATCGCCTCTTGAACTTGCTCTCTAGTGCCGGTCGCCAAAACCCGACTGTTTACAACAGCAACGGCTTCGGCGCTTGGAAGGTCGGGATCAAGTGTGACGATCTCGCGCGCCGTAAAAATCGTGACTTCATCAAGATCGAGTATCGCTCCGCCAAGATCGGTCAGCGTGCCTTCTTGCCCGAACAATGTACTCGGAGCAACGAGGATCGTCGTGCTCGTCAAGAAGGACCTAATAAATGCCCGTCTGGAGGTGTTTCCCATGGTGGATGCCTCTCCCTAATGCACTTAACTAACACAAAATACGCAGATGTTTTCAATGCGGTTAACCAAAAGACGCCCGTAAGCCGCACCAGAAGAAACGCTCTTCAGAGTTTTGCTGACTTGGAGTCCTTCGAACCGCAGTTCTTGATGGAGGCCAATCGAAGCATTCAGCCTCTGTCTTCCCCAAGCTGTCTTTGGGTTCGATCCGGTTACTCGCTCCATTGCGACCAATGTCTGTTTTGTCCGCAGAGCAGTCATTCGTCCAAACTCTACGAGCACTGCTCGGAGTCATAATCTGACACTCGCCATCGAGTATGCTAAGCTGGATCGTGCGAGGCACACATACATTCAGAAACCGCATCTTTGGGAGGATGGATGTATGATCATGCGCATTTTTCAGGTGACAACGCGGCCGGGAAAAGAAGAGGAATTTGGCCGCTTTTTTCGCGGCACTGCGATCCCGTTGATGAAAAACACCCCTGGAATCGTGCACCTTCTTCCGGGAGCGCCGAGAGAGGATACGCCACGAGAGTTCAGTTTCGTTATGGTTTGGGAGAGCTTGGAGGCACTGAAGTCGTTTGTGGGAGAAAACTACCAAAGCCCGCACATCGATCCGATAGAAGCTGACCTCGTCGAGTCTCGATCCATCAAGCACTATGACTTGGTCGACGGCTAATCGCGAACGGGAGGATCAGGATGTCGAAGGGTAGGGGAAAATCGCTGCCAGAACGCGTCCTTGGTCTGAACGAACCGAAGGCTGAGGACTTGGCAGCCTTGGAACTCCGGTTGCGGGAGGCGCTGGATCGGCAAAAGGCGACCGCCAAAATCCTGGAGGTCGTCAACAGCTCTATCAAAGACCCTCAACCTGTCTTCAACTCGATTGTTGAAGCGGGTCAAACGCTGTTCCCAAAGTCGACAGTCAGCATTGGATTACAGGACGGCGACAAACTGATTTTGGGAGCAATTTCTGGTCCCGAACCGGCTGGTGTCGAGGCTTGGCGGCGTCGCTTTCCGGCGCCACTTCATCCAGAAACAATCCATGGCCATGTCATTTTGAACGGCGAGGCGATTGATCTGCCGGACGTCGCCGCATCGAAAGACAGGTTCCGTATAGGGGCTGGAAACTTCCTCGCCTCAGGGTTTCAGGCAGTCACCATGGTGCCGATTTCACAAGGAGGACAAACTGTTGGAGCTCTCGCCGTGTTGAGGCATTCAACCGGAAAACTTCAAAAAGAGCAGTTCGATATTCTCACAACATTTGCGGCACAAGCGAACATCGCCTTGGACAACTTGCACTTGCTGAGCCAGATGCGTGAGGCGAATGACACTTTGACACACGTGTCCAAACAGCTTGCCAAATACATGCCACCCCAACTCTACGAGTCAATCATTGCCGGCGACCAACACGCGGCTATCGAAAGCCGCCGCCGAAAGCTCACGATCTTCTTCTCAGACATCGTCGACTTCTCCGAAATCACAGATCATCTCGAAGCCGAGGAGTTGACTACTTTGTTGAATGAGTATCTTTCAGCAATGTCCGAAATCGCCCTGAAGCACGGCGCATATTTCGACAAGTTTGTCGGTGACGCCATGATGCTGTACTTTGGCGAACCCGAAAGCCTCGGGGTAGAAGAAGATGCCGCTGCATGTGTGCGAATGGCAATAGATATGCAACGCAAGCTTGGCCACTTGCAAACGGAATGGCAGCGCAAAGGATTGATCGATCGACCATTTCGCGCTCGCATGGGCATAAACACTGGTTACTGCACTATTGGAAACTTCGGCTCGGAAGACCGGATGGACTACACTGCTATCGGACGCGAAGTGAACCTTGCTGCGAGACTTGAGGCCGAGTGTGATCCAGGAGGTCTCTTACTCGCTGCCGAATCCTATTCTTTGGTAAAAGACTGGCTTCCGGTTGAGGAACGAGAGCCTGTTCGAGTGAAGGGATTTCAAAACCCCATTCGCACCTATGCTGCGACCGCTATTTATGAAAGTGCCGACCGCGATAGCCGCATTATTCACGAGGAAGATGAAGGCTTTTCTCTTACAGTTGATCGTGCTCGCATAAGCAAAGGGGCAATCCTCCGACTAAAGTCCCTTGTTTCAGATCTGGACGACTAGTCAAATTTTCGGTCACGGCAGCTCAGTCCAAAACCTGTGACATCACATATCAAAAATGGCTGCACGACAATCGAAAGGCCAGTTTCCCGCCACGCTGCGACGCCAGGACGGGATTCATTGAGAAATCGCGTGTGCAAAAGACCGCTTTCACGCGTGCAAGTGGGAACCAATGGCCAAGCCAACCACACTTCACAAGATGGTGAGTAGCAGGCTTGGCAGTCCAGAGAGATGAGTTGCACTAATCGCACCGTGTACTGTGCTAAAAAAAGGGCGGACTCGTATCACTTACAGCATCGGGGCATTCGTCATGCGCTTTTCTCTCACCATCGCAACACTCGTTGTCTTGGCCACTCAGTGTTTTGCGCAAGACTCCGTTCTTATCGGGGACGCCCCGCTTCCTGCCGACATTGCAATTGATGTAACGCCAGATTCTCCTTTTCTTGGAATTTGGACGGGGAGATGGGACTCTCGGAGAAGTCATATCCTCGTCGTCGAAAGCCGAGATGAGGATGGGTTGTTCAATGTTGTTTACTCGGTCGGACGTGGCCAGCATGGCCGCGGAAACTGGTTCCGGAGCAAAGCACGTTTAGACGGAAGCACGTTGGTGTTCACCGACAATGACTTCGGGGCGCGCTATTCAATTTCGGGTACGGGGCGACTGCGGGGCATCTATCCAACCGAGGACCGCGTCGCAATACTCGAGCGACAAACCCTCTCAGAAGTCCTCGCGACGGCGACCCGCCAGTGGTTTGAGGTTGGAACGCGAGACTTCCTTACGACGGAACTCCGAGAGGACGGCGCAACAGTCGAGCTTGCTGTGGCCATCTATCGACCTCCTGGTGATGGGCCTTTCCCGTTGGCTCTCGTTCATCACGGCTCAACCGGCTCTGGAACCGATCCGCAGGCTTTTGATCGGTTCTTTTCCAACGACTGGCTTGCGGACGTTCTGAACTCACACGGTTGGATCGCTGCGTTCCCACAGCGCCGCGGTCGGGGTGGGTCCGACGGATTGTATGACGAGGGCTTTGCTGAAGATCGGACCGAGGGCTATTCGACGGAGGCCCGGCTATCTTTGGCAGGGGCGGAACGTGCGCTGATGGATGCAAAAGCAGCGCTGCATGCGTTGCAGGAACGACCGGATGTGAGTGATGGATCGGTTCTACTGATTGGTTTCTCGCGCGGGGGCATTGTTGCCCTTATGCAGGCCGGCGACGATCCGGGAAACACCGCTGGTGTGATCAACTTCGTTGGGGGATGGATGGCAGAGGGCTACGGTGATCCTCAAATCAATCCGACGCTCTTTCGACGTATTGGAACATTCGATGGGCCGGTGCTTTCCATCTATGGGGAAGATGACATGTTCTACAGCATCGAGCATTCCCTATCCAACCTCACCGCAATGGAAGCGATGGGTGCCAATAGTGAGACTCATATCGTGGCCGTTCCTGGCTACAACAAAGGTCATTGGGTATTGTGGTGGCCGATACTCTGGGAAGAGATCGTCAGCGACTACATCCGGCGCCTCCAGGATCAACGTTGAAACAATGAATTGGACTGCGACCCTGTTATCTCCGCGTTTTTTGCCGGATGCTTCGGTGAATTTCCGTTTCTGTCTGGAAGCGAGTTTTACCGATATGATTGGAATTGCAGCTTCTGTCTGCCGAGAAGCCAAACACTGAGTCTTGCGGGAAAACCGCTACGAGCCCGAAGCAGACCGTTGTCATTCTAGTGCCCGCGCCTCAAAACGCACATCAAAGCATGTTTGCAAAAGGCTCATGCAATTGAGCTTTACGTGACAATTCCGTAGGAAAAGACCTCTAAGTCTTCATCAAAACTCCGCAATGAATGCCGCCCCAATTTATGCGGCTCTTCAGATACCAAGCTGACAAAGTCGCCAGTTGCCAAAAGCCGCGCATCCAGTTTTCGCGTCAAGCTCTCTAACCTGCTGACTATCGCAACTGATGTGCCGGTTACCGTAAAATCCAAGCGCTTTTCAGTGCCAACATTCCCGTACACAGCCGCGCCAGTGTGCAAACCAATCCCAAACTCAGCACGGTCTGATGGATCAAGCTCTTTATGCCTTTGGAACGCTTCTCGCGCCGCCGACAGGGCAGCTTCGCACATGTCTTCGGGTAGTCTTCGTTGGCCATCAAAAGGAAAGATCGCAAGCAACCCATCGCCAACGAATTTCAGAACCTCTCCGCCGTGGTCGTGTACCGCCCCGCCGACGCAGTCGAAGAATTGGTTGACGGTCGCGACATATTTTTCCGGTGACAGGCGCTGGCTCAAAGCCGTAGACCCGTGTATGTCACTGAACAATAGAGCGCAGTCAATTTTGCTGACATCTCCCCGGGCTATTTGACCGTTCAATACAGATCGACCGGACACCTTGCCCAAGTAAACCTCCATCAACTCAGCTGCCAGGAACTGCTCTGACAGAACACGCGCTGTACCAAGCAAAGGTAGAGACAGTCGCGACAGACCATCTACCTCCCGGTCTGTGAAACCAGAACGACGCTTTGTAGCAAAAGAGACTGACGCCCCCAAAGCCCACTCGACCTTGCCGTCAAATACAACGGTACGATTGCCGAATGGTGCACTGAATACGACGTAGTCGGTGACACCTGCCTCAGCGAGTTTTTGGAATAGCGGAAATCTGTCACGGGTCGCTTCGTCAGTCAGATCTGCTCGCATGAAAGGAAACTTGATCGAGCCGTTCGTAAGGTCGTCCGCCAAGTCCCAGACTTCCTTGTTGAAGTGCTGTTTCGCTATCTCATTGGCCAATTTCGAGTTCTCTCCGAAGGGTGCTTTGTCGAAGAGATCAGTTGTCACCGAGCTTCGTGGAAGAACAGTCCATTCAATTCGATGGTTGGAAGCATCCCATGTTGCGTCGAGCAATCCAATTACAGGGTGCATCATCAGGCGGCCCAAGGAAACACGCGAAACCGGCACGCCACCATCGATCAGCCTGTGACTTAGCTGCTCGACTAGCCCGCCAAGGTCGGCATCAAAAAAGGCCAGCTTCTGCAACCAATCTGCAATGCGGTCGAAAACATCCGCCATAACGTACACCTCTGCCACCATCTTGTTACAGCCGGAGGCTCATGTCATTGGGTTTGTCTTCGAACTCTCATTTCTCTTGCAATGGGTTTGCAAATTCTCACACGCGTACGCTCACGATTTTCAGACGAACGTCAGGTTCGAGTCCTCCTCAGACCTTGATCGCGTGCTCAGCATAGACAACGATTGGCTTGGTCTCTCGGCTGCATTCGACGACAAAGCAAAAGCATGTTTAAGGTTGTCAGCCCGCTTCGCACAATGGAGAATCAAATGCGTCGATCGAACCTGATGCTGCAAATAACTATGGGGGTAATGGGGGGTGCTGCATCTTCCCAACCGCTCTTTGAGGATTCCAAGGCCTTCAATCCTTCCAGCGAAACGGCAATGGCGATTACCGGGCCAGTAATCTTGTCTACCAAGCGGATAGTCTTCGAGACCGGCGCTTCTCTTGATCTCGAGGTTCATGACGCCAAGAGTTCAGGTAATTGGGGCGCGTCTGGTGACGTGCCTTTTGCTCAGGTATTCCGGGTATCAGGTGACGTCGGACCGTTGCGTCAGGGAAACACGCTTTGTGGAGACCAGCCAATCACATTTATGGCGGCCTGGAACGAAGAAAGTTCTGGGTTCGACTATCTCGGCATCGCGATGTTTACGGGTGCGGCAGCGCCTACAAGCGTTGATGACCAGACTATTTGTGCGACCTATTTCTACTCGATGGATGTTTCGGGCTAATTCAGAAGTTGTCCGAGGCTAGCCACTTCGTCCGCAAAGTAGTCACTCAGTGAAGACGCAGCGAACAGAGGATGTGAGCCCCAAGTGACCGATGCTGCGCGATCGACCGACGGCGGCTGTGCGCGGCCATGTTGCACAAATCGGCTGAGGGCCGGAGTTCCCGTTTGCCCGGACGGATTTACTCTACTGCCACTGAGATGGGTATGCCAAGCGCGGTGTAGCCGTTCAGCACGGCGATGCGGACTTGCAGTTCCGCGACCTGGCGATCGAAGTCTCGAGCCATCAATGACTGACCAAGCAGCTTGATGCAGTTCATCTTGGACTCGACACGGCTCCGGCGGTGATAGCCGCTCCATCGTCGCCAGATAGCACGGCCCAGGTACTTTGAGGTCCGCAGAGCTTCGTTGCGTGCGATGGCGCCGGCGCTCGTCGGTTTCCATGGCTTGGCGTTTTTGCGGGGCGGGATGACAGCTGCGGCGTTTCGAGCGGCAATTGCTTCGTGGCATTTTCGGGTGTCATAGGCACCGTCGGCGGTGACGCTACCGATCTCCTGATCAGGTGGGATCTGGTCCAGCAGTTCTGGCAACATGGGCGCGTCACCAATGTTGCTGCCCGTGACCTCGACGGCCCGAACTTCCAGTGTTTCCTCGTCGATCCCTATGTGTATCTTGCGCCAGATGCGCCGCTTTGGGCCGCCGTGCTTGCGGGCGTTCCATTCACCTTCGCCTTCGGCTTTGATGCCGGTGCTGTCGATCAGAAGATGCAGGGGGCCATGGCTACCGCGGTAGGGGATGGCGACGTTCAGCTTCTGTTGTCGACGGCACAGAGTGCTGAAATCCGGCACCGCCCAATCCAGACCGACCAGCCGCAGCAGGCTCTGCACGAAACCAGTTGTCTGCCTGAGCGGCATGCCAAAGAGCACCTTCATCGTCAGACAGGTCTGGATCGCCGCATCACTGAAGCTCGGCTTCCGGCCGCGCTTGCCGGTCGGCGGCGGCACCCAGACCATCTCCGGATCAAACCAGATCGTCAGTGATCCGCGCTGCTTCAAACTGTCATTGTAAGCCGACCAGTTCGTGGTCTTGTACTTCGTAGGGGCCCAACTGCTCATACCATCCAGCTATCATGCTGAATTCATGTAGTGAATCCCTCAACAGATTTGTGCAACAAGGCCGCTGTGCGCAGAAAGTTGACTTTGCAAAGTTTCGCGCTCGTCCTTTCGAGGATGAATATCAACTGGCAAATTTCTGCCGGGGATCCGGCTGGGCTCTTTTCATTACCCATTAGATCGCCTTAAAACTATCCGACCCCTCAAACCGTCAATGTAATGTCTTGAAGAACAGCGACAGCAAAGCGAATACGAAACGGCCGTGCCTGCACGGTACTGCTCGCGCTGCGTTTGCGATGGGGCTTTTTGCTCTTGTTTCTGCCTGCGCTCAGGCCCCAAGCGGCGCGGATCTCGATCCAGAACGTCAGGCCATGGCGTTGCGCGAGGTCTCTCAAAAACAAGCTCGAGGGCAAAGGGTATGGTGCGTACCCTACGCACGTAACCTCAGCGGTATCGAAATTCGCGGAAACGCCAAGGACTGGTGGGGCAAGGCGCGCAATACTTTTGAGCGAGGCAATGAACCGGTTGTTGGTGCGGTCATGTCATTTCGAGCAACCCGAGGGATGCCGCTTGGTCACGTGGCTGTCGTATCCGATGTCGTCACTGACAGAGAAGTCATCGTGAACCACGCCAACTGGCACCGCAACAAGGTATCATTGAAAATGGGCGTCAAGGATGTATCCAAAAACAATGATTGGACATTGGTCCGAGTTGAAAGTCATCCGGGCCGGTATGGCAGCTTCTACCCGGTGAACGGGTTCATTTATCCCAATGTTGGGGAATAACTTAATTCAGTTGTGAACCGCACACTGTGCGTATCCGACGGATGGGTCACAAGCGGCTCAGTAGTTCACGCGGGCCAGTGACGGAAAAAGTCCGCAAATCGGATAATTGTGGCGGTAGAGCGAGTGACCGCATCGAGCCCTCCGTGGAAGTGAAGAATTTACGCAGCGAGCGCTCGCAGCAAGATTACCCACCGCATCGCCGAAAATCACCCGCTGCATGACAGAGGAAAATGCGGACGTTCAGGCAGAACGCAGCGAGATTGCGATCCGGTATGACCGGGTCACGGACCAAAACAACCGTTCTCGAATTACTATGAAGCCAGTAAGTCGGATGCAAAATTGCAAAAGCTCGCGGCCGTTCACTCCGCCCTCTAAAATCACTTCAACCTTTAGCAATCTCTTACCAATCGAGACACCTTGAAGCTGACATGCAACGCTACCCTCGGCGAATGGCGCGAGCTTGGTGCAGCAAAAAGGCAGCTATTTGGGGCTGGCCGAGAATGCTTTGAGTTTGTTTGATGACGCTCTCTCGAAGTTTTTGAACACCGAAGCGACGACAGATTTTTTGCCGTCGCTTCGCCATTCCGCGAACTCAGTTCAGGACTTTAGGTAGGTGTCAAACCAATCAATGGTGCGGTCCCAGGCCAAGTTTGCCATTTCCTCGTCATACCGAGGCGTACTGTCGTTATGAAAGCCGTGGTTGGCATTCTCGTAGATGTAGGCCTCGTAAACCTTATTGTTGGATTGCAGCGCAGCTTCGAACTCCGGCCAACCTGCGTTGATGCGTTCATCAAGCTCTCCCATCTGAATCAGTAGCGGTGCCTGAATTCTAGCCACATCCTCGGAGGCCGGTTGGCGGCCGTAAAATGGCACGCCGGCTGCCAATTCGGGGTAGGCCACGGCAATTGCGCTGACCACACCACCGCCATAGCAGAAACCTACAGCGCCAACTTTCCCAGTACAGTCTTCCCGGTTCAACAGGTATTCGAAGCCATTGAAGAAGTCATTCATCAGCTCGACCCGGTCGACTGTCTTCTGCAACTCGCGCCCATCTGCGTCGTTGCCGGGGTATCCGCCAACCGACGTTAGGCCGTCAGGAGCCAGTGCCATAAAGCCTGCTTTCGCCAAGCGTCGCGCCACATCTTCGATGTAGGGATTCAGGCCGCGGTTTTCGTGTATCACGAGCACCCCGGGCAGGGGTTCTTCCACACCAGCGGGACGAACAAGGTAGCCTCGGACATCACCCGTTCCGTTCGGAGAGGGGTAGGTTATGTAGTCTGCGTGGATATCGGGATCGTTGAACGACACCTGCTGTGCCAGCGCATAGTTCGGGCTGAGCATGTTCAATAACGCGGCAGCCGCTAAGCCGCCAACCGCGAATTTTCCGGCGCGGTCCAGAAATTGGCGTTTGGTGATCTTTCCGTGCGCATAATAGTCGTACAGATCCAGCAGTTCCTGATCGAAGTCTTTTGCTGTCATGCGAGTCATGGTCAATCTCCTGATGAGGTGGCGATTCAATCCGTGGGATACTATCAGTTCAAAGGGTTATGGTTTGTTCGAAGTTCTAGGCAGGTCGGCTAAGATATTGCCGTAGCGGGTTCCTTCTTCGTGTGCTGATCGCGCAGAACGTTCTTTTGGACTTTTCCCATGGTGTTTCGTGGCAACTCTTGGACGAGTTCGTAGCGACGCGGATGTTTGAAGCGCGACAGCCTTTCCCTGATGATTGATGCAATCTGATCCGTGTCGAGTTCTACGCCTGGCTCAGCAACCAGAGCGGCAATGATCTCTTCCCCGAAGTCGTTGTCAGGGACGCCAAAGACTGCCGACTCCAGTACGCCATCGATGTCGTTTAAAACGTCTTCGATTTCCTTGGGGTAGACGTTGTAACCGCCAGTAATGATGAGGTCTTTTGAACGACCTACAATCGACAGGTAGCCATCCTCGCTGTATTTGCCCAGATCCCCGGTGATAAAGAACCCATTCTCGCGAAGTTCTGCAGCGGTTTTTTCGGGCATCTGCCAATAGCCTTGGAAAACATTAGGGCCGCGTATCTCGATCATTCCAACCGTCCCTCTGGGCAGTTGCTCACCGGTTTCAGGATCAGTGACGATCACCTCGATGCCGGGCAATGCCATGCCAACAGTTCCTGCGCGACGTTCGCCAGTATAAGGGTTCGAGGTGTTCATGTTTGTCTCGGTCATACCGTAGCGCTCCAGGATGCGGTGGCCTGTGCGCGCTTCGAACGCCTGATGGGTTTCGGCCAGCAATGGGGCAGAGCCCGACACGAACAACCGCATGTTCGCCGCCGTCTCTTTGGTGAAACCGTCATCTGCCAGCAATCGAGTGTAGAAAGTTGGGACGCCCATTAGAAGGGTTGAATGCGGTAATTCCTCCAAGATCATTCCAATGTCGAATTTTTCCATCAGCCGAACTTCGGACCCGGCGACTAGTGACGTGTTCATCGCCACAAAAAGCCCGTGCGTGTGAAAGATCGGCAACGCGTGAACCAAGCGATCGTTTTTTGTGATACCCCACAAATTCGCGAGAGCTTGTGCATTGGTCAAAAGGTTCTGGTGGCTCAACATTGCGCCCTTAGAGCGACCCGTGGTTCCCGACGTATAAAGCAAAGCCGCAAGGTCGTCCGGGGCGCGATCAACGGTTTCAAACTCGCGCGGCTGCGTGTCAGCTTGGCGGCTTAAGCTTGATCTTTCACCGCCAAGGGTAAGCAGCCTTGCGCCATACTGATCCGCCAATTTTTTGATCTCAGCTTCGTCTTTGTCGTCGCAGACGATCACCGCAGGCAGGGCGTCAGATGCGAAGTAGTCCAATTCTGCCATTGTGTAAGCAGTGTTTAGCGGCAAATAGACAGCACCTGTCTGAACCGAAGCGGCATAGAGTGCAATCGTATCGGCCAACTTTGGGGCCTGCACAACGATGCGGTCGCCAGGAGAAACTCCGCTGTTCTGCAAAACATGCGCGATCTGCGCAGCGCGTTTCAGAAACGCGTCATATGACACTACCTTTCCGTCATCGAGTAGCAGGAACGGAGCCTCGTTTCCCACGTGGTGGGCAAACAAGCTGTCATAAAGTGTGTTAGTCACGCTGGATTTTCCTCTGGTCTGGCCGCAAGTACAGTGGTTGAAGCCGCGCGCACGGAACGCGAGGTTTCGATTGTGGCGTGCGTCACAAATTCTTCGTGGTGACGTTCAGTCTTTTTCAAGTCGTAGAGGTAATTGACCATTGCGCCGCCGGATTGGGATCGTCCGTTCTGTGACGGATCGGCCCCGGCATGCAGTTCGTGAAGCTCGGCGCCATTGCCCAGGTGAAAGCGGGCCACAGGGTCCAGCGGCATCCCATCCTCGCGCTTGGCGTGTAACAGGTATCGGGCGGCCATCGCCCGCACGTCCTGCGGAGGGGCTGTTCCCGCAAGTACGGCTTCGGCAGCATGGCCATGCTCGGGATGTCCTGTTTCGCCAGCTAACCACCGGTTCATACCGGGTATCGGAGACAAGGTCACAAATGTGTCAAGGCCCGGAAGCTCTCGCGAAAGTTCGGTCACAACCTGTTTGATCAGCAGGTTTCCAAAGCCGATACCCATTAAACCCCTCTGGCAGTTTGAAATTGAGTAGAATGCGGCGATTTTGGCCCGCTCTGGTTCGATCGGCTCTCGAACTTCGGACAAAAGCACTTCAATCGCGTTCGGAATCTCAGTCGTCAAAGCAACTTCGACAAAAATCAGCGGCTCATCCGGCATTGAGGGATGAAAAAATGCAAAACAGCGACGGTCGGGCGGTAAAAGCCGGCGCCGCAGGTCGTCCAGATCATGAATCTGATGGACGGCCTCATACGCGACGATCTTGTCCAGAACGCGGGCTGGTGTATCCCAACTGATTTGTTTGAGGACCAGAAACCCCCGGTTGAACCAGCTTCGCAGTAAATGCACGAAATCTACATCTGTGCGCTTGAGTTCGGGGTTGGATTTGAGAAAACGCAACAGGTCAACGCGCATTGCCACAAGCTCTTGCGTCGCGCCGGAGGGTTGATTCAGACGGCGCAGCAATTCTTGCCGTTTGGGTTCGGCCGCCTCGCTAAGCCTTTTGTACAGATCGACACTTCTACACTCGGCATAACGACGCGCCGTCTCAGACAGTTGATCCGCGTCTAACTCAAGCTGATCGTTCAAATAAGCGAAGAAGTCCAGTTTTTCCGGGTCGTCCAAGGTCTGGTATCGATCCAGTATCGTTGATGCGAGCGCGAAACCTGATACTTCACCTTCCGCAGACAAGAGTGCTTCACATAGCTCCGAGATGGATCGCTTGTCATCTATGCCCCGCTTTTTGCCGGGGCGGTCGAACAGCTGATTAAGCAGATCGCCCAGAAACCAGTTCCGCTGCATTTCACGACTCCATCTGACTGCTCAGATACTCACCAGTTCGACGGTAATGATCGACCAAATGCCGCGTTGCGCTTTCTGCATCGCGATCCAGTGCTGCGTCCAGTATTTCCTGATGCTCTGCGTTGATATCGCGCTTTTTGTAACTCGACCCGCCAGCCGCCAGATATCGATAGCGGATGTTCAGGTCGTAGAGCTGCGAGCAATACCGCAAGAGTAAAGGAAGCCTCGCATTGTCCAACAAGGCCATGTGAAACGCCTTGTGTGCGTCTTCAAAGTCGTGTTCCCCTTTTTGGCTCGCCTTTTTCATATGGTGGTGCCGCAAAACAAGCCTGTCTTCCCAGGCTGAGTCTGCATTGGCGATGGACTTGCGCAACGCGGTTTCTTCAAGACCGCATCGCAACATAAGGATTTCCTCGAAGTTGCATTTGCTTACTGGTGCAGCCCTGAATCCGCGCTGGTCAATTCGTTCCACCAACATATCCGATGTCAAAAGGCTTAGAGCTTCGCGAACCGGGCTTGCGCCGGTCTCAAGGAGCCCACGGAGCTGTTCGATCTTGAGCTTTTGGCCGGGCGGCAGCTCGCCAGTCAGGATCATTTCGCGCAGCTTTCGATACGCACCATGAGTGGCGGATGTCTCTTTAACCTCGGTATCAAGCATGGCTTCCATGTCTGGCATTCCCTTCTACGTGGTGCAGTCTGCTGGGAGCTCTTAGCTGAGCGTGCTCGTTCCAGTCGATAGCCCGATTGAGATGTTCAGCGAGCCCTCGTTTATCAGCCATCGCCGAAGTACAAAGCTGCGTGCACCGCTTTTGTGCATCGGGTCATCTTCTGCCAGCTTTCGGGCGGCTTCGAGACTGTCGGCCCTATAGATGATGAGGCCAATCCCTTGCATATGCTCGCCGGTTTCATCCGACATGGGGCCTGCAAAAGCCAACTGCCCCGAATGTTCAAGCTGCGCCTGATACGCCAGGTGATCTGGCAGTGAAGCTTTTACATCTTCGGGCGCTTTGGCTGGCGTGCTCAGCGCGACGTAAAGCTCCAACGCAAGCGCACCGCGGCTTTTCGCATCTGATTTGTAGTCTGCCCAAGCAACCATTCGCGGTCTCCAAAAATATCGATATTATTTGACATATGGCAAAATAGTCGGCAAAAATCAAGCAAGCTAACATGGAAGGTGACAATGAAATACCTGGTGGGAGAGACTTCGGAAGGCACAGCGGTTTTTGCCGTGAACGGTGAAAACGCAGTGAATCTAACGGCTTTGGACCCTGCCGTCGGTTCCGATTTGATGGGTTTGATTGGCCAGCCAGGTTTGGCCGACTCGCTGGCTGAAAAAATCACCTCGGCGGAAGCTGTGCCGTTATCCTCAGTCACACCGGCGTTGCCCGTGGCGTCACCCGGCACAATCATTTGCATGGGTTTGAACTATACGGATCACATCAAAGAGGGCGGCTACGACATCCCCGAATATCCAACGCTGTTCATGCGCGGTAAGAATTCGATCATGGCGGCGGGCCAACCTATGGTGCGGCCTGCGTGTTCGGAAAAACTCGACTACGAAGCCGAGCTTATGCTGATCGTTGGAAAACGCGGCCGCCATATCTCGGAGCAGGACGCGCTGGATTATGTCTTTGGCTACACTGTATTCAACGATGGTTCGCTGCGGGACTATCAGCGCAAAACCGTTCAGTGGACGCCCGGCAAAAACTTTGATGATACGGGCGCTATCGGTCCTTTCACCGTGACGCCAGATGAGTTGCCCGAAGGAGCATCAGGTCTGAAGATCGAAAGCCGTGTGGGCGATGAAATCCTGCAAAGCTCGAACACGGCCAATATGATCTGGGGTGTCCGGCAGGTAATTGCGACGATCTCGGAATATACCACTTTGGAGCCGGGGGATCTGATTGCTCTGGGCACGCCACCTGGAGTTGGACACGCCAAAAAGCCCAATCCCCGTTGGTTGAAACCCGGCGAAACCGTCGAGGTCGAGATTGAAGGCATTGGAGTTTGCGCCAGCCCAGTGATTGATGAAAAAGACGCCAAGTCAAAGGTCGCCGCAGCATGACCGCACCAACCGGGGCAGAGCTGGAAGCACTTCGCGCCAAGGCACAGCAAGATCATCGAGACCTGCGCCAGCGCATTCCGCGATTGTCCGACGATGCAATTGCCCTGATCCTTCGCGAGTCCAGGTCTCACTATGCCTGGACCGACCAGCCGGTTTCTGACGATCTGCTCGAAGAGATTTACGACATCACGATCAACGGCGCGACCAGCATGAATACGCTGCCCGCCCGCTTCGTTTTCGTGAAAAGTGCCGAAGGAAAAGAGCGGCTTGCCAAGTCGTTGAAGCCGAAGAACGTGCCAAAAATGATGGATGCGCCGGTCACGGCGATCATTGCCTATGACATGGACTTCTGGAGGGAATTGCCTTTTCTTTTCCCGCACGAAGACCGACGACCATTGTTTGAGAACAATCCCGAATATGTGGCCGATACAGCTTTTCGCAACGGAACGCTTCAGGGCGCTTATTTCATGATCGCCGCCCGAGCTGTCGGGTTGGATGTCGGCGCGATGTCCGGCTTTTCGAACAAGATCGTCGACGAGGAGTTCTTTGCAGGAACAACGCTCAAGTCGAACTTTTTGTGCAATCTGGGCTACGCAGATGAAACGGGACTGTTTCACAAGCTGCCTCGCTTCCCATTCGAAAAGGTTTGCTCTTATGCATGAGGAGGTGACCCAGTGGCCATGAAAGTGAAACCTGTCGTCACGTACCGCACGACAGCTCAATGCCCGACGCCCGCGCGGACCGAGATTCCCATTCGTGATTTAGATGTTGTCGTAGACGAACCGGTCGAACGGGGCGGAACAAATCTT
The DNA here is from genome assembly GCF_056538625.1 of Ruegeria sp. BF8. NCBI lineage: Bacteria > Pseudomonadati > Pseudomonadota > Alphaproteobacteria > Rhodobacterales > Roseobacteraceae > Ruegeria > Ruegeria sp. BF8. Next base: position 1,501,957 of record NZ_JBQFTL010000001.1, on the reverse strand, counting down.
GGCCCGTCTCCGACCGAAACCGCAATGGCAGCGCTGATCGCCTGCACCAACGTCATCGGGCACAAGAATGCGCACCGTTTGGGAGTTGATCTTGGCACAGTGACGATAGACGCGAAATGCAGGTTGGATCGCCGTGGTGTCCTAATGGAAGAAGAGATCGATGTTCCGTTTCCGGAAATTGAACTCACCGTGAATTGTGAAACGCCCGCCAGTCAGGAGGAGCTGACACGCGTGGGTGAGGAAACGGCCAAATACTGTGCCATCGCAAAGCTGTTCGAAGCGGCAGGCACTGACCTGACCGTCAACTGGGTCAAAACAAGCAGCTAAAAGTCAACAGACCCGACTTTCTGGGAGGAGAGAAATGAAAAACTGGACCAAACGCAGCCTTGTTGCGGCTGCTGTGGCAAGCGTCATGGCGATGCCCCTCGCGGCAGAAGAGACCATTTCAGCTGTTGTGATTGATGGGTACCCAGATCGGGCCTTATGGGTGAAGGAATTCACCAACTTCTTTATTCCAGAAGTGGATAAGCGGTTGGCCGAGTCCGGCAATTACAAGATGAACTGGCAGGAGAACTATGGCGGTTCTATTGTAAAACCCAAAGGTGTTTTGGAAGGCGTACAGTTGGGTTTGGGCGACATTGGCATCGTCACAACCATCTTCCATTCGTCCAAGCTGCCCAGCCAGGGGATCTCGGGCTCGACACCATTCGTCGCGTCGGATGCTCGTGCAGTGGCCAAGGCAGTTGACGAGATCGCGCGAGAATACCCGGCTATGCAGAATGAGTTTGCTGCGCAAAATCAGGTTTATCTGGCGACGGGCGTTGTGCTCGACACATATCAGATTTTCTGCTCAGAGCCGGTCGAGAAAGTTGCAGATCTTGAAGGACGCAAGATCGCGGGTGCCGGCCTGAACTTGCGCTATCTCGAGGGTATCAAGGACGCGGCGGGCGTACGCGGAGGCCTCACTGATTTCTACAACATGGTTCAAACCGGCCTTGTCGATTGCGTAATGATTTGGCCGGAAGCTTCCAAGACGTTCAAAATCGTCGAAGTGGCCCCTTACATGTTGAAGGCAGACCTTGGTGCGGTAAATACAAAAACAGTCACCGTCAATGCCGACTACTGGGCGAGTCTGCCCGATGAGGTAAAAGAAGTACTACAGGCCGTGGCTATCGACTACCGTGACCACGTGGCAGGTATTGCAATGGATCGAGCCGCTGCGTCGCGAGATGCATTTCTAGAAGCTGGCGGATCGATCATTGAAATCTCGGACGAAGACCGCGCTGCGTGGGCAAATGCGATGCCCAATGTTGCGCAGGAATGGGCTACAACGCTGAATGAGAACGGCGAGCAGGGCACAGATATGCTGGCCGCTTATCTCGGCAAGCTTCAGGATGCTGGTTTCACTGGTGTGCGGGACTGGACGGCCGAATAATCGTTCGGCGACCCGAGAAAGGGGCCAGACATGCTGAAGACCGCAGTTACCGTCCTGTCGCGGGTCGCCAATTCGCTTGCTATCGCCGCCAACGCATTGGGTACGCTTGTCGTCCTGGCGTTGGTGGTCATTCTGAATGTTGACGTCATTGCGCGGGGCCTTTTTTCAGCCCCACTGCGCGGAACCTACGAGATGGTGCAATTCTCGGTCGTGATGATCGTGTTCCTGCAGCTGGCCGACGTTGTCAGAGTGGATCGATTGACGCGCTCGGACGGGTTTTTGAACCTGCTACACCATCGTCGCCCCGGTCTGACAGCCAACCTGAGGCGCATCATCAACGCCATTTCGGCAATCTTCATGGCCTTGATCGCTTATGTAACCTTTCCAGAATTTCTTCACATGTGGGAAACACAGGACTACTTCGGAGTGCCCGGTCTTTTCACATTGCCTTGGTGGCCGGTCAAACTGGTCATCGCGTGCGGTACTGCGCTTGCCTGCGTGATCTTCCTGCTCAAGGTCGTCACGGCGCAGGACCGCCCGCAACTTGTCCGCACCCCAGAGCATGACGAGGCTGCAGAATGACCCCGATCGAGATTGGCCTGATCTCGGTCATCGCCATCGTCTTTCTGATTTACGCGGGCGTTTACATTCCTATCGCTCTGGGCGTGGTCTCGTTCGTGTCGATCTGGCTGATGCGGGACAACTTCACGCTTGCGCTCAACCTGTTGAAAGTGGCGGTTGGCGATAGCGCGATGGAGTATAGTTTCGCGACAATCCCTTTGTTTACCTTTATGGGGCTTATCGTTTCAAAAGCGGGACTAGGCAGGGATATTTACGAGGTCATGACCATGCGATTTCGCAAGGTCAAAGGCGGTATCGGAATGGCGACTGTCGGAGCAAATGCCGTGTTTGCGGCCGTTACCGGGTCGTCCATTGCGTCGGCATCAGTGTTCACCAAAGTCTCGGTCCCGCAGATGATGGCGCAGGCATATAATCCACGTTTTGCGGTTGGGGTTGTAGCTGGGTCTTCGGTCTTGGGGATGATCATCCCGCCGTCGGCAATGCTGATCATCTATTCCTTCGTGGCCGAACAATCCGTTGGTGACATGTTCCTGGCGGGGGTCATTCCAGGGATTATGCTGGCAATCGCTTATGTCGGCGCGATTTGGGTCATGGGGCGCTTCACCCCAGCTTTCGTCGGTGGTCGTGTTGTTGAAGACACCGAGTGGATGTCAGGACGCGAGATCGCCTCCAAGACACTGCCGACACTGTTCATCATTACCATCGTGCTTGGTGGTATCTACACGGGTTGGTTGACGGCAGTAGAAGCAGGAGCCGCCGGAGCTTTTGTCGCGCTAATCATCGCGGTTGCCCGCAAGTCTATGTCTCCGCGCGCATTCTGGGACGCGTTGCTGGAAACCGGGCACATCACGGCGGCGATCCTGTTCCTGATTACGGCGGCTTCAATATACAGTCGAATGCTGGGACTGGCGGGGTTGCCCAATCAACTTCAGGACTTGCTTGCAGGGAATTCCGCGTCCTTTTGGTCGATCATGCTGCTTTATGTTCTTCTGATGCTGTTCCTGGGAACGCTGCTCGACACGGCGTCGATCATTCTTATCGTTGTTCCGTTGTTCCTACCTATGGCCGAGGCGCTGGATATGTCGCTGATCTGGTTCGGCATTATCACCGTGGTCGGAGCCGAAATCGGGCTTTTGACACCGCCTTTAGGCATATCCTGCTTTGTCATAAAATCCACGATCAACGACGACCGCATATCACTCAAAGACGTGTTCATGGGCGCACTTCCCTTTGCGTTCGTGATGCTGATCGTTCTGTTCATTCTGATCGAGTTCCCGATCCTCAGCCTTGCCCTGATTTAAGGAGGCCAAGATGCGCTCTGTCACCAAAGACAATATCACTGACGTCTTCATGGGGTACCTGTCCAAAGACTCAGATCCACGAATGCGCGAGATCATGGGCTCACTGGTCAAACACCTGCACGATTTCGCACGGGAAACCAACCTGACGCATGACGAGTGGCGCGCTGGGATTGCGTTTCTGGAAGGCTGCGCCGCGGTGGAAACCGAGGATAGGCATGAATTCGTGCTAGCCTCGGACGTGTTGGGCCTGTCGTCATTGGTTGACATGCTGCATTCCAGCCCTGACGCGACCAGTTCGTCTGTGTTGGGGCCGTTTCACGTCTCAGGCGCACCCCCGCTGCCGATCGGTGGCGATATGAAACGTCACTACGGCGGGCCGGTCCTTCTTGCTGAAGGCGTGGTCCGGGATACAAAGGGCAATCCGATTGCGGGTGCCGAGCTCGACATCTGGCAAACCGCACCAAACGGGCTCTACGCCAGTCAGGATGAGGAACAGGATATCTACTCTTTTCATGGCTTTATGACGGTCGGCTCAGATGGCCGTTACGCTTTCACCACGGTCAAACCAGTGGAATACACGGTGCCATCTGATGGGCCAGTCGGAGACATTCTGCGAGCCTGTGGTCGCCATCCCTGGCGACCGTCGCACCTGCATTACATCGTCAAAGCTCCCGGTTATCGCACTTTGGTGACCGAGATATTTCCCGACGATGATCCCTATCTGGATGAAGACACGGTGTTTGGCGTGCGCGACGATCTGGTGATGACATATGTTGAACGCCCGGCTTCTGAATTTCCTGATGGCATGGAGCTTTCTGGTCAGATCCATGAACCTTTCTTGCATGTGAATTTCGACGTGACGCTTGCCAAGGACTGATTGATAGATAGGAGGCTTGAGGTGCTGAAACGTATCTTCATTTTGGGCGCTGCGCTGTTTTGCAGTGCCGCCATCGCACAAGAGCGCCCCATCTTCGACACGCATATTCATTACAGCCACGACGCCGTCGAACTGGTGCCACCAGAACAGGTGGCTAAAATCCTTCGGGATGCAGGCGTGCGGAAAGCGCTAGTTTCCAGCTCGGACGACAATGGCACTCAGCTGTTGTTGGACGCGGCACCGGACATCGTCGTTCCAGCGTTGCGCCCGTACCGTCGTCGCGGTGAAATCAACACCTGGATGCACGATGAAACTGTAATTGATTATCTGGAAGAAAACCTGGCCAAAAACGACTACGAAGCTATCGGCGAGTTTCACGCTTACGGCGAAGATATCAAAACGCCGGTCATCCAGCGTATGATTGCACTGGCCAAAGAGCGGAACCTCATTCTACACCACCACGGTGATCGAGAGGCAGTTGACCTGATCTTCGAGACTTGGCCAGAGGCGCGGGTTTTGTGGGCGCATTCTGGCTTTGACGACCCGGCCAGCGTGTCTGACGCTTTGGACACTTATCCCAGGCTTTGGGCGGACTTGGCTTTTCGGTCGGATATGGTTTCACGCGGCCGTTTAGACCCGGATTGGAAGGCCGCGTTCGAGGTGCATCCCGATCGGTTCATGGTTGGCACGGACACATTTGCGCCGGAACGTTGGTACTACGTTGGCCCGCACGCAGATTTTTCGCGTGAATGGCTGGATCTGCTGCCGGAACGGATCGCAGACAACATCGCCTATGCCAACGCTGAACGTTTGCTGGCATCAGAATGATCCGCTGGGTTATATGGCTTCTTGCTTCATCGGGCGCAGCAATTGCTTGTGACGCTGTGGGGCAACGCATGGGGTCGGAAGCCCCAGATGCGCCTGCGGTTTATTTGGCTGTCAGCGAAATTCCGTTGGCCCAACCGTTTTCCGTTCTGATTTCAGTCTGCAGTGAAGCAACAGCACATGAGGTGCGTGTTGATGCAATCATGCCCGCTCATCAGCACGGTTTGAATTACGTTCCCGAAGTTTCGGCATTGGGCGATGGAATGTTCCGGGTCGATGATTTGCTGTTTCACATGCCGGGACTCTGGGAGCTGCAGGCTGACGTTCATATCGGAGGGCGATCGCTGTCCTACACGTCAGAGATCACGCTCAAATGAAGTTCTGGGCTTTAACCGCGCTAATGGCGCTTCCGGTTGCTGTACACTCAGAAATTCTATTGTCCGAAGAGGAAATACAGCAAACGCTTTCCTTCGGGCCGTGGCCGCCAACATACAAGCCAGACCCCAGCAATCGCGTTTCAGGTGACTCAAGAGCTATTTTGCTCGGCGCGGCTTTGTTCAACGATCCGGTGCTGTCGGTAGACGGCGCTTTTTCTTGTGCGAGTTGTCACGACCCCGAACAGGCATTTACAACATCCGAGGCGCGGGCGCTCGGCCGTGTCAGGTTGGATCGGAACACCCCATCCCTGAGAAACCTTGCGAGTCTGCGCTGGTACGGTTGGGGTGGCAAGAGCGATAGTCTCTGGGCAGCAAGTCTGCATCCGATCATCGAAGAACAAGAGATGGCTCACAGCAGCGAAAGTCTAAAGGCGGCAATTTCCGAGAGTTCTTATGTTGCTGATTTTGAGTCCATTTTCGGCAATATCCGAAGTCAAGACCCGGAGTTGGTCCTGGTCAACACGGCCAAGTCTCTATCAGCCTATTTGGAGACGCTTAGAACCGAGCGGACACAATTTGACAGTTTCCGCGATGCGCTGGAACGCGGAGATCTGTTGGCGGCTGCGAACTATCCCGAAGCTGCTCAGAGAGGTCTAAAGCTCTTTCTGGGGCGCGGGAAATGTGCCCTTTGCCACAATGGCCCGGCATTATCCAACAATGAATTTCACGACGCCGGTGTGCCTTACTTCCTAAGCGAAACCGAAGTCGATGAAGGACGGTTCGGCGGGTTGAACTTCCTATTTTCAAGCGTCTACACACTGGACGGGGAATGGAACGACGATCCCGCCAAGCAAGGTGCGTGGGCGGTTCGCAGTGTGCATAGACGTCATTCTGATTTTGGGACCTTTCGTACGCCAAGTTTGCGGGGTGTGGCTGAAACTCCGCCCTATATGCACGACGGCAGTTTGATCGACTTGGACGCGGTGGTCCGGCACTACAGCGAGCTTGATACCGAAAGGCTGCATGCCGACGGTGAGGCCATACTCTCAGAACTGAACTTGTCCGAGCAGGAGATCACTGATCTCATTATGTTTTTGGAGACTTTGTCCGGCGTTACATGGCCTTGAGATACTCCAATTCGGCCAAAGCGCCGCCTGAGTTATGCGGCACGCCGAATTTTGCTGACCCCCTTTCCACGTCAGAGAGTGTGGCCAACAAAACAAGGTCGTTGCAGTCGTCCGAATGATCTATGCCGAACCCCTTGTTGCCTACTTTGGTCGGGCCGTTCCCGAGTAAAATATCGTCTTGCTCTGGCGCCTGCCCACAAAAACTTTCGTCACTGGTCGCTTCGCATGCTAAAAGGCTGCATTAAGGCAATTGGGTTGGGCGCTTTTGACAAACGGCAAACGGGCAGGTGGCTCAATGACCGCCTCGAGAACTCCCACCTGCCGTTTGTACGACTCGACCTCGCGTTACAGCGCTTCAAACACATGCGAAATCTACAGAAATTCGCCGTCTTCAAATCCTCTGTATTTGACCACTTCAACTAGGAAAGATCGCTAACCAGCCCAAGCACCTTCAGGCTGATCCGCCTCGCCGGTCTTTGCGAGTGGAGTCAACTTTGTTCCGGATAGGTTCGTGGTTCCCGCGGTAAACTGAGACTGGTTCGACTTCGTCTGACAGAACCGCCGCCCATTCCCGCCTTTCGCCACTGTTTTCTTGCCACGGGTTTCTGTGGGTAGTACCGTGGGCTGTGCCGCTCTGCCTCGATCAGAGAAAGCGCGATATGCAGACTGAGGCCGTTTTTCCGAAGCGTGCAAAGTTTACTTAAATCCGCCGCGGTCCATTCATCTCTCTGCTTCCATGATGTCGACTGAAAGATGGGATTGCCCACCTCCACAATGGCCAGACTGTAAACCTTTCGCGATCTCTAATCAGACAACACTGCGCCATTCAGGTCAAAGTGCTTTGGGAACATTGCACGCAGAAATCGGAAAACAATTCTCATTGCTTCGTCGCGGTCAAATGAATCCGGGTGGAGTAGGTAATCAGTCCACATGCCTTCGAGCATTGCGAGTGTGCCGTGCGTGGCGTCCCTGGCAACTTGATTAGGGTGTTCCGTCCCAGTTTCTTTTGCAATTCGAGCGAAAGCGTTGAAAACCAAGTTCCGAAGCTTGGCGTCGCGGGTATCTGAAAACGCAGCGATTGCTGCTCTGTTTCGGGCCTCGCCTCGAAATGCGTACCAAATGGAGACGTTTTTCTTGTTGAGAATGGTTTCACTCAAGTCGCCCCGAACAATCATCTCAATATGTTCCTGTCCGGTTTGCCCGGTCGCTTCCAACAAGTCATAAATGCCGTTGTAGTATTGTTCGGATGAATAGCGGGCGGCTTCGTCGACCAAGTTGTCCTTACCACCAAAATGAAGATGAATCATGCCGCGGGACAGATTGGCGCGTTGGATGATTTCGCTGACTGAGGTCTCGGAAATCCCTTTCTCTGCCACCGAGTCGAGTACGGCCTCGATCAGAGAAAGGCGATTTCGTTCGCGTATTTCTTGTCGTCTTCCGGTCATATGATTAGGCGGCTCTATTTGTTTTCAGTCTCTTGCGGTGGCGTCTAGTGGCCGATGCGAAATTGGCCAGCCTCTATGTCGAAATAATCAGTTGACACAACTAGTGCAAAAATCCCAGATTTAAATGGACGATTGTCCATTTTGTGATCGACTGTTGTCACAGCATCGAAAACGACATTCAGCAGGGAAGCATGGCAGGAGCACTACGAAGTGAGACGGGCAAGGGCCTGGCACTTAGCGCGCCTGCGACGCTCTACGTGGGGCTGCTTGTAGCCGTGCCGCTCTGTATTCTTGTCGCCTACAGTTTTTGGACCCAGACATATGTCCAGATTGACCGGACATTGACTTGGGCGAATTACCAAGAGGCGTTTACTGACCCCTTGGTTCGACACCTAATGATCCGTTCGGTTGCAATTGCGGGCGCGGTGACATTGGTAACGGTTTGTCTGGCCTACCCGATTGCCTACTTCATTGCGTTTCGTACGCAAAAGAAGACCCTCTGGCTGCTGCTGATCACTATTCCTTTTTGGAGCAGCTACCTTCTGCGCGTGTTCAGTTGGAAACTCATTCTTGGTTTCAACGGGGTGTTGAACTCGGCGCTGATTTCATTGGGTTTGATACAAGAACCACTGACATTCCTGCTCTACAATGAGTTTGCTGTGGTCCTTACGCTCGCCCACGCCTGGGCACCGTTTGCCATCCTGCCGATCTATGTATCGCTGCAAAAGATTGACCGCAGCCTTTTGGAGGCCGCAACAGACCTTGGCTGCAGTAAGTTGGAGCGCTTTGTACGTGTGACACTGCCCCTGACGGTGCCGGGGATCATCGCGGCCTGCCTGATCATTTTCATCCCAACCGTCGGCGATTACGTCACTCCGGCCTTGGTCGGTGGATCTCAGGGAAAAATGGTCGCGAACTTGATCCAGGTGCAGTTTGGCGCCGCCAATAATTGGCCGTTGGGTGCAACCCTGTCTCTTCTCGCCATGCTTTCGGTCGGCTGCGTTTCGATCCTGTTCGTGGTGATCGTCACCGCATTGGGTCGGAGGATCAGATGACCAGGGTATTTCGCATCTCATGGTTGCTGGTTTACGCGATTGCCTACCTGGTGTTTCTCTATCTGCCGGTTTTGCTGTTGCCGCTGTTTTCGTTCAATGACGGAACCATCGTGGCGTTCCCGCTCAAAGGTTTCACGTTGAAATGGTACGCGCAGTTGGGTCAGCAAGACACGCTGTTGCAAGCCATGGTGAATTCGCTGATCGTCGGCAGCGTGACCGCCGTGATGGCAACTTCCCTGGGTCTCTTTGCAGCTCGCGCCTATGTCCGTTATCGCTTCACGGGGCGTGAGTTGTCCGAGGGATTGGTCATGCTTCCACTGGTCATTCCCGGCATCATCGTTGCCAGTTCAATGCTGGTTCTGTTCATCAGCATCGGGCTGAAACCATCGCTGACCACCGTGATCCTTGGGCATGTGTTTGTGGCGCTGCCCTTTTCCGTGTCGATCATGAAGTCTGCGTTCGACGACTTCGACCAGTCCCTGGAGGAGGCCGCGTTCGATCTTGGTGAAAGCGTTGTTGGAACGTTTCGACGTGTTACCCTGCCAATCGTCGCGCCGGGAATCATTGCCAGCCTGTTGGTCACCTTCACAGTGTCGTTTGACGAGTTCGTCCTGGCCTTTTTCCTATCCGGAAACAGCCCAACACTGCCGGTGTATATCTGGAGCCAAATCCGCTTCCCGGCAAAGCTGCCCAACACGTTGGCACTGGGGTCACTGCTATTACTGTCATCGGTCCTGCTGCTGTTGATTGCCGAATATTTCCGCCGCCGTTCCATCCAGTCCTCAGATTGAAGCCAAAGGAAACAAGTAAGATGAGCGAACAGAACATCATCGAAATTCGGGGCGTAGAAAAACGCTTTGGTTCCTTTGTGGCTGTGTCTGATCTGAACCTGACCTTGAAAGAAGGTGAGTTCTTTTCGTTGCTTGGCCCTTCAGGCTGCGGCAAGACAACGGCTTTGCGTATCATCGCGGGTTTTCAGGATCACGAAGAAGGCGAGATCCGGATCGATGGTCGGACGATGGGAGAGGTGCCTGCCAACAAGCGCCCTACAAATATGGTGTTCCAAAGCTATGCGATCTTTCCGCATTTGAACGTCGGCGACAATGTTGGCTTCGGATTACGCAAAACAAAGCTGTCTCGGAGGGAAATCAAAGAGCGTGTTGCCGAGGCGCTTGAGATGGTCGAGCTTGGCGGCCTGCAGGACCGAAAAGCCAACGAATTGTCGGGAGGTCAGCGGCAACGTGTGGCACTCGCCCGGGCACTCGTTATGCGGCCCAAGGTATTGCTCTTGGATGAACCGTTGTCTGCGTTGGACAAAAATCTGCGCGAAGCGATGCAGTTGGAGATGCGACGCCTTCAACAGAAGCTTGGAATTACTTTCGTCATGGTCACGCATGACCAGTACGAGGCGATGACCATGTCCGACCGCATCGGCGTCATGTTCGCCGGGCAGCTCAAGCAGGTGGATAAGCCAGAGGTCCTGTATTCCCAACCCTGCAACCGGGAAGTGGCTTCTTTCATCGGTGGAATGAACTTTCTGGATGCCGAAGTGACTTCGGAGAATTCTGAAACGCTCGAAGTCAACGTCAAGGGCTTTGGGAAGATGGAAATCGGGGTGAACCCCAACGTCCAGGTGCATGACAAGGAACTTCTTGTCGGGGTTCGACCTGAGCAACTGGAAATCAGCTCGGAAAAACCGGATGGCTATGATGCTCTTGTTCAGGGCGAGGTCTCGGACGTCGCCTTTTATGGCGAGAGTGTCCACTACTATGTGCGCGTCGATGGTCTGAAAGACAGCATTGCCGTCGCAGTACCAAATTACTTTCACACGGTCGATCACACGCGCGGCGATACCGTCTGGCTTGGCGTTCAAAGCGCCTCGGTGATTGACTTGGGTAAACGTGAATCTTTGGGAGGAGAACAATGATTAAAACAGCATCACTTACGGCAGCAGTAGTTGCCACCTTTACCGCGGGCCAAGCTCTGGCGAACGCCGCTGACCTGACCGTTTTTGACTGGTCCGGATATGAGGATCAGGGTTTCTACGGCGATTATGTCGAAAAGTACGGTGGGGCGCCCAGCTACACCTATTTTGGCAGCGTGGAAGAAGCGTTCACCAAGCTTCAGTCCGGGTTTGAGGCCGATTTGGCTCACCCCTGCACAGATGCTCTGAGGAAATGGGTGGCGGCAGATTTGATCAAGCCAATCGACACCAGCAAGCTGGAGAATTGGGACAAGTTGATGCCCAAGATCAAAGAGGTCGATGGCATCACGATCGATGGGCAGACCTACATGGTGCCGTTTGAGTGGGGCAACACTGGCCTGATCTATCGCACCGATATGATTTCGGCGGATGATGTTTCGCTGCAATTGCTTGCAGATCCCGCCTATCAGGGCAAAGTCGCCATTCCGGACGCCGCTTCCAGTGCCTTTGCAATGGCAGCCTTGGCGACTGGAGCGTCCAGCTATACCGATATGAGTGACGAGGAATTCCAAAAAGCGGCGGACTATCTGCGCGCGGTTCATCCGAACGTGCGGTTTTATTGGTCCGATGCCGGCCAACTGGATCAGGCAATTGCCAGCGGTGAGGTTACGCTGGGTTGGGGATGGAACCAATCGGAACTGAACCTGATCTGGAACGAAACCCCAGCAGTCATGATGCGTGATGTGGACAAAGGCATCGCGACCTGGGTCTGCGGTTATGTACATCTGAAATCTGCGAAGCAGTCGGATGAGCAGGTCTATGACATGCTGAACGCGCTCAGCTCCGCGGCAAGTGGGAAGTACATCATTGAAAGCTGGGGATACGCCCACGCCAATGAAGACGCTTTTGCGCAGGCAGACCCGGAGTTGATCGAAACTTACGGGTTCTCGGATGTGGACAGCTTCTTTGAAGGCAGCTTGTTCTTCGACGCCGTTAACCCCGAGTTGGAGGCCAAGATGTTGAAGGAATTCGAGCGCATTAAAGCGGGCTTCTGAGGGCGCTCTTACAACACAGCCGGGAATGGTGGGGATGTAGAAACCCTTCCATTCCCACGAAACTATTTCCGATTTTCTTGGAGGAAGCGCGGCAATGTCAGGCGCTGACGGATATTCTGTACTCTTTGAACCGGTTCAAATTGGGCCAGTGACGGCTCGAAACCGGTTCTACCAAGTGCCCCACTGCAACGGCATGGGGCACTTGCGACCGCAGGCCGAGGCTGCCATGCGGGCAATGAAGGCCGAGGGTGGTTGGGCCGTCGTCTCCAACCAGGAGACGGAAATTCACCCGACTTCTGACCTGTCCCCGTTTGCCGAAAACCGACTTTGGGATGAGCGGGATATCCCGGCGCTGCGCCTGATGACCGAGGCGGTGCATGGAAAGGGGTCTTTGGCGGCTATTGAATTGGCGCATAACGGTCACCACGCGCAAAATCATCTGAGCCGGGCCCCTTTGCTGGCGCCTTCAGAACTTGCCTTGCAAACTGCTTATCCCAAGCAAGCCAGGGCGATGGATAAGGCGGACATTCGCGAATTTCGCAAGTGGCATCGCGCAGCGGCTCGCCGTTCGCGCGAAGCCGGGTTCGACATCGTGTATGTATATGCCGGGCATCACATGACCTTGCCTCATCATTTCCTGCTGCCACAGTTCAATGATCGAACGGATGAGTATGGAGGTTCACTGGAGAACCGGGTGCGGCTAACCCGCGAGCTTCTTGAAGAAACCAAGGAAGAGGTTGGAGACGATTGCGCCATTGCCCTGCGATTTGCGGTTGACGAAATGCTCGGGGCAGACGGCATGCAAGCGCAGGAAGAAGGCCGTGCTGTAGTCGAGTTGCTGGCCGAGCTTCCTGACCTTTGGGATGTTAACGTGGCAGATTGGAGCAACGACTCTGCAACTACCCGGTTCGAGCCCCGCGACGGCTTTCAAACCTCATATATCGAATTCGTGAAACAGGTGACTTCCAAACCTGTTGTTGGCGTCGGGCGTCTTACGTCGCCGGATTTGATGGCGTCACTGGTCAGGAAAGGCATTCTTGATTTTATCGGCGCGGCGAGGCCATCCATCGCTGATCCGTTTCTGCCCAACAAAATCAAGGAAGGTCGCATCGAAGAAATCCGTGAGTGCATCGGTTGCAATATCTGTGTTTCATCCGACTCTCTCGGTGTCCCCGTACGCTGCACACAAAACCCGACCATGGGCGAAGAGTGGCGGCGGAAATGGCATCCAGAGTTCATTGAGCGTCGGGGGAAAGAGAAAACTGCGCTCGTTGTGGGCAGCGGACCAGCCGGACTTGAATGCGCCATGCAATTGGCGCGGCGGGGATACGAGGTAACTCTGGCGGAAGCCAAGCAAGAGCTTGGCGGCCGTGTCTTGCAGGAGTCTGGTCTGACCGGGCTGTCCGCTTGGAAACGCGTCACAGATCACAGGATTTATGACCTTAGGCAAAGAGGGAACGTTCAACTGTTCACCGACAGCCTGTTGTCAGCAACCGAGGTTGTCGAGCTGGCTATTCCGAACGTCTTTGTCGCAACTGGCGCAAAATGGCGACGAGACGGGCGCGGGAAATCTGGATTTCACGGCGTATCAATAAGCGCCGGCGCTCAGGTATTTACGCCGGATGACATCATGTCAGGGACACTGCCGGGGAGCGGTCCGGTTTTGGTCTACGATGATGAACAGGCATATCTCGGTGGTGTATTGGCGGATCATCTGGCTCGGGCTGGACATGAGGTCGTCTTTGTAACCCCGGCTTCAATGGTTTCGCCGTTTACTGAACTAACGCTGGAACAAACTCGAGTACAACGCAGTCTTCTGGAGGGCGGCGTTCAACTGGTCCTGTCTCATACATTGGACAACGTGGCGCCGGGGCAGGCGACCGTGCGATGTGCGTACACGGGGCAAGAACAGACCAAAGAATGTGGTTCAGTTGTGTTGGTGACGCAGCGCGCGCGCGAAACCAACCTCTACGATGAGCTGCGCAGCTTGGCCAACAACCCGCTGACAACGCTGGAATTGATCGGAGATGCAGCAAACCCCGGCTTGATCGCGGACGCAGTATATTCGGGTCACATGGCTGCTCGGAATTTTGAACGCGAGGCGGGCGAAATTGACCGCGAATTTTTTCGTCGGGAACTCGTTTCCCTTGAACTTGTATGAGGTGCGCCATGCCAAAAGATGATTTGCAAGTTATGCGCGACTTGATGGGCTCGCAACGTGAAGGGTTCGCCTTGCCTCGTCACTTCTACACGTCTCAAGCCGTATACGAGAACGATATCAGTGCGTTCTGGAACCGAAACTGGATCTGGGTCGGCCATGTTAGCCAGGTCCCTGAGCCGGGTGATTATTTCCTGTTCGACTATGGACCCGAGTCCATCATTATCGTTCGGGATCGTGAGGGCGAAGTGCGCGGGCATCTGAACGTATGCCGCCATCGTGGATCGCGGGTTTGCATCGAACGGAAAGGCAAAGCCCGCAACTTCATATGTCCGTATCACGCGTGGACTTTCGACTTGAACGGCAAACTGCGGAACGGTCGATCAATGGGATCGGATTTTGATCCGGGCCAGTATGGGTTGTTCCCGGTTCAGGTGAAGATATACCAAGGTCTTATATTCGTCTGTGCAGCCGCGAATGCACCACCTCTGGATGCCGCGCTGGAGCGACTCACTCCACTTTCAAAGCCGTTTGACTTTGAAAATCTGAAGGTCGCTCATGAAGCCTCGTATCCGGTTCCCGCGAACTGGAAACTGGCCTTGGAAAACTATCTGGAATGCTATCACTGCGCCCCGTCTCATCAGGACTATTCGCGCAGTCACTCGTTGAAAGATCCTGCTCAAGTTCTTGAGTTCAGCGGCGCTCTTCGCGAGCGGATGGACGAAGTCGGAGTTCCCTTGGAGGAGTTGGACCTGACCGGAGAAAACGCGCTCGCGCCGGGTGCAGATGTCTATTGGCGGCGCTACCCGCTGTTTCCTGGGTATTTGACGGGCAGCAAGGATGGTACGCCTTTGGCTCCCGCTCTGGGAGAGCTAAAGGGTCACGACGGCGGTGCCACCGATCTGGGGATCGGGACTTTGAACTACTTCCTTGTTTATGCAGATCACATGGTTGGCTACCGGTTCGTTCCGCGCGCTCTGCAGGAAACGGATATTCAGATCGTCTGGTATGTGCGCGGCGATGCTCGAGAGGGTCGTGACTACGATAAGGATGCGTTGACATGGCTCTGGCATGTCACGTCGCTCGATGATGAGCGGATCATCCGTAACAATCAGGAAGGCGTGAACTCCCACCATTTCGTGCCGGGACCGCTGTCCGAGATGGAGTGGAGCATTCCTGGTTTCTATCGCAACTACTTCAGCATGATCTGACACGCTCAGAATTCGGAGAAACACCATGACAGAGTTAACGAAGCGCAGATCAAGACGGCGCGGGGGCGGGCGTGAGGCACGTGCTGCCGTGCGAACCAGCAATGTCGCTTCACAGGCAATCTGGCCGGGGATTGCCGGAGGAAGATACAAGCCCCTTTCAGACGCTGACATTGCGCGCATTCATGAAGCCGCCCTGAGTATTCTGGAGCGTACGGGCGTCGGTGATCCAACACAGGAAGTTCTTGATCTCGTGCTGCCCAAAGGGGCGACGGTGAACGAGCACGGCAGGCTATGCTTTCCTCGGGCCTTGATGGAAGACCTGTTGGCCAAGACCGCAAGCGAATTCTATGTCCATGCACGCGGATCTCGGGCTGGAAAGGACGATATGCACTGCACCAAGGACAAGGTGTATTACGCAAATTCCGGTACGGCGGTGACAACGTTTGACGCGGAAACGCGCAGTTACCGACCATCAACGCTCAAGGATATCTACGATTTCACCCGACTTGTAGACCGGCTCGACAACATTCACATGACCGGTGATACGGTTCTGGCAACGGATGTCCCGCAGGACTACGAGCATGACATGAGCATGCTATACGCCATTCTGGCGGGAAGCGAGAAACCGTCCTGCCTGACATTCCGCACGCGCGAACACATAAAAGACGCCATTCATATGTTCGATTTGGCATCGGGCGGGGAGGGAAAGTTCCTTGAAAAGCCTTCGGTGATTTTTGGAGGCTGTCCCATCGTCTCACCGCTTCGGTTCGGGCGGGAAAACCTGGAAATCCTGATTGATACTGCAAAAATGGGCCTTGTCTGCGACCTTGCCGTTCCGCCACAAGCCGGAGCCACGTCACCAGCGCCATTGGCCGGCACGCTGGCGCAGGCGGTGGCCGAGACCCTTTCCTGCGTGGCCGTTGCCAACCTGATCAACCCAGGAACACCTGTCGTCTTTGCGGCTTGGCCGTTCATTACTGATCTGCGCACTGGATCGTTTACTGGCGGAAGTGGCGAGCAGGCTTTGATTTCAGCCGCTGCTATTCAGATGGGCAACTTCTACAACCTACCAACCAGCGTCGGATGTGGAATGACGGATTCCAAAATCCCCGATGCGCAATATGGGCTGGAAAAAGCGCTTACCTTCGCTTTGGCGGCCCATGCGGGAGCAAACCGGTTGTGCGAGTTTGGTGGAATGCTCGGCAGCCTGATGGGCTGTAGCTTTGAGTCAATGGTGATCGACAACGAGGCAGCGGGCATGATCTCTCGAACACTGCGCGGGATCGAGGTGAGTGACGATACGCTTTCGGTCGACGTCATCCATGAATGCGCAATAGATCCCGGTCATTTCCTTGGTAATGCGCAGACCTTGCAATACATGGAGACCGAGTATGTCTACCCAACCTTGATGGATCGGGAGCTTACCGACACTTGGGAGAAGGCAGGCCGTCAGGATATGTTCGAGCGGAGCAGGTCGGTTGTGAACGATATCCTATCCAATCACTACCCGAACTACTTTGGCAGCAAGGCTGATGAAGAGGTTCGATCCAAGTTTCCGATCAAGTTGCCGCCTGAAGAAATGCGGGCTGGGTGAGCGTAGCAGGTCGCGGTAGGGGCTCGCCACTTGCAAGGTTGCGAGGCCACCCCGAAGCCATTCCTAAGTTCTCAACGCATTCTGGCGCGTCAGGTCCTCGGTCGCCAGCCGGATGCCCTTTTCAAGGATGTCGAACATCTGGTTCAACTCGTCTTCCGAAATGATCAACGGCGGAGAAAACACACACATATTGATGATTGGCCGCAGGATCAGTCCGTTCTCCTGACAATGATGATCGATCAATGCGCCAACTGATTTATCAAGATCCAGCAAGTTATCGGCTTTGGCGTCCGCAACACACTCAACGCATCCAACCAGCCCCATACCGCGGGCATCACCGACGAGCGGCAATTCAGCTAGGGCCTGAAGGCGTTCTGCGAACAGCGGCGTGATCGCGCGGACATGCTCAAGAACGCCGTCACGCTCCATGATTTCGATCGTCTTCAAACCGGCCGCCGCGCTTACTGGGTGGCCCGAATAGGTGAAGCCATTAGAAAAGGTAGCGTCCTGGGCGTGTTCGCCGCTTATTTCTGCTATCAGCCGATCAGAAATGATGCAGGCCCCCATCGGCACATACCCTGAAGTCATTCCCTTGGCGCAGGTGATGATATCCGGCTGAATACCGAAGACGGCTTCGGACGCAAACCAATGCCCAAGCCGTCCGAACCCAGTCACAACCTCGTCCGAGATATACAGGACATCGTACTTTCGGCAGATTTCCAGACAGCGCAGATGATATCCCGGTGGAGGTACGATGACACCTCCAGAGCACAAGATCGGTTCAGCGATGAAAGCTGCGACCTTGTCTGCTCCGGTCTGCAGGATCATGTTTTCCAGATCCGCTATTTTTTCGTCCAGAAAGTCGTCGACTGTCTGCTCGGGGCGACGCGTATAAGGATTCACATTCGGCAGGAAGCGCGTCAGGTGACTTGCCTGGTCCAGCCAACCTTTGTCTCGCTCTTTTCCGGACACTGAGGCCGCCAGGTAGGTCGATCCGTGATAGGCTTTCTGCCGCGATATCACGATCTTCTTTTCAGGCTTGCCCAGAAGGTTGTTGCGAAACTGCACAAACCGAAGAGCGGAATCCACGGCGGTTGAGCCACCTGTCGTGAAGAACACATGGTTCAGGTCGCCCGGCGTCCTCTTGGCGATCTCATGCGCCAACCGGGCGGGGGCTGAGTTGGCATTGTTGAAGGGCGAAAAATACGCCATCTCTTTCGCCTGCTGGGCCATGGCATCGGCAATTTCAGTGTTTCCATAGCCCAATTGCATACACCACATGCCAGCAGGGCCGTCTATTAGGCGCTTTCCGTCCTCAGTGAAGACGTGAACGCCCAGGCCGCTTTCTGCAAAGGTGCGTGCGTTTTGGCCCAAACATGACATTCCCTCCCACGGGTGCAGGAAATGTTCGTTATCCCACTCGCGAATGGACCGAAAGTCAGAGTTGGAAAGGGTCATGCAGCGTCTCGATGAAATGGAAATCACAAAATGAACAAACATTTATTCAATGTCAATTCTTGAACTTTCGCTCTGCTAAATGCGAGAAGACAAAGGGCGACCACCCAGCGGAGGACAAACAAGATTACTCTCGAGCCTGATATCCCAACCAATGCCCGTGATCTGGGTAAGCTGCAGAACCGAAAGCAGTTGATCCAAGCGGCTGCAGAGGCCATCTATAAGTACGGAATTCGCGGCACAACCTCGGCGAGAATACAAGAGTTGTCGGGACTGTCGCAAGGGATGGTAAACCTACACTTTGGCTCCAAAGAAAAGCTTCTGCTTGCGGTGGCTGAGGAATTGTCAGTCCGCTACGCGGAGCAGTGGAAGGTCATCGCAGCCAATCCCGAGTTGGACCCGGCAGACAAGTTAATCTCTTTCATTAAGGCAGACTTCGATCCCTTGGTCCTAAATGCACGGGACGTCGCAATTTGGTTTTCCTTCCGGGCCGAAGCGCTCTCGAACCCGAAGGTATTTCCTTTCATCGACTCGCGAGACAAAGGTTTCAGGGCGGCGATACTGGAGCTGTTGGAGCAAATAAAGGTTGAAGGCCAGTACGATGACGTAGACGCCAATCTTGCAACAGACGCATTGGTTGCTTTGCTGGAAGGGCTCTGGACCGACTACCACTTGCACTCAGAGATCTTCAAACCTTCGGAGGCTTTGAGGATCTGCCTGTTTGTACTGCAATCGATGTTTCCAAAACACTTTAGCAACCAAAAGATCTAAGGATGAAGGTGGCTTTTGAAAATAGGAACCTACCGAGGTCAATCCCTAATCCGTCCGTGTCTCGTGAATGAATCGCCGCAAGTCATTATTCATTGGTTGGGCCCATAAGACGCACATGAGCAATGCAAAACACCAAATAGCAGCGCGCCGATGATCAGCGAACTAGCCGAAGCTTCCAACCCGCGGCCGCGCGCGATCAGCAAAATTCCAATAACAAAGTCAGTAAAAATCCCCAGATGATAATATGAGCTGCGCCGGCATCTTCAATCCCACCGGTTATGACCGTTTTCACAACAACGACATCAGCGTCGGCATATGTAGCAAGAAGTCTCATGGTTGGGGGCAGGACCGCCAAACTGGCACCAACCTCATTGGCTGCTCCTAACGGTGTCGGACGTTCGTCAGAACTGCCGCTATGACCGGGTCACGGACAAAGTTCTAGGATTCTTCAAACAGATCGGTCATCCGTAGGATTGCGCTACACGGCCGTCGAGAGTGGGAAGGAGTACTTTTCTTCTCTTCCGAAAGTGTCGTGACTCAATTCAAGGCCTCCCTACATGCTGAGAAGGCCGTTTCGGCTCACCGGTGTCCAGAAACCCTCCGGTGGAGCCTTTTTGTGTGTCCGACGGTATCGTTCACAAAACTAGGTTGCTGGATGCTCGGGTGCGTCACCCAAAGCCAGTAGTAAAAGGATGGCCAAAAGCGGTGATCCAACCAGACCGATCAGGAACCAGATCAAACCGGATCGGTTGCGCCGCCCCGCCATCGTGATCGGCAGGATATAAAGCCAGATCACGCCAACCAGCAAGGCTAGCATAAATATCAGTTGGATAACTGGTGCGTCCATCAAATTTCGCCTTTCGTATCTTGACGCCATGTAAAACACGGCTGATCAAGTTTGACAGACGGTGGCCCGAATGTGCTCTTGGGCAAAAAATAACTCCCGACATTGGTCTCGGGCGTCCTGGCACTCTCCCGGTGGCTTCCTTGGCGATTAAACGGTGTAGTCCCAATGGTTAGAGCGTTCCGGAGCGCACAGTGGCAAGGTCGGGAATGCGGACAAATTTTCTGTGCGTTGAGGGAACTCTCTAAGTCTAGCCAAAATCGGCAGATTGGCCAAATATCAGTGATTTTCTACCAAAACGTTTAACTGTTGGTCGGTTGACTAAGAGAAAAGACCTCTTTCCGATCTCAACCGCCAATCTCGCTCCAAGCTTCACCCGTAGCAGTGCTGGGCTGAGTGATAGCTAGTATAGTGTGCAGTGTGACGGCGGACTCCTTGACTTTCACACTCTACTCAAAATCCTTGCAGTCAATGAGGGAGAGAGTTTGTGCAAGCTGAGGGATTTGTCAAAGGGCGGCCGATTGACCTGGCAGTTTTGGACTACGGGCTGTTCAAGGTTCATTCCACGGGTCGCATCATTGGGATCTGCGGCTTTCTGATCCGGACGGATCTGGGAGAAGCCATACTCATCGACACCGGGTTTCCCGAAAAATATGCGACCGATACCGAAGCCGCGGTCAAAGAAGATCTTTTGTACGAGTTTGGCGAAGTCCTAAAATGTGAACCGGAAAATCTGCCACGCGCGCAACTGGCAAAGCTCGGTCTCATTCCATCAGACATTACGTTGCAGATTTGTACCCACACTCATATCGACCATATCGGGGGATTGGGCGACTTTCCGAGCACTCCGATACTGATCTCTTCCGTGGAGCGGGCTCTGCCTCGTCCATTGTATTGGGGCGGTGTGCAGCCTTTGGAGTGGCCCGATCGGGATTACTTTTTGATTGATGGCGACGTAGAGATTGGACCAGGTATTCTGGTAATGGCGGCACCCGGTCATGCACCAGGCCAGATCGCCCTGATGGTCGATCTTCCCTCGGGTCCGGTTTTGCTCACCAGTGACGCGATATCCCGACCGTCAGAAATCGATGAGAAATTTGCAGGGTCATGGGACGAAGAAGCCGCGATTGCCAGCGCAGACAGGTTGATGCGTCTAGCATCCGAGCGAAACGCCTTTGTGATCTATGGGCATTGTCCAAATCAATGGCCAGTTCTGAAGAAAGCACCAGAGGTCTACCGTTGACCCCAACCGGTGGTCCACCTTTCCCGAAATCGATTGATCTTCCTGAAAACTACCTGACGTCCCGCCCTTGATTCAGAATGATTACATTTCCGCTGGAAACGTCACCGGCCGGTGAAATGAGAAAACTGACCCAAGAGGCGACTTGCTCGGGCTGCATCGCATGACCATGCGGCATGGCGCCAACGGCTTTCTCCAAGACTTCCTCAGACAAGACATTGAACAAGGGCGTCTCGGTCATGGCTGGCGCCAGCGAGTTCACACAGATTTTTTCCTTTGCGTATCGACGGGCTAGGTCTTTCGTAAGGGTATCCATCGCCGCCTTTGATGCCCGGTAGTGCGGAGGGTCAAATACATCGAAATTGTAAGCTCCGTTTGATGAGATATTCACAATCTTTTTGACGCCCTCGCGTTCCAACATCAATCGGACAGCCTGCTGGCAACAATGGAACGCAGAGTTGAAATTGATTGCCATCTGCCTTTCCAGTTCCTCGGGCGGTATATGCGGGAAGTCGGACATGAAGCAGGTGCCAGCGTTGTTTACCAAAGCATCGAGGCCGCCATAAGCTGACTTTATGCCATCAAACGTCTGCGCGATTGCAACTGGATCCGTCAAGTCAACGCAGAATTGTGTGAAATTTGAACCTAACTCTGCCGCCAGTTCATCCAAGCCCTCCTCGTTGAGGTCCAGTCCAAGGACGTGGAACTCACATGTCCGCAATTGGCGGCAGATAGCCTGTCCCATCCCTCCCGCGGCACCAGTCACAACGGCTGTTTTCATAGTAACTCCTCGAACCCTGGCGAAACAGTGGATATCTTGAACTACAGAAGGAAACCCGCAACGCAGGTTTCTGCAAGTATGGATAGTCAATCTCTCAAAAAATTCGGTGAGCGTCTGGTTTGGGCTCGGAGTTAGACCTTGCGATGTCATTCCACCGCGCTTTGGCGCCGGATGTGCCTTTCGACGTTGCAACTGAAGCAAACGGCAGCATGGTCCGCAAAGCAGACGTTCAAACAAGTTGCAGCGAATGACCGGTTTGAGCCCACTTTGACTGATGCTGATCGATGCCCCAATGACAGCAATGCGCAGAAAGTGGACTGTGCAAAGCACAGCAGACGGCTCAAACCGGGCATTCCTTCTAATAGCGGCGTATGCGGCTATGAGCAGGAACTAGACTTCACGGTTGCGCCCCGACGACTTGTATCCTCATGACGCTTCTTTTGTATCGTTTGATTGATCGTCCTTGATCGGTAGGATGGGTAAACCTTCAAAACTAATCCGGGGTCAAAAATGTATAGGTATGTGCTGACAATACTGGCTTTGTGTTGTGCAAGCTTACTTCATGCCGCCGGTATGGAGCGGTGGGGTGAATCCGGGGACTGGACAATCCTGATTGATCCCGAAAAGGGCAATGGTTGTCTCGCGTGGAAGCCCTTTGAAAATGAAATGACTGTTGAAATAGGCGCGGCGCCCAATCAGGCCGGTGGTTTTTTTGCCGCCTTTAATCCGGCCTGGGTTCAGATCGAGGACGGCGCGAAGGGCATCGTGAAGTTCGATTTTGGTGATGCGCAATTCGAAGGCGAGGCAATTGGTGTCTTCAAGAATGGCGTACCCGGCGGTTACGCCTTTTTCGACAACCCGGCTTTTGTAACCGAGTTTGGAAAACGCCAAAGCGTTACGATTATAGGTGAAAGTGGGGCCGAGGTGGAACTCGATCTCAGCGGGTCTGCAAAAGCAATCGAAGCGGTTCTGGCGTGTCAGGCCGAACAGCCGGAACCACTGAAGAACTAAGTAGCTTCCAATTATTGCAATTGATTGATGTCCGGCACACAAGGTTGCCTGTTGGTAGGCATAGCATCAGCGCCTTCTGGAGCCTTGTTTCTGGACCCGCCCACATCCAGCTTGAACTTTGGCGACGAAAGCCGACCCGTTACATCAAATGGCCAAGCGCTCCGGGATAGGGGTTCGCCGACGCGACGAGGCTCCGCTCTTAATGCGATGCTATCGTTCAGCCAGTCCACTTGCCCCCTGGCCACCAATTGAACCGATCCTGTTTCGATGACGATGGAGTTTGAACTGACACGCCCGGCTTGGATATCAACCGGGGCGACCACGCAAGTGATGTCGGTATAGCCTTGTCGGAACTCTTCTGAAAAGAGCCAGGGGAAAATACCCAGCCCGGCCAACTCTAGTAGACTGGTACTAATGTAACCTTGCGACATCGACAACGACGCATTGCCACGCATCGAATTGACGAAGGCCTTGCCCGAGGCGGTACTGCCAGAAACGTTGAACTCACCGCTCAAACGTCCATAGGCCTCAATACCAATGCCCAACTCATCCAAGATTTCGCCGAATTCCCATCCCGAGGTCGATCCCGACAATGAAAGCCAATCCGGAGAGTCAATCAGATCCATGACCGCCCGCAGGCTGAAGTTTCCGCCACCATAAGCCATCTGAAGAGGCCCGAAATCCACGGTTCCGTCTTTGGCAGACAATTGGCTTGAAACAGACGTTACGCCTTGCTGGCCTACAATCTCTTTGAATTCGATCTGTACCTCGACGTCAGCTTCTCGCAGCACGCGCTGCACATCCAGAAGATCGGCAGGTTTCCCTTTTTCCTTTGGCAATACCAAGGGCTGGACGTCTGTCTCCTTCGGTAAAACCAAAGGTTGAACTTCGGCTTCAGGTTCCTTTGTGGCCTCGCCTACCAAGCTTTTCAGTTGGTCCAGCACGGCAGTCAGGTTCTTCAGGTCGTTGAGATCAAGCTTTTCGCTGGTGATGTTGCCCCGAACAACAGTAGCGCCCTCGGGGAAATTTGCGTCCAATGCTGCAAGAAGATGCGAGGACCCGGCTTCGAACTGGATTGCGGCACCAAAGTCCCCGCCCTGTTTGGAGGTTTCCGCATCAATAGCTAGTGCTCCGATCTCGACAGGCTGCAGATCCACTGCGGTCAGAAACTTGGCGCTGTCGTCGATGTCCAGTTCCACGTCGAAATCGAGACCGGAAAGCCCTTTTAGCTCGTTGACAGAAAGTGCGAGATCGAGTGCCCAGAGATCGGTGTCGTAAGTCGTCGCGTTAAACCTGTTGAGTGAAACCGGCCCACCCGCGTTGGATATGTTGAAATCGGCTTTGATGCCGCCGAACTGGTCAACGTAGACTTCATCGAGGTTGGGCAAAATCAACTTGGCGGGCCCGTTTAGCTCCCCATCGAAAGTCACGTCCTGAAGCTGAAGCAGATCGAGGATTTTACCTTCGGCTTTCAGGACAGGCTCTTCAATTGGACCGGCTTGCAGCGCGATGCCCAGCATGGCGAGCCGGCCGTCCGGCATGCGGCGAATGCTTTCGATTGAGGCTGGACCGATTACGTCTAACCCTTGGTCGAATGCATTAGTTTGGAACAGCAACTTCTCGAATTCGAAGGAAGCCAGGGATCCGACCATATACATTTCAAAGCCCGTGAACTTCAATTCCTGGATACTTTTTGCTGCTGGTGGCGGCTGTCCTTCGGGATGAAGTCGCGCGTTGAAAAGCAGATCGACGCCCTGAGCGGTGTAGAGGTCATCTATTGAACCTTCAGCTTCGAGTTTCTGTCCATCTTCCAGGCTTACGGTGGTTGTAAACGCCTCGATCTTCAGAGCGTCCTGAGACACGAGCTCAGCCTGCAACTGGCCATTGCCTTCCAGAACGCGTTCCAGCCCGATGACGTCCAGAAAATCACCGAATTCACCTGTGTCCATCTCCAAGACTGCGCGATAGCCACCCCCTTCATCTACCGAGAAGGGCTCGCCATTGTAGCTTACGGTCATTTCGCCAAAACTGGCGCGTGTCGTAAACGGTGCGGCGTGCGGGTAGTCGCCTTCGATTTCGAAAACCTGACCGTTGACGGAGCCGGAGCCCGAGACCTTTGTTCTTTGTCCATTATCTACTTGTTCGAGCGCGAGGGCCTGAAGGTCAAACACAAATGAGAAGCCCGAGACCTTGTCGTCGATGTTTAACCCGATTGACCTGAAGCTGACGTTCTTGTCGCTCAGGAAGTTCAGAATTCCACTGCTTTCCGTGTCGGTCTTATCGGTACCATCAGCGCTCGCGACGTCTTTTTGATCATCCGCTGATACAGTTTCCTCTGAAGTTGGCTTGGGTGTTGGCTCGCCTTTTCGCCAGCTTGTGGTACCGTCTTCGGCCGTCAGAAGATTTGCTTGGAGGCCTTCCACGACGAGATTGTCAAAGTGCAGGCGCCTGTTGGCCAAAGCGGCGATATCCAGCTCCAGTTCCAGCAGGTTCAATTCCACAAGAGCTGACTCCGGCATTGTCAGGCTCGGGATGACCACACCACCTACGTAAATGTAACTCGTACGGCCAAGCGCGACGCTTACATCATCATGGACAAGAAGTGGCCGACCAATTTGTTCCGAAAGAACTCTTTCCACAAGGTCGCGTCGCATGTCCGAGAACATCGGAGCAGCAAACAACAACCAAACAAACGCAACTGCTGCGAAAGCGAGAAGTGCAACAAGCCCAATTACCCTAAATAGCCAAACCCTCATGCGCTCCCCTATCGCCGCTTTCGCCGTTCAGTCTCTCACAAGCAGATATTCGGCCCACCTAACTGAACGCCCCTTCTAAACCATATTCAGGTCAGTTGGGCCGTGTCACTATTCGTCTTTGATAGCCCCGCCAGTCGCTATTATTCTTCCCATCAGTACGCTTGCCCTATTGGTCGTAGCCTCTTTGGAAGACTGAATTGGTCCAAAAGTCTGAACGTCATCGACCTCCAAAGTAAACGCAGCCTTCATGAGAACGGGACCATCAACAACCAGCATTTCTTTCTGCGTCGGGTCGATCCTGATTTGCCCAGTTACAGCGATGGGCTCGTAAAGCGTCGATGGCGTCCATGAGTCACTTAGGTGCAAACGCACCATCTGGTTTGGTGGTGGAGGCGGCACGTGGCTACACATTCCACGTTCCGGCACGATATATGCCATTTGGGAGCCATCTTCGTCGCGGGGTGCCGGGATCACAAATCCGCCCAACGAAACGTTCGCACCATCGATGTCGACATTGGCGGCCGTGCCCGCCTTTTCACGTCTTTCCATCACAACCCAGCGTTGGGAAATCAGCCAGTTCGCATCAATGCCTTCCTCAGCAAGGGTTGCTTCGGTCGTCTCGATATCCAGTTGAAGCTGGTCCAGCTGTTCTGGCGTGGCCCCGACTTTTTCTAGTAGTGCTTGCAACCTGACCAATTTACGAAGCGCGTTAAGCTGTTTGTCAGTCAATTCAACGAAAGGATCTTCGTAGTCCTGAGCGGATTCAACGATCAGGTCTGACCACTCAACACGATTACCTTCCGAATGAGCCGGCAATGCCAAAAAGCATGTAGTTATTACTGCAAAGGAAAGACGCATTGTCATATGCTCCTCAATTGTCCGCAAAGCAGCTCCCATTGCCACTGGCTTTGACGGGTCATCATTCAGTTGCACCGGATTCCTGCGCGAGCAGGACGCGTGCTCACGAAAGGGTAGCAAGCGCAAAAAATACAAGAAGGGCTTTTTCCATCGCTAGGTCTGGTGTCCGGGTTTTGACCTTGGGCCGGGGTTCACAGAAAGATCGCCCCGGCCAGCGTCAGGGCAAACGAGGTAATTCTTGCCCTGAAACACCGTACCTTAGTCTAGTTGAGAAGATCACCGACGATGCCGACAGCATCAACAACGGTAGAGAGGTCATTCGTAACTTCGAGGACTTCACCATCGACCTGAATGTAGCGGTTTCCATTGCCCGGCTCCTTCAGCTTCCATTTGGAAAGGTCCCCGATTTCTTCGAACTCCAGGTCAGATGGGAGCTTGGCACCGCGCGTGTAGCGCTTGATCTGGCCAGGTGGCACAGCCTTTGGGCCTTTGCCGGGTTTGTCTTCGATCTGAATGCTGACATCTCCGTCCTTGCCGCCCTTGTTCGGCTTCTTACCCTTGTTGTCTTTGGCATAAGCATCGCTGCCTCCAAGGATGAAAAACACAACTGTTAAGGCTGCGAGAATTCCGTACACGATCTTCATAGACTGTTCCTTTGCTTCCTAACTTCATTCGACCGGAGTTGAAAATTCCGGCACGCGCTTCAGGGCTTCAACCCTGTCCGCGCTCGTCATCAGTTCGATGAACCTGTAGTCTTTTAGCACCCCTTGGCTCAGACGCGAAAAATACATGGCCTGCACCATGCCTGGATCGTCCGGTAAACGGACGGTGATGTAGTTCTTGCCATCTGCCAGTCCCAAAAACAGCTTATCATCTCACCGCCCATTGCGGCGAGTGCAGCGCCCATGTCCTTTCCCCGGTCGGTCGGGTTGTCGATCATGGTTTGCCAGGCATCGGGGTTTGGTTCCCCGATCCCCAGATAGTATCGGCTTTGGGTTTGTTCCGTTGCTGCTCCTTCAACGCCGATCCCAAAAACGCAAAGAGCTACTGCGATTGCCTTGTTCATTGATCGCTCCCCTGTTCAGGATCGACGATGCAAGGCGCAGGTGTCAAATTCCCGCATACTCTGCTCATTCGAGAGTATTCTTGTAGAAGACGCCGTCTTTCATGATCACGCGAATGGTCTCAAACCCTCGATCACGCGCAGGTGCATCAAACCATTTCGGATTTGCGCCAAGAACCGACAGGTCCTCCAGTGGGTTCCCGTCGACAATAAGGATGTCTGCATAGGCCCCTTCTTCGATCACGCCCAGTTTGTTGGGATAAGGGTTCCGCCGCCCTGTCAGCTGTGCCAACTCGCCACCAGTCGAGGTCGCTGCAACCAGGAAAGCATGGTTACCCAGCAATTCCGCGAAATAGCACTTTTCAAAGTCCCGGTGTGCGCGGCCAAACCCAATGGTGGACAGCACGGTGTCGACGTTATGCACGATCTTGGGTTTGTATTTCTTGATGTACTCAATGACGTTTTCTGACCCGACCAGATATTCTTCCAGTTTCGGTTTCACCGTTGGCATCGAGAAATTCGGATGGTCGAGCAGCGCCGGATCCATTCCTGCGACATTCAAGGCCCAGAAGATACCTTAATCTGCAATGCGTTTGACGGTCTCCTCGCTCACCATCTGAGCGTGCTCCAGTGACTTGACGCCTGCGTCCAGAGCCATTGTTACCGTTTCGTCCGTATAGGCGTGGACAGTCACATATGTATCAAAGAAGGACGCAGCCTCGACCGCTGTTGCAATCTCATCAACGTTGTAGGCAACGGACCAAAGCGGATCGAGCTCGGATGACACACCGCCGCCGGCCATCAGTTTCAGGAAACTCGCACCGTGCGCGAAGTTAAGCCGCGATGCCTTTCGGATTTCTTCGGCACCATCAGCAATATAGGACAGGTTGAACGTATTGGCGACGTCGTCCGACCCCATGTTGAAGGTTCGCTGCTCGGGGTTTCGCCAGTCACCATGCCCGGAAGTCGGGCCGATGGCCGCACCTGACGCATAGATACGTGGCCCGTCTACAATCCCCTTGTCGATCAGTTCGCGCAGACCTGATCCCATTCCGCCAGTATCCCGCACCGTGGTGTAACCATCGTAGAGATAGTCGCGGGCATTTTCGGCTGCTGTGGCCCCGATCTGATCCCATTTGGCGGCCTGAAGACCTGAGAAGGATTGCACGAGCCCTGTAGCGTAGAGATGCACGTGACTGTCAATCAATCCCGGCATTAGCGTGCGCCCACCTCCGTCGATAACCGTCGCTTCGGGCGCATCAATACCGTCGGTCGAGACTGTCTTTATGAGATTGCCTTCAACCAGAACATTCGCGTTTTCGATCCGCTCTTCACTAATTCCGTCAAAGATATGCACATTGGTGAACAAGGTTTGCGGGAGCGCGTCCTGCGCCAACGCGCCGCTTGCTGCCAAGGAAACAAATCCGGCGATTGCTGTCAGTGAGGCCAGTGTTTCCACGTGTCAGCACTCCAATTTGTCAAGCTAAGGGGGCGCGGGGTGTCGAGGTAAATTCACCCCGCGCGACACTCAATCGAGTGTATTTTTGTAGATCACGCCGTCTTTCATGATCAGGTCGATGTTGTTGGTGTAGTCGACCAGGATCTCGGCATCTTCGACCGGGTTTCCTTCAACAAGCAGCAGGTCGGCGTATGCGCCCTGTTCGATCACACCCAGCGGGCCTGCTGTGTAGGGGTTGAGTTTTCCTGAAAGCGCCAGAAGTGCGGCGGACTTTGACGTGGCTTGTTGCAGGATTTCGTGTGAAGTCCATGCCTCCAGCCGGTATTTGAACTCATCGTTTTGCTTGGTCAGCGCGACGGGATCGCCGATGATATCGGTCGAGAACGCAACGTTCTCGATCTCATACTCTTTCAACAGTTTCATCTGGTTGCGCGCACCTGCCTGAACATCAAGGAATTTGGGAGCTGCCGCAGGGCCAAGCGCCTTCTTGACAACTTCCTCATCAAGCCCAAGCAGAGAATAAAACGGGACGATCCAGGCGCCAGAATCCTTGATGGCCTGCGCTGACACTTCAGTCATCAGTTGTCCATGTTCTATGCTGATGACGCCCGCTTCCAGCGACCGCAGGATCGAGTCGTCGTTATACGCGTGGACCATGACATAGGTTCCCCAATCAGCCGCCGCGCGAACCGAAGCCTCCAACTCTTCCGGTAATCCTTGAACGGTGTGCAACGGATCAACCGAAGATGACACACCACCGCCTGCCATTACCTTGATCTGCACAGCGCCCATACGCAGCGCTTCGCGCGTTGCCCGCAGTACTTCGGGCACGCCATCGGCCAAGAACTCGACATGCTGGTTGAAGAAAGACGGCTGCGCCCCCATGAAGTTCGGGTGGGGTTCGGTATAGACCCGATGCTCGCCATGTCCGGAAGTCTGCGAGATGACCGGCCCTGATGCGTAAATCCTTGGCCCTACGGCCTTTCCACGATCAATAGCTTTTTGCAGACCAATTGCCGGGCCACCCGCATCCCGAACGGTTGTAAAACCACGCAGTAGCATTTTCTCGGCTTCAATTGTGGAAACCGCGCCCCAATACATCCAGTCAAAATTGTCCCTCAGGTCCGCGACGGGCTCGGTGATTGCCATATGTACGTGCGCATCGATCAAGCCCGGCATCAGCGTTCGACCTCCACCGTCAATGATCTGGGCATTGGCAACGGCCAGCGGTTCCGACGATACTTCCGCGATCAGATTGTCCACGACCAGAACGTTTGCGTTCTCAATTCGCTGTTCATCGACACCGTTAAATACGTGCACGTTGGTAAATAGGATTGGAAAGCTCTCATCCTGCGCAAAACCTTGGCCCGCGATTGCCAGGCTTGCAGAAAAGGCTGTCGTGGCCACCAGGTGTTTGAATTTCGGTGTCATTGAGGCCCTCCAAATACGAATCAAAGATGTATGTTTCTGAATATGATTTTAGAGTGATTGCCGGATTTTGCCTGACAGTATGGCGGGCTGCGCCAAATTGATTTGGCATTCTGCATGCTTTTGGCGCCTTTTTGTGTGTTTTCTGTCTTTCTGTCGTTACCTTCATGATATTTGAGGGCGACATGGGCGTATTTGAGCAAAACACAAAGAAGGGCTTGCCGCTGGTTCGGGCATCGGTTGCTGCACCTGTCGTAGCTGCTTTGCGTCGTGCCGGTGTTGAACCGGCTGTTGTTCTGGACCCTCTGGGCGTGAGCGAAGCTCAGGTGATGGATCGCCAAAACTTCCTGCCACACGGGACGATTTATAGAATCCATCAAGCCGCTGCTGATGCAACATCACCAGACTTCTGCGCGCAAGTTGGTCAATCAATTGACCTTGTTCGGTTTCTGACTCTCGGTGACATGTTGGCCGAGGCGTTGACGTTGGGCGACTTCTTTACGCGCTACACTCAAGCCGTCTCGAAAGAATCCAACGCGGTCACGCAGTCGCTGCTTGTGGAAGGGGAGCACGCTTATTTCAGTGCTAAGCGGAATTTCAGCATTTCGGTTTCGCCCGGACAGACCGACGCATTTCTGGCGAGCATCTGGGTATCATTGCTGCATCGGGTTCTCGATTTCAGGTGGGACCCGAGCCAGATCATTTTACGGGTAAGCGAACCTGACGTGTTGCCAAAGCACTTTCATGGTGTTCAAGCCATTAAGTGTAGCCCTCAGGGCTTTTCGATCCGGTTTCCTTCACCCTGGCTGAGCCATCAGTTGCTCTCGGAAACATTGGAAAACCCGTCAGACCTGACAAGCGATTTCCTCGACCAGCATGCGCCTCAAGATTTCTTAGCCGGGCTTCAGGGCCTCATCCGGATTCATCTTGGCGAGCCGGGATTTGGTGTTGACGAACTGGCGCGCCTATGCGGTTTCCACCGGGAGACATTGAACAACCGGCTGGCCTCTTATGGGCAATCAGCATCTCAGGTCATATCTGCTGTCAAACTGGAAGAAGCAAAGAAGCTGCTGGGTCCGGTGGGAAAGTCCGTTGGTGAGACCGCACTGCGGCTTGGTTACGCAGACCCCGCTGCGTTTTCGAGGGCCTTCCGTAAATGGTCTGGAATGTCGCCGTCGGGTTTTAAGAAAACGGTAAAAGAACTGGGCTGAAAACCGGCGCCAGTGCGGTCGCATGCAGCTCGCCGTCGTTTCTTCGAGCATAGGATGAGAACACTAGCCGTATAAATCCCAAATTGCGCGCACGTTGTGAAAAACTGGTCGAGCGCCTGCAACACCATTCACGCATGTCCGGTTCTGCAAAAAGCTAGAATTGCAAAGTTCTGGGCTGAACGTCCGGTTTGGGCTGAGACCAGTCATCAGAAAGCAATGAGCCTACGGTAACTTTCTCCGCATTGCGAATGAGCGAAAGCACCTCGGGAGGATTGCAATTCTGGCAACAGATCAAAACAGCGTGGCAATCGCTTTATGAAGCGGACAATTATCCAGATTGTGAGCAGCGCAGTTCCCGTCAGCGCTATCTGGATCTACTTGTCGGACCATGAAGCTTGATGATTGCGGTTTGTGTTCCTCTCGTCTGAGTAATAGACACTTGATGCGGTGTTTTTGGGGAGAGTGGCTGTCCCCCTGAAGTCCCGTGTCGCTTGTGTTTAGCAAATCAAAACCGAGTTGAACGATTGACATGCATTCGCAGTTGGTATGCTATCCGCAGCCATAACGTTAACAGAAATTTGCGACACGTATCGTGAATTCAATGCAGTTAAACGACTGCAATATGGGAGAAAATAATGAAAAATCCAATACTCGTACTGACGCTTTTGATGACGACGACGTCTTTGGCCAGTGCCGAAACTCTGCGTTGGGCGCGCTCGGGGGATGCGCTGACGCTTGACCCGCATTCGCAGAACGAAGGGCCGACGCATACCGTGCGCCACCAGATGTATGAACCTCTGATCATTCGGGATACGAGCGGTGCTTTCGAGCCTGCGCTGGCGACCGATTGGGCCCCCAGCGAGAGTGATCCGAATGTCTGGGTGTTCAATCTGCGTCAGGGCGTGAAATTCCACGACGGCGCCGATTTCACTGCAGAAGACGTGGTGTTCAGCATCAACCGTGCGAAGCAGCCGAACTCGGACATGAAAGAACTGATCAATTCGATTGTCGAGGTGCGCGCTGTCGACGACCACACGATCGAGATCGAGACGGACGGTCCGAACCCCATTCTGCCTGCGAACCTCACCGACCTGTTCATCATGGACAAGGGCTGGACCGAGGCGAATAACGCGGTCAACGTTCAGGACTTTGAAGGCGGTGAGATCACCTTTGCGACCGTCAATGTGAATGGAACCGGCCCCTACAAACTGGTCAGCCGCGAACCGGACGTCAAAACGGTGATGGAGCGGAACGAAAATTATTGGGGGCGTGATCAGTTCCCGATGGCGATCAGCGAAATCATCTATACCCCGATCCAGAATGACGCGACCCGCGTTGCGGCGATGCTGTCGGGCGAGGTGAACTTCCTTCAGGATATGCCGGTGCAGGACCTGGACCGGGTGAATGCCGTCGACGGTTTGGTCGTCAAACAAGCGCCGCAAAACCGGGTGATCTTCTTTGGAATGAACCAGGGCGCGGACGACATCGAGGCGGATAACGTCGATGGCAAGAACCCACTTGCCGACGTCCGCGTTCGTCGGGCCATGTCCAAAGCGATCAATCGAGATGCCATCCAACAGGTGGTCATGCGCGGTCAGTCGCAACCTGCCGGGATGATCGCCCCGCCGTTCGTGAACGGCTGGACTGCCGAGATGGACAGTGAAAGCAGCACGGATGTTGAAGGTGCAAAGGCGCTTTTGGCCGAAGCGGGTTATCCGGACGGTTTCTCGATCCGGCTGGATTGTCCCAACGACCGTTACATCAACGATGAAGGTATCTGTCAGGCGGCTGTCGGGATGTTGGGTCAGATTGGCATAACAGTGAATCTGGATGCCAAACCGAAGGCGCAGCACTTCCCGCTGATCACGGACGGAAAGACCGATTTCTACATGCTGGGCTGGGGCGTTCCGACGTATGACTCGGAATACATCTTCAACTTCCTGGTCCATGGCCGTGAAAGCGACATTGGGACGTGGAACGGCACCGGGTATGACAATGATGAGTTGGATGCCAAGATCGAGTCGCTGGCCTCGAACACGGATCTCGTCGCGCGAGATCAGGCTATCGCCGAGATCTGGCGGGTGGTGCAGGATGAACAGCTGTATATTCCGATCCACCATCAAGTGTTGAACTGGGGTATGGCTGAAAACCTGGACATCAACGTTGATCCCGAAGATCAGCCTATGGTCAAGCATTTTGGCCTGAAGTAAGAAACGTGGCCGGGCCTCGGGATGCGAGGCCCGCCACCAAAGAGTGGGAGCTATCATGAAACGTCTGACCACTGCCGCGCTATTCTGCGCGCTTGCCTTGCCCGTCGCAGGCGAAGAGTTCACGTTTGCCGTTACAACGGACCCGCAAACAATGGATCCTCATGCTGTCAACTCTGCCCCGGTTCTAGGTTTCTTGAACAACGTCTACGAAGGGCTTGTGCGCAGGGGCAAGGACATGACCATTGAACCGGCGCTGGCCACGAGTTGGGAAACCATCGGGGACGGAGCTGGATGGCGGTTCAAACTGCGCGAGGGCGTAACGTTTCATGATGGTTCCGAATTCAATGCGGATGACGTGATCTTCTCGTACCAGCGGGCGTCTGACGAAAATTCGGACACCCGCAGCTGGTTCGCGCCCGTCAGCGAGGTGGTAAAGGTTGACGACTACACCGTCGATGTCATGACCACTGCGCCGAACCCGATTTTCCCGGACAGCATTGCCAACTGGATGATCATGGATAGCGGCTGGGCCGAGGCAAACGACGCAGCACTGCCCGACAAAGAATCGGGCAACTATGCGACCCTGAACGCCAATGGCACCGGTGCTTTCCGAGTCACCGCGCGAGAGCCGGGCCTGCGCACTGTTCTGGAACCGTTCGACGGCTGGTGGGACACAGCAGAACACAACCTGACCCGCGCTGAATTGGTGCCAATCCAAAACCCGGCAACCGCTCTGGCGGCTTTGTTGTCCGGAGATGTCGACTTCATCAACCCGGTCCCAATTCAGGATGTGGCTCGGTTGCAAGGCAATCCGGATGTGAAGGTCATTCAGGGCGTCGAAGCGCGCGTGATCATGCTGGGGTTTGATCAGCAGGAAGGCGCGAGCGAAGCCGGGCAGGGTGGCTCGGACCTTTTCCGAGATGTGCGCGTCCGCGAGGCGGTGGCAAAGGCAGTCAACGTTCCAGCCATCCTGCAAACCATCATGCGCGGCAATGCTGAGGTGGCGAGCCAGTTGGTCAGTCCTGCGATGCGCGGCTATTCGGCTGCAAATGCGGACCCCTATGGCTACGATCCCGAGGGTGCCAAAGATTTGCTGGCTGAGGCTGGCGCTGAGGGGGCTGAGATCAGCTTTAAGTGCCCCAACAATCGCTACCTGAACGACGAAGCTGTTTGCCAGGCGATCACCGCCATGCTGTCTCAGGCCGGGCTGAACGTGACGCTCGATGCGATGCCGGTTCAGAACTACTGGCCTGAACTGCGGGCCGACAATTTTGATATGTATCTGTTGGGTTGGTCACCCGGCACGTTTGATGCCGAGCATCCCGTGCGTTTTCTCGCTTCGACCCCGAATGAGGAAAAGAAGTTGGGTTCGTGGAACTTTGGCGGCTATTCGAACTCTCGCGTGGATGAATTGCTGCCGCTGATCCAGTCCGAGATTGACGAACCCAAACGTCAGGCGATGCTGGACGAGGTGGCAGGTATCCTGCACGATGAGGTGGCCTATGTACCGCTTTACGTTCAACCGCTGGTCTGGGGCGCGCGCAGCAATATCGAGCTGACACAACGGCCCGACAACTTCTTCCTTCTGCGCTGGGTAACGGTCAACTAAATGCTGTCATACATTATCAGGCGTGTGGCTCAGTCGGCGCTAGTTCTGTTCGTCGTGGGCCTGGTCGCCTTTTCCATGTTCCGCTTTGTCGGAGATCCGATCGACAACATGCTGGGGCAAGAGCGGACCATGGAAGATGTGGAACGTCTGCGCGCGCAGTTGGGGCTCGATCAGCCGTTTCCGGTGCAATATGTGAAGTTTCTGCAGGAAGCGGTACAGGGCAATTTTGGCGTCAGCTTCCGTCAAGGGCGTCCGGTCGCGGAAATCCTGGCCGAACGCGCGCCGGCAACGTTGGAACTGGCGCTTGTCTCAGCCGTATTTGCCATAGTCTTGGGCATCGCGCTGGGTGTGTTCACCGCAATCCGCCGAGACGGGTTTGCAGCGAATTTCATCATGTCAGCCTCTCTGATCGGGGTGTCCCTGCCGACGTTCCTGATCGGGATTCTGTTGATTTACATCTTCTCAGTTGAACTTGGCTGGCTGCCCAGTTTTGGACGCGGAGAAGTCGTAGATCTGGGCTGGTGGAACACAGGCTTGCTGACAAGCAGTGGACTCAAGGCGCTGATCCTGCCCGCGATTACACTGGGTCTATACCAGATGACCCTCATCATGCGGCTGGTGCGCTCCGAGATGTTGGAAGTACTCCGGCAAGACTATATCCGCTTTGCCCGCGCCCGTGGGCTGAGTGACCGGACCATCAATTTCCGCCATGCGCTGAAGAATACCATGGTCCCCGTCATCACGATTATCGGCCTGCAACTGGGGGCCATCATCGCCTTTGCCATCATCACCGAGACGGTGTTTCAGTGGCCGGGCCTGGGCCTTCTGTTCATCAATGCAATCCAATTCGTGGATATCCCTGTCATGGCAGCATACCTGATGATGATCTCGGTCATCTTTGTCACCATCAACCTTGCGGTCGATATCCTTTACGCCTTCATCGACCCGCGCCTGAGGGTCAGCGCATGAGCCGTGTGAAACGCATTCTGGACAGCGACCAGTTCTACGCCTTCCGCCGCTCGCCTGTCGCCATGGTGTCGGCGACAGTGGCATTGATCCTGATCCTGGCCACGATCCTCGCACCACTGATTGCGCCGACAAACCCGTTTGATCCGGCCAGCCTGAACCTGATGAACGGCTTTACCCCGCCGATGGAACCCAATGCCTTTACAGGCGAAACCTTCCTGATGGGCACAGACGATCAGGGGCGTGATGTGTTCTCGACCATCCTCTACGGAATGCGGATCTCGCTATTCGTTGGGGTGGCGGCCGTTCTGTTCGCGATGGTTCTGGGGATCATTCTGGGCCTGTTATCAGGGTATTTCGGCGGTTGGACCGAAACCATCATCATGCGCACGGCGGATGTGCAGCTGACTTTCCCATCGATCCTTCTGGCCATGCTGATCTTCGGGATCGCCAAAGGCATTACCCCGGTGGAGTATCGCGACCAGATGGCGATCTGGGTGCTGATCCTGGCCATTGGACTGTCCGATTGGGTGCAGTTCGCTCGTGTCGTCCGGGGCGCAACGTTGGTTGAGAAGAACAAAGATTACGTCGCCGCCGCGCGCATCATCGGACAAAGCCCGCTGACCATCATGCTGCGCCATATCCTGCCCAATGTACTGTCACCGGTGCTGGTGATCGCGACTATCTCATTGGCGCTGGCGATCATTGCCGAGGCGACGCTCAGTTTCCTTGGCGTTGGCGCGCCACCGACCCAGCCCTCGCTGGGGACGCTGATCCGCATCGGACAGGGATTCCTGTTCTCGGGTGAGTGGTGGATCCTGTTCTTCCCGGCTTGCACCCTGCTGGCACTGGCGCTGAGTGTGAACCTGCTGGGCGACTGGCTGCGCGACGTTCTGAACCCGAGGCTGAAATGACCGATCCCGTTCTTTCGATCCGCGACCTGACTGTGGAAATCCCCACACGCCACGGCATCTTCAAGCCGGTCGAGCATGTGACCTACGACCTGCATCCTGGCGAGATCCGGGGCGTTGTCGGCGAAAGCGGTGCTGGCAAGTCCATGACCGGCAACGCCGTGATCGGCCTTCTGGACCCCCCGGCCCATGTCTCCGAAGGCGAAGTCTGGCTGAACGGTCGTCGGATTGACGAACTGGACGCCGAGGACAAACGCCGAATCCGGGGCAAAGAGATCGGGATGATCTTTCAGGACCCGCTAACCTCGCTGAACCCGTTGTTCACAGTGGGTGAGCAATTGGTCGAGACGATCCAGCTTCACCTCGGCCTGTCCGCTTCCGAGGCCAAAAAGCGCGCCATTTCTCTGCTGGATCGCGTGTCCATCCCCGACCCGGCGGACCGTTTCAACCAGTATCCGCACCAGTTTTCCGGTGGGATGCGTCAGCGGGTGGTAATCGCGCTTGCACTCTGTACCGAGCCCAGCGTTCTGATCGCGGACGAACCCACAACGGCCTTGGATGTGTCTGTCCAAGCGCAGGTGTTGGATCTGATCAAGGAGCTGGCGAAAGAGCGTCAGGTCGGCGTGATCCTCGTTACCCACGATATGGGCGTTATCGCCGACACCACGGACTCGGTTACCGTGATGTATTCCGGTCATGTGGTTGAAAGCGGAACGACCAATCAGATCCTCGGCGCACCGAAACATGAGTATACCAAATCTTTGATTGCCGCCGTGCCGCGGCCGCACACCAAAGTCGAGCGTTTCCCAGTGGTCAATTATGGCGAGCGGGAAAGAACCTTCAAGATCGACGATCTGGCGGCCCATTGGGACAAGACCGATCTGTCGAAATCCGGCAAACTGCTGGAAATCGAAAACATTACTAAGACGTTCCTGCAAAAGGGCGGGCTGCTGCCCTCGCAACGCAAGTACTTCACTGCCGTCGATCAAGTGAGTTTCGACATTCGCGACGGTGAGGTTTTCGGCCTCGTCGGCGAAAGTGGCTCTGGCAAGTCTACAGTCGCCCGGATGATTGGAACACTCTATCCCGTAGACGGTGGTCGGGTGATCTTTGATGGCGAAGACGTAACAGCCATGGAGGCAGAGGCCCTACAAGCCTACCGCCGCCAGATCCAGATGATCTTTCAAGACCCGTTCTCCAGCCTAAATCCCCGCATGAGGGTCGGGGACCTCGTTGCCGAGCCTATCCATCATCACAAAATCCTGCCCAAGCCCGCAATTGAACCGCGCGTGCGCGAATTGCTTGACTGGGTTGGCCTGGCCAAGGACGCGTGGCGCAAGTATCCACACGAGTTTTCCGGTGGGCAGCGTCAGCGCATTTGTATTGCTCGCGCCCTCGCAACTCAGCCCCGTTTTCTGATCTGCGATGAGCCGACCAGCGCCCTGGACGTATCCATTCAGGCGCAAATCCTGAACATTCTCAAAGACCTGCAAGAACATCTGGGCCTGACTATGCTCTTTATCAGCCATGATCTTCCGGTCGTACGTCAGATGTGTGACCGGGTGGGCGTGATGCGGCATGGGAAGCTGCTTGAGGTTCAGGAGACGGACGCGTTGTTCGAAGCTCCCGAGCATCCGTATACACGGGAACTATTGGATTTGATGCCACGGCTAAAGCAATTGGCACAACCTTAACGGTTTGGACTTGCATCGGTTTTTCCAGAAGAAGTTGTTTGAGAGGTACGCGCGCAAGCAATCAACGGTAGTTTGAATTCAAACACCGACTTGAATTGGCTCCATCGCAAGGCGTCTAGTATTCGTTGTCGACCCAATTTCGGACCTGGACGAAGTTAGATGAAATGCAATCTCGATCAATGAGGTCTGCGTCGAGGTCACAGCCGACGGCAGCAATACGGTTTGCGACTTCAGAATTCAGGATACCCCTTGAAAGACAGCTTTCCGCGCCTCACCAAACATCTCGACACGGCAGTACGCGAGACTTGTAGGGGACTAGGTGTCGGTCATTGGTTTCAAACCGAGCGGCTACGGCACACACCCCCTATGCCGGACCAAAGCATCGGAGAACTGACCTCAGAAACAAGTCTGCGGCTGGATTCCAACCAATACACTGTCCACTAGCGCGCATAAGCGCTGAGTTCCGGACCTTGCAGAGCGGAAAATATCCGCTCTGCAGTTCCTGAATAGAATCTGCAGGTGGCTAGAAAGGGTTTGCCTGCTTGCCGCCGAACGCAAACGGCACTCCGTCCGGATCACACAGGATGGGGATTTGAGCTTGAACGGATTCGCTTAAGTTCAAGGAGGCCGGATGCGCCCCTTTGGTTTCAGCGGCACGGAAGGCGTCAGGGACTGAAGCAACTTTTAGGCTCGGGACCCAAGATGCGTTTGAGGCGGTTGCCCAAGTCGCCGCATGCTGGATTGCAACAAGACGGCCCCGAGGCCCGAGGAGAGTGGCGCAATCCTGGTCCTTATCGGGAAACACCTGCCATCCGAAGAGTTCGATGTAGAACGCCAGCGGAAAGCCATCATCGTTGCTGATATACACTTCAGGGCCAAACTGCCGTCTCGGCACGGGGAAACTGTGCCGAGACAGCGAAATCCCCACCAAAGCGCCGAGCGGATCGCGAACGAGTGCGTTGCGCCCGACGCCCGGCACCTCGAATGGCTCCCGAACAATTTTGCCTCCGAGCGTGTCGACGCGCTTGGCCGCCAGGTCCACGTCGGGGACCTCGATGTAGGCGACCCAGCCCTTCGCTTGCTCGGGCGGCGTCTCGATCAAACCCGCGCCCGCTTCGTCACCGGAAAGGGCGAGGACGAAATCCTGCTCGCCGCCACCCCATGCAAAATCCGATGCCCGCTCGACTTCATAAGACCAGCCGGCGACGTGCTGGTAGAATGCCATTGAACGCGCCCTGTCCGGTGTGAAAAGGTCATGCCATACGATTTGACCGGCCTTCGACTGTGTCATCGCCTTACTTCCTGACATCTTTGAGTTTTTTGACTCCGCGGACCATCTTCCCGAACGCCTTGTCGCGCGACCTGCGTTCCGCAAGACTCGACGAGTTAAACGCATCTTCGGCCATGAGCTTGCGCCATCTGCGAAGCCGATCGCTATCAAGAACACCCTCATCGATAGCCTTCAGAACAGCGCATTCCGGCTCAGAATCGTGCTGACAGTTCTTGAATCGACACTGCGCGGCCAACTCCTGAATGTCGGCGAAAAGATCATTGATACCTTCCGCTGCATCGGTGAGCTGCAGTTCCCGCATGCCCGGACTGTCCAAGACCAGACAGCCATTGGGCATAGCATGAAGCTCGCGCCGCGTTGTCGTATGCCGCCCCTTTGCGTCGTCCTCACGAATGGTTTGGGTTTCAATGGACTGACTCTCGAGCAGCGCATTGGCCAACGTTGATTTACCAACACCAGATGAGCCGAGAAACGCCACCGTCTTGCCGGGTTTGCACCAGGGAAGCAGTTTTGTCCGGGGCGCGTCGCCGCGGGCGTCAAAGGCGACCACGTCGATCATGTCCGATACCGCGCGAGCAGCGTCGATATAGTTCTGCGGGTCTGTCACGAGGTCGGTCTTTGTGACGACGATGACGGGTGTCATCCGTGCCTCCAAAGCCAGAGCTGCATAGCGTTCCAGCCGGGCCACCTTGAAGTCCTGATTGCAAGACGTGACGATAAAGGCCGTATCAATGTTCGCCGCGATCAGTTGTTCCTGCCGGTCGGTTCCGGGCGCACGCCGCTTTATGAGGCTTGTGCGCTCAAGAACCCGACTGGAGCGCGGACGTGTGGAGTCCAGCATCAGCCAGTCTCCGACAGTTGCGTCGGCTCCCGGCGGAAGTACCGTATCTATGCCGTCACCGACGACATGCAGCCCATTGCGATGCACTTCGACAACGCGAACGGGAGGTGTCGCCGACAAGTCCTCTACGCTGATCTGTCGGGCGAAAAACGGTTGCCATCCCAATGCCTGAAGAGGGCTGGGATTGGCGTGCGATCCCGCTTCGCTTGCGCGAGGCGGAAGGAAGTTGGAGTAATCCCTTGTCATAGGGTGTTCACTTTCATGTCTCTGGCCCAGGTCAGATTTGGGCGCTGATGGTAGGAAAGAGTGCGCACATCAAAACACTCCGTCGGCAACAAAGCGACGGCGGTGCTTCAGATTTTGAATATGCTCCGGGAGGCGCGCTGCCTCCCTTCCTTACCGGGACATAAAATCTCCATTTCCGATGAAGTGCACATAGGAAGACCGCGGGCAGAACACAACAGTTGACCGGTGATTTGGCGCACTTCGTCACTTCTCTGTAGCAACCGTTCAACACGAAGAAGAGTGTGTGAGCTTTACCCGCGTAGCAGCCTTTTGTGCTAGAAACAGCAGTTGACGGCACCGGGTCAAAATTTCCCCAAGGTCCTCCTTGGGCCGTTATCACACACCGCAACAAGCTGAATATTAGGTGGCTTCGTCCGCAATGCGCCTGTCGAATTGGACTATAAGCGACTGCTCCGAGCCATAATCTGACACTCGGTATCGAGTACGCTAAGCTGGATCGTGCGAGGCACACATACATTCAGAAACCGCACCTTTGGGAGGACGGATGTATGATCATGCGAATTTTTCAGGTGACGACGCGGTCAGGTAAAGAAGACGAGTTTGGCCGCTTTTTTCGCG
Source organism: Ruegeria sp. BF8 (assembly GCF_056538625.1). Taxonomy (NCBI): domain Bacteria; kingdom Pseudomonadati; phylum Pseudomonadota; class Alphaproteobacteria; order Rhodobacterales; family Roseobacteraceae; genus Ruegeria; species Ruegeria sp. BF8. The sequence continues at coordinate 1,459,728 of NZ_JBQFTL010000001.1, read as the reverse complement.
ACACTGCGATCCCGTTGATGAAAAGCACCCCTGGAATCGTGCACCTTTTTCCGGGCGCGCCGAGAGGGTGGTCTTGACCCCTGAAACTGGTCCGAACCGAGTGCGAAATTTTGGGTATATTTCTGGCAACAGGGGAGTGTAGCGATACCGAAGAAACGATTCAGCGACGAACAGATTGCCTTTCGATTGTGGACAGGGCGCTTCGTCAGCCGAAAAAAAATTTCAGTCGTAGCCGGCTGACTGGCTTTGAGCCGCAATTCCTCTGGAACGACACTACATCAGGAAACCTCCTGAACTTTCTCGGAACATACTTGCATTCTTGCCTCTTGGCGTAGTCACCTATGTGTGACGAGCGGAGGAAATCGATGAAGCCTTGGACAATCATGTTTTGTGCGTTCTGCACATTCGCTCTTGTCGCTTGTGCCCCAAAAGTTCGTACATATGAGAAAACCAATTCGGTTTCATTCTCGGCAAGGACAAACAGCACACTTGGGCAGACGGCGACCCGGCTTGGGGACCCCAAAGACGGCCGGTCCGGTGTCAAATTGATCAGCGACGGTGAACAAGCCTTGGTGTCACGGCTTCTACTCGCTGCAGCGGCTGAACAATCGATCGACGCTCAATACTACCTTTTGCATAACGACCCGACAGGTCACCTCTTTGCGGCCAGCCTTTTGCAGGCGGCGGATCGAGGCGTACGCGTTCGCTTGCTTTTGGATGACATGGACACATCCGGATACGACGCGATGACAGCCGCTTTGGACTACCACGAGAATATTGAAATCCGTCTGTTCAATCCTTTCTGGCGCGACCAAAGCCTGATCATTGCCGGGCTCACGGACTTCAAGCGGATCAATCGCAGAATGCACAATAAGTCGATGACCGCAGACAACGTGTTCACAATTGTCGGTGGCCGGAATATCGGCGCCGAGTACTTCCTGGCGCGGGAGGAAATGAACTATGCGGATTTGGATGTTCTGGCAGCCGGTCCCGTCGTAAATGAAGTTTCGCAAAGCTTTGACGAATATTGGAATAGTGAGTTCGCGGTTCCGGCCCGCGTGGTCGTCGGGCAACCTGAAGAATTTTCGCTTGGCCAAGCGCGAAGCAGACTGAATGAGCTCGTGGAGGCGGCAAAGCATACCCAGTACGGCGAAGCTCTCAGAAAATCTGCAAGAGAGAATTTTGCAGACGGAACGCTTTCCTTGGATTGGGTGCCCGCAAAACTCTACGCCGATCCGCCTTCCAAAGCCGCGGGGCTTGATAACTCAGATCCAATTCTTGCGTCGCAACTGCTGCCGTATTTCGAAGGTGCTGACAGGGAGGTCAATATCGTTTCGGCCTACTTCGTGCCACGCAACAACGGCGTGAAGTGGATGACCGAACTGGAAAACCGAGGTGTCGAAGTCAAAGTCGTAACCAACTCGCTTGCTTCAAACGACGTAGCACCAGTCTATGCGCACTACGCCAAGAAACGCAGGGCGTTGCTGCGTGGTGGGGTCGAGCTATATGAATTGCGGCCTGACGCTTATCAGGTCCAACGTCGTGGAATAAACTGGGCTCAATCTCGGTCGGGTCTTCATTCCAAAGCGTTCGCTGTCGATGACAGATATCTGTTTGTCGGTTCGTTCAATTGGGACCCTCGTTCAGTCAACATAAACACAGAAATGGGCATTCTCATCGACTCTCCGGCGTTGACCGCACAAACCATGGGTGCTTTGGACGATGCGCTTCCAGCATATACATATCATGTGACGCTGGAGAGTGCTGGCCAACTCAAATGGAGAACCCGGGGCGAGAACGGAGAAATCCTTGAATATGACTCAGAGCCAACGGGTTCGGCTTGGGATCATATCGTCGCTGGATTTTTCAGTATTTTGCCAATCGGCTCTCAGCTTTAGTAGCGTGGGATAAGGTCCGTTCTTCTACTGTGCTATTGACGTTCTATCAATTGCATCGCGCATGTGGCAGTCTTCTTCGCATTTGAAGAAAAGTGGATAAGCAGGAGTGGCACATGGAAATTCGAACCACATCCGGGCGCGGCCGTCTATACGACAGCGTCCTGGACACGGTCGGCAACACGCCGTGCATTCGCATCAACAAAATCGCGCCGGCCAACGTGACGGTCTACGTCAAGTTTGAAGCCTTCAACCCCGCGGGCTCGGTCAAGGACCGCCTTGCGCTGAACATCATCGAAGCTGGCGAGAGGGAAGGTCGTCTGAAACCCGGGCAAACGGTCGTCGAGGCTACCTCGGGAAATACCGGGATAGGTCTTGCGATGGTATGTGCCGCAAAGGGTTATCCGCTTGTGGTCACTATGGCTGACAGCTTCTCGGTGGAACGCCGCCGGTTGATGCGGTTTCTTGGGGCCAAGGTTGTGCTGACGCCTCGTGCGCTCAAGGGTTTTGGGATGTACTCCAAGGCCAAGGAGTTGGCCGAGGCAAATGGCTGGTTTCTCGCCAGCCAATTCGAGACAAGCGCCAACGCCGACATCCACGAGGCCACGACTGCGAGGGAAATACTAAGCGATTTCGAGGGAGAGCGGCTGGATTACTGGATCACCGGTTATGGAACAGGCGGCACCGTTTCGGGCGTGTCGCGCGTGCTCAAGCGCGATCGCCCTGACACCAAGATCATCCTGACCGAGCCTGCAAACGCTGCGATTGTCGGGTCTGGCTACGTGAACACCCGCAACGAGGCCCATCAACCTACTGAGAGCCATCCGGCCTTTGAACCGCATCCCATTCAAGGTTGGACGCCCGACTTCATCCCGTATGTGCTTCAGGAAGCTCTGGACAATGCATATTATGATGAACTGCTCCCCGTCGCCGGAGCGAATGGTATCGCCTGGTCGAGGCGTCTGGCCGCAGAGGAGGGGATTTTCACCGGAATCTCAGGGGGGTCCACATTTGCCATCGCAATGGAAGTGGCCAAAAGCGCCCCGGACGGATCGGTGATGCTGGTGATGCTGCCCGACACAGGCGAACGGTATCTTTCGACACCGCTCTTTGAAGGGATTGCCGAAGATATGACGGATGAGGAACGAGCGATTTCCATGTCGACACCAACGGCGCAAATGCCGTCTGATTGAGCCGGGTCTCGTTGCTCGTCGATGCAGGTATTTGACCGTTCGATCTGCGGCGTTGATGCCGTCTGAAAGTCTGCGGACAGCGTGTTTGCCGCAATGCGTGGCCAGACAGTCAAACGATCCGGTTGGGTTGTGATTCAGAAGTTGAGCGGACTTCAACCGATGGCCGCCGAGTTTCCTGTGTCAAGGCCGCGTCTGTGCGGTCGAATGCTGACCTGAAGCGTCAAGCCTATCGTTGACCAACGATGTTGCACCGTCAACTGAACGGCGTTTGGGCGCCCTTCCGCAACGCAAAGTCAGCCTTTGGTTTGTTTAAGCGAGAGGTGCACAAGGTTCGTTGGAGCCAGAGGTAGCAGTTGAAATTCAACCACTGCAGGCCTTCTTATGGCCACTAGTCTGCTCCAGCAATTGGCGCAGAATAATTGGTTTGGAGCACCGGAAAATCGAGGTGCCGGATCAGGACGTCGAAACCGGTTTCTTTGCCCAGAATTCGAGCAGTGAATTTGCCGTCTCTACTTGATGATGCGCGTAGATGACCACATCGAGCATTTCTTGACCAATCTGGTTGCGCAGGGAGATCAGCTCGCCGCTTTCGATTTCTTTGTGAACCATGCTGAACGGCAGCCACCCGACACCAAGACCATTCAGGATCATTTCTTTGGCCCCGCTAGAGAAAGCTGTCTGGCAAATGGGATTCTTGCTGTAGTCGGCGGTCCCGAACGGGCGTTGGCTTTTTTTCAATGCTTCGCCGAAGTAGCTGTTTTCGGGGTAGACAATAGCCGGCGTGTTCATAGGCACGTCGCCTTTTCCGCGTACCGCGTATCGCAGGCCTCCGCCGATGACCGGTACCAGGTAATCCTGACCCCAAATCCCGCGACGCACGCCTGATCCGAATTGCAAGGGAGTGACACTCTGCGCCTCGTAGCACAGCAGCATATTCGTGTCGCCGCGCAGAAACAGGGTGACACAATCATTCAGATTGGCGGTCCTCAGGCGGAACCGAAGACCTTCAAAGCGGGCTCGCGCGCGAATAGCCATGTCGGGAAACGTCGAAACGACTGACGCATGGGTCGCTGCGATGGTGACTATCGAAACGGCCGGATCATGTTGCGCGATTTTTGTGCGCAACTCATTCAGTCGTGCGATCATGGCGCGGATTTCCGCTTCGTTTGTCGCCAAGGCCGCGCTGATCTCGACACGGTTCGATTTGCGATCGAGGACCTCTATCCCCAACCACTCTTCAAAGCTTCGTATTCGTCTTGAAAACGCAGGTTGCGTGATGTTCCGGCGGGCCGCCGCACGGGTCATGTTCCGCTCTTCCAGAAGGGTCAGGACATCTTCGAACCATAGCATATTCATCAGCTTCTCCCGGGCCGCCCAAAGAAAAGGTATGGGTAGCCTGCGCAAATTGCACTGTTTTTCTGCCTTTTTTCCGCTTTTGCTTTTGAAAGTATTTGGGCGTTCGTGAAGACGGGGAGTTTTCGGTGGCTGAGACAAGTCAAATAACAGGCAGAAAAACGGTGCTCACGGCAGATTTGGTTCTGAGCCTGTGCAAAGAGCTTTCCCTCACGCTGGCAAAATTCCCAAGGGTGTCGCTAGGGCATTTCCCAACCCCTCTCGAACCGATGGACCGCCTGAGCGAGGTGTTGGGGGGGCCGCGCGTATGGGTCAAGCGGGATGATTGCACGGGCCTCTCCTCGGGCGGGAACAAGACCCGCAAGCTGGAATTCCTGATGGCCGATGCCGTCGAGAAGGGCGCCGATACGATCATCACCCAAGGGGCGACGCAATCCAATCACGCGCGCCAGACCGCGGCAGCCGCTGCAAAGCTGGGTATGGCGTGTCAAATCTTGCTCGAGGATCGAACCGGCTCGAACGATCCGAACTATATCCTGAATGGCAACGTCCTGTTGGATCGCCTACATGGCGCCAGCGTCTCAAAGCGCCCCGGTGGTGCCGACATGAACGCCGAGATGGATGCTTGCGCTGCACAGTTAAGGGCCAACGGAAAAAAACCGTACATCATTCCCGGAGGCGGATCGAACCCGATCGGTGCTTTGGGATATGTCAATTGCGCGCGCGAGCTGAGCGAACAGGCCGCCAATGCGGGGCTGAAAATTGATGCCCTCGTACATGCGACCGGAAGTTCAGGTACTCAGGCCGGCTTGGTCGCCGGGCTTGCCGCGCTGCAAAGCGACATTCATCTGCTTGGGATTGGCGTGCGTGCGCCTAAAGAGAAACAAGAAAGCATGGTCCACGATCTGGCCGTTCGCACGACCGAGTTCTTGGGCACCGGCACAAAGATTTCACGGGATTCCGTCCGGGCAAACTGCGACTATGTCGGAGCGGGATATGGCCTTCCGACCGAGGGCATGGTCGATGCGCTCAAGCTACTGGCCCGTACAGAAGGCCTTCTGTTCGACCCTGTATACTCGGGAAAAGGGCTGGATGGTCTGATCGATCAGGTCCGCAAAGGCTACTTTGCGGGGATGGACAATATCGTCTTTCTGCACACCGGCGGAAGCGCGGCGTTGTTCGGCTACCCCGAAGTTTTTGACCTTCCGGGTTATGCAGCCTGACATTCAAAAGAACTAACCAACAGGGAGAAATAACATGGCACTCAAGGAAAGACTGATAGGTGCGGCACTGCTTTCGGCCGTCAGCGCGCCACTGGCGGCGGAAGAGGTCAAGATCGGTGTGCCCACATGGACGGGAGCGCAAGCCATCGCTCATGTACTGGGTGAGATCGTGACAACCCGCATTGGTGGCACCGTGGAGTATGTTCCGGGCAACAATGCCACCATTTTTCAGGCGATGGACCAAGGCAAGGGCGATATCGACGTGCACCCTGATGTCTGGCTGCCGAACCAGGAAGCTTTCACCAAACAATATGTCGATGGGGCAGGTACTGTGACGTTGTCGTCAAACCCCTATGAGGGCAACCAAGGCTTCTGTGTATCCAAAGACTTTGCCGCAGAGATGAATATCACTGACATTGCGGACCTGGGACGCCCAGACGTGGCGGCTGCAATGGACAGTGACGGCAATGGCAAAGGTGAAATGTGGATCGGTGCTCCGGGTTGGGCCTCAGCCAATGTGAACGAGGTCAAGGTTCGGGACTATGGTCTTCTCGACTTCATCGAGCCGATCCGCGCTGAAGAAGCTGTCAAGACCGCTCGCATCAAGGACAGCATCGCCAAGAAAGAAGGATACGCCTTCTACTGCTACGAGCCCCACGCCGTCTGGTACATGTTCGACGTGGTCATGCTGACCGAGCCGCCTTACGATCCGGAAAAATACATCATGGTGCAGCCTTCGGACGATCCGGATTGGTACAACAAGTCGATGGTTGCCAGTAAGGACGCCTTGAAGGAAGTGCAGATCGCCTGGTCGAACTCACTTGCGGATCGCTCGCCTGCGATTGCCGAGTTCTTCGCCAACTTTGCCCTCACGGCAGATGATGTAAGCTCGCTGGCCTTCGAAATCAGCGCCAATGGTCGCGATGCCAAGGAGGTGGCCGCCGAATGGGTGGCCGCCAACTCTGATCGCGTCGACGCCATGCTGGGTCTCTGATCCAAAACTTGGAAAGGGGCGGGTCCGTAAGGTCTTGCCCCTTCACGAATAACGCAGGGGTGGGCGGATGAGCGACGAGACTGTTGTCGATATCTCAAATGTCTGGAAGATCTTCGGAGCAAGACCTTTGGCGGCTCTCGAGGCTATCCGCGCGCGCGGCCTGACCAAGGCCGAAGTCCTGGCTGAATTCAATGTGGTTGTCGGCGTCGCCGATGTCAGCCTTAGCGTCAAGCGCGGTGAGATTTTCTGCATCATGGGCCTGTCCGGCAGCGGAAAATCCACACTTGTGCGCCACTTCAATCGACTGCTCGAGCCCACATCGGGCAAGATCGAGATTGAAGGTACAGACGTCATGGCGCTCGGTACCAAAGACCTGCAAGACTTTCGCAACCGCAAAATCGGAATGGTGTTCCAGAACTTTGCGCTGATGCCCCATCGTTCGGTTTTGGACAACGTGGCGATGCCGCTGGAAATCCGTCAAGTCGCCAAGAACGAGCGAATGCGGCAGGCGGCGGCCATTCTCGACATCGTGGAATTGGGTGCATGGGGGTCAAAATTCGCCCATGAACTTTCTGGCGGAATGCAGCAGCGTGTGGGTCTTGCCCGCGCTCTTGCCGCCAACCCGGATGTCCTGTTGATGGATGAGCCCTTTTCAGCACTTGATCCGCTGATCCGGCGGCAGTTGCAGGATGAATTCATACGGCTGTCGAAGATCCTGAAGAAAACGACGATCTTCATCACTCATGACCTTGATGAGGCCGTCCGCATCGGAGACCGGATTGCCATCATGCGTGACGGAAAGATGGTGCAGATCGGATCTGCCGAGGAGATTGTAATGCATCCCGCCGATGATTACGTCGCCGATTTCGTCGCGGGGATCTCGCGGTTGAAGGTCGTGCATGCCCATGCGGCGATGCAGCCCTTGGACACCTATCTCGCCAGGCACGGCCCGCTGCCGGCTGACACTGCGCGAGTGGACCATAATGAGACGCTGTCTGCCCTGATTACGCGGGCTATCGAAGACGACCGACCCGTATTGGTGACGGAAGGCGGTGTGGACAGAGGCGTCATCACGCGTGCAGATCTGTTGCGCACCGTGATCGAAGGGACAGAGATGTCATGAGCGAAGATCTTGGTGTGAACCCCCTTGAAGATACTGACAGCGCCGCCGCCAAAGCATACGCCGAGGAACGACGCGAAAACATTCGCACCTTCGTGCGCACTAGCCCTGACTATTACATCCGGAATTTTGACAAGATCGGAGCCTCGGCACGCTTTACCGCAACATTCAACGTAATGGCCGGGCTCTTCGGTCCTATTTGGTTCGGTGCGCGCGGGCTCTGGTCGTGGGCCTTGGCCTTTCTTGTCGTCGAGGCGATTGGGTTCGTGCAGATCGCGCGGGGTTTGTTCGGAGACTTGGGGGCGGATGCCCTTGCGCGTGTGGCTTCCATCGAAGGGACCCTCGATCTCCGTTATAGACAGCTTGCCGCGGCGGAGGAGAGCGGATCAGATCGTGCGGCCGCGATCCAGCGCCAGATTGACGCCCTGGAGGCCAATATCGAAGGCTTCCGCGTTGAGGCCGAGACACTTGCCGCGCAAGGGCCGTCAATTGTACTGGCGGGATTTTCAATTCTGATCGTCGCCAAGTTGGTGCAGGCAATTGTCGCAAATTGGGCGCTTGAGTCCCGGTTTTCGGACTGGCTGTCGGATCGAACCATCCGCTCTGGCATGCCGGTGAGCCAGATCGTCTTCAGCGCAGCATTCATGGTGCTGCTCGTGGCGACGGCAATGGTCCACTACAGTTTCCCGGGGCGGTTCGAGTTTCTCAGCGCGTTTCCAACCGAAAACTCGATCCGACTGGCCAGTATTGATGCGGTCGAGGACTTCATCGCCTGGTGCGTCGCCAATAGCGTGACTTTCTTTGAGGCTCTCACCTCCGCCATTCGCTGGCTACTGGATGCAATGGAAGTGGCCTTGGTTCAGACCCCTTGGATCGTCGTCGCTGCCCTTATCGTATTGCTGACATGGCTTACGGCGGGCCTGCGCATGGCGATCTGGTCCGGAGCTTTCCTGGCCTATATGGGTGTTCTTGGTTTCTGGGAAAAAGCCATGACGACCCTGGCGCTCTTGGGAACCGCTGCGCTGCTATCCATCGTGATAGGCATTCCGCTGGGCATGTTTTCGGCCCGCCGCCCGCGGTTTTACGCCGTGATCCAGCCGATCATGGACTTTATGCAGACCATGCCTGCCTTCGTTTTCATGGTACCGGTGATCGCCTTTTTTGGTGTTGGCAAGCCGGCGGCTGTCATCGTCACGATGATCTTCGGCGGGACGCCCGTTGTGCGCCTTACCGTTTTGGGTCTGCGTGGCGTTCCGGAAAGCGTGCGTGAAGCCGCGATCAGTTTTGGCGCCAACAAGTTGTATCTGCTCACAAAAGTCGATCTGCCCCTTGCCGGCCCTTCGATCCGTGCGGGTATCAACCAGACGATCATGCTCTCGCTGGCTATGGTTGTCGTGGCCTCGCTGATTGGCGCCAAAGGACTGGGTGAGGACGTTCTTGAGGCGCTGCAATACGCCAATGTAGGCCAGGGGATACTGGCGGGCTTTGCCATACTCTTTTGCGCGATGATCCTTGATCGGATTGTTCAGGGCCAAAGAAAGTGACGCCGCTGGTACTCGTTCATGGTTTCATGGGGGGCAGTGCGCAATGGAATGCTTACGTCACCCCCCTTGAAAACCAGTTTTCCGTGGTGGCGGTTGATCTGCCCGGATTCGGAGCAAATGCCCATCTGCCTCCCATCGACAGTATTGGCGGGTATGCGGATTGGGTGATCCAGCACCTCCGCGACCTCAGGCTGGGGATGTTTCATCTTCTGGGCCATTCGATGGGCGGCATGATCGCTCAGGAAATTGCCCGCCGGGATTTTGAAAGGGTGGACCGATTGGTGTTGTACGCAACCGGCGCGATTGGCGTTTTACCCGGGCGGTTCGAGACCATTGAGGAAAGCAAAAAGCGTGCGGCAGAGGACGGCCCCGCCGCAACTGCCCATAGGATCTCTGCAACTTGGTTTCTGGATCGTGAAGCCGCACAAGGGTTTGAGCACTGCGCCGCTGTCGCCGCGCAAAGCAAACTGGCTGCAATAAACGCCGGCCTGGACGCGATGCACTCCTGGTCCGGAGAGCAGAACCTCAGCCAAATCCGGCAGGAAACACTTGTGCTTTGGGGCGATCGGGATCGGACATATCCGTGGAGCCAGACGCATATGCTTTGGCAAGAAATCCCCAAGACCTCGCTTGCGGTCGTGCCGGGTTGCGCCCATGCGGTTCACGCCGAGAAGCCTGAACTCTTCCAGCGTCTGGTCTCCGACTTTCTGGAGTGATGGGCGCTCAAGGCGGCAGGGTGCCCTGCAGGAGATAGCCGCGCTCAGACTGTTGAAGTTTCCCTGGCGTTTATTCAAGAGCCAAGCGGGTTTACTTCGTGCCGGTCGCAGCGCACGGGTTTCCCACACTGGGCCAGATAACCTTAGTGACCCGCTCGTGGCTCGATTTGACGGCGACACGGGGCCCACACTCAAGTCTCACGAAATGCTTTCGCAAAGTAGTCGCTGAACGGTTTGATAAGGTAGGCAATCGGTGTTCTGTCCTGCGTCCGTATGAAGGTTTCGACCGGCATTCCAGGGACCAGAGGTGTTTCCGCGGGCAGTTTTTTCTGCTCTCCGGCATTCAGTGCGATCTCGGCCGTGTAGTAGGTCTGGTTTGTCGAAGCTTCCTCGAACGCATCCGCAGAAACCAGGGTGACCCGTCCTGTCAATTCGGGCGTCTTGCGCTGATCCATGGCCGAAAAGCGCAAAACGACATCTTGTCCGACGAACATCTGGTCAACGTGAATGGGGTCGACGCGGGCACTTATGATCAGCGGACGATCCTGCGGAACGAGGTACAATACCGGTTCAGCCGGTTTCACAACCGCGCCAAGGCTGAAGATGTTCAATCCATGTACGACCCCAGAGACCGGCGCCGTGATTTCAAGGTTGGCGATACGCTCTGCGATATTCGTCGTTTCCTCGCGTAATTCCAGTTCCCGATACCGCAGGTCCCTGAGGCGGGTAATGGCATCTTCGCGGCGTTTGCTTTGCAACTTGAGGATTTGAATCTCGATTTCGGTCTTTCGCCCCTCGGATTCCGCGATACGGGCAGTCAGATCACCCATCGTGCCGCTCAAGCGTGCTTCTTCCCGTTGCAATGACAGAACGCGGGATGCGGGGGCCAATCCGCGTTCAAACAAGGATTCCTGATCCGTCAGTTCCTTTCGTATCAGGTCCAGTTGGGTGGCAAGCGCCAGTTTTTGAGCATCAATCCCGACAATCTGACTGTCGATCTGACCAACTCTTTTGAGTTGCTGATCAATCTCCTGCGCGATGGATTCCTTGCGCGCCACAAACAATCGTTCCTGCCCATAGACCAAGTCCGCGATGTCGATGTCCAAAGATGCGGCTTGCTGAAGTATGGGGTCAAAGCGAATTTCTTCGGTTCCGTCTCTTTCCGCCTCAAGACGACCACGGCGGGCCATGAGCTCGTAAAGCTCTTTTTCGGCGATCGCCAATTTGGTGGCAAGGTCATTGGACGCCAGCTTGATCAGAACATCACCGGCCTCGACCAAGGACCCTTCGTCGACAAGTATCTCGGCCACCACGCCGCCATCGGGGTGTTCCACAACCTGTTGATTTTGATCAACTTCAATTCGACCGCTGGCAACGATTGCCCCGGCAATATTGGTCGTGAAGGACCAATATCCAAAGCCCCCGAGCAACAGTATCAAGCCCGCAAGACCCACGAGCACTGGTCCGCGCGCTGACCAGAAAACAGACGAGTTTACGTCGGACCGTTCCGGTTTCATTTCAGGCCTCCCTGTCTGGCGGTTTTTGCGATTTGTTCGTGGTTGATAACGAGTTTCCGGAGAACGTCTTTCTTGGCGCCGAAGTCCCGGACGGTGCCGTTATCAAGCATTATCAGCTTGTCGCATTCCTGAATTGCGGCCGGCCGGTGGGCCACGATCAACACGGATTTTCCGTTTGCCTTGAACTCTTCAATTGCGCGATTGACCGCGGCACTGCCTTCGACGTCGAGGTTTGAATTGGGTTCGTCCAGCACGAGCAGAACGGGGTCGCCGTACATGGCGCGGGCAAGGCCGATACGCTGCATCTGACCACCGGACAGCTGCCCTCCGTTCGCCGACACGTTGGTGTCATAGCCATCAGCGAGCCGCAGTATCATCTCATGCGCATCTGCTTTCTTTGCGGCTGCCACGACGGCGGCATCGTCCGGCTCGGGCGCCATTCGGGCGATGTTTTCGGCAATCGTGCCGTCAAACAGCTGAAACCGCTGCGGAAGATAGCCGATGAGGCTGCCAAGTTCGGTCGAGCCGTATTGATCCAGCGCGGCGCCATCCAGCCGGATCGTGCCGCTGTGCGGACGCCATACGCCAGTCAAGGATCTGGCGAGTGTGGACTTCCCCGCGCCGGACGACCCAATCAAGCCAACCGCTTCGCCGGGGTTCACGTTGAACGAAACGGATTTCAGAGCGGCTTGCCGTGAGTTCGGCGGAAATACGGTCAGGTTTTGAACAACCAACTTGGCCTTGGGTTTCGGCAGTCGCGTATTCACACGTTCGGGCGGTACGGTGCCGAGCAGTTCGGCCACACTATCCCAGCCCCTTTTTGCGGTCTGAACCAACTGCCATTGCGCCACAAGCTGCTCCATCGGTGCCAGCGCCCGGCCCAGCAGGATTGAGCTTGCAATCATTGCGCCTGCAGTCAGTTCCCCCTGAAGCACAAGAAATGCACCAACACCAAGGATGGCTGACTGCAGAAACAACCGGAAAGTCTTTGTTACGTTGGCAAAGCTGCCGCTTACATCAGCCGAGCGGATCTGCTCCTTCAGCGCCCGGTCGCGCAACGTCTTCCACCGCGTGTAGGTCGCATCGCGCATACCCATCGCCTCAACGATTTCGGCTTCGTTCCGCAGCTGGTTGGACATTGCTTCGGACGAGGCGACAGCACGGCTGGCATTCGACATGGGGCGTGCCGAAAAGACTCGGTTCAAGCCGGTCAGTGCCAAGATGACCAAGCCACCCAGCGCAGCGACAGCACCAAGCCAAGGGTGGAATATCCAGATGCCCAAGAGGAAAACGGGAGTCCAAAACACGTCGAAAAAGGCCATTGGAACCGGAGAAGACAGAAGCCGCTGAACAGCCTCAAGATCGCGCAGGCCGGTTTCCGTTTGATCGTCCGGAGCGACCGAGGCTTTGCGCTGCACCGCCTCGAATACCCGACGGTCAAGCCGTGCCTGGAATCGGGCCGCGACGCGTCCGAAAACCCTCCCCCGAGCATATTCAAGCAGGCCCAGAATGCCGTACAAGAACGCAACAAGCACCGAGAGAGCGACCAGCGTTTCCACCGATCGGCTGCCCAAAACCCGGTCGTATACCTGCAGCATATACAATGGCCCGGTCAGCATCAGAAGGTTGGTGAAGCAACTGAGAACACCGACAAAAACGTACAGCCGCCAGCTTTCCCGACGCACTTGGCGAAGTTCCTGACGCCCCGTTTCAAATACGAATTTGGGTTTTCCCATTGGCCGTCACCTTTGCTCTCAACTGATGACCGATACGCTGATCTGATCCGGTTGGATTTGTTTTTTGGTTTCGGCCTCAGTGGGTGCGGAAACGATCTACGCGCTACCGCCGGGGACACATCGTGACTCAAAAATATTTGATCCGAACGGCCTGTGCGCTCCGTACCAGCGGTAAGCCAATCGTTGGCTTGCAAATCTCAGGTGGAGGAAAATATGACGACAATTGCAGGAATTGCCGCAGGAAATCCAAGCTTTAGCATTCTTGTCGCAGCAATAGGTTTTATCGATGACCAGAAGGGGACTGACTACCTTGGTGTCCTCAGTGGAACTGCCGGTGACCCTTCTGCGACCTACACGGTTTTTGCCCCGACAAACGCGGCATTCGGGCAGCTTGCAGCTGATCTGGGTTTTGCGGGCGACGTCACTGACACCGCAGCCGTAACCGCATTTCTGACCTCTCTGAACGAAGATCCGGTGGAAACCGCAACGCTGCTTGAGACGATCGTCACCTATCATGTTGCAGCAGGCGCCCAAGGGTCGTCCGAGATTGCGTCGGCGGGTTCGGTGACCTCACTTCAGGGCGGAGTGATCGACGCGTCTGAACTGCCGACACTTGGCGATCTGGAGCCGGACCTCATCAATCCGTCGCTGGTGCAGACAGACATCATGGCGGACAATGGCGTGGTCCACGTGATTGATCGCGTTCTGCTGCCGATCGATCTGCCAGGCAATGACGCCCCGACGATTACGGAAACCGTTCTGGCGGTAAGCGGCGCATCCGGCTTTGACGAAAACGGAGGTGATTTCGACATTCTCCGAGAAGCTCTGATCGCGGCTGATCTGGCGGGCGCCCTTAATGACCCGAATGCCGACCTTACCGCCTTCGCGCCGACCGATGACGCGTTTATCGCGCTCTCGAACTCACTGGGATACGAAGGCAGCGATGAGGGCGGAGCGTTTGCATATCTTGTTGACGCACTGCGTTTGCTCAACGGCGGAAACGATCCCATCGAGCTGTTGACGACGGTGCTGACATACCATGTCTCGGGTGAAAGCCTGCAGGCCAGCCAGGTTCTGGCGTCTGAGGAAATCGAAACGCTCCAGGGCGGCACGATTGGTGTGGATGCCGAGACCCTTACCCTGGTCGATGCCGATCCGGACGTTCAGGATCCAAGCCTCATCGCGACCGACATTCAGGCGTCGAACGGTGTGATCCATGTATTGAACGGCGTTCTGCTGCCCGCCGATCTGCTGCAATCTGACGGTTCAGGGGCAGTCGATTTCGTCATCGGCGACGACGGTCGCGAAGTTATCCGCACAGGTCGGGACAATGACCTGATCGATGCCAAAGGCGGCAACGATATCGTTTTCGCAGGAAGTGGTGACGATCTGGTTCTCGCCGGTGACGGTCGGGACAAAGTTTTCGGCGGTAAGGGTGACGACACCCTGAACGGCGAGGGTGGAAACGACATCATCTTCGGCGGCCGCGGAAACGACGAGATCGCGGGCGGCGCCGGAAACGACAAACTCATCGGCGGCTCGGGCTCTGACAGCTTCGTCTTCGAACAAGGCGGCGGTCATGACACTGTGTTCGGCTTTCGTGCAGGTCGCGACAAGATCGACCTCAGCGCCTATGGCTTCACAGATTACGAGGAAGTCGAGGATGCGATCAGCGGCCGTTTCTTCAAGACCAAGATCGATTTGGGAGACACGGAAATCTCGTTGTTCGGCGTCCGCGCAAGCAGCCTAGACGAAGGTGATTTCATTCTCTGATAGGCAAGCCCGCCTGGACCGACCAAAACTGTTTGGGCGGGCTTTTCTTGTTGAAACGGCTTCACAATATTTTTCGGGAACAGTGTTTTGGCGTGTGTGTGGCGACAGCCCGGGCAAACGACGTTACTCGCCTTAAGTTATTATTTTTAAATACTTTAACTATTTGGGTCCGCGTGCATCCTGCAAGGCACAGGCACCCAATAAAGGTCGAAAACTTGTGATTACGGCGGTGCCGGGCGAGGTCGGGCCACGCATCGCGCGAAGCTCACCGCTGGCATCCTCAAGGCGGACCTCTCGGGCCACCATCGGCTGTATGTCAACGTTACCCCGCTCGATCAGTCCAAGCAGACGCGGGTACTTCCAGGACGGCATGCCCCGGGTGCCAAAAACCGAGAGCTGTTTGGAATATATCGCGCGCATGTTCATGCGCATCCAACCTTCACCCGACGGCATCCCAATCTGTACATGACGGCCCAAGATCGCGAGGCACTCCAGCGAAGCGTTCGTCGTTGTTTCGATGCCCAGAGCTTCGATGGAAACCTGCGCTCCTCCACCGGTGATATCCAGGATCGCGGTCGCCGCATCCTCTTTGGATGCATTGACCGTCGCGTCCGCGCCGTGGAGTTTTGCGTGCTCGAGTTTCTCATCGACCACATCCACCACGACAACCCGGCATCCCAGCATTTTCGCAAGCAAGAGAACGGACAGACCAATTCCACCGGTTCCATGGACGGCAACCCATTCGCCCGCAGCAACATCTGCTCGGTCCGTCAAAGCATGCCATGCGGTGGTGACGCGGCAGCCCAGGCCGGCGGCGAGGGCAGGGGAGAGTGTGTCTGGCAAGTGAACCAAGTTATGGTCAAAGGGCACCGCAACATATTCCGCATAGGCGCCCGGTGCGCCAAATCCGGGAACGATCTGGTTGGCGCAGGTATTCGACACTCCGGTTTGACAGGCATGGCAACTGCCGCACCCTAGGATGAATGGGGCGATGAGGCGATCACCCACTTTGTGTTTCGCATTGGACCCGGCCTCGACCACGGTGCCACAGTATTCGTGCCCCAGGATGGAGCCGTTTTGAACTTTCGGGTGGGCACCGGACCAGCCGTGGTAGTCCGAGCGGCACACGCCGCAGGCGGCGACCTCCAAGACCACTCCGTTGTCGGGGCAGGTTGGGTCCGGGACCGTTTCAATCGAAAGGTCCTCGTTGAACTCTCTGACGACTGCAGCTCGCACTTCGCGCTCCCAAAATGGTTTCTTCGACCCAGAAATCCCGTCCCGTCAGAACTAGACGGGTCGGTCGCCTTTCACGGTTACACGCCGCCCCTTTCGTTCCGCGGGCCAATAGTCCCAGATGGCACGATGCATACAGCAACGATTGTCCCAAAACGCCATATCGTTGAGCGACCACCGGAACCGGATTTGATAGTTGATCTGTTCGGCATGCTCGAAAAGCATGTTGAGGATCGCCTCACTTTCCTTGTCCGACAAGCCGATAATCTTAGTTGTGAACGTTCGGTTGACGAACAGCGATTTTCGCCCTGTCTCAGGGTGAGTTCTGACGATCGGATGAATTGCTTCGGGGCAATCAATATCGGCGTCCTTTTGGCCCCGGTCGCTGTACCGGCCCTTGTATATGTGCTCGGAGCTGTGGAGGGCGGACAGGCCGCCGAGCATGCTTTTGATCGGTTCGGACAGATCATCGTAAGCCGCATACATATCGCTGAACATGGTGTCCCCGCCGCAAGGAGGGGCAATGTGGATCTGAAGCATTGTTCCCAATGGGGGCGTCTCATCACATGACACGTCCGAGTGCCAGAACTCTCCGTTGGCCACCTTTGAATTTTTGGTGGCATGGATCTCGAATATCTCCGGATATCCTTCCATCGTTGGGGCTGCGGGGTGTGCGTGGAGCGGCCCGAAGCGTTTCCCAAACTCGATGTGCTGCGCAGGCGGTATCTCTTTCTGCTCTTTGAAGAACAGAACCTGATAGGTGTGAAAGGCATCGCGGATTTCGGCGAACTGGTCGTCGGGCACAGGCTGGCTCAAATCGACCCCATAGATCTCGGCGCCGAGGTTCGGAGCGAAAGGCTTGGCAACGATGGACGTGTAGGTGTTGGACTTTGGGGCAACCATGGGGACCTCGGGGCGCTGTTTCATTGAGCCTGTTTCTCGCAGGGTACAGATCAAAAAATGTAAACAAAAACGATAATGATTTGATCCATCGGTGAAAATCTCTCACCTTTCCTGAACCCGGACGAAGGTGGCGAGGTCTTTGAGATGAGCATTCGAGCGTTGCGAACTTTGATCGCAATACATCGGCATGGAAGCTTTCGCGCCGCATCCGAGGCCGAGCATCTGACGCCGTCGGCGGTAAGCCATCAGATGCGGAACCTTGAAGTCATGTGGGGGCTCGACTTGTTTGACCGGTCGGCCAAGACACCCAAACTGACCAGTGCGGGGCTCATGCTTGTTGAAGAAGCGGCGGCGGTCGTCGCCGCGTATGATGGCCTGGCTGACAAGGTGAGATTGGACAAGGAACTTGCCGGCGAGATCATCTTGGGTGCAGTTCCAACGACTTTGACGGGTTTGGTGCCTGCTGCGTTATCAAGGCTGAAGTCAGAACATCCTGACGTGCGTGTCAGAATTGTTCCGGGCTTGACCAATCAGCTGCTGTTGCAGCTGGACCGCAAGCTGGTTCACGCAGCAATCATCTCACGCCCGGATATTCTGCCGAAGTCGCTGGTGTTCTCGGAAATCGTGACCGAGAAACTGGTCCTGCTCGTCTCGGAAAACACTCCGGACCTTTCTCCCGAAGAGCTTCTCGGCGCACTGCCGTTTATTCGGTTCACTCGCGACGCGGTTGTGGGGAGGCAGATCGAGACCTGGTTGCAAAGGATGGGTATAGAAGTCAAAGACGCCATGGAGCTTGAAAGCCTTGAGGCAATATCAAGCATGGTCGCCGCTGAACTCGGGGTCTCGATCATACCTGACAGTCGTCTGGCGTCTTATGACCATTTACAGCTCAAAAAAATTCCTCTGGAGCAGTTCGGACCCCGACGCATCGTCGGTCTTGCGAGTGTCGCAATGTCACCCCGTGCCAGAATGGTAGACGCAGTCCGGAGCGCACTGCTGGATGCGGTGGGAGCTTAGCCGGTTCTCTGGCGGAGCCGTAGCCCCTGATTGCTTTGGTGGCCGCACGTCGGTGAAGCCAGAAGCCGGTAGAGTGACGGCGATGATTTTCGCTGCACCCAGAACCAGTTTCGTCATCGACGGCCGGGCTGCTGTTCGCTCGAAAACTGTGCATTTATCTATAGGCCGCCAACTGGAAAAGCCCGTACAACTTGCAAAGTTTGAATTGATCGTCACACTTCTCGTATGAGCGAGTATTTTGATGAGATGTTCAACGGCGACGGATCTCTCAGAGGTCCTTACGAAGAGATCGGACGTTGGTTCAATGCGGAAGATGTCTCACGGCTGAGGGCCAAACAGCGCGAAGCCGAAGAAGTTTTCAGGCTGACGGGGATTACTTTCAACGTCTACGGCAAGACCGAGGCCGAAGAACGTTTGATCCCATTTGACATCGTTCCGCGCGTGATTTCAGGACGCGAATGGCAACGTCTGGAGCGTGGCATCGAACAGCGGGTTCGGGCGATCAATGCGTTTCTTCACGACATCTATCACCGTCAGGAAATCGTGCGTGCCGGTCGCGTTCCGGCAGAGATGATTGCCAGCAACGAAGCCTTCCTGCCGCAGATGCTGGGTGTCTCACCGCCGGGGCAGGTCTACACCCATGTGGTTGGCGTCGATCTGGTGCGTACCGGGCCAGACGAGTTCTTTGTATTGGAAGACAACGCCCGTACGCCGTCCGGGGTCAGCTACATGCTCGAGAACCGGGAAACCATGCTGAAGATGTTCCCCGAGCTTTTCAGCGCCACGAATGTGCGCAATGTATCCGATTATCCCCGCAATCTGAGACGCTCGCTTGCGTCCAGTGCGCCGGCCTGCGCGGATGGCGAGCCGACCGTCGCGGTATTGACTCCGGGGATCTACAATTCAGCCTATTTTGAACATGCGTTTCTGGCCGATCAGATGGCCGTGGAACTGGTCGAGGGCCACGACCTGCGGGTTGTCGATGGGCGCGTCTGCATGCGCACCACGCGTGGTTACAAACCAATCGACGTTCTTTACCGCCGGGTTGACGACGATTTCCTGGACCCGCTGAATTTCAACCCGGACAGCGCGCTGGGCGTACCCGGCATTCTGGACGTCTATCGGGCCGGGGGCATCACGATCGCCAACGCACCGGGCACGGGCATTGCCGATGACAAGGCGATCTATTCCTACATGCCTGAAATCGTTGAGTTCTACACGGGCGAGAAACCCCTGCTCAAAAACGTTCCTACGTGGCGCTGCAGCGACCCCGAGTCGCTTTCCTACGTAGTGGACAACCTGTCCGATCTTGTCGTCAAAGAGGTGCACGGGTCGGGCGGCTATGGGATGCTGATCGGTCCGACCGCCAGCAAGAAAGAGATTGCGGCCTTCCGTGACAAGCTCAAGTCGCGGCCGTCGAACTATATCGCGCAGCCCACATTGTCTCTCTCGACAGTACCGATCTTCGCCCGTTCGGGACTTGCCCCCCGGCATGTCGATCTGCGGCCGTTTGTTCTGGTGTCCCCGGATGGGATCGAGATTACCCCCGGCGGCCTGACGCGCGTTGCGCTGAAAAAAGGGTCCCTGGTCGTGAATTCAAGCCAAGGCGGCGGGACCAAAGACACCTGGGTTCTGGAGGACTGACCATGCTGGGAAAAACTGCTGGCGGGTTGTTCTGGATGTCCCGGTATCTTGAGAGGGCGGAAAACACGGCCAGACTGCTTGAAACAGGTCAGAGGATGGCGCTGACCCGGACCAAGAATTCCGATGCGGAATGGGGCTCGGTTCTGAAAACAGCCGGCGTTTTCGGTGGATACAGCGCCAAATATGATGAGATTTCAAAAGACAATGCCGTGGATTGGATGTTGCGAGATGCCGACAATCCATCCTCGATCAAGTCGGTCATCAAGCTGGCGCGAGACAACGCGCGCCTTGTTCGAACCGCATTGACCCATGATGTCTGGAGCGCGGTGAACGCCACGTGGATGCAGATTGATCAAGCCATGAAGCGCCGCGTGAACGAGAGAGACCTGCCGGGGACGCTGGAGCTTATTCGTCAACAGGCGGCTCTGGTTCGTGGTGCGACGCTAGGGACCATGCTGCGCAACGATATTTTTGATTTCACCCGGATCGGCACCTTTGTCGAGCGGGCCGACAATACCGGGCGCATCCTGGACGTGAAGTACTATGTTCTTCTGCCGACGGCCTTTTCGGTCGGCTCGTCACTGGACAACATCCAATGGGAAAGCATTCTGCGGTCCGTGGGGGCGGGGGGTGGCTATCGCATGACCCACGGCCAGAATACCCGGCCGTCGGAAATTGCGCAGTTTCTGATCCTCGATCAGCGGATGCCTCGCAGCCTGCATTTCTGCTGCAGGAAAATCCAAGAGAACCTTTCTTATCTCAGCAAAGACTATGGCTTTGCGGGGCCGTCGGTTACGGCGGCCAATGCGCTGTCCGAGAAGTACCTCGACCGGCAGATTTCCGATATCTTTGACCTTGGGCTGCACGAGTACATTCAGGATTTTTTGAAGGATCTCGGAGACTTGAGCCGCCAGATTGAAGTTGACTACCGGTTCTATGAGTGACCAATGAAACTGCATATTCGCCACGAGACACGATACGATTTCGACGCGCCGGTTCCCTTTGGCCTGCAGCAGCTGAGAAAAACACCCAAATCCTTCCGCAATCAGAATATCTTCTCTTGGAGCACCGAAGTGACCGGGGGGCGCAAGGAGCTGAGCTTTGAGGACTACCATCGCAACACGGTGGAACTGATCAGTTTCGAAGCGAATACCCAAAGCATCTCATTGATCTCCGAAGGTGTTGTCGAGGTTGAAGACACGCATGGTGTGTTGGGACGTCACGAGGGCTCGACGCCGTTGTGGCTTTTTCAGCGGAGCACGCCTTTGACAACGCCGGGCAAGGGTGTTGCAGACGTGATCGCCGCTTTGCCGGATGGTGAGCCGCTTGAGCGGATGCATGCCCTGTCCGAAAGAGTTCGGGCTCAGGTCTCCTACGAAGTGGGAGGCTCGCACCCGGACTGGAGCGCAGAAGACGCTCTCAAGGCCGGGCGCGGCGTGTGTCAGGACCACGCGCATGTGTTCATCACTTGCGCGCGAAAGATCGGCGTGCCGGCCCGCTACGTCTCGGGTTACCTGATGATGAACGAAACCGAATTGCAGGATGCCACTCACGCGTGGGCCGAGGTTCATTTGGACGGGCTTGGCTGGGTTGGATTCGACGTGTCCAACGGGATTTCACCCGATGACAGATACGTGCGTGTCGCAACCGGTCTGGACTATGCCCAGGCGGCCCCGGTAATAGGAAACAGAATTGGGGCAGCGGGCGAGCAGTTGACGGTTCAATTGCAGGTCGCACAGCAGTAACGGAGAACCTGATGACCTATGCTGTGGGCATGCGGCTGAACCGCGGACTGGTTTTCATGTCGGACACGCGCACGAATGCAGGTGTCGACAACGTGTCCACCTTCAACAAGATGTTCAATTGGACCGTCGAAGGCGACCGTTCAATCACCTTGTTGACGGCTGGCAACTTGGCGACCACCCAAGCCACCATAAGCCTGCTGGAAGAACGTACAAAAGCACCGGAAGACCGGTCGCCGTCGATCCTTGAGGCGCCGACGATGTTTCAGGTCGCCCAATTGGTTGCGGCGACGCTGAACGACGTCATCGAGGGGCATTCCCGAGCGGGCCAACAGGCAGACAGCGCCTTTCACGCGACCCTGATCCTGGGGGGGCAGATCAAAGGCGGCCCGTCGCGCCTGTTTCTGATCTATCCCGAGGGCAATTTCATCGAGGCCGGTGAGGATACCCCGTTCTTTCAGATCGGTGAGACGAAGTACGGCCGCCCCATACTGGTACGTGCGTTTGATCCGGACATGAGCTTTTCCGAAACGGTAAAGCTGTTGCTGGTCAGTTTCGATTCAACGATCAAGGCCAATTTGTCCGTCGGTGCACCGCTTGATCTGCTGCTTTATGAGGAAGACAGCCTTACGGCCGGCACGCGTTCAAGGTTCGAGCCTGACGATCAGTACTTTCGGACCATATCCGAAGGGTGGGGCGATGCGCTGAAGGTCGCCCTGTCAAAGCTTCCGGCATACGAAGCCTGAGGAGCGAAGTCTTGTGCTCCCGCAGGGCGCAGGTTTCAGGCTGCCAGACCCTCAGCAGCCATTTGACTCAGGGTCACTCAGATAGGCGATCATCTGGTCCAGGTCGCGGCGAATCCCGTGCAGGTCTTTGATCTTTTGATCCACATCGGCCAACTTGCTTTTTAGGTTCGCGATCACCTCGGGCCGCGGGATAGTGTTTTCCGGGTCTTCCGGAAGGAAGCGCTTGATTTCCGACAGAGAAAAGCCAAGCGACTTGCTCATTGCGATGGTTTTGATACGAGAAATCATTGCGTCGGGATAGTCGCGATAACCGTTCTCCAGACGCTCGGGCGGTGGGATTAGGCCGTGTTTTTCGTAGAACCGAATGCTTGACGCTGACACGCCCGTGGCTTCTGCCAATTTTCCGATCTTCATGCCCTTGACCTTCAACCATTGTCGAAGGTTTATATCACCTGGGATCGAGAAGAAAAGGATCCCAAAATGACTGTTTCACCGCTGTTCGAACCGCTCACATTGCCAAATGGCGCGGTTCTCAGAAACCGTCTGGCAAAAGCTGCAATGGAAGAAAGTCTGGCGGCTTTCGGGCAGGTGCCAGACGAGAAAATTCACCGGCTTTTCCGCCGCTGGGCCGCGGGCGGCGCGGGCCTGTTGATCACTGGAAATGTAATGGTCTCGGCTGATGCGCTGTCCGGCCCCGCCAGCGTGGTTCTGGAAGACGGAACTGATCTTGCGCCTTTCCGGGAATGGGCCGAGGCAGGGCAGATGCGCGGCGGAGCAATCTGGATGCAGATCAATCATCCCGGTCGTCAGGTCCTGGCGAGCCTGGGAGAAGAAACGGTGTCGGCGTCCGACGTTCCGGTCGAGATCCCCGGTATGTCCAAAAATTTCAACCCGCCGCGGGCCCTGACCGAGGCCGAAATTCAAGACCTGATTGCCCGTTTTGCTCGAACAGCCGCGTTGGCCGAAGAAGCAGGATTTGACGGCGTTCAGATACATGCCGCCCACGGCTATCTTATCAGCCAGTTTCTATCGCCCTTGACCAATCGCCGTACCGACCATTGGGGCGGCTCTTTGGAGAATAGGGCGCGCTTCCTTTTTGAGGTCGTTCGCGCGATCCGGGCCAGCGTATCTAGGAGTTTTACCGTTTCGGTGAAGCTGAACTCGGCTGATTTTCAGAAAGGTGGATTTGGGCAGGATGATGCCAAATGGGTGGTCAACCAACTTGGCGATATGGCTATTGATCTGGTCGAATTGTCCGGCGGTTCCTATGAGAGTCCGGCCATGCAGGGCAGGCAGGAGGATGGCTCCAGCACGGCCCGGCGCGAAGCCTATTTTGTAGACTTCGCGCGGGAGATCGCTGCTGACGCGAAAATGCCGATCATGGTGACCGGCGGCATTCGCTCTCGGGCTGTTGCCGAGGATGCATTGGCCAACAACCGGGGCGGGATTGGCGTCTCGGTTCTGGGGGTGGCCCGCGCGATGGCCTTCGAACCTGATCTTGTCGAAAACTGGCGGAATGGCAAATCAGAGTCGGTCAATATCCCGGAAGTGTCCTGGAAAAACAAAAGGCTGGCCGGGTTCGCCTCGATGGTTCTGGCGTATTTCCAACTTGAACGACTGGCAAATGGCAAGCCACCGAAAGTACCGCACTCGGCGTTTCTCGCGCTGATGCGAAATCAGATGCGGGCGAAGCGATGGACGAAACGTTACCGTTCCTGGCGCGATGCCCGAGCATAATGTGGTCAGGGACGCATAAAGCAGGGATCCAACGGCGTTTGTGCGGGTAATCACTGTGTGGCGGCGCCTTTGACGCTTGGCTTCCGGCGCCGACCGCAGGTGTTTCTTCCGTTGCCGCCAGAGTTGGAAATGGGCGCAACCTTACACAGGTTGCGCCCGAATTTTTGCCTGCTCGCCGCTTCTAACCAAGCAACCCTGGCAGGGTCAGCGAGATCGCGGGCACAAAGGTGATCAGCATCAGAGCGACCAGAATTGCCAGGTAAAAGGGCCATATCGTCCGAACCGCCTTTTCCATCGGCAGTTTGCCAACGGCGCAGCCGACAAACAGGCAGGAGCCAACCGGAGGGGTGCACAGTCCCAGGCCCAGATTCACCAGCAAGATCATTCCGAACTGCAGGGGATCAATGCCAAGGCTGTTGGCAACCGGCAGGAAGATCGGCGTGCAGATCAGGATCAGGGCCGCCATGTCCATGATCATGCCCAGAAGCAACAAGACCGCATTGATCATCAGCAGGATAAGGATCGGGTTTTCCGTCAGGCCTGTCAGAAGATCCACCGTTTTGTCCGGCACTCTGTAGAAGGTCAGCATATAGGCAAAGGCACCCGCGCAGGCGATCAGGATCATGACCATGGCCGTCGTGCGTACGGCCGACGCAACCGCGATGCAGAACTTGTCCCAAGTGATACTCCGGTAGACCACGAGCGTGACGACAAAGGCATAGATTGCGCCGAACGCCCCCGATTCAGTGACCGTGAAGATGCCTGACAGGACACCTCCGACGATGATCACGGCAGTCAGCAGCCCGGGGATCGCGCTGAGAAAGCTGATGACCAGAGCCTTCCAGCCCGGAAAGGTTTCGGCCTGATACCCTCGGCGCACCGCAACAAGATACGCGGCGACGGCAAGGCAGAGGCACATCAACACGCCCGGAACTACGCCCGCAAGGAAAAGCTTCGAGATCGAAATGCCGCCCCCCGCTGCAATGGCGAAGATGATCATGTTGTGGCTGGGAGGGATGATGATCCCTGCGATCGACGACGTGACCGTCACATTGACCGCATAATCCGCGTCGTAGCCTTTCTCTTTCATCACGGGAACAAGAATGGAGCCGAGGGCAGATATATCGGCGATGGCCGATCCCGAAATTCCACCAAACAACATCGACGAAAACACATTCACGATGCCCAAGCCCCCACGAACGGCGCCGACCGCGGCTGACGCGAACCGCACCAGACGCATGGCGATCCCGCCGTGGAACATCAGTTCACCGGCGAAGATGAAAAACGGGATTGCCATCAACGAGAAAACGTTGATGCCCGAGATGATCCGCTGGAACCCGATCATCAGCGGCAAACCTTCGAACCAGAAGGCCGAGATGGCGGCAATGCCCAAGGCGAAGGCCACAGGTGTTCCGATCAGTACACACAGGGCGAAGACGCCAAGCAAAAGAAGAATTCCCATGATCCGCCTCTATTCGATGCTGTCTTTTCGCTCGTCAAAACCGACGCAGAGGCGGATCAGGTGACCAACGGAAAACACAAGGATAAGGCCCCCGCCAATGGTCAGGGGCAATGACCGCAAGCCTTCGGGAACCTGGATCAAGGGGATGAGCGACCCCCATTTGAACATCGTAAGCCGCGCCCCGAACACCAGCATCAGAGCACCGAATCCGGCCATGATCATATCCGTGCAAACGACCAGAGCCGTCCTGACTCGCCGCGGAACGGCCGAGCGCACGAGGGACACGGACAAATGCGTGTTGTCGTGCACACCAACCGCCGCGCCGATGAACGCGATCGTCATGACCAGCAACAGGGCGACCTGCTCGACCCACGTTGGCGTTGCGTTCAGGACGTAGCGGCCGAAGACGAGCCAGCCGAATATGATGGTGACCACGACCAGCGCGACACCGGTCACGATCCGGCATGCATCGGCGATGCGGTCGAGGATCCTGACCATAGTGCGCACTGAGGACGGGGGCGTAGATGTATTGCTCATAAGCCTGAAACTCTTGATCAGATGTCCGGCCCCGCATTGGCAGGGCCGGACGGTATCAGATCCGATACGGTCCGATCACTCGGTCGCCTGGATGGTTTCAACCAACGGGCGGAGGTCAGGGTTGGTTGCGAAATAGGCCTCGTAGACCGGGGCCATAGCGGCCTGGAACGGCGCTTTGTCGGCCACTTCGTTCACTACCACACCCGCAGCCTCGACCGCCGCGCGGCTGGCCGCTTCACGCTCAGCCCACAATTGCCGCTGCAACTCGGCGGACTCTTGCGCCGCCTCTCTGACTGCGGCCTGCAGTTCGGGCGACAAGGCGTTGAATTTGTCGGTGTTGACGCACACGCATTCAGGGATGATCAGGTGCTGGGACAGCGAGTAATAGCCGGCAACCTCGAAATGGCCGGTCGACTCGTAGGACGGCCAGTTGTTCTCGGCGCCATCGACGACCCCGGTCTTCAGGGCCTGATAAACCTCGGCGAAGGCCATGGGCGAGGGGTTGCCGCCAAGTTCGGCAATCATGCCGGTGAACAGATCGTTGTTCATGACCCGCACTTTCATGCCCTGGACATCGGCCGGGGTATTGATCGGCTTGGTCCCGTTGTAGAAGGATCGGGCGCCGGCGTCATACCAGGCAAGCGGGGTCAATCCCTTGGCTGCCATACCGGCCGCGATCGCGGCACCGCCCTCGCTGTCCAGAACGCGGAACATGTGTGGGACGTCCTTGAAGATGAAGGGCAATGAAACGACATTTGCCTCGGCGACAATCGGGCCAATCGGACCCAGGTTGAAATTTCCGACCTCCAAGGCGCCAGCGCGGACCTGTTCGACCGCATCGGGCTGGCTGCCCAATGTGCCGCCGTGGAACATTTGCAGGTTGATTTCACCGCCAGTCTTTTCGGTGACCAGTTCGGCGAATTTGTCCATCGCGACAGTATTCGGGTAGCCGTCTGCGTGGATGTTCCACCCGCGCCAATCCTCGGCCAAAGATGCGCTGCCGGTCATGACGACCATGGCTGCGGCGCCGATCAGTGTTTTTGTAAGTTTGGTGTTCATGCTTTCCTCCCTAGAAGCAGACAGATGTTTT
The DNA here is from genome assembly GCF_056538625.1 of Ruegeria sp. BF8. Taxonomy (NCBI): domain Bacteria; kingdom Pseudomonadati; phylum Pseudomonadota; class Alphaproteobacteria; order Rhodobacterales; family Roseobacteraceae; genus Ruegeria; species Ruegeria sp. BF8. The sequence goes on along the minus strand of NZ_JBQFTL010000001.1, from coordinate 1,432,553 downwards.
TGGTGATCGGTCGGAGCCGGCTATGAAAAGAGCAGGCCTCCGTTGATGTCGATGTTCGCGCCCGTAATGAAAGCGGCGGCGTCCGAGGCCAGAAACGCGACGAGGTTTGCCACATCCTCGGACGTGCCTTCGCGTTTCAGCGGTGTGGCGCTGGCCACGTTGGTGCGGACTTCGGTCTTGGTGAAGACATTGTGGAAGTCTGTGTCGATCATGCCCGGGCAAACCGAATTGATCCGGATCTCGGGCCCCAGTTCCTTGGCCAGCCCACGTGTCATCGTCATGACCGCCCCCTTCGAGGCCGCATAGGCAACCGCGCCGGGACCACCCCCGTCACGACCCGCCTGACTGGCGAACCCGACGATCGCGCCGCCTTTTTTCATGTGCGGCAACACCGACTGAACGGCGCGGGCAAAAGAAGTGGTGTTCAGGTCCATAACGTAACGCCAATGGTCCATGTCCATCTCAGACAGGGTCTTTCGGGCCACCAACCCTCCGGTCACATGGACAAGAATGTCGATCCGGGGCCCGAAGGCGGCAATCGTTTCTGAGACCAGCCTGTCCACATCCGCGCCTGACGTCATGTCGCCCTGTACGGCAATCGCCTGACCGCCGGCAGCCGTAATCTCCTGGACCGCAGACTCTGCACCCGTGGATGAGCTGTGATAGTTGATTGCGACCGATGCTCCGGCCTCGGCCAGTTTCAGAACGCAGGCACGGCCGATGTCCCGTCCGCCGCCGGTCACGATCGCAACCTTCCCTGCAAGGTCCCGGTTCAGGCCAATCTGTTCAGCGTTCAATTCGGTCATTCTCTTGTCCCTTTGGATCCCCTGTCAGCCTGCCGGCACGCCCGTTCCGATATTTGAGTTCGAACGGGCATGAAGCAGTGTTGCGTATTTTAGTCGACTAGGATACTAGTATTGTCAACAACTTTGTTTGAGGGTCACAAAGGGCATCGCACGGCGCGTGCCAAAATAATTGGCTGGAGTTACATTGAGGAGTATCGAGGGAGGGGCCTCGAGCCACGGAAAACCACCCGAGTTGGTCATGCGCAGAAAAAAGGCAAGAAATGCAAAGTATTACGGACAAGATCGAGCGGCGCACAACCACTGACATCGTTTATGAGAGCCTGTACGAGGCGATCGTTTCGCTTGAAATTCTGCCGGGGACGAAACTGTCCGAAGCAGACATCGCAAAGAAGTTTGAGGTGTCCAGGCAGCCGGTCCGCGATGCTTTCAACAGGCTCGAGGCGCAGGATTTGCTGCTGATCCGTCCTCAGAAAGCCACTCGGGTCCGCAGCTTTTCAATGGAACGGATCGGTCATGCACGCTTTGTTCGCCTGGCCGTCGAGTTGGAGGTGGTGCGCGCTGCATGCCAGGTCTGGAGGCCCGAGTACTCGAAGTTGCTGGAAGACAACCTCAAGCGGCAGAAAGACGTGGTTTCAAGGAAAGAGGCCGAAGAGTTTCATCAACTCGACTACGACTTTCACCGGTTGATTTGCGAGCTGAGCGGCAACCCGCTGGCCTTCGACACGATTCAGGAATGCAAAAGAAAGATCGACCGCCTGTGCGTTCTGAGCCTTGGGCGCGAGAGCGAGGCCGAAACTCTGGTTCGGGATCATGTGGCGCTGGCCAAGGCGCTTGCAGACCGCGACGAGGCGGTGGCGAGCGAAACCATTCGCCGTCATCTGGGCCGTATCGACAAGACCATCGAGGAGGTTCACGCGAAACATGCCGAGTATTTCGAGTGAAATGAACGCCGCCGCCTGACCGAGGACACTGCATCATGACAAAAAGCTATCCGATTGTGTCGCCCGCGCCGGGCGTCTCGCGCCAGGTTTTGGCAGATCACGAAGACCTCATGATGGTGTCCTTCCGCTTTGAGAAAGGTGCCGAAGGCGCGCTGCACGACCACCCGCATGTGCAGTCGACATTTGTGCGGTCCGGGCGGTTCAATTTCGTCATCGGAGATCAGGAGCGAGAGCTGGGGCCCGGTGACAGCCTGATCATTCCGTCCGGCGTTAGCCATGGTTGTGTTTGCCTGGCGGCTGGAGAGTTGATCGACTGTTTCACGCCCAGGCGGGACGACTTTCTGTAAGGCGCATTCCGCGAACGCGCTTGCCATGGCCCGCGATTACCTTGACCCCATGAGGCCGGGTAACCTGTTTTTCGGCGAAACGGGTCGGGCAGGGGGGGGCATATCATTGCGCCGGAAGTCGGATCAACCGACAGCGGCCCCGCAGCTTGGGCTAGGAATTGCGGTCCTCACGTGCTGATCCAATGCCAAGGATCAGGTCGGCGCATCGTTCGCCCAGCATCATGGCGGGTGCGTTTGTGTTGCCGGCGTTGATGTCCGGCACGGCGGACATGTCGCACACCCGCAAGCCCTCGATTCCGCGCACGCGCATTCTGGGGTCCAACACGGCCATTCCATCACCGTCCCGGCCCATTCTGGCCGTGCCCGCCGGGTGATAGTTGGTTTTCACGAACCGTTTGCAATGTGCTCGCAGCGTCTGGTCGTCGTCCGCCGTCGGAATCACGATTTCGCGGATCCTTTGTGCAAGCGGGCCCGAGGTGAATGCTCGACGAAAGAAACGCTGCCCCAGGATCATCTCCTGCATGTCGTCTTCATGCTTCAGAAGATTCGGCGAAACTACTGGCATGGCGTCGGGGTCTGCCGAGCGAAGCCGAACCTCTCCGCGTGATTTCGGTTTGACCACGACAGTCGTGACGGTCAGGCCAAAGTCATCCTGCACCTCGTCCAGCGCATCGCGATCCAGATAGACGATGGGAACGCAAAAGGCCTGAATGGTCGGTTCTCCAGCAGGGTTCGACGGATTGACGAACGCGCCGGCTTCTACCCCGGCCGAAGTCACCGGGCCGCTGCCGAATAGCTTGAACTGAATGCCGTTGCGCAGCATCCGCCAGCCCTCACCTTGTTTGAAATATCCGTAAGGGCCGTTGGCAAAGGCGGTGATCGGAACTTCGGGGTGGTCGATCAGGTTTTGGCCGACCCCGGGCAATGGGCAGACCACGGGAATATCGTGTTCAGCAAGATGTGCATCCGGTCCGATACCCGACAGCATTAGAATTTTCGGCGTGACGAGGGCGCCAGCCGCAAGCACAACCTCACCATCACATCGGACGGTGTGGGACCCGCGTTTGTCTCGATACTGCACGCCGACGGCCCGGTCGCTTTCGATGATGATTTTGCTGACTTTTGCGCCCAGCTGGATGGTCAAATTCGGGTTCGCCTCAAGTGGAGCGAGGAAAGCGTAAGCTGACGAGCTGCGCTTTCCGGCGCGATTGGTGAACTGATAGAACCCGACGCCGCGCTGCGATGCGCCGTTGAAGTCCGTGTTGAATGGTTCGCCAAGGGCCTGCACCGACTGAACGAACCAACGGGACATGTCGTCGATATGCCCCGGATCCGAGACCTGCACCGGACCGTCGCTGCCATGCAGGTCGTTGTGAAGCCTGTTGTTGCCTTCCATCCTGCGGAAATAAGGCAGCACATCATCCCATCCCCAGCCGACCCCGTCGTTGGTCTGTCTCAGCAGGTCGTTCCATGCGTCATAGTCGGAAGGCCGACCGCGCATATAGACCTGCGCATTCACCGACGACCCGCCGCCCAGCACGTTGGCCTGCGGAATGTCATGCACGCGGCCGTCCAGGTGGTCCTGCGGTTCGGTCTGGTGGTAGGTCATGAACTTGGACCCGTTGATCATCTTGAAGATACCCGGCGGCATGTCCAGCAGTGGATGGCGATGCGAATGCCCCGCCTCCAGCACCAGAACCCTGCACTTGCCTTTGTTGACCAGCCGCGCTGCTGCCGCGGCGCCGGCCGAGCCGCCGCCGATGACGATGTGATCGAAGGTTTCCGTCATGATTTCGCCTTCAGGTCCGGCGTTTGGGCTCGCTGATCGAGTCGCGCTCGACCAGTTCGCATTCCAGCTTCACGAGTGGATGCCGCTGACCGTCCGTCGGTCCATGGAACAGCTGTTCAACGACCCAGCGTCCCATCGCCCGGGTGGGAAGGATCATCGACGTCAGGGGCGGCGACAGGTGCCGCGCGGTTTCGTCATCGTCAAATCCGATGACTGAAATGTCCTCGGGGATGGACAGGCCAAGTTCCTTGAGAGCCTCATAGCAGCCGATGGCCATGCGGTCATTCTGGCAGAAAATGGCGGTTGGCGGAGAGGGCAGGTCCATCAATTCCCGCGTGGCGGCGTAGCCTGCGCTGGGCAGCCAGTTGCCCTCGATGACCAAATCCTCGTCAAATGGGATGTCGGCGGAAGCCAGGGCGTTTCTGTACCCGGTCGTACGCCCGGCGGCGCATTCCATGAACGGCTCGCCGGTGATGGTGGCAATTCGTTTGTGCCCGGCCTTGATCAGGGCGTTGGTCGCCGTATGTCCGGCAGCGACTTCGCCGGGGATCACCGCAGGAAAAGAGAGGTCGTCGCAAAAGCAGTTCAACAGCAGAACCGGAGTGGCCGTCTGCCTGAGGATCTCCGGCACGACCACCCGCCGCGTAAAAACGGTCGCGTAGATGATGCCTGCAACCTGTTGGTCGAGGAAATACCTCAGCGTTCTGGGCTCGACCTCGGGGTCGTTTTGTGTTTCGGCCAGCAACACAAGGTTTCCGGTGTCCCGAACGGCCTGTTTCACCCCGTTGAACGCGTTCACCATCTCGGGGCTCGACGCCAGATCATCCACGACGAAAGCTATGGTTCCGTCCAGCGCCGCGGGCCGGCGCGCGCTGTCCTGGGGTTTCCTGAGTTGAGAGGGCATGGCGTATCCAAGCGTGTTGGCGGCATCCAGGACCCGTTGCTTGGTATCCTCGGAGATCTTGACGGAATCATTCTTGTTGAGAACCAGCGATACTGTCGTCTGCGAACACCCGGCGACGCGCGCAATGTCGTGCATCGTCACGCGCTGCCGGCCCGCGACTCGTCCTACACCCCTGTGCTGCCCGGCTTTGTTCGCTTGATCGTTCATCGCTCAACCTTTTTGTTCGCATCCTTTTTATCGACTATGCGGAGGGTGCGCAACTAATATTAGTAAGTGATAATTAATATTAGTGTTGACGAAATAATATTATTAGTGTTTTGATCGGCGGTGCGGTCGCCATTGTGGTCTGGCCGAGCAAGTGCGGGAGGCGAAATTGCGGTCTGTAGTGGGGGAGTTGGGTCAAGTCGTTCGCCATTCGATGTTCATCGATGGCCGCTTTGCCGACTTTGACGCGGACGCGGTCGATGTCGAAAACCCTGCAAATGAAGAGATCGTAGCACAGGTTCCAGATGGTGGTGCCATGCATGCCGATGCGGCGGTCGAGGCGGCCCGCAGGGCTTTTGGCGCGTGGTCTGCGCGCCCGGCGATCGAGCGGGCGCAAATGGTCCGAAAGCTCGCCGAGGCCATCCGGGTCGACGCCGCGCGTCTGGCTGCTTTGATCACAGCCGAGCAGGGCAAGCCGATCTCGCAGGCCCGAGGTGAAGTGGATGCCGCCGCTACCTTTCTTTGCCATGCAGCTGAAGAGGCCCGGCGGATTTCGGGTGACATAGTGGCCTCGGACAACAGGTCCGAAGAAATCCAGATTCGGCGCCATCCCTACGGCGTTGTCGTCGCGCTGACGGCCTGGAACTATCCCTTGGCATTGGCGGCCAGGAAAATCGGGCCAGCGCTGGTCGCGGGCAACACCGTTGTTTTGTTGGGACATGAGATCACGCCGCTTTCCGGTCTTGCGGTTGCCGAGCTTGCGGACAAGGTAGGGTTTCCGCCCGGTGTTCTGAATGTTCTGACGGGGAGAGGGCCGGTGGTTGGGCAGCGGTTGGTCGAACACCCCGATACGTCGCTGATCACGATGACCGGCAGCACGCGCGCCGGGAAAGAGATTTTTCGCACAGCGGCCGACCGGATCAAGGTTGTCCGGCTCGAGCTTGGGGGCAAGGCTCCGTTCATCGTGATGGAGGATGCGGATGTTGACGCCGCCGTTTCGGCCGCCATTGCCGCCCGGTTTGCCAATTGCGGCCAGATCTGCACCTGCAACGAGCGTATGTATCTGCATCGCGACATTGCCGACCAGTTCTTGGAAAAATTCGTGTCGGCAGCCCGCGCATTGTCGATCGGGGATCCGATGGAGGACTGCGACCTAGGGCCCAAAGTCAGCAAGGTCGAAGTGACCAAGGTCGCCGAAATCATCCAACGCAGCATCGCAGAGGGTGCCACGGTGCATCTCGAAGGTGGGCCTTTGACGGACGGCGCGCACGGCAAAGGGCACTGGATGTCCCCGACCGTTCTTGAGGTCTCCGACAACGGCAATGCCGCGATGCAGGAGGAGGTCTTTGGCCCCGTGGCGACAGCCATGCGAGTCGATGATTTTGATCAGGCGATAGCCTTTGCGAATGACACGTCATTCGGGCTGTCCGCCTATCTCTTTACGGCATCGCACCGCCGACTGATGGAGGCCCCGAGCCGTTTGAAGTTCGGCGAACTGTACCTGAACCGTTCGAATGGCGAGGCCGTGCAGGGGTTTCACACTGGTTGGGGGCTGTCCGGGGTTGGGGGCGAAGACGGCGCCTATGGCTTCGATGGCTATCTGAGGAAACAGACGACTTACATGAATTGGGCATGACCTGAAAACTCGCGGTCAAAACGGAGGCGACCGCACCAATGGAGGAGGAATAACCATGAAACGCAGAACTCTTTTGATCTCGACGGTTGTCGCAGGTGCGCTGTTGGGCACCACGGCGATGGCACAGGATCTGCCGCCGCTTGAGCAGAAAGATCGCTACAAGGTCGGCTTTGCGCAGATGGAGTCGAACAATCCCTGGCGCATTGCCGAGACGAAATCGTTCCATGACACGGCCGAGGCCTGCGGCTGGGATCTTATCGCGACGGATGCGGCCGGATCTGCGGCCAAGCAGGTTGCGGATGTGGACAGCATGATCGCCCAAGGCATCGACGTCCTGTTCCTGCCCCCGCGGGAAGAAAAGCCGCTGATCCCGGCCGTTATGAAGGCCCGTGCCGCCGGCATTCCGACCTTTCTGGTGGACCGGTCGGTTGATCCAGCCGTCGCCAAGCCGGGCGAACATTTCGTGGCCTTCCTGGGGTCGGACTTCATTGATCAGGGCAACCGGGCCGCGCAATGGCTGATGGAGAATTTCGAGGGCGACAAAGGCATCATCGTCCAGTTGGAAGGCACGACAGGGTCCTCGCCTGCAAATGACCGCAAAAAGGGCTTCGACGACGCGATCGCAGCGGATGACCGTTTTGAGATCGTGGCCTCTCAGACCGGGGACTTTGCGCGCGACCTGGGTCGTCAGGTGATGGAAACCCTTCTGCAGGCGCATCCCGACGTGAACGTGGTCTACGCCCACAATGACGAGATGGCGATCGGCGCGATCCAGGCTCTGGAACTGGCGGGCCGCAAGCCCGGCGAGGACGTGACCATCGTTTCGATCGACGGGACACGCGATGCGCTACAAGCCATCATCGACGGCAAGATGGGCGTCACCGTCGAAAGCTCGCCCTTCTTCGGCCCACTGGCCTGTGAAGTCATGAAGAAATACGCGGCTGGCGAGGCGATCCCGGAATGGGTGAAAGTCGAAGATCGCATCTTTACCAAGGACAACGCGGCCGATCACATCGACGAAGCCTATTGATTCTCCCTGGTGGGTGGTGCTGGCCTGTGGTCGGCGCCGCCTGCAAGCAATCGGAGGAAGACATCTCATGAATGCGCTCGTCTCGATGTCGGGAATTGAAAAGTCCTTTGCCGGCGTACCGGCACTCAGCCAGGCCAGCCTGGAGATCGCACCGGGCGAAGTTCATGCGCTGATCGGTCAGAACGGTGCCGGCAAATCGACGATGATCAAGGTCTTGACCGGAGTTTACGACCGGGATGCCGGCGACGTGCATCTGGCGGGTGTGCCGAGCCGCATCTCCACTCCGCGCGAAGCGCAGGAATCCGGAATTGCCACGATCTATCAAGAGCTCAACCTGGTGCCGCTGCGGTCAGTGACCGAGAACATCATCATGGGGTACGAGCCCAAACGTCTTGGCTTTCTGGTCGACTGGCGCGAAGGCAACAGGCGCGCACGCGAGGTTCTTGCGCGCTTTGGCATAGATATCGACGTGACCGAGCCGCTGGGAAATTTCTCGACGGCGATCCAGCAGTTGGTTGCGATTGCGCGGGCTGTGTCATTGGACGCAAAGCTGGTCATCATGGACGAACCCACCTCGTCACTGGATGCCAGCGAGGTCGAGGTTCTGTTCGGTGTGGTGCGCGAGTTAAAGAAACAGGGCGTTTCCGTCCTGTATGTCTCGCATTTTCTCGATGAGCTGTTCCAGATCTGCGACCGGGTCACAACGATGCGAGACGGCCGCACAGTCAGCACGCGCAACGTGCAGGACACGACCAAACTGGAAATGATCGCGGACATGCTGGGCCGCAACAAGGACGAGATCGCAGCAGACGGACTTACGGACTTCGCCGGCGCCAAGGCCAAGAAAGGCGATATCGTTTTGCGGGCCGACTCTGTCTCGACAGGCCCGCGACTGACGCATTTTGACCTCACGCTCCACCGCGGGGAGATCGTTGGGCTGGGCGGGCTTCTGGGCTCTGGCCGGACAGAGGCTGCGCGCGCATTGTTCGGAGTGGACAGTGCACGCAGCGGCGCAATCGAGCTGCACGGTGCGGTCGGGCAACCGTCCGGACCGGGTGACGCGATCGCAAACGGGGTCGGCTTTCTGACCGAAGATCGCAAGGCCGAAGGGATCATTCCTGACATGTCCGTGCGCGAGAACATGACGCTGGCCCTGCTGCCGAAACTGGCCAGCCGTGGTCAGATCGACTTTGCCCGCGAGCGCGAGATCGTTCAGGCCTTCATCGACGACCTGGGTATCAAGGCGGCGCATATGGACCAACCCATTCGCGAGTTGTCCGGCGGCAACCAGCAGAAGGTGCTTCTTGCCCGTTGGCTGGCGACACAGCCCGACATCCTGATACTCGACGAGCCGACCCGAGGCGTGGATGTCGGCGCCAAGCGAGAGATCCAATCTTTCATTCGGTCTTATGTCGAAAAGGGGTTCGGCGTTGTCCTCATCAGTTCGGAATTCGAAGAACTGGTGGAAGGCGCTGACCGCATCGTGGTCATGCACGAGGGGCGCTCGGTCAAGGAACTGACCAACCCCGGGATTACCGAGAATATACTGGTGCGCGCGCTTGCGCATCATGAAGAAGGAACTGGTTCATGGACCGCGCGATGAAGTTGCCGCAACGGGTCGCATCGATGCCCTTCCGCTTTCATGGCGGCATCGCCGCGTTGGTCGCCCTGCTGGTGTTCAATGCGTTTTTCACCCCAAATTTCCTGCAGCTGCAGACCCTGTTCGTGAATATCAGTCAGGTTGCCACGATCGCCATCGTGGCCATGGGTATGACGCTTGTCATCGCCACGGGTGGGATCGATCTGTCGGTTGGCGCGGTCATGGCTTTGGCCGGGGCGCTGGCTCCGCTGATCTTTCTGTCGGATCTGGGCGCCGCCAATCCGATGCTTGGCGTCACTTTGGCCATTGTCCTGCCGCTGTTCGTCGCGGGTTTATGCGGGGTATTCAACGGCGTGATGGTTGCTGTGTTGAACGTGCAGCCCATCGTTGCGACGCTCATTCTCTTCATCTCTGGTCGGGGTATTGCCCAAGTCTTGACGAACGGGAACCTGCAGACATTTTCCAACCCTTCATTCAGTTATCTTGGAACCGGCAAGGTGCTTGGCTTGCCGTTCCAGGGGTGGCTGGCGCTGGCGATTGCCTGTGTGCTGTTTTGGGTGATCACCAGAACCACTTGGGGCCGCTACCTGCTGGCGATCGGCGGCAATGAACGTGCGGCCTATCTGGCGGGTGGTCCCGTCCGGCGGGTCAAGATCGGGGCCTATGTCATCTGCGCGGTGCTTGCAGGCCTGGCCGGTCTGATCGTGGTTGCGATCAACTCGGCCTCGGACGCCGCGCGCAACGGCAATCTGATGGAGCTTGATGCCATCGCGGCCGCTGTCGTTGGCGGGGCTCTTTTGCAAGGCGGGCGGGCGCCGATCTTTGGCGCAATTCTGGGTGCCGTGATCATCCAGCTGGTCAAATATACATTGTTGGCCAACGGGGTAGAGGACGAAGTTGCACTGATCGCCAAAGCCGTCATCATAATCCTGGCCGTTTGGGTCCAGCAGTTCCGGAGGGCTTGATCGATGTTGGATGAAACGGCTTTTGACCTGCGAAAGTACCTTCGGCGCAATTCGGCCTCGGTGACGGTGTGGATCGCACTGCTGGCTTTGATTCTGTTCGGGCTGATGCGCTATGACAACTTTGGCAGCGCCTACAACTTCTCGTCTTTCCTGAACTACAACGCGATGTTCATCGCGATTGCGCTGGGCATGTGCTTCGTGATCATGACCGGCGGGATTGATCTGTCGGTTGGATCCGTGGCGGCCTTTACGTCGGTCGTTGCGGCTTATCTCAGCCCATACGGGATTCAGGTTGCCCTGCCGGGGGCCGTGCTTGCCGGGATTGGTTTCGGAGCGATCAACGCCTTTTGCATCATCGTCCTTCGCATCCCGCCTTTCATCGCCACGCTGGCCACCATGCTGGCCGCAAAAGGCGGCGCATTGGTGATTTCGGGCGCCCAGACAATTTCGGTCGATTGGGGGTCGAACTTCACCAAGCTTGGCATGGGGCAGGCGTTCGGCCTGTTTCCATGGGCAATCGTCATCGTGGCCGGACTGACGCTGGCACTTTGGCTGGTGCTGGAAAGAACAACCATCGGGCGGACCGTCTTGGCGATCGGTGGCAGCGAGGATGCCTCGAACCTCATGGGTCTGAAGGTGAACCGCGCCAAGGCTTTCGTCTACCTGCTTTCGGGTGGCTGTGCCGGGCTGGCTGGCGTCTTTCTGGCCTCGGGTTTTGGAGCAGGACAACCCCTTGAGGGCATCGGATGGGAATTGTCGGCCATCGCGTCCGTCGTTGTGGGCGGCACCTTGTTGACAGGTGGGATGGGGTCGATCCCTGCAACCGTGGCCGGAGCGCTTTTGCTGGGTCTGGTGTTCAACGTTCTGAACTTTGAAAACGGTCAGGGCACCATCAGTTTCAGCGCCTATTGGCAGATGGTTATACGTGGAGGCTTTCTTTTTGCGGTCATCCTTTTACAGTCTCGGGTTATTGCCAGGCAGCAGAAGGTCTTGGGTTCGTGAATCGCATAGAAAGTGTTTCAGCGCGGCTGTTCAACGTCCCGCTCGCCGAAGTCCTGGTCGATGCCAAACACGGGGATCACACGTTCTTTCAATTGATCACCGTCACCATTCAAACGACGGATGGGGTCGAGGGGGTTGGGTATACCTATACGGGCGGCAAGGGCGGTCATGCCATCTTGGCGATGATCCAGCATGATCTGGCACCGTTCCTTGTAGGACAAGACGCGGAACAGATCGAAAGCCTGTACGATGCCATGCAGTGGCACGTGCACTACGTCGCACGGGGTGGGATAGCCTCGTTCGCCATCTCCGCCGTGGATATTGCCCTTTGGGACATTCGTGGCAGAGCGCAGAATGCACCGCTGTGGCAAATGGCAGGCGGAGCATCCAAACGGTGCAAGGCCTACGCCGGCGGGATCGACCTGAATTTCTCGTTGGAGAAACTGCTGCGCCAGACCGAAGGCTACCTTGCGCGTGGGTTCAACGCGGTCAAGATCAAGGTTGGGCAACCGGATCTTGCCGACGATCTTGCACGTGCCCGGGCAGTGCGCGAGAGACTGGGGCCGGATCGGTTCTTCATGGTCGACGCGAATTACTCCATGAGCGTCGAGCAGGCCATCGAGGCCGCCCAGGGGTTCGCCGACTGCGATATCCTGTGGTTCGAGGAGCCGACAATTCCAGACGATTACAAAGGCTATGGCCGAATTGCCGAAGCCACGGGCGTTCCCCTTGCCATGGGTGAAAACCTGCACACGATTCACGAATTCGAGTATGCCTTCGATGACGCCAAGCTGAGTTTCATCCAGCCCGATGCCTCAAACTGTGGCGGCATTACCGGCTGGTTGCGCGTGGCCGCGCTAAGCGCCCAGCACGGCATTCCGGTTTGTAGCCATGGTATGCAGGAGCTGCACGTCAGCCTTGTTTCGGCGCAACCCAATTCGGGTTGGCTGGAAGTACACTCATTCCCGATAGACCAGTACACGACCCGTCCGCTTGTCGTGGAAGACTGCCTGGCCGTGGCCCCGGATACGCCGGGGACCGGAGTGGAATTCGACTGGGACAAACTGAATGCGGAACACAGGGAGATGCATACATGACGACCCAGACGATCTCTGCGGCGTACTACAGGGGCAACAAGAGCTTTGCCGTGGAACAGGCCCAGGCGACGGCTCCGGGCGCTGGCGAGGCCGCCATTCGCGTTGCGTATTGCGGGATATGCGGGACGGATATGCATGTCTACCACGGCAACATGGATGCCCGTGTCGGCCTGAACCGGGTAATCGGGCACGAGATGTCCGGTGTCGTCGAAGCGGTGGGCGCGGGCGTCGATACTGTAAAACCCGGCCAGAAGGTCGTGGTCCGACCGCTTGATCACTGCGGCGAATGCCCGGCCTGCAAACGGGGGCATCAGCATATCTGCCAGAACCTCAAGTTTCTCGGCCTCGATACCGATGGTGCCATGCAAGAGATCTGGACCGTTCCGGCCCACACCTTGCACGTTCTACCGGATGACTTGCGCATGGATCACGCGGCGCTGATCGAGCCGGTCGCCGTTGCTTGCCACGATGTGCGGCTGTCTGGACTGCAGCCTGGCGAGGACGTCGTCGTCATCGGCGGTGGCCCGATCGGCATCCTGGTTGCTATGGTTGCGCGGGACGCGGGCGGAAACGTCGTGATTTCCGAAGTGAATCCGAACCGTCTGGCGATCGCAGAAAAACTTGGCTTTGATACGATCAACCCAACCGAGACCGATCTGGTGTCCACAATCAACGCGCGCACGGGCGACAAAGGGGCGGATGTGGTTTTTGAGGTATCGGGAACGCAGCCCGGTGTTGATGCGATGACCGCCGTTGCCGCGACGCGGGCCCGGATCGTGATGGTCGCGATCCATGCTCAAAAGCCCCATATCGACCTGTTCCAATTCTTCTGGCGAGAGCTGCAACTGATCGGTGCTCGGGTCTATGAGCCGGAGGATTACGATAAGGCGATCGCAGTTGTCGCCTCGGGCGGAGTGGACGCGGATGTCGTGATCACTGACGTCAGCCCTCTGGCAGACATTCAGGCCGCGTTCGAAGCACTGGATCGCAGCCCAACCGCAATGAAAAGCCTGATCGAAGTAGGACCGCGTTCATGAGTGTTTTGCAAAGTTTCGACCTGACGGGAAAAACGGCCCTTGTGACCGGGTGCAAACGCGGCATCGGGCGCGGTATGGCCGAGGCATTGGCATCGGCCGGAGCTGATATCATCGGAGTGTCGGCCTCGCTTGAACTGTCCGGGTCAGAGGTCGAAAAAGCCGTCACGGCGATGGTGCGCAGTTTCCGGGCTTACCAATGCGACTTCTCGGACCGCTCCGCGTTGCATGGGTTCATTGATCAGTTGAGAGCCGACGGACAAACTCCTGATATCCTTGTCAACAATGCCGGTACGATCAAACGCAAACCTGCTGCCGAACATCCGGATGACTGGTGGGACGAAGTGATTGAGGTCAACCTGTCCTCGCAGTTTGTTCTGTCCCGCGAGATCGGCAAGGACATGCTGGCGCGCGGCTCGGGGAAGATCATCTTCACCGCATCGCTGCTGACGTTTCAGGGCGGCATCACCGTTCCCGGATATGCGGCCTCGAAAGGTGGTATCGGACAGCTGACGAAGGCCCTGGCCAATGAGTGGGCCGGGCAGGGTGTGAACGTGAATGCAATCGCCCCCGGCTACATCGCGACCGACAACACCCAAGCCCTGCAGGACGATCCGGTTCGGTCGAAGTCGATCCTGGAACGAACACCCCAGGGCCGTTGGGGTACGCCAGGTGATTTTGCTGGACCTGTAGTCTTTCTGGCTTCTGCAGCGTCGGACTACGTCAACGGTGAAATCCTTGTTGTCGACGGGGGCTGGATGGGGCGGTAGCACCGTCAACGCTCCATGTGACCCAAGGCCTCAAGTCCCGATGTAGTGCACCTTCAATCGTCGTGTCTTGGGTGCCTCGCGATGTTCGAACAGGTACAGGCTTTGAACGCGACCCAGCGGAAGCTGTCCCTGTTCGACCGGGATCGACACCTGCGTTTGCGTCAACAGCGCCCGCAGGTGCGATGGCGCGTTGTCGTCTTCGCTCGGGCGGTGGTGATACTTGCCTGGTGACTTGGGGACCAGTTCTTCGAAGAACCTCTCGATATCCTTAACCACCTCGGGATCGGCATTGGCCTGCACCAACAGCGCGGCACCGGTGTGGACGCACCAAAGGGTAAGCAGGCCCGAGACAAACTCATGTTCGGAAACCGCACGCTGAACCACCCCGCTGATGTCGGTCAGGGATTTGCCGGGCGTTTCAATGGACAATTCAAAAAAATCTTGCTTCATCCATCAGATCCTTTCCTTGATTTTGCGGGAGTGTGCCCAGCTTTCCGCGCCCCATTCGGCATTCAACTTGGAGGCTTAAGTATCTGATTTGTAACACTCTAGAGCTTTCAATCATGCAAACAGGCTTTTGAACTTGTCTATGCACAGACGAAACCCATCTTCGAAATTTCCGTTGCCGGGATGATAAACGCTTTCGAAGGAAATCACGCCTTCATAGCCGTCGGATCGGAGCGCGTCCGCGATGGGTTGGAACAGAGGCGCAAGCTGACCTTCCCCCATGCGGCGCACTTCCAGCGTTGCCCGCGGTGTATCGACCTTTACGTCCTTGATGTGAATGTGCCCCAGATAGCCGCCGCGCAGTTCTTCGTAACCGTCCGGGTATGCCAGTTCATGGCACCAGCAGTTGTTTCCGGGGTCCCAAAGAACTTTCAACGCATCCTTTGCATCCAACTCGTCGATCAGTTTGCGGGCGGTATAGTTCGAATTGACCAGCGTGCCGTTTCCGGTTTCCACGACAAGCGTCACGCCCTCAGCCCTGGCCAGTTCAACCGCCGGCGCGATCAGCGGTGGCATCGAGTCCCATACCCCATGCGCGACGTTCCACTTCTCGGCGCCGTTTTTTCCCCAGAGTATCTGCTCTTTTCGTTGGGTCATGATCCGAACCAGCGGAGACCCCACGACATGCGCCATGTCGATCACGCGTTTCAGCGCGTCCATGTGTCGGGTGTGCAGGTCGTCACCGGGTCTGTTGGCAGCTGTCATCCCCGCGAAGATATGGCGCGACAGACAGGACACAGGCTTGCCCCGGTCGCGCAAGAGCGCGTCGATTTCGGCAATTTCCTGCGGGGAATGGTCCCCGACCTCGGTGTCGCCTACGAACTGAAGTTCTGCATAGTCCAGACCGAATTCGTCCATCACGTCCACGGCATGCCGCAGATCGCGGGAAATGCCGTCGCAAATCACACCTAGTTTCATGTCCGGTCCCCTCAGCGATGCAATTCTGCGCCAACGATCTCTTCGATGACGCGGGTACACACCCAATTGTCGCCGTTCGGGTATTTGGTTTTTCCGGCGTGAAAGATTTGCATTGCGGACGAGGCGGTATGCATTGGAACGCCCAACGCACCGGCCAGTGCCATCGAGATCGTCAGGTCCTTGTGCATCGTTGCGATATGGCTGCCAGTGGCTTCGAACTTGCGATCAATGATGTTTTCAAGGGCGGTATTCACAACACCACATCCCGCGCTAGACGATGAGAACACGTCAAGCAATGCTTGACCGCTGACACCGGCTTTGGCCGCCAGGGCCGCAGCCTCGAATGTGGCGGAAAAGATCGATCCGATAAGGGATTGCAGGCAGGCTTTCACGGTTTGCCCGTCACCGGCGTTTTCTCCAACCCGGTGTATGGTTGCCGACACTGCTTGCATGACTTCGGCATTTTGGTCCAGCACATCCGCAGCACCGGCAGCCATCATCGTCAATGTGCCGTTCTGCGCGCCGGGAAACCCACCCGAGACCGGGGTGTCGATCAGGTGGATGCCCGAACCCTCCATGTCTCGCCCGATTGCGCGTGCTTCGGCCGGAGTAATGGTTGCCGACAGGATGACCGTTCCGCCTTCGGCCATGTTCGCAACCAGTCCGTCTTCACCCAGAATGACATTGCGGGCCTGATCTCCGTTCATCACCATGACAAACACGCTGGCGGCATGACGGCCGACCTGTCCCACGCTGTCCTTAGGCAGGCCGCCCATGTCGGTAAATGCCGTCATACGCGTCTCACTCAAGTCGAAACCAGATGTTTCAAAGCCATTCTTGATTAGGTTCTTGGCAAGGCCGCTGCCCATGTCGCCTAGACCGATTACGCCTGCAGTTTTCATTTGGACTCCTCCCTTTCTTCCGTCTTTGCCGTCTGGCAGACGTTTCGAAAATTGATGCCTCAAGGCATCGGTTTTCGCGGGAGTTTCACGCGTCTTGAACAGACGTCGGGCGAGTCCGGAAGACACCCCGCTGCCCGTTTACGTACCGTAAGTAAACGAAGAATGCGGCGTTCAGGCAAGCAAAGAAGTGGTGCGGCGGAAAGAAACCGCCTGATCCGACGCGTTACAAGAACGCCGCCATGATGCCGCGCAGTTCGGCCAACCCGCGCATTCGTCCGATCAGTGGATAGCCGGGAGTGCTGTGTCCGCCCAGATCGCTCAGCAGCTCTTGTCCGTGGTCGGGTCGCATCGGAATTTGCCAGTCGTCCCGCCCTTGAGATTTGCGGCGGCGTTGTTCGTCCATCAGCTCGCGAATGGTTCCGACCATGTCGGTGTCGCCCTCCAGATGCGCAGCCTCATAGAAATCCGGCTTCTGTCTGTCCGACCCCGCGATGCGTCGGGTATTCCGAAGATGGGCAAAGTGAATCCGGTCGCCATGCCGGCGCACGAACTCCGGCCCATCGAATTCAGGGGAAACACCCAGCGATCCGGTACACAATGTTGCGCCGTTCGCGGGCATATCAACCGCATCCAGTACGGCGCCGTAGTCATCGGTACTGGACATGATCCGCGGCAGACCAAGCAAGGAGAACGGCGGATCATCCGGATGACAGCACAAGCGTAGTTCCAGTTCTTGGGCGACTGGTGCGACTTCTGACAGGAAGTCGATCAGGTTTGCGCGAAGCCGGTCACGGTCTGTATGAGCATAGGTCTGCAACAAAGCGCGCACGTCCTGCACGCTCCACTGATCGTTGGCGCCGGGCAGCCCCGCGGTGACATTGTGCTGCAACTGGGCCTTGGATTCCTCCGGCATGCGCAAGAAGCGATCCTTGGCCGCTTGCTGGACGGCGTGGGAATAGTCTTCGGACGCGCCCGGACGTTCAAGAATATGTATGTCGAAAACTGCAAAATCGGTCAGGTCGAACAGCATGGCCGTTCCGCCATGCGGCTGCAGGGCGCGAAGGGCGGTGCGCGTCCAATCCAGGATCGGCATGAAGTTGTAGCAAACAACTTTGATGCCACGGGCGGACAGGGCCCTGAGGCTGGACTTGTACGCCTGCAGATGCTCGGCCATGTCCGCCGACTGGGTCTTGATCGCCTCTGAGACGGGCAGGCTTTCGACAACGTCCCAACTGTACCCGGCAGCAGCCAGAACTGCCTGCCGATCGGCGATGCTCGGTTCGTCCCAGGGCAGTCCCGGCGGGATGTGATGCAGCGCGGTGACGATACCCTGAACCCCGACCTGATGGAGATCGGCCAGAGCGATCGGATCCTCGGGTCCGAACCAACGCCAACATTGTTTCATGGCAGCCATCCTTCATACAGCGGGTGATCGGGCCTGACGGGAAGGGCAACGCGCTGCCCGGTGCGCGCCGCGTGATAAATCGCCGTCACAAGGCCGATGGACGCAGCGCCATCCTTCAGCGTAACGGCCGAATTTGCCTCGGACCGCAGCGCCTTGCCGACTTCGGTAAAAAATCCTTCGAACCCCGTTGGCTCGGCGGCGGAGGCCGCAAGAGCCTCGTCGACAGCGGCTTGATCTACGGGGTCCCGCGCGACGAAAGTCCAGGGCGTTTGACCCGGAGCATAAGGTTCGGTGCCAGAAGTGGCAGTCAAATTTTCAAAGACGAACCGCAGGCGGGTTTCGTCCGTGGCTGCGCCTAGTGTGATATTGCTTGTGCACAAAGCGCCGGAACTCATGCCGAAGCAGATCGCGGCGCAGTCTTCGGTCTCGATCGGGTTGACCCGCGTTGTGGTCATTGCAGAAACCCAGGCGATATCACCCGCGATATGAGTCAGCAGATCATGGTTGTGGATGGCATGGCCCAGAACCGCGCCGCCGCGTTCACCGGCCCATGTCCCCCGCCACGGTACCGCGTAATAGTCCGCCCCTCGGGACCAATGGGTTTCAAGCGCGGCAGTTTGGACCGCTCCGGTCAGGCCCGCGCGTTGCAGGTGGCGCAATTGGGCCAGTGACGGGCCCCACCGGTATTGAAAGACCGGAAACACATGCTTGCCCGCGCTGCTTGCGGCTGCCGTGATCCGATTCACATCCTGCATCGAGGTCGCAAGAGGCTTTTCGCAGACAACGTGTTTTCCTGCGGCCAGTGCGGCAAGGGTGGTCGGTACATGCAGATGGGGCGGAAGGCAGAGGTCGATGACATCAATCGTCGGATCATCCAGAGCGTCCTGAATGTTGGTCAATGCTCGAAAACCCGAGTTCTGCCGTATCTGTTCGATCCGGTCGATATTCTGGTCGACCACGGCGGCTACGCAAAAGGTGCGGTCAAGCCGTTCCAGAGCGTCCAGATGTTGCGCACCGATACCTGCGCCGAGGATCGCAACGTTGATCATCTGCGTTCCGCCATTTCCTGCGCGCGCAGAGCCAGTTCCATGACCGTAAAACAGTGGGTCTGCGTCATTGCGGTTTCGGTCCGGTTGAGGATGTCATCGGCGAGGCGCGAAAAGTAGGGAAGGCCGGCGTCGGATGCGTCGATCTTTTGGCAGGTGTCACCATTGACGAGGATCAGATGATCTGTCCCCGGGGCTCCACCCACATCGACGTATTTCCGCAACTCGATGTATCCTTCGGTGCCTAGGATCGTCAGACGACCATCCCCCCAGTTTGGCAAGGCATCCGGCGTAAACCAGTCAACCCGGATGTACCCGGTTCCATTCTCGCTGCGCAGATTGATCTCGCCGAAATCCTGCAATCCGGGATCGCTCGGGTTTGCGTAGTTTGCCACATAAGCGTTTGTGATTTCGGCGGTTTTCGAACCCGTGTAGTGCAGGAACTGATCAATCTGATGCGAGGCGATGTCGGTCAGAATGCCGCCGTAGCAGTCGCGCCGAAAAAACCATTCCGGCCGGGTCGCCCGGTTCAATCGGTGCGGGCCAAGTCCGACCGTCTGGACCACGCGCCCGATGGCACCGGCCTCGACCAGTTCGATGGCCCGGGTGCTGACGGGCGTTTCGAACCGCTCCGAGAAGTTCACCGACCAGATCCGACCGGTGTCTGCGACCGCTCTTTTGATCTGGTCGAGTTGTTCGAACGTCGTGCAGCCCGGCTTGTCGCTCATGACATCCATACCGTTCTGCATCGCGCGGATCGCCAACGCGGCCCTATCTGCCGGTATCGCTGAAATCAGCGCCAGATCCGCCCCGCAGGTCAGGGCGTCTTCCAGTTGGGCCAGCCGTGGAATTTCGGGAAACCTTTTGACGTAGCCCGCCAGCGTCTCCGGATCGCCCTGTGTCCAATAGCCAACGCAGTCCACGCCGATTTTGCGCATGTTTTCCGTCATGCCATAGATATGGCGGTGGTCGAGTCCAAGGGCGACGCAGGTCAGGCTCATGAGATGACTCGTGTTTTATGGCCGGTTCGATTGGCGATCTGCATCGCGTCGATGACGGCGTGGGTCAAAAGGGCACTGCGTCCGGTGGCCATAGGTTGTGTTCCACTGGAAACGGCCTTGGCGAAGTCCTCGATGACCGCCTGATGCCAGGCATGTGTGAACGCCATGGGATCGGCCCCTCCGCCTGTGGCGGCGGTTTCGCCGACCGTGGATTCCCGGCCGTCGAAAGTGGTCACGGTCAGGACACCTGACTCCAGATGCGCTTTGGCTAGGGTGCCTTGGATCGTGATGGACTCAGCAGACCCGGGATATTCGGCGGTAGTTGCCATCAACGTTCCCACCGCTCCGTTGTCCATTTCAAAGACTGCACCCGCCCAATCCTCAGCCTCGAGATCGTGTAGAGGAGTTTTTCTCATCACGGCCTGAATGTTCGAGATCGGCCCCAGCAGCCACATCGCAAGGTCAAGCGTGTGGATCGCCTGCGAGATCATGGCGCCGCCTCCGTCACGTGCGTAAGTGCCGCGCCCTGGCTCGTCATAGTAACTCTGATCACGCCACCAGGGGACACGGATCTCGACCGTGGCGATCGCGCCCAACTCACCCCGTTCAATGGCGGATTTCAGCGCCTGCGAGGCGGCGCGGGCGCGGTGCTGAAAGACGATGCCCAGCGGCACACCAGACACCTCGCACTGCTCGACAATGGCTTTCGCAGCGCCCAGTGTTCTTTCAATGGGCTTTTCCATCAGGATCGGTTTCGACGCGGTCGAAAGAATCCGTACCAACTCAGTGCGCTGATCGGGCGGGGTTGCGATGATCGCAAAGTCGACCTTTGGGTCGTTTGCGATTTCCTCGACCGAGACGAATGCGCGGGTCTCGTTTCGCCGGGCGAACTCAGCTGCCTTGTCAGGATTGCGCCCAAGGACTCCGGCAAGACCGAAGCCTTGATCCGATGCCCGAATGGCGGCGACATGCGTGCCGGAAACCATCCCCAAACCAATCAGCGCAATATTCATTCAATCCCCCGGATCACCTGGTCAGTCTGCGGGTTTGAATGGGAAAGATGCAACCATTAAAAACTGTGTTAACAATTGCGGGCAGCAGTATCGGAGGCAGAATTGACTGGCAATTTGAATGGGATGGCAGAAGACCTGTACCTGGGCATCAAGGACCTGCCGATCGTATCTCCGCATGGTCACTGCGATCCGGGGTGGTTTGCAACCGATGCGCCGTTTCCCAACCCGGCAGAGCTGTTGGTGGTTCCCGACCATTACGTGTTCCGTATGCTCTATTCGCAGGGCGTTCCCTTGTCGGAACTCGGCGTTGGGGAAGAGGGGCGAAAGAAGGATCCTCGCGCCGTTTTCCGTACTTTTGCCGAGCACTGGCATCTGTTTCTGGGAACGCCTTCCCGGATCTGGATGAACTACGTGCTGCATGAAACGCTGGGCGTGTCCGAGGAGTTGTCTTCGCGCACCGCAGATCTGATCTACGACAAGATCGCGGAAAAGTTGGCGCAACCCGATTTTCGCCCGAGGGCATTGTTCGACAGGTTCGGGATCGAGGTTCTGGCTACTACGGATTCGGCTCTCGACACTCTCACACAGCATCAGGAGATCCGTGCAAGCGGATGGGGCGGGCGGGTTGTTCCGACGTTCCGCCCGGACGGGGTCTTGGATGGGG
This sequence comes from Ruegeria sp. BF8, assembly GCF_056538625.1. NCBI lineage: Bacteria > Pseudomonadati > Pseudomonadota > Alphaproteobacteria > Rhodobacterales > Roseobacteraceae > Ruegeria > Ruegeria sp. BF8. The sequence goes on along the minus strand of NZ_JBQFTL010000001.1, from coordinate 1,410,972 downwards.
CGGACCCGGAGTTCGTGCAGAACCTGAACAAGTTGGCCGAGCTGACAGGCTGCGATCTGGACAGCTATGTTGGCTATCTCAACGCACTGCGGATGCGGCGAGCTTATTTCATCCAACTGGGCTGTACCGCCACCGACCACGGTATCGAACGTGTACAGACCGAGTGGCTTGAGGACCCGGATGCGCTGTACCAGCGGCTGAGACGGCGGGAAGGGACCGAACAGGACGCCCGCCGTTTCTACGGGCATATGCTGATCGAAATGGCGCAGATGTCTGTCGATGATGGTCTGACCATGCAGATACATGCAGGCAGCAAGCGCAACACGAACCACGCGTTATTGCGGGATTTCGGACGGGACAAGGGGGCCGACATTCCAATCGCGATGGATTGGGTCACGGGCCTTGAGGCGTTGTTGAACCGGGTCGGAAACTCGGCGGAACTGCGCATCATTCTGTTCACACTGGACGAAGGCACCTATGCCCGTGAACTGGCACCAATGGCGGGACATTGGCCGTGCCTTCGGATCGGGCCGCCCTGGTGGTTCCATGACAGTCCGGCCGGGATTGCGCGGTATTTTGATCAGGTCGTTGAAACGGCCGGATATTACAACCTGGCCGGATTCAATGACGACACACGGGCTTTCCTGTCCATTCCTGCACGACACGACCTCTGGCGGCGGGGGGTGGCGATTCATTTGGCCGAGCAGGTTGCGCGCGGTTACTTCGGTCGGGACAGTGCCGAGCATCTTGCTCGGTTGCTGGCGGTCGATCTGGCGAAACAGGTTTATGGATTGCAAAGCTAGATGGGAACAATTCTTCACTTCGGCCTCGGCAACTTTGCCCGGGCGCATTTGCTGGACTACACCGATCAAGCGGGCGGATGGGACGTTGTCGGCGTCAGCCTGCGTTCATCCTCGGTTCGGGATGGATTGGCCCGGCAGGGTTTCGAGTACGATCTGTGCGTGCAGGGGCAGGGCGTCCGGCGCATTAAAGCTCTTCGCGACGTTCTGGTCGCGCCCGAGGGTCGTGCAGCGATTTTCGATGCGATGACGGATGCCGAGATCATCTCGGCGACCGTGACCGAGAAAGGTTATCATCTTGATGCCGCGGGCAAGCTGAACCTCCAGGACCCGGCGATTGCCGCCGATCTGGCAGGGCAGGGGCCCGCGACTCTGATCGGGTTTTTGGCTTTTGGCCTTGCGGAGCGGCGCAAACCTGTGACGGTGCTAAGCTGCGACAATCGTATGGAAAATGGCAAAACGCTCGAGACGGCCGTTTCCGATTTCGCGAAAGCAGCCGGTCTGGACGTCAATTGGGACGCCGTTCGCTTTCCCAACGCGATGGTCGACCGGATCACCCCGGCCACAACGGACGCCGTTCGCGCAATCAGCGGTGACCCAATGGCCGTTCCGACCGAGGCGTTCTCTGAGTGGGTGATCGAAGACAGTTTTGCCGGACCGCATCCGGATTGGCCGGGCGTGCAACTGGTCGATGACGTGGCCCCGCACGAGATGCGAAAGCTGCGCATGTTGAACGGGGCCCATTCCCTGTTGGCTTATGCCGGGTTGGAGCGGGGCCTGACCTACGTCCACGAAGCGGTTCGAGACCCGGTTCTGCGCCCGCTGGTTTCCGAGTTGATGAAGGATGCGGGCGCAACGCTGCCCGCTGCGGTGCAAGCACAGGTTCCGGACTATGCCGAGGCTCTGTTGCGCCGCTTTGAAAACCCCGAGTTGGCGCATCGTCTGGACCAAATCGCGATGGATGGAAGCCAGAAGCTGCCCTATCGATTTGTTTCCACACTTCGTGAGACCGGCTCTCAGGCGGTGATCGCGGGGATGCGGGCCTGGGTCTCCTATTGCATGTCCGAGACCGCCAAAGGTCGGGCGCTGAACGATCCTTGCGCGTCGGAAATCGCTTTGGCTGCCAAGCAGCCAGATCCGCTAATGCCGCTTTTGCGTCTTGTCGGAGCCGAGGATCTCGCGCCGCTTATCCGGGAATGATCGCGCCGCGGAACTGAACAACGGTGGATGCCAGATTGTGTCCAGCCATCAGGGCCTCGGCCTGTGATTTCCCAGTCAGCAACGCCGCGAGGTACCCACCGTTGAAACTGTCGCCTGCCGCGGTCGTATCCAGCACGTTTTTGGCAGGCTCATAGGTTTGGTCAATGCTCTGACCAATGGACAGGGGGCCATTCTCTCCGCGCTTTAACGCACCGATTCCGTGATGACCCGCAAAGCGTGCGGCCACCTGTTCGGCGCTTTCCCCGAACAGTGCCATCTCGTCGTCGATGGATGGCAGGGCAATGTCCGCACGTCGCCAAAGCCGTTGGTTGATCTGCCGGGCGTGTTCAACGCAATCCCAAAGACGCGGACGAAAGTTGCTGTCATAGACCAACCGGACTGAAGCGCCTTCGAGCCAGTCCAGAAGCGCAAGCCTTACCGAATGCGGAAGAATGGCCACGGTAATCCCCGACAAGTACAGCACGTCATAGCCGTTCAACGAGCTGAAATCGTGATCGGAAAAAAGCTGGCGGGCGGCCGCTTCGCTGCGCCAATAGGTAAAGCTGCGTTCACCATCCGCAGAGGTCGTGATCGCGTACAGGCCCGGAGAGGCGTTCGGAATGATGCGGATGCCGGATGTCCCGATGCCATGGCTGGCGATGAAGTCCGCGATGCGCCCCGAGAACGGGTCGTCGCCCAAACATGTCACATACTCCACCTGCAGATCAGGCGCTGCGCGGTGCATGTAGATGGCCGTGTTCAGCGTATCCCCCGCGACGCCCACCTTTGCGCCGGTTTCCAGCATGGACAATTCAATCATTGCTTCGCCGATGCAGGCAATTCGCGTCATTTCTTTTCTCTTTTCCAGATGATGAGACCGGCAACCATGATCAGCGCAGCCCCTGCCAACGTGAATGCGTCCGGTACCGTGTCAAAGAACAGATAACCCCAGATCGCAACATATATCAGGAACGAATAGGTAAATGGCATCAGCTGGTTCGCCGTTCCGAACCGATGCGCGTTCGTCAGCAGTTGATGCCCGCACCACCCAAAGACGCCAAGACTGATCAGGACGATCAGGCTCCAGGTGTTTTCCGGTTGGATCCAAAACCAGATGGCGAACGGCAGCAGGACCACCGTCCCAGTAAGCCCGAGGTAGAATTGCATGGTGTCCACGGCAACAACCCCCGACAGCCTGCGCGTCATGATCGAGTACAAGGCCAACGCGGTGGCATTGTAGACGATCAGCAGCATGGTCGGATGAAAGGCCGAACCAAACGGCCGCACGACAACCAACACCCCCAGAAAACCGAGGATGATGGCCGCCCAACGCCATGGGCCCACGCTTTCTTTCAACACAAAGACGGACAGAAAGCACACAATGACCGGGCTGGAAAACATGATTGCCGACACGACGGTCAGGGGCAAAAACCGCAGGGCATAAAAATTGAAAACGGTTGCTGAGATCAGCAGTAAGGCCCGGCTAATGACCTGCCATGGATGGTCGGTCTTGAACCGGCTGGCCTCAATCCCGCCCTTGGCGATCACGCCCACAGAGATCACGAAGTGCCCTGCATAACGCATGAAAGCCAACTGAAATGCCGGCACGCCGGCCAACGCCAACCATTTGGCCCCAAGGTCCACCAGCGAAAAGAACAGCCACGCCGTCAGCATCAGCACGATGCCAAGGCGCGGCAGGTCCGCGTTGGGGTTGGCGGTGACGGCCATAGATCAGGTGTTGAAACGTTTGACGTAGTAGTCAACCATCTGGCTGACCATGTCATCCGCCTGACCGTGGTCGCGCGCGTCGTTCAGCGCGGAAAGTGCGCCCTGTGACATCACGCTGGTAACGCCGGCCTCGCGCGCCATTCGATCATAATACCCAAGGTCTTTTGCGGCGTTCTTGATGGCAAAGGCCAGCTGGTTTGGATCATTCTCGACACCGTAGGCTTTGACGAAATCCATCATTCCGGAATGCAGCGGCCCTGCGGCCATCACCTCGTACAGCTGCTTGCGGTCAACGCCGGTGATGTCGGCCATGGCAAAGGCCTCGGCCATCGCGTTCGCAACGGTCATTCCGAAGAAGTTGTTGATCAGCTTGATCGTATGTCCCGATCCGACAGGACCCAGGTAGAAGACGTTTTCGCCCAGATCCTTCAGTGTCGGCTCGGCCTTGTCGAAGGCAGCCTTGTCGCCGGACGTCATGATGTTCAGCTTGCCTTCCAGCGCATGCGACGGTGTCCGGCCAAGTGGCGCGTCAAGGTAGCTTCCGCCGGCTGCGGCAACCTCCTCGGCCAGGGCGCGTGTACTGCCCGGAAGCGAAGTGCCAAAGTCGATGGCGATCGCCCCGGGCTTCAGTCCCGCGATCACTCCATCAGCACCGCGCATACGGCCCTCGACCTGCTCAGACGTTCCCATGCACAGCATCACGATGTCGCTGGCCTGAGCCAACTCCCGCGCGTTTTGCGCCTCGCGGGCGCCCCGGTCAATCGCGGCATCCAGATGTGTGCGGTCGCGGTTTCCCAACACCGTGACCGAGTATCCCTGGTCCAACAGCCGGCTCACCATGGCTCCGCCCATGAGTCCAAGGCCGATAAACCCAATTGATGGTTTGCTCATTGGTTTCCCTTTCCGTGAATAAGTCTGGTTATCATTCTTGTGTCTGTCGCGGGCGGATTTGCAGTCTGATTGCTCATATTGCCCGGGGAATAGTCATTGGTCTTTTGAATGGTCCGAAATTTTGCTCTGCCGCGTCTCAGTCAGGCCGGCGCCCGCGCTCGAGCGGTTCGCGCCTTCAGCTCCTGTTCGATGCGTGATGTGACTTCGAGCGTCCGGGCTGCATCCCGGACGTCGATCAAAGGTGGGGCGCCATCGATCACGTCAAGGAAGTGATCCAGTTGCGCCTCCAGCGGTGTGCGTGTCTGGTCCGGCCTTGGAAGTTGGTCTTTTTGGGCCGCAGTGCCCCAATCCTGTCCGCGCCACAGGGTCATGGATGGAAAACTGAAGGCGCCCCTGGTTCCCGTGATCCACATCATGTCCTGGCGGGTCGTGCCGATGTTCGGATTTTCGCCGGTTCCGGCTTCAAACCCCCAAGGGCTGGGCGCGGTGTCGGCAAAGCTGATGGTACCCGTCGCGCCGTTTTCGAATGCGATCGCGACAGCGCCGCTTTCGATCCGATCCGATCCGCGGATCGACGCGCCGGGCAGGGCGACGACATCCGAGATTTCTCCGATCACAAAGCGCAGGACATCGATATCGTGCACGAGATTGATCATCACCGGGCTGCCATCGGAAGTCCGCCAGTTCTGTTCAAAATAGCTGTCGGGTTTACGCATGGCCCACAGCAACGAGACGTTGATGACTTGTCCGATCGTACCTTGCGCGATCACCTCCTTCAGGTGCTGCAAGGTTGTGTGGTACCGCCTATGGTGGCCGACCAGGCTGCGGACATTGGCCTCGCTAACGGCCGTCTTAAGGCGCAGGGCATCATCGACCGACGCGGCAACCGGCTTTTCGATCAGCATATTCCAACCGCGGGATGCGGCCAGAATGCCATGTTCGGCATGCAGGCGGGTCGGCGTCGCGATGATGACACCATCCACTGTGTCCTGCACCTCGTCCATACTGGCAAAACGCGGCGCGTCGATCTGGATTGAGCCATCCGGATCGGCCAACCCGACCAACGTGCAGCCGGGATGCTCAATGACGGCGCGGACGTGGCGGATACCGATCAATCCGCCGCCGGCTACGAGGATCTGTTTCACATCACCGCTCCGATTTGCCAGGGAACGAATTCGTAATCACCCAAGCCCTGTGCCTCGGACTTGGTTCGCGCGCCGGAGGCGACTTGGAGCAGCCGTCGGTATATCTCCTGTCCTTTTTCTTCGACGCTGACGCCTTTGGTCAGAATGTCGCCCGCGTCCACGTCCATGTCTTCGGGCATACGCGCCGCCAATTCGGAATTGGTGGCGATTTTCAGTGTTGGTGCCGGTTTGGACCCAAAGGCCGACCCGCGCCCCGTGGTAAAACACACAAGGTTGCACCCGGCCGCGATCTGGCCGGTCACCGAGGCCGGGTCGTATCCGGGGCTGTCCATGAAGGTGAAGCCTTTGGCGGTGATGGGTTCGGCGTATTTGAATACACCGGTCAAAGGGGTGGTTCCGCCCTTCGCCGCAGCCCCCAGCGATTTCTCGAGGATGGTCGTCAGACCCCCTTGCTTGTTGCCGGGGCTTGGGTTGTTGTCCATCGAACCGTGATTGCGGGCGGTGTAGTCCTGCCACCAATCGATCAGTCCGATCAGTTTTTCCCCAGTTGCGCGGTCAAGGGCACGGCGGGTCAAAAGATGTTCGGCTCCGTAGATTTCGGGCGTCTCCGCGAGGACACCCGTGCCATCTTGAGCGACCAACAGGTCGCAGGCATGTCCGAGCGCCGGGTTCGCCGTCACACCGGACCAAGCGTCCGATCCACCACATTGCAGCGCAACCATCAGTTCAGACGCCGGGGCTTCTCTGCGCTTTGCCTCATTGGCAATGGGCAGCATCTGGTTGATCTTGCTGATGCCCATTTCCACGGTCCGACGCAACCCGGCAACGTTTTGGATGTTCATCGTCTGGAAGGTTGGACTCTGCTTCAACCCATATGCGTCCAGCAGCCAGTCGATCTGGTTCATTTCGCAGCCCAGACCGACCATCAGAACGGCAGCGTGGTTGGGATGTTTTGCAAACCCCCACATGACCCGTTGAAGAGCTTCGAAACCGTCGCCGGAATCTGCCATTCCGCAGCCCGTTCCGTGGACAAAGGCCACCACTCCGTCGACATTCGGATACGCGGCAAGCTTGTCCGGCGTGAAGTGGTTAGCGATCATGCGGGCCGCCGTAGCAGAACAGTTTACGGTGGTCAGAACCGCAATGTAATTGCGCGTGCCGACCCGACCGCTGTCCCGATGGTAGCCCATGAACGTATCGACCGAGGTGGCGGGTCTCATAGGCCTGTGATCCGTCGCAAACTCATAGTCCACGCTGGTGTTTCGGAACTCGACATTATGGGTGTGTACATGATCGCCGGGGTGGATCGGTTGGGTGGCGTAACCAATGATCTGGGCGTATTTTCTGACCGGATCGCCGGGTGCAAGGGTCGCCGTGGCGACCTTGTGGCCCGATGGGATGCGCGCATTGGTCGTGACGCCTTCAACCACGCTGCCGGCCTCCAGCAGCCGAGTTGCAACCACCACACTATCCGTTCGATCTAAACGTACAAAAGTCATAATCAGCTTTCCTGGCGGCTGCAGCTAGGCGCAGAACGGCGAGTCCGATGTCCACCGGTGAATATCTATATGCGGCTGTCCGGACAGCCTTGATCGCGCCGCCTCCCAATTGGATTTGCAGACACGCCAATCCCGCAGCTCGGTTTCGGGGCGCGATCTGGACCTTGCGATGAAGCTGGGGAAATGGTCTCGACCGGTGGGCTGGCCTGCCGCACTGAAGCGGATGTCGAACGACCAGCGGAACCGGTCCGTTTCGTTGACCAACGACGCATGTGGCGTCAGAGGATGAAACAGGATGACCCCGCCTGCCTTGACGGGCAAGGGCACGGCTCGCTCTTCGTCAATGAATCCGTCGGCAATGCCCGTCTGCGTCCGCGCGCAATGCGGCAGGATGGATTGGCCCTTTGCCTTAGGCAGCACTTGCAGGCAGCCGTTTTCGACCGTTGCATCGTTGACGGCAATCCAGACCGTGACCATGTCGGTCTGGTCCGCATCCTCCAACGCAACTGCCCGGTCCTGATGCCAGTCCGTTGCGGTTATATGCGCCCGCACCTCGTCCTTGGACAGCTTGAGGGCAGGGGGCTTCAGCCGAACGTGCTGGATCGGATTGCTGACCAACTCTGGCCCGATCAACTGCTCGACGATGTCAAGCATGGGCTGGGCCGTCAGCAAGTCGAACACTGCGGGTCCTATATGAAACGGTGTGTCAGCCATGATCCGGTCGCCGGGCAATGAGATGTCCAGCGGCTGGAAATAGTCGCAACCGGCCTGATAAGCGGACAGAAGTTTGTCCCAGAATGACATCCCGGATGGTTCGTCCTTGACCAGCCCTTTTTCGTACCAACCGTCAAAGAGCCGGTTCAGGACATCCGAGTATTCGGCTTGCACCCGATCAAGGACGTCACCGGGAATTACATCCTCGACCACGAGGTATCCGTCCGTCTGGAACTTGCCAATCTGATCTTGTGTCAGCATGGGTGCAACCTCACAAAAGCAGCGCGATGATGCCCGGCCAGATCAGAAGAACGGAAAGCGCCAGCAGCTGGATCCCGATGAATGGCAGGAAGCCGCGGAAGATATCCGTCAGGCTGATATGCGGCGGGGCCACCGATTTCAGGTAGAACGCCGCCGGGCCGAACGGGGGCGACAGGAAGCTGACCTGCATGTTCATACAGAACACGACGCCGAACCAGATCGCGACATGGCTGGGCTGCAACTGGCCGATGAGTCCGATTTCCTCGATGGGAAGGCGCAGAACGATCGGCAGAAAGACCGGGATGATCAACAGCACGATGCCGACCCAATCCATAAACGCGCCCATGAACAGCAGGATCAGCATCATAACCAGAATGACCAGCATGGTCGGCAGGTCCTGCCCGACGATCAGATCGGCCACGTATTGGGGCCCGCCGGCAATGGTGTAGGCACCCGCCAGCGCGGCGGCGCCGATGGTGACCCAGATGATGGTGCCTGTGGATTTGAGCGTTCGCATCAAGCTGTCCCAAACCAGCTCGAACGATCCTTCGCCCCGCAGGATGGCGATGATCAGAACGGCGAAGGCGCCCATGCCTGCTGCCTCGGTGATGCCTGTGATCCCGCCATAGATCGAGCCGAGAACGACGCCGATGACGACCAGCGGCGCGACGAGGCCTTTGCCCATTTCCCACCCGATTTTGGCGCGCTCTCTGCCAAAGACGAAGAAGATCAGCAGAAGGGCGACGATCGTAATACCGGCAAACCAGGGCAGGTAGTCAGCTGTCCCCAATCGCGCGGGCTCGCCTTGGCTGGCAGCGTTCGAGCCGGAAAGCTCGAAAAACGCGGCCCGGATAAACAGAACGGTGGAAAATCCGGCGACGACGATGCTCATGAAGGCGGCAAACAGTTTGCGCTTTTCAGCCGGTTCGGGGTCGCTCGGGTCCGGTTCCGGAAGCGGCGCGTGGTGAGGATTCAGCCGCGTGCGAATGATGATGTACAGGATGATCATCGAGGCCAGCATGAAGCCGGGAATGAAAGACGCCGTGAACAGCGACTTGATCGAGGTTTCGGTGATCAGCCCATAGATGATCAGAACGATCGAGGGCGGGATCATGGTCCCCAGCGACCCCGAGGCGCAGATGACGCCGATGGCGAGGTTCTGATCGTAGCCGAGGCGCAGCATCTGGGGCAGGGCGATCAGACCCAGCAGGACAACCTCACCACCGATGATGCCGGACATGGCTGCCATGATCACCGCCATGATCGAGGTCACGATCGCAATGCCGCCGCGCGTTCTGGACAGCCAGACATTCAGCGACGAATACATGTCGCGCGCGATCCCGGATCGCTCCAGCAGCGATGCCATGAAGATGAACAATGGCACGGATATGAGCACGTAGTCCGTTAAGAGCCCATATATCTTCTGCGCCAGAATATAGAGTGGCCCAGTCCCGGGGCGTCCGGTCAGAATGCCATCGCCGAATGAAAACGGGTTCAAAAGAAGTGCCGGCTCGAACTTCAGAACAAGAACCAGAACCGCAAGCGAGGCCGAGGCCAGACCCAGGGGCATCCCGATCGCCAGAAGCACGATCAGGGCGACCATCAGGATGAGTGAGATCGTTCCAATATCCATCAGTCTTGTCCCACCGCTCGTTTGATCATTTCAATTTCGTCTTCGTCCGGTTCATCCGTGTGGATTTCCGGTTCTTTGTTCCAATCCGCGATCAGGTTCAGAACGGCCTGCATGGCGACCAGGGTGATCACGATCAGGACCATGGGCTGCAACGTCGCCGGGATCGGCGGGTTGAAGGCCGAGCCATATAGCTCCCATTTGTAGAGTTTGTTGACGAAAACCTGCTGATAGCTGCCGTAGACCAGAAAGAACGCGAACATCACGATCAGGATGGTCGAGATCGTGTCGAACACCCGCTGCAACCAGCGAGGAACCGCATCATACAGCAGAAAGATCCGGATATGGCTGCGTTGCTGCATGGCATAGTAGCCGGACATCAGGAATACGAAGCTGGCGAACCACAGCGTCATCTCGTTGGCCCATTCGGTCGGCTTTTCGAGGATGTAGCGCATGAAGACTTCGTACAGCATCACCACCGTCATGATGGCGATCATCATCATCGTGACCCGGCCGATGAACAGGGCGAAGCGGTCCATCGCAGCCGTACCCTCGTATTCCATCGCGGCCGGCTGGACGGTCTTGGTTCCGATCACCGCAAGGATCGGCAACAGTATAAGCGCGCCGATATCGACAATATCGACAAATCCGCCGAAAACCCCGGTCATTTCGGGCGTCACGTCGCTGCGCAGATAGATTTCCGTTACCTGGCTTTTCAGAGATTCGGACGTGTAGGGCAGCCAGTCCAACAGGAAGGCCGGCAGATGCCAGACGAGCCAACTGGCCGTCGCGACGAAGGCGAGCGGGATGAGCCACTCCAGTATTCCGCCTGAGTTTTTTTGCATCACGTAGCCCTCGTCCTTATCCGTCGATCCGGTGGTGATCGATAAATTCCAGGTCCGGCTCGACGCCCAATCCGGGGCCGGTCGGGATCGTCACGCGGCCGTTGTTGGCCTTGACTTGTTTCTGTATCTCCAGCGGAACGGTCAGCAGATCGTCGCGGAATTTGTTGTCCGTGGTGTCGAATTCCAACATCGGTTCCCACGGGTGCAGACCGCCCGGCATTGCCGGCATTGCCGCGAGCAGATGCAGGTTGGTAGCCACAGCAACCGCACTTCCCCAGACGTGATTGACGACCGGGGTGAAGTGCGCGTGGCACAGCGCAAGTACCCGCAGATACTCAGAGATTCCGCCCAACGCGCACACTTCGGGCTGAGCGATATCGACACTGCGGTTTTCGAGAAGCGCGCGCCATGCCCAGCGATTGAACACAGCCTCGCCGCCGGAGATATTGACCTTCAGCCCCGCGCGCAGTTCGCGATAGCCGTCAAGATCCTCAGGGGCCACCGGTTCTTCAAACCAATAGGCGTCAAGCTCTTCCAAGGCACGGCCCACATAAAACGCGTCCGAGGTCGTGTAGGCATGATTTGCGTCGACCATGAAGGGGAAGTCTTCTCCAACCCCGCGACGCACCGCCTCGCAGAGCTGCACGTCCGGTTTGGGTCCGAACCCGGTCTTCATCTTGGTGGCGACAAACCCCATGTCCTTGATCGTTGCGGCTTCGTCCTTGAACCGGGCGGCAAGGTCGGCGATCAGCTCATCCCGCAGCATCATCCCGTAGCCGTAGCAGGGAACGCTTGTCCGATGCGCGCCGCCGATGAGTTTGTGCAGCGGCAAACCGGCCACCTTGCCGACGATGTCCCAAAGGGCGATGTCCACGCCGGACAGCGCCTGTATCGGCATTCCGCCTTGCCCATGATCTCGCAGAAGGTTGTACACCTTGTGCCAGATCACGTCCTTGTCCAAAGGGTCCAGCCCCAGAACCATCGGCTGAATGACCTGTTCAACGATGGATTTGTTGGCTCTTGCTACGTTGCCGGGGCCAAAACACTCTCCCCAGCCGGTCACGCCTTCGTCGGTTTGAACCTCGACCAGATGGGTTGTGCGCTTGTCATAATACTGCTGCGAATACCCCAGGACTTCGGGCATCTCGTACTGCAGTACATGGCTGGTGATCTTGGTGATTTTCATGAAATGCAGGGTCCCGGGCACATTCGGAGAGGCCGTCAGCACGGCCTTTCCGATTGTCGTTGAATGGCCGAAGCCCGATTATTGCATTGCGCCCAGATCGCGCAGGAAGTTGATGTGGCTTTCCAACAGCGCCTTGGCCTCTGGGGTCGTGGCGAACTCGGTCCACCCGACCTGAACGGCTGCGCGGTAGGCGGCCAGATCTTCCGGCGACCACTCATACAGCTGAACGCCTTTGGCCTTCAGGTCCTTGGCGGTCTGAGCGTTCTGCACTTCGTTGATCGTCGCATTGTGCAGCGCCAGACTGTCCATCGCGACTTCCATGATCTTTTTGTGATGTGCAGGCATCGCGTCCCAAACGTCCTTGCGGCAGGCCAGGTGGTCTGCGGGCATCGAGTGGAAGCCGGGATAGTTCGTGTGACCGGCGATTTCGTACAGACCCAGCCCCACGTTGTTGGTCAGGTTCGCAGCATCCGCGCCGTCGATGATGCCGGTTTCCAGAGCGGTGAAGATTTCGTTGAAGTCCATCACGATCGGCGATGCGCCCAGCTCGGCAAAGACCTTGGTGGCCAAGCCCGGGGGCGAACGGAATTTCCAGTCTTTGAAGTCATCGACCTTGGCGATCGGCTTGGTCGAGGCCAGCGATTCCGGTCCCGGGATCCACCAGCCGATGAATTCCATGTCGTAGCCGTTGTACAGGTCATTGACCGCATCTCTGCCGCCACCGTGCAGCAGCCATGCCATTTGCTGATAGGGGTTCTGGTAACCGCCCAGCAGATCGCCCGCGAACTGGAAGGCCGGGTTTTTACCGGTTTGATAGCCGCCGCCGGTCATGTCGCAGTCGAGGATGCCTGTCGCCGCGGCATCGAAGGTTTCGACCGATTTGACCACCGAGGACGAGTAGAACATCTCGACTTCGATCTCGCCGTTCGACATTTCCTGGATGTCTTCGACGTATTTTGCCGCCATCTGCCCGGACAGCGTCTCGGGCGAGAAATGGGTTTGAATTCTCAGCTTGGTCGTTTCAGCCACCGCGAAACCGGCCGCCATCGTCGTTGCTACGGCCGCAACAGCCGCTGTCTTGACTATTTTCATATTGTCCTCCCAGACGTTGAGCAGTGCGCCGGGTAGGAGATCTTGCCGCCTCCCTTGTCGACACGCTGCTAGACGTTAAGCGGTCGAATCGAATGCAACAAGTAAAATATGAAATTTTCAAGAATTTCGAGATTATTGCAATAAATCGAAAATATGATTAGGACACTAAGTGGCCAGACCTGAAAGGTGCAAACCGGAATGAATGAAGAAGTAGATATTTATCAGCACCTTAAAATGCGTCTGATCTCGAACGGATTCGAGCATGGTGCCAAGGTTCGGGCCGAAGAGTTGCGCAAGGACTATGGGTGCTCGGCCAGCACGGTTCGCGAAGTTCTTTTTCGTTTGTCATCGGTGGGTTTGGTGGACTTTCAGGAGCAGAAGGGCTTTCGCGTCCCGAAGCGTTCGCCGCAAAAACTGATCGAGCTGACCCACATCCGCGTTTTGCTGGAGGGAGAAGGCACCGCAATGTCGATCCGCAACGGCGGGGTGGATTGGGAAGCCAGACTGACCGCGGCGCATCACAAACTGAGCCATATCGAAAAGCGCATTCATGCCACCGACGACCCCAGCGAGCTGATCGAGATCTGGTTTGCCTCGGAAAAGGAATTCCATCAAACGCTGATCTCGGCCTGCGGATCGGAAACGTTGAAGCAGATGCACGGCCGAATTTACGCGCAATTCCGGCAGCAGCTGATGGTGGCGGACCGGCGGTTCGAGTTCATCTCAGAGAACATCCGGCATCACGCCGACATCCTCGAGGCCGCATTGTCCGGCGATGAGCAACTGACCAAGCAGAAGATTCATGACCACCTCAAGCGCCACCTTACAGGCAAGACGATGGGCGACTAAGCGCGGAAGTCATCCTCAAGATAAGCGCGGATGATGTCTTCAAAGCTCGACTCTGCGCGGAAGCCCAGCTCAAGCGCGCGGTCGGTTTGAAAGTCGCGTGGCCAGCCTTTGACAATGCGCTCTATGTCCGGGTCGGGAACATGCTTTATCAGGTTGACCGCGTCTTGACCGGCGACAGTGCGCAGAGCTTCGATCTGTTCGGCGACCGTACAACTGATGCCGGGCATGTTCAGGGCGCGCCGGTCGTTCAGCAGCTTCGTATCAAGATCGGCCGCGCGGGTCAGAAATCTTGCCGCTGCCCGAGGGCTGGCGTGCCAGTGGCGAACGGTGTCGTCGACCGGCAGAACCGCCTCAAGCCCGTTCAGGGGCTCTCGAATGATACCCGAAAAGAAGGAGGAAGCGGCGGCATTTGCCTTGCCGGGCCGCACGCACAGCGTCGGCAGCCGCAGGGAGATGCCGTCGATGTATCCTTTTCGACTGAAGTCGGAAATCATCAACTCGGACGCAGCCTTCTGCGCCCCGTAGCTGGTCAGAGGGGCGCACAGGAATTCATCGTCGATCCTTACGGGGAAAGGGGCGCCAAAGACGGCTATGGACGAAGCGAAGACCAGCCGCGGGCGGTAGGCGCCGCTGGTGGCGTCATGCTCGTCCTTCAATGCGTTCAACAGTGCCCAGGTCGTCATCAGGTTGACGTCCCAACCAAGGCCAAAATCAGCTTCTGCCTGACCCGAGACAATCGCGGCCAGATGAAAGATCACGTCAGGGCGCTGAGCGGCCAGAAGCTTGGCCGAGTTTGGGACCGCGATGTCGCCAACGGTTTTTTCTCCCGGTGCACCCTCGGCCGGAAATGAAAGGTCGAACAATGATACACGGGCGTCCGGGCCAAAGGTCTGTTCGGCCGAAATGTGATGCGCCAGTTTCTGCCCCAGCATTCCACCGCCGCCGATGATGAGGATATGCGTCACGACATGCCATTCCGTTTTCTGAGTTCGAGGTAGAGCGCAGAATGATCCAGCCCGGCCCCATCCATTTCGTTTATCAGGTATTCGAACCGGTCGCGTACGGCTTGCGTATTGGGCAGTTCCAGGCCCAGACCGCGCGCCTCAGCCAAGGTGTTGTCCAGATCCTTCAGCTGAAACTTCGAGAGTCCGCCGGGAACGAAGTCCCGGTTGGACATGCGTTCCCCGTGCTGCTGCAGGATCACGCTGTCGGCAAACCCACCGCGAAGCGCGGCGCGCAAAGCAGCCGGGTCTGCGCCACCTTGTTCGGCCAGCAGGGTTGCCTCGGCAACGGCGGAAATCGTGACGGCCACGATTGTCTGATTGGCTAGTTTGCACAATTGTCCGGCGCCGCTGGGGCCGACATGCACGGGGCGCCCCATGGCGGACAGGATTGGCAGTACCTCCCGCATGACCTTCTCGTCGCCGCCCACCATGATCGCCAGCGAGCCCGCCTCGGCCCCCTTGGTGCCACCGGAGACTGGGGCATCCAGATGCCGCAGGCCGAGGGTTTCGAGTTGGGCAGACTGCGCGCGGGCATGTTCAGGCTTGGCACTGGACATGTCGATCCAGACGGCACCAGATTTCAACTGGTCGCAAAAGGAAGGGTCTTCCAGCAGCGCGCCGGTTGCGTATCCGTCGGCCAGCATGGTCACGATCACATCGGCTTGGGAAACCGCGTGGGCCGGAGTGTCCGCAACCGTGGCACCTTGGTCCGCCAATGGCCGTGCCTTTTCGGCGCTACGGTTCCAAACGGTCAGGGGAAAGCCTGCCGCAAGCAGGTTTCGTGCCATCGGCGCCCCCATTAGGCCGGTGCCCAAAAGGGTCACTTTGCGCTGTTCACTCATGCTTGCTTGTCCTCCTTCGGGCCGCACCACGCATGGTTATAGCCAAACCAAAATCTCTGTCATACGCTAACGGCATCAAGTTCCTGCGCCAAAGCCTGTCGCGTTTCCGTGCAGAATTTTTTGGTGCTGCCCGGTCGCACTCGGGCCCGGGGTCCTGGTGTTTGATCGCAAGTAGTGAAAGGTAAATTTTACATATGTCAGAAAGACTTGTGGGGAAGCGCGTCCTTGTGACGGCCGCCGGACAGGGTATCGGTCGTGCCAGCGCAATTGCAATGGCGCGCGAAGGGGCGCAGGTGTTTGCGACGGATATCAACCTCGAAAACCTTTCTTCGATTCGGTCCGAGAATCTCGAAAATATCGAAATTTTCGAGATGGACGTCACCGATGACGCCAGCGTCGCTCAGGGGGCTGAGCGGGCAAATCCGGACGTGTTGTTCAACTGTGCGGGCTTCGTGCATCACGGGACCATCCTGGACGCCACCGATGAAGAGTGGGATTTTGCGATGGACCTCAACGTGCGGTCCATGATGCGCACGACGAAGGCTGTGCTGCCGGGGATGGTCGAACGGGGCGGCGGCTCGATCATCAACATGTCTTCCGCTTTGGGGTCGATCATCGGCGCGCCCAACCGCTTTGTCTATGGCGTGACCAAAGCTGCGGTTGTGGGGCTGACGAAATCGGTTGCGGTTGATTTCATCACGAAGGGCATCCGCTGCAACTGCATCTGCCCCGGAACGGTCGACAGCCCCAGTTGGCGCGATCGGGTCGAGGCTTTGGCCCAAGAGCTGGGCAGCAGGGAAGAGGCCATGGCGCAGTTCGTGGCTCGCCAGCCCATGGGCCGCGTCGCCAAGGCGGAAGAAATAGCGGCACTGGTCGTCTACCTGGCAAGCGATGAGAGTGCTTTCACCACAGGACATACACACATAATCGATGGGGGGTGGTCAGGCCAATGACGAAGATAACAAAGGACGATCTGCGGTCGCGGAAATGGTTCATGAACTCGGACAACCTCGAGATGACCGCGCTGTATCTGGAGCGGTATCTCAACTACGGCCTGACCCGCGCCGAGCTTCAATCCGGCAAGCCAATCATCGGCATTGCGCAAACGGGTAGCGATCTCAGCCCGTGCAACCGCCACCACCTGGAATTGTCCAAACGTGTGCGCGACGGGATCATCGCGGCTGGTGGCACGTGCATCGAAATTCCGGTGCACCCGATTCAGGAAACGGGTAAGCGGCCCACTGCCTCGCTGGATCGCAATCTGGCCTATCTTTCGCTGGTCGAGAGCTTGTTTGGTTACCCGATCGACGGCGTGGTGCTAAACATCGGTTGCGACAAGACCACGCCGGCGCTGTTGATGGCGGCCGCCACCGTCAATATCCCCGCAATCGCTCTGTCGGTCGGCCCGATGCTGAACGGCTGGTGGAAGGGTGAACGCGCGGGGTCGGGAACCGTGATCTGGAAGGCTCGGGAAGACCTTGCTGCCGGTGAGATCGACACTGATGAGTTCATGGAAATCGCGGCGGCTTCGGCGCCTTCGGTTGGCTATTGCAACACGATGGGAACGGCGACCACGATGAATTCCCTGGCCGAAGCCTTGGGAATGCAACTGCCCGGGTCCGCCGCGATACCAGCCCCGTACCGGGAACGCGGACAGATCAGCTATGAAACCGGAAAGCGCATCGTCGAGATGGTGTGGGAGGATCTGCGCCCAAGCGATGTCATGACGCGGGCGGCATTTGAAAATGCGATCGTCATCAACTCGGCGATCGGTGGATCGACGAACGCGCCGATCCATTTGAATGCGATCGCCCGGCATCTTGGCGTTCCTCTCAACAACGATGACTGGCAAAGCCTGGGTCACGACGTACCGCTGCTGGTCAACATGCAGCCGGCCGGAAAATACCTTGGAGAAGATTACCAGCGCGCCGGCGGTGTCCCTGCCGTGGTCGGTGAGTTGATTGATGCCGGATTGCTGCCCAACCCCGATGCGCTGACGGTCAACGGCCGGTCGATGGGCGAGAACTGCCGGACACGCCGGTCGCTGAACGACGACGTGATTAAGCCGGTGAGAAATCCGGTCAAGCATCAGGCCGGGTTCATCAACCTCTCGGGCAACCTGTTCGAAAGCGCGATCATGAAGACATCGGTGATCTCGTCCGCTTTCCGCGAGGCCTACCTGTCGAACCCGGATGACCCCAATGCATTCGAGGGCCGGGCGGTCGTTTTTGACGGGCCTGAGGACTTTCATCACCGCATCGATGATCCGGCAGAAAACATCGATGCAGACTGTATCCTGATCATGCGCGGGGCCGGACCCAAAGGTTACCCGGGCGCGGCCGAGGTGGTGAACATGCGGCCGCCCTCATACCTGTTGAAACAAGGGGTCGATGCGCTGCCCTGCATCGGTGATGGGCGCCAGTCCGGCACGTCCGGAAGCCCGTCGATCCTGAACGCCTCGCCCGAGGCGGCCGAAGGCGGCGGGCTGGCGCTGGTGCGAAATGGCGACCGGTTGCGCATCGATCTGGGCAAAGGGACGGCGGATATGCTTGTTCCGCTGGAGGAGCTGCATGAACGCGCCCGCGAACTGGAAGCTGCAGGTGGCTATTCGGTCCCGCCCGACCAGTCACCGTGGCAGGAGATCTTCCGCGAGAAGGTCGATCGTCTGGATCGCGGCATGACGCTGAAGGGCGCCGACAAATTCAGGGACATCGCGCGGCAATTCCTGCCGCGGGACAATCACTAAAAGGAACCGAAATGAAACTTGTTCGCTACGGAGCCGCAGGGTCGGAAAAGCCTGCGTTGGTCGACTCTGCGGGTCAATTGCGGGATTTGTCCGCCCATGTCACCGATATCACCGGTGAAACGCTGGGCGACGCCGTGCTGGACAGGCTGCGCGCAATTGATCCCGAAAGCCTGCCGATTGTTGAAGGGGATCCGCGGATCGGAGCTTGCGTGGGCAAGATCGGAAAATTTCTGTGCATCGGACTGAACTACTCGGACCATGCTGCCGAAACGGGCGCGGATATTCCCAAGCATCCGATCCTGTTCTTCAAGGCAAATTCCGCCATCGTGGGGCCTTATGATGACGTTGTGATGCCGCGCGGGTCCACCCATACCGATTGGGAATGCGAGTTGGGTGTGGTGATCGGGAAAACGGCGAAATACGTCTCCAAGGCCGATGCTTTGGACTATGTCGCCGGTTATTGCATCGTCAATGACGTGTCCGAGCGGCATTTCCAGACGCAACTGACCGGACAATGGACCAAGGGCAAGTCCTGCGACACGTTCGGTCCGACCGGTCCGTGGCTGGTAACCCGCGATGAGGTTCCCGATCCTCAGGCGCTGGGCATGTCCCTGGATGTGAACGGCCAGCGGATGCAGACCGGAAACACGGCCACCATGATCTTTACGGTTGCCGAGATCATCGAGCATCTGAGCCAGTTGTTCACCTTTCATCCCGGTGACGTGATTTCGACCGGCACACCGCCCGGGGTCGGCATGGGGATCAAGCCCGATCCGGTCTATTTGAAGAAGGGCGACGTGATGGACCTGAGGATCGACGGGCTGGGTTTGCAGCGGCAGAAGGTCAGTCAGGATGACTGAGCTGTTGCAGATCGGCGGGATTACCGACCGGATGAAAGATCGGCTGTCCGCCGCATTTGATATTCGCCGGCTGGACGATTTTGATGCCGCGCGCATCACCCATGTGGTCACGAACGGACATGACGGCGTGCCGCCCGACCTGATGGCCCAACTGACAAACCTGAAGATGATCAGCGTCTATGGGGTTGGATATGATGCGGTCGATGCAACGGCTGCTGCAGCCCGCGGAGTTGTCGTCACACACACACCGAATGTGCTTAACAACGAGGTCGCAACCACCGCCGTTCTGCTGATGCTGGCCTGCTACCGAGAGCTTGTGCGCGACCATGAATACGTCCGATCGGGGCGATGGGAAACAGAAGGCAATGCCCCTTTGACCCGATCAGCCGACAATCAAAAGGTTGGAATTCTGGGGCTTGGCCGCATCGGCCAGGCGATTGCCGACAAACTGGCGCCGTGGTCGCCCGAAATCTCCTATCACACCCGCAGTCCCAAGGATGTGCCATACCGATATTTCGACAATCTGGTCGACATGGCCAAACACGTGGATGTGCTGATTTGCATAACACCGGGCGGGCCGTCGACCAACAAGCTGGTCAACGCCGAAGTGATGCAGGCGTTGGGGGCCGGGGGCACGCTGATCAATGTCAGCCGAGGGTCCGTCGTTGACGAGGCGGCTTTGATTGAAGCGCTGCAAAGCGGTGCGCTGGGCTGGGCGGGGCTGGATGTTTTCGAGGATGAACCTCGCGTTCCACAAGCGTTGCGCGAGTTGCTAAACGTGGTTCTGTTGCCGCATGCGGGCAGTGCTACTGTCGAAACGCGTGCCGCGATGGGCGACCTGACGGTCGACAATCTGTTGCAACATCTCAAGGACGGATCGGTTCTGACCGCCGTGCCGGAATGCAAAGATCTGTGAATTGACCGCTTGGGCGCTCAGAACCCGTTGACCCGCTCGATCAGCCAATAGAGCGATATGCACCCGATGGCATAGCCTGTCACCGGGGTGGCCAAGTGGGTCACCCAATCGGCGTTCCGTGGTGCGATAAGGCGCCACATCGCAATCAGAAGCGCGAGCACTGCGATAAAGGCAAGCTGACCGGCCTCGACGCCGATGTTGAAAGCCAGCAGCGCTGCAGGGATCTCTTGCGAAGGCAGGCCGATTTCAGCCAGAGCACCGGCAAAGCCAAGCCCATGCAGCAGGCCGAAACTGAAGCAGACGATCCACGGGTATTGCTCGGATAACCGCAGCTCGCCCTCTTTGTGCCTCAGGATTTCCAGAGCAAGGAATACGATGGACAAAGCAATAACGGCTTCAACGGGGCCGGCGGGCACGTTGAGAAACCCAAGCGTCGCCATCGCCAGCGTCAGCGAATGCGCGACTGTGAACGCGGTTATCGCACCGACCAACCGCCATGGGTTCCGCACCAGAACAAAAAGCGCAAAAACGAACAACAGGTGGTCCCAGCCGCCCAAAATGTGTTCGAACCCAAGCAGAAAGTAGCTGCTGAAAACCGACCAGATCGTAGGCTCCGCCGGAACCATCAATTCGGCCTCATCAGGCGTAAATCTGAGCGTCACGGGTTCAGTGTTCAGCGGTCGAACGCGCAGCAAGACATCGTTCTGCTGGCGCTCCAACCCGTCTATGGCCACAACATGGCCCGCGATTTCGGCATCACATTCTGCAATCCAAGAAGACACCCAAGCCTGGTTTTCCGCTGTTGGCTCCGGGCCATTTGCCGGCGCGCAATGGTCGGGCAGAACCGCATCGATCTCCATGGGTTGTCCGTTCACGTCGGGAATACGCCAAAGGATTCTCCAAGTGCCCGGCGCCAGTTCGTTCAGGTCCAGATAGCCGGGGTCAAGCGCGTGTGCTCGGCCGAATTGCGGAACCATGCCCAGCCAGAAACTCAGCAGAACAAAGAAGACCGTCTTCACGAGCCGCCCTCTGCGGATTCGGGTGTCTCGACACGGTACTGGGCGGCGAGGCTTTCGTATTGAGCCTGCGCCAGGTCCTGAGCCGTCGCCCTGCGCCAATCGTTCAGAACGGAGTCGTAGATCTCGGCGAGCGGCGGAAGATAACCGGGCTTTGCTTCGGTCACGCGGACAAGATGTTGCCCGTATCCCGAGTTGATCGGACCGATCCAAATCATCGGCTCGCTCCCGTCAAGCTGTGACGCAAACCCGCGACCAAAGGTTGTGTCGATTGCACCCGCGGCTGTCAGTGGCATCGACCGCGCCAGCAAGGACGAAACGCCAAGGCTGGACCAATCCGCGCCACCGTTCAGCGCCTGCAGAGTATCGTCGACGACGTCCGGGTCTGGGGCATCACCCAGATAGATCTGATCAAACGCGATCAGGGTAGGGGTCGTGAAGCGGTCTGCGTTCTGGGCCAGATGCTCTTCTAAAACAGCCTCCTCGGGGGCGACCGAGGACGCAATTGCGGTAGTCAGAAACTCCATTTTTCGGGCAAGGCGGGCCCGGATCACCTGATCACCACGGTCCAAGCCCAGCTTTCGGGCCTCGCGCACAAGAATTTCTTCGCGGGTCCAGGAATCGATCAGCGCCTGCAACTCGGCGTCGGTGGGTTGGCGTTTCCAGCTGGCCTCGAACCGTGTTCTCAAAAGCGCGATGTCGTCGCTGTCAATTGTGATCGTTTCGGCCTCTTCCGGGGGCTCGGCCTCGTCGGATACAAGATAGAACCAGCCGAAAATGGCCAGCCCGATCAGAATGAAATGGAACAGCGGTTCTTTGTAAAAGCGCATGAAAGATCTGACCTGCTGGCAATTCGATACCCGATCGTTGATCCCAACGGCCCGTCATGTCAAATCGCCGATTTCAACTTGGGTGAAGATGTTGCAGCAACGACCCCGGCCCAAGGGCGCGATCCCGCGCCCCCGGTTTCGGTCTTGGTTCATTCGCTGGCAGGCGTGTACCAGATCGGTGACGAATACGCACGTTCCTGATGGATCAACTGGGCCTCGGCCGGCAGATCGATTCCAAAACGAAGCTTGTCGTACAGCACCCAGCGCGGGGTCGGGATTTCCAGAACCCGCACGTAGTAGAATGCCCGCGCGTTGGGATCGAAGTCGGGATCCGTCCAAACGGTCACCAATTCCGATGCGCCGATCGAGTTGCTCCAGCTGGCGGTATCCAGATCGACGGTATTGCCGACTTCGGGAAGGTTGCCATTGGCATCCAGCGCACGATCGTCGGACCAGGCCACGTTGTAGACCTTTTCCTGAAGCGCGCCGTCTGCATCCAACCAGCCCTTGACGACCTGAACTCGATCAAGGTTCGCACCGACGGGGTCACGCAGCGCGCCGATCAGGAAAGTCGGTGCGCCTTCGCCCTCGGGCGGACGCAGGTCACCGCCCATCGGCACCCCTTTGGTGTATCCCACATCGGCCACCAGACGCGTCAGCAGGTCGGACTCATCGAAATCCCATCCGCCGAAGAAACGAAGCCCGATGCGAGGCCCGGTCGTGGCGTATGTCTCGCGCCGCTTGAACGCGTCGAAAATGGCCGAGCGCGTATTCTCGGACGCCCAGACTGCGGTGTAGCCCGATGCGACCAGCGTATGCCCCTCAAAGGCGCCCAGATCGCTTTCGACAAAGGGGTGCAAAACGCGCGTGGCCGACGGCTCGGCACTTACGGATTTGCCGAAATAGTTGTCTTCCTCGGCCGTGGCCAGCGACGTATGGCTGTCCGTCGCGCCGCCCATCCCGAACTTGTAGGGGTTCACGCCGAATTTTTCTTCAAGCATCAGCCCACGCTTCAGCGCCTCACGCGCATATTCGCCGGCCAGCATGTCATCAGTTTTCAGCTCGGAGATATCGAGGTTCCCGACATCCCAGTTTTCATAGTCGGCAAATGGGTCGTCAGGGCTGAGATAGGGATGGGCTTCGCCGTCACCCTTGATCTGGGTGACCTCGTAATGCGGTTCCCACTTGGCGCGGTTCTGTACGTATTCCTCATCCACCTTGCCGCCGTGATAGGTGTCTTCGGTCGGGAACATCCAGCCGTTCGACAGATTGCCGTTATGCGCGAAGGCAACGGCACGGCCTCCGGTCTTGGCCTGGTACTCCTCGAGCCACTCGTAAAGTGCCTTCGGATCCGTGTTCCCATAGGGCGGCTGCGTGACCGGCGGCACCATCTGCAACGCACGGATCGGGCCATCGCGCAGCATGACGTTTCTATGCAGGTTGAATCCCTTGGGCACCGAGGTCCATTCGAAACCGATGAACGCTGTGAAATTGCCCGGGTCGTTGTGCCGTTCTGCGGCCATCACGATATGTTCCCAGGTAAACGCAAAGGCGTCCGCTCCGGGGCTGTATGATTCAAGCAGGTCTTCCGGAAGGGTCATCTGCGAGAAATTGGAAATGATGTCGAACGCCGCTTTGGCAGCTTCGTCTCCGCCCGCAGAGTACCCTTCGTACCATTCCAGACCCTTGGGATGTGCCAAGACCCCCGGCTTTCCGGCCTGCAGGTCCGGGGCAAACCCCATCAGGTCGGTGTGATCCGTGAGAACCATCCAATCCAGCGGGCGCGCAAGCCGAACCGGTTGTCCTGTCGACGAGATGACCTGTTGGCCTTTCGCAAATCGCCAGGCGTCATCCGGCAGCAGCGTGTTCCCGAACGTTCCGGCGTCCAGTGACAACCCGGTGTGCAGGTGCGTGTCCCCCCAAAGAGGGCGCTCCGGGAATGTCCGGTTGGCATAGGGCGAGAACGGACGCTCGGCAAAGGTTCCCTCTGCGGCTTCTTTGGTCGGCACAGCGTCGGCGAGAACGCCTGCCGGGCCGAGTGTCAGCAGCATTGAACAGACGTATAGTCGCAGCATGAGAACCTCCCAATTCAACAGCTTCGAATTCAAAGAAACGGTTTTATGTCATAACATTCTGATATGACGATAGCATGTGGGTGGGGCCAACTGTCAATTCTGCCGGGTTCAGGAAGCCAGAAAAGCCTTGTAATCACGGAAGGGCGGGAGCCTTAGCTGCCGGTCTAAAAAAGTACAATCCGAAGAATGCTGTGACTAAGGCGCGTCCGAGATTATCCGCGGTTTGGCCAGGCGGCTTTCCAGAAGATCTCCCGTCTCTTCGGCGATCGGGTAGGCCACAAAGGCCAGCGCCGCGTTGATTTGCTTCAATAGGCGCAGCGTCTCCTGGTGGATATTGGTTGTTTCGATGCTGGCCGGACCCCGACTTTGCAGGCGCTTCAGGTGGCGCTCCTGCAGGTATTGCTCTTCAATCCGGATCCGATCCTTTTCGGCCACCAATTGGCGGGCCGCCTCAGCGTCGCCGGTGGTCAGAATGCTCAGAGCCAACTGGCCGTTCGTTGTGATCTGATCGTGGAACTGTTCAATGTCGGTCAGACCTTCCTTGGAAAATGTGATGCCCTCGTCAGCCATTTTCTTCGCCAGGGCCACAAGGTTGACCGCGATCCGGTCGGCGGCCTCTTCAAGGTTGTTGGCCATCGACACCAGCTCGAGTGTCTTTTTCTCCTGCTGAGGTGTCAGATCGCCTTCCCGCAGGCGCGAGACGTAGATTTTGATATCAAAATGCATGCGGTCGACATCGTTTTCCCGCAATTCGATGGTGCGGGTAAGTTCGGGGTCCCAGTTCCGGAACAGGTGAATGGTCGGCACCAGCATCGCCTGAACCGTTTCAGCCATGCGCAGCAGTTCGCGCTGTGCGCAGGCCAGCGCCAGAGGCACGTGGTCCAGTGCGCTGGGGTCCAATGCTGTCACGTTGTCGGCGGTGATGCTGGAGTGGCGGGGAACGAACGTGTCGGCCAACCGGATCAGCAGGTTGGTGAATGGCAGCGCAACGACCAGAAGGGCGACATTCATCGCAATGTGCAGCATCACCACCTGTTGACCGGGCGCTGTGCCGAACGCGGATATGTTCAGTACGCCGGTCAGCAGCAGGGCCAGCGCCACCAAAGTGACACAGGCCCGAGCCACCAGGTTGGCAAGGACGATCAACTTGGCCGGGCGCTCCTGAGACCAGAGCAGGGCGAATGAGATCACGGCGCCACCGAGATTGGCACCGATGACCAGTGCGGCGGCCACCGTGCCGCCAACCAGTGCTGACGCCGCGAATGTGGCAAAGGTCAGCACCGCGGCAAGGCTGGAATGCATGAGCCACGCCAGAATTGCGCCGACCACATAGGCGCTGATCAAGTCGCTTTGAAAATATGCAGCAATGCTTTGAACGATTGGGCTGGCCCCGATTGGCACTGTGGCTTCGCGGATCATTCCAAGCGACAACAGCACCAGGGCAAAACCGATGGTGATGCGCCCGATTTGTTTCGTCCGCCGTCGACCGGCTTTCAAAAACACCACGACGCCGACCAGCAATGCGAATGGCATCACCGCCTGGACGGGCAGGGTCAGCACCTTTGCCATCAGGGCGGATCCCACCTCTGCCCCCAGCAGCAGCGCAAGGGCCGAGGGTGGGGCCAGCATGCCCGATACCGCAAATCCGGCTCCGATCAAAGCAACCGCAGTCGAACTTTGCATCAGCATCGCTGCCATACCGCCGCCCAATGCAGCGGACATTCGATTTTCAGAAAGGATTTTCAGGCCGCGTTTCAACTCGGGCAGGAACGCTCGTTCCACTCCGGTCCGGATCAACCGGACAGACCACAAAAGCAGGGCGACGCCGGCCGCCAGATGGGTGGCCAGCACGATCATGCGTTCAATACCTTGTTTGCGCTGCGCCGTTGCATGGCCAACATTTTGCCTTCCACAATGGGGTGAGTCCGACGATTTTCATCACCAGTTTGAGGGTAATGCAACAAAATATTTGCAAAAATGAGGCAAACGCCACAAAAGTTGATTGTCGTCTAGCCGGGGCAATGAGATGTCAAAGGCCAAAACTCGTCAGAAACACAGCAAGAAAGGGCGGGATCGGCTGAAAAAGTCCGATCGTCGCCAACGTATCCTGCTTGAACTCAAGCTGCGCCCGCATGTGCGCATCAGTGATCTGGCCCGCAGTTTCGACGTATCCACCGAGACCGTCCGCAGGGATTTTGACGCGCTGGCCGAAGATGGCCTGATTGCGCGTGCGCACGGTGGCGCGTCGGCGCCGGTACAAGGGCATTATCTCAGTCTGGACGAGCGCAATGCGGCCCGGGTTGCCGAACGCGAGCGGATCGGAAACGCCGCCGCTGGCCTTGTGCGTGAAGGTGAGACGGTCATGATCGACTCGGGCTCGACAACCGCTCAGCTGGCGCGCTCATTGGCATTTCGCGACATACGTTGCACTGTCATCACGAATTCGATTCCGGTGGCCGTGACACTGGGCGGCAGCGCGGCCGAGGTGATTGTTTGCCCCGGTGCTTATCTTGCCGCCGAGGCTGCCGTCGTTGGTTACGAAACGCTGGAGTTTCTGGGCCGGTTCAACGTCGATCGCTGCATGATCGGCGCGTCGGGATTGTCCGATGATGGCCCCAGCGAGCCGATCGGTGATATCGCCGCTGTCAAACGCGCGATGCTGGGCCGTTCTGCGGAACGTCATCTTCTGCTGGATGCCCAGAAGTTCAATCAGAAGCAGTTGCACAAAGTGTGCGAACTGTCGGATTTGGACACGTTGATCGTCGACACGGTCCCGCCAAGCCAGTTGGCTGTGGCGCTGAGCGTGGCAGATGTCGAACTGTTGATCGCCGATCCTGCGCCCGAGCAGGCTTTGGCCTGAACCGTTGAGGTCCAGCCCGGGCCGGGACCGGCAGCGCAGAGGGCCAGGGGGCGAAATTGCGGTCTAAAACCTTGGCGCTGCCTTATCCCTAAGAAGCGTAGTCCGGCCGGGATCATCCCGACCGGATTGCGTGGGTATCAGGCCTCTTGCAGTAACCGTTCGCTTATGTCCCACAGCTTTTCGGCTGATGCGTCATCGCAGGCATGTGCGTTGACCCCAAAATATCGGGCCGTCGGGCTGTTGGGGTCGGTCGGGGCAGCAATGTCGGCGTCCTCGCAATACACTCCTGGTTTGCCAACCAGCTTTGGCGAAGTCGCCGCCCAAACCGTTGTTGACGCGCCCTGTTCGGGCGTCTTGAAACCCTCCTTGGCCAATGCGGACGGCTCGCCATCCTCGTTCAGCCAACCCAGTGCGATCATCTCTTCCTTCGGCAGGTGCCGTTGCAGAGGGGTGAATATCCCACCGGGATGTACCGAAAACGCCAACCCGCCGGTCGCTGCCAAACGGCGGGACAGGGCGTTGGCAAACAACGCATTTGCGGTTTTTGCTTGGCCATAGGCCTGCCATTTGTCGTAGTCCGTCTTTTCGAACTGGATATCATCCCAATGCACGTCGCAAATCTTGTGTGCGGTCGAGGAAAGAGCAACGACCCGCGCGCCCGGCGTTTGCTCCAAAAGCGGCAGCAGCAACTTGGTCAGGGCAAAGTGGCCCATATGGCAGATACCGAATTGGGATTCCCAACCGGGTCCAACACGGGCCTCGGGGCACGCCATGATCCCGGCGTTGTTGATCAGCAGATCCAGGTTTTGCAGGTCGCTGGATACCGTTTCGGTAAACCGTCGGACCGAACCAAGATCCGCCAGGTCCATCGGTGCGGTTCTGACATTGCCATCCACGCTCGCCAGGCTCTCTTGCGCTTTGGCTTCCGAGCGTACCGGAACGATCACCGCGGCCCCCTTGTCGGCAAGGGCGCGGACGGTTTCGAGGCCAATACCGCTGTAGCCACCGGTTACGATTGCGGTCTTTCCGGTCAGGTCGATATCGGCCAGCACTTCGGCCGCCGTGCTTTTTGCGTGAAATCCAGAATTTGTAGGAACTTGGTCGGGAACTGCCATCAGGTATCCTTGCGATTTCGGGGGCAACATCGCCCGGTTGCATCATGGATGAACCTAACCTGTCCGCCTCGGGTGGGACACAGAGCTTCCTCCTCAACTCTTGCTCGATTCTCCGAAACCCAAGAGCAAAGCGTGCAGCTCAGGTCACGTGATCCCGGGTCAGTTCTCGGGGCGGAAAGCCAAATTTCTTGGCGAACTCACGGCTGAATTGGGCCGGGCTTTCATACCCAACTGCATGCGCAACACTCGATACAGGCGTTCCCGTCTGCTGAAGCAGTTGGAAGGCCTCGGTCAGGCGTAGGTCTTTCTGGAACTGCAGCGGACTGTTGGCCGTCACCCGTTTGAAAGCGTCATAGAATACCGACGCGCTCATGCCCGAGATCGCGGCCAAGTCCGAGGCTTTGATCGTCGAGCGGTACTCTTTGCGGATATGCGCGATTGCCTTGGCGACCTGGTTGGCCTTGCTGTCCGCGCGGATGATACGGCGCAGCGCGCGCCCTTTGTCGCTGCGCAGAACCCGGAAATATACCTCGCGGACGGCGGCGGCCCCCAGCGTTTGATCTGCGATCGGATCTCGGCGCAGACGGAAAAGACGTATAAATGAATCAATAACTTCCGCGTCGGCCTGACCGCTTTCCAGGGCCGGACCCGCATCGTCCAGCGAGGTGCCGCCCATGTCGGTGTAGACGCCCCGCAATACGCGCATGTCGATGCCGATATACAGGGCGATGTAGGGGTTTTCGGGCGAGGCATCCACAAGGCCCGAGACCATTGGCAGGGCGCTTCCCACGACAATGACGTCCCCTGCGTCATAACGGACATGCTCGGTTCCGTACTGCACCGACTTGCTGCCCTGAAGCACCAGCCCGATCATGGGCTCAACGACCGAGCATGACGGGCGTTTGGATTGGCGCGTCTGGGCCAATACCATGTCCCGCACACCACAGGGCCAAAAGCCGTCATCCAGCTGGGCCTCGGTAATCAGCGCCTTGGCGTCGTCAAGGAGTCTCTGCAGTTCCAATGGGGTCTCTCCGGCCAGTCTGCCAAGACTACAACCTGCATTTTTCCGCACAAGAGTTTTGGTCTGACATTCGGAGGATCAGGCAAGTCCGCCGGAGAAACAGCTGACTGAATTTCCAGAGGCGTGCGGTTGACCGTCGCTGCCGAGATTGGGGGGCATCTGATCTGACCGGTCTAAGCACAAAGGTAACAGTGGTCGCAGCCTGATTGGTTCTAAGAGAACCCAGGCGAATTGTCCGAAGGGGCAGACCGGCTGCTATTCCGCCGCCGAAATCTCCCACGGTGGGCGATAGATGCAATCAGCCAGTGTTGCCCGGTTCAGGTCGTCAAAAAACGCTTGCTCGGCTTGCTTCAGCCGATCCTTCAAAAGGCAGCATGGAGTCAGAGTGCACGCACTGCCATCGGCCGAGAAACACTCAACGATTGGTTGCCCGGTCTCCAGAGTGCTCACTACGTCGCCCAAGCGGATGTCCGACGCCGGGCGAGACAGGACGGCCCCGCCGCCACCGCCCCGTCGCGTTTTGAGGTATCCGGCATTGGCCAATGCTGAAATGACCTTGGCGAGATGGGCGCGTGACACCTTGAATTCATCCGCAAGTTCGCCAGTTGAGAACGGGCGGTCCGGGCTGCCAGCCAGCCGCATCAGAATGCGGAGACCATAGTCAGTGAATGAGGTGAGGCGCATGGTCGCGTTTTCCAATCGGTATTTTCTATGCGTATTAGCAAAACAGAATGCGCAAATCAAATTCCGATTCGGGGTGCTCGGGTCGTGAACCTGAAAGCACGGACCATGACGAACTTCGATATGCACGAAGCTGATCTTGAGACAGACGCTCTGATTGATCACATCCTCACACGGTATCACGAAACACACCGGACCGAGCTTGAACAGCTTCAACATCTTGCCGAACGCGTGGCCTTGGTTCACCGAGACGACCCCCAAGCCCCCCGAGGGTTGGTCCGCGCGCTGGCCGAACTGGCGGCCGAAATGGAAACGCACATGGCAAAAGAAGAGATCGTCCTGTTCCCCGCCATGCGCATGGGCGGCATGGAAGGGATCGAAAACCCGATCCGGGTTATGCGCGCCGATCACGATGGCCACGCCGAGAGTATCGCTCTGATCCGGCATGTCACCCTTGACCTGACACCGCCCGCACATGCCTGCGGGTCTTGGCGACGGCTTTACGATGGGCTGCGGAACCTTTTGGCGGATATTGACCGGCACATGATGCTTGAAAACCAGGTCCTGTTTCCACGGTTCGAACGGTAGAGGGGATCAATCATGCTTCTTGCAGGTGTCGACGCAAGTGAGGCAGGCGGAACGGATCATTTGCTGGCGACAGTGGCCGCGCGATTGCAGGAAGAAGGTCTGCGCTTGCTCGGAGCGTTGCGTGTGAACATTCCGGATACTGGCGCCCAGTTTTGTGAGACAACGCTTGGACTGCTGCCGCATGGTCCCAATATCCGGATCACGCAGGATCTGGGTTCGGGCTCAGGCGCGTGTCGCATGGATGCCGGTGCGATCGAGGACGTGGTCGGCATCGCGACCGCTCGGTTGCAAGATGACGGTTGCGATATCGTTCTGCTGAACAAGTTCGGCCTCAGCGAGGCCGAGGGCCGCGGATTTCGCACCCTCATAGCCGAGGCCTTGGCGCGAGATACTCCGGTCCTGATCGGCGTGAGCAAAACCCATCGCGCCGCCTTCGATCAGTTTGCCGGTGGAACCGCCAAGCTCCTGCCGCCCCTTGAGGGCGTTGTTGTCGAATGGTGCCGATGCTCCGTCGCGCAAGGCCGAAACACGGCGGCACCGGGTTGAACCCGCACAAATACAACAGCCAAACGGATGAGGCAGTACATGCAGCATATGGTGAGCCCAACACAGACATCGAACAGGCCAAGGCCGCCGGGACAGGCAGTCGTCTCGCGTTTGGCCTGCTTGGCGGTTCAGCCCATTCTCGCGCGTGTGGTCCGTAGGGTCGCGCAGGAACATCCTGCGCTGTTTGCCCGACTTGGCCCGTATCAAAGCGCCGATTTCCTGATCGACCCGATCGAGCTGCCGTTCGCGCTGCATCTGCGTCCAGATCCTCAGAACCTGAGCTTTCGTGCCGTACCGCGGTCGATGCTGCCTGACGCAACAGCCATTATCCGAGGGCGGTTCCTGCTGCTGTTGGAGCTGGTTGATGCGGAACAGGACGGCGACGCGGCCTTTTTCTCGCGCGATTTGGAGATCACAGGAGATACCGAGGCCGTCGTCCGTTTGCGCAATGCATTGGACGACATGGATGGATCCATCGCTCAGGAGGCTGCGGACATGTTCGGCCCGCCTGGCCGCGCGATCCTGTCCCGGTTGCGCCGAAATTACCAAGAAGTAGAAGGAGCGACTGCTTCATGAGCCTCGCCGAATTGATATGCCCCGCCGGAACTCCCGCTGCCCTGCGCACAGCGGTCGATGCCGGGGCCGACGCCGTCTATTGCGGCTTTCAGGACGCCACCAACGCCCGAAATTTTCCGGGGCTGAATTTCACGCCGCAGGAATTGGAGGAGGCGGTCGCTTATGCCCATGCCAAGGGTGCCAAGGTCCTTCTGGCACTCAACACTTATCCCCCGGCGGGCAAGGTCGACCTTTGGCGGCACGCTGCCGACACCGGTGCGCGGATCGGCGTTGATGCCTTCATCGTGGCTGATATGGGCGTGGCCGACTACATCGCCCGAACCCATCCACAGATGCGCTTGCACCTGTCGGTACAGGCTGCAGCGTCGTCACCCGAGGCGATCCGCTACTATTGCGAGAATTTCGGTGTCAAACGCGTGGTCCTGCCCCGTATTTTGACCATTCCCGAGATCCGGCAGATCCGAAAAGAAATCCCCTGTGAGATCGAAACCTTCATCTTCGGAAATCACGGTCTGATGGTCGAAGGGCGCTGCAGCCTGACGAACTATCTGACCGGGCAGTCCACGAACCTCGATGGCGTCTGTTCGCCGGCGTCCGACGTGGAGTACGTGCGCGATGCCGATGGTTCGATGTCATCGAGGTTGGCTGGCTTTACCATCGACCGGTTCGGGCCAGATGAGAAGGCCGGTTATCCGACGATTTGCAAAGGCCGCTATCAGGTCGCACATCGTCCGGACGGGTACTATGCGTTCGAGGAACCGATCAGCCTGAACCTGGCCCGCCTTCTGCCTGAGTTGATCGATGCCGGGGTGCATGCGTTCAAGATCGAAGGGCGGCAAAGGTCCAAGAGTTATGTCCGGTCCGTGGTGTCTGCATTTCGAAACGCTGTCGACGATATCCGGGCGGGTCGCGAAGCGGATATCGGGAACCTCGTCGCACTGACCGAGGGTCAGAAACAGACGCAAGGCGCTTTTGCCACGAAGAAATGGCGGTGAAACGATGACGAAACTTACATTGGGCCCGATCGCCTATCACTGGTCGGCCGACCAACGCCGGGATTTCTATGCGCGTGTCGCCGACGAAGCTCCGGTGGATGAGGTCTATCTGGGCGAGGTCATCTGTTCAAAACGCGCCCCGTTCCAAGAGGCTGACCTGCCGTCCATCATCGAAAGGCTCGAACGGGCGGGCAAAAAGGTGATTTTGTCCTCCTTGGCCGAAGTGATGCTGAAGCGAGAGCGCAAGGCCACCGAAGACCTGTCTGAGATGGAGTCGCCCGAGATCGAAATCAACAACGCTGCGGGACTGTATGCACGCGGTACGCGACCGCATCGCATCGGCCCATTCATGAATGCCTATAACGAGGCCACAATCCGCTGGATGGCGTCAAAGGGGGCGACGCATGTCTGCCTGCCCACCGAGTTGCCAGCGCCCTCGATCGCCGTCGCGGCGCGAATGGCGCGCGACTTGGGTCTCGGGGTTGAAGTGCAGGTCTTTGGCCGGGCGTCGCTGGCCGTTTCGGCGCGGTGCTATCACGCGCGCTCGCACGGGCGGACAAAGGACAATTGCCAATTCGTCTGCGAAGAAGACCCCGACGGGATGCCACTGCGTACGAGGGATGAGCAGCCGATCCTGCGCATCAACGGGATCCAGACCCAATCCGAAGGGTATCTGATCCTGCTGCAGGAACTGCCCCAACTGGTTGCCGATGGTGTGAGCCATCTGCGATTGATGCCTCAGGCCGTGGACATGGTCGCCGTCGCCGAGGTTTACCGGGCGGTGCTGGATCAAAGCATGTCGACCGAGGCGGCCGAAGCCCGGTTGCGGCAGGTTTGTGCAGATACGCCGTTCAGCAATGGGTTCTATCACGGTCAAGCCGGCTATCGCAGGATAGCCCAGGCGTCCCTTGCATGATCGGAAACCATGCTGTCCTCGCCTCATCGGATAATGTTTCCTGCGGCGGGGGCGGCTGCCCTTCTGGGGGTGAGCGGTCTGTTTCTGGGGCAGGATTTCATCACCCATTGGTCGCCGTTGCCGGGGCTGTACGCCTGGCATGCGCATGAGATGTTGTTCGGCTTCGTCGGCGCGGCATTTGCGGGCTATTCGCTGACGGCGATGCGCAGCTGGTCGGGGGGCGATTCTGTCTCGCCAACCGGCACATTGTTGCTGTTTGCGATTTGGGCGATGTCCCGGTTTGCCGCCATCGGTGCGCTTGGGGGCGAACCCATGTTCATCGTCCCAATGGGCACGGCGTTCTTGCTCTTTCTCGCCGGTCGTCTCGCTTGGGCTGCACTGCGCGAGCCCGCGGTTGCCGGAGGGCTTCAGGCGCTTTTCGCCCTTTTGTTGTTCATCTGCCAGATTGCCTTTCTAACTGGGTCTGCGCCGTCCTTCTCCTCAGTTTTGCTTGTGGCACTTTTAGTGTCGGTTGTCGGTGGGCGCATGATCGCTGCTTTCACATGGAATTGGACGCACCAAAGCCCAACCGCCGCGCAAAAGTTTCGGTGCGCGAGGGCATTGGGGGACGCTTCGGCGGCAGCTCTGGCTTTGACTGCGGTGCTTTTCGGACTTGTTTCCGTCGCCGATGGTCCGCTTATCGGCGTCCTTCTTGTGATCTGCACCGGGTGCGAAGGTGGGCGTCTGTGGCTCTGGCATTCAACGGCAGTTCTTCAGGATGGATTGCTGGCGATGCTTCATATTGCCTTTGCGTGTTTGCCCGCTGGTCTGTCCCTGTTGGCGGCTTCGCTGTACTTCCCCGACTTGCTGGCGGCCCATGATGCGTTGCACGTTCTGACGGTCGGAGCGGTCAGCTGCGCGATCTATGCCGTAGCTGCCCGTGCGGTCGCGCGCCGTTGCGGCCGGCTGCGCCCCAGCGCGATCGATAGTATTGGATATGCTTTGCTGTGCCTTGCCGCGGTTTTGCGGGCGTCCTCTGCAGACGTGCCCGCGGCCCTGGCTTGGGGAGCATGTTGGGCAGTGTTCCTCTGGCGGCACGTCCAAGCGTTGGGCCGCCCGCTCGAGCGACCCGTGTTCAGCGGTCGGGCCAGCAACAGGATAGATCCGGGCGTCGCCGATCAGTTGCCCTGATTGCGTGCCTCGAGCCGTTCAAGGTTCACGACGGTCGACAGCATCAGCCGGTCATGGCTCCAGTCCTGAGTCTGGCGGATCGTGGCTGCACCCAAGGCCAGGAGAACAGCGAACAGCAGGGCTGAACCCAGGAACATTGCCGGCAACGGTGCCGAGAACGAGGGCGCATCGGCCAGCGCGATCACGCGCTGTTTCAGAACCCGTTTGGCCTTGCCACCAGAGACCAGCGCCACGTTCAAAACCCGTGGCCGGCCTTGTGCGACGGTGCGGGCGCAATAGCTCAGCAGGCAATCGGTATAGTCGCGCGCGTCGATCCCGCGCCGGGTGACGACGGACTGGTCGCAGGCCAGTTCGCGCAATCGGCTGAACTGGTATTTCAACACCCAGTAGGCAGGGTTCCAGAACAGCAGCGGTCGCAAGGCCTCAAACGCAATCTCCCATTCGACATCCCGGGCGCGAACGTGCTGCAATTCATGCGCCAGGGCAAATCGCAGTTCACGGGGGGTGTCCAGTAGATGGCTGGGCAGAACAACGTGGCGACGACGCGCCCCGCGCACGGCAAATGGAACCGTGATCCGATCGGACAAGCGGATGTCCACGTTGGCCGAACGCCGCCACAGGAAGCTTGAAACCACCGTATCGCGGATCGCCAGCGCATCCCGGACGGTGCGGACCAGCATCCGGAGGGCGGCCAGGGCCAGCAGCACCAGCACGGCCGTCACAAGGGCGCTTTGTCCGGACAGAACCGTGTCGACCCAACGTTCGCGCGTGTTCAGCAGAGCTTCGAATTGTGTGGCCGGCATCGCGATTTCACCGCGCAAATACGCCGCTACCGCAATATCACCGATGGAAACGGCCTGACCCGGCCAGAAAAAACCGGCGGCTGCCGTGACCCCAAGGGCCAGAACAGGGCTGAGCATGACGCAGACGCAAAGAACCTTCAGCACGCGCAGCTGTGTCATGTAGTCGTGCCGCAGACGCGTTCGGGCCACGGCCATGCGGGCGCACAACCAGATGAGTGCTGAAAGAACCAGCACCACGTTCAGGTCGAGAAATACATCGAGAACCGGTTTAACCGCTGTCATTTTGCAGTCTCCTCTCTACCAGTGCTCGAATTTCCTCCAGATCAGCTTCGGTCAGGCCGGCGTCGTCGACAAGTCGTGCCACCAGCGAGGCCGGGGTGTCATCGAACAACGTGCGGGACAGGTTCTGCAGCGACCGCGCCTGATAGGTGTCCTTCTCAAGCAGCGGGCGGTAGATCAGGGTTTTGCCATTCTTGCGGCTTTGGACAAATCCCTTTTCATCCAGGATACGCAGGATCGTCGCGCCCGAGGTGTAGGCTAGGTTCCGCTCGGGCGGCAGCCGGTCCAGCACGTCGCGCACCGAGCCTTCGCCAAGTGCCCAGAGCTCGTTCATGAACTCCAGTTCGACCTCGGTCAGCAGATTTCCTGTCTTTCTCTTTCGCATCGGTCTCGGTGTCACCATTTTGCCTGTTATGCTTGCCAGACAAGCATCCTTTCGCGGTTACGCAAAGCCTAAACTTTCCAGAAAACGAAAATGCCCCAGCCGATCGACAGGAAAAGCGGGGTCCAGACCGGTTGGCCGACCAGCCCCAGCCACGCCAGAAAGATGTAGGCCGAACCCAGCAGGGTGATGAACAGCCGGTCGCCCAACGTGGTGGTCAGGCCCAGCACGCCCCGGCGTTCGATCCCGTCGCGGAACTTGACCACCTCGAGCACGCCGATCAGGGCGATGGCTGAGAAGATGCCCACGAAAACCGCCAGCGTTGCCGGGGTCCAGGCCATCCAGAAATCGGGCCACAGCGGGTCGGTCCATGAAAAGCCCTTGGGTTCTTCCTGACCGACATTGCCCCAGCCGGCCTTGGCTTGCGCCAGCGCCGAGGACGGGGCGAGCAGGGAGAGGGAGAGAAGGAGTTTGCGCATGTCGAACCTCATACACGTCCCATCGCGAAGCCGCGCGCGATGTAGTTGCGGACAAACCAGATGACGATGGCGCCGGGGATGATGGTCAGGGTGCCGGCGGCGGCCAGCAGGCCCAGCTCGTAGCCGGCGCTGGACGCGGTACGGGTCATCACGGCGGCGATGGGTTTGGCCTCGACCGCTGTCAGGGTCTTGGCCAGCAGCATTTCCACCCACGAGAACATGAAGCAGAAGAACGCCGCCACGCCCACGCCCGCCTTGATATTGGGCAGGAAGATCGTGACGAAGAACCGGGGGAAGGAATAGCCGTCGACATAGGCGGTTTCATCCAGCTCTTTCGGGATGCCGCGCATGAAACCTTCCAGGATCCACACCGCCAGCGGTACGTTGAACAGCGTGTGCGCCAGCGCCACCGCCAGGTAGGTGTCGAACAGATGGATCGACGAATACAGCTGGAAGAAGGGCAGGGCGAACACGGCCGCCGGGGCCATGCGGTTGGTCAGCAGCCAGAAGAACAACTGTTTGTCGCCCAGGAACCGATAGCGCGAGAACGCGTAGGCCGCAGGCAAGGCCACGCAGACCGATAGCACCGTGTTGATCGTCACGTAGGTGATCGAGTTGATATAGCCCCAATACCACGTCGGATCGGTGAAGATGGTGATGTAATTCTCCAGCGTAAAGGTCTGGGGAAAAAGGGAAAAGCCTGACAGGATCTCGTTCGTGGTCTTGAAGGACATCGCCACCAGCCAATAGATTGGCAGCATCAGGAACGCGATATACAGGATCGGGATGAGAGACCGCTTCTTCATTGCGCGTCATCCTTTGTCATGAGGGTGTAGAAGACCCAGGAAACCAGCAGCGTGATGGCGAAATAGATCAGGCTCATCGCGGCCGCGGGGCCAAGGTCGAACTGTCCCAGCGCGATCTTCACCAGGTCGATCGACAGCAGAGTGGTCGAGTTGCCGGGGCCGCCCCCGGTCAAAACGAAGGGTTCGGTGTAGATGTTGAAACTGTCCATGAACCGCAGCAGCACCGCGATGGTCAGAACCGTCTTCATCTTGGGGAGTTGGATATAGCGGAACACGGACCAGGGGCTTGCCCCGTCGATCTTGGCCGCCTGGTAATAGGCGTCAGGGATCGAAACCAGACCAGCATAGCACAGCAGCACCACCAACGAGGTCCAGTGCCAGACATCCATCACCACGATGGTGATCCAGGCCGACAGCGGCTGTTGGGTCATGTCATAGTTGATGCCCAGCACGTCGTTCAGGAAATACCCCAGCAGGCCGATCTTGGGCAGGGTGAAGATGTTCCACATCGAGCCGACCACGTTCCACGGGATCAGCATCGGCAGGGCCATCAGGACCAGGCAGACCGGCACCCAAAAGCCCTTGCGCGGCATCGACAAGGCCACGATGATGCCCAGCGGCACCTCGATCATCAGGATCAGCGCGGTGAACAGGAACTGCCGCCCCAGCGCCGCCTGGAACCGGTCGGACCGCAGGATCTGTTCGAACCAGCCCAGCCCTTCCCAGAAGAACTGGTTGTTGCCAAAGGTTTCCTGCACCGAGTAGTTGACCACCGTCATCATCGGCACCAGCGCGTTGAACGCCACCAGCGCCAGCACCGGCAGGACAAAGAACCACGCTTTCTGGTTTTCCGTTCTCATCGGGCGCGCTCCTCGGTTGCGATCCAGCCGTCGCGATACACGCGCGTCTGTTCAGGTTTGAATTTCAGAAAGACTTGCGATCCGGGCTCGGGGGGCGCGTGTTCGGTCACCGCCTTCAACGCGGTGTTGCCGACCATGGCACTGACCACAAAATGCCGGCCGATATCGGCCACCTTGGTGACATGGGCCGGAATGCCCTCGGGGCCGAAACCCACATATTCGGGCCGGATGCCCAGATCTGTGCGGCCGCCACTGCCGCTGACCGGACCTTCCAGCGCCACCTCGTGCCCTTCGAACAGGGCACGATCGCCGCGGGCTTCGCAGGGCAGAACGTTCATGCCGGGCGAGCCGATGAAATGGCCCACGAACGTGTGCTGCGGGCGTTCGAACAGCTCGACCGGGGTGCCGATCTGGACCACTTCGCCTTCCTGCATCACCACGACCTCGTCGGCGAAGGTCAGCGCTTCGGTCTGGTCGTGGGTGACATAGATCATCGTCGCCTTGACGCGCTGGTGCAGCTCTTTCAGCTTGGACCGCAGCTTCCATTTCAGATGCGGGTCGATCACGGTCAATGGCTCGTCGAACATCACCGCGTTCACGTCGTCGCGGACCAGACCGCGCCCCATCGAGATCTTCTGCTTGTTGTCCGGGCTGAGGCCGCTCGCGCGGGTGTTCAGCATGTCGGTGACATCCAGCATCTCGGCGATCTCGTCGACGCGGCGCTTGATCGTCGCGGGATCGACGCCGCGGTTCTTGAGCGGAAAGGCCAGGTTTTCGCCCACGGTCATCTTGTCGTAGATCACCGGGAACTGGAACACCTGCGCGATGTTGCGCTGATCGGGGGGCAGGGCGGTCACGTCGCGGTCGTCGAACAGGATCTGCCCCTCGGATGGGGTCAGCAGCCCCGAGATGATGTTCAGCAGCGTGGACTTGCCGCAACCCGACGGCCCAAGCAGAGCATAGGCCCCGCCATCACGCCAGGTTACGTCGATTTCCTTCAGCGCATAGTCCTGTGGGCCTTGCGGCGATGGCATGTAGCTGTGTTTGAGGTTTGCAAGCTTGATCTGTGCCATGTCAGGCCACCCTTTTGCCGTCTTGGCCGAAATACCGGCAATGGGCCGGGTTCATGTAGAATGTGTGGTCCTCGCCCACCTGATAGGGGTGGACCCCTGCGGCCAGAGACACCCAGGCGTCCTCGCCATGTTGGAAATGCGCGCTGGAGTCGGACCCGGAGAGCTCGGTCACGATCACGCGGCCGGTCAGTTCAACGTCGGCGTCAGAAGCCTTGAGCGGAGTAACACGGTGCGGACGCACGGCGACCATGTATTCGCCATCGGCAATTCCGGACACAGTCCATCCACCTCCGCCAGCCAGGCGCGCTTGGGCACCGGCGACCGTGACGCGGGCCACGTTGATGGGCGGGTCAGAAAACACCCGCGCGGCGGCGAGGTTTTCGGGATTGCGATAGATGTCCGCCGTCGGGCCGAACTGGGTCACGCGGCCGTCTTCCATCAAGGCGGTGTAGCCGCCCAGCAGCAGCGACTCTTCGGGTTCGGACGTGGCATAGACGACCACGGCGCCGCGCCCGGCGAACAGCTCGGGCAGTTGCTCGCGCAGTTCCTCGCGCAGCTTGTAGTCCAGGTTGGCCAGCGGCTCGTCCAGGAACACGGCGCGGCTGTCCTTTGCGATGGCGCGGGCCAGTGCGGTGCGCTGCTGTTGGCCGCCCGACAGTTCGTGTGGACGACGGTGCAGCATCGGGCGCAGTTGCAGCAGGTCGGCGGCTTCTTCCACGCGGCCTTCGATCTCGGATCGCGCCATTCCGGCCACGCGCAGCGGCGAGGCGATATTGTCGAATACAGTCATATGCGGGTAGTTCACGAAGAACTGGTGCACGAGGCTGATCTTGCGTTTTTGTGTGCTCAGCCGGGTCACGTCCTGCCCATCCATCAGAACTTTGCCCGAGGCAATCGGATCCAGGCCGGCCATCATCTTGATCAGAGAGGTCTTGCCCGACCCGGTCGCGCCCAGCAGCACGTTGAAATGGCCGGTCTGCAGCGTCAGGGACGTGGGTTTGATATGGGTAACGGTGCCGACCCGCTTGGTTGCGTTTTGTAGTTCGATCATGTCCGTGGGTTCCGATCCCGCAGCGCGTGGCAACGCTGTTTGGTCTTGGTTGGTAAGGGGCGCCGGTACCGGCGCCCCCCGGGGAGTAGTGGCTTACTGGGACTGCCAGCGTGCCACCAGTTCGTCGTAGTTGACGGTCTGGCCTTGCGGCTTCTCGTTCTCCAGCTTGGCTTTCGGCGCGCCCGGCTTCTCCAGCCAGAAGGCCGGATCCTGCGGTTCGTTCAGGCGCGGACCACAGCCGCCGTAGACGCCGGCGCTTTCATCCGCGGCCTGCATGCGGGCCATGGTGATGTCCATCTCTTCAGCCAGACGGTCCATCGCCTCTTGCGGGGTGAAGGCGCCCGAGTTCACGTCACCGATCTGCTGCCACCAGATTTGGGCCAGCTTCGGATAGTCGGGAACGTTGATGCCGGTCGGCGACCACGCCACGCGGTCGGGCGAGCGGTAGAACTCGACCAGGCCACCCAGCTTGGATGCGCGTTCGGTGAACGACTCGTGGTTGACCGAGCTGTCGCGGATGAAGGTCAGACCCACATGGGACTTCTTCACATCGACAGTCTTGGACGTCACGAACTGAGCGTACAGCCACGCGGCCTGTGCCCGATCCGACGGGGTGGACTTCAGGAAAGTCCACGATCCCACATCCTGATAGCCAACCTTCTGGCCTTCTTCCCAATAGGGGCCATGCGGGCTGGGCGCCATCCGCCACAGCGGGTTGCCCTCATCATCGACGGTATTGTTGCCTTCGGACTTGGGCTTGACCATGTCGGCGGTAAAGGCCGTGTACCAGAAAATCTGTTGGGCCACGTTGCCTTGCGACAGGGCGGGCAGCGATTGGTAGAAGTCGTAGGACGCCGCACCCGGAGGCGCATAGGCCCGCAACCACTCGTCCCATTTGCGGATCGCGTAAACGGCCGCCGGGCCGTTTGCGGCACCGCCCCGCGACACCGAGGCGCCGACCGGGTTACAGGTGCCCGCTTCCATGCGGATGCCCCATTCGTCGACGGGTACACCGTTCGGCTCGCCCTTGTCGCCGGCACCGGCCATCGACAGCCAGGCGTCGGTCATCCGCCAGCCAAGATCAGGCGCGCGCTTGCCGTAGTCCATGTGGCCATAGATCGCGACACCGTCGACTTCCTTCACGTCATTGGTGAAGAACTCGGCGATATCCTCGTAGGCAGACCAGTTGACCGGAACGCCCAGATCATAGCCGTATTTTTCCTTGAATGCGGCCTTGTTGGCTTCGTCATCGAACCAGTCCTTGCGGAACCAGTACAGGTTGGCGAATTGCTGGTCGGGCAGCTGGTACAGCTTGCCGTCGGGACCGGTGGTGAACTGGATACCCATGAAGTCATCCAGGTCCAGCGTCGGCGAGGTTGTCGCCGCCCAATCACCCGCCATCATGTCCGACAGGGGATAGGCCAGTTGCAGGCGCGAGTGCGTGCCGATCAAGTCACTGTCGTTGACATAGCCGTCATACAGGTTCCGTCCGGTCTGCATCTGCGTCTGAACGGCCTGAACGACCTCACCTTCACCCAGGATCTGGTGGTTGACCTTGATGCCGGTGATTTCCTCGAACGCCTTCGTCAGAACTTCGGATTCATACGAGTGGGTCGGGATACCTTCGGACAGAACGTTGATCTCCATCCCGGCATACGGTTCGGCAGCCTTGATGAACCACTGCATTTCCGCCATCTGCTCGTCTTTCGACAAGGTGGATGGTTGGAATTCATCGTCGACCCAGCGCTGTGCTGCGGCTTCGTCGGCCCAAACAGGACCGTGCCCCGCAATGACGGCAGCCGCCGCCACTGCGGACAAAAGATGTTTCCGCATCTTTCTCCTCCCAAAATTTATGGTTCTCCGGCGCGAACCGGATGACGAACAGCATCAGCGATTTTTCGCGAGTCTGTCAAACTAAAAAATTAGTAAATGGCGAAATTGGCCTGTTCGACCCAACGAATTCAACGACTATAGAATTGAAAATATATGGTTTTTATCCCACCCGACGTGGCGTCATCGGCTAGGCGAAAAGAGCATACCAATGACGCTTCGTTATGGATTTTTTGGCGTCACCGCTTGGTCGAGCTGCAAATCTGGATGCAGAAAGTCGCCGCAGTGGTAGCGCGCGATTTGCGTTTCTCGGGGGTGAAAATGGCAGCCCGTAGGGGAATCGAACCCCTCTTTCCAGGTTGAAAACCTGGCGTCCTAACCGATAGACGAACGGGCCACGTCAGCATTGCCCAAGCACAAGTGGCAGCCCGTAGGGGAATCGAACCCCTCTTTCCAGGTTGAAAACCTGGCGTCCTAACCGATAGACGAACGGGCCACGCTGGCTTGTGGAGGGCCTTTTACGGATTACGCCCCCCACCCGCAAGACGAAAAACGCACGGCCAGGAAACTTTTTTGCGGGTCAAAAAAGGCAGTGGCGTCAGCGGTCAATTTGCATCGGCCGCGTCTTCCAGGCGCAACTGCACGCTTTGCCTTCCACCCCATGTATTGACCTCGAGCCGACCGGCAAAATGGAACCGCGCGCCACCGTGATTTGACAGCCTTTCGCCCATCGGTCCGTCAAAGGCACCAAATGCAATCGCGTCCAGCCCACCACCCATTCCGTCCGACAGCGACAGCTTCAGATGGGTATCTCCGACCCGCTTGGCAAAGCGGACCTGCAGGTCGGGCATTGCAAATCGAGGGGCAGGGGCCCCGGCGCCAAATGGGCCGGCCTGCTCGATCTTTTCGATCAGATCAACCGAGGCCGCCCCGGGCATCAGCGCA
The DNA here is from genome assembly GCF_056538625.1 of Ruegeria sp. BF8. NCBI lineage: Bacteria > Pseudomonadati > Pseudomonadota > Alphaproteobacteria > Rhodobacterales > Roseobacteraceae > Ruegeria > Ruegeria sp. BF8. The sequence goes on along the minus strand of NZ_JBQFTL010000001.1, from coordinate 1,367,867 downwards.
CCGTCCAACTTGAGGTCGGCAGGACCGGCTTGGCCCGCCCCCTGTTTTGCCAGCAACTCCGAGAGTCTCTCCATCGCCGGTTCCAGCTGGTCGCGCATCACGGTCAGACCTGCGGCCATCTTGTGACCGCCGCCCTTGACCAACAAACCCTCGGCGGCCAACCGGTGGATTGATGCACCAAGATCGACACCCGAGACCGAACGGCCCGAGCCTTTGCCTTCGTCACCGTCGAAACCAATCACGACGGCGGGACGGTTCGACGCCTCTTTCAGGCGAGCCGCCACGATCCCAACGACGCCGGGATGCCAGCCGTCACCTGCAGCCCACACCAGCGGCGCATCCAGTCCACGTTCTTCGGCCTGCGCCAGCGCCGCGGCGCGGACCGCATTTTCGATGTCGCGCCGTTCGGTGTTCAGGTCATCAAGGCGCCGGGACAAGGCCTCGGCCTCGGTCACCGAGTCGGTGCTGAGCAGCCGCGCGCCCAGGTCTGCCTGTCCAACCCGGCCGCCTGCATTGATGCGCGGCCCAAGCAGAAAACCCAGATGGTAACTGTTGGGCGCCGAATCCATACGCGCCACTTCGGACAGCGCAACCAGGCCGGGGCGTTGCCGCTGCCCCATCACTTTCAAGCCCTGCTGAACAAGCGCCCTGTTGACCCCGATCAGAGGTGCCACGTCTGCCACGGTCGCCAGCGCGACCAAATCCAGCATCGCCATCAGGTCCGGGCCTTGGGCGTTGGCCTCGCGCAGTTGGCGCCCGGCCTCAACCAGCATCAGAAAGACCACGGTTGCTGCACACAGATGGGCCAGGTCACCGCTTTCATCCTGGCGGTTGGGATTCACCACCGCCACGCAATCCGGCAGCGTTTCGGCGCCCAGGTGGTGATCGAGAACGATCACATCAGCCCCCTTGGCTGCGGCAATTGCTTCGTGGCTGAGCGTGCCGCAGTCCACGCAGATGATCAGATCATGCGTTTCAGCAAGCTGGCTCATGGCGGGGGCGTTGGGGCCATAGCCCTCGTCGATACGATCAGGCACATACAAGGTCGCCTGAAGCCCCATCTGCCTGAGCCAAACCAGCAACAGGGCTGCCGAGCTGCCGCCGTCGACATCATAATCGGCGAAAACGGCGATGCGCTGGTTGTCCCGCACCGCTTTCAGGAACCGCGTTGCCGCGATCTCCATGTCGCGCAGGCTGCGAGGATCGGGAAGAAGGTCGCGCAGTTTTGGAGATAAAAAGCTCTCGGCCTCCATCGGTGGGACACCGCGCCGTGCCAGCACGTGGCACAGGGGGCGGGGCAGGTCGGTCTGCTGGGCCAGCATCTCGGCGGCCCGGTCCAATTCAGGCGATGGACCAATCCACCGGCGGCCCGTCAACGACTGTTCAACACCCAGAAAGCTCAATCCACTTCTCCTGAAAAGGGCCGAATCCTGTCGGACCCGGCCCTTGAACGGTTGTGTCTGCGGGGTCCCTCAGCCTTCGACATGCGGCCAAATGGGGGTGCGGTAGGACATGCGCCGCACCGATCCGGTTTTCGAGCGCATCAGCAGGGTCGTCGTCTCGACCCAACCCGGTTCCCGCTTGATCCGCGGCAGCAGCGACCCGCCGGTGACACCGGTCGCCGCAAAGATCACATCTGCGGTGACCATCTCGTCGCGGGCATAGACACGATCCAGATCGGTAATACCGGCTTTGGCCGCCCGACCGCGTTCGTCATCATTGCGGAACATCAGGCGTCCAAAGATCTGGCCACCCATGCATTTCAGCGCGGCGGCCGCCAGAACGCCTTCGGGCGCGCCACCCTGGCCCATGTACATGTCGATGCCGGTCGTCTCGGACTCGGCACAGTGCATGACGCCTGCAACGTCACCGTCGGTGATCAGGCGGATCGCAGCGCCGGTTTCGCGTACCTCGGCTATCATCGCCTCATGGCGCGGACGTTCCAAAATGCAAACGGTAATGTCCTCGGGGGTGCAGCTTTTGGCCTTGGCCAGTGCTTCGACCCTTTCCCGCGGGGACATGTCCAGTGTCACCACGTTCTCGGGGAAGCCGGGGCCGATCGCCAGCTTGTCCATGTAGACGTCTGGCGCGTGCAGCATCGAACCGCGCGGACCCATCGCGATGACGGTCAAGGCGTTGGGCATATCTTTTGCGGTCAGCGTCGTACCCTCGAGCGGGTCCAGAGCGATGTCCACGCCCGGGCCGTTGCCGGTGCCGACCTCTTCGCCGATATACAGCATCGGCGCTTCGTCGCGTTCGCCTTCACCGATGACTACCACGCCAGCGATATCCAGCAGGTTCAGCTGTTCACGCATCGCGTTGACCGCGGCCTGGTCGGCGGCTTTCTCGTCTCCGCGTCCGACCAGCGAGGCCGAGGCCAGAGCGGCCTGCTCAGCCACGCGCGCAAGTCCAAGGGACAGAAGGCGGTCGTTGAAATCGATTTTGGCAGCGCTCATGCGATGTAATCCTTTGGTAAAGCGAAGACGTCCTGACTGGCATAGCCTGCTCGTGGCGCAGGCCGCAAGGGTTCAAACCTGCTCGATACGCAGAGCTACCGGTTCGCCCGCAACCACATCCGTGGTGCGCAAGTCCTCCAACGCAACGTCCAGCGTGGCGCGTGTGGTCTTGTGTGTAACGATCAGTACCGGTGCCGTGTCCTCGGCATGTGCGTATTGGCGCATCCGGTCGATTGAAACGCCGGCATTTCCCAGAATCGCGGCCACCTTGGCCAGCGCACCTGGTTTGTCCAGCAATGCAAGGCGCAGATAATAAGGGGCAGGCAGGCCGGTGATTGCGGGCTTGGAGTCGACCAGCGACGTGGCGGGTTGACCAAAGGTGGAAATCCGCAGGCCCCGAGCCAGGTCGCAAACATCCCCCATCACCGCACTGGCCGTCGGGCCTTCGCCAGCGCCGGGTCCGCGCAAAACGATCTGTTCGACGGCGTCGCCCTCAATGACCACCATGTTGGTGCCGCCTTCCAGCTGCCCCAAAGGCGAGTCACTGGGTACCAGGCAGGGTTGCATCCGTTGTTCAAGCCCGCGCGGCGTGCGCTGCGCAACGCCAAGCAGCTTGATGCGGTAGCCCATATCGTCGGCCTGATGGATGTCGTCCAGGCTGATATGCTGAATGCCCTCGATCTCGATCCCGTCGAAATTCGGCTTTGTTCCAAACGCGATCGAGGCCAACAGCGCCAACTTGTGCGCCGCGTCGATGCCGCCAACGTCAAGGTTGGGATCCGCTTCGAGATACCCCAACTGAGCGCACTCCTCGAACAGGGCGTTGTAGCCCAATCCCTGCGACTGCATTCGGGTCAGGATATAGTTGCAGGTGCCATTCATCACGCCCATGACGCGCTTGATGTCATTCCCGGCCAACCCTTCGGTAAGGGATTTTATGACCGGAATTCCTCCGGCCACGGCGGCCTCGAACCGGATCACGCGGCTCGCGGCTTCGGCCTGTTCCGCCAATGCCTGGCCGTGAATGGCCAGCAGCGCCTTGTTTGCGGTGACCACATCCTTGCCGCTGGCCAATGCCGCCTCGACCGAGGCCTTTGCCGGGCCATTTTCACCCCCCATCAGCTCGACGAACACATCGATGTCGTCGCGCTTGGCCAAGGCCACAGGGTCGGTTTCCCACGCGAAGCCGGACAGGTTCACCCCGCGATCTTTGGCGGCGTCGCGCGCCGAAACGGCAACGATCTCGATCGGACGACCAGTGCGTGCTTGGAGCAATTCGGCATGACGGCGCACGATCTTGACGACGCCCACACCCACGGTTCCCAAGCCAGCAATTCCAAGCCGTAGCGCCTGTGTCATTCCGTGGGTTCCTTTCCGCTCGAAGTCTGCCTGTTGGACGCAAGGTCCTTTGTCGGCTGCCATAGCTGGTTCAACGCGGCGGCGCAATCCGTCAGGGACAGAGTTGTTGCGCAGTGGGCGAGCGTACGGGGCTTACTGGGTCTCGGCGTTCTGGAGTGCCTGTGCCTTTTGCGACAGCCGCTTGGCCCGTTGTTCCAATTCTTCTTCCACGGCGGCTGCCTCATTCACCGGGTCGACGGGCGGCACGTTGACCTGGGTCAACGGGATCAGCTTGGGGTACGGCGCGGCCTTTACCGAGGCCGCTTCGCTTCCCTCCAACTCGGGAATATCTGCGCACGCGGCCAAGAGAAGCAGCGGCAGGATGACGGAAACAGCTTTCATTTCGCGACCCGAACAGTGAGGAACCTGAACGTGATGCACTTTTTGCATGAACGGTTCAAGCGGGGTTCTATATGAACGTACGTTCATATACGATGGATCCATGGCACGTACTCAAGGCTCTCATTCCGATATCACCGGGCCCCGCATTCGCGAGGCCGCCCTGGGATTGTTTGCACGGCATGGCTATGCCGCTGTTTCCATGCGTCAAATCGCGGGGGAGGTCGGAGTGCAGGCCGGCGCGCTCTACAATTACACTCCGGACAAGCAAAGCCTTCTGTTCCGCCTGATGCAGGACCACATGCAAGAGCTGCTGGCGGCCTATGAAGCGTTGGATTCACAGGCGGATGCATTGGGCGCCCTGCGGCAATTCGTGGGTTTCCACATCCGGTTTCACATGCAGCGGCCGGACGAAGTGTTCATCGCCTATATGGAGCTGCGAAATCTGACGCCTGAAAACTTCGCCGAAATCGAAAAGCTGCGCCGACGGTATGAGGATGCGTTACAGAGCATCCTGCTGGCCGGCCAGAAGGACGGTCTATTCTCTGTTCAGGATGCGAAGATCGCGACGCTAGCGGTGATTGCCATGCTGAATGGTGTCATGACGTGGTACAGGGCCGGTGGACGGCTTTCGCTGGACGAGGTCGAGCAGATTTATTGGGATATGGTACGCAAGGCGGTCGCGGCCTGATTGGCCGCGCCACGTTACCGGTTGTCTGGAGTCAGTGCGCCGGCTTGATGAAAGTACCGTTGCGCAACTCCCGAAACGCCTGCTCGAGTTCGGCGCGCGTGTTCATCACGATCGGGCCATGCCATGCTACCGGTTCATTGATCGGCGCACCCGAGATCAACAGGAATCGCACGCCTTCAGGCCCGGCCTGAACGGTTATTTCGTCTCCGGTGCCAAACCGCACCAGCGTCCGGTTGCCCGACATGTCGCGAATGTTCAGCTCTTGCCCGGCGACTTCCTTCTCAAGCAGAACACCGGTCGGCTGCGAGGCGTCGGCGAAAGCGGCCTGCCCATCGAAAACATAGGCGAAAGCACGGCGATAAGTATCTATCTTGAATGTCTTTTTCACCCCTGCAGGAATCGATACGTCCAAGTATTGCGGGTCCGCGGCGATACCGTCCACCGGCCCGGTCTTACCCCAGAACTTGCCGACGATGACCCGCACCGTGGTGCCATCATCATCGATCACTTCAGGAATGTCCTTGCCCTGAACGTCCTGGTACCGAGGAGCCGTCATCTTTTGAGCCGAGGGCAAGTTGCCCCACAGCTGAAACCCATGCATCTGCCCGGATGCATTTCCCTTGGGCATTTCCTGATGCAGAATTCCGGACCCCGCCGTCATCCACTGGACGTCTCCGGCACCCAGTTGGCCGCTGTTGCCCAGCGAGTCGCTGTGATCGACGGTTCCCGACAGCACGTATGTGATGGTTTCAATGCCGCGGTGGGGATGCCAGGGAAAGCCGGCCTGGTAGTCCTGCGGGTGCTCGTTGCGGAAGTCATCAAACAAAAGGAAAGGATCCAGTTCGGACGGATCCTGAAATCCAAAAGCGCGGTGAAGCTTTACACCAGCGCCTTCCATCGTCGGAACGGCCTTGCGGGTTTCGAGTGTTGGTCTGAGCGACATTTGGATCTCCTGTCTCTGGACCAGTTATCTAATTTTCGCTGAAGTACGGTCAATTCGCGAGAAAGCACTGCCTCTGTGCAAAATTGCGCCGGGTGAGTCTTGGCCTGTTGCTTGACGCTGAAAGCGGGTATGGGGGGCAGGCAAAGGCGGAGTTGGAAATGCAAGAAGACGTACTGGCAACGATTCAGGCTTCATCGGCACGGCGGTGGATGGGCGTGGGAATGCTCGTCACCGTGGGCGCGTTCGTGACTTATGTCGCCCTGGCCGCACCGCCCGCGCCGGAATGGCAGCTGTTCCTGTTCGTGGTCGGAGGTGGCGCGCTTTGGCTTGCGCATCGCGTCTGGCATGCGACCGCGGACCGGATCGAGCTCACGCGCACGGAATTGCGGACAGGCAGCGGCAAGCTGATTGCCGAGGTTGGTGAAATCGAAGGGGTGGATCGGGGTGTGTTCGCCTTCAAACCGTCAAACGGCTTTCTGCTGACGACCCGTAGCAAACGGGGCAGGGCTTGGGCCCCGGGCCTTTGGTGGCGCGTCGGGCGACGTATTGGCGTCGGCGGCATGACGTCCGCCGCTGAGACCAAGTTCCTGTCAGAAATGCTTTCCGCGATGCTGGCCGAGGCCGAATAGCTCTCAGCACCCGCCCGGTGCGTCGATCTTGTCGTAGACGCGCGGGTGGGTGAATACGAAATTGTCCATGGCAAATTCGTTTTCGCCGTATCCGATGCGGAAGGGACGGCGATAGAAGTCCTTCACTTCGACCAGGATCATCTTGCCGTTGTCCGGCATGATGGGCAGCTTGTCCCGGATTTCGCTGATGGTGCCATCGGTCCACGCCTCAAAGCTTTCGCCGCGAATACAGGACCACTGCACATAGTGCCGGTCATCCGGCAGGTCGAAGCGAAGGAACGAGATGCGCATCGACACGTCGGAGCGGTCCGACATCATCTGCTGCAGCAGGTCGTACAGCGTATCCATGTAGGTCGCGTTGATGTCATTGCGTTCGCGGGAAATGACGTCGGCGATCGCATAAGACGCCTTGAGATTCCGCGAGCTCTGCTTGTACCCGTCGAAGAACGTATAGGACGCACACATGCCCCAGAAGAGCAAGGGATAGATCATCACGGCCTCGACACTGATCACGCCGGATTCCTTGCGCGAAAACCGTTTCAGATACCGGACAGCCAGCGGGAAGATTGAGCGATCAGGTCGGTTCATAGACAAACACCGTTGTTGCGTGCAGTTCGTACATACCGTTGGGCTTTTTCCGCGCGATGGCGCCCAGAATGGTACCCCACCACAGCGGCTTTACCTCGACGCAGGCGCGGACGATCATCAGTTCGTCCGACGTGCCGGGCTCGAAGATCTGGCTGTTGCGGATCGTTGCCGGGGTATCGATGCAGTAGGGGTTGGGATCCAGCGTGGTCCCAATAAACGGATCGACGCGGGTCATTTCCAGGATCAGGTTTTCCTTGCACTCAGGAATGTAGCCTGCCTTGTCGCAGACGATGTCCTTCAACAGAGTGTGGGTCCAGCCATCCTGAACGTTGGTGGTATACTTGTCGAGGTTGTTCAGGCGAACGTCGCGGATCGTTTCGTCCAGACCACGCTCGAGATTGGCGTGGTTGAAGGCCCCGATTCCGACTTCGACGGCCGAATAGGTCGTCATGATGAAGATGGGGAACCAGAAGACGAACTCGATCGTCGCCATCCCATCTTCTTTCCGCCGGAACGTGCGGAATTGATGAAGCAAACGCTTGATCATTGGGTCAGCCTCAAATTGCGGATGGTCGATCCGATCGATGCAAATACGTCGACGATTTCGTCACCGGTCGCCTCGTAGTAGGCGCCATCATCGCTTTTGCAGTCTTTCAGAAGGGCCTTGCCCTGATCGGGAGCTTCGAAAGCGATAGTGAAGACTACGATGCCATTGGCGCGAGCGGCGGCACACATTGCGCGCGCGCGCGGGTCCTTGGTGCCCGACCCGATCGAAGTGACCGCGTTGTTGTACCAGGTGTTGCCTTTCGTGCTCCCCAGCGCTTCGCGGAACAGGTCGCGGATCGCGCGACGGGTCGTGCGTTCCCAGACCTGAACCCAGGTCAGGTTGACCGATGTCGCGGGGTCGCCATTGTTGTCCAGAACAGTGCGGGTCTCGCTTCTGCTGTAGTCAAAGTTGTAGCAGACGCCGCCGGACCGGTAGGTGCACCGATAGACAGTATACTCGTCGTTGCCATAGGGATCGTCCTGCCAGATCTCGCGACCCCAGTACCAACCCTTGCTGCTGTCCCATTCGGTATAATCGACATCGTGCCAGAAGTACTTCTCGGTCTCGTAGTCATAGGTCGAATAGGTGGACTTTTTGGCATTCCACCACAGAATGGACGCACCCTCACGGTAGGGGTCGTTTACCATGTACTGAGTGGTGTTCGCGCCGTCCGTCATCAACACCAGAACCTTCATCGAGTCGTTGCTGGAGTAGCTGTTGGGACGGGTGGCGAACTCTGCAGGCACTTCATCACCCGCCAGACGTGCGATCACCGGCTGAATGCTTTCGTCAAGCAGGGCAAGACCCCATTTCAGACCGACGTCGATCGACGTGTTTCCGCCGGCAGTAAAGCTTTCGATGTGATCTTTGAGAACCTGCGGATCCTTTTGCAGGACCGAGACCTCACGGTTGGCGAGTTCGTCACAGACTTCGCTGTAGACGTAGCCGTTGCTGGGGCGCCGGTCATAGGTGCTCCACGGCGTGAAGTGCAGTGTGCGTTGGCGGATCGTATCGGGGTCCAGCGCGGTGGTGTTGAACTCGCTGCTGGTGAAGTTGATGCAGTTTGCCCGGTTATTGGTGCCGGTCGTGCTGAATTCGTCCATCAGATAGTCGGGCAGCGACACCTGAGTTGCGTAGGGGATGATCGAGATCGACAGCTTCCCGTCCTCGGTCTTGTCCGCCATCTCTTGCACGAAGTTTTTGGCCGCCACTTTTAGGTTGGCCAGGCGATTGTAGCTGTTCATCGAGCCAGAGACGTCGAGAACCAAAGAAATCTCAACGTCATCAATGGCTTCCTCGGCAACGCTGGTTGCCGCGCTCACGATCGAGTCAACATCCCACCACTGCATGAAGTGCATGCCGACATCCATCTGGGCGCTCGCTTCGACCTTGCGGTAGCCTTCGATCGTAACGGCGGTCGCGCCGCAGACATTGGGTTCCACGATCGGGTCACCAACCAGGTACTGGTCCAGGCCTTCCTTCGCGAGGTAGTCGACAACCACGTCCTTGGGGCAAAGGTCCTGATCCAGGTCGGCAGCCGCCAGTACGGCGCGGTCCAGAGCATATTGCAGGCGCGCACGTTCGCGATCGTACCGCATAACGTCCACGGCGAAGCCCGCCGCGGTGAAGATGATCATCAGAAGGAAGAGGGCGAAGATGGTCATCGTCCCGCTTTCCGAGGTCACGAAAGACTCGACGGCGCCCCGGCAGCGGTCTGCCTGGCGCGGTTTCTCCGACCGGGTCGATGTCCATTCAAAATTGCGCATAACGAAATCCTTTTGCCGGCCAAAAGCAGCGAAGCCAGTTCTTCGGAACTTGAATAATTTAGATGTGGATCGTGGCGAGAATTGGGCGTGATCGTCACTATGGTGCTCTTTTTGAATGAAAATCGGCGGCAGTCTGGCCGGGAAGGGCATCTTTGTTTCGTTGCTCGGGACAATTTCCGCAAATTGTAAACGCCCGCGACTCGGCTCGGATGGTCGAAACGCGCTGTTCATAAATTGATGAAAAAAAGTGCAAATCGCGATTGCAGCTGCTTGCCAAGGGTGCGACAAAACGTCATGACGCTCGACGTCAACCGGCATGGAGGATTTTATGACGGCCATCAAGGAACCCAGCTTTCGGGAGAGTGTAGATCTGATGTTCAACAGGGCGGCTGCCCTGATGGATCTTCCGCCCGGGCTTGAGGAAAAGATCCGGGTCTGCAATGCGACCTACACCGTTCGGTTTGGCGTGCGTCTGCGGGGGCAGATCCATACTTTCACCGGCTATCGCTCGGTTCATTCCGAGCATATGGAGCCGGTAAAGGGCGGTATCCGCTATGCGATGGCCGTGAACCAGGACGAGGTCGAGGCGCTTGCTGCGCTGATGACCTACAAGTGTGCTCTGGTCGAGGCGCCTTTCGGCGGGTCCAAGGGTGGCCTACGCATCGACCCGCGCAAATACGAAGAGCATGAGCTGGAGCAGATCACCCGCCGTTTCGCCTATGAGTTGGCCAAGCGCGACCTGATCAACCCGTCGCAGAACGTCCCGGCCCCCGACATGGGCACGGGCGAGCGTGAAATGGCTTGGATGGCTGACCAGTACGCGCGGATGAACACCACAGACATCAACGCGCGGGCCTGCGTTACCGGCAAGCCGTTGAATGCCGGCGGCATCTCGGGCCGGGTCGAGGCGACGGGGCGTGGCATCCAATATGCGCTGCGCGAATTCTTCCGGCATCCGGAGGACGTCAAGAAGGCTGGCATGTCAGGCTCGCTGGACGGCAAGCGGGTCATCGTTCAAGGCCTCGGCAACGTCGGCTATCACGCGGCCAAGTTCCTGAGTGAGGAAGACGGCTCTCTGGTTGTGGGCATCATCGAACGTGACGGTGCGATCTATAACCCCGAGGGGATCGACGTCGAAGCGGTTCACCAGTGGATCGTCAAACATGGCGGTGTGAACGGCTACCCGGATGCGACGCACACCGCCGAGGGCACTGCTGTGCTGGAAGAGGAATGTGACATTCTGATCCCGGCCGCGCTGGAGGGCGTGATCAACCTGTCCAATGCCGAGCGCATCAAGGCGCCGTTGATCATCGAGGCCGCGAACGGTCCGGTGACCGCCGGGGCCGACGAAGTGCTGCGCAAGAAAGGCACCGTGATCATTCCAGACATGTATGCGAACGCTGGCGGTGTGACGGTATCGTATTTCGAGTGGGTCAAGAACCTCAGCCACATCCGTTTTGGCCGGATGCAGCGCCGTCAGGAAGAGGCGCGGCACGAGTTGATCGTGAAAGAGCTGGAGCGGTTGGACCGCTATCTTGGCGATGCATGGTCGATGTCTCCGGACTTCAAGGCCAAATACCTCAAAGGCGCGGATGAGCTTGAGTTGGTGCGCTCGGGCCTGGATGACACGATGCGCATCGCCTACCAGGCCATGAGCGAGGTCTGGCACGATCGCGACGACGTCGATGACCTCCGCACCGCGGCATACATCGTGTCCATCGACCGTGTCGCCAAGAGCTATCGGGCCAAGGGCCTCTGACGTCTCGGAAACCGGGCAATCGGGCTTTGACAAAAAGTCCGGTTGCCGCACATCCTGCGCTGGAGTTCAGGCAGTGAAACCAGCGAGGATCTCATGCAAATTACCCGTTCTGTAGCTTGGGCCGCGGCGATAGGATCCGCGACCCTGGCGCATGCGACTGCTGCCATCGCCCAACCCCGGCAGGGATGGACGCCGACTGTGGAAGGGTTGGCTGTCTATCAGGGCAGCGCCGATCTTGAGGACGGCGGTAATTTCAGCGCATCGCGCGCGTTTCTGCGGGCAGGCGGCATTTACAGCTATGGTGACGGGTCCTTTGTGGGTTTGCTGGCGAGTTTCGGTCAGTTTTCCTACGATTTCGGGTTGCCCGGAAACCAGCCGTGGGACGACATCCGCGACATTCGCCTGAGCGTTCCATTGCGTTTCACTCTGGACAACGGGGCTGCGGTGATCGTCTCGCCCCAATTGAGATGGGACTATGAGACCGGCGCCAGTGCCTCGGACGGCTTCACCTATGGTGCCTTCGCCGGCATTTCATGGGCGGTGAACTCCAATCTGCGCATCGGCCCGGCATTTGGCGTGTTCTCCGAGGTTGGAACCAATGATCTCGAAGTCTTTCCCGCGCTTCTGGTCGACTGGACCTTTGCCGAGCGCTGGCGTCTGAGCACCGGGCGCGCGTTGGGGGCCACTCAAGGCCCCGGGGTCACGCTGGAATACAAGGCTTCGGAAAGTGTCAGCGTGGGGCTTGCCGTTCGGTCCGAGAGGGTCCGCTTTCAGTTGAACGATAACGGGTTGGCACCGGGCGGCGTAGGCGAGGACAGCAGCATCCCGGTTGTTCTGTCGGTTGAATACGCGCCAAACCCCGGAGTTTCGCTGTCGGCATTTGCAGGCGCCGAGTTTGACGGCGAGTTGCGCCTCGACAACGCGGCAGGGCAAGAGGTCAGCCGGCAGGGCTATGATACCGCTCCGATCGTCGGCTTTGCCTTCCGTCTGCGGTTCTGAGGGCGATTTCGTTTGCGACGGGTTTGGTCGCGCGTTGACAAGTTCTTGTCGAAAACGGATGCGGAGCCCCGAGCCCGGATTGCTACTCCTGTTGGAAGTTGGTTTGATGCCAGCAAACCCGCAGGGAGATCTGAATGCGCTTTTCCGGCTTTCGCGTCCTGAAGGAAGGACTGACGGGCAACAAGGGTTGGACGGCGCATTGGCGTGATCCCGAGCCCAAAGCCGAGTACGACATCGTCATCATCGGCGGTGGGGGGCATGGTCTCAGCACCGCGTATTATCTGGCGAAAGAACACGGCCTGACAAATGTCGCCGTGCTGGAAAAGGGTTATATCGGCGGCGGCAATGTGGGGCGCAACACGACGATCGTGCGCGCCAACTATTTTCTGCAAGGAAATTCCGAGTTCTATTCACATTCCCTCAAGCTGTGGGAGGGGTTGGAAGAGGACCTGAACTACAACGTGATGCATTCGCAGCGGGGCATCATCAACCTGTTCCATTCGGACGGGCAGCGGGACGCGGCCGCGCGCCGGGGCAACATGATGATCAGCCAGGGCGACGATGCCATCCTGCTGGACCGCGATGCACTGCGCGAGATGCTGCCCTATCTGAACTATGACGATCTGCGCTTTCCCATCTATGGCGGTCTGTACCATCCGCGTGGCGGCACGGCCCGGCATGATGCCGTGGCCTGGGGCTATGCCCGCGGGGCGGACCAGCGCGGGGTGGATCTGATCCAGAATTGCGAGGTCACCGGCATCGACATCGAAAACGGCGCCGTGCGCGGGGTGCAGACGACGCGCGGGGCGATCCGGGCCAGGAAGGTCGGGATCGTGGTTGCGGGCCGGTCCAGTCAGGTCGCGGCGATGGCCGGGATGCGTTTGCCGATCGAAAGCCACGTGCTGCAGGCCTTCGTGACCGAAGGGCTGAAGCCCTGTATCGACCATGTCGTGACCTTCGGCATGGGGCATTTCTACATCAGCCAATCCGACAAGGGCGGGCTGGTGTTCGGCGGCGACCTGGATTTCTATGCCTCCTACGCGGCGCGGGGCAATCTGCCGACGGTCGAAAGCGTGATGGAAGCCGGCGTGGCCCTGATGCCGATGATCGGCAAAGCCCGGGTACTGCGGTCCTGGGGCGGGATCATGGACATGTCGCCGGACGGGTCGCCGATCATCGACCGCACCCCTATCGACGGGCTGTACCTGAACTGCGGCTGGAACTACGGCGGGTTCAAGGCGGTTCCTGGCTCGGGCAACGTGTTTGCCCACCTGATGGCCACCGATCGGTACTACGAGAACGCGACAGGGTTCCGGCTGGATCGTTTCCGCACCGGGCGCGGGATCATCGATGAAGAGGGCAAGGGCTCTCAGCACAATCTGCATTAGGGGCGGGCCGGGATGTTTCGTTCGAATATTTGTGAAAGCCAGGAGGCGCGGCCATGAGGATCACCTGTCCGTATTGCGGCGAGCGCGACCGCCGCGAGTTCTACTATCGCGGGGCCGCCGTCGATCTGGACCGGCCCGCCCCGGATGCCGGGCCTGACGCTTGGGACGATTTCGTCTATCTGCGCGACAACCCCGCGGGCGAGACGCGGGATCTGTGGTATCACGAGGGCGGCTGCGGCGCATGGATCGTCGTGACACGCAACACGCTGACCCACGAAATTTCGGCGACCGAACCTGCGTCCGGGGGCAAACGATGAGGGTCGCTGGCAGGGGGCTGATCGACCGCGGCACACCGGTCGAGTTTTCCTTTGACGGAATCCGGTATTCGGGCTTTCAGGGCGACACGCTGGCCTCGGCGCTGCTGGCCAATGGCGTGCGCCTGATGGGTCGGTCGTTCAAGTATCATCGCCCGCGCGGCGTCCTGACCGCCGGCAGCGAAGAACCGAATGCGCTGGTCACCATCGGCCGAGGCGCCGCGCAGGACCCGAATGTGCGGGCCACGATGCAAGAGATCTATCTGGGCCTCGAAGCGCGCAGCCAGAACCGCTGGCCCAGCCTGAGTTTAGACGTGATGGCGGTGAACGATCTGGCCGCGCCCTTCCTGGGGGCGGGCTTCTACTACAAGACCTTCATGTGGCCCCGCAGCTTCTGGGAGAAGCTGTACGAGCCGATGATCCGCCGCGCCGCGGGGTTGGGCGCGCTGTCCGGGCAGGCCAACACCGACAGGTATGAAAGTGCCTATGCCTTCTGCGATCTGCTGGTGATCGGGGCTGGTCCGGCGGGATTGATGGCCGCCCTGACGGCCGGCCGGGCCGGGGCGGATGTCATTCTGGCCGACGAAAGCAACCAGATGGGCGGGCGTCTGCTGGCCGAGAGGCTCGAGGTGGATGGCAAGCCGGGTCACGTCTGGGTGGACGAGGTTCTGGCAGAACTGCGGGCGATGGAGAACGTGCGGCTGATGACCCGCACGACGATTGCCGGCGTCTACGATCAAGGCACTTTTGCCGCGCTCGAACGGGTCTTGCACCATACGGGCGACCGCGCCGCCGGTGCGCCGCTGGAAACCTATTGGCGGATCGCCGCCCGCCGCTCGGTTCTGGCGGCCGGGGCGCTGGAACGCCCGGTGGCGTTTCGAAATAATGACCGGCCCGGCATCATGACCGCCGGTGCCGTGCGGGCCTATCTGAACCGCTGGGGCGTCGCGACCGGCCGGAGTGTCACGATCTTCGGCAACACCGATGACATCCACCAGACGGCCCGCGACCTGTTGGCCGCCGGGGTCCACGTTGCCGCCGTGATCGACAGCCGCCATGACGGGCCGGTGTCGACCGACTATCCGGTGCTGCGCGGGGCGCAGGTCTGTGGCAGTTCGGGGCGCAAGGGGCTGGAGTCGATCACCGTGCGCCGCGCCAGCGGAGAAGAGCGCATTCAGACCGACTGCCTGGCGATGACCGGCGGATGGAACCCCTCGGTCCACCTGACCTGCCACATGAACGGGCGCCCGACCTGGCGGCGTGACATTGCCGCCTTCGTGCCCACGCCGGGCGCCGTGCCCGGGATGCGCCCGGCCGGGGCCTGCAACGGCGCGTTCTCGACCGCGGCTTGTCTGAGCGAGGGCATTTCGGCTGCGACCGAGGCGCTGGGTGATCTGGGCCTTAAGGCGTCCAAACTCGAGCCGCCGCAGGCCGAGGATCAGCTCTATGAAATCGCGCAGCTGTGGGCGGTGCCGGGCAAGGGGCGCGCGTGGCTGGATTTCCAGAACGACGTGACCGTCAAGGATGTCAAACAGGCCGCGACCGAGAACTTCCGCTCGGTCGAGCACATGAAGCGTTATACCACGCAAGGCATGGCCACCGATCAGGGCAAGAACTCGAATGTCGCGGCGCTGGCCATTCTTGCGGATGCCACCGGGCGGGCGATCCCCGAGACCGGAACCACCACCTTCCGCCCGCCTTACGCGCCGATTGCCATCGCCGCGCTGGGCGCGGGGGCCGAGGGGGCGGGGTTCAAGCCGCAGCGCTTCACCACCTCGCACAAGGCGTCAGTGGCGCGCGGGGCGCCGATGGTCGAGGCCGGGCTGTGGTATCGGCCCAGCTATTTCCCGCAGCCGGGCGAGACCACGTGGCGCCAGTCCTGCGACCGCGAAGTGCAGATGGTGCGCACGGCGGTCGGCGTGTGCGATGTCTCGACCCTGGGCAAGATCGACATTCAGGGGCGCGACGCCGCGCAGTTTCTGGATTTCGTCTATACCAACACGTTTTCGACACTGAAGGTCGGGCGCGTGCGCTATGGGCTGATGCTGCGCGAGGACGGGTTCGTCATGGATGACGGCACCACCGCGCGATTGGGTGACAGTCATTTCCTGATGACCACCACGACCGCCGCCGCTGGTGACGTGATGAAGCATCTTGAATTCGTGCGTCAGGGTCTGCGGCCCGATTGGGACGTGTCGCTGGTTTCTGTGACGGAGCAATGGGCGCAATTCGCCGTGGCCGGCCCCAAATCGCGCGAGGTGCTGAACGGCCTGCTGGACACCCCGCTGGATGATGCTGCGTGGCCGTTCATGGCCTGCGGGCCGGTTTCGGTTCTGGGGGTGCCGGGGCGTCTGTTCCGGATCTCGTTCTCGGGCGAACACGCCTACGAGATTGCGTTGCCTGCGCGGTATGGGGCCAGCCTGTTCGACATCCTGACCCGACAGGCCGAGGCGCTGGGCGGTGGCCTCTATGGGATGGAGGCGCTGAACGTCCTGCGGATCGAGAAGGGGTTCATCACCCATGCAGAAATCCACGGGCGGACGACGGCCTTTGACATCGGGATGGGCCGGATGGTGTCGCAGAAAAAGGACTGTATCGGCAAGACCATGTCCGAACGCCCGGGGCTTGAGGAGCCGGGGCGCGAGCGGTTGGTCGGCCTCAAACCCATCGGGGAAAGCCGCCAGTTGCTGGCCGGCGCCCATCTGTACAACGAAGAGGACGCGCCGGTGCGCACCAACGATCAGGGCTATGTGACCTCGGTCTGCTACTCGCCGACGCTGGGCAGCATGCTGGGGCTGGCGTTTCTGGCCGATGGCCCCGACCGTCATGGCGAGATCGTCAAAATGGTCGATCATCTGCGCGGCGTGACCACGCTGTGCGAGGTGACTGACCCGGTGTTTTTTGACCCAGAGGGAGAGCGTGTACGTGGATAAGCTGATTGCCCAGACCCTGTGCGACGGGCTGCTGCCGCTGACCATCGGAACGGTCTCGGTCACCGAGGTCGACCCGGGCGCGATACATGCGGTTTCGGCCTTTCAAGGGCAGGCCAAATCGCTGTCCGAGGCGATGAAGGCGGCGCATGGCATGGCGCTGCCGGCCCCGAACCGGGCCACCGGGAAGTCGGGCGCGCGGGCGGTCTGGTTCGGCCCGGGTCAGGTCATGCTGATCGGCTCCACGCCGGACCCGTTGCTGTCCGCCCACGCCGCGGTCGTCGACCAGTCCGATGCCTGGGCCGTGGTGCGGCTTGAGGGCGACGGGGCCGAGGATGTTCTGGCCCGTCTGGTGCCCGTCGATCTGCGCCCGCAACAATTCAAGCGCGGACATACGGCGCGCACGCTGCTGTTTCACATGACGGCGTCAATCACTCGGGTTGGCGAGAAAGCCTTTCAGATCATGGTGTTCCGGTCGATGGCCACATCGTTGGTGCATGATCTGCAGAGGGCAATGGAAGGTGTGGCAGCACGCGGTTAGACTGTTGCAAAGAACTGATTCCAAGGGGACCTTATGCTGCGCATCGCACTTGCCGCCACACTGCTTGCCACACCGCTGGCTGCCGCTGAAACCAAGGAGCAAAGCTGCCGCTATCAAGCAGACGTTGTGGCGGCGGTACAAAAAGCCCGTCTTGATCGCGTGAAAGAACGGGACGTTCCGGAAGCGGTGGCCGAGGCCGGCCCAACCTGGCCCGAGAACTACAACGCTGCGATCCCGTTGATCACACCGTGGGTCTATGAGCAGAAGATGCGCGACATCCGCAAAAAAGACCTTGGCGCCGCCTGGATGGAGCTGTGCCTGCAGCAGTAATCCACAGGGCCGCGAATTGGCTGTGGACAAAGGCCTGCCGCGCCCTTGGCGGGCGGCCCGGTTTCTGCCATGTATGACACATGTCTTTGCCCCCTGGATTTCTGGATGAGCTGCGCACCCGTCTGAGCCTGTCTCAGGTCGTCGGACGCAAGGTCATGTGGGACAATCGCAAGTCCAATCCGGGCAAGGGCGACATGTGGGCGCCATGCCCGTTCCATCACGAAAAAACCGCCTCGTTCCATGTGGATGACCAGAAGGGGTTCTATTACTGCTTCGGGTGTCACGCCAAGGGCGACGCGATCAGCTTTGTGAAGGAAACCGAGAACGTCTCGTTCATCGAGGCGGTCGAGATCCTGGCGCGCGAAGCCGGATTGCCGATGCCCGCGCGCGACCCAAAGGCGCAGGAAAAGCAGGACCATCGGGCGCAATTGGCCGATGTCATGGAGCAGGCGGTACAGTTCTTTCGCCTGCAACTCAAGACCGGGGCAGGGGCCGAGGCGCGCGCCTATATGGACCGCCGCGGTCTGGACGCTCAGGCGTTGGATCGCTGGGAAATCGGGTTTGCGCCCGATGGCTGGCAGGCGTTGTGGGACCATCTGCGCGGCAAGAACGTGGCCGAGGACCTGATCCTGGGCGCCGGTCTGGCCAAGCCGTCGAACAAGGGCAAAAAGCCCTATGACACCTTCCGCAACCGCATCATGTTCCCGATCCGCGATCCGCGCGGCCGGTGCATCGCGTTCGGCGGGCGGGCGATGGACCCCAATGACAACGCCAAGTATCTGAACTCGCCCGAAACCGCGCTGTTCGACAAGGGGCGAAGCCTCTACAACCACGGACCAGCCCGTCAGGCGGCGGGCAAGGGGCAACCGCTGGTCGTGGCCGAGGGCTATATGGATGTGATCGCCCTGTCTGAGGCAGGCTTCGGCGCCGCCGTCGCGCCGCTGGGCACCGCGATCACAGAACACCAGTTGCACATGCTGTGGCGTATCGCCGATGAGCCGATCATCGCGCTGGATGGCGACACGGCAGGCCTGCGCGCGGCGATGCGGGCCATCGACCTGGCGCTGCCCCTGCTGGTGGCCGGAAAGTCGCTGCGGTTTGCCCTGATGCCCGAGGGCAAAGACCCCGACGATCTGCTGCGCGCCGAAGGCCCGGAGGCGGTTCAGGCGGTGCTGGACGCGGCCATTCCGATGGTGCGGCTTTTGTGGCGGCGCGAGACCGAGGGCAAGGTGTTCGACAGCCCCGAGCGCAAGGCGGCCCTCGACAAGGCGCTGCGCGAAAAGATCCAACTGATCCGCGATCCCTCGATCCGGTCGCATTACGGGCAGGAAATCAAGGACCTCCGCTGGCAGCTTTTCCGCCCGCAGCGGCAAGGGGCAGGGGCTCGAAACTGGCAGCCGAAAGGCAAATGGCAACCGCCAAAACCGTCGGCAACGCCCGATGCGCGGGCCTCGTTCCTTGCGTCCTCGGAGAATGCGGATATCCAACTGCGTGAAGCGGCAATCCTTGCGATTGCAATCCTGAACCCCGAGGTGGTCGTGCAATTCGAGCACCAACTGGAAGAGATGGAATGCCTGAACCCCGATCACGCGGCCCTGCGCGATGCGATCCTGCGGCACGCGATCGACGATCCCGACAACCTCAGAGAGCACATTGTTCAGTCTTTGGGGCCGGCCCCTCTTGAAAACCTGCTGGCCCTTCGCCATGTCGCTGTAATCCCCTGTGTGCACAAACCGGGCGACGTCGAAAAGGCACAGATGACTCTGGCCGAGGAACTCGCAAAAATCAAAGCGCTCCGGGGGCTGGATGCCGAGATTGCCGAAGCCGAAGAGGAGTTGTCCGATCTGGCGGACGAAGCGTTGACGTTCCGGTTGGCCCAGGCCGCCGAAGAACGCAACCGCGCAAGCCGCAGCCAGAACGAGGACAGGGCCATTTTCGACATTGCTGACAACGGGGCGCGAATCAATCGTGACGAGAAAGACGCGTTTCAGGCGATCATGTCCGGCATCAAGTTCGAGCGGAAACGCCGCTGAAGTGGTGTTTTCATAAAGCACTGGAAAAGAAAAACGGGTAAACGGGTGGCCGAATCACTTCTACGCGCTAATGATTCGGTTCCATCGAATCACCCATCCCTGCAGGAGCACTGAATGGCCGCCAAGGATACCAACGAGGAACGGAAGTCCGACGACCAGGAACAGGAAATCTCGCTGGACATGAGCCAGGCCCAGGTCAAGAAGATGATCGCCGAGGCTCGCGAGAAAGGCTACATCACTTACGATCAGCTCAACCAGGTCCTGCCGCCGGATCAGGTCAGTTCGGAACAGATCGAGGACGTGATGTCGATGCTGTCCGAGATGGGCATCAACATCATCGAAGACGAAGAGGCCGAAGAGGAAGAGCAGAAGGGCTCGACCGATCTGGTCACCACCGACAGTAACCGTGAGGTTGCGCTGGCCGGTGCGCAAACCGAAAAGCTGGACCGGACCGATGACCCGGTGCGCATGTATCTGCGCGAGATGGGGTCGGTAGAACTGCTGAGCCGCGAGGGCGAAATCGCCATCGCGAAACGGATCGAAGCCGGTCGCAACACCATGATCCTCGGGCTTTGCGAAAGCCCGCTGACCTTCCAGGCGATCTCGATCTGGCATGACGAACTGTTGTCCGAGGACATCCTGCTGCGCGATGTCATCGATCTGGAAGCGACGTTCGGCAATCAGATGGACGAGGATGGTGACGTAGAAGAGCCGGTGGTGGATACTTCGGCTGTCACGGCCGCCAAGCCCGCCAAGGACACGGGTCCCGAACTGGATGCCGACGGCAACCCGATTGCCAACGACGATGACGATGATGAAGACGATCAGGCGAACATGTCTTTGGCCGCGATGGAAGCGGCACTGAAAGATCAGGTTCTGACTCAGCTTGAGCGGATCTCGACGGATTTCGCAAAGCTCTCGGAGATGCAGGACAGCCGGATCTCGGCAACTCTGAACGAGGATGGGTCGTTCAGCGACAAGGATGAGCAGACCTATCAAAAGCTGCGCGCCGAGATCGTTGAACTGGTGAATGGCCTGCATCTGCACAACAACCGGATCGAAGCCCTGATCGATCAGTTGTACGGCATCAACAAAAGGGTGATGTCGCTGGACAGCGCCATGGTGAAGCTGGCCGACCAGGCCCGCATCAACCGCCGTGAGTTCATTGACGAGTATCGCGGTCGTGAACTTGATCCCAACTGGCTGTCCGACATGGCCCAAAAGCCGGGTCGCGGCTGGCAGATGTTCATCGAACGCTCGTCCGACAAGGTCGAAGAACTGCGCAACGACATGGCGCAGATCGGTCAGTATGTCGGTCTGGACATTAGCGAATTCCGCCGCATCGTGCAGCAGGTCCAGAAAGGCGAGAAAGAGGCGCGTCAGGCCAAGAAGGAAATGGTCGAGGCCAACCTGCGCCTGGTGATCTCGATCGCCAAGAAATACACCAACCGTGGCCTGCAATTCCTTGATCTCATTCAGGAAGGCAACATCGGCCTGATGAAGGCGGTGGACAAGTTCGAATACCGCCGTGGCTACAAGTTCTCGACCTATGCGACCTGGTGGATCCGTCAGGCGATCACGCGCTCGATCGCGGATCAGGCGCGCACCATCCGTATTCCGGTGCACATGATCGAGACGATCAACAAGCTGGTGCGGACCGGCCGCCAGATGCTGCACGAGATCGGCCGCGAGCCGACGCCGGAAGAACTGGCCGAAAAGCTGCAGATGCCGCTGGAAAAGGTCCGTAAGGTGATGAAGATCGCCAAGGAGCCGATTTCTCTGGAAACTCCGATCGGGGACGAGGAAGACAGCCAACTGGGCGATTTCATCGAGGACAAGAATGCCGTGCTGCCGCTGGACAGCGCCATTCAGGAAAACCTCAAGGAAACCACCACGCGTGTACTGGCCTCGCTCACCCCGCGCGAGGAGCGTGTTCTGCGGATGCGTTTCGGCATCGGCATGAACACCGACCACACGCTGGAAGAGGTTGGTCAGCAGTTCAGCGTGACGCGCGAACGTATCCGGCAGATCGAAGCCAAGGCCCTGCGCAAGCTGAAACATCCCAGCCGAAGCCGAAAGCTGCGGTCCTTCCTGGATCAGTGATCAAAAAGGCGCCTCGACCGAGGCGCCTTTTTTCATTTGAGCTGCGGTTTGGTTCACGACGGCCAAACGTGAATTCAGTTTGGCGGGAATTCGCAAGTGGTCAGAGCTTTCGCGGACCATATCGCTTGTGTCCACTCATGGGACAGGTCGGGGCGAGGCGGCAACGCTGATGACCCCCGGCCGCTTGTCAGGCAAGCATTCTGCGCCGGGACTTATCCTTGTACGCGCTGGGAGATTGCCCGGTCCAGCGTTTGAAGGCAGTCGAAAACGCCGCCTGGTCTGCGTAGCCAAGGCTGTATGAGATCTCAGATAGGCTCATGTCGTTCTTCAGAAACGTTCTGGCGAGGTCACAGCGCAGGTCGTCGACAATTTCGCGAAAGCTGGTGCCTTCCTCGGTCAGGCGCCGACCGAATGTCCGCGGGCTCATGCCCAGATCCTTGGCGACCTGTTCGGCGCGGGCGATGGCTCCCGGAAGCGATTGGGTGATCCGCCCTTCGACCCGCGACCGCAATGTCTGTTTTTCGTCACTGTTTTCACGCAGAAGACGGTCACCATATTCCATCAGGTGCTGTCGCAAGCTGGGGTCGTAGGTCGGGACAGGCACGTCGAGCGTTGATTGCGGCAAAATGATCTCGAGCTTTTCCGCGCCAAACACCACCGGGAATTTGCCGAGTTTGGAATAGTCTTCCTCTCGCGCGCCGACCTTGTGCTGAAACCGTAGTTCGATCGGTTGGATCGGGATCCCCGTCAGAGCACGCAGGCGGGCAATGCAGGCAAACATGAGGAACTCGGTTCGCCGGTGGTACCGCGAAAAGCTTGGGTCCTTCCACCTGGCCTCGATGGTTGCCGAATTTCCGGACTCATGCAGCCTCACGGCGATGGCCGGATCAATCAGCCGGTGGAAGTAGTTGGCGTTCTCCAGTACCTGCCGGAGATCCCGGGAATACTTGCTGATATAAGCGGTCAGGCTAGAAGTTGCGCTGAACTGCAAGCCCGTTCGCGCGCCGAACAGGATGTCGTTGAGTTCATCGCAAGCGTGGCGGGCAAACAAGGCCTCGCTATGGGCACTGTACAACTTTGCAGGCGGCGCGAGGTCTTGCGCACTCAGCCCGCTTTTGGCGAGGACTCGAACGACCGTATCAATATTCCCTGCCTGATCCTGCAACGCGGACGCCAGCAGCTGAATTCTGGCGATATCGACTTGCATGCCACGCTCCGGAACCCACTGAATTGGCCGGATTATGTAGCGAATTTTGTCATTTGCATAGTTTTTGTGAGGTGACCGTTTCCACACAGGGTCAGACACGGCGCACTTACGTGCACCGGAAATGGCTTCAGATCACAAAGACGTGGCCGGGCAAAGAAAGACTCGATGGTACGGCCGTCATAGATCAGCCGCGTGCCGGGTCAGTCCCGTGGGGATCGGGCAGAGCCGAAGGATTTGGTCACACCAACCGATCTGTGGCTCCCCGGCACACATTGAATGCATGTCCCAGTTCCCCGGACGCAAGGCACCACTCGCGTGCGCACTGTTCCTGAAATCATCGTGAACGACGCTGTTCTGGGCTTGGTGAAAAACTAGGCTATGATGCGTGTCGAAATCAGGGAAGATATTTGCAATGAAACATATTCTGACATGCGCCGCGTTGGCGGCAATGGTTGCAGCCGCTCCGGTCGAGACTGACGCCGCCCCGAACGGGTACCGGACCGAGCCGATGAACAGCACCGATTTTGAGGTCATCCCCCGCGCCCGGCAGGACGTTGATGGGTATTGGTGCGCGGCGGCGGATTTTGCTCGGCGCAAACTGGGGGCCGGCTGGCAGCAGCGGATTTACGTTTTGCGCGGCTATGGGCCCAGTGTGACAACCGGGCGTCGGACCGCCGTGCAGTTTTCGATCAAACCGCCGACAGGCGGCGTGCCACAGCAACCCAGCGTAGTGGTTTCTGGATTTCAACCGGGCTACAGCATGTCGGTCCAAGGTGCGAATGCCCGGTGCAACGTGCGCCCATTCTTCAACTGACGCAAACAGGGCCACCCGGTTGATGCAGGCCGAATTCACCATCGAAACCCGAGGGCAGGGGCTGTACGAGTTCACCTCCGACATCCGTGACTGGCTGTCCTCAAGTGGGGCCGACGGATTGCTGACGCTGTTCGTCCGCCACACATCCTGTTCACTCTTGATACAGGAAAACGCGGATCCCGAGGTTCAGACGGACCTGCAGGCATTTTTCTCGCGGTTGGTTCCGCCCACAGATCATCCGTCGATGTCTTATCTGAAACATACGTATGAAGGGCCCGATGACATGCCGGCCCATATCAAGGCGGCTATGATGCCGGTCTCGCTTTCGATCCCGGTCCGACGTGGGCAACCTGCCTTGGGAACATGGCAGGGTATCTACCTGTTCGAACACCGGACCGCGCCCCATGTTCGCCGAGTTGCGGCGCATTTTGGGTGACCCTGTATATAGCGGTTGAAATTTCCGACTACCCAAACTCTAGCGGCTGCCCTATAGTTGTGGATAAGTTGGCCACAGCGCTGACAAAAAGAGGCGGAACAAGGGACGAGGAGACGGCGGATGCGCTGCCCGTTTTGCGGAAATATCGATACTCAGGTCAAGGACTCACGTCCGGCAGAAGATCACGTGGCCATCCGCAGGCGTCGGTTCTGCCCCGCATGCGGGGGCCGTTTCACCACCTATGAGCGGGTCCAGTTGCGCGACCTCGTGGTTATCAAGACAAATGGCAAACGCGAGGATTTCGACCGGGACAAACTGGAACGGTCAATCCGAATTTCGATGCAGAAGCGCCCGATTGATCCGGACCGCATCGACCAGATGATATCCGGCATCGTGCGGCGCTTGGAAAGCATGGGTGAGACCGACATTCCGTCCAACAAGATCGGCGAGATCGTCATGGAAGCTCTGGCGCGGATCGACACCGTCGCCTATGTTCGCTTTGCGAGCGTATACAAGAATTTCCAGGCGGCCGATGATTTCGAGGAGTTCGTCCACGAACTGCGCCCGCCGCAGCCATCGACTGACGAGTGACCGAAACAGACAAGCGATACATGGCGCTGGCCCTGTCCTTGGGGCGGCGCGGACAAGGATCTTGCTGGCCCAACCCCGCGGTCGGATGCGTTCTGGTGAAAAACGGCCGGATCGTCGGGCGCGGGTGGACGCAGCCCGGCGGTCGCCCTCATGCGGAAACCGAGGCTCTGGCCCAGGCCAGCGAACAGGCGCGTGGCGCGACCGCTTATGTCTCGCTGGAGCCATGTTCGCATCACGGCAAAACGCCACCTTGTGCCCAGGCTTTGATCGACGCCGGAGTGGCCCGTGTGGTTTCGGCGATCGAGGACAGCGATCCGCGCGTCGCGGGCCAGGGTTTTGCCATGTTGCGCGATGCCGGGATTGAGGTCACGACCGGGGTTCTGAGCGATCAGGCGGCAATGGATCACGCGGGCTTTTTCATGAAGACCGAGCAAGGCCGACCCTTCGTGACGCTGAAACTTGCCAGCAGCTTTGATGGACGGATCGCAACCGAGACCGGGCAGAGCAAGTGGATCACCGGCCCCGAGGCCCGCCGGGCGGTGCATGCCATGCGTGCGCGGCACGATGCGGTGATGGTCGGCGCGGGCACCGCGCGGGCCGACGATCCTTCGCTGACGGTTCGTGATCTGGGTATCGACCGGCAGCCCGTGCGTGTCGTGGTTTCACGTCACCTCGAATTGCCTTTGCTCAGCCAGTTGGCCCGAACCGCCTCTGATATTCCCGTTTGGTTGTGCCACGGCCCGTCGCCCGATCCCGAGCGTGCCGCGGCGTGGCAGGGACTGGGCGCGCGGCTGATATCCTGCGCTTTGCAGGATCACCGGATCGATGCTGCAGACATGCTCCACCAATTGGGGCAGGCCGGTCTGACCCGGGTTTTCTGCGAGGGGGGCTCGGCTCTGGCCGCGTCCCTGCTGGCAAATGATCTGGTCGACGAGTTGGTCGGTTTCAGCGCGGGCTTGGCCATCGGGGCCGAAGGCTTGCCCGCCATTGGCGCCATGGGGCTTGAGGACCTGGGCGACGCGCCTCGCTTTGCGCTGGTCGAAACCCGGGACTTGGGTGGCGATGTTCTGCATGTCTGGCGCAGGCCAGTGCGCTAGCGGCGAGCCCTAGCGCCACAGGTTCGCATGTGTCGCGAAAGCCCCCTGAAGCTTGGCCAGCAGCCGGATTGCCGGCCCAGCAGGTGAAATCGGGCCCTGCGCCAAACGTTCTGCGACAACCTCCGCCGGGCAGGCATCGCGAGTGACTGGATCGAAATACCGTGGATAGTCGATGAGCGTGGCGTAGGCCAGGCCCAGCACCGTCGGTCGCGCGCCTCGGCGTGCCGGGACCGATCCAAGGTCCGTCGTCAGACCCCAGCCGGCGTAGAACGGGGCCCCAAGCGTAGTGACCTTTATCCCGCGCAGCAGAGCTTCGAACCCAAGCAGTGAGGTCATAGTCCAGACCTCCTGAACCTCCGGCAGAACCAGTGCCGGGTCGACCTCGTAGAGGACGACATCGGCCAAACCCTCGGCGTCTATTCGACCGTCCCGAAGCCCGGCCTCAACATCCGGATGCGGTTTGTAGATCAGAACTGCGTCGGGATTGGCCGCGCGAACGGTGCTCAGCAACTCGAGATTTGTGCGGACCGTGCTGGTGCCCAACCGGATCGAGGCGTCATCCTCTACTTGGCCAGGTACAAGAATACGGTGCCCGTCCGGTAGGGGCGGGCAACTGCCGCCCGTATTGTATTTGCTTAGTCCCGCCGCGGTGAGTTGCGTCACCAGGCGGCGTATCCGTATCTCCTGATCGGGTCGCAACTCTTCGCGAGCGGTGATCAGTTCTTCCAGACGGCTGGGTCGGGTGGGGTCGTAGTAAATTCCAAGGTCGTCGGTCACCAGTGAAAGCGGCGGCACAAGGTTGGCCCCCAACCCGCGCGAGCGCAAAAAACCGTCTTCGACGCGGACCACATCTTCGGCTTCCAGATCACGATTGGCCCAGTCCATATGCGGCCTGTCGGACGCCGAGGGCCGTTCCGGCACGAAACGGACTTTTTTCCACTTCCCGAAGGTTTGCTGGATATGCCTGCGTTTCCACAAGCGCATTCCAGATGCTGTCCAGCCGTGCCTGTCCTGTCTCCAGGCGCGGCTCTGGGCCTCAAGCGTATCCAGCACCGTTTCCAGCTCACACAGCTGGTCGCGATACGGATCGTACCACGTCGGGTACAGTATCATGGCGGCAGCGAATAGTTGAGCGCGGGTCAGATTGCGCTGCCGACGCGGCAGAGGCATCTCGTCCTGCGTCAGACCCCACCCGGCATAGAAGGGTTGCCCAAAAACCCTAGGTTTGTGACCGGCCAGAATGGCCTCAAACCCCAGTTGCGAGGACAGGGTATAGACCCCAATCGCGCCTTCCAGCAACGACCAGGGGCTGATCTGATCCGCCAACAGGGAGACGCGGTCAGTTTCGTCATCCGCCGAGAAAAAACCGCGCCGATGACCCTGCAGTGTTTCCGGGTGGGTCTTGATGATCACACGCGCGCCGGGGTTTTCCTCTTGGGCCATGATCAGCATTTCGAGAAACCGCGCAGGGTCGCCCCGGCTTGCCGTAACCGCCGCATCGCCCTGTATCTGATCGACAACGAGCACATAGCCCGGATCCGGGGGTGCGATATCCGGGTCGCAGGCCGAATACTTGCTCAGATGCGATTCCTTCAGCCGTGCGATCGCGCCGCGCGCCCGATCCAGCAGGGCGGTGTCATCCAGCGGGTGCGTGGCCAGCAGAGTTTCGAGGTCCGAAGGCTGTGACGGATCGAAATGCATCGCACGTCGTTCCAGAAGCAGGCCCAGCGGCGGCTCGCGATCGCGCCCCGGCAGCAGGGATCGAAGGAATGCATCCTCGACCCGCAACAGCGGGATATCCCGGTCCTTTGCAACTCGGGTTCCGCGGTGCGCGGTCGGGCTTTCGCCCCAGATGCCCACCATATCGCCCGAACGCGGAAGCCCAACGCGAATGTCGAATCCTGCCAGCGACAGGATGCGTCGGACCCTGCGTTGGGTCAGAAACCCGCCATTGTAGACATACAGGCGCGTTCGATCCTCGGCGTCCGCAGTGTCGGCGCCGGGATTCATGCCTCAGTTTCCGGTCAGCGTGGCGACGTTTGCAACGGGTGTCAGACCACCGGCAATCAGCGAAATCGACTTGGTCCACTGTGCATAGGGGGCTTCGGTCACGTAAATCGTGTCGTCGTCGCGGATCACGAAATCACGTGCTACAAACAGACCGTTGGGCGCCGTGAGGTTCAGCAGGTAGATCACGCGTTGTTCGCCCTGAAGGTTCGGCTGGCCCAGCACTTTGCGTGCGATATCTTCACGTTCGTCCCTCAGAACGAAGATCCCTGTGGGATCTGAGGACAGCGATTGCAAGCCGCCGACCTGCGCCAGTGCTTCCAGCGCGGACAGATCCTGACTGTCGAAGGCGACCCGGGATTGCCCACCCGTGGCCCCCAGCGCGATATACGACCGGGTGTCCTGTTCGACCAGGATGCGATCACCGCCACGCAGTGCGATGTCGGTTTCAGGATTGCGGAACAGATCGTCATACCACACGGTGCCACGCTGATTGCCGCGGATCACCGTGACCAGCGCAATATCCGGGGCGACCGCCACGCCGCCGGCCCTGGCAAGCATCGTCGAAAGCGTGCGGGTCGGGCGCTCGATCGGGTAGATGCCAGAGGCACCGATCGTACCGGTTACCGAGACCGTCGCACCGTCACCCGCCACGCGGCGGATCTGAACCTGCGGATCAGGCGTCTGCTCGCGCAGCTTTTCCGCAATCAGCGAGCGTAGCTGCTCGGGCGTGTTGCCCGAGGCGCGCAAGCGGCCGGCATAGGGCACGAAAATAAAGCCTTCGCTGTCGACCTGAACCTCATCGAGATTGGTCGATGGGCCGGTTTCACCAGCCAGCAGACCGTCGTCGACGTTTTCCCAGATGGTCAGGCCAAGCACGTCGCCGGGACGAATGGTGTCGGATGTTACGCTTTGTGCTGACCGGAAGGCAGGGGGAAAGCCAAACTGTGGAACCGCAGAGGTGACGTGGGCCACCCGGTCATCAACTTCGACCACGTGGGCGTTGCCGCCATTGACTGTCGAGCCCGCCAGAATTTCGGTTTTGTTCGGCCCTGCCTTGGGCAGTTGGCACGCTGTCAGTAGGCCAATGGCTGCAACAAGGGACAACCCTCGTATCCATCGAGTAGGGAAACGCTGCACTGCCGAAATACCTCGAGTTTCGTATGTAGTCTTTTGGTTTGCGGTCAAACTAGCGGTTTCATACTTCAAGTTCCAGCCAGCGAAGCACCGTGTCATTCAACGATTTTCAACTGTGGCGTGATGGTCGCGATTCCGGTCAGCGCGGCCTGATAAGGGTCGCGAGCCTGCAGCATCATGTCAGCAACCCGCCGCAGCAATTGGCGCCGTCCGCCGCGCGAGTAATACCCGCCCGGCACCTGGCTGGTTTCCAACAGGAATTGGCGGTATGCTCGATAGGCTTCCGTGTCCGGTTTTTGCGGGTGCCTGAAAAATTCGTCAATCGGTTGATGCGAGACCAGTTCAGGCTTGTCGTAGACCGACTTGCCGAAGATACGCAGAGGGATGCCGCGCCACAGAGCCTGCTGTCCGGCGGTGGAGTTGATGGTCAGGGCCGAGCTCGCGTGATCCAGAAGGCGCGCCAGCTTTCCCCCTGGCACGTAATGCACGCGATCCGAAATGCCCAGTTCGCGCGCAAGTGCTTGGACGCGTCTTCTTAGCGGCTCGCGCTGGTTCTCAAGGGGATGTTCCTTGATGACCAGGCGGTGGTGGGACGGAGCGCCCTTGGCGAACCCCTCCATCACCGGGGTGATGAAATCGGCCATGCATGAAAAGTCTGAATGCGCCTGGACCGAACTGTCGTGCCCCAGTTGCAGCAGCACCAGATGATAGGGGAACCCGCCGCGCCTTACGCGCCAGGTGGCGAGAACGCGCTGCAGTCGATGGATCGGCATGAGCGCCAAACGTTTGAAATACAGTTTGAATTCCTTTGAGACAGGCACTTCTCGGTGCGGGCGGAAATTACGGTACCCACGGTTCGCACACAGAACGAACCAGTGGTACAGTGCGCCGTAGAAAATGTGGTGCCGCATATCCCCCCAATGTGACGGGGGTGGGGGCGTTTTGGCGCCCGAGCTTTGCAATGCTTGCTGCATCTGGGCGATTTCCAGATCCATCAGGCGAGAATGTCCGTTGGACCCATTGCGCTCGTAGGTGACCCACCAAGGTCGAAGGTACCCTTCCTCGAACACATGAACACGGATGCCGTGGTGCCGCGCCGTACGGATCGCGTCGGCGTGCATCGGGCGAACATCGCCATAAAGCACGATGTCGGTAACACCGCGCGACAGGATAATGTTCGTAAGGGTTTCCGGCCAGTCGTCGGGCCGGCCCCGATAGGGGATATAACTGGTGCGATCGAACCAAAACGCCTGGTCCCCGGCATTGAACCCGACACGCCACACCTGCGCGCCAGCCGCGCGCAACATGCGACCCAGGCCGCTGAAGAACGGCCCATGCGGCCCCTGCAAAAACAGGAATACGCGACTGTCGGAGTTGTCCTTCGGTTGCCTCATGCCAGATGCTCGAATTCTGGTTGCCCGTGTTTTATTGAACAAACTATGCCTTTTTGCGGCCAGCCGGGCAAGGCAGGGCTTGCTCCGCCCGCCACTTGGCCTTACCTCGGCGTGGATTGCATGGCACAGCTTAGGCGCAGAGGGTTAACGGAATGTTTACTGGGATCGTCACCGATATCGGCACAATCATCGAGTTGGAGCAGCAGGGCGATCTGCGTGCGCGCATCCGGACAGGCTATGATACATCCGGCATAGATATTGGTGCGTCGATCGCCAGCGACGGGGTTTGCCTGACAGTCATCGCGCTGGGTGATGACTGGTACGATGTTCAGATCAGCGCCGAGACCGTTTCCAAAACCAATCTGGACGGCTGGAAGGTGGGCTCAAAGGTCAACCTTGAACGGGCCTTGAAGGTGGGTGACGAATTGGGTGGCCATATCGTTTCGGGACACGTGGATGGCGTCGCCGAGATCGTCGCGATGGCCGAAGAAGGAGACAGCACCCGCGTGACCCTGCGCGCGCCCAAGGATTTGGCGCGCTTCATCGCGCCAAAAGGCTCGGTTGCTCTGAACGGCACTTCGCTTACGGTCAACGATGTCGACGGTTGCGATTTCGGGATCAACTTCATTCCCCATACCAAAGAGGTGACGACCTGGGGCGCGGCCAAGGTCGGAGATCGGGTCAATCTGGAAATCGACACGCTGGCCCGGTACGTGGCCCGTCTGGCCGAGGTTTCGTGATCGCCAGCAAAGAAATTGCGTCGCGTTAGATACGGCCCACTTCGTTTGCGGACTGGCCTTTGCGCGCGCGCTGGTCTATCCCGCGATGCAACACCTGCTCTGTGAAAGGCTGCCCCATGAGCTTTGAAACACCCGGACCGGTCGAGGCCCAGCTGCGCGACGCGATCAGCCCGATCGAAGAGATCATCGAAGAGGCGCGCCAAGGCCGGATGTATATCCTGGTTGATCACGAGGATCGCGAGAACGAAGGTGACCTGGTGATCCCGGCGGAATTCGCCGATGCCGGAGCGATCAATTTCATGGCCACCCATGGCCGCGGGCTGATCTGCCTGCCGATGACGGCCGAGCGGATCGACCGTCTGGGCCTGCCGATGATGGCCGTGAACAACTCGTCGCGGCACGAAACCGCCTTTACCGTTTCGATCGAGGCGCGCGAAGGCGTCAGCACCGGGATCTCGGCTGCCGATCGGGCGCTGACCATCGCCACCGCGATCAACGAACAGAACACCATGGCGCATCTGGCCACGCCGGGGCATGTCTTTCCGCTGCGCGCCAAGCGGGGCGGGGTGCTTGTACGCGCCGGCCACACCGAGGCCGCCGTGGACATTTCGCGCCTGGCCGGGCTGAACCCCTCGGGCGTGATCTGCGAGATCATGAAGCCCGACGGCACCATGGCCCGGCTGCCCGATCTGGTTGATTTCGCCAAGGAGTATGGGCTGAAGATTGGCACCATCAGCGACCTGATCTCGTACCGTGCGCGCCACGACAATCTTGTGGTCGAGACCGCGCGCCGGATGGTCACGTCGGAATATGGCGGCGAGTGGGAGATGCGGATCTTCACCGATCAGACCCACGGGATCGAACATGTGGTGATGATCAAGGGCGACATCAGCACGCCCGAGCCCGTTCTGACCCGCACCCATGCGCTGCACGAGGCTTCGGACATTCTGGGCCTTGGTCCGAAGTCGCCGCAGGAACTGCCGCGCGCGATGGAAAAGATCGCCGCCGAAGGGCGTGGTGTGGTCTGCCTGTTCCGCAACCCGCGCAACTCGCTGTACGCGGCCGAGGACGAAGGCCCGCGCACCATCAAGCAAACCGGTCTGGGCGCGCAGATCCTGTCCAAGATGGGCATCAAGGAACTGGTGCTGCTGACCGACTCGCCGCAGACGAAATACCTGGGTCTGGATGCCTTTGGCCTGTCCATCGTCGGGACCCGCTCGATTCTCAAGGATGACTGAGCATGGCTGAGCAAGACAAACACGGCGTTCTGCCGACCCCGAAATTCGATGACCCGGTCAAGCTGCTGATCGTCGTGGCCCCGTTCTATCGTGCCATCGCCAACGACCTGGTTCGCGGCGCCAAGGCCGAGATCGAGGCCGCCGGCGGCAGTTGCGAGGTGGTCGAGGTGCCCGGTGCGCTCGAGATTCCGACCGCGATTGCCATGGCCGACCGCCAGTGCAACTTCGACGGCTATGTGGCGCTGGGCTGCGTGATCCGGGGCGAGACCACGCATTATGAAACCGTCTGCAACGACTCGAGCCGCGCGATCCAGTTGCTGGGCCTGCAGGGGCTTTGCATCGGCAACGGCATCCTGACGGTTGAAAATGACGCGCAGGCCGAAGTACGCGCGAATCCGGAAAAGATGAACAAAGGTGGCGGCGCGGCGGCTGCGGCCTTGCATCTGATCGCGCTCAGACGTAAGTGGGGCGCTTCGAAAAAGGGCGTCGGATTCAAGCCGCCGTCCGAGTCCATCCTCGTGGCGGGCGACAGCAACGGATCAACGACAGCATGACCCAGACAGACACGCCGAAACCGGCAAACCGGAAACGCCTGATGAAATCCGCCGCGCGGCTGTATGCCGTGCAGGCGCTGTTCCAGATGGAGCAGTCGGGCCAGACGACCGAGCAGGTGGTCAACGAGTTTCTGGATCACCGGTTCGGCGCGGTCTACGAGGGCGACGAGATGTTGGAAGGCGACAGCACGCTGTTTCGCAAGCTGGTGGATGATGCTGTGAACTATCAGGCGCCGATCGACCAGATGACCGACCGTGCGCTGGTGGCCAAGTGGCCGATCTCGCGCATCGACCCGACCCTGCGGGCACTGTTCCGCGCGGCCGGCGCCGAGCTGAGCCAGAGCGACACGCCGCCCAAGGTGGTCATCACCGAATTCGTCGACGTGGCGCGTGCCTTCTTCCCCGAAGGAAAAGAGCCGAAATTCGTCAACGCGGTACTGGATCACATGGCCCGCGAGGCCAAGCCCGAGGCGTTCTGACGCGCCACGGGCGATTTTACCCGGCATGAAATTGCCCTAGACTCCTGTCGTGTGAAGGAGGTGCGTCATGCCGAAACTGATCCGTCTTTACATCACCCAGGTCGCGCTCGGCTTTGTGATCTCGGCTGTGTTTGTCGCGGTGCTGATGCTTTTGAACGTGGCCAACCTGCGTCACCTCATCACCGGGTCCGACATTGGCTTTATCGCGCTGATCATGATCTGGTTCATGAACGGGATCGTCTTTGCAGGCGTCCAATTCGCCTATGCGATCATGAGCATGGCCGAAAAGCCCAAAGGCCCGCGTGGAGGCACGCCGGTCGCGGTCAAGTTGGAACCCGTGCGCATTGAAGCGCGCCGGTCGTGACAGGTGGTTCCTGGCGCTTGCAATTGGTCTGCCCCTGACATTTGATGCGCAAGCGTATCGTATTGTCCATGAAAGACCGTTTCCTTGACCAAGCCAAGTTATGAAGACGTCATCAATTCGCCGGCGTTTCTGGATGATCTGTCAAGTTTGAATCAGGCGATTACGGACGGGCTGAAACAAGCAGGCGAGCCAGTCGCGATCAATGGAAACGTGTGCTATGCACACATGCAAGAAAACTTTCACAAATCCGACCTCGCGCCATCGATGGAGCCGAAACGGCGTACTCTTCACCGGCTGGCACAGGAAAGCAATTGCTTTGCCGAGGTCGGAGTGGCGGGCGGCCACGCGGGTCTGTTGGCGCTGCACTCGAACCCCGGTTTGAAGTATATCGGCATCGACCTTGGGCAGCGTTTGCGCGCCTCGTGGCCGCCGGTCGACATCTACGTGCCGATCGCATTCCGATGGTTCGAAAACCGTTTCCCGGATCGCGTGAAGTTCTACCTCAGGCCAGCGATCGAAGGGCTTGAGCATGCGGTTCAGGATCGGCCGTTCGGCCCGATCGACCTGTTGCACTTGGATGCGCAGAAGAACAGCAGGGTCGCCGAGCTGGATGCGGTCTGGTCTGGCCTGGCTGACAGATGCTACTTGATTCAGGGAGACAACCGAAACGGCCATGTGCAGACAAGCTCGGCCCGTTTGGTCCAGCAAGGGCGCGCGCGGCCGGTCAACCTGATTGGACCGGAAACCCTGCACAGCGCGAATTTCGGCCTTTTGGAGACTGGTCCGGGCGTGGCGCGCAACGCACTCAGCCTGGACGGGCTTGCCCATCAGCGCATTCTCGTGTGCGTGTGCCATCAGGATGATGAAACGCTGTTTGCCGGCTCACTTCTGGCGCATCTCAAGGAGCGTGCCGAAGTTGTCGTTGCAAGCTTTTTCCGGCCTGCATCCAACCGTCGAGACACCAATACGCGCGAGGCCGCGATGCAACAGGTGTGCGACCTGATTGGTGCCACCCGGGTGCAACTGCCCTTTGCGGTCGAAAGTGATTATCCAAGGCTGCGCCGTTTTATTCGCATGCCAACCGGCGATGGCATGCCAGAACCTGAAATCGTCCGGCCATTGCGCCGCCATCCGTTGTTTGGACTGTTATCCGGATCCGCCTATGCGTTGATGAAGCAGTTCGCGCCGACAACCGTCATCACTCACAACCGAGTTGGCGAATACGGGCATGTCGAACACGTACTGTTGCATCATGCGGTCAGGCAGGCATCTGCACGGTACACGGACGCCCAGATGTTGACGTTTGGATTCAACCTGCCAGCGGCAGATTTGACTGTGCCAAGCCTGCCGGATCAAAAAAACAGGATGTTTGACTGCTATATGCCGCAGTGGAACGGGCGCAGGCTTTATGATTTTGCTCTGGATGACGAAACCTTCGCACGGGTCGATCCGCAAGAAATCCCCTGATCAGAAGGCGGCGGGACCACCAGGCAACCGTGCGGTTTTGATTCCCGAGGACCTGTATGTACAGGTGGGCGCCAGGTAAACGGGCCAGGACCCGAACAGAGCCAGCTCCCTCGGAATTGCTTAAGGCCACCGGAATGCTACCAGTCACGAGAAGGGCAGAACCCGCCAAGCGCCTAAGTAGGGCGCAACACTCAGTTGCACAAGGGGCATGCTCAACAGTTTTTGGTCTGGGTCGTGCGGAAGTTGATTGTAGGGGCAAATCTTGGGCATGCGGGCCGGGTCAGATCCGGGATGATGA
This sequence comes from Ruegeria sp. BF8, assembly GCF_056538625.1. NCBI lineage: Bacteria > Pseudomonadati > Pseudomonadota > Alphaproteobacteria > Rhodobacterales > Roseobacteraceae > Ruegeria > Ruegeria sp. BF8. The sequence goes on along the minus strand of NZ_JBQFTL010000001.1, from coordinate 1,332,290 downwards.
TCAAAACCTGCCAACTTGACAATTTGTTCACTAATTGTTCACACTCTGCGCATGACAGTTGAACTTCAGCCCGGACAAAGACTGGCCAGGGGTGTCTCTAGACACCTAGTGACGCACGGCTTTGTTTCGATTGAGGAATTCGTCCCGACCCGCGGGTTGCGCGTTGACGTCATGGGGTTGGGGCCAAAGGGCGAGCTTTGGGTGATCGAGTGCAAGTCAAGCCGGGCCGACTATATGTCCGATTCGAAGTGGCAGGGTTATCTGGACTGGTGCGACCGCTTCTTCTGGGCGGTGGACACGGACTTTCCCACCGAGCTGCTGCCCGCTGAAACCGGACTTATCATTGCGGATGCTTATGACGCCGAGATCATCCGCATGTCCCCCGAGACCAAGTTGGCCGGGGCAAGACGCAAAAAGATGATCCAGAAATTTGCCATGGACGCCGCGCGACGGTTGCACGGCCTGCGTGATCCGCGGCTTTGATTTCAGCCTTTGACGGCGCGTGCGGCTTGTGCTGCGGCGCGGATCTCGTCGGCGATTTCCTCGGCTTCTTCCGGGTCGAAATCCATGGGGATTTCCAGCTCGCCCGCCTCGATGAACAGGCGTACCATTCCATGGTCGGTCGGACCGATCTGAAGGTTCGCTTCGATGTCACGTTCGGTATTGATGCCCATTCTCGCCTCCGGGGACTGAGCGTTTCTGCTAGCCTGCAACGCAATGGGAATCAAGCGGAGTGTGTGGCCGATGCTGCAAGGGGACAATGCTGAGATCCGGCCGTTTCGCGAAGATGACCGCGATTGGCTGGTCGAGCGCCACGGAACACTTTACGCGCGGGATGAAGGATTTGACGAGAGCTTCGCTCCGCTGGTGGCCCGTATTCTGGACGAATTTGTCGCCGGGCATGATCCCCAACGCGAGAGGGGATGGATCGTTGAAAGTGACGGAAAGCGCCTTGGTAGTATTTTCTGTGTCGCGCTGGATGAAACCACCGCCAAACTGCGCCTTTTTCTGCTGGAACCCGACGCGCGGGGCAAGGGACTTGGGGCGCGGCTTTTGATGACATGCATGGATTTTGCACGATCCGCGGGCTATGCGTCGATGGTGTTGTGGACCCACGAAAGCCACAGGGCTGCCTGCAATCTGTACCAAGCGCATGGATGGCGCCTGACCGACAGCAAACCGGTTCATTCCTTCGGCGTCGATCTCATCGAACAAAGCTGGTCAATTCGACTTTAAGGCTCTTGCAATCCCCGAACGCGTTCGTTAAATCGCCCCTCACGAGTGCCGCCTTAGCTCAGTTGGTTAGAGCGCTGGATTGTGGATCCAGAGGTCCCCTGTTCAAGCCAGGGAGGCGGTACCATCTCCCCTCGACAAGACTGCTCGTCCGCCGCTTTTGACGTGCGCTGTTTTTCCGTTAGTAGGGTTGGGATTAACGAGGCCGGTCGCAAGAGATTTGCGGTGCAACTGGCGGAATTAGTTTGGTTTTTACTGGTCCCTTTTACGCCGTAACCCAAAATTCTGGGATTATTTGAGAGGGCAATCGACTCCAGATGGGACCTGTTGTCTGCTTCCGTGGTGCTTAGGGCGCTTGCGTCCGAAGGTCGGTTACACGTGTAGCGGTGCACCAGTGGGCCCAGACATTCCCCCGTATGGAATTCGACCCTCGCAGCATTGGTGCGCTTTGTGTAAGAAGAAGGTCAAAGGCAGTTCGGGAACAGGCGTAAATGTCTCAGACCATTACCGTATTCACGACGATGAAAAACGAAGGCCCCTACATGCTGGAGTGGGTCGCATTTCATCGGACTTTGGGCGTCGATCACTTTGTGATCTTCACCAATGACTGCGAGGACGGTACCGACAGAATTGCACAACGGCTTGAGCAGATGGGTTTGGCCTCCCACGTCCCAAATGCTGTGCCTGAGGGTGGAAACCCCCAGCACCAGATGCTCCGGCGGGCACGGCGACATCCCAAGGTCAAAGAAGCCGACTGGCTGATGTGCCTTGATGTCGATGAGTTTTGGAACATTCGATGCGGCGACAACAGTTTCGCGGCCTTGATTGATGCCGTCGAACAGAAGGCGGGACAATCAGTGGACGCCATTTCGTTCGCATGGCGGTTGTTTGGGACGTCGGGCAATATCAGTTTTGACGACACGCCCGTGACACGGTCTTTTTGCATGGCCGATCAGGAGTTTCCCTATCATTCGGGTCGCGCATATGGTCTGAAAACGCTGTTTCGGAACAATGGCAAGTTCACTCGGTTCGGTCCGCACAGACCCAAGGGCATTGAAGAGGGCAAAGAGGCCGAGGTCGCATGGTCGGACGCGGGCGGAAATCTGTTTCCGGCCCAGAATGTCGGTTGGCGCGCCTGGCGGAATTTCGATCATTCCTTCGGAAGGCTCCATCATTATTCCGTTCGATCTCTGGATGGCTTTCTTATCAAGCGGGACCGGGGGCGGACCAACCACGTAAAGGTGGATCAGGGGCAATCCTACTGGTCGGACATGAATGCAAACAAGGTTCAGGACACCTCGATCCAGCCGATCGCCCAGCGTGCAGCACCGTTGCTTGACGAACTCAAATCGAATCCCGAACTGCGCGAATTGCACGAACGGGCCTGCGACTGGCACCGCGCCAAAATCGCCGAAATCAAGATGCGCCCCGATTGGGTGGAGTTCCGGTCTTGGCTGGCCGACAATCTGGTGTGACGGCCATGGCGGACGACCTGACCAAAGCGCAGCTGCAACCTGACCACCCGGATCGGAAGACCGGCTATGAACGCATTCTGACCGATCCGCCTCCGCCTTGGTTTGTCGAGATTTACCCCGGCGGGGACGGGACGGGGTTTCTGCAAAAGCTCGACCGTCACTCGGTTCTCTTCCACCAGCGTGACTCGGCGCGGCTGGTCATTAGTTTTGACAATATTGCAAATGCCAATGACCTGTCCTTTGCCCGCGAGCCGTGGGGCTGGAAGTTTTTCCGGGACGAGGGATGGTCCCATCTGGGCGTGATCGCCCGCACAAAGGCATGGTATCGCGACCCCGAAATCATCGGTTATTTCGAGGACAAGGCGCGCGAGGGGTTTTTTGACCAGTTCGATCAGGTCGTGTTTGCCGGAGCGTCCATGGGAGGGTTCGCCGCGTTGACCTTCTCGGCGCTGGTGCCGGGTGCGATCGTCATTGCTTTCAATCCTCAGACCACATTGGACGAGCGGAGGGTCCCTTGGGAAACTCGCTATCGGTTCGGTCGTGTCCAAGACTGGGATCTGCCGCTGAGTGACGCTGTCGATACCGTTCAGGCCGCCGCCCGGGCCTATGTGTTTTACGACCCGTTTTTTGACTTGGACAGGCAACAGGTCACACGGCTGCAGGGCGGCAATGTCGTTCTTCTAAAAACCTGGTTCGCCAACCACTTCGCCGCACCAATGCTGCGGAAACTCAATCTTTTGAAGCCGGTGATGCAGCAGGCGATGCGTGGGACCCTGGAGCCGTCCGAGTACTACAAGATGATGCGTGCCCGCCGGAGATTGCCGATCTACATGCGCGGCATTGAAGCCGTGGGCGAAGAACGTCACCCAAAGTTGGTAATGGCCGCCCGCCAGCGGTTCCGGGCCATGCGCCGGGCTATGGCGGCAGGGGACGCGTCATGACGCCCAAACGGGGCGTGTTCATAGGCCAGCGCAAGGACCGCATGGGTGCCCGACTGCTGATGATGCTGACCTGCATACGCCTGGCCGAGGATTTCGACGCGGATTATCGGGTCAACTGGTTTCCACCGGGGGCTGATGCCCCCGAACTGGACAACCCGGAAGAGCTGTTCGATCCCGAATGGATCAAGTCTCAATTTCTGGATCAGAAAACTCACGATCGGCTGGCGAAGGATGCGCTGCCGGTCTGGAACTTTTTGGGCGACGCGACGCCCGATCGGCTGATGGCGCATCTGGCTGCTGGCCGTTCGGTCTTGGTCGAAGAGGGGTTTGAGGTTCTTGCCTTTCCTTGGGAGGATATTGAGGCGATCCGCCCGCGCTACCGCGAGTTCATTCACCGTATCGGGTTCACTCCGCATATCCGGCACATCATGGAGCTTGCCGATGCAAGGCTCTCGGGGCAGGGCGTTTCTGCCTACCATATCCGGCGCGGTGACATCCTGAACGCGCTGCCCTGGAAGCACACCACTTGGCCGGCAAAGGTCGAGCCGGAAGAACTCTACGATATGCATCTTTCCAAGAGGCTGGACCGGCCCGCGATCATGTTCTCGGACCAGCCCGAGCTGATTGCGCGGTTTCAAAAGCGTTATCCGAACCTGATGCAGATGTCCGACATTGCGAACCTGTCGGGAATGACCCGAGCACAGCGCGACTTTCTCGAGCTTTACGCGATGTCCCGGGCCGAGCAGGTGATCGCTCCGTTCATCTCGGCTTTTTCCATGGCGGCCGCACGGATATCTGGGCAGCAAAGACTGGTATTCCGCGATGTCCTGACCGAGGCCGAACTGGACGAGGCGAACGAAAACGTCATCCGGCGCGTCGCGCAAGGACCCGAGACTTTTCTGAACCCGTCCGAGGCCGCCCATGTCTATGCCAAGGCCGCGCAATACCTGTGCGCCCAGGATCGGTGCCAAGAGGCTTATGATCTGGGCCAGCCGATCCTCGATGCCGGGGCGGACAACGCTTTTCTGCCCCTGCTGCAGGCGTTGAACGCGTTCTATCTGGGCAAGTGGAAGGAAAGCGAGCAACTGGCCCGGGACGGGTTGGAAAACCCGCATCTTTGGCCCGAAGATCACGCGGTTCTGACCGCATTGCGGGGGGCCATTCTTGGCGCCAGAAAGAAACGCTGGGCTGCCGGGCGCCATTTCGCAAAAGCGTTTTGGGCCAAGCCGTTGCGACCCGATGTTGTGGTTTTGGGTTCGCGCATGCTGTACCGCGACCAACTGCCCGTTCGACTGTTTCCGCCCGTGGATTGGGCCCTGCAGCGCAGGCTGCGCCAACGTCGGTTTCCGCCGTTCAACAACCTGTACCTTGTCCAGCACAAGGTGATCGTGAGGGCGCCCTGCAATTTCGACATGATCCTGCTTGATTGGTCCGATCTTTCCCTGGACCAGCGCGCCAGGCGGCTGCAGGACAGCGGTCCGCGCCTGCAAGCTTTGTGGGCCGGGCTGACTGCGATCGACGACGTGCCGGAACAGGACCCCGCTGTGGAAAGCCTGTCATCGTTGCTGCAATGGCGTATGGGCGAGGTTGCCGTCGAGACGGCAATTGATGCCGCCCGGGACGTGGTTCTTCGGTGCCCTGACAACCCCCTGTACTACAAACGTCTTGCCGAGCTCTATGCGGATGCAGGTGACCGACGTCAGGCGCGATTGACTATGGCCGAGGCGCTGGCTTGTGACCCTGACAGCGCGTTTCTGGTTTTCGCGATGGGGCAACTCTTGGCGCGCATCGGCGCCGAAGAGCAGGCCGAGGCGCAGATCCTGCACGCGGCCGAGCTGGACGACATCACCGCCGCCATTCAAGGGGCCGCGGGTCAGATTTGCCTGAAGCGCGGCGAAAAACAGCGGGCGCAGGTGTTTCTGCAACGGGCCAAGGCGTTGTGTCCAACCTACAAACGTTTTTCCAACCAGCTCAAAAGGGCAGAGGGGTAACATGCGGGCCTTTCACGATATCCAGCACCATTCAGGGTCATCTGTGTGCAAACACGCCCAAGGTTTCGGCTTGGTCATCGCCTGCAATGGAATTATTCTGGCGGGCAAACACTGGTCTTGCGTGCCCGCGTCCGGCCTGCATGGCACCAAAAACTGAGGCAAAAATGGTCGATCAGCCCCCCCGCTTTGTCAGCGTTACCCCGATGAAGAACGAAGGCCCGTTCGTTCTGGAATGGGTCGCGCACAATCAGGCTATTGGCATCGACCAGATGGTCGTGATGACGAATGACTGCACGGACGGGTCGGATGCGCTGCTCGAGCGGCTCGACCAGCGCGGGGTTCTGATCCATGTGGACAACAATTCCCGCCGCGCAACAAGCCCTCAGAAACGCGCGTACAAACGCTTTTTTCAGATGGACATCGCGGGGCCTGAAGACTGGGTGATCGTGATCGACGCCGACGAGCAAATCAATGTAAAGACGGGTGACAACACGCTGAAATCATTGGTTGATGCCGTGCCGGATGCCAAGATGATTTCAATGACCTGGCGGTTGTTCGGCAATGCCGGAGTGGTTCAATACGAAGACAGGTTCCTGTCCGACCAATTCCGCCGTGCTGCCCCCGAGCGCAAACCCAGACCGGCGCAGGCATGGGGATTGAAGACGATGTTCCAGCGGCACTTGTGGGATGTGATCGGTGTTCACCGCCCCAAACGTCCGACGGTCGACCGCATGGAAGACTGCCACTGGTACAATGGTTCGGGCCAGCCAATGCCCGAGCGGTATTTTACAAGCAGTTGGCGGTCGGCGCGGGACTCGGTCGGATATGACCTTGTGCAGCTCAACCACTACGCTCTGAAGTCCTGCGAGAGCTACTTGGTCAAGAAAGTGCGGGGACGGGCTCATCACACGGGCGACAGCCTGGGCTTGGAGTACTGGAACATCATGAACCAGAATGCGGTGGTCGAGACATCGGTCGATGCGATTGCCGCGCGCAAGCGGGACTGTTTCGACGACCTGATGTCGGACCCCGAAACGGCCCTGCTGCACCGCCAGTCCTGCGAATTGCACCGCAAACAGATATCGGAACTGCTGGGCACGTCCGAGATGCAGGAGTTGATGCATCAGATGACCGCGCAGGCCGACGCCGTTACACGAGGCGCAACCTGATGCTGTGGTTGCATTTGGGGATGCCGAAGACAGGGACGACGGCATTGCAGTCCTATCTGCGCAACAATGCGTCGGCCTTGTCGGATTCCGGGCTCAGATACATGGAGGCCGGACGTCGCAGACCGGAAGGGGACGATCGCCCCAAGGTCAGCCATAATCTGTTGGCGTTCCACATGAACCAGTCCGCAGAACCAATGGACAAGTACCGTGAGGCCGTTGCGCGCGAGTACGAGGCACATGGCAGCAAGGCCTGCCTGATGTCGTCGGAAATGTTCTACTCGGCCGATCTGGAACGGCTTGCGCAGCTCTTCACCGAAATACCCGCACGCGAAATGCGTGTGGTATTCTATTGCCGCCGCTACTCCGATTTCTTTGAGGCGGATTACAAGCAGCGGGCCAAAAATGGCCGTTTGCCAGCCGACGGTTCAGCCTTGATTCGGGACCGGCTGGCGAAGATCAAGGCCGAACCTCACTCGGTTTCTTTTTCCGGCGCGGTTTCGCGTATCCGCAACGCGTTCCCGGGTGTAACGGTTGTGCCGGCACTCTATGACCGCGACGAAATGTTAAATGGCAATATCGTCGATGACTTCCTGAACAAACTGGGCGTGTCGCGACCGGGAGGGGAGGCTGCCAGTGAGCCTGCCAATCCAACACTTTCCCGCGCTGCAAGTGAAGCCTTTGGCGTCGTCACGCGAGCCATCGGGCGCAAGCGCAGCCGCCAACTGCGTCGCCAAGTACCCAAAGAACCCATCATGTTCCGGCACCATGACGTTCTGGAACCCGAGGAACGGGCATGGCTTGATACCTATTTGACCGAGGCCGACGAAGGATTTCGGGCTGAATTCTTTCCCGACCGGGACACTCTGTTCAAACCGGTCTGGCTGAGCCCGGACGAAGTCAGGTTTCGTCGTGATGCGCCGGACGAGATCGTTGCGTTCAAGCAGGCTGCAGAAATCGTGTTCAGAATAGCCTTGGGTGAATAGGCTGGCGGCGCCAAAGGCTCAATCAAGCGAGATCTGCTGTCGTTGCTTCCCGGTGGTCTTGTCGAAGATCAGGATGCGGTTGTCATCGGTCACCACGGCGAACCAGTTGTTTCCGATGGTCACGGCTTGGGCCTTTGCACCGTCTGGCAGTTCGATCTGATCGGGCAGGGTGGGGGTTCGGTCGGATAGACGGATGACAATCAAGGCGAATGTCACTAGAACCCCGCCAATCATCACCGCGGTCAGCAGCATGACCATGCGGCGCAGAAGGCGCAACTGAGGCGTTTCCTGCGGTTCTTGGGGATCTGAAGGGACAGTCATGGGCACCCGGCAAATAGACTTCGTTATCGCGGACGCTCCGCCGCCCCGCCTTGATAAGGCGCTTTCGCGGGATGTGCCAGCAGATGAAAACCTGTCGCGTACCCGGCTGGCCCGGCTGATCGAAGAGGGCGCGGTTCTGGTCGACGGCAAGGTCGTGCTCGACGCCAAGGCCAAAGTGCCGGAAGGCGCCGTTGTGTCCATAACCGTCTCCGAAGCGGACGAGAGTCACATCGGGGCCGAAGACATTCCGCTGGACATCGTGCATGAAGACGCTGACCTGATCGTGATCAACAAGCCTGCGGGCATGGTCGTCCACCCGGCACCGGGATCGCCCAACGGAACTTTGGTGAACGCCCTGCTGCACCACTGTGGCGAGGAATTGTCGGGGGTAGGCGGGGTCAAGCGGCCGGGCATCGTGCACCGGATCGACAAGGATACCAGCGGATTGCTGGTGGTTGCCAAATCGGACGCCGCCCACCAGGGGCTGGCGGCCCAGTTCGAGGCGCACAGCGTCGAGCGCTACTATCGTGCGGTCTGCTATGGCGTTCCGGATGCCAATGACCCGCGGCTGCGCGGTGTCAAAGGCGTGAGTTTTGAGCCCGGCAACGTGATGCGAATCACAACGCAACTGGCCCGGCACAAACATGATCGGCAGAAACAGGCGGTGTTTTTTCATGGCGGGCGCCATGCCGTGACACGTGCGCGCGTCGTTGACGTGTTCGGAAAACCCGGCGCGGTATCATTGATCGAGTGCTGGCTGGAAACCGGACGCACCCACCAGATCCGGGTGCACATGGCACATGCGGGCCACGGCTTGGTGGGCGACCCGGTCTATGGCGGCAAGCGCAAACTGTCGGCCCGGTCGTTTGATGCAGACGCTGCGGAGGCGGTGCGTGCGTTCCCGCGCCAAGCCCTGCACGCGGCGGTCCTGGGCTTTTTTCATCCCGTTTCCGGCGAGGAAATGCGTTTTGAGGCAGCATTGCCGCAAGATATCGAGGCACTCATCTCGGTTCTGAAACAACCTGCAAAGTCTCGTGACTAAGACTTTCTTAGCTTTCCTTTATCGTTCCTTAATCCCAGACTGTTAACACCTGCTCTTGAATGGTCCTGAACGTGGCCCCATATCCATGTTAAGGGCGTAAACATTTGTCCAAGGGACGTGATACATGGCAAATTACAAAAATCTCCCCGTGCCTACGCCAGAAGGTGGGCTGAACCGGTATCTGCAGGAAATCCGCAAATTCCCCCTGCTGGAGCCGGAAGAGGAGTACATGCTGGCCAAACGTTGGGTCGAAGAGCAGGACACCGAAGCGGCGCACAAGATGGTGACATCGCATCTGCGGCTGGCCGCAAAGATCGCCATGGGCTATCGCGGCTATGGTTTGCCGCAGGCCGAGGTGATTTCCGAGGCCAATGTGGGCCTGATGCAAGCCGTCAAGCGGTTCGATCCGGAAAAAGGCTTCCGTCTGGCGACCTATGCGATGTGGTGGATCCGCGCCTCGATCCAGGAATACATCCTGAGATCCTGGTCGCTGGTGAAACTAGGCACCACCTCGGCGCAGAAAAAGCTGTTCTTCAACCTGCGCAAGGCGAAGGCACGGATTGGCGCGTTGGAGGAGGGCGACCTGCACCCGGACAATGTCAAGCGGATCGCCAATGACTTGGGCGTGACCGAAGAAGAGGTCATCAGCATGAACCGCCGCATGTCGGGTGGGGACGCGTCGCTGAACGCCACGGTCGGGTCCGAGGGCGAAGGCACCATGCAGTGGCAGGACTGGCTGGAAGACGAAGATGCCGACCAGGCCGGCGATTATGAAGCCCGCGAAGAGCTTGAGGTGCGCCGCGAGTTGCTGACCGAGGCGCTGGACGTCCTGAACGACCGCGAAAAGGACATCCTGACCCAGCGCCGGTTGATGGATCAGCCCGTGACGCTCGAGGAACTGAGTACGCAGTACAATGTCAGCCGCGAACGCATCCGTCAGATCGAGGTGCGCGCCTTTGAAAAGCTGCAGAAAAAGATGCGTGAGTTGGCGCGTGAAAAGGGCATGCTGGCCACCGCCTGATCACGGCAATCCGATGAACAAGCGGCCCGGGGAACCCGGGCCGTTTTTTCTCGCCACGTCCTACTGCAGCTGTTGGCGGAATACCCGTACCATGTTTTCGCCCATGACCTTGCGGATCTGAGCTTCGGTCAGGCCCTCGTCCAACAAGGCCGAGGTCATCGCCGCCAGTTCCGATGTGTCGAATGCGGTCTCGACCGAGCCGTCATAGTCGGACCCCAGTGCCACATGGTCTTCCCCGACCGTCTCGATGGCTGCCTTGATCATTTTGGCAATTCCCGCCGGGGCGATGTCGCCGCAAGTGACGTCGGCCCAATATCCCATCCCGATGACACCGCCGGTCGCGGCGATTTCCTTCATCAGGTCATCGGGATAGTTGCGCTTGACCGGGCAGAACCCGTGAAGACCGCCATGGCTGACGATCAGCGGCTCGTCGGTCATGCCCAGCACGTCGCGCGCCACTTGCGGGCTGGAATGGGCCAGGTCGATCACCACAGGGCGCTTGGCCAGTTCGGCCACCACCTGCCGTCCGAATTCGGTCAAGCCCGTGTTCCCGGTGCCGTGCAGCGAGCCGCCAAGTTCGTTGTCAAAGAAATGCTGCAGCCCGAAAACCCTGTGTCCCGCATCGAATATCGGGTCGAGATTGGCCAGATCGCCCTCCAGCGGATGGGCGCCTTCGATCCCCAGAATGCCACCCACGACCTGTTCGCCGCGCGCGCGGGCGTCGAGCACCGCATCCAGATCCGCGCGGGTCTTGATGACCTTGAGATGTCCGCTTGAGGCGGCCTCGAACCGATGCAGTTTCTCGGCCTGATAAATCGCGCGTTCTTTCAAGCTGTCCCAGGTGCGCAGCGGCCAAAGCTGACCTATCGCCAGCAGGGTGATGTTGTCGAACGCCTCGGCCGAGTTTGCCTCGTAATTCTGCCCGGCCGGTGATTTGGTCACGGCGGTGAACACCTGCAGGGCCACGTTGCCTTCGATCAGCCGGGGAATATCCACCTGGCCGCGGGTTCCGCGCTCGGTCAGGTCGCGGCTCCACAGCAGCGGGTCGGCATGCAGGTCGCCCACGATCAGGGTTTCGTGCAGGGCAGCGGCAGTGTCGGACACCGGATATGGGTCGTGGTCGATCACGTTGTTGCGCGCGTTTTCGACATATGGCGGCACTACCACGAAAAATATCACGGCCCCGATGACGACCACAGCCGCCGTGAGGCCTACCAGCCATTTCAGAAATCTTCTCACGTTAGTCCCTCCCGTTTGTCATGCGCAGATTACGGGTGTCCCGCGCACAGAAAAGCCTGACTTGGCGTCGCTTGGCTGATACAGAAGGCGCAACAGATGTTGGCGCAAACATTTCAGCGCGGAACATGGTCAAATACGGAGGAAACCATGCACAATCCGGTTCAATGGGGCATTCTGGGGGCGGCGAAATTCGCACGCCAGTTCATGGGTCCGGCGATCCATGCGGCCTCGGGCGCGCGTTTGTCTGCTTTGGCGACTTCGGATCCGGCGAAAGCCGGTCCATTCCAGGACTTCTGCCCGGACCTTACGGTCTTTGACGACTATGACGCGCTACTGGCTTCGCCCGAAATCGAGGCGGTCTATATCCCTCTGCCGAACCACCTGCATGTGGAATGGAGTCTGAAAGCGCTGGACGCTGGCAAGCACGTTCTGTGTGAAAAGCCGATGACCATGCGCGCCGAGGAGTTCGACGCTCTGATCCACAAGCGCGACCAGACCGGGCTGCTGGCGGCCGAGGCCTATATGATCGTGCACCACCCGCAGTGGCAGCATGTGCGCGACCTGATCGCCGAAGGCGCCATCGGAGATCTGGTGCATGTCACGGGCGCATTCAGCTTCGACAACCGCGCGGACACAGGCAATATCCGCAACCGCGCCGAAACCGGCGGCGGCGGGCTGCGCGACATCGGTGTCTACGTCATCGGGTCGGCCCGTTTTGCGACGGGGCAGGAACCGGACACCGTGCAATCGGCCATCCGCTGGGAGGATGGCATCGACGCGTTCACCGAAATCCGCGCGCAGTTTCCCGGCTTTACCTATTCGGCCTATGTCTCGATCCGAATGCATCCGCATCAAGAAATGGTCTTTCACGGCGAGCGCGGCCTGATCCGCCTGACCGCGCCGTTCAACGCGCGAGTGTTTGGCGAGGCCCGGGTCGAGCTGCATCGCCCGGGGCTTGAGGTTCTGGTGCGGCGCTTCCCGGCCGACGATCACTACAAGCTGCAGGTCGAGGCGTTTTGCCGGTCCGTTCGCGCGGGCGACGAATACCCGTGTCAGCTCGAATTCTCGCGCGGGACGCAGGCGATGATCGACCGGGTGTTAGACGGCGCAACGCCGCTCTGACTTGCGTGATCAGCCGCCCCACGCCTAAACTGGTGAGCACCTGAACAGGAGGGGGCCATGGCCGGAGGTTGGGCGCGCGACGGCGCTGTAAGTGAACAGATCGAGGCTTCGATTTCAGACGAGCTGGCACGGATGCAGGCAAAAAAGCGTCCGGTCGGTGAAAGCCTGACCCATTGTGCAGAGTGCGAAGAACCGATCCCCGAAAAGCGCCGACTGGCGATCCCCGGGGTCAAGCTGTGCCTGGATTGCCAGCAAGAGCGTGATGGTGCTTTCAAGGCCCGCGGCGGTATCAATCGGCGCGGCTCCAAGGACAGCCAGCTCAAGTGAAGGGGCCCGGCAAAGACGGCGGTTCCCTTTTTCAGAATGGCTTGTTTCTTGGGTTCATGGCCGCATTTCTTTGGGGCACGCACAGCGTCATCGTGCGCTACCTGACCGGAGATCTGGGTGGCATGCAAATTGCCACAACTAGGCTGTTCATAGCTGCTTTGGCCATCTACGGCATGTTGCGTGCGATGAATGCGCCGGTTTCCGTCCAGCTCCGGGATTGGAACTTCCGTCTTGCGGTTTTGGCGACCGTCATCAACTATATTCTGTTTCATATCGGGCTTGAACACACCGGTGCAGGCAGCGCGATGGTGTTGGAAAATACCGCGCCGTTCTTTGTTTTGGTTTTCTTGTATTTCTTCGCCGACACCCCTGTTGGAAAAACCGATGTTCTGGCGACCCTTCTGGCCATCTTGGGGGTCTTTCTTACGGTTTTCCGCGATTTCGAAGGCGGCGGGGACCCGGTTCTGGGGGATATGATGGAAATTGGGGGCGGGGTCAGCTGGGCGGTGTTCCTGATCGCCAGCAGTCGGGCCATGCGCGCGTCGAAATCGACGGCCGAGCGTCTGAATTTCCTGTTTGGTGTGTTCCTGTGCTCGGCCGTAATTCTGCTTCCGCTGTCCGTTTTTGCACTGCGGATGCCATCCGGCAGCGATTTGGTGTTTTTGGTTTTGCTGGGCGTTTTCCCGACTGCGTTGGCCTACTACCTTTGGTACGAGGCCGCCGCGCGTGTATCGACGTTGACCGCGACCCTTTTGTTCGCCGCCTCGGTGGTGTTCACCTTCGTCAATTCGGCAATTTTTCTGGGGGCACCGATCACCCCAATGGCTGCGATTGGGGCGGGATTGATCGTATTCGCGGTGTTCCTCACGACCAGAAAAAACTAGGCGACAGCCGGAACGGGGTTATCGGCGGCGCCACCAGCGCCGCAGCAGGTTGACGTCCATGGCGGCAACCATGATGCCCAAGGGGATCATCCAAAACCCCAGAACAGGAAGGAAGCCGAAGACGCCTGCGACGATCAACAAAAGTCCCACGACAAACCGCAGCCCCCGCGGGACATTGCGGCGGATCCGGGCGAGAACAGGGCGCAGGCGGTCCTTGATGGCCCGCCAGCGCCCCTTGTCGGTTGGGTCTGTCACCCCTCCAGGGCCTCCAGTTCGTCGATCATCCCCGAGATCATCGACAGGCCCTTGTCCCAGAATTTCGGGTCGCTGGCATCCAACCCGAACGGGGCCAGCAGCTCTTTGTGGTGCTTGGAGCCGCCCGCGCGGAGCATCTCGAAGTACTTTTCCTCGAACCCGTCCGCGCCGCTTTCATAGACCGAGTAGAGCGCGTTCACCAACCCGTCGCCGAAAGCATAGGCGTAGACATAGAAGGGCGAATGAACAAAGTGCGGGATATAGGCCCAGAAGGTCTCGTACCCGTCCATGAATTCAAACGCCGGGCCAAGGCTTTCGGCCTGAACGCTCATCCACAGGGCGTTGATGTCGTCCGGCGTCAGTTCGCCCTCGCGGCGGGCGGCGTGCAGCTTGCATTCAAAGTCGTAGAAGGCGATCTGGCGGATCACCGTGTTGATCATGTCCTCGACCTTGCCGGCCAGCAGAACCTTGCGCTGCTCGGGCGTTTCGGCCTGATCCAGCATCTTGCGGAAGGTCAGCATCTCGCCGAAGACGCTGGCGGTTTCAGCCAGCGTCAGGGGGGTCGAGGACAGCATCTCGCCCTGACCGGCGGCCAGCACCTGATGCACGCCGTGGCCCAACTCGTGCGCAAGTGTCATCACGTCGCGCGGTTTGCCCAGGTAGTTCAGCATCACATAGGGGTGCACATCGGTCACGGTGGGGTGCGCGAAGGCGCCCGGGGCCTTGCCCGGTTTCACCGCCGCGTCGATCCAGCCTTTCGAAAAGAACGGTGCTGCAATCTCGGCCATGCGGGGATCGAAAGCGGCATAAGCCTCCATCACGGTCTTCTCGGCGTCCTCCCACGACACGGTGCGGGTGTCTTCCATCGGCAGCGGCGCGTTGCGGTCCCAGACCTGCATCACATCCAGACCCAACCATTTGCGCTTGAGCTCGTAATACCGGTGGCTGAGCTTGGGATAGGCGGCCACCACCGCCTCGCGCAGGGCTTCGACCACTTCGGGTTCGACATCGTTCGCCAGGTGCCGCGCGGTCTGCGGGGTCGGCATCTTGCGCCAGCGATCGATGATTTCCTTTTCCTTGGCCTGCGTATTGTGGACGCGGGCAAAGGTTTTGACGTTGTCTTGGAACACGCGGGCCAGTTCGCGGGCCGCGGCCTCGCGTTTGGACCGGTCCTGTTCGGTCAGCAGGTTCAGGGTGCCTTCGATGTTCAGCTCTTCACCGTTCACGGTAAAGGTCAGCCCGGCGATGGTTTCGTCGAACAGCCGTTCCCACGCGTCGCCGACCACCCCCAGATCATGCAGGAATTTCTCCAGCTCGTCCGACAGTTGATAGGGCTTCATCGCGCGGATGCGGCGGAAGACGGGCTCGTACCGGGCCAGGTCCGCGTTGGCCTTGAAATGAGCGGCCAGCACGTCGTCGTCGATGCGGTTGATCTCGAGCGTGAAGAACACCAGCGGCGTGGTGAACAGCGTGACCTTCTCCTGCATGTCCGACAGGAACTTGGCGCGCTCGGCATCGGTGGTCAGTTGGTAATAACGCAGCCCGGCAAAGGACATGATGCGCCCGGCGACGGCGTTGATCTTTTCGTTGCGCTGGACACAGGTCAGCAGGCCCTGCGCATCCAGATCGGCCAGCTTGCCTTCGTAATCGGCGGCAAAAGCCGCGCATTCCTGCTCCAGCCACTCAAGATCGCGGGTCAGTTCCGGCGCGTCCTGTCCCTTGTACAGATCGTCCAGGTTCCATTCCGGCAGGTTGCCAAGATTGTCGGCGCCGCCACCGGCATTTGCGTCTCGGACGGGGAAGGGAAGCTCGTGCATGGAACACCTCGATTGTCTGCGTTGGATCACATCTAGGCGCAGGGCGCGCGGATCACAAGCAGCCGAGGTGTCAGCGCGTCATCGCAAGCTCGGGCGTCTGCCCGTTGGCGGCGGCCGAGAAATGCGCGGCCATCTCCTCGAACACCGGGCCGCGGACCTCGGGCGGTTCCATCATCACCTCGTGTTCGCCGCCGGGGATCTCGACCAGTCGTCCGCTGGGCCAGTTCGCCATACGCGCCCGGATCGCCTTGCGGTCCACGATCTGCTCGTGGCTGCCAAGATAGGTCAGACAGGGAATGTCGGGGGCGGTCTGCGCCATCAGCCAGGCGCATTCGTCCAGTGCCTCGCGTAGCCAGATGGTCGACGGCGCACCCAGGGCCAGTTCGGGATGCGCTTTCAACTGATCCTGCATCATCCGGTACATCCCGGGATCGCGGGTCAGTGCGTTGCCCGCGAAAGGCTGGATCAGAACATAGCTTTCCAGTGACGTGGTCGGAGGCGTCTTTTCGCCCAGCCCGATCCGCGGCCCCCAATAGGCGGTCAGACGGCTGAGCGGTTTCATCAGTGGGGTAAAGAAAATGCCCCACATCGGGCCGGTGAAGGCACAAGAGGCAAACAGGCCGGTTTCCAGAACCGCGCGCATCCCGATGGCGCCGCCCATCGAATGGCCGATCACGTGCCAGGGTTTCGGCAGGCCAAGCTGCTCGGCCAGTTTCAGCGTTTCGCGCACGTCCTGCTGATAGTCGGTAAACTTGTCCACATGGCCAACGCGCGGATCTTCCAGCAATCTGTCAGCCAGACCCTGTCCGCGCCAATCCACGGCCAGTACAGCAAAGCCGCGTTGTACGAACTCACCCGCTGCATTGCCATATTTTTCAATATATTCCGTGCGGCCGGGAAAGATCATCACCGTCCCGGTCGCCTCACCTTCGGGGCGCCAGTGGCCCACGCGAATGCGTGTGCCGTCGCTTGTGGTCAACCAGTGCGCGGCGCCGCCGGCGGGACCGCCGGCCACATCTTCAAAGAACGGGGCCGGCGACAAATCCATCAGGCCAGCACCGAGGCAAGCTTCATGGCAACACCCATGTCGCCGTCGATGCTCAGCTTGCCGGCCATGAACGCACCCGTGGGGTTCAGCTCACCGCTGAGGATCTGCTCGAACGTGTCCGCGTCGGCGCTCAGGGTGACTTCGGCGTCCTCGTCGCTGACCCGCGCGCCATTTTCGTCCAACACGATCGAGCCGAGGTCGGCGATGGCGAATTTCGCCGACGAATCGAAATCGCCGCCCGACAGTTTTTCGTTCAGCGCGGCTGCCGCTTTTTCAAGAGTGTCGCTCATGGTCTTCCTCATTTGTTAGTGCGCCGTGAATGGACATCCGCGGTCGCAACGCTACACTGATCATTGTTATGAGCATTGCAATCAACAATCTCAAAGGTACCGTTGCGGCATTTGCCCTCCTAGTCATGTATTCCACCACTGGGATTGCGCAACAGGCCGATTTGCGGGACGAAGCCGAGCTGCTGCGTCAGCTTTCCGAAGCGTCGCCCGAGCAGGCAGCCGGTCTGGATCGGCAACTGCAGTCGCTGTGGTCGCAATCAGGGTCTGCCTCGGCTGATCTGCTGCTTGAGCGCGGACGCGAAGCACTGGACGAGGGCAATGTCGAAGCCGCGTTGGACCATCTGACGGCACTGACGGACCATGCGCCCGATTTCGCAGAAGGTTGGCATGTGCGCGCCTCCGTGTTTTTTGGGCTGGAGCGGTTCGGCATGGCGGCCGCCGATCTTGAGCACGCGCTTGCGTTGAACCCGAACAATTACGAAGCCATCTACGGGCTTGGCCTGATCTTTGAGGTGCTGGGTCAGCCCGAACAGGCCTATGACGCCTATTCCCGCGCGCTGGCTATACATCCCCATCACGAAGAAGTAACCAATGCCGTGAATCGGCTGAAACCGCAGATTGCGGGCAAGGCGCTTTAAGGTCCGGGCAGGGGGCAAAGGTGAACGGGGCATCCCGAATCGTGGCCGTACTTGGCCCGACCAACACAGGCAAAACCCACTATGCCATCGAACGCATGCTGGGGCACCGGACCGGTGTCATCGGCCTGCCGCTGCGGCTGCTTGCGCGCGAGGTCTATGACAAGATCGTCGCCATCCGCGGCCCCTCGGTGGTGGCTCTTGTGACGGGCGAGGAACGCATCGTTCCGCCGCGCACGCAATACTGGGTCTGCACGGTCGAGGCGATGCCCGAGGGAATGGGCACCGATTTCGTGGCCATCGACGAAATCCAGCTGTGCGCCGACCCCGAGCGCGGTCATGTCTTTACCGACCGGCTGCTGCGGATGCGTGGGACGCACGAGACACTTTTTCTGGGTGCCGACACGATGCGCGGCCCGATCGCGGCGCTGGTGCCGCAGGCGCAGTTCGCCCGGCGCGAGCGGATGTCGCAACTGGTCTACACCGGGTCCAAGAAGATCAGCCGCATGCCCCCGCGCAGTGCCATCGTCGGGTTCTCGGTCGAGAACGTCTATGCCATTGCCGAGCTTCTGCGGCGGCAAAAGGGTGGGGCGGCCGTGGTCATGGGCGCGCTCAGTCCGCGCACGCGGAACGCGCAGGTCGCGCTGTACCAGAATGGCGAGGTCGACTATCTGGTCGCGACTGATGCCATCGGAATGGGGCTGAACCTCGATGTGAACCACGTCGCGTTTTCGTCCCTGTCCAAATTCGATGGCCGGCGCATGCGGCCGCTGGCCCCGAACGAACTGGCCCAGATCGCCGGGCGCGCCGGGCGCGGCATGTCGGATGGCACCTTCGGCGTGACGGGCGAGGCGTCGCCGCTGGACGAAGGCGTGGCGCAGGCCATCATGGACAGCCGGTTCACGCCGATGAAAAAGCTGAACTGGCGGAATGCCGCCTTGCGGTTCGGCTCGGTCGATGCGCTGATCGACTCGCTCGAGGCCAGCCCGGACAACGAGCATTTGGTCAAAGCCCGGCCCGCAGACGACCTGAACGCGCTCAAGTCGCTGGCCCAGGTGCCCGAGGTTGCGGCCCGTGCCAGCGATGGTCCGTCGATCCGCCTGTTGTGGGATGTTTGCCGAATCCCCGATTTTCGAGGCATCAGCCATGCGGAACATGCCAGCCTGCTCGAATCGATCTTCGGACATCTGCACGAACGCGGCACGATCCCCGAGGATTTTCTGGCGCGCCAGATCCGCCGGATCGACAGAACCGACGGCGATATTGATGCACTGTCCAAAAGGTTGGCATATATTCGCACGTGGACATATGTTGCGCAACGAAACGGCTGGGTGCGCGACGAATCCCATTGGCGCGCGGAAACCCGCGCTGTAGAAGACAGGGTGTCAGACGCTTTGCATGAATGTCTGACGCAAAGATTTGTGGACCGGCGTACATCTGTTCTCTTGCGCCGGCTCAAACAGAAGGAGGCCCTTTTGGCCGAAGTGAATGACAAGGGTGAAGTGACCGTCGAAGGCGAATTCGTCGGTCGTTTGGAAGGGTTCCGGTTCATCCCGGACAAAAGCGCGCAGGGAACCGAGGCGAAAGCGCTCAAATCGGCCTCACTGCAAGCACTCGCGCCGCAATTCCATCTGCGTGCCGATCGCTTCTACAATGCGCCCGATACCGAAATTGATTTTACCGATCAGGGTGGCCTGATGTGGGGCGAATATGCCGTGGGCAAGCTGGTTGCCGGGGCCGAACCGCTCAAACCGATGGTCGAAGTGTTCGTGGACGAGGCCGCAGGGCCGGAGGTTGAGCAGAAGGTGCAGCGCCGCCTGCAACACTTCATCGACCGCAAGATCGCGGCGCTGTTCGAACCCCTGCTGAACCTGTCGCGCGACGAAGAATTGACCGGGTTGGCCAAGGGATTTGCCTTCCGTATGGTCGAGGCGTTGGGCATCCTGCCGCGCGCCGGAGTCGCACAAGAGGTCAAGGACCTGGACCAGGACGCCCGTGGCGCGCTGCGCAAGCACGGCATCCGGTTCGGCCAGTTCACCATCTTCATGCCGCTGCTGCTGAAACCTGCCCCGACGCGCCTGCGTCTGGTGTTGTGGGCCCTGGCAAATGGACTTCAGGAGTTTCCCGAAGCGCCGCCGCCGGGCTTGGTGACGGTGCCCGTCGCCAAGGGCGCGCCCGAGGGCTATGACACCATGTGCGGCTACCGCAATGCGGGCGAGCGTTCGATCCGTATCGACATGTTGGAGCGTCTGGCCGACATGCTGCGCGCCGAAGACAGCCGCGGCGGTTTCGAAGCCAAGGCGGACATGTTGTCGATCACCGGTATGACGCTGGAACAGTTCGCCGACCTGATGCAGGGGCTGGGCTACAAGGCCGAGCGCGGTGAACGGACCAAGATCAAGCCGGCTCAGATGACCGAGCAACCACCGGCGGCAACTGCCGAAGCTCCGGCCGAGACCACCGAAGCAGAGGCGCAGTCGGATGTGGCCGTCGCCACCGAGGCGCCAGCCGAGGCTACTGACAGCGCCGAGGCTGAGGCCGAGGCCACGGCCGCAGACCCGGCATCGGACGAACCCGAAGTCGAGGTGTTCTACACCTTTACCTGGGGCCGTCAGGCCAACCGGGGGCCACGTGGTGACCAACGGCAGGGTCGGGGCAAACCGGGCGGGAAGCCTCGGGATGGTCGCGGCAAGCCGCAGGGCAAGAAGGGTGGCAAGCCGCAAGGGGCCAAGACCTTCTCGTCCCGGCCGCCCAAAAAGGAAAAGGCGATTGATCCCGACAACCCGTTTGCCGCTGCGCTGATGGGTCTGAAGGACGGCAACTGATCGCTGATGGCCGACGCACCGGCCAAGCTGCGGATCGACAAGTGGCTGTGGCATGCGCGGTTTTTCAAGACCCGCAGCCTGGCCGCCAAACAGGTCAACGCCGGGCATGTGCGCATCAACGGTGACCGGGCCCAGAAGCCGGCGCAAACCGTCGGGCCCGGTGACGTTCTGACTTTCGCTCAGGGGCGGGTTATTCGCGTGGTTCAGGTCGAAATCCTGGGCGCGCGACGCGGCCCGGCGACCGAGGCGCGGACGCTGTACACGGATTTGACTGAAGAGAAGGATAATCCGCCACAAAATCCGGGTTTCGAAGGAAAAGGTCGTCCGACCAAGAAGGATCGGCGCGCGCTTGATCTTTCTCGCACCCCCAAGGGCTGATCTTCTCTTGAAGATGGGGGCAGACTGAATTAGCTAGTCGCCCAAACCTCTGACGGGAATTGGACCATGACCTACGTTGTCACCGAGAACTGTATCGCCTGCAAATACACCGACTGCGTCGAGGTATGCCCGGTGGATTGCTTCTATGAAGGTGAAAATACCCTGGTCATCCATCCGGATGAATGCATCGATTGCGGCGTGTGCGAGCCGGAATGCCCGGCGGACGCCATTCGCCCGGATACCGAACCGGGAATGGAGCAGTGGGTCGAATTCAACCGCAAATACGCGGAACAATGGCCGGTTATCGTAACCAAGAAAGACCCGCTTCCGGGCGCCGAGGAGCGCGACGGTGAAGAGGGCAAGATGGAGAAATACTTCTCCGAGGCACCGGGCGAGGGCGGCTGAGCGATTCGGGTCGCAAAGCCCGTAAGACAGCTGTAAGTTTTTGCCTTAATGCGCTGAAAAAAGTCACAAATTCCGAGCCGAAGGCCCCGTCCGCTTTCAGGTGTCTTAATTTTGTGATATACTCATGTGGCAAATGATGATCGAGATGGGGACGACTCCGTAAGTATGCTCACTTTGGAGTTCTGAGTTTTTGACATGTAATCAGCCTGACAGGGGTCGCGGGTGACCCCGGTTAGGTTTTTTGTCGCTTTTTTCCCGCTCTGCAACCAAGGAAACACGTGCATGACAAAGTCGAAGAAGCTTGAGTTCCGTCCGAACGACTATGTTGTCTACCCTGCACATGGGGTCGGGCAAATCATATCGATTGAAGAACAGGAAGTCGCTGGATACTCGCTCGAGCTGTTCGTCATCTCATTCGAGAAAGACAAGATGACCCTACGGGTGCCGACCAACAAGATCACTGAATCCGGTCTGCGCTCGCTCAGCTCGCCCGATGTGATCAGCCAGGCGATGAAAACGCTGAAGGGTAAAGCCAAGGTAAAGCGTGCCATGTGGTCGCGCCGGGCGCAGGAATACGAACAGAAGATCAATTCGGGTGACCTGATCTCGATCGCCGAGGTGGTGCGTGACCTGCACCGCACCGACGACCAGCGTGAGCAGAGCTATTCCGAGCGTCAGCTCTATGAAGCCGCGCTTGAGCGTCTGACGCGCGAAGTTGCGGCCGTGTCCGGTTCGGACGAAATCGCAGCGGCCAAGCAGGTGGACGAAGTCCTGACCTCGCGCGCGGCCTGATCGGGCTTTGAAGCAACACCAAAGGGCCGCTCTGGTTTCAGAGCGGCCTTTTTCATGCCCGATCGCTTGGTTCGCGCCGCCTTTCCCGCTAATTTCCCAGTCATTGGAACCGTATACGGGTCAGTCATGAAGCAGACGGTCAAGGCACTCTATATCGGCAGAGGGGCGGTTTCGGTCTGGTTCCGGTACTGTCTGATCCTGTTCGACCTTGCCTCGATCGTGTTTTTCGTGGCGACGGCGAACATTCCGCACGGCCCCGGATTGATTGCAGTCAGCTGGGCGGTGGGGCTGATCATTCTGCTGGATTTCTCGGCTCGGATGTGGATCGCGAAAGACCGCAAGAAGCTGCTGTTCAAAATCTACACGCTTGCGGATCTGGTCGTGATCGCCTCGCTGATCCTTGACCCTTTCCTGACCGGCAGCCTTGCGTTCCTGCGGATTCTGCGTGCGCTGCGGCTGATCCATTCCTATCACCTGTTGCATGATCTGCGCCGCGACAGTGAGTTTTTCCGAACCCACGAGGATGCGGTCATCGCTGCCGTGAACCTGCTGGTGTTCATTTTCGCAACATCCACCGCCGTACTGGTTTTCTATATCCCCGAGGACAGCCAGACCCCGTATATCGATGCGCTGTATTTCACGATGGCGACACTGACCACGACGGGTTTCGGCGACATCACACTGAACTCTCCGGGCGGCAAGCTGTTTTCGGTCTTCATAATGGTGGTCGGTGTGGCGCTGTTCGTGCGGCTGGCTCAGGCCATTTTCATGCCGCAGAAAGTACGCCACAAATGTCCCAATTGCGGGCTGTTTCGGCACGACCCGGATGCCGTACACTGCAAGCATTGCGGTGAGACACTACGGATCAAGACCGGCGGTGTCGGCTAGAGCAGGGCGGCAACGGCCAGCAGGAAAGCAACCTCGGACAGCTGTTGAGAAGCCCCCAGGATATCACCGGTCTGACCGCCAATCTTGGTTTTGGCTATGATTGCCAGACCCACGGTTGCGGCTACCGCACAGGCGACGGGCAGAAGGGCGGTCCAGCCCAGAAGAGCCAGAGAGAAAACGAAAGCCAGCCCGAGACCGGCTGCAACCGACAAAGGCGGAGGAGCGCCGACGCTATGGCTCAGCCCGCTGCCGCGGGCGTTCGGTAGGCCCGCCATCAATGGTGGCATCACCGCACGGGAAAACACAGCCGCCGCCAGTATTCCGGCCGGACTTCCTGCCGCCAGTAGTGTTGCGACCGCCGAGATCCTGAGCAGTTGAATGACCAACAAGGCCAACACCCCGTAGGTGCCGATATGGCTGTCCTTCATGATCTCGAGTCTGCGTTCGGGTGTATATCCGCCCCACAGCCCGTCCGCGGTGTCGGCCAGCCCGTCCTCGTGCATGGCTCCGGTCGCTGCGATCAGAACGGCGACAGCAAGGACTGCGCTGACTGTCCCGGAAAGGCCCACGGCCATCGCAGACCAGCCTACGGCACAGCCCAAGCCGCCAACAACCAGCCCGGCCGCAGGAAAGGCCCAAGCGGCTTTGGACTGTCGCTCGAAGAGCGATTTGGGCAGCACGGGCAATGGCAGCCGCGTCAAAAGAACCAGAACCAGCGGCACGTCCCATGGCGAAAAGGTTCGAGTGTCGTTTTTGTGCACTTGCGCGCCTTTCGAGGGGTTGTTGCTTTGCCTGCTTCGGTTAAACACGCAGGACCACTCCGATGCAACGAGGCTTTGAATGCTGCCTGAACTCAATGATCTGAATACCTTCCGCGACGCACTGCGCAATGCTCCGGGGCCGGATGAGGCTGCAAGGCAAGGGGCTGCCGACCGCAACGGACAGCTGACCAAGCCGCCGGGTGCGTTGGGCCGACTGGAGGATCTGGCGATCTGGTATGCCGGTTGGCGTGGGGATGCCCGGCCGCAGATCGAGGCGCCTCAGGTGATTGTCTTTGCCGGCAATCACGGCGTGACGGCGCAGGGGGTCTCGGCCTTTCCGCCCGAGGTTACGGTTCAGATGGTCATGAATTTCGAGCACGGAGGCGCGGCCATCAACCAATTGGCCAAAGCGGCCGGGGCCAAGATGACGGTACACGCGCTGGACCTGGATCGGCCGACGGCCGACTTCACAAAGGCCCCGGCAATGTCCGAGGACGAGCTTCTGACCGCTTTGCAGACCGGCTGGAACGCCGTTGACCCCACCGCAGACCTTCTTGTCGTTGGCGAAATGGGTATTGGCAACACCACCCCTGCAGCGGCCATCGCCTGCGCGTTGTTCGGCGGAGAAGCCGCTGATTGGACCGGGCGTGGAACCGGTGTGGACGATGCGGGCCTTGCCAACAAGACGCGCGTCGTTGCCGAAGGTGTTGCGCTGCACGGAGCATCTGACGACGGGCTTGAGATCCTGCGGTGTTTGGGAGGGCGCGAGATCGCGGCCATGGCAGGGGCCATTTCAGCCGCCCGAATTCTGCGCATCCCGGTCATTCTGGATGGGTTCATCTGCACCTCGGCTGCGGCTTGCCTCGATCGTCTGGCGCCGGGAGCGCTGGACCATGCCGTTGCTGGCCACCAGAGTGCGGAAAGTGCGCACGCGTCCATGCTGACCAAGCTGGACAAAGCGCCCTTGCTGAGCCTCGGGCTGCGGCTGGGCGAAGGGTCGGGGGCCGCGCTGGCCATCAATATCCTGAAAAGCGCCGTCGCTTGCCATTCGGGTATGGCCACCTTTGCCGAAGCCGGTGTGTCGGACGGTTGAGCTCGGCTGACCCGGGATATCCCCGGGTCAGGCTGACTTCTTTTCGTTCTTTTCGGCCAGTTCCAGCAGCGCAGTCTCCAGGTCCTTCTCCAACTCGCGCGCGCGTTCGATGTACTTTTTGTTCTCGGCCGTCGGCATGCCGGGAACCCAGAGTTCGGCCAATTCGCGAATTGCCTGCCGATCGTGGTGATAGAAGGTCTGCTGTGCTTGCGCGGCCT
The DNA here is from genome assembly GCF_056538625.1 of Ruegeria sp. BF8. NCBI lineage: Bacteria > Pseudomonadati > Pseudomonadota > Alphaproteobacteria > Rhodobacterales > Roseobacteraceae > Ruegeria > Ruegeria sp. BF8. The sequence continues at coordinate 1,307,137 of NZ_JBQFTL010000001.1, read as the reverse complement.
CGTATTCGCTCAAACCAATGTTCTCCAGCACATAACGCCCGGCCCGCAGAGAGCTGTCGAACAGCTCACGCACGATGTCATCAGCGCCGGCCTGATACAGCTCGTACACATGGGTCCGGTCATGCGCGCGGGCGACGATGTGAAGGTCGGGGCGCTGCCGGCGGGCGTAGCCGACCAATCGGGTCACTTCCTTGCGGTTGTCCATCGCGGCCACCAAAACGGAAGCCTTTTCAAGGCCCGCAGCCCGCAGCAATTCGGGACGCGTCGGATCACCCAAGAATCCTTTGACGCCGAACCGACGCATCAGCTGGATCGTTTCGATATTGTGGTCCAGCACCACCGTCTTGAACCCGCTGGCGCGCACCAGCCGGTTGACGATCTGTCCGAACCGCCCAATTCCCGCAATGATGACGGGACCTTTTTCGTCTATTTCCTCGGGTTCAACCTGGGGTGAGTTGTCGCGGATGTGGCGCGAAAGGTAGTCATAGATGATGAACAGAAGCGGTGTGATCAGCATGGTCAGGGCAATGATCATCAACAGCTTCTGCGACAGGGCCGGGGGAATGACATTCTGCTTGGTCGAAAAGGCCAGCAGCACGAAGCCGAACTCACCCGCCTGAGCCAAACCCAGCGTGAACAGCCAATGGTCGCGGCCGCGCAACTTGAATGCACGACCAACGGCATACAGGATCAGGCCCTTGACCAGGATTACCAGCAGGGCCAGGCCGATCAGGTCGAACGGGTCGTTGAAAAAGTACCCGACGTCGATCCCGGCCCCGACCGTGATGAAGAACAGGCCCAGCAGCAATCCCTTGAACGGCTCAAGGTCGCTTTCCATCTCGTGCCGGAACTCGGAACTGGCCAGGACGACGCCAGCGAGGAAGGCGCCCAACGCCGGGGACAGGCCCACCAGCGTCATCAGGAACGAGATCCCTACTACGATCATCAGGGCCAACGCCGTGTACATCTCGCGCAGGCGGGTGGTGTGGATGAACCGGAACAAGGGACGGGTCAGGTAGACGCCTACCACGATCACGAATGCGATCGCACCCAATGTCACCAGCGTCACCGCCCATCCGGGCAGGCCATCGACCAATGACAACGTATGGTGCGCGTCGCCGTGCCCGTCGCCGCCGCGCGTGATTGATCCGTCATCCTCGATGAAGATGCTGGCCGGCATGGCCAGCAGTGGCAGAAACGCCAGGATCGGAATCACGGCGATATCCTGAGTCAGCAGGACCGAGAACGTGGATCGCCCGCCGTTTGTGCGCATCAAGCCCTTTTCCGACAGCGTCTGCAGCACGATGGCGGTTGATGACAGGGACAGTGTCAGCCCCACGGCCAAGGCAACTGACCATGGTTGACCCGTGTAGAAGGTAACTGCTGCAATCACGACCGTAGAGAGCGAGATCTGCAGTCCACCAAGCCCCAACAACCGGTGCCGCATATCCCAAAGTGCGCGGGGTTCCAGCTCGAGCCCGATCAGGAACAGCATCATGACGACGCCAAATTCCGCGACATGCTGCAAGTCTTTGGTTTCCGCGCCCACGAGCCCAAGGATCGGACCGATGGCGATGCCGGCGGCAAGATATCCGAGGACAGACCCCAGCCCAAGTCGCGCCGACAGGGGGACGGCGATCACGGCGGCTGCCAGATAGATCGAAGCCTGGTACAGGAACTCGTTCATCTTCTTCCTTTCCTTGCCGTCAGGTCGGCAGCGGAGCGTCGCGTTTCAGCTGGTCCATCACGATCTGGCTTTGCACCCGTGCTACCGCAGGATGGGGCAGTATCACCTCGTGAAGCAAGGTGTTGAGCGCGGAAAGATCCTCGCAATAGACATGTAGCAGATAGTCTGCCTCGCCAGTCATCGTCCAGGCGCTGGTGATTTCCGGGCGGGTTTCCACCATGCGCGCAAAACTGGATGATTGTTCGGGGCCGTGGGTGCCGAGGTGAACTTGAACGAAGCCCTGGACCTGCAGGCCAAGTTTGCGCGGGTCAAGCCGAGCTGCGTAGCCGGTGATATAGCCCTCGGCCTCCAGCCGCTGACGGCGGCGCCCGGCTTGACTGGGGGACAGGTTCAGCATCTCACCCAACTGATGTGCGGTCAGGTGCGCGTCTTTTTGCAGCGCGGCCAGAAGGCGAGTATCGGTTGCGTCCAGCATGTGCGGAGATTCTCACATTTTTCGGGGTCTGGTGCGGAGTTTTCGCAGGCTTCTGTAGTTTACATGAAAAGAATGCGCAAAAACAGCGCTGAAAAAGGCGTATTCTTGAATCAGCAAAGAATTTCCTGTTTCAAGAGGACAAGCCATGGGCCCTTTCCCGCACAACGCCCCGAAATCCGTGATCAGCGCCGAGAACCCCGCCGGCACAGATGGGTTTGAATTTGTTGAATTCGCGCATCCCGAACCGCAGGAGCTGCGCGACCTGTTCGCCAAGATGGGTTTTGAAAAGGTTGCGCACCACAAGACCAAACCGCTGATCGAGCTGTGGCAGCAGGGCGATGTGACCTACATCCTGAACGCGGACCCCGACAGCTTTGCTGCGAAATTCGTGGAAGAGCATGGCCCCTGTGCCCCGTCGATGGGCTGGCGTGTCGTGGATGCGCAAAAGGCCTATGACCATGCCGTGTCGAAGGGGGCCGAACCCTATGATGCGGCCGACAAGACCATGGATGTGCCCGCGATCAAGGGTATCGGCGGGTCGCTGATCTATTTCATCGACCAGTATTACGAAACCTCGCCCTACAATCAGGAATTCGAGTGGCTGAAGCAGTCCAAACCGCGCGGCGTCGGTTTCTATTACCTCGATCACCTGACGCACAATGTCTTCAAGGGCAACATGGACAAGTGGTTCAGGTTCTACGGCGATCTGTTCAACTTCCGCGAAATCCGCTTCTTCGACATCCAGGGCAAATATACCGGCTTGCTCAGCCGTGCATTGACCTCGCCCTGCGGCCGTATCCGGATTCCGATCAACGAAGACCGCGGCGAGACCGGTCAGATCGTATCCTACCTGAAGAAGTACAAGGGTGAGGGCATCCAGCACATCGCCGTCGGCAGCGAGAACATCTATGACTCGACCGATGCAATCGCCGAACGAGGGCTGAAGTTCATGCCCGGTCCCAACGATGCCTATTATGATATGTCCTTCGACCGCGTGAAGGGCCATGACGAGCCGATGGATCGCATGAAGAAGCACGGCATCCTGATCGATGGTGAAGGCGTGGTGGACGGCGGCGAGACCAAGATCCTGCTGCAGATCTTCTCGAAAACCGTGATTGGTCCGATCTTCTTCGAGTTCATCCAGCGCAAGGGCGATGACGGCTTTGGCGAAGGCAATTTCAAGGCTCTGTTCGAATCGATCGAGCGCGAACAGATTGAATCCGGAGAGATTTCTGCCGCCTGAAGAAGACCCAGAATTTGGAACCCGGCCTACCGGGTTCCAATTTTCTGAAACGCGGCGCGCTTTACCCGCGCGGCATCTTCAACGTGACGTTGCGGCCGCCTTTCTGATAACGAAGCTCGCTGTCGCCAATCGCGACGACTTTGCCGCCGTCAATCCGATCTCCGACTTTCAGCTTCTTGTACCGACCGCTTGGTAGCCGGACCAAGGCACGCCGATTGGCCGGCGTACCGTAAACGCCGATCAGGTTCAGACGCCGCAGATTCAATGCATTGTCAATCGTGGCTTGGCGCGCCACCGAGGCCCGGCTGGGTATCTTGGGTGCGACGGTTGTGGGTTTGAACGATCCCGCTTCATCGTCATCCGCCTTTGCTACCGCTGCGGTCGACCCCAGAGTGGCTGAGCCGGTTGTTGCTTTTCGGGCCGCCAGAGCGGCCACGGTCGACGGACGAACGCGGGGGCGAGGGACGCGCACCACGGCCAATGCGGTGGGCGTGCGGTCCACAGCCTCGCGCTCTTGGATCGACGCCGGCCTGGATTTCGGGCGGATAACCGCCAGCTCGTCCACCGTCCGGCCGCCCAGCTGCCCACGCTCAAAGTTCTCAACCAGCGTTTCCGGGCGCAGGCGCGGACGCAGACCAGCCAGCCTTGTGTCGTCGTCTGTGGCAGTCGGGTCGGTTTCGAACCTGACCGGCACCTGGGGCGGAACCGATGAAGGGCGGCCGAGGAACACGAGGATGCCGTCAGGGTTCAACGTCCCCTCGGGTGTCGGAGTGACAAGGCCACGGTCATCAAGGTCAAAACGACTGCCCGCGGCATTGGGCAGACCGACCGTGGCCACGGGCTCGTCGGTATCAAAGCTCTCTTCGGCCGGAAGCGCCACGGCATCCTGCGACAGCTCCGCGTGATCGACGGACGACAGGTATACGTCCTCGGGCACCTCGGGGTCTGGCACCGGCAGCGGATCGGGCGCGGTGATCGTCAGGCCAGAGGTTTCTTCGAAGTCCTCCACACTTTCCGGATCGCGTTCGACCTGCTCGACGGGCGAGGGCGAAACATTCAATGCTTCCAGAATTGCCTGATCCGTCGGCGTCAATTCGGGGGGCGTGGGTGTCTCCGGCTCGACCAGGGGCGTGCTGGCTTCAAATGTCAGGTCTTCGTCGGCCAATGCCTCAGGGTCGGGCGTGTCCTCGGGCTGAGGAGCGACTTCTGCAAGTCCTTCAGCTTCGGTCTTGGTCAGCGGTGGTGCGGCGATAGAAACTGGCGCAGGTGCCGTTTCGACGACCGGCGCAGTCGCCACAGGGCTGCCAGTTTCGTCTGACCCTGACCAGATCAATGCGACAACGGCCAACACGACGGCGCCCGCCGCAGCGGCACCAATGTAGCGAACCGGTATGCCGGAGTTTGATGCCGCAGGATTCTGTGAGGCGGTTTCAGTCGCTTCTATCGGCGATACGAATACGTCCGGCTGAGCCGGGTCAGCAATCGGATGCGCCTGAGGCGAGGGGGCCGGATCGGGTTCCGATGCCTGCGAAGCTTGAGGCGCGGGATCTGCGTCCTCGGCCGGCGCGACAGTATCAATCTCCTCGGCCGGTGGCTCGGGCGGCTGTGTGACGGATGTCGCGCGCTCAGCAAACTCGAACTCTCCGGTACCGGTCCAAGGCGCATCGGGGGCCAGTGTTGCAGCGAACCGAACAGGCACGAACCCGTAGCGACTGGCAAAGGCTCGGGCCTCGTCTATCGTCTCTTTCGCCACGGCAGCGACCAGAAGATCCGACCCATCCGCACGGAGGTCGTACATCAACTCGGCAATCTCGCAGCCCGTGGCCTGAGCCAATTCCGCCTCGACCACTTGCGTCACGTCGGAGTCGTCTGTGCTGGTGACCGTGAGGTAGCGCACGTGGTCCGAAGGAATCACGACCGTACAGCTGAGATCATTGGCCAGCGCGAAACCTCGACCGCGAAGCTCGTTCAACTGTTCGGAAAAATCCGGCGCGTCCAGTGATACGGTGCCGATGCCAAACCATTCGTCATCCGAATAGTGCAGCAGAGTGATCCCGTTATCCGAAAGAGACAGCGCAAAAGCGGGTTTCATTATTCAAGGGTGCCGTAATTGTCTGAACCAAAGCAAACGCCCTTGCGTCCGCGCACCGAGATTAAAGCAGGAACCCGCCGAGGGAAAGGAAAAGGCAAAATCTCCCCTTGTCCGGCGAAGGCTTGCCAACCCATCTTTGATCTCAGAAAACAGGAGAGATCACATTGAAGACATTTGCTTTTTTGGCGGCGCTATTGGCGGCGACAGTTGCCGTGGCCGCCCATGCGGAAGAACGTCGCATCCAGGTTTACGGAACCGGAACAGCCGAGGCCGCGCCGGATATGGCAACCATCACGGTGGGGGTGACAAATCAAGACGCGCAGGCTTCCGCAGCAATGCAGGCGACCTCGGACGCGGTTGCCACCGTCCTGAGCCGCCTGAGTGAGATGGGGATCGAATCGCGCGACCTGCAGACCCGCGATCTGTCCCTGTCCCCGGTCTGGTCCGGACGGGGCAACGCGGATGGCGAAGCACCGAGGATCACGGGCTTCGTTGCGTCGAACCGTGTGTTCGTGCGGGTCAGAAATCTGGATGATCTGGGGCAGATCATGGATGCGGTCATTCAGGATGGTGCGAATGATTTTGGTGGTTTGACCTTCACAGTTCAGGATCCCAAGCCGCTTGAAGCGAAGGCGCGCGCCCAAGCCGTCGCCGATGCGACAGCCAAGGCCGAACAATTGGCTCAGGCCGCCGGTGTCACCTTGGGTTCAGTCGTGTCGATCAACGAGCAGGGAGGGGGCATTCGCCCAATGCCCCAGATGCGCGAGATGGCCATGGCCGATTCGGGCGGGGTACCGGTCGCCGGTGGCGAGGTTTCGGTTTCGGTCACCGTGTCGATGGAGTTCGACATTTCCGAGTGACCTCAGCTTTCGCTGCGGGCCGTCAGCGGTTTCCGCTGTTGGCCCGTGGCATCGAAATTCTCAGGTGACAGCCAGGTTTCGAACGCCTGCCGGATGCGTGGCCAGTCCGTGTCGACGATCGAAAACCACGCCGTGTCGCGGTTGCGCCCCTTGTAATGGGTGGCTTGCCGAAATTCGCCTTCGAAGACAAAACCCAGCCGTTCGGCGGCCCGGCGCGACGGGGCATTCAGCGCATCGCATTTCCATTCGTAGCGGCGATAGCCCAACTCATCGAACACGCGGCGCATCATCAGAAACATCGTTTCGGTCGCGACCGGAGTGCGCTGCATCAGCGGCGAAAAGTGGATGTGTCCCACCTCGATTGCGCCGGCATTGCGGTCGATACGCAGGTAGGACGCCATCCCGACGGGCTGTCCGTCTTGGTCCAGAACCGTGTGGAACAGCGGATCGTCCCCTGTGCAGGTTTGGGCCAGCCAGGCGGCGAACCCAGCTTGCGAGTCGAACGGGCCGTAGGGCAGGTAGGTCCAGTTGCGGCCGTCGGTATCGGCGGCAAACGCCCGGAACAGGCCGGGCGCATCCGCATTCACATCCAAGGGCACCACGCGGCAAAACCGCCCCTTCATGGGCGCGCGCGGTGGGGCCGGGCGCGGGAACTCCCCAGCAACCGGCAGGCCCACCGGCTGGCCCAATGCGTTGATCCTGTGCCCCGGCATTTTGGACTAGGCGCAGGCCTTGGACAGCGCCTGATCGAGATCGGCGATCAGATCGTCGGCATCCTCGATCCCGATCGAGACCCGTACTACGTTCGGCCCGGCGCCGGCGGCCTCTTGCTGTTCGGGGGTCAGTTGCCGGTGCGTGGTCGAGGCCGAATGGATGATCAGCGACCGCGCATCGCCCAGGTTGGCGACGTGGCTGAAGATTTCCAGCGCGTTCACCAGCTTGACGCAGGCGTCATAGCCGCCCTTGACCGCAAAGGTGAACAGGGCCCCTGCGCCTTTGCGGTAATGCTTCTTGACCCGGTCGTGATAGGGCGACGAGGGCAGGCCTGCATAGGTCACATAGTCCACGCGGTCGTCTTTCTCGAGCCAGGCGGCGATCTCTTCGGCGTTTTCGACATGGCGCTGCATGCGCAGGCTGAGCGTCTCGATCCCCATCAGCGTGTAATGCGCTGCCTGCGGGTTCATCGTCATGCCCAGGTCGCGCAGGCCAACGGCGATACCGTGGAAGGTGAAGGCCAGCGGGCCGAAGGTTTCGTGGAACTTCAGGCCGTGATAGGCAGGCTCCGGCGCGCTGAGCGAGGGAAACTTGTCGCTGGCGGACCAGTCGAACTTGCCCGAATCCACGATGCAGCCGCCGGTGACCGTGCCATTGCCGGTCAGGTACTTGGTTGTCGAATGCACGACCAGCGTCGCACCATGCTCGATCGGGCGGCACAGATAGGGCGTGGCCGAGGTGTTGTCGACGATCAGCGGAATGCCGGCGGCGTCGGCCACATCGGCCAGCGCGCGGATATCGGTGACGTAACCGCCCGGATTGGCGATGGACTCGCAGAACACCGCGCGGGTGTCGTCGTCGATGGCGGCCTTAACCGCATCCAGATCATCGGTATCGACGAATTTGGCCGACCAGCCAAAGCGCTTGATGGTCTGGCTGAACTGCGTGACCGTCCCGCCATACAGCCGGGTCGAGGCGACCACGTTGCAGCCCGGCCCCATCAGCGGGAACAGCGCCATGATCTGGGCCGCGTGACCCGAAGAGCAGCACACCGCGCCAACGCCACCTTCCAGCGTCGCCACCCGTTCCTGCAGAACTGCCACCGTGGGGTTGGTCAGGCGCGAGTAGATATAGCCGACCTCTTGCAGATTGAACAAAGCGGCCGCGTGATCGGCATCGCGGAACACATAGGCCGTGGTCTGATAGATCGGGGTCTGGCGCGCGCCGGTCGCCGGGTCGGGGCGGGCGCCCGCGTGAATTTGCAGCGTATCAAAACCATAGGTGGGGCCGTCGGACATCCGTCACTCTCCTGTTGGGTATATGCGTTGCAGAATCTCTAGGCGATTGCCGGGCCCGGCACAATGTCCGCGTCAGCGCAGCCACAGCCCCTTGTTCTTTATGACCTTGCGGATGGCCTGCTCGCGTTGGGGCAGGTTGTCCCGGTCGAACATGGCGCGGATCTTGGCGCCCTTGCCCTGATAGACCAGCCGTTTCAGCGGGTCATAGTTCTTGAGCACCTTCTTGACCTTGTTGGGCGCGGCAACGGTTTCCAGCACCTCGACCACCCGGTCGCTTTCGCGCGCATAGAGCAGCGGGAACAGGCGATAGTGGCAGCTGACCGAGCCATCCAGCAGGCCCGAGGGCAGAACATCGCGCCCGCCGCCAAGCGCGTGGATGACCAGCGGCAGCGCCGCCTGGTCCAGCCACGGGTCCAGGTTCTGGCCGGTCAGGGCAGGGATCTCTTCATCCCGGATGGTGCGGGCATAGTCCAGAAACCGTGCGCCGAATTGTCGGGGGCATTTGTAGAAGAAATACCCCGCATTGAAATACAGATACCGCCGCCAGTATTCTGCCGGTTGGGTCGGGTCGATCGAGCTTTGGAAATCCAGCCCGAACCGGTCATAGAGCGCCCGCCAGATTCCGTCGAACCCCGGCCCGTACAGGGTCGGCTTGGGCCAGGTGCCCTCGACCTTCTGCGATGCGCCGGGCCGGTCGAAATCGAACGGCACCGCGGCCAGGTCGCCGGTGATCAGCGTGTCGGTGTCGAAGAACACGAAGGGCTCACCCTCGGGCAGGGCGGCCAGCGCCTCGATCTTGTTGCCGTAGGGATAGCTTTCGCCGAACACCTCGGACGAAAAGGGTAGGATCTCGGAATCGAGCTGTTTCAGCGCCTTCAGAACGTCCTCGTTGCGGATGCTCGGGTCCTGGTTCCAGCGCGGGCCGGGTTGCGGAACGCCCACGAACAGGCGGCCCGAGAATCCGGGCGCGGAATGGCGCAGCGAGGCGGCAAACAGGACGGCTTCGTATTGCAGGCGGTTGTTCTGCCCGATGATCAGGATGTTGAATTTCTGCCGGTCTGCCTGCATCTGCGCCTTCCGTTCGAGGCGCTTGCCCGCCCCTTGCCGTTGGTTTCGACCTACAGCATCGCTGAACCTGCGTCAAAACCGTTAACGCCGCGTGTTTGAAATCGGGTTCGGCACGCCCATGTTGATGGGGAGGACCAGACAGGAGCGCGACATGCGGATCAATGCAGATTTCACCCAGCGGGTGGCGGTTCACTTCGACCAGACCGAATGGGTGGCCTCGCCAGCCGCCGGGGTCGAGCGCAAGATGCTGGACCGGATCGGCGACGAGGTGGCGCGCGCCACCACCATCGTGCGCTTTGCCCCCGGCAGCGCCTTTGCCGCCCACACCCATGACGGGGGCGAGGAATACCTGGTTCTGGACGGCGTGTTCCAGGACGAGACCGGAGATTTCCCGGTGGGCAGCTATGTCCGCAACCCGCCGACCTCGTCGCATACGCCATCGGCCAGCCAGGGCGCGACGATTCTGGTCAAACTGCACCAGTTCGACCCGAACGACCGAACCACCGTGCGCCGCTCGATCAACGGTGCGGACCAAGTGCCGCTGTTCAAGGACGACCATGAAGCGGTCGAAATGCGCAGTTGGCCGCCCGGTCAGGTCGTACCGATTGACGCACCCGGCGGGGCCGAGGTCTTTGTGATCGACGGCGGTTTCACCGAACAAGGCGAGGATTTCGCGCGATGGGACTGGCTGCGTCTGCCGCCCGGAACGCGCACCGAATTGCGGGCAGGACCGGATGGCGCCCGCGTCTGGATGAAGTCAGGCCACCTGTCCGGCATGGTCTGAGGCCGGTTTCGCCTGAAAAACGGGCAGATGCCGCCAAAAAACCGGGTCATTCGGCCCGGTTTTCGCTTTTTTGACCATTTGGCAAATTTTACCAATTGATAAAATTTTTGTTTGTGGCAAGCTGGTCTCAATAACAAACATATCTACAGGGAGTAGAGTGATGGCACAGGGCCAGATGGCACCCGGCATCGTCGCCGGGCGGCTTTCCAGCGATGAGCTGACCTCGAATTTCACCGATCTGCATCCGCCTCTGGCGCCGCACGAGGCCGCCGTGGCCGCCGATCGGTGTTATTTCTGCTATGACGCGCCGTGCGTGACGGCCTGTCCGACCGATATCGATATTCCGCTGTTCATCCGGCAGATTCAAGCAGGACAACCGGAGTCGGCGGCGAAGACGATCCTCGATCAGAACATCCTGGGCGGCATGTGTGCCCGTGTGTGTCCGACCGAAACGCTGTGCGAGGAAGCCTGTGTGCGCGAAACGGCCGAGGGCAAGCCGGTCGAGATCGGGCGCTTGCAGCGGTATGCGACCGACACGCTGATGCAGGCCGGTGTGCACCCGTTCACACGCGCGGCCCCCACCGGCAAGACCGTTGCCGTAATCGGGGCAGGGCCGGCGGGGCTGGCCTGTGCGCATCGGCTGGCGATGCTGGGCCATGACGTGGTGATCCATGAGGCGAAACCCAAACCCGGCGGGCTGAACGAGTACGGGATCGCCGCATACAAGGCGACCAATGACTTTGCCCAGGCCGAGGTGGACTGGCTGCTGAAGATCGGCGGCATCGCGATTGAAACCGGCTCGGTTCTGGGCGACACCATCTCGTTGGACGGATTGTTGGAGGCCTACGACGCAGTCTTCCTGTCAATCGGCCTTGCAGGCGTCAACGCCTTGCGCGCGCAAGGGTCGGACAAGGACGGCGTCAGGAACGCTGTCGACTTCATCGCAGATGTTCGGCAAGCATCCGATTTGGCAAAACTGCCGGTAGGCCGAAACGTGGTGATTATCGGCGGTGGAATGACGGCCGTGGATGCCGCGGTGAAATCCAAGCTGCTGGGGGCCGAACATGTGACCATCGCCTATCGCCGCGGTCGAGACGCAATGGGCGCCAGCCGCTACGAACAGGATCTGGCGGCATCCCACGGTGTCCGAATTCTGTGCAACGTTCAGCCGGTGGCAATTCACGGAAACGGAGCGGCGGCCGAGATCGAATTGGAGTATACTGCCACCGTAGATGGCACGTTGACCGGCACGGGCGAAACCATTCGACTGCCTGCGGATCAGGTTCTGAAGGCGATCGGTCAGACCTTGGATGGTGCTCCGGAAGGGTTGGAACTCGACGGCAACAAGATCGCCGTTGACGCAACCGGGCGCACCTCGGTTCCCGGGGTCTGGGCCGGCGGAGACTGTGCCGCGGGCGGCGAGGATCTTACCGTGACCGCCGTGGCCGAGGGCCGCGATGCCGCGATGGACATTCACGCCAGCCTGAGTGCCTGAGCAGGGCGTCGGCGCGTGAATATGTGTGACAAGACGAAGATGCATCTTCGCATCAGGGAGGCCGGATAAATGGCTGATTTGAAAACGAACTTTCTGGGTATCGAAAGCCCCAACCCCTATTGGCTGGCCTCGGCGCCGCCGACCGACAAGGAATACAACGTCCGGCGTGCCTTCGAGGCCGGATGGGGTGGCGTCGTGTGGAAAACGCTGGGGTCCGAAGGACCGCCGGTGGTCAACGTGAATGGCCCCCGGTACGGGGCGATCTACGGGGCCGACCGGCGTCTGCTGGGCCTCAACAACATCGAACTGATCACCGACCGGCCGCTCGAGGTGAACCTCGAGGAGATGGCCCGCGTCAAGGCGGATTACCCGGATCGCGCGCTGATCGCCTCGATCATGGTGCCGTGCGAGGAGGAGGCGTGGAAAGCCATCCTGCCGCGTGTTGCCGAAACCGGCGCCGACGGGATCGAGCTGAACTTCGGCTGCCCGCACGGGATGAGCGAGCGCGGTATGGGCTCGGCCGTGGGGCAGGTGCCCGAATACATCGAAATGGTCACCCGCTGGTGCAAGAAATACTATGACCGTCCGGTGATCGTGAAGCTGACGCCCAACATCACCGACATTCGCAAGCCGGCGGCTGCAGCCAAGAACGGCGGGGCAGACGCGGTGTCGCTGATCAACACGATCAACTCGATCACCAGCGTCAATCTGGACACGTTCAGCCCAGAGCCCTCGATCGACGGCAAGGGCAGCCACGGCGGCTATTGCGGCCCGGCGGTCAAGCCCATCGCCCTGTCGATGGTCTCCGAGATCGCCCGTGCCGAGGCGACCCAAGGCCTGCCGATCTCGGGCATCGGCGGGGTGACCACATGGCGCGACGCGGCCGAGTTCATGGCGCTGGGCTGCGGTACGGTGCAGGTATGCACCGCGGCGATGACCTATGGGTTCAAGATCATCGACGAACTGACGGCGGGCCTGTCGCAGTGGATGGACGAGAAGGGCTACTCCGACGTCTCCGAAATCGTCGGGCGCGCCGTCCCGAACGTGACCGACTGGCAGTATCTGAACCTGAATTACGTCGCCAAGGCCAAGATCGATCAGGATCAGTGCATCAAGTGCGGCCGCTGCTATGCGGCCTGCGAGGACACCAGCCACCAAGCCATCTCCATGTCGTCCGACCGCGTGTTCGAGGTGATCGACGAAGAATGCGTGGCCTGCAACCTGTGCGTGGATGTCTGTCCGGTCGAGGGCTGTATTTCGATGGTGCCGATGGCGGCGGGTGAGGTCGATCCGCGCACCGGCAAGGTGGTGCAGCCTGACTATGCCAACTGGACGACCCACCCGAACAACCCGATGGCCAAGGCCGCCGAGTGACCGGCGTCAGATCACGCAAAAGGGGCCGCGCTGCGGCCCTTTTTTCATGGGGTCAGCAGTTTTCGATAAAGGGTGTCGATGAAGGGCGCGGCGCCTTCGAACGGGTCTTCGTCGCCCAGGATCGCGCGCACCTGAACATCGAAATCCGCATAATGCTGGGTCAGCGCCCAGATCGAAAAGATCAGGTGATGCGGGTGCAGGCGTGCGATTTTGCCCTGGTCCATCCAGTGCGTCAGAACGGCCGCCTTCTGATCGACCAGCGCTTTCAGATCGTTCGACAGGGCGTCATGGATACGGGGCGCGCCCTGCACCAGCTCGTTCGCGAACAGGCGGCTTTCGCGCGGCAACTCGCGGCTCATCTGCAGCTTGCGCTTGATGTACGAGAGGATCTCCTCCATCGGCTCGCCGTTTTCGTCAAGGTCGTGCAGCGGCGCCAGCCAGGTGTCCAGCAGGCCGGACAGAAGCGCGGTGTGGATCGCCTCTTTTGACGGAAAATAATACAAAAGGTTCGGCTTGCTCAGCCCGGCCTCGGCCGCGATCTGATCGACGGTCGCCCCGCGAAACCCATGGGCCGAAAACACGTTCAGTGCGGCCTCGAGAATCGCGGCGCGGTTCTTTTTCTGAATTCGGGTCGGGGCGCGGTCTTTGGGCATGTATGCGGGGCGTCTCTTTTTCGAACAAGCAGGTGTTGAATATGCCGATTTTTGCATCGGTGCGATGCAATTTCTTGACTGATGTCGAACCCGTGATAGCGTGAGTTTGACCAGATGGTCAAATCAAGACACCAAAAGCGAGCCTAATCGCAAGCAACAGGGAAGACGAACATGGCAGCTCCGGCGCAGAATCTCAGGATCAATGGCGACAGGTTGTGGGACACCCTGATGGAGATGGCCGAGATCGGCCCGGGCGTTGCCGGCGGCAACAACCGCCAGACCCTGACCGACGAGGATGCCGAGGGCCGAGCGCTGTTCCAGAAATGGTGCGAAGAGGCCGGGTGCACCATGGGCCTTGACCAGATGGGCAACATGTTCGCCATGCGCCCCGGCACCGACCCCGATGCGCTGCCGGTCTATGTCGGCTCGCACCTGGATACGCAGCCGACCGGCGGCAAGTATGACGGGGTGCTGGGGGTTCTGGGTGCGCTCGAGATCATTCGCACCCTGAACGATCTGGGCATCAAGACCAAACACCCGATCGTGGCCACCAACTGGACCAACGAAGAGGGCACCCGCTTCGCCCCCGCCATGCTGGCCTCGGGCGTGTTCGCGGGGATGCACACGCAGGATTGGGCCTATGACCGCGAGGATGCCGAAGGCAAGAAATTCGGCGACGAATTGCAGCGAATTGGCTGGCGCGGCGACGAAGAGGTCGGGGCCCGCAAGATGCATGCTTTCTTTGAGCTGCATATCGAACAGGGCCCGATCCTCGAGGCAGAGGGCAAGGATATCGGCGTCGTCACCCATGGGCAGGGCCTCAGCTGGACCCAGGTGACCGTGACCGGCAAGGACGCGCATACCGGCTCGACCCCGATGCCGATGCGCAAGAATGCCGGGCTGGCGATGGCGCGCATTCTCGAAAAGGTGGACGAGATTGCCTGGTCGCACGCGCCCCATGCCGTGGGGGCTGCCGGGCATATCGACGTCTATCCGAACTCGCGCAACGTGATCCCGGGCAAGGTGGTGTTCACGGTCGATTTCCGCTCGCCCGAGTTGGACGTCATCAAGGACATGGAGAACCGCCTGCGCGTCGCGGCCGAGGACATCGTGGATGAATTGGGCCTGCAGGTCGAGTTCGAGAAGGTCGGCGGGTTCGACCCGGTGAAATTCGACGAAACCTGCGTCGCCGCCGTGCGCAACGCGGCCGAGCGGCTGGGCTATTCGCACACCAACATCATCTCGGGCGCGGGGCACGATGCCTGCTGGATCAACCGCGTGGCGCCGACCGCCATGGTGATGTGCCCCTGCGTGGATGGCCTGAGCCACAACGAGGCCGAGGAAATCAGCAAGGAATGGGCAACCGCCGGGGCGGATGTGCTGTTCCACGCGGTCGTCGAAACAGCCGAGATCGTGGAGTAGCCTTGGCCGCGCGCCCCCGAATCCGCCGAAAACCAACAGAGGCGCAACAGACGCGCCCGCAGGGAGTTGAACATGAGCACAGTCATCAAGAACGGAACCGTCGTCACTGCGGATCTGACCTACAAGGCCGACGTCAAGATCGAAGGCGGCGTGATCACCGAGATCGGGCCGGATCTGAAGGGGGACGAGCAACTGGACGCGACCGGCTGTTATGTCATGCCCGGCGGGATCGATCCGCACACCCATCTGGAAATGCCGTTCATGGGAACCTATTCCAGCGATGACTTCGAAAGCGGCACCCGCGCGGCGCTGGCCGGCGGCACGACCATGGTGGTGGATTTTGCGCTGCCGAACCCGGGCGAAAGCCTGCTGGATGCGCTCAAACGCTGGGACAACAAATCGACCCGCGCAAATTGCGACTATTCCTTCCACATGGCCGTGACGTGGTGGGGCGAACAGGTGTTCGACGATCTGAAAACCGTGATCGAACAGCGGGGCATCAACACGTTCAAGCATTTCATGGCCTACAAAGGCGCCCTGATGGTCAATGACGACGAGCTGTTCGCCTCGTTCAAGCGGCTGGCCGAGCTGGGCGGGATCGCGATGGTCCATGCCGAGAATGGCGACGTGGTGGCCGAGTTGCAGGCCAAGCTGTTGGCCGAAGGCAATACCGGCCCCGAGGCCCATGCCTATTCGCGCCCGCCGCAGGTCGAGGGCGAGGCCACCAACCGCGCCATCATGATCGCCGACATGGCCGGGGTGCCCCTCTATGTGGTGCACACCTCGTGCGAAGAGGCGCATGAGGCCATCCGCCGGGCCCGGATGCAGGGCAAGCGCGTCTGGGGCGAGCCGCTGATCCAGCACCTGACGCTGGACGACAGCGAATATGCGCATCCCGATTGGGACCACGCCGCGCGCCGGGTGATGAGCCCGCCGTTCCGCAACAAGCAGCACCAGGACAGCCTGTGGGCGGGGCTGCAGTCAGGCTCGCTGAGCGTGGTGGCCACCGATCACTGCGCCTTCACGACCGAGCAGAAACGGTTCGGCGTGGGCGATTTCACCAAGATCCCGAACGGGACGGGCGGTCTGGAGGATCGGATGCCGATGCTGTGGACCCACGGCGTGGCGACCGGGCGGCTGACGCCGAACGAATTCGTGGCCGTGACTTCAACAAACATCGCCAAGATATTGAATTGCTATCCGAAAAAGGGCGCAGTTCTGGTGGGCGCAGATGCCGATCTGGTGGTGTGGGACCCGGACAAGACCAAGACCATAAGTGCGGCGACGCAGCAGTCGGCGATCGACTACAACGTGTTCGAGGGGCACGCGGTCAAGGGCCTGCCGCGCTTTACCCTGACCCGTGGACAGGTCGCGGTGCACGATGGCGAGATTCGCACGCAGGAAGGCCATGGCAAATTCGTCGCGCGCGAGGCCAACACCACCGTGAACAAGGCGCTGAGCACCTGGAAAGAGCTAACCGCCCCGCGCCCGGTTGAACGGTCGGGCATCCCGGCGACGGGGGTGTGATGCGCGAAGGTTTCAGAACGGGCAAAAAAGCCAAAACTTCAAGGCAGTAGGATGACATCGGAAAGCAATACCCAGCCCGTGATCGAGGCAAAGAACCTCGACCTGACCTTCCAGACCAATGACGGACCCGTGCACGCCCTCAAGGACGTGAACCTGGCGGTCGACAAGGGCGAATTCGTCAGTTTCATCGGCCCTTCGGGCTGCGGAAAAACGACCTTCCTGCGCTGTGTCGCTGCGCTGGAAACGCCTACGGGCGGCACGCTGACCGTCAACGGCATGACCCCGGACGAGGCCCGCCGGAACCGGGCCTATGGCTATGTGTTCCAGGCGGCGGGCCTGTACCCGTGGCGGACCATCGCCAAGAACATCAAACTGCCGCTCGAGATCATGGGATATTCGGCTCAGGAACAGGAAGAACGTGTAAAGAACGTTCTGGAACTTGTTGATCTAGCAGGGTTTGGTGCAAAATACCCCTGGCAGCTGTCGGGTGGAATGCAGCAACGAGCCAGCATCGCGCGGGCGCTGGCTTTCGACGCCGATATCCTGTTGATGGACGAGCCTTTCGGCGCGCTGGACGAGATCGTGCGTGATCACCTGAACGAACAGCTTCTGGCGTTGTGGGCGCGCACCGGCAAAACGATCGGTTTCGTCACCCACTCGATCCCCGAGGCGGTGTATCTGAGCACCAAGATCGTGGTCATGAGCCCGCGCCCCGGGCGGATCACCGATGTGATCGACAGCCCTCTGCCCAAGGAACGGCCGCTGGACATCCGCGACACGCCGGAATTCATCGAGGTCGCGCATCGCGTGCGCGAAGGGCTGCGCGCCGGGCATGGGGACGATGTGTGATGGGCAGGTATGACATCAGACGCGCGACCGAGGCGGATGTGCCAGCCTGCGCGGCGGTGGTCTCGGCCTGGGTCCGTCAGACCGAGTGGATGACGGATGAACTGCCCCAACAGGAATTGGAGGCGCTGATCGCACAGGCCTTCCCGGACCGCGAGATGTGGGTCGTGGGCGAACCCGTCGATTGCTACATGTCGGTCGATCCCGCGGCGCGGAAGGTCGGCGCGCTGTATTGCCTTCGGACCGGGCAGGGCATCGGCAAGCGCCTTCTGGATCGGGCAAAACAGGGGCGCAGCTTTCTGTGGCTGACGGCCCATCAACCGAATGCCGCCGCGCAACGCTTCTATCGCCGCGAGGGGTTTGTCGAAACCGGGACCGAGGCCGCAACGCCGCCCGAGACCGTTCCCGTGGTGCGGATGGAGTGGCACGCATGAAGCAGCTTGTTGCCGTTCTGACCGTTTTGCTGGCCATCGTCGTTATCTGGTACGCGGCCTGCATTCCGATGAACATCAAGGGCGTCCTGACCGAACAGGAACGCGCCGGGGCCGAAGTGGTTCCGCCTTCGGCCAAAGACCGCCGCGACATGGGGGAAATCGGTCTGGCGCTGCGCAACAGCTTTGCCGTTCCGGCGACTTGGGCGCAGGATCGGCCGCGTCTGCCTGCGCCGCATCAGGTGGGCATCGAGCTGTGGGAGACCACGGTTCAAAAGAAGATCACCTCGAAACGGTCGCTGGTCTATCACGGCTGGGTGACGCTCAGCGCGACGATTCTGGGCTTTGCCATCGGCACGGGGCTGGGCATCCTGCTGGCTGTGGGGATCGTGCACAGCCGGGTGATGGACCTGTCGGTCATGCCTTGGGCCATCGTCAGCCAAACCATCCCCATCATCGCGCTGGCGCCGATGATCATCGTGGTGCTGTATTCGATCGGCATTCAGGGAATCATCCCCAAGGCGGTGATCTCGGCCTATCTGAGCTTCTTCCCGGTGGTCGTGGGCATGGTCAAGGGCCTGCGCAGCCCTGATGCGATGCAGTTGGACCTGCTGCGCACCTATAATGCAAGCAACGGGCAGGCGTTCTGGAAACTGCGCCTGCCGGCCTCGATGCCCTATCTGTTCGCCTCTCTCAAGATCGGGATCGCCGCGTCGCTGGTGGGGGCCATCGTCGGCGAACTGCCGACAGGCGCCGTGGCGGGGCTGGGCGCGCGTCTGTTGGCTGGCAGCTACTACGGCCAGACGGTGCAGATCTGGTCGGCGCTGTTTGCCGCGGCCATTCTTGCGGCCTGCCTGGTGGGCCTGTTGGGCCTGATCGAGCGGGCGGTGTTGAAACGCATGGGGATGGCGCAATGATGATGGTCGGTCTTGCAATCCTTTTGTGGCTGGCCGGTTGGTGGCTGAACACCCGCCTTGCCAGCGGACCTTATGCCGACACGCGGGCGGTGCGCATTCTGGCGCCGCTGATCTTCGGCCTGACCGTCATCGGGGTTTGGGAATTGCTGGTGCGCGGGCTTGAGGTGCCTCTGGTCATCCTGCCCGCGCCTTCGGTGATCTGGGAGCGGTTCTGGGACAGCTTGCCGATCCTTTGGGCCGATTTCGTGCAGACCATCATCAAGGGCGCGCTCAGCGGCTATGTCATCGGATGCGGCGCCGCCCTCCTGATGGCAATCGCCGTGGACCGGTGGGACTTCCTGCGGCTGGGCCTGTTGCCGGTGGGCAATTTCGTAGCCGCGCTGCCGATCGTGGGCACCGCGCCGATCCTTGTGATGTGGTTCGGGTTCGACTGGCATTCGAAGGCGGCCGTTGTGGTGGTGATGGTCTTTTTCCCGATGCTGGTGAACACGGTGGCCGGCCTGCGCGAAGCCACTGCAATGCAGCGCGACCTGATGGAGACCTATGCCGCAACCTATTGGCAAAGCTTTCTGAAGCTGCGGTTGCCCGCGGCCATGCCGTTTATTTTCAACGGGTTGAAAATTTCCACCACGCTGGCCCTGATCGGCGCTATCGTGGCAGAGTTCTTCGGCTCGCCCACTTTGGGCATGGGGTTCCGGATCTCGACCAGTGTCGGGCAATTGTCGCTGGACATGGTCTGGGCGGAAATCGTGGTCGCGGCTCTGGCCGGAACCGCGTTCTATGGTCTGGTCGCCATGATCGAGAAATTGGTGACCTTCTGGCACCCGTCACAACGCAGTTAAGCGGAACAACAATTCAACAGACCCCGATAACGGGGCAGCACTAGCAACTAGGAGAAGATGAAGATGAACAAGCTACTGACCGGGGCCATAGCCGCCCTAGGATTCGCCGCAAGTTCGGCCTTTGCCGCAGACGAGGTGACGCTGCAGTTGAAATGGGTCACCCAGGCCCAGTTCGCGGGCTACTACGTCGCAAAGGACAAGGGGTTTTACGAAGAAGAGGGGCTGGATGTCACCATCCTGCCCGGCGGCCCCGACATCGCGCCCACGCAGGTGATCGCGGGCGGTGGCGCTGACGTCACCGTGGAATGGATGCCCGCCGCGTTGGCCGCGCGCGAAAAGGGGCTGCCGCTGGTCAACATTGCACAGCCCTTCAAAAGCTCCGGCATGATGCTGACCTGCTGGAAGGATGCGGGCATTTCCTCGCCCGAGGACCTCAAGAACCGCACGCTGGGCGTCTGGTTCTTCGGCAATGAATTCCCGTTCATGAGCTGGATGAGCCAGCTGGGCATCGACACCGGCGGCAAGAGCGAGAACGGCGTCGAGGTCTTGAAGCAGGGCTTCAACGTCGACCCGCTGCTGCAGCGCCAGGCCGATTGCATCAGCACCATGACCTACAATGAATACTGGCAGGTGATCGACGCCGGCGTCAGCCCCGACGAGCTGGTGACCTTCAAGTACGAAGACCAGGGCGTGGCCACGCTGGAAGATGGCCTGTACGTGCTTGAAGAAAACCTCAGCGACCCGGCCTTCGTCGACAAGATGGAACGCTTCGTGCGCGCTTCGATGAAAGGCTGGAAATACGCCGAGGAGAACCCGGACGAGGCCGCCGAAATCGTGTTGGAAAACGATGCGACCGGTGCCCAGACCGAGGAACACCAGAAGCGCATGATGGGCGAGATCGCCAAGCTGACCGCAGGTTCGAACGGCGCGTTGGATCCGGCTGACTTCGAGCGCACGGTGAACACGCTGCTGGCTGGCGGCTCGGACCCGGTGATCACCAAAAAGCCGGAAGGCGCGTGGACCAGCCAGATCACGGATGCAGCCCTGAACTGATTGGCTGTACCATGACAACAATTCAGCGCGGCCCCTGTGGGCCGCGTTTGTTTTTGCGAATGTCGGAATTTAACTGTCTTCAGAAGCAGTTTCCTCTATTATTCCTGTAAGATTTTGCGATCCCTACGAAATTCGGTGAATGCGGGAATAAAATGCAGGATTTTGCATCACAATTCAGCCAAGCGGGCCACCTGATCCTGACCGGGGATCCGGACCTTTGGGCGATCGTGATGCTGTCGCTGCAAGTCTCGGTGCTGGCTGTGTTGATTTCAGCCGTAATCGGGATGCCGGTTGGCGCGGCCTTGGCGGTGGCCCGCTTTCCCGGACGGCGCGCGTTGATCATTCTGATGAACGCTCTGATGGGCTTTCCCCCGGTTGTCGTCGGCCTGCTGGTCTACCTGATGCTGTCCCGTTCGGGTCCGCTGGGCGTGCTGGAGCTTTTGTACACGCCAACCGCCATGATCATAGCCCAAACAGTGCTGGTAACCCCGATCGTCGCGGCGCTGACACGGCAGGTGATCGAGATGCTGGCCGAGGAATATTCGGAACAGTTGCGCTCGTTGGGAGTGTCTCGGCTGGCGTCTGTTCCCGTGCTGTTGTGGGATGCGCGTCTGGCGTTGGTGACTGCATTGCTGGCCGGGTTCGGACGAGCCATCGCCGAAGTCGGCGCGGTGATTATCGTCGGCGGCAACATCAACCACGTGACACGGGTCATGACGACGACGATTGCGTTGGAGACCTCGAAAGGCAACTTGGCCTTGGCGCTGGCCTTGGGGACGATCCTGATCGGAATTGCCGTGGCCGTGAATGCGGCAGTCAGCGCCCTGACGCTTCGGGCCGAGCAGGAGGGGTTGCGCCATGCGTGATCTGATGCCGGACATGCCCAATTGTCTGCAGGCCGATGGTCTGCGAGTGGAACGCAATGGCAAGCTGTTGCTGGATGTTCCGCAGCTGATGATGGATGGTCCAGGGCCGACTTTGATCCTTGGGCCGAACGGTGCTGGCAAAAGCCTGCTGCTGCGTTGCCTGCATGGTTTGATCAAGGCCGATGCGGGGCAGGTTCTGCAGGATGGCGGAGTTCTGAATGCAGCCCACAAGGCCCGGCAGGCCATGGTGTTTCAGCAACCGGTTCTGCTGCGCCGCTCGGTGTCTGCCAATCTGGACTTTGTTTTGAAACGGTTGGGGCTCGGCAGGACTGCTCGGAAGAACCGGATCCAGGAACTTCTGGCCGAAGGAGGGCTTGAGACAAAGGCCCGGCAGTCGGCGCGCTCGCTGTCGGGTGGCGAGGCACAGCGTTTGGCCATCCTTCGCGCGCTTGCGCTTGGCCCCGAGACCCTGTTCCTGGACGAACCCACCAGCGCCCTCGATCCCGCGGCGACCCAAATGATCGAGGCGATGATCCTGCGCGCCTCGGCCCGGGGGGTGCGGATCGTGATGGTCACCCACGACGTCGGGCAAGCCCGTCGGCTGGCGGCGGATATCGTGATGATGCAGGGCGGGCGCGTGGTCGAGCATGGCACCGCCAAACAGGTGCTGGAAGCGCCACAATGTCAGGCATCGCGCCAGTATCTGGCGGGCTGGCTGGTCACATAACAACAACCGGAGGCAATCCATGTTTCGCGCAGCAATCAAAAGCGCAATGATCCTGTTCGGGCTGTTGGCCGGTCCGGCAGCGGCCGAAGAACCATTCATTGTCGTGCAGTCCACGACATCGACGCAGAATTCCGGCCTTCTGGACTTTATCCTCCCGGGGTTCGAGGCGGAAAGCGGGATCGATGTCCGTGTTGTGGCCGTGGGGACAGGGCAGGCGATCCGAAACGCGATCAACGGCGACGGTGACGTTCTGCTGGTGCATGCCAAGCCAGCGGAAGAGCAATTCGTGGCCGACGGCTGGGGTGTCGAGCGGCGGGACGTGATGTACAACGATTTTGTCTTGGTGGGGCCGAAATCGGACCCGGCCAAGATCAAAGGCGGCGACGACGCAGTGGCCGCGTTGGCAGCGATCGCGCAGGCCAAAGCTCCGTTCGCGTCGCGCGCGGATGACAGCGGGACCCACAAGGCGGAGAAGGCTCTTTGGAGCCTGTCCGGAACGGACCCGACCTTGTCTTCGGGCGAGTGGTACCGCGAGACCGGGTCGGGCATGGGTGCGACGCTCAACCTGGCTGCGGGCATGGATGCCTATGCTCTGACCGATAGGGCCACATGGCTGTCGTTCGGCAACAAGGGAAACCTTGAGGTTCTGGTCGAAGGCGATCCTCGGTTGTTCAATCAATACGGAGTGATCCTCGTGAACCCCGAAAAACATCCGCGGGTCCGGGCGGCCGCGGGAAGAAGGTTCATCGACTGGCTCACTGGCCCCGACGGTCAGGAAGCGATCGCGGCGTACAAATTGAACGGTGAGCAGCTCTTTTTTCCGAACGCGCAGCAATAGGGCCGGTCAGTCACTTGCGCCGTTGTGATGGATCTGTCCCAAGCCGGACAGATCGTATCCGCCCAATTCATCTGCGCGACGCCTGAATTTGTCCGTTCCCAAAAAAGTCAGCAGTTTCTGCATCGGCGGATCGAAACAGGACCGCCGCCAGATGGCGAGGTCGAGACGTTCGGAATGGGTCGGAATGAAGCCCAACCCGTAGAGGCGCGCCAAGGCTCCGATGCCGAATCCTGCCTCGGCCTTCCGGTCATGCAGAGCGATTGCCAGTTCCTCTTCGGTGCGGGCGCAAGTCGGCAGGGCGTGAAGATCGGCGCGGCTCAGACCGCAGCTTCGCAACTGGGCATCGAACAAGTGCTGACTGGCGGCACTGTCTTGGCGCAGCACGACACGGCGGCCTTTCAGATCACCAAAATCGGAAATTCCCTGAACCCCGGGGGCCAGCAACAGGCCGCGCTGGCGGCTTGCGACCTCGTACAGTACCGCGGGCGCCTCTCCCAGCGCATCGCGGACGGAATTGACGTTGAACCCGCTTGGTTCATGGATGTGCAGTACCGCGGCTTGTGCGTCACGTCGCGCAAGGCGGTTCAGCCCGTCGAATGAGCCGTCGTAATAGGTGGCCAACCCCGAGCCGCTTTCGCGGAGCGCCCAATCCAAAAGGGGGTCATGGCTGCCAGCCACGATGTCGGGCAGGGGCGGCTTGACCGTGTCCGGCCCGGTACGCGACGCATTGAGCCAGGCCAGTACCTCGGCCCGGGGAAAGAGAAGTTTGCCCATCGCTTTCACGCAGGGCACTTCGCCCGAAGACGCCAGATCATAGGCCTTGCGTTCGCCAATGCGCAGCAGGTCCGCCAACTCTCGTGTGGTCAGGAATTCGGACATTCAGTCTAGTCGCACCGAGGAGCCGGTCTGTGTCTCGGCCGCTGAGTGTCCGAGTTGCTGCAATACCATCGGTGCGGCGGCAGTAATGACGACCATTGCGGCGGCAGCTGCAAGAAAGGCTTTCATCTTATCCTCCGGCTTAGTCTGCGGGCGCTGTCGCGCTGCGCAGAAATTCAATCAGGTCGGTGCGGTCCTGCGCCTGCGCGATCCGCTGCATCGGCATCTTCGACCCCGGAATGTAGTGGTCCGGTCCCTGATCGAAAAGAGCGTTTATCGTCTGTTCGTTCCAAATGATATCAGACCCTTGCAGCGTTTCCGAGTAGATGTAGCCAGGCAGTGTCCCGGCCTGACGCCCGAATACGCCATGCAGGGTCGGTCCGGCCCGGCGCTGATCGTCCGGCGTCAGGCTGTGGCAGATCGAGCATTTCCGGGCGAACTGCCGTTCTCCGTTTTGCATTTCTTCGGGGTCCTTCAGGAAACTCGGCTCTTGGCTGGCCATCCGTTCCTGTGACCCCAGCGCGGCCACCGGCCAGCTGTACATGGCCTGATCCAGCCCGCCTGCGTGCAGGTTCTCTCCATCGGGGGAAAAGGCCAGTGCCCAGACCGGGCCGCGTAGCGTTGCCCGGAAATCCTGCGCAATCCGCCAGTTCTGCGTGTCGATGACCATGATGTAGCCCTCACCATCGCCCACCGCCAGCAGTGACCGATCCGGGCTGAGGGCGAGCGCAAGGATCGGGCGGCGGTCCAACGTGAAATCACGCTCGGCCCCGGTGGTCAGGTCCAGAATGCGGGTTACGCCATCGACCGCGCCATATGCGATCCAACCGTCTTGCGCGTTCAGGACCAGTTCGTTGATGCCGAAACCATGCTCGACCAGTCGCGCGGTTTCGGCCCCGGTCGTCACGTCCCAGACCCGCAAGCTGCCGTCGACCCCGGCGGAGTACAGCGACCGTCCGTCCGGCGCGAAGGCCACCGCGTTGACGCCGCTGCCCGTCGGGCCCAGCAGCTTGGCCGCACCGCCTTGGGTTGGCCACAGGCCGATGGTCCCATCCCAACTGGCAGTCGCCACAAGGGTCTTTGAGGCAGCAAGGCCGACGACCTTGCCCTTGTGCTGACCAACGACCTGTCCACCGGGCCAACGGCGCAGGGTAAAGTCGTCGCCGGCCGAATAGATCGCGGTGCCGTTGAAAACAACCGCGTTCACGGCAGCCTCGTGACCTTCCAGCCAGTCCGGCTGCTGCCCGGACCACAGGCCCACGGAATTGTCGAAACTGGCGGTGGCAATGCGCCCGTCCGGGGCTGTGGCGATGTCCATGATCGGTCCGCCATGGCCCTTGAGCGTGTAGAAATCTGCCGCCAACGGCAGCGGCAGCAGGGCCAGCGCCAAAGCCAGCCCGCGCATCTATTCGGCAGGCGAGGCCGCGGCGTCGCTGGCCTCCTGCGCCTTTACCTCTTCCAGCCACAGCGAATGGTGCTCGCGCGCCCATTGCTCTTCGACCTCGCCGGTACCCATGGCGTCAAACGCGCCCTCCATGCCGACCGAGCCGAGGTAGATATGGGCTAGGATGATGGCGATGAAGGCATAGGCGACCATGACATGCCAGATCTGGGCATATTGCATCTCTTCCTGTGGAGACATCTGCGTGGGCAGGTCCAACCCCATCAGTTGGGGCAACCCGGTCGCGTTGGCGACCGAGAAAGTCTTGGCGAACATCGGAAGCTCGAACGGGAACAGCAGCGACAGGCCCGACAGGCTGATCGAGACGCCCAGCAGGATGCATAGCCAGAAAATGATCTTTTGACCGGCGTTGAATTTCTTGGCCGGGGGGTGGCTGCCTTTGGTGAACAATCCGCCGCCCGCCGCCAGCCATTTCAGATCAGTCCGGTTGGGGATGTTGTGGGCGATCCAGTTCACGGTGATGATGACCAATCCCAGCATGAAGGCCCAAGCCAGATTGTTGTGCAACCACTTGCAGCCTTGCGCGATGGTGGCGAACCCTTCCTTGCCGAACAGTGGGATCAGGAAATCCCGGCCGTAGAGCGTCAGCAGACCGGTCAATCCAAGTATCAGGAACGAGCCGGCAAACAGCCAGTGCCCGAACCTTTCAAATCCTGAAAACCGGGTGACCGTACGGCCTGT
Organism: Ruegeria sp. BF8; assembly: GCF_056538625.1. Lineage (NCBI taxonomy): Bacteria > Pseudomonadati > Pseudomonadota > Alphaproteobacteria > Rhodobacterales > Roseobacteraceae > Ruegeria > Ruegeria sp. BF8. Next base: position 1,280,906 of record NZ_JBQFTL010000001.1, on the reverse strand, counting down.
TTTCTCGCCATCGATGCGGATGCGGCCTCGGATCAGGAAAAACAACAGCAGAACGACCAGCATCCCACCCAGAATATAGGTTCCGTATTCGCGCAGCGGACCGGTGCGGAAAGTCCACCACCACATGCCGCCGTCCTGGATCAGCACGCCAGCAGCCGGCCCCTTTGTCGACACGGTGATATCGGCTGAGCCATAGCGGATGGCGCGATACACATCACTGTCTGAGGCTACGCCGCGCGTGCCCAACTGACCCAGCAGCCCTTCGGCATTGCCTTGCCCGGTATTCTGTGCGCGATAGCTGTTGTCGACCTTTTCGCCGCGTTGCCGGGCCAGAATATCCTCGAGCGTCGTGGCGCCACCGGTCTGCGCGCGCGGGGCAGCGGTTGGTTCGTCTGTGCCGGTCGTGTCCTGTGCAAGCGCGCCGTGCGCGATCCCAAGTGTCAACGTCAAAGCCAGAAAAATGCGCAGCATCGGAACCTCGGTATCAATCCAAAATCGAGTGACCCACCTGCGCGGGTCACCCGTGTTGTCAGGCTGAGGTCTCAGCCGTCCTTCTGGTCGTAAGCCGTGCCCCAACCCCAGGCGCCCGAGCCGAACCCACGCGCCACGACGCGTTCGCGGTAGATGGCCGAGACCACGTCACCGTCACCGGCGAGCAGGGCCTTGGTCGAACACATCTCGGCGCAGATGGGCAGTTTGCCCTCGGCGATCCGGTTGCGTCCGTATTTGGCGAACTCTGCGGTCGAGTGCGTTTCCTCGGGACCGCCGGCGCAGAAGGTACATTTGTCCATCTTGCCGCGCGATCCGAAGTTGCCGGCCTGCGGGTATTGCGGCGCGCCGAACGGGCACGCATAGAAGCAATAGCCGCAGCCGATGCACAGGTCCTTGGAGTGCAGGACGACGCCTTCTTCGTTCTGATAGAAGCAGTCGACCGGGCACACAGCCATGCAGGGCGCATCCGAACAATGCATGCAGGCGACCGAGATCGAACGTTCACCCGGCTTGCCGTCATTGATCGTCACCACCCGGCGGCGGTTGATGCCCCAAGGGACCTCGTGTTCGTTCTTGCACGCGGTCACGCAGGCGTTGCACTCGATGCAGCGTTCAGCGTCGCAGAGAAACTTTGCTCTAGCCATTGTCGTCCTCCTTACGCCGCCCAGATCTTGCAGAGAGTCGCTTTGGTCTCCTGCATCTGGGTCACTGAATCATAGCCATAGGTCTGGGCGGTGTTGGTGCTTTCACCCAGCACGTACGGGTCGGCGCCTTTCGGGTATTTCTCCCTCAGGTCCGCGCCCTGGAAATGGCCGCCAAAGTGGAAGGGCATGAAGGCCACGCCGGCACCGACCCTTTCGGTCAGCATCGCCATCACCTTGACCTTGCCGCCCTCGGGACCTTCGACCCAGACCTGCGATCCGTCGCGAATGCCAAGGTTGTTGGCGTCACGCGGATTGATCTCGACGAACATGTCCTGCTGCAGCTCGGCCAGCCACGGGTTCGACCGTGTCTCGTCGCCGCCGCCTTCATATTCGACCAGACGACCTGACGTTAGGATTATCGGGTAATCCTTTGAAAAGTCGTTCTTCTGGATCGAAGCATACAAGGTCGGAAGGCGATAGGCCTGGCGGTCCTCGTAGGTGGGATAGTCGGCCACCAGATCGCGCCGCGGCGTGTACAGCGGTTCGCGGTGCAGCGGGATCGGATCCGGGAAGGTCCAGACCACGGTGCGGGCCTTGGCGTTGCCGAAGGGCGCACAGCCATGCTTGATGGCCACCCGCTGGATGCCGCCCGACAGGTCGGTCTTCCAGTTGGTCTTGGGCCCGGCCACGGCGTCGATGGCCGCGCGTTCCTCGGCCGTCAGGTCGCCATCCCAGCCCAGATCCATCAGCATCTGCATCGTGAACTCGGGGTATCCGTCCTGGATTTCCGAGCCGACGCTGTAGACCCCTTCGGCCAGCAGGTTCTGACCGTCACGCTCGACGCCGAAACGCGCGCGGAAGGTCAGGCCGCCCTCGGCCACCGGTTTGGACATGTCATAGAGGTTTGGCGTCCCCGGATGCCCCATCTCGGCGGTGCCCCAGCAGGGCCACGGCAGACCGTAGTATTCGCCGTCATTCGGACCGCCCACCGCCTGCAGCGTCGTTCTGTCGAACGTGTGCTGGTTGGCCATATGGCTTTTGATCCGCTCTGGCGACTGACCGGTATAGCCGATCGTCCACAGCCCCGCGTTGAACTCGCGCGTGATGCTTTCGACATTCGGGGTTTCGGGGTCCTCCATCTCGATATTGCGGAAGAACCGATCCGCCCAGCCGAATTTGTTGGCGAACTTGGCCATGATGACCTCGTCCGGCAGGCTTTCGAACAGCGGATCGACCACCTTGTCGCGCCACTGCAGCGAGCGGTTCGAGGCCGTGACCGAGCCACGGGTTTCGAACTGCGTGCAGGCCGGCAGCAGATAGACGCCATCGGTCCGGTCATGCAAGACCGCGGAAACGGTGGGATACGGGTCGATCACGACCAGCATGTCCAGCTTTTCCATCGCCGTCTTCATTTCGACCATCCGGGTCTGCGAGTTGGGCGCGTGGCCCCACAGAACCATGGCGCGGACGTTGTTGGGCTGATCCATGTTCTCGGGATCTTCCAGAACACCGTCGATCCAGCGCGAAACCGGGATGCCCCGTTCGTTCTGCAGCGACTTGTCCTTGCCGTCCTTGTCCTTGACCATTGCGAACTGGCCAGCCAGCCACTCCGGTTCCTCGCCCCAGACGCGGGCCCAGTGACCCCATGCGCCTGCGGACAGGCCGTAATAGCCGGGCAGGGTGTGGGACAGAACGCCCAGATCGGTTGCGCCCTGCACGTTGTCATGGCCGCGGAAGATGTTGGTGCCGCCACCAGAAGTGCCCATGTTGCCCAACGCCAGCTGCAGCACGCAATAGGCGCGCGTGTTGTTGTTGCCGTTGGTGTGCTGGGTGCCGCCCATGCACCAGATCACGGTGCCGGGACGGTTGTTGGCCAGCGTCCGCGCCACGCGCTTGAGCTGCGATCCCGGCACGCCGGTGACGCGCTCGGTCTCTTCAGGGGTCCAGTTAGCGACCTCCTCGCGGATCTGGTCCATGCCCCAGACACGGGTGCGGATGAACTCTTTGTCTTCCCAGCTGTTGTCGAAGATGTGCCACAGGATGCCCCAGATCAGCGCCACGTCGGTGCCAGGGCGGAATCGGACATATTCGTCGGCATGGGCCGCGGTGCGCGTAAAGCGCGGATCGCAGACGATCAGCGGGGCGTTGTTCTGCTCTTTCGCGCGCAGAACATGCAGCAGCGAGACGGGGTGCGCCTCCGCCGGGTTGCCGCCGATGATGAAGATCGCCTTGGAATTGTGGATGTCGTTGTAGCTGTTGGTCATGGCGCCGTAGCCCCATGTATTCGCAACACCCGCAACGGTGGTCGAGTGGCAGATCCGCGCCTGGTGGTCCACGTTGTTGGTACCCCAGTAGGCCGCGAACTTGCGGAACAGATAGGCCTGTTCGTTGTTGTGCTTGGCCGAACCCAACCAATAGACGCTGTCAGGCCCGCTTTCCTCGCGGATGCTCATCATGCCATCGCCGATCTCGTCGATCGCCTGTTCCCAGCTGATGCGCTTCCACTCGCCACCCTCTTTCTTCATCGGGTATTTCAGGCGGCGTTCGCCATGGGCGTGTTCACGGACAGCGGCCCCCTTGGCACAGTGAGCGCCCAAGTTGAACGGGCTGTCCCAACCGGGTTCCTGCCCGATCCAGACACCGTTCTGCACTTCGGCAACCACGGTACATCCGACCGAGCAATGCGTGCAGACGGATTTGATGTTCTCGACAGCCGTGTTGGCTGCGGTCTGGGCGCTGGCGGGCGACACGGTTCCACCCGTGGCGCTGATCGCGGCCAGGCCGCCGATCGTCAGGCCCGAGCCACGCAGGAACGCGCGGCGATCGACGCTCTTTTCGCCGATTTGGGACAGGATACTTGTCCGCTGGGGGCGTCTCGCAACCCCGTTGGTCTTTTTCCTAAGCATTTCCTTCCTCCCTTGCTGGCCATGTTGATCATGGCTGGCTTGGTGTTTCGAAATCGACGTCGGGGCCAATCGCAACCGTCAGCCGAGTGTGACCACGTCCGGACCTGCGCCGGGCGTCGCCGGGGCGGCCTAGAAGCGCGCGCTGTCGAAATAGGCGCGGGTGTGCGCCGTGTCCTGAATGCGGGTCTCGTCCGAGGGTTGCTCGGCCGCTTCGGCCTCGGTTCCCAGGCTGGCCGCTGCAACGGCTGCCGGGGCCGCGGTGCCCGCCAGTTTCAGGAAGTCGCGGCGGCTGGCGCCGGTCTCCTTGGTCTTGCTCATGGGATCCTCCTTTCCCATTTGCGGTTCAGCGCCCACCGGACGCCAGCGAATGACGGCCGCCTAGTGCGTCGTCATGCGGAAGGCCTCGCGTTCGATCTCCATGAAGACCCGGCCGGCTGTGCCGACCGAGGCATAGAGAACCGAATGTTCGGCTGCTTCCAGGTCCGAGAAAAAGTGCTCGGCCCAGGGGCCGATATGCTTGTTCCAGAACGTCTTTTGATCTTCCAACGCGGCCGGGCCGCCGAAACGGCCGACGATCATGCCGCCCATCATCTCCATCAACGAGGCGATGTTGTCTTCGGGTTCGAACACGTTTGCCGCCCGGGTGATGCCCCGCGCCGCCATGTCGTTGCGCAGCTGCGCCAGCGGTTTCTCGTTCAGGAACCCGGTCAGGTAGAAGCTGGCATAGGGCAGCAGTTCTCCGCGCCCCAGCCCGATGAACAATGCGTTGAACTCGCGCTCGGCCGCTTCGGGCTTGGTCACTTTGGCCACGCGGGCCATGGCCTGAATGGCCTGGCCTAGATCGGTCTCGTCCCCCGACAACGCCGCGATCTGGCTCAGCAGGGTCTGGTCGGGTGGTGTTGCCAGAAGCAGGCCCAGAAAGTTGTAGAAATCCGCGCGCAGACGGTCCTCGGGGGAAATCTCGAACGTCTGCGGGTCGCGAATGTTCATCGGGTCATCCTTCGAATTCGAATTTCATGCGCCGCGGGGCCGGGGGGCGTTCGTCCTCATCCGGTTGGATGGCGTCTGCCACTTCGACAGGGGGCGCGGGCTCGGCTTCAGGCTCGGGCGTTTCGGTAGTCGGCTCGGCTTCGGCCTCGACCGGGTGTTCCTCGGCTTCCTTCTGCTCGGCCAACGCCTCGATATGGCGCAACATGCCTTTGCCCACCTGGTAAGCCGTCTGCAGGTTTTCGACCACGCAGGCGGCGTCGGTGTAGTCCTCACCGTAATCGACCAGCCCGTCCACATTCGCCAGTACCGGGTTCAACCGCCACAAGCGCCGCAAGGCGCGGCGGCGCAGACGGTCCGGCACGGCCTTGTCCATGAAGCCCGAAACATCGTCGCCCGCCTGCAGCAGGTCCGGGTCGGGCAGGTCAAGCTCGGCCAAAATCTCGGCGTCGGTCTTTTCTTCCAGTTCGGCTTGCTGCGCGGCGATCTCCTGCGCGGTCAGGGCCTCTTGTTCGGCATGCGCTTCGGCCTGCACGGCGGCCTTGCGGCGAGACCAGAAATCCTGCCGGGTGCTCATTGTACGGCCCTCCGCGGGGCGCGGTAGACATCCGAGGTCTGGCGGATGCGCGCATCGCCCTTGCCATCTTCTACAAGATCCACCCGTTTCTTGTCGCGGCGGCGTTTGACGAACACCTCATCGCGGTGATGGGCCACAGTGAAATCGCGCACCCAGGCGATCAAGCCTTCGGTCATAGGGATCTTTTCCACGATCTCTTCGCCGGTATCGGCATAGTCCTGCCCTTCATAAGGTGACGCTGTGATCAGAAACGCGTTCAGCGGGCGATCACCTTCGGCATCGTCACGCAGGACAAGATACAGCGATGGCTGGCTGTCCGAGAGATTGGCCATATAGGCCTCGGTTTCGTCGGACCAGAGTTTCAAGGACAGGGTGGCAGCGTGGTATTCGACCGCATCGCCCTCGCGGCGCAGTTCAACCCAGTCAGCCGGCGGGGCGCCAGGCAGCACCGCGACCGCGCGCCAATTCCACCGGGCCCAGCGTGTGACCCCCGGTGTCTTGCGCACGACGACGCCAACCGGCATTTCGATCTGTTTTGCGGCCTCGGCCACTTTGATCCTCCCCGGAAAAGCTCTCCCCTGCTTTCCCTTAGGTTCACTATGGTACACAAATGGGCCACGTGCCAAGTCCGCAGCGGCCTGAAATGGTCGTGATCTGGAAAAAAATCGTCGCAAATGGGTCGCGGCGACGATCAGCCGACTTTGGCGGGCGAGGCAGAGTTTCTGACCAGAACCGGCCGCCACACGTTGCATGGGCGGCGTTTGGGTCTAAGGTTAGGGGCAAGGAAGAGATGCGGGGGGAACATGGTCACCAAATTGGTCTTGTGCGATTGCGCCGGAAGTCAGGCCCAGGACGGGCAGGGGATATCGGACGCCTGCGGTGCTGAATGCAGCAGGGTCCACACGGCGCTGTGCACCTCCGAACTGACCGCTGCGGCCAAGCTGATGCAGTCGGATGACCAGATCGTCATCGCCTGCGGTCAAGAAGCCCAAGTGTTTCAAGAACTGGCCGAGGAACTGGGCGTGGATCACCCCGGCTTTGTCGATCTGCGCGACCGGGCCGGCTGGTCCGAGCAAGGGCGGTCGGCGATGCCCAAGATGGCGGCGCTGGCGGCCGAGGCTCTGTTGCAACAGCCGATCACGCCCAGCGTGGATGTCATCAGCGAAGGCACCGCCTGCATCATCGGGCCGGGTGAGGTTGCGTTTGACCTTGCACAGCGACTGTCGGACACGATGGCGGTGACGGTGGTCGTCACCGATGAGGCGCAGCCTGACAGCCGGGCCTATGACGTGGTGCGCGCGCGGGTCCGGTCGGTCTCGGGGGCGCTGGGCGGGTTCACCCTGCGGTTGGATGCGTTGCAGCAGATTGATCCGGCCGGACGCGGTCCCTTTGCCTGGACCCCGCCGCGCGACGGTGCGGTGTCGGCCTGCGATGTGCTGATCGATCTGGCGGGGGGTACGCCCTTCGTGACGGCCCCCGACAAGCGCGAAGGCTACCTGCGCGCCGATCCGCGCGATGCGGTGGCGGTTGCCCGGTTGGCCTTTGACGCGGCGCAGCTGGTCGGGACCTTCGAAAAGCCGCTGTATGTCCGGCTCGAAGAAACCCTGTGCGCCCATTCGCGGGCCGGGCAGGTGGGCTGTTCCAACTGTCTGGACATCTGCCCCACCGGGGCCATCACTCCGGCAGGAGACCACGTGGCCTTCGACCCGATGGTCTGCGCGGGCTGCGGTGAATGCGCGGCCCTGTGCCCCTCGACCGCGATCAGCTATGAGGATCCGCCGGTGGCGGCCCTGTTGGCGCGGATGCAGACCTTGGCGGCGACCTACCGTCGGGCCGGAGGGAGCGCCCCGCGCCTGTTGGTACATGATGCCCACGGGGCCGAGATGATCCGGCTGGCCGCGCGGTTCGGGCGCGGGCTGCCCGCCGATGTGATTCCGCTGGAGCTGGGTGTGGTGTCCGGCTTTGGACATGCCGAGATGCTGGCTGCCTTGGCTCATGGCTTTGCCCGGGTCGACATCCTGCTGGCCCCGACGACCGAGCGGGATGCGTTGGACCGCGAACTGCCGCTGGCGCTGGCCATCGCCGGAGCGGACGTCGTCGGAGTGATCGACGAATCCGATCCCGATGCGCTGGCCGATCTGCTCTATGCGCAGGACGTGCCGCAGCCTCTGGCCCAACCGGTGCTGCCGCTGGGCAACCGGCGCCAGATCACGCGGTTGGCGGCGCAGGCGCTGCGCCCCGATGCGTCTCAGCCGCTGCCCCTGCCGGAACGCGCGCCCTATGGCGCGGTGGCGGTGGACACCGAAGCCTGCACCCTTTGCCTGAGTTGCGTGTCGCTGTGCCCGTCAGGCGCATTGATCGACAACCCCGACATGCCACAGCTGAACTTTCAGCAGGATGCCTGCCTGCAATGCGGGCTGTGCAAGACCATCTGTCCCGAAAGCGCGATCATCCTGGTGCCCGAACTGGACCTGAGCGACCGTGCGCTGTCGCCGCGTGTTCTGAACGAGGAAGAGCCCTTTGCCTGCATCGAATGCGGTGGACTGTTCGGTGTGAAATCGACGGTCGAGCGGATCATGGAGAAGCTGGCCGGCAGCCACCCGATGTTTGCCTCGTCCGAGCAGGCGAGGATGATCCAGATGTGTGACGATTGCCGTGTCCAGGCGCAGTTCCACAGCGAGAATAACCCATTTACCTCAAAGCCCAAGCCCAAGGTCGTTACCACAGATGACTACTTCAGCAAGCGCAAGGATCACTGAAGCTTGAGCGGCGCCCCCAGGTCGGCCGCGCGGATGGCCGAGACATAGGCCAGAATGGCCTCAAGCTCGTCTTGCGTCAGCCTCAGTGGGTGAATGGGCGGGGGGCGTTCGGGGTTGAAGGGCGCAGTGATCCCTTCGATCTGGGTAAAGGACGGGTGCGGATTCAGGGCAAAGAACGCTTGGAACCGGTTCGACCAGTCCGGCATCGCGCGCAGCACCGCGAAGGACGGCGTGGAGCCCAACCCGTTCATCCGGTTCTGAGGGCCGATCACATGACAGCGCCCGCAATGGGTCAGCGACAGCTTTTCACCCAGCAAGGCGTCGCCTTCGATGGTATCCGACTCGGGCGCAGCGACCGTTTCGAAACTGGCCGAGAACGGGCCGCCCTCGGTCGGTGCAAAACTTTCGACGGTGCGTTTGCCCACGTCGGACAACAGCCAATCCTGAAAGCGGGCCTGCCGCGGGTCGTCCTGAACGCGCAGGTGATAGATGTCGCCGCCGCGCTGAAACACCGGCTGTCCCGGTGGCCCGACCGCCAGAACCATCGCGCCACCTTCCTCCGCGACAACCCGGATTCCGGTCTTGAGCGAGAAGCGCGGAAGAATATGTTTCAAAAGACCCGAGCGTGCGACATCGTCCGGCGCGGCCAGACCAATCTCCTCCTGCGACCAAGAGGGGCTGGCGAAGAGCGTCAGGCTCAGGCACAAAAGAACAAAGCGCATGGCCCAGCCTAACGGTGACAGGGCGAATGCGTCAAATGAACGAACAAGACGGAGACACACGGCGATGAGCGGCGATTACAACATGTCGATGCGCAAATTCCTCAAACAGGTTGGCGTGACCAGCCAGCAGGCCATCGAAGATGCGCTGCGCAAGGCGGGCGATCCGGCGGGCAAAAGCTTTGAGGCCAAGATGGTCCTGACGATCAACGGGCTGGATGTCGAACACGTGGTGACAGGCCAGATCAAGGACGGCGACGCATGAGCATCCGCGACGCGGTTCTGGCGAACCTGAAAAAGATCACCGACCCGGTTTCGGGGCAGGACATCGTCAGCGCGGGCGTGGTCCGCGCGCTGAATGTCGAGGGCGACACCGTGCGCTTCGTTCTCGAGATCGACCCCAAGTACGCCGAAAAGATGGAGCCGGTGCGCGCCACCGCCGAAAAGGCGGCGCAGATGGTCGACGGGGTGGCCAAGGTCTCGGCCCTGCTGACCGCGCATTCCGACAAGGCGCCGCCGGATTTGAAGCCCAAGCCCAAGCCGTCGCAGACCGGGCCGCAGGCGGTGCCGGGGGTTGACCGGATCATCGCGGTGGCCTCGGGCAAGGGCGGGGTCGGAAAGTCGACCGTTTCGGCCAACCTGGCCTGTGCGCTGGCGGCCGAAGGGCGGCGCGTTGGATTGCTGGATGCTGATGTCTACGGCCCTTCGCAGCCGCGCATGCTGGGCGTGTCCGGGCGACCCGCCAGCCCCGATGGCAAAACCATCCTGCCGCTGCGTAATCACGGCGTCACCATGATGTCGATGGGGTTGATGACCAACGAAGGTCAGGCGGTGGTCTGGCGTGGCCCGATGCTGATGGGCGCGCTGCAGCAGATGATGAGCCAGGTGCAGTGGGGCGCACTGGACGTGCTGATCGTCGACCTGCCGCCCGGCACCGGTGACGTGCAGCTGACGCTGAGCCAAAAGTTCAAGGTGGACGGGGCCATCGTCGTCTCGACCCCGCAGGACGTGGCCCTGATCGACGCGCGCAAGGGCATCGACATGTTCCGCCAGCTGAAGACGCCGATCGTCGGCATGATCGAGAACATGTCCACGCATATCTGCTCGAACTGCGGGCACGAGGAACACGTGTTCGGCCATGGGGGCGTCGCCGCCGAAGCCGCCGAATTGGGCGTGCCGTTGCTGGGGGAAATCCCGCTGCATCTGGATATCCGCGTGGCCGCCGATGGCGGGGCGCCGATCGTGGTCAGCAAACCCGACAGCCCGCAGGCCGAGGCCTTCCGCAAGATCGCCCGCGACCTGATCGCCGCGGGCAAGGCATGACACAGCCGGTCTTTCCCCCATTGCTGTCCGGGCACCCGGTGCAGGGTGGGGAAGACCCGTTCGACCATGCGCAGGCCATGGCGGCGCTGGGCTGCGATGCGGGCAGCGTCGTCTTCAACATCCAGGCGGATCGCCTGCGCGCGGCCATCGTATTTGCGCCCGAGGTGCCCTTGCAGGACGCCATGGCCATGCTGCCGCTGTGCGCCGTCGGGTTCCAGAACGCGCTGGGCGCGCTGGCTCCGCCCGAGGTGGCGGTTCATCTGGGGTGGGACGGGCCGATTTTTGTCAACGGGGCCCGCTGTGGCCGGTTTCGTGTGGCCGCGTCGACCTCGGATCCGGAAACCTATCCCGACTGGCTGGTCGTCGGCTGGGAACTGGCCTTGCTGCAAACCGGGGACGAGCCCGGCAAGTCGCCCGATGTGACGGCCCTGTATGACGAAGGCTGCGCGGAAGTGTCCCCGGTGCAGCTGGTCGAAAGCTGGTCGCGTCACATGCTGACCTGGCTGAACCGCTGGTTCGAGGATGGCAACGCGCCGTTGCACGGGGAATGGATGGGCTTGCTGCAGGGCGTCGGAGAGCCCTATGGTGATCGCGGCGTGTTTCTCGGGGCCGATGAGCGGTTCGGCATGCTGTTGCGGAACGGTGCGGATACGCAGCTTGTTCCCTTGACCCGTCTGTTGGAGGACGCCCATTGAACCTGGCCCGCGCCATTCATTTCGACGAAAGCGACCTGAACGTCTTTCACTCACCCGCCCGAACGGGCGAGTGGTGCATCTCGGGCGGGTTCGAGTTTTCGAACTGGGGCGAGGCAGACCTGGCCGGCAAGGCGCGTCAAGCCTTTGCCAACGGGTGGCTGGGGCTTGAAACCTTCGGGCGCGTGACCTTCGTGGCGGTGACGCAGATCGAACCGGCCGAGATGGAGCGGCTGGCCACCAACCTGGCCGAGCATTTCGTGCGCCTTTACGGCGCGCCCTCGGTCGAGGCGGCGCTGGACGTGGCCCGGGCCGAGCTGGCCCATATGTCCGAGATGTGTGACGATCATGCCCCCAACACCCTGCTGACCGTTGCCCGCAGCCTGACCGAGTCCGGCGTTCACGAGGCGTTTCGCGTGATCACGCCGCAAGAGGCCGAGTTGGAGGCCTTTGCCGTGCACGGGTCATTGGACGAGTAATTACAAAAGGTCGGCAAAACCGCCGAACTGTCCGCGCTTGAAGATCAAGCCTTTGCCGGTGCGGTACATGACCTGTTCGACCTCTCCCACGAGAATCAGATGATCCCCGGCCTCGTGGCGGGCAGACAATGTGCAGTCAAATCGGGCCAGACACTGGCTCAGCTGCGGCCGACCTTTGTGATCCGGGGACCAGTCTGCATGCGAGAAATCGAGGCCATTGCGGGCAAAACGAAGGGCCAGATCCTGCTGATCCTCGGCCACGACATGGATCGAGTAATGTTGCGCTGCTTGAAAGGCCCCGTAACGGTTCGACTCTTTTGCCAGACACCACAGGACCAATGGTGGATCCAGCGACACTGATGCAAACGAGTTGACGGTGATGGCCGAGGGACCGTCCGGGGTGCTGGTCGTGACGACCGTCACACCAGTGCCAAAGCACCCGAGAGCCTCGCGGAAGGCCATGCTTTGATCGGGTCCGGGTTTGAATGTTCTTTCGGTCATCGCGCGCTCGTTTGGTGGCCGGGCACGGGGTGCCATGCCGCAGCAGAATTGTCCACGAAAAGCTGTATCGCGATCAATAGGCTGATTCAGTTCAGGTCTTCCAGCAGCCGACCGTGCTTGCGGGTTTCTGCGATCACGTCGCCGAATGTCTGCATACCGCGTGCAGCCAGCATCGGCAGCATCCGCACCAATGCTTCAGCCGTCGCAACCGCATCCCCCAAAGCCGTGTGGCGGAGCGTCTCGGGGATTTCCACGCCCAGTCTTTCGCACAAAGCGTCGAGCGTATGGGTTTCGCTGGCTCCGAAAAGGACCGCTGACAGCAGAACCGTGTCCAGGATGGGGTGATCCCAAGTCACTTCCATGCGCTTGGCATGACGGCGCAGAAACGCCATGTCGAATGGTGCGTTATGCGCCACGATCACGGCATCACGGGCGAAGTGGTGGAACATGCGCCCGGCTTGCGCGATATCGGGCGCGTCCTGCACCATACGGTCACTGACCTTGTGAACCTTGGTCGAAGCGGGTGGGATCGGAATGCCCGGATTGACCAGCGTGTCCAGCCGCTCGCCCTCGACGATGCGCCCCTTGACGACACGGACGGCGCCGATCTGCACGATCTCGTCCTTGTGCGGCAGCAAACCGGTGGTTTCGGTGTCGAAGACCACAAAGCACAGTTGCGATAGCGGGCGGTTTTCGAACGCCTCGTCGCCTGGGGTGTCCAGAAGATCGAAATCATAGACCAGAGGGCGCGCGGCCTCTGGCGGAATGCGGGCGACGCTGTCTTCGAAGATCAGCATATAGCCCGGCGCATCGCCCAGCGGTTTCATGCGTGCCGTGTAGGTTTGGCGCCCGTCCACGCTGGCGAGGGTGCAATAGACATCCATGCCGGTTTTCCCCAGCTTCTCATAAGCGTCCAGCAGAGGTTTGCGTTCGAGATAGTCGAACAGCGAGGCGTTCAAGCGGGGATGGGCGATCTGCGCCAGAACCTCGGCGGCCTGCGCGTCATACAGAACGATCTGATGGTTTGGCCCCGCCAGCAGCATCGCGACCGGGATCTCGGACAGAAGCGCGGTCAGACGTTCCTTCTCTGACGCGAGATGCGCGGTTTCGGCGGCAACGGCTTCGGCGGTGGACAGGGCGGTGGTGGCCAGTCGTTCGGCAAGGCTGGCGGCGGCGGGAGCCAGATCACCCAGATAGCGTGCCGCCTGCAGGTCAAGATCGGTATCCACCTCCGCATGTGCACGCGCACGCAGCTGCGCCGACAGGCGTTCGATCGGCTTTGCTACGTTGTCGTCGAACAGCAGCCAGACACCAGCGACCAGCCCAAGCAAGCCAAACGAGATAAGCAGGCCGCTGAACACGAAGGCGCTGGTCATGTCCGCGGGGTCGGCCCGGCGCAGGCCAAGCCAAAGCGCGATCAGGGTGATGGCGATGCCTCCCGCGGCAAGCAAGCAAAAGAACAGAAAAATTCTCAGGCGCAGGCTCAGGCGGGTCAGCATGGTCAGGCCTCACAAGTGGCTGAGACCACCGGATCATCCGCGCCAACCGGCACCCAATCGGCACCGACCAGACGCCCGTCATCCGAGAACTCGGCCCCATCCGCCAGACTTGCACGGCTGTGCTCGGCGCAGTTCACAGCGATCGGCATCTTGGATACCGGCGCCCAGCGGCCAAAGAAGTACAGGTCGATCAGGCGCTGATCCGGCACCTGCGCATTGGTCCGCAACGAGGCCGTATCGACGGCCGCGAACCGGTCGACATACGGCACCGCATAGGTCCAGGGGCGATAGAGCGCGCGGCTTTCGACCTCCTGCACGACGGTCAGGCCCTCGGGCAGGGCGTCACGGGTGCGGTCGTACCACGAATACTCGCTGATGATCGTGACTGCGATCATGCCCAAACCGGCCGCAACCGGAGCCGACCATTTCGGCAGGCGGCCACCGGTCAGCCGGTTCAAACCCATCACGAGGCCCGCGATGGCAAAACCCGCAAAGATCGTGCCGATCAGCTCAAGAAACATCTTCCTCCTCCGTTCTTCCTGGCCTGGGGCTTTACCCCAGCATCCCCTTGCCGTGCCCGACCGCGGATTGCATCGTTTTTACCACGACAAACGCGTCCCGAAGATGACTTCGCTCAAAGTCCGACAATTCCGACGGCGCAAGATAGTTGTCGGGCTTGTCGCCATTCCTGATCTGTTTGACCTGATGGTTCAACCGGGTTTCCGCGATCAGGTCATAGGCATCCAGCAGGTCCCGCGCGCCCGACGGACTGAGCACCCCGGCGGCCTCGGCGGCCTTGAGGCGCGCGCGGGTGTTCACCTCGGTCAATTCACCCTGCAGGCTGTAGACGCGGCCCAGATCGACCACGGGAACCACGCCGTTGTGCTTGAGATCCAGCGTGTTGCGATGCTCGCCCGAGCGGATCGTGGCGATCCCGCGCAGCAGGCCCAGCGGCGGCGTGTGCTTCAGAGAATTCGAAATCATGTGCGCCACGAAGATCGAGTTGGCCCGCGCCGCGCGCAGGGTTTCGGCCTGCAGGTCGGAAAACAGCTCGAACCGGCCGCCGATGGGGCGCAAGTCGAACATGACCGAGGCCAGCATCTGCGCCTCGGGGTTGGGCTTGGCGATCCAGCCGTTGAAATAGTCGCGCCAGACCCGGACCGGCTGCCGCCAGCGCGGATTGGTCGCCATCATGTCGCCGGGGCAATAGAAATACCCGCAGGTATCCAGCCCGCCGGACACGAATTTGGCCAGCGCCTCGAAATAGGGCAGGTCGGCATCGGTGACGCTGTCATCCAGCATCAGGCAATTGTCCTGATCGGACACGCCCGTCTGCTCCTGCCGCCCCTGCGAGCCGCAGGCCAGCCAAAGATAGGGGACGGGCGCCGGGCCGAGTTTCTGCTCGGCCAGCGCCAGCAGCCGGCGCGTCGCGGCGTCAGCGATGTCGGTGATCAGGCGGGTGACGATTTCGTGCCGGTTGCCCGCCGCCACCAGTTGCACCAGCAGGTTCGGGATCTCGGCCGTGACCGCGGCCATCTCGGTCGCCGACCCGGCCTGCGCGATGCGGCCGACCAGCTCGGCCGAGCTGACGGCCTGGAACCGGGTCAGGTCGGTCTGGGTGACCATTCCGACCAGACGCCCACCCTCGGTGATGGGGATATGGCCGATACCGCGTTCCAGCATCGCGTGCAGCACGTCCGAGCCGATGTCGCCGGGCGACAGGGTCAGCGGGTCCGGGGTCATGATCTGTGACACCGGGGTCGTCGGGGGCAGGGCGCCCGCCACGACCTTGCCCGACAGGTCCCGAACCGTGGCAATGCCGCGCAACGCGCCGCGCTCGGTGATGCAGACCGACGAAATGCCCCGGTCGCGCATCAGGCGCGCGGCTTCCTGAACGGTCGTGTCGGGGGTGCATGTGGCCGGCTTGCGCGCCATCAGGGTCTCGACACGAGTGGTGGCCAGCGATTGCTGTTCAGGCCGCGCGGGGCGGGCCCGATTGAAGAATTTGGCGACGACGACGTGACGCTGGAGCAGATCGGAAAACAGGACAGTTGGGATGATCAGCAGAACCGAGGGCGCGTCAGCCGTTGCCGTGGTCTTCGCGCGCCCGTCGCGCATCAGACCACGTTCGCCGAACGAGTTGCGCAGGCCCAGATGGGATACGACCGCGCCGTTTTCGTCGGTGATCTCGACCTGGCCTTCGTAGATGATGAACAGGCCGGGCAACTGCGCGCTGCGGTGATAGATGACGGTTCCCTTTGGGATTTCACGCGCTTCGATCCGGGCGGCGATGTCGGCCAGTTCCTCGACAGGCAGCGCGTCATAGGGGTGCACGGATTTCAGGAACCGGGTGATCTGTTCAGGTGAAAGCGCCATGGGTTCGCCCGTCCGCTTGAATGAAAAGCCCCGCCCGGGGTTTAGCCGGGCGGGAAAAGTTGGTCGAGGGAAACGGCCCGTGATGCATCATCGCGGACCGCATCCGGCTCAGTGGTCCTGAGCCGCGCCCGCACCACGGGGAATGCGCACGCTTTCGACCAGATCCTTGATCTCCTGCGGGGTTTCCTTGGTCATGCCGGCAACCACATAGGCGACGCCGAAGTTGACCATGGCGCCGATCGCACCGAACGAGGTCGATTTGATCGGACCCAGCAGCGGGTCTGCATCGGTGAACGAGTTGGTGCCCGGAATGAACAGCCAGCCCTTGTGCAGGAAGATGTAGACCAGGGTGACGGTCAGACCAGCCAGCATGCCCGCGACCGCGCCGGTGTTGTTGATGCGGGTCGAGAAGATCCCCATCATCAGCGCCGGGAAGATCGAGGCCGCCGCCAGACCGAAAGCCAACGCCACGGTTTGCGCCGCAAAGCCCGGAGGGTTGAGGCCCAGATAGGTGGCAACCACGATGGCCACGGCCATTGCGATCCGCGCCGCCAGAAGCTCGCCCTTCTCCGAGATGCTCGGGTTGATCGAGCCCTTGATCAGGTCGTGCGACACCGCCGACGAGATTGCCAGCAGCAAGCCCGCAGCGGTCGAAAGCGCAGCCGCAAGACCACCGGCCGCGACCAGACCGATCACCCAACCCGGCAGGTTGGCGATTTCGGGGTTGGCCAGAACCAGGATGTCGCGGTTGAAATTGGTCAACTCGTTGCCGACCCAGCCCTTTTCTTCGGCAAGCGCCTGCATGTCGGCGTTCTTGTCGTTGTAGTACTGGATCTTGCCGTCGCCGTTTTTGTCTTCCCAGCCCAGCAGGCCGGTTTTCTGCCATGTGGCCATCCAGTCATAACGGGCATCGTTGTCGATCTGCTCCAGCGATACAGCGCCGCCTTCGATGCCCCCGTTCGGCCACATCATGTCGGTGATATTCAGACGGGCCATGGCACCAACCGCGGGGGCGGTCAGGTACAGCAGCGCGATGAACACCAGCGCCCAACCGGCCGACCAGCGGGCGTCCGACACTTTGGGAACGGTGAAGAAGCGCATGATGACGTGCGGCAGGCCGGCGGTGCCGATCATCAGCGACAGGGTGAACAGAACCATGTTCAGCGTGTTCGAATGATGAGCGGTGTATTCCGCAAAGCCCAGCTCGGCCACGATGGCGTCCAGCTTGGTCAGCAGCGGCTCGCCACCGGCGGTGTCGCCGAACAGGCCCAGGGCCGGGATCGGGTTGCCGGTCAGCTGCAGCGAGATGAAGATCGCCGGAATGGTGTAGGCGGTGATCAGCACGCAGTACTGAGCGACCTGGGTATAGGTCACGCCCTTCATGCCGCCGAACACCGCATAGGCAAACACGACGCCCGCGCCGATCAGCAGACCGGTGGTGTTCGACACTTCCAGAAAGCGGCCAAAGGCCACGCCCACGCCGGTCATCTGGCCGATCACGTAGGTGACCGAGGCCACGATCAGACAGATCACCGCCACGACGCGCGCGGTCTGGCTGTAGAAGCGATCGCCGATGAATTCGGACACGGTGAACTTGCCGAACTTGCGCAGATAGGGCGCAAGCAGAAGCGCCAGCAGCACGTAGCCGCCGGTCCAGCCCATCAGGAACGAGCTGTTGTCATAGCCGGTAAAGGCAATAAGGCCCGCCATCGAGATGAACGAGGCCGCCGACATCCAGTCTGCTGCCGTGGCCATGCCGTTGGTGACCGGGTGAATGCCGCGCCCGGCGGCATAGAATTCCGACGTGGACCCCGCGCGGGCCCAGATCGCGATGCCGATGTAGAGCGCGAACGACGCGCCCACAAACAGCAGGTTGATGGTAAACTGATCCATTGTCCCCTGGCTCCCTTATTCTTCTTCGACGCCGTATTCGGCATCCAGTTTGTTCATGCGCCAGGCGTAGAAGAAGATCAGCGCCAGAAAGACCAGGATTGATCCCTGTTGCGCGAACCAGAAGCCCAGGTCGGTACCGCCGACGGCGATGCCCGACAGCAACGGGCGCAGCAGAATGCCGAACCCGAAAGACACCAGCGCCCAGATGATGAGGCTGATGTAGATGAGACGCAGGTTTGCCTGCCAATAGCCCTTGTCGGACACGGCAGTCTGCGCGGAGTTTGTTGAATTATCCGCCATTGCGGTTTCCTCCTTGGTTCCTCCAGGGCGGCCCGGTGCATTTGTCCTCCGGCGTAGGGCCGCCATTCGATTGCGCCGAGCGCCGCGATGGCGCCAGGCAAAGCTTCTCCGGTCCGCCAGAGCGGTTCCGTTGAAGAAACTCGTGTCGGGATCAGTGCCCGCTGTGGGGAGTCCTCTTCCCCTTACCGCATCGCGTCGCCCACGATGCTTTCCAGGCCACGGGCGATCTGATCGATCTGCCCCATGGCATCCAGTTTTCTGAGTACGCCGCGATCCTTGTAGTAGTCGATCAAAGGCGCGGTTTGTTCGTGATAGGCCTCCAGCCGGGACGCCACGGTTTCGGCATTGTCATCGGCGCGGCGGCTGAATTCCGTGCTGCCGCACTTGTCACAAACACCGTCCACCTTCGGCTGCTTGTACTGATCGTGGTAGCCTTCACCGCACATTGCGCAGGTGTAGCGTCCGGCGATCCGGGTGACCATCTCGGCGTCCTCGACCTCGAGGCTGATGGCCGCATTCACCTTCTGCCCGTTTTCGGCCAGCAGCTTGTCCAACGCTTCGGCCTGAACCGTGGTACGGGGAAACCCGTCCAGGATGACACCGCGCGCGCAATCGGGCTCGGCAATGCGATCGCGCAGGATTGCGATGACGATGTCGTCGCTGACCAGGTCGCCGGCTTCCATCACTGCTTTCGCGGCCTTTCCGGCCTCGGTTCCGGCAGCAACCGCGGCGCGCAGCAGGTCGCCCGTGCTGAGTTGCACAAGGCCGAATTTCTGTTCCAGCATTCGCGCCTGTGTGCCCTTCCCGGCGCCCGGAGGGCCGAGAAGGATCAGGACAGCGGGCTTTGTGATTGTTTCAGCCTGCATCACGCCCTCACTTGTTGGCCCGGTTGGCGATCAGATCTTCGACGACGGACGGGTCGGCCAGGGTCGAGGTATCGCCCAGCGAGCCGAAGTCGTTCTCGGCGATCTTGCGCAGAATGCGGCGCATGATCTTGCCCGAACGGGTCTTGGGCAGGCCCGGAGCCCATTGGATCACGTCAGGGCTGGCGATCGGTCCGATTTCTGTCCGGACCCATGTGCGCAGCTCTTTCAGCAATTCATCCGAGGGCTCTCGGTCATTCATCAGGGTGACGTAGCAATAGATGCCTTGGCCCTTGATTTCATGGGGATAACCTACGACGGCCGCTTCGGCGACGGCGGCGTGAGCCACCAGCGCGCTTTCGACTTCGGCGGTGCCCATGCGGTGGCCCGAGACGTTGATGACGTCATCGACGCGGCCGGTGATCCAGTAATCGCCATCTTCGTCGCGGCGGCAGCCGTCACCGGTGAAGTAATACCCCTTGTAGTCCGAGAAATAGGTCTTCTCGAACCGCTCATGGTCGCCCCATACGGTGCGCATCTGGCCCGGCCAGCTGTCCTTGATGCACAGCACGCCTTCGACCCCGTTGCCGGTGATCTCGACGCCCGACTGCGGATCCAGCACGACGGGTTGAACGCCAAAGAAGGGTTTCATCGCCGAACCGGGCTTGGTCGCATGCGCGCCGGGCAGGGGGGTCATCATGTGGCCGCCGGTCTCGGTCTGCCACCAGGTGTCGACGATTGGGCATTTCCCCTTGCCGACCACCTCATTGTACCAGTTCCAGGCCTCGGGGTTGATGGGTTCGCCCACCGTGCCGAGCGTTTTCAGGGAACTCAGGTCGCAATTTTCTACGAACTCGTTGCCCTGACCCATCAGCGCGCGGATCGCGGTGGGGGCGGTGTAGAACTGGTTGACCTTGTGCTTCTCGCAAACCTGCCAGAACCGCGAGGCGTCGGGATAGGTCGGCACGCCTTCGAACATCAGTGTGGTCGCGCCATTGGCCAGCGGGCCATAGACGATATAGCTGTGGCCGGTGACCCAGCCCACGTCCGCCGTACACCAGTAGATGTCGCCGTCATGATAGTCGAAGGTGATTTCGTGGGTCATCGCGGCATAAACCAGGTAGCCGCCGGTGGTGTGCACCACGCCTTTCGGCTGTCCGGTCGAGCCCGAGGTGTAAAGGATGAACAGCGGATCTTCGGCGTTCATCTCGGCCGGCGCACAATAATCGTCGGCCTCCAGCGCCATTTCGTTGTAGTCGTAGTCGCGCCCGTCGATCCAGGTCGTCTGGCCACCGGTGCGCTTGACCACCAGACACTTTACCGTGTCCTTGCAGTGCAGCAGGGCGGCGTCGGCGTTCGATTTCAGCGGAGTCTTGCGGCCGCCGCGCGGGGCCTCGTCGGCGGTGATGATGACCTTGGCGTCACAACCGTTGACCCGAGCGGCCAGCGCGTCGGGCGAGAAGCCGGCAAACACGATCGAGTGGATCGCGCCAATGCGGGCGCAGGCGAGCATGGCATAGGCTGCCTCGGGGATCATCGGCAGATAGATGACGACCCGGTCGCCTTTGCGCACGCCCATCGATTCCAGAATGTTCGCCATGCGGCAGGTGCGGCGGTGCAGCTCGGCATAGGTGATGTGCTGGGCTTCGTCGTTCGGATCATCCGGTTCCCAGATGATCGCGGTCTGATCGCCGCGGGTCTTCAGGTGACGGTCCAGACAGTTGGCCGAGACGTTCAGCGTGCCGTCGGCATACCAGTTGATCTTGACCGAGCCGAAATCGTAGTTGACGTCCTTGACCTGGGTGTAAGGCTTGATCCAGTCGATCCGCTTGCCATGCTCACCCCAGAATTTCACGGGGTCGTTGACAGATGCCTCGTACATCTGGGTGTATTTTTCGGCATCGACATGAGCGCGAGCAACGGTTTCTGCGGATGGCGGAAATACCTTGGCTTCTGCCTGGGCAGCGGTGGTCATTCTGAGGCTCCTCCCTCTGACTGGACTTCGGGTGGACCGAGTTTGCTCAATTGATTGGCATTGTCGATCCGTTTCCTCCCCGGTCGGGATAATACGCCTTCGAGAAAAGAAAGAAATAAATTGCCGTAATCCTTGGATTTGTTTGTAAACAACTTTCCGTTTCTCGGGGTATTTTGTAAATTCGACCGAGTTAAGTTTGCGATAACATAATGAAAAACAATAATTTACAGATGTTGGAGTTGTTAACGGTCCAGAGTGATACCTTTTCTCCTGTGGGTCGACCGTGTCGGCGGGGCTTTCTGAGCCGTGCAGAAATCAGCGCTTTCACGGGTGCAACATCCGGGCGGCGGGGCTTGGCACATGTCGATGTTGGCGCTAGCTTGACTCGCAAGCGCCCCGGGAGGGGGTGCACCAATGGGAGAGATCATTATGAACAAGATGTTGAGCGGAGCGGCCATCGCCGCCCTTGGCGTTGCTTTTGTCACCGAGGCGGCTGCGACCGAGTGGAATGCCTCGGTCTGGGGCAAGCGCCGCGCCTTCACCGAACATGTTGAGAAACTGGCCGAACTGGTCAGCGAGAAAACCGATGGCGCGTTCACCATCAACGTCAGCTATGGCGGCCTTTCCAAGCCCAAGGAAAACCTGGACGGCATCGAAATCGGCGCCTTCGAGATGGCCCAGTTCTGCGCTGGTTACCATCGCGACAAGAACCGCGCGATCACCGTCCTGGAACTGCCGTTCCTGGGTGTGAACACACTGGATGAGGAAGTGGCCGTCAGCCACGCGGTCTACGATCACCCTGCGGTCAAGGAAGAGATGGCTCAGTGGAACGCTCGGATCCTCATGACCTCGCCGATGCCGCAGTACAATCTGGTCGGGACAGGCGAGCCGCGTGACGAACTGGCAGAGTTTGAAGGTATGCGCGTTCGTGCGACCGGGGGCCTTGGTCAGGCGTTCGAGGCCGTTGGTGCCGTTCCGACATCGGTTCCGGCGACCGAAGCCTATAATGCGATGCAGTCCGGTGTTGTGGACACCGTCGCATTTGCTCAGCACGCACACCTGTCGTTCGGCACCATCAATGAGGCCGACTGGTGGACCGCGAACCTGAACCCCGGCACGGTGAACTGCCCAGTGGTCGTGAACATCGACGCCTATGAAGCACTGCCGCCCGAGCACCGTGAGGCGCTGGACAGCTCGATCGACGAGGCGATTGACCACTACCTGACCAACTACGGTGAGCTGCTGAAAAAGTGGGATGGCGTGCTCGAAGAAAAGGGCGTTCAGAAAGTCATGATCGATGACTCGGTTCTGGACGAGTTCCGTGCCAAGGCGGCCGACCCGATCCGCGACCAGTGGATTGCTGACATGTCCGCCCAAGGCCTGCCGGCGCAGGATCTTTACGACCTGGTGCAGGCAACGCTGAAGCAGCAGCGCGGCGGCAACTGATAAAAAACAGCCGGGGGCTGAAACGCCCCCGGGATCATCTGGAACAGGGGACAACCGGATGGCAGGACACGCCACGGTATTGGAGGACGGCAGCCTCCTGAGCCGTCTCGACCGGCAATTGCTGCAACTTGAACGATTTCTGGCCCTTCTCAGCGGCATCGCCGTTTTCGGTTTGATGGTGTTGGCTGTTGTGTCCGTCAGCGGACGCAACGCGATCAACGCGCCATTGCCGGGCTATGTCGACTGGATCGAGCAGGCCATGCCTCTGATCGCGTTTCTTGGCATTTCCTATGTGCAGCGAGACGGCGGGCACATCCGCATGGACATCGTGATCGCACGGCTGCACGGGCGCGCAATGTGGTTGTTCGAGCTGATTTCGGTCGTACTGATCCTGGTCCTGATGTTGGCTTTGGTCTGGGGCAGCTGGTCCCATTTCGATCGATCGTTTGATTTCGGCGCACCGATGTGGAGCCGTGACAGCTCGATCGACATCGGTATTCCGATCTGGCCCGCCAAGCTGTTGGCGCCAGTTGCCTTCTCCGTTTTGTGTCTGCGGTTGTGTCTCCAGATCTGGGGGTATGGTCGGGCGTTCCTGTTGGGGCTGGAAACTCCGGTTGCGGTGCCGCTGATCCAGGACGCCGCCGCGCAGGCCGCGGCCGAAGCCGAGCAGTTTGAGAGGCAGGACTGACAAATGGACACGATTGAAATCGGCCTGTGGGTCACGGGCGGCCTGCTGGTTCTTGTCGTCGTGGGCATGCGCGTTGCGTTTGCCGCAGGCCTTGCAGGGCTGGTAGGGCTGGTCTGGATATTCTGGGCCAAATTCGGATACGACCCGGATCGGTTTGGTAAGGCTTTGACCGTTGCCGTCAAGACGGCGGGGCAGGTGCCGCATTCCAAAGTGGCCTCGCACACGCTCAGCCTGATCCCAACTTTCATCCTGATCGGATACCTGGCCTATTACGCGGGATTGACCCGGGCGTTGTTCGAAGCGGCCAAGCGGTGGGTCGCCTGGGTGCCGGGTGGTTTGGCGGTGTCCACGGTTTTCGCGACGGCCGGCTTTGCAGCCGTGTCAGGCGCGTCAGTGGCTACGTCGGCCGTCTTTGCCCGCATTGCCATCCCCGAGATGCTGGACGTCGGCTACAACAAAAGGTTTGCCGCAGGCGTCGTGGCCGCAGGCGGTACTTTGGCGTCGCTGATCCCACCTTCCGCGATCCTCGTGATCTACGCGATCATCGTCGAGCAGGACGTGGGCAAACTGCTGCTCGCCGGGTTCATCCCAGGTGCGTTTTCGGCGGTGATCTACGGACTGCTGATCATCGGTATCGCGGTTTTCTTCAAAAACGTGGGTCCGCCGGTACGGGGCTTTACCTGGAAACAGCGCTTTGCCGCGTTGCCCGGTGCGCTGCCGATCTTCGCGGTAATCCTGATCATCATCTGTTTTGTCTACAACCCATTTGGTGACAAGGCGTGGGGAACGCCGACCGAGGGCGGCGCAATCGGTGCATTCATCGTGTTCTGCTTTGCGCTGTTTCACGGCATGCGCTGGACCGAGCTGAAGTCGGCGTTGTTGGAAACCGCCAAGCTGACGGCGATGATCTTCTCGATCATCTGGGGTGTCTTGATCTACGTGCGCTTTCTGGGTTTCGCCGACCTGCCTGGGGCGTTCTCGGATTGGATCACCTCCCTCCATATGTCACCCATGCTGATCCTGATCTGTATCCTGTTGGCCTATGCCGTGCTTGGCATGTTCATGGATGCAATCGGGATGCTGCTGCTGACACTGCCGGTGGTCTATCCTGCCGTCATGGCCCTGAACGGGGGCGAGGCGGTAAGCGCGGCCGACAGCACATTCGGCATGTCCGGACCCATGTGTGCGATCTGGTTTGGTATTCTGGTGGTCAAGATGGCCGAGTTCTGTCTGATCACGCCGCCAATCGGCCTGAACTGCTTCGTGGTGGCAGGCGTACGCCCGGACCTGAGCGTTCAGGATGTGTTCAAGGGCGTGGCTCCGTTCTTCGTCGCTGATGCGGTGACGATTGCGCTGCTGGTCGCGTTTCCGGCGATCGTTCTGTATCTGCCATCGCTTGCCGGCTGAGGTTTCGGGCAATCCAGGCACGGACTGTGATGCATGGCTCTGCCGCGCGCATAGAAAATTCGGGCGGCACGAAGTCTCGGTGCCGCAGTAGACCCAATACCTCAGTGTCGCAAAGACTGAACGGGGGCAGCGCCCCCATCCGGCCTAACGTCTAAATCGGGCGAAACGGCTCACCTGGCCCGCATGAGCATGCCAAACAGGTCGCGCGGATCGTCCGGATCCGCCAGCATGTCCAGGGGCTCGAAAAACTCGGTTCCCTCGATCGCGCGCTTGACGTAGCGCAGAGCCGAGAAGTCCTCGATCGCGAAACCGACGCTGTCGAACAGAGTGATCTGCCGGTCGTCACGGCGACCTTCCGCCTGGCCGATGATGACCTGCCACATCTCGGTGACCGGGTGGTCAGGGTCCAGCGCTTGAATTTCACCTTCGATCCGGGTCTGCTCGGGGTACTCCACGAAGATGTCGGACCGCAGAAGAATGTCGCGATGCAATTCGGTCTTTCCGGGGCAGTCGCCTCCGATCGCGTTGATGTGCACACCGGGGCCGACCATGTTGTCGGTCAGGATGGTGGCATATTTCTTGTCGGCGGTGCAGGTGGTGATGATCTGCGCGCCCTCGATCGCCTCTTCGGCCGAGCGACACGAAACCACCTTCAACCCGGTCCCTTGCAGATTGGCCGCGCATTTCGCGGTGGCGGCGGGATCAATGTCATAAAGGCGAACGGTATCAATTCCGCACATGCCCTTGAAGGCCAGGCACTGGAACTCGGATTGCGCGCCATTGCCGATCATCGCCATCGTGGACGCATTCTTGGGGGCCAGGTACTTGCCGACAAGCGCCGAGGTTGCCGCGGTGCGCAGCGCCGTCAGCATCGTCATCTCGGTCAGCAGAGTCGGATACCCGGTGTACACGTCCGCAAGCAGGCCGAACGCGGTGACGGTCTGCAACCCTTCGGACGTGTTCTTGGGGTGGCCGTTCACATATTTGAACCCATAGGCCTCGCCGTCCGAAGTGGGCATCAGTTCGATCACGCCATGCGGGGAATGAGCCGGGATGCGCGGGGTCTTGTCGAAGCTCTCCCACCGTTTGAAGTCGTCCTCGATCTGGGCGGCGATCTCGGTGATCATTCGTTCGACACCGATGTGGTGGATCAGCCGCATCATGTTGTCGACGGATACGAAGGGAACAAGCGCCTTGTCGGAAGGTTGCATGGGGTCTCTCCTAGCGGCGTGACAGGTGGATGCCTGCGATCATGCAGCGCACCGACCCGCCGGCGGTTTCGATGGTGGGTACGGACAGCGGCAGGGGCGTCGCGCTGTCGTGGATGATGTCGATCTGATCCGGGCGCAGCGCGGCCAAAGCCCGGCTGGACAGCGCCAGAACCAGCCCGTCACGGCCCGTCAGTTCGATGGCGTTTCCGGCAAATTCGGCGATCTGGTCATGGGTCAGGTCGATAACCGTGCGGCCGGACTCCTCGAGCCGCGCCTTCACGGTCGCGCGCCGCTCGGGGTCGGTGATCATGTCCAGACAGATCAGGGCGTAATGCGTGCCGATCCCCATCAGCACATTGGTGTGATAGACATCGCGGCCTTGCGCGTCGCGGGCCTCGAAGGCGATGGGCTCGTAGTTGAAATGGGTGCAGAACCGTTCCAGCAGCACCGGGTCGGCGCGGTTGGATTTGACGGTATAGGCAATGCGCCCGACGTGATCGAGCACCATCGCACCGGTGCCCTCCAGCGCGAGGTTGTCCTGCTCGAGTCCGGAATAGTCGATCACGTCCTGAACGCGATAGTCGCGTTTCAACATCTCGATCACATCCATCCGCCGTTCGTGCCGGCGCGAGGGGACGAACATCGGATAGATCGCCACGTGCCCGCCCGGATGGGTCGAAAACCAGTTGTTCGGAAACACGCTGTCGGGCGTGTCGTTGTCCCCGAAATCGTCGAACACATGCACGGTCACGCCAGCGTCGCGCAGTTGCTCGACCGCGCGGTCATGCTCGTCGCGGGCGGCGGCCGAGGTCGCCTCGGCCGAGCGGTTGGCCAGCGTCTGGAACGCATTGTCGTCACGGGTTTCGGGGTTCGAGGCAAAGGCGTGTGGCCGGATCATGACCACCGCCGAAGGGGCCTGAAGGGAATGCATCAGAAGCTCCGGGTAATGCGGTCGAAGATGCGGCGCCCAAGCAGCGAGGCGGCCAAGTCGACCATCAGTTTCGCAGTGCGGCCGCGTTCATCCAGGAAAGGGTTCAGTTCGACTAGGTCCAGCGAGCAGACCAGCCCGCTTTCGTGCAGCAGTTCCATGACCAGATGCGCCTCGCGTTCGGTGGCGCCGCCGGGAACGGTGGTGCCGACGGCCGGCGCGATGGCGGGGTCAAGGAAATCCACGTCCAGCGAGACATGCAGAATGCCGTTTGCGGCGCGGACGCGGTCAAGAAAGGCCATCAACGGGGCCTTGATGCCGTGTTCGTCGATGCTGCGCATGTCGGCCAGCATGGCGCGGTCTTTCTCCAGCGCGGCGCGCTCGGCCGGATCGACCGAGCGCAGGCCGATCATGCCGACGCGGTCCGTGGGTATCGGAGCATCCAAAGCTGGGAAAGCGTCGAACCCGGGCTGGCCGGTGAAATAGGCGACCGGCGTGCCATGCAGGTTGCCGCTGCCGGTGCTGTTGGGCGTGTGGAAATCGCTGTGCGCGTCCAGCCAAAGCACGAATAGTGGGCGCCCGATCTGCTGCGCATGGGCGGCCATGCCAGAGACCGTGCCCATCGACAGGGCGTGGTCCCCGCCCATGAAGATCGGCAGACCTTGTTGGGCCGCCTGTTGCGCGACCCGGATCAAAGCCCGCGTCCAACCTACGCATTCGGGTAGGGCAAAGAGGTGATCATGTTGCGGCATGTCGACAGTGTCCGGGCGGGTGTCGCCAAAGTCTGTGACCGTGTGCCCGAGGTCGGACAGCGCCTCGGCGATTCCGGCCACCCGGTACGCGTCGGGTCCCATCCGGCAACCCTGTCGCCGCTTGCCGACGTCCATGCCGGAACCAACGAGAATGACTGATTTGGTATCCATACGTTCATTTAGCGGTGCAATGCGGGTTGCGTGAAGGAGGCAAAATGCTCAAAATGAAATCTGAAAATCCAAAATGGAAACACGGAATGGACGATCTGGACAGCCGCTTGCTCAGCGCCCTTCACCGAGACGCTCGCGCGTCCCTGTCAGAGCTTGCAGAAGTGCTGGGTGTAACGCGGACGACCGTGCGCAGCCGGCTGCAGCGGCTCAAGCAATCGGGTGAGATTGTGGGCTTTACTGTCCTGACCCGTCGGGACGTCGCGCAAAGCCCGGTGCGCGGGTTGATGATGCTGGAAATCGAAGGGCGCGGGACCGAGCGCATCATGGCCCGGATCGCGGCGATGCGGCAGGTGCGGGCGGTGCATTCCACCAATGGCGGATGGGACCTGATCGCCGAGATCGGGACCGAGACGCTGGCCGAACTGGACGAGGTTCTGTTCCAGATCCGCCGCATCGAAGGCGTGACCCGCTCCGAGACCAATCTGCTTCTGTCCACCCGAAAAGGCCGCTTTTGAACCGCCCGCCATTCACCAGCGCGGCATAGCTTTGAATACCAAACGATTTGTGCAAGAGTTTTCCCGCAGGCTTGATCAGGCCCATGGGCAGGGAAATCAATATGAGCACAGCAGACCCAGGCGAAAACTCGCGGGCGGAAATCCTGATTGCCCGGGTGACCGGTCTGTTGGAGCAGCCGGTCGTCAGGCTTGCGATACCTGTGGTGATAACGCTGATCGCGTTGACGGTGCTGCACGACCTGTCGAGCCATGTGAAATGGTCGGACGTGCAATCTGACATTGCCGGAACGTCTTGGCGGGTGATGTTCCTTGCCGTGTTCTGGACGGCCTTCAGTTTTCTGTCTCTGTCCTTCTATGACGTCTTCGCCGTGCAGAGCGTGGCGGGGGGAACGGTCCCCCTTCGCATCGCGGCCATGGCCGGGGCCAGCGGCTATGCGGTGTCGAATTGCCTCGGATTTTCGTACATCACGGGCACGGCGATCCGCTATCGGATCTATGCGTCGCTGGGGTTGGATCTGGGACGGGTCGCGGGCGTGATCGCCACATCATGGGTGGCTTTCTGGATGGGCCTCATCCTGATCCTCGGCGGAATGATGACGCTTCATCCGGACGGGATCGCCCAAGCGCTGCCGATCAGTGGAACTCTTGAAACGGTCATCGGGGTTGCCCTGCTGGTCGGTCTGCTGGTTCTGTTTGTATGGCTGGCCAAAGGCGGGCGTCGGCTGGCCTTTGGCGGAGTGGGATTTGACCTGCCCGGAGGCAAGTTGGCCAGCCTTTTGACACTGGCCGCAATCGGGGATCTGTTCGGCGCGTCGATGGCTCTTTATGTTCTGATGCCCGACGATCTAGGCGTCGGTTATCCGTATTTCTTCACCATCTATATCTGCGCAATCGCAGTTGGGATTCTCAGCCATGCGCCGGGCGGAATCGGTGTGTTCGAAGCCACTTTGATCGCAGGGCTGGGGGCCTCGGGTCGGTCGGACGTGATTGCCGCCTTGCTGCTCTACCGGGTTGTCTACACGTTTTTGCCATTTGCCATCGCAAGCCTGTCGATCGCCGTCGCTTCGGCGCTGGCACACCGGCATCACATCAGCGGCGCGGCTACTTGGTTCTATCGGGCCGTCCGGCCAATCGTGCCGATGGTGGCTGCCGGTATCGCGGCAGTGGCCGGAGTGGTTCTTCTGGTGTCCGGCACCTTGCCTGCCAGCTCGACGAAGCTGGGGATCCTGCGCGAGTTTCTGCCCCTGTCCTTCGTCGAGGCATCGCATCTGGCCGGAAGCGCCATAGGCGTTCTGCTGCTGCTTGTGGCGCGGGGGCTGTACCGCAAGCTCTACCGGGCATGGATCGTTGCCATGATCCTGATGCTGGCCGGGTTCTTTGCGTCACTGGCCAAGGGGCTGGATACGCATGAGGCCATCGGAATGCTTGCAGCCATCGGTTTGTTGGCCCTGTTTCGGGGGGCTTTCTACCGGGTTAGCGGCGCATCAATCTTCCGACTGAACATTCCCTGGCTGGTCAGTTTGATCGCGTTGCTGGCGGTGATCTTCTGGATCGGGTTGTTCGCCTATTCCCATGTCCAATACGAAAATGCGTTGTGGTGGGAGTTTGCATGGAATGGCGATGCCTCGCGGTTCTTGCGCTCCAGCATGGTGGTGGCGGTCATCGTCGGGGTGGTGGCCGTGAACTCGTTGTTTGGACGCACGATCCCCGCACGTCAACGCACCGAGATCCCTGCGGCGGTCGAACGTCTGGCGCTGGCCAGCGAAGACACCGAGGCGCAGATCAGCCTAACCGGCGACAAACAGTTCCTGATCGCGCCAGATGAAAGCGCCTTTCTGGCCTATGCCGATTCCGGCAACGCGTTGATCAGCAAGGGCGAGCCTGTCGGTGATGAGGCCGCCGGCCACCAACTGATTTGGCAGTTGCGCGAAATGGCCGATGCCGAAGGCAAGCTCTGCGCATTTTACAGCGTGTCCACCAAGTACCTGCCTACGTTTCTGGACCTCGGGCTGTCGATCCTAAAGATCGGTGAGGTTGCCCGGGTTCCGCTGAAGGACTTCACGCTGGACGGCAAATCCCGCAAGCGGTTCCGTCAGGCCCGGAACCGGGCCGAGCGTGAAGGGTATGTCTTCGAGATCATTCCCAAAGAACAGCTTGCATCGGTCCTGCCCGAGCTGCGCCAGATCTCGGATCACTGGCTGGAAGGCAAGGCGGGCGCGGAAAAGGGTTTTGCCCTGGGCGGGTTCGACGAGCAGTATTTGTCCTATTTCGATCATGCGGTTCTGAAGAACGGCGAGACTGGCAGCATCGTGGCTTTTGCCAACCTGTTTCAGGGCGGCAACAAGTCGGAATTGTCGCTGGATCTGATGCGGTACGAGCCCGACTGCCCCAGCTTTGTCATGGATGCTCTGTTCGCCGAGATGATGAACTGGGGCGCCGGCCAAGGGTTCCATTGGTTCTCATTGGGGGCCGCGCCGTTTTCCGGGATCGAGAACCGGCAACTCGCCTCGCTCTGGAACCGGATCGGCGGCTTCGTTTACGAGCACGGCGAGCAGTTCTATCACTTCGAGGGGCTGCGCGCCTTCAAGCAAAAGTTCGACCCGGAGTGGAGCCCCAACTATCTGGCCAGCCCAGGCGGTCTGGCCGCGCCGCGCATCCTGTACGAGGTGAACATCCTGATCTCGGGCGGTCTGACGGGCCTGACGAAATAGCGCCTAGTTCAGACTTGCCCTTGTCGGATCCTGCTGCAGCAGGTCCCCCCAATCGGTGCGATAGGACATCTCGGCCAGTACGGTTTCCGGCAGGAACTCCTGGTTCTGACGGATCTGCCAGCCCCCGCCCAGACCTTTGTAGACCGCGACCAGATTCGACGACACCTGCTGGCGCGCCTCGATCAGGTTGGCTTGCGAGCGCAGAAGCGCGGTCTGCGTGTTCAACACGCGGGAATAGTCGGCGATGCCGTCGCGATACTGGCTGACGGCGATGTCGGCAGCCTTGCGCGCTGCGTCGACGCTGCGTTGGTAGAACGTCACCTGCTTGCGCGCCTGGGCATAGGCAACCATGGCGCTTTCGACCTCGGAATAGGCGGTCAGCACGGTGTTCTGATAGTTGGCGATCAGCGCCTGATAGGCGGCGTCCTGCGCGCGCACGTTGTTCTTGATCCGCCCATAGTTCAGAACGTTCCAGACCACGCCGGCGCTGGCCAGACCCGTGGTGCTATTCGAGCTGAACAGGTCGCGCCCGCCCGACGCCTGCAGGCCGATCGAGCCCGACAGGATGAACTGCGGATACAGGTCCGCCATGGCAATGCCCACTTGCGCCGATTGCGTGGCTGCGGCCAGTTCTGCAGCGCGAACGTCGGGGCGGCGGCGCAGCAGTTCGGCCGGAACGCCGACGGCGACGTTCGATCTTGCTGACGGGATCCGCCCGGACGTTCCCAGAAGGCCGGTCATGCGCGACGGTGTCGTGCCCAACAGAACCGCCAGCGCGTTCTTGGCCTGCTGCAGATCGCTTTCCAGCGTCGGCACCAGCGCCTTGGTGTTGTTCAGCAGGGCGGTGGACTCCTGCACATCCAATTCCGTCGTCACGCCATTGTTGAACCGCAACTGGGTCAGATCGTTGGCTTCCTGCTGCAGCTTGATGTTCTCGCGCGCGACGGCCAGCGACTCCTGCAGGGCGCGGATGTTGATGTACAGCGCGGCCACATCGCCCGTCAGCGTCACCAGCGCATCGTCATAGTTGGCGACCTGTAGCGCCAGGTTCGATCGCGCCGCCTGCACGCCGCGCCGCTGCGCGCCCCAGACGTCCAGTTCCCACTGGGCGTCAAATCCCACCTGCGACGTCGAAAACTCGGTATCCAGCGGAATGATCCGGTTGATATCGGCAATGGGACCGAGGTTGTCGCTGATCCGGCGCCGCTCCAATGATCCGCCCACGGCCTGAGATTGCGGATAGAGCTCGCCGAAGGCGATGCCCAGTTGCGCGCGGGCCTGCAACACGCGCGCGCCTGCGACCTGAAGCGTCAGGTTCTGGGCATAGGCCTCGGCCACCAGCTTGTTCAGGGTCGGATCATTGAAGCTCTGCCACCATTTGACCACGGGGGCGCTGCGTGATGTCAGACCGCTGGCCTGGCTGGCGCTGGGGCTGTTGGCCTCCATCCACTGTTTCACGACCGGCGAGTTGGGGCGCACAAAATCCGGCCCGACCGGGGTGCATGCAAACAGCAACGCGGCGCTCAGCGCGGTGCCAACCAACATGTGGCGGCGGTTTCGTGGCCTGCGCGGATGGTCCGGGTTCATGTGTGTCATGCTCAGATATCCAACGGTCGGATGAAGTTGGCGAAGGAATAGAGGCGGATGTTGATGCGGCGCAGAAACTCGAAGCTTGTGCCTTGCCCGGTATAGATGGCCACGGCCGCGTGCCCGCCAGCGGGGAAGGTATGCCCTTCGGGGACGTCGACCGAAATCTGCACCGCGATGCGCCCGGGAATTTTGGGCAGCTCGAACCCCGGCAGGCGGCCAGAAGGCAGGTATTGCCCCTGCCGGGTGGCCCACCAGATGGCCTCGACCCTGCCGGTCAGAATTTCACCCGGGTACAGGTCCAGCGCGACCTCGACAGGCTGACCGGGTTCGACGAATTTCAGGTTCTGCTGGCGGTATGTGGCCAGGATATAGGGCGAATCCTCAGTCACGAAGCTGGCGATGGCCCCAAGTCGGATATCACCGACCACAAGGCCGGGACGGGCCTGTTGCGAGACGATCATACCGTTCTCAGGAGCGTAGATCGTTGTATTGTCGAGGAAATACTGTGCTTCGGCCAGCTGCGCCTTGGCCTGAAGGATACCGGTGTTCACTCCGTCGATCTGTGATTCCTGCGCAAGTTGCGCCTTTCTTAGATTGGCCTCAGCCTGTTTGACCGCAGCCTGATCTTCGGTCACTTGTTCGTTCCAGCGATCCAGCTCGTCCTGACGCGCACCCCCGGCAGGCACCAGGTTTTCATAGCGCGCCTTCTGCGTCATCGCATAAGCCAGCTGGGCATTGGCGCGCTCCACCGCCTCGGTCGAGGCGATCACGTCCTGTTCAAGGATTTTGGCGTTCTGCTCCGCAGCCACCAGTTGGGCCTGCGCGTTCTCGACGGCCAGCTTGAACACCGTGTCATCAAACCGGTACAGCGGATCACCCTTGGTGATGGGCGTGTTGGGTTCGACCAAGACCTCGGTCAGGATGGTCGGTTGGGTCAGTTTCGGGACGATCTGGATGGTGGACCGCACCACGTGGCTGTCGATCGAGAAGGGTTGGAAGAACCGCAGCGCGACCAGGAAGATCAGCAGCAGATGGGCGCCGACCCAGAACGACACGATCCCCCAGACAATGTTGAACTTGAGCCATTGTGCTTTGAAGAAAATGAACCAGACAAAAATGATGTAGAAAAGCGTGATGCCGAGGGCGACGAACATAGTGGTGGATTTCCTTCGGCGTCAGGTTTTCTGTGGGTCGTCTGCAGCAGGGGCCCGGTACTCGTCCTTGACCTGCCCGCCAAGGCGCTCGATCTCCTTGCGGATCGCTTCGCGCTCGCCCTCGGGCAAGCGGCGGATGTCCACGGTCATGCCATCATGGTAGGCCCAGATAAAGGCGTGCACCCAGGGGATGATCGCCAGAAACCCCATCCATCCCATCAGTTTGACGGCTTCGGCATGGGGGTGGTTCCGTTTGATTGCGATGCGGCCGGGCAGGCCCATGATGAACAGAAACAAGGCCATGACCGCCGCCAGCAGTAGGATCAGCGCTACGAATGTCAGGTAGTCATAATAGCCCAGCGGCTGCCCCAGTAGTCCCATCGTCGCGCCTCCTGTCTGGACGGTTGCCCCATCCTCAGTTGTTGGTGTCCAGTTCGTCAATCAATTTGTAGCTGGTCGGCGGGTCGGCGCAGATGCCCGGACCGCATTCCAACAGCGTCGAACCGGCGTTCAGCACCGCTAGACCCAGCATGATGAAGAACGCGACCTTTGCCAATGTGCTGCCGCCAAAGCGTGGTTCCGCGCGCGTGTCCGAGACATACTGTTTCTCGAACATCAGCATGATGGCGGTGCCCAACAGGATCAGGAAAAAGCAGATGGCAGCCCAAGTATAGTAGTGCAGGCCCAACACCGGAGAGCCATAGTGCCCGGTTCCCGGCACGATGTGCAGAAGGATCTGCCGCACCGACACGCTGCCGCCGTAGAGGGCCGCAATCAGCATGATCGCATAGTGTTGGGGCCGCGGGCCATAAAGCAGGTTCAGGCCCAGACCAACACCAACCGCGACGAAGCCAACTCGCTGCAACAGGCAGAGCGGGCAGGGCAGTTCGTACAGCTTGAGCTGGTAGACATAGGCCATCAGCAGAACAAGGCTGACGGCCAGCATTCCTAGGGCATTCAGAGTACGGGACAGTTCAGGTGTCATGATCGTCCCTTTCTACAACTGAATTGTCAGTTGGCTGGTGGCGTGAAACTTGAGCCAATAGACGCTCAACGCCAGCGTGAGAAAGAAAACCACGTTTCCGGCTTTTGTCCGTCCAAAGTAGTTCAGCGCCATAACGGCTGTAAGTAACGCAAATAAAAGCGCGATCATGGCTCGGTCCTCCCCTCCCGTGCAACGATTGCAATGGTGGTGATACTGTCAGGCCCGCTGCCATCTGGCAAGTTTTGGGATCGTCCGTTCGCCTTAAGTGCGAGCGAACCCTAGCGGCACACCACCAATTGGGTCTGCCATTCGCGGCAGCACGCAGCCAGTTCGGATGTGACGGGTGCGTCTGTATAGAACGTGTCGATTTCGGACAATGACGTGATGCGGGCCGGGGCCGACCGCTGGAATTTCGAGTGATCGGCAACAAGGCTGGTATGCCGCGCCTGCGCGATGATTGTCTGGCTGACGTTCACTTCCTGAAAATCGAAATCCAGCAGATCGCCTTCGCTATCCAACGCAGAACACCCTATGACCGCGTAGTCAAACTTGAACTGACGAATGGTCGAGACTGTCAGATTACCGATCAGGCCCCCATCTGATCGGCGCAGAACACCACCAGCGACCACGATCTCGCATTCAGGGTTTTCGACCAGAATGTTGGCCACGTTCATATTGTTGGTCACGACCATCAGGTTCTTGTGGGTCAGAAGTTGCCGTGCCACGGCCTCGGTCGAGGTGCCGATATTCATGAACACCGATGCTCCGTCCGGTATGTCGGCGGCACACCGTTTGGCAATGCGTGTCTTGGCTTCGTCGTTCAGTCCGCGGCGGTCTTCGTAACCGATATTCGAAACGCCCGACCTCAGAACCGCGCCCCCGTGAACGCGGTCCAGCATCCCGGCATCGGACAGTTCCGACAGGTCCCGACGAATGGTCTGGACGGTGACATTGAACCGCTCGGCCAGATCTTCGACCGCGACACGCCCGTTTTGCTTGGCAAGGCTCAGGATGTCGGATTGGCGAAAGGACAGGGACATATTCGGCTCCGCGGGTGTGGCTCCGTTCGTTTTTGTTCTTTTTGGGCATCGAGCGCAAGCCTGATGTTTTATTGACTGGGGGCCGAAGAAGAAAGAAGTGAACGACGATCAAGTTGCGCGAGATGCGACAAAGCGAACAAAAACGAAAATCGAAATTGACTAAACGAGTGTCGGTCGCGTTAATGCGCGCGACCTTTTTGCAAATGGAATCATCAGACATGGAACAGTCGGACACTCAGATCACCGATCTTTTCATCATCGGTGGCGGCATCAATGGCTGTGGCATCGCGCGCGACGCCGCAGGGCGCGGGTTGAGCGTCACGCTCGCCGAGATGAACGATCTGGCCTCGGCCACTTCGTCTGCTTCGACCAAGCTGTTTCACGGAGGGCTGCGCTATCTGGAGTATTTCGAGTTCCGTCTGGTCCGCGAGGCCCTGATCGAACGTGAAACGCTTTTGCGTGCCATGCCGCATATCAGTTGGCCGATGCGGTTCGTTCTGCCGTATCACCCGGACATGCGGTTTGACTCTGAAACGCCCACGTCGCGGTTGTTGGGGACGGTCATGCCGTGGATGAAGGGGCGGCGGCCTACCTGGCTGATCCGTTTGGGGCTGTTCATGTATGACAACCTGGGCGGCCGCAAGATCCTGCCGGGAACAAGTTCATTGAACCTGCGCACGGCGCCCGAGGGTGCGCCGCTGCAGGACAAGTTCGAAACCGCGTATGAGTATTCCGATTGCTGGGTCGAGGACTCAAGGCTGGTGATCTTGAACGCACGCGATGCAGAGGCACGCGGCGCGCGGATCTTGGTGGGCACCAAGGTTCTGTCGGCCGAACGCAGCGAAGATGTTTGGCAGATCACCGTGCAGGATTGCGAAAGCGGCGAAACCCGTGAACTGCGCGCGCGGATGCTGATCAATGCGGGCGGGCCGTGGGTTGGAGACATCATTCGGACCAAGATCCGTTCGAACTCACGCGAGGGCGTGCGGCTGGTGCGCGGCAGCCATATCGTGACGCCGCGCCTCTACGACCATGACAAATGCTATTTCTTCCAAGGCGAGGACGGGCGCATCATCTTCGCCATTCCCTATGAGCAGGACTTCACTCTGATCGGGACCACTGATCAGGACCACCCCGATCCGTCCGTGCCGCCTGTCTGCACCGAGGCCGAGCAGGATTATCTGTGTGCCTTCGCGTCCAAATACTTCAAGAAGCCGGTCTCGCGTGACGACATTGTCTGGACCTACTCCGGCGTGCGCCCGCTGTATGATGATGGCGCCCAAAGCGCCACGGCAGCTACGCGGGACTACACATTGAAAGTGGACGCCGAGGGCGGCGCGCCGGTCCTCAACGTGTTTGGTGGCAAGATCACAACCTATCGCCGCCTTGCCGAAAGCGCGATGGAGAAGGTGACCGAGCACTTCCCAGACCTCTCTGGCCCTTGGACTGCGGGAGTTGCTCTGCCGGGCGGGGATTTCCCGGTCGACGGGGTCGAGGCACTGGTTGCCGGATTGAAGGCCAACTACGAATTCCTCACCGACAAATGGGCGCACCGTCTGGTACATGCGTACGGCACCGAAGCACGCATCATCCTCGGGAACGCGGTCCAGGCCGATGATCTGGGCGTCGATTTTGGCGCGACCCTGACCGAGCGTGAGCTCGAATGGCTGATGGACAAGGAATATGCCCGTACAGCGCAGGATGTGATCTGGCGTCGAAACAAACTGGGACTGCGCCTGAAACCCGAGGAGGTTGAGCAGATCGAGGCCTGGATGCAGAAGCGTCGTCGGCAACAACTGAAAACCGCTCAGTAACCCACCAAAGAAAAACGCCCCGCGGATGTCGCGGGGCGTTTCTTTTTTCTGTCGGTCAGGCCGCCTTTTCAGAAGGATCGGGATCCTTGTTCGTGCCCTTGATCCACTCTCGCATGCTCTGCATCACCGCATAGAGGACCGGCACCAGGATCACCCCGAACAGTGTCGCGGCGAGCATCCCGCCAAATACGGCCACACCAATCGCCTTCTGGCTGGCGGCACCAGCACCGCTGGCTGCCAGCAGGGGCACAACGCCCAGCAGGAAGGACAGCGCGGTCATCATGACGGCCCGGAAACGCTGATGCGCGGCCTCGGCGGCAGCGTCCTTGACAGACAGACCCTTGGCCCTCTGCTCCATCGCGAATTCCACGATCAGGATACCGTTCTTTGACGCAAGCCCCACCAGCATGATCATCCCGATCTGCGTGTACAGGTTGATGTCACTGCCCACGATCGCCACCGCCGCAACCGCGCCGAACAGGGCTACGATCACCGACAGCAGGATCGAGACCGGCATCGTCCAGCTTTCGTATTGTCCGACCAGGAACAAATACCCGAATAGGATCGCCAGCCCCAGGATCACCACGACCAGCCCGCCGGATGCCAGCTGTTGTTGGGCGGTTCCGGTCCATTCAAAGGCATATCCCGGGGGCAGGGCGGTCGCCGACTCTTCTGTCATCACGGTGATTGCGTCACCGGTCGACAGACCTTCTGCCGGAACCGCCGTCACCGTCGCGGAACGGAACAGGTTGTGGCGTTTCAACAGAACCGGGCCAAGCACGTTTTCGACGTCGATGAGCGTTCCCAGCGGGACCATCTCACCGGTGTTCGAGCGGACGTACAGGTTCGAGATGTCCTCGACATTGTCACGATACGACCCTTCGGCTTGGATCATCACGCGATAGACGCGACCGAACAAGTTGAAGTCGTTCACATAGTACGAGCCAAGCTGAGCCTGCATGGTCTGGAAGATTTCGGCGACCGATACGTTCAGAGTTTTTGCCTTTTCCCGATCCAGATCCACGAACAGCTGCGGGACGTTGGCCCGGAAAGTCGTGTAGGCTTGGCCGATTTCAGGCCGCTGGTTGGCCGCGTAGACAAAGGATCCCACGGCCGAGGCCAGATCCTGCGGCGAGCCGCCTCCGGTTTGCTGAACCTCCATTTCGACGCCCGCCGACATGCCAAGACCTTGGATCGGCGGCGGGTTGAATGCGACGATCGAGGCGGCGGATTCGCCGTTGGCGATGGCCAGTACCTTCTGCAGGATGGCGTCCGCCGTCAGATCCTCGTCTTGCCGTTCGTCCCAGTTGTCGAGGTTGACGAACACTGCCGCACCGTTGGTGATGGTTCCGTTCAGCAGTGAGAAACCGTTGATCAGAACGGTATTCGCCACGCCCGGGATCTCGCGGATCTGGTCATCCACGCGTTTGGATACCGCCTCGGTTCTCTCCAGTGTGGCCGCGTCGGGCAATTGGATGTCCACGAAAAGATAGCCGTTGTCTTCAAGCGGCAGGAACCCGCTGGAGGTGTTCGACATGATCGTCACGCCGCCAAAGGCAAAGCCCGCGATGATCCCGAGCGAGACCACGGGGACGATCAGCAGCTTGCGCACGATGGACACATAACCTGCGCGCATCGTCCCGATGAATTTCTCGAACACCGCCAGCAGACCCTTGGGCGGGCCTGAACGCGCCTGAAGGACCAAACCGCACAGCGCTGGCGACAAGGTCAGCGCATTGATGGACGAGATGACGACGGCGGTCGAGATCGTAACCGCGAACTGTGAATACAGCCGCCCCGAGATACCGGGCATGAAGGTCACGGGGACGAAGACGGCCAGCAGAACCAGAGTTGTCGCAATGACGGGGCCAGTAATCTGCCCCATGGCCTTGCGGGTCGCCTCAGCCGGCGGCAGGCCTTCCTCGGCGATGATCCGTTCCACGTTCTCGACGACCACAATCGCGTCGTCAACCACGATCCCGATGGCCAGCACGAGTGCAAAAAGCGAGATTGTGTTCAGCGACATCCCGAACAGCAGCAGGAACGCAAATGTCCCGATCAATGAGACCGGAATCGCCACGGCCGGAATGATGGTCGCCCGCCAACTGCCCAAGAAGATGAACACGACCGAGATCACCAGAATGAAGGTCAGGATCAGCGTCGACACCACGTCGTTCAGCGACTGTTCGACGAAGTCCGTAGTATTGAACGGAACCGCATACTCCACATCGGTCGGGAAGGACCGTGAAAGACGCTCCAGTTCGGCTTCGACGCGGTCGGACACGGCCAGCGCGTTGGCGCCCGGCGCTTGGTAGATGCCGATTACCGTCGCCGGAACGGCCTGAAAATAGCCTGATGCGGCATAATATTCCGCCCCCAGTTCGACGCGCGCGATGTCACGGACCCGCACGATGGACCCAGCATCGCCGGTCCGAATGACGATATCGCCAAACTCCTTGGCCGATGTCAGGCGGCCTTTGGTCTTGATCGTGTACTGAAAGGTCTGGCCTTCAGGCACCGGCGGGGCGCCGATCGAGCCAGCGGAAACCTCGATGTTCTGTTCGCGGATGGCCGAGATCACGTCACCCGGCGTGATGGAAAGGGCGGCCATCTTGTCGGGATCCATCCAGATCCGCATCGCGTATTCCAGGTTGGTCAGAACGTCGGCCTTGCCCACGCCCTGCACCCGTGCCAGCGCATCCTTGAGGTTGATCGACGCGTAGTTCGACAGGAACACGCTGTCATAGGTGCCGTTGGGCGAGGTCAGGGTGACCAGCAACAGCATGTTGGTCGACGCTTTCTGCGTCACCACCCCCGACGAGGTAACTTCGGTCGGCAGCGAGGACATGGCCTGCGCCACACGGTTCTGCACATTGACCGATGCGATGTCGGGGTCGGTGCCCACCTCGAACGTGATGTTCAGCGAATACGAGCCGTTGTCCGAGGATGTGGACGTCATGTAGATCATGTCATCCACGCCGTTGACCTGCGCTTCGATCGGCGCGGCAACCGTGTTTTCAACGGTTTCGGCGTTAGCGCCAGTGTACGTCGTCGTGACGCTGACCACCGGCGGGGTAATGTCCGGGAATTGGGCAACCGGCAGGACCATGTAGCCGATCGCCCCCATGATTGTCAGCACAAGCGAGATCACAAGTGCCAGCTTGGGCCGGCTGATGAACAGGGCGGAAAACATCAGTTATTCTCCCGGCTGTTCAGAGGCGACAACGGCGTCAACGGCAACACCCGGGCGCACCCTTTGCAGCCCTTCCACGATGACGCTTTCGCCCTCGCGCAGACCTTCCTTGACGATCACGGCAGAACCGACCGTGTCGCCGGTCGTGATGTAGCGCTGTTCGACCATCTGCTTGTCGTTGACGACCAGCACAAACTCTCCGCGTTGATCTCGCTGCAGGGCAGCTTGAGGGATCAGCACTTCAAGCGTGGGTTCAAGCGCTTCGATGTGAACGTTCAGAAAGGCGCCATCCACGATCAGACGTTTGTCGTTTGCAAACTCGGCACGCAGGGTGATCGCGCCGGTCAACGGGTCGATCCGGTTGTCCACGAACACGATCTTGCCGGTTTCTTCTAGCTCGGTACCATTGGGCAGCGTAAGCCGGACAACCGGGCTCTTGTTGCTTTCAGCAAGGGTGGAGGCGGTCTCACCAACGGTCTGAAGAACGGAGGTGAACTGCTTTTCATTCAACGAGAAATTCACGTAGATCGGCGCTTCGCTGATCAGGTTGACCAGCGGTTCCGTGTTGGGGCCGACCACGTCGCCGACGCTGGTGCTGATCCGACCGATCCGGCCGGAAAACGGCGCGTGGATCTGCGTGTAGTCCAGGTCAAGCTGCGCCTGTTGAATGGCTGCGTTGGCCGCTTTGACTTCGGCTTCGGCAACCAGCTCGTTCGCGCGGGCAATGTCGCGCTCGGATTCCGGCGTTGCGTCGCGCCTGTACAGTTCTTCCTTGCGGGCCAGGTCGACCTTGGCCAGTTCCAGATTGGCCTCGGCCCGATCAAGATCCGCTTTTCGGGCGTCCAGCGTGGCCTGGTACAGGTCGGGCTCAATGGTAAACAGCAGATCACCCTCGTTGACCAAAGAGCCTTCTTCGACATTCCGGCTTTCCAGGAAGCCGCTGACTCGTGCGATGATGTCCACGTTGTCCGTGGCTTCGGCCCGCCCGATAAAAACAGCCTCCTCGGTGATTTCCTGTGTGTATGCGGCCGCAATCGAAACCTTGGGCGGCGGTGCATCCGACTGATCCTGGGCAAATGCGACCGGTGTAAACGCAAGGCATGCCAGCAGTGTCGCGCAAAGGCCGAGACGCGAGAGCGTTCGATTGCTGGTCGTGTGGGTAAGCGTCTTTTCAACGGTCATTGCGAGTGCCTCATTCAAACCGGGATTTGGGTCGAGCCGGACCGTTCCTGAAGCCCGAGTCGATTAAACTCCAAGTCAGGATGGAGGCATTGTTGAAAATTCTCAAGTATTTGAATTTTAAACGCTCGAACCCTGTCCGGGGATGTCTCGGCCGTCGAACCAATTTCGTCCGACGATTTCATCGGATCGGTCGGGTCAGTTGGCTGAAAAAAAGGGGGCCACCGGCCCCCTTGCTGTACTCAGCTCCGCACTCCGGCAAAGCGTGTTTGCCAATCTTCGCGCTGTTCGTCGGTGATCTTGGCGAACAGAACGTCCGGCACCGTGAATGCGTGTCCGGCGGGCAGGGCGTTCAGCGCGGCCTCCACGTCCTCGGGCCAGCTGGTATCGAGCGTGTTCATCGCGCTCAGCATTCTGGCCGAAGTTTCAGGGATGAACGGCGCGCTGAGTACTGCATAAAGCCGGATCAGGTTCAGGCCCAGCCGCACCTGCGCGGCGGCCTGTTCCGGGTCTTCTTTGAAGGTGGACCAAGGCGCAGCGGCCTGCAGGTATTCGTTGCCCGCAACCCAGATCGCACGCAGTTCCTGCGCCGATTTGCGGACCTCCATCGCCTCCATGTGCGCCTCGTAGGCGCGAATGCGCTTGGTCAGTTCCTCGATCAGCGCCTGTTCGCGTTCACCGTATTCGCCACCGGACGGAACCTCTTCACCGAATTTCGAGCGGCAGAACTTGGTGATCCGGCTGACGAAATTGCCCAACACGTCCGCCAGGTCCTTGTTGACCGATTGCTGGAAGTTCTCCCAGGTGAATTCGCTGTCGCTGCTTTCGGGCGCATGGCTCAGCAGCCACCAGCGCCAGTAGTCGGCGGGCAGGATGTCCAGCGCCTGGTCCATGAAGACGCCGCGGCCCTGGCTGGTCGAGAACTGTCCGCCGTCATAGTTCAGATAGTTGAACGACTTCAGGTGATCGACCAGCTTCCACGGCTCACCCGAGCCGAGGATGGTGGCCGGGAAGGACAGGGTGTGGAACGGCACGTTGTCCTTGCCCATGAACTGCACGTAACGCACGTCGTCGGCGCCCTTGTCGGTGCGCCACCAGCGTTCCCATTCCGCATCCGACTTGCCGTGGGCGTCGGCCCATTCCTTGGCGCAGGCGATGTATTCGATCGGCGCGTCGAACCAGACGTAGAAGACCTTGCCCTCCATGCCGGGCCAGTCCTCGTCGCCCTTCTTGACCGGGATGCCCCAGTCCAGGTCACGGGTGATGCCGCGGTCTTGCAGGCCGTCGCCGTCATGCAGCCATTTCTTGGCGATCGAGGTGGTCAGCACCGGCCAGTCGGTCTTGCTGTCGATCCAGGCGTCCAGCTGATCCTTCATCGCCGACTGGCGCAGGTACAGGTGCTTGGTCTCGCGCACCTCAAGGTCGGTCGAGCCGGAAATCGCGCTGCGCGGGTCGATCAGATCGGTCGGGTCCAGCTGCTTGGTGCAGTTTTCGCACTGGTCGCCGCGCGCCTTTTCGTAGCCGCAGTTGGGGCAGGTGCCCTCGATATAGCGGTCGGGCAGGAACCGGCCGTCGGCGTTGGAATAGACCTGCTTTTCAGTCACTTCGCGGATCAGTCCGGCCTCGGCCAGCTTGCCGGCGAAATGCTGGGTCAGCTTGTGGTTCTGCGGGCTGGACGAGCGGCCGAAATGATCGAAGCTCAGGCCAAAACGCTTGGCGATGTCGGCCTGCACCTCGTGCATCTCGGCGCAGTATTCGGCCACCGGTTTGCCCGCCTTGGCCGCGGCCAGTTCAGCCGGGGTGCCGTGTTCGTCGGTGGCGCACAGGAACATGACCTCGTTGCCGCGGCCGCGCTGGTAGCGCGCGAACAGATCCGCCGGCAGCTGCGAGCCGATCAGGTTGCCAAGGTGCTTGATTCCGTTGATGTAGGGAATTGCCGAGGTAATGAGAATCCGAGCCATGTTTGGTTTCCGCCTAACTGTCTGCGCGCGCTCTATCAAACCGGATCGGGAAATCCCAGCCCCAGAATGCTATCGCCCTTCGCGCGAGCGTTTCAGCAGGCGGCCGATGGTGAAGGACGTGCGCGGCGCGTAGACGTAGTTGGTGCGTTCCTCGGGCGTCGGGCGCGAGCGCATCCGGGCCAGTCCAAAGATGATCAGGACCGCGTGGCCCAATGCCACGAAGGCAAACAGCGCGCCGGGGCCGAATTGCTCGATCAGCGTCGAGGAAACATAGGGCGAGGCGATAGCCCCCAGCGCATACCAGAACATCAGCGCCGCCGACAGTTCCACCCGCTGCTCGGTGGTGGCGAAGTCGTTGGCATGGGCAGAAGAGATCGAGAATATCGGAAAGGTCGTTATGCCGAACAATC
Source organism: Ruegeria sp. BF8 (assembly GCF_056538625.1). NCBI lineage: Bacteria > Pseudomonadati > Pseudomonadota > Alphaproteobacteria > Rhodobacterales > Roseobacteraceae > Ruegeria > Ruegeria sp. BF8. Next base: position 1,236,766 of record NZ_JBQFTL010000001.1, on the reverse strand, counting down.
CGGCGGCCAGCATGACGCCCACGGTGCCGGTGCCGCTGGCGGCCATGGTGATGCTGCAACTGACAACGGCGGCAATCGACATCCAGATCAGCACCCAGCGGCGGTCGTATTTGTCGGCCAGCCACCCGACCGGATACTGCGCCAGCGCGCCGCCCAGTACAAAGGCGGCCAGAAAGAACGCGATCTGATCGACGCCCAGCCCAACCTCTTGTCCGTAGACGGGACCAACCATCCGAAACGAAGCAGAGCTGATGGCCGAGACGATCACTCCAGCCACCGCCAAGGGCGAGCAATGCCAGGCCAGCTTGGGCCGCAAACGCGGTGCGTCCGGGGTTTCGGGCTGGCTGGCGCGCGTCAGGGTCAGCGGCAGCAACGAGGCACAGCACAGGATGGCCAGCAGGTTGTAAGAGACATATGAGGCAGGTGGCAGAACGGCGATGATCAACTGCGCGCTGAGAGAGGCTCCCATATCGGCCAATCGATATGTGCCCATTGCGCGGCCGCGGGTTTCGTTGGTGACTTTGGCGTTCAGCCAGGCCTCGATAACCGTATAACAACCCGCCACGCAGGTGCCCGAGGCAATGCGCAGCGCGGCCCATGCATAGGGGTTTTCGGTCAGCGTGTGGCCAATCAGACCCATCGCGCCCAGAGCCGTGCAGACCGCAAAGGCGCGCGAGTGCCCGATGGATCCCATCAACCTTGGCGCCCACCAGCATCCCGCGAAAAAGCCCAAGAAGTGAGCCGAGCCCAAAAGGCCGATCTGTTCAGTCGAAAACCCCAGCGTCAGGCCGGATATCGCGTCCAGCGGACCCACGCCGCCCGTGGAAAGCTGCAATAGAATGACCGAAAGAAAAAGGGCGGCGAATGAGATGATGGTACGCATGGGTCCAGTAGATGTCCGAATGGCGCATGACGATGCGCGCGGCTATTCGACTTTGTGGTGTCGTTTTCCGCCAGTTTCAGGGTTTTCTGCGAATTTCGGTTCGTATGTTCAATCCCACAGTTTCGTCGACCAGGTCCGCATAGCCGGTGGCGCCGAAATCGTTCCGGTTCAACGCGCCGGTCAAATGGATGAACAGCCGGTCCAGATCGTCCTTTGCGGAACCCGGCGGGCGATAAAGCGCGGCATCGAGAGTGATCGGACGAGTCACGTCGCGCACCGTCAAATCGCCGGTGACGGTCGCTCCGTCGGAAATGCGTCCGCCGGGGCCAAGGCTGACGGCCGTCGAGACGAAGTGGATAGATGGAAACCGCGCGGCATCCAACACGGATCGGCTTAGCATCGGGCCGCGTGCAAACGGCAGTTTCGTGCGTGCCTCGGCGACGTTCAGGACGACGTCGACCATGCTGTTGCGCAGGTTTTTCGTGTCCACCAGAACATCAGCGGTCTGGATCGGCATGGTGCCGGTCTGGGCCGAGCCAGCCAGACCGAATGTGAATTCGATCAATGTCCCTTGTGTTTCAAGTATATACGGAACCGGTGCGGCCACGGCGTGCCGCACCAAGGGCAGCGATGCCAGCCCCGCCAGTACCAGAGTTCGGCGGGTCAGGCGGCTCATGCCGGAACCCGCCCCTGGCGCGGCCGCGAGCGCATCAGCAGTGTCGCAATAATGGCGATGTTCAGCCCGTTCCACAGGATCCCGTTCACGAAGGCCAGTTCATACTGCCCGGTCACGTCATAGATCCAGCCGGACATCCAGCCACCCAGCGCCATGCCCATGATCGTCATCATCATCACGAAACCGACCCGTGCCCCGGCTTCTTGCGGGGGCATGTATTCGCGGACGACCAGCGCATAGCTGGGCACGATGCCGCCCTGCGCCAGTCCGAACAACAGGCTGATGACATAGAGCGACACCATCCCGTCATAAGGCAGGAACAGGAACAGGGCGATGCATTGCAGGATCGACCCGATCAGCAACGTGTGAACGCCGCCCAACTTGTCTGCCACCAGCCCCGAGATGATCCGGCTGACGACACCGCCCATCAGCATGAGCGACAGCATCTCGGCCCCGACCGCCGGGCCATAACCCAGCCCCACGCAGTACGAGACGATGTGGACCTGCGGCATCGACATTGCGACGCAGCAGCCAATTCCGGCGAGGCCCAGAACATATTGCAGGGTCCGCGGCGACAGGCCGACGCTGCGCGCGTTGATCTGCGCGGCGGCTGCGGCGGTGCCATGCGCCTCGGCCGGGACCTGCCGGCGCAGCAGCAGCGACAGCGGGATGACAACGATCAGGGTGATGACCGCCAATGTCAGATAGACCTGCTGCCACCCGTCGCGGGCGAGGATACCGGACAGGAGCGTGGGCCAGATCGCGCCGGACAGATAGTTTCCGCTGGCCACCAGTGCCACGGCGATCCCGCGTCGGCGCAGGAACCAGTGCGAGATGTCGGCGATCAGCGGGCCGAACCCGACGGCGGTGCCCAGGCCCAGCAGCAGATGCGCCACCGACAGCATCGTGATCGTCGGCGCCCATGTCGCCAGCAGATAGCTGAGCGCGCTGAGGCCTGCGGCACCGATCAGCGCCTTGGTCACGCCCAGCCGGTCCACCACCTGACCCAGCCACATGTTGCCAAGCGCAAATCCGATCATGGCCAGCGTATAGGGCATCGAGGCCTCGGCCCGGCTGGCACCGAACTGGGTCTCGATCGCGGGCATCACCACGATCACCGCCCACATGCCCACATTTGCCACCGCCGCGATGGCCAGAGTGACCAGAAGGCGAAGCCAGGAATAGCGGCTGTCGTGGATCGGGTGGGTCATTTCGGCACGCTAGGGGGCGGGATGCGGTTTGACCAGTCACAACTTGCGTGATCCGGGGCCGGTCGGTCAGGCGCAGGTTTCCTCGGCGCCGATCCGTTGCAGGTGCAGCCCGGTGCGCGGCGCGGTCTGGGTGGCGTGCCAGCTGACCGGGGGCAGGGCGCGGGCGCGGCGGCGGGTCAGGGTCCAGCGGCGAGTCTGGCCCGTGTGCGCCGGGGCCATGTGCCAGCGCGTCTCGATGCCCTGCGCGCCGCCGTCGCCCGGGGTCAGCAGCAGCCCCAGCGGGGCCTGACCCATCGTGCCCCCCTGTTCGGCGGCCAGATGCATCCGGCGCACCGGCGTCAGACCCGGTGCCCCCGGCAGATCGCCGACCACCAGCGGCACCGCCCCGCTGCGCAGCGCCTCTTCGATGCACCACAGCAGGTCCTCGGCCCGGGTGGGGCGGACGAACAGGAAACGGGCGGGATCGGCAAAGGGCATCATGCCGTCGGGGTTCAGCTGATCGGCCTCCCACGCGGGCGAGATCCACAGAACCGGCCCCTGCGCCTGACCGGCCAGCCACATGGCAAAGCTGCGCCGCGCGGGGCCGCAGGCCTCGTGCACGCGGGCCAGTTGCAGCGAAATCTCATCATGCAGGGTCAGCCCCGGCGCCGCGCGCGCCGGTTTGCGGCCAAGAAGATGCGTGGACATGGCCGAATGCTAGCATGTTCGCACTTTGTTCTCAATCCCGAAAGCCGCCGTTCAGCGCGACAGGATCATCCGGCCGTCAGAAAACTGGATGTTGGAAAAACGGTGCAGGTAATCCATGCCCAGCAGGGACTGGTCCAGATCTCCTCCGTTGATCCATGCCGCAACATTTCGGTCCGTGATGGGCCCCAACGCCAGGCTGTCGAGGCGCACAGGCGCAGTCTGGACCACCCCATTTGCGGTCGAGGCACGCCCGTGAAAGGTCAGCTGACCGGTATCGAATCCGACGCGCTCCGCGTCCTGCGGGCTCAGCACGATCTGGCTGGCCCCGGTATCCACCAGGAATGTCACCGGTTTGCCATTCACCAGCATCGGCAAGTAGTAGTGCCCGTCGAACGAGCGGGGTACTTCGATCACATCTCCGGTCACGGACATCTGCGGAGATACGCCAACGGTCGAGCGGATGTCGCCCCAAAGGCCGACAACGGCAATGATCCCGATGAAGATGAAGACCCAGGCCATAGCCATCTGCAGGGTCTTCCCCAACGACTGCCGATTGTGAGTGAAGAACCACATCAGCAGTGCGGCTCCCAGCAGAACCAGATAGGCCAACCGTCCAAAATCGTTACCATCCATGCGGGCACCCGAAACCTTCTTTCATAAGGTCAATATGGGGTTTCAGGACGCGAACCCAAAGGCCTTGAGCCCGTCAAGAATGAACTGAACCGACAGCGCGGCCAGCAACATGCCCAGAAGGCGGGTCAGCACGGTCAGGCCGGTCTTGCCCAGAATGCGCGCGATCAGGCCGCTGGACAAGAAGAACAGCAATACAACCGCCATCACGGCAAGCATCACGCCAACAGCGGCAGCGATGCCCTGAATGCCGGGGTGCTCACCGGCCAGAAGGATGATCGTTGCGATCGATCCGGGCCCGGCCACCAGCGGAATGGCCAGCGGAAAGACCGAGGGGTCAGGGTGCTCTTCTTCTTCCGCTCGGTCCTCGCGCCGCTTGTTGCGCCGCTCGAACAGCATGTCGAGCGCGGTCAGAAACAGCAATGCGCCGCCAGCGACCTTGAAAGCCTCCATCGAGATGCCGACAAAGCCGAGAACCGCCTCTCCGAAAGCGGCGAAGGCGATAAGGATGCCCGAAGCGGTCAGGCACGTGCGGTAGGCGACGCGGCGACGGGTGGCCGGGTCCATTCCTTGTGTCAGCGCGACGAAGATCGGTGCGGTGCCAAAGGGATCGATCACAACGAACAGGGTTGTGAACGCGGTTATAAAGAATGCCATTTCGATCATGCGGCGGCCTCTGCGCTTTCCAGCCGCTCGGCGGCGGCGACCCACAGCGCCTCGGCGCGGGACATGGCCTCGACCACCTCGGCGAATTTTCGGTTCCAGGTTTCCAGATCAGCGATCCGGTCATCTTCGTACAAGGCCGGGTCGGACAATTTGGCCGAGAGCTTTTCGTGCATGTCCGTCAATTTCTCCAGCCGTTCCTCGCATTTCCGCAAGTCGGCCCGTAGCGCGAGAATGGTATCGCGAGAGGCGCGTTTGGGTTTGGCGGCCGGTTTTTCCCGGGCCGGTGGTTTGTCGCGCGCATGCAGCATCTGGCGATAGGCTTCCAGGTCGCCGTCAAAGGGTTTGACCGTGCCGTCCGAGACCAACCACAGCCGATCGGCCACCAGCCCCAGCAGGTGCATGTCGTGGCTGACCAGAACCACAGCACCGGAATAGGCAGTCAGCGCCTCGACCAGGGCCTCGCGGCTTTCGATGTCCAGATGATTGGTCGGCTCGTCGAGGATCAGCATGTGCGGCGCGTCGATCGTCGCGATCAGCAGCGACAGGCGCGCTTTCTGGCCGCCTGAAAGCCGGCCCACCTCGGTTTCGGCCTGATCCGCGCCCAACCCGAAACCGGCCAGACGAGCGCGCAGCTGGGCCGGGGTCTCGGTCGGGCGCAGGCGCCGCAGGTGATCCAGCGGTGTTTCGTCCACATGCAGCTCGTCCACCTGATGCTGGGCGAAATACCCGATGCGCAGCTTGCTGCTGCGGGTCATCTTGCCCGCCATCAGCGGCAGCCGGTCCGACAGCAGCTTGGACAGGGTCGATTTGCCCTGACCATTCTTCCCCAACAGCGCGATCCGGTCGTCCTGATCAATGCGCAGGTTCAGCCGGCGCAGCACCTCGGTGTCGCCATAGCCGGTGACGCCGCCCTCAATCTGAATGATCGGCGGCGACAGTTCCTCGGGCTCGGGGAACGAGAAGGCGCGCAAGGCGGCCTCCTGCGGGGTCGAGATCAACTGGATCCGTTCGATCATCTTCAGCCGCGATTGTGCCTGAACGGCCTTGGACGCCTTGTAGCGGAACCGGTCAACGAAGCTTTGCAGATGGGCGATGCGGGCCTTGGCCTTGGCGTTTTCGGCCTCGGCCTGAGCCAGACGTTCGGCGCGGCGTTCGGCGAACTTGTCGTAGGGCACCGCGTAATAGGTCAGCTGGCGGTCTTCCAGATGCAGGATCGAGCCGACCGCCCGGTTCAGCAGGCCCCGGTCGTGGCTGATGACGATGACCGTATGCGGATATTTCGCCAGATAGCTTTCCAGCCACAGCGCGCCTTCAAGGTCCAGATAGTTGGTCGGTTCGTCCAGCAGCAGCAGATCGGGCTGCGAGAACAGGACCGCCGCCAAAGCGACCCGCATCCGCCAGCCGCCCGAGAAATCGGAACAGGGCCGCTGCTGATCGGCATCGTCAAAGCCCAGCCCTTTGAGGATCGTGGCCGCGCGGGCTTCGGCCGACCAAGCATCGATATCGGCCAGTCGGGTCTGAATCTCGGCAATCCGGTCGGGGTCGGTGGCCTGCTGCGCCTCGGCCATCAGGGCGCTGCGCTCGGTGTCGGCGGCGAGGACCGTGTCGATCAGCGACACATTGGACGAGGGTACCTCTTGCGACACGCCGCCGATCCGCGCGCGGCGGGGCAGGGTAATGCTGCCCGATTCCAGCGCCAACTCGCCCCGGATCAGGCGGAACAGAGTAGTCTTGCCGGTGCCGTTGCGGCCGACCAGACCCACCTTGTGGCCTTCGGGAATGGTGGCGCTGGCGCCCTCGAACAGAGGGCGGCCTTCGACCGAATAGGTGATGTTCTCGATCCGTAGCATGGGCCGCTCTTAGCAGAGCGATACTGGCACCGCCAGACGCAAGCCATGTGCAAACCACATGCGCTGTGCTAGCGCTTTTGCAGATGAACGAAATTCGGATGTTGAGATGCGGGCCGCACAAACTCCACCCTCTTTGGTGACCCTTGTCCTTGCGACCGGTCTGTCCGTGCTGTCGTTGAACATGTTCCTTCCGTCCCTTGCGAACATGGCGGTCGATTTTCGGGCGGATTATGCGCTGGTGAACCTGTCGATCGCAGCCTATCTGGCCGTGTCCGCCGTACTGCAACTGATCCTTGGGCCAATGTCCGACCGGTTCGGGCGCAGGCCGGTTCTTTTGACCTGCATGGCGGTCTTTGTGGCGGCGTCACTTGGCTGTGTTCTGGCGGAGTCGATCTGGACCTTTCTAGGGTTCCGTCTGATGCAGGCCGCCGTGGTCGGGGGCTCGGTGCTGTCTGCCGCGTCGATCCGCGACCAGTTTCCGCCCAACGAGGCCGCAAGCAAGCTGGGATATGTCGCCATGGCAATGGCTTTGGCGCCGATGCTGGGCCCGATGCTGGGTGGCACTTTGGACATGCTGTTCGGGTGGCGGGCCGGGTTCGTCTTTTACACGGTTGCAGGGGCGGCGCTGCTGACGCTGCTCTGGGCGGATATGGGCGAAACCAACCACAACCGGTCCGCCACTTTTGCCGCGCAGATGCGCGAATACCCGCACCTGTTCCGTGCCCGGCGGTTCTGGGGCTACGCGTTGTGCGCGGCATTCTCGATCGGGGGGTTCTACAGTTTCATCACCGGAGCGCCCCTGGTGGCCGCCGCCTGGTTCGATCTGAGCCCCGCCACACTGGGCCTGGGGATCGGCATCATCACCGGCGGTTTCATGGTCGGCAATTTCGTAACGGGTCGGATCGCCGCGCGTACTCGGCTGACGACGATGATTCTGGCCGGGCGCATCATCGCCTCGGTCGGGCCGTTCTGCGGGCTGTTGCTGTTTTTAGGGGGGATGGGGTCGGTCTGGGTGTTTTTTGGATCAGCCATATTTGTTGGTTTTGGAAACGGTTTGACGAACGCCAACGCATCTGCGGGCGTCATGTCGGTTCGACCGCAACTGGCCGGCAGCGCGGCGGGCCTGTCGGGCGCTCTGATCGTCGCGCTCGGTGCGGTCATCACTTCGATCACCGGAGCTGCGGTCAGCCCCGAAAACGGCCCGTATCTGGTGCTGTCGATGATGGCAGGCAGCAGCTTTCTGGGCCTTTTGGCCGTTCTGTATGTCCGTTGGGTGGATGCACGGGACCCGCTTCCCGACGCAATCTGACGCCCAAAGGCGCGATCGCGCCATCATTCCACTTTTCACGGGCGAAATACCGTGTTAGGCGGCGCGCGATGAATTTCGCGCGGCCCAGCCCGCGCCGTCAGACCAAGGAGAGGCCCGATATGGCACTGGAACGCACTTTTTCGATCATCAAGCCCGATGCAACCCGCCGCAACCTGACCGGCAAGATCAACGCCAAGTTCGAGGAAGCCGGCCTGCGCATCGTCGCGCAGAAGCGCATCCACATGACCAAGGAACAAGCCGGCAAGTTCTACGAAGTTCATGCCGAGCGTCCGTTCTATGACGAACTGTGCGAGTTCATGTCGTCGGCACCGGTTGTCGTTCAGGTTCTGGAAGGCGAAAATGCCATTGCCAAGAACCGTGAAGTCATGGGTGCAACCAACCCCGCCGATGCGGCACCGGGCACCATCCGCGCCGAATTCGCCGAGTCCGTCGGTGAGAACTCGGTTCACGGCTCGGACGCGCCGGAAACCGCAGCGGTTGAGATCGCATATTTCTTCTCGGGCATCGAACTGGTCGGCTAAGCCGCACCACGATACCTGTCGAGATTGCCGCGTCCGATTTCGGGCGCGGTTTTTTGTTGGTCAGACGGATTTCAGATCGTCAGGGCCGACACGTACACCGATGGCATCCAAATCCGCGACGATCCGGGACGCCGGAGCCTGGTTCGTTGACGATTTCAAAGCATCGAACCTTGCGCGCAGGGCTTTCTTTTCTTCGCCCTTGCAATCGTTCCAGGGGCGGCCCTGCAAGCCCATGACCAACACGTAATAGCCGATGAAATGAGGCCGGGTTCCGGCCTGTATCAGCCGGGCATAAGCCGCATCGGCACCAAGTTCGCGTAGCTCTTCGGCCGAGTGGATGCCCGCACGGGCACAGGCCTGCTCGAAAGCAGGTCCAAGATTGCGGATGGAAGACACAGGTTCGGGCATGTTTCTTTCTTAGCTTTGCCAGGGCGTGCTGTCACTGCTCGCCGGAACGTTGTGCGACGAATTCTGTTGCGCTAGGCATTGAGCGACGGGTTCGTGCAGGAGGGGGAAGGAATTGACAAGCGACATCAACAATCTGGACCTGATGAACCCGCCCGAGGGCTTCATCGACAATCCCTTCCCGTTTTATGATGCGCTGCTGTCTTCGGCGCCGGTTCTGGCGCAGCCCGATGGCTCGGTTCTATTGTCGCGGCACGCTGATCTGGACCGGATCTATCGGGACACGACCCTGTACTCGTCCGACAAAAAGGCCGTGTTCGGACCAAAGTTTGGTCCGGGATCACCATTGTTCGAGCATCACACCACCTCGCTGGTGTTCTCGGATCCGCCATTGCACACGCGGGTTCGCAAAATCATGACTTCGGCCCTGACCCCGCGCGCCATCGCCCGGATGGAGCCCGGTTTGATCCAGACCGTCGATCGTTTGCTGGATCGCCTGGAAGACAAGCGGCAAGTGGATCTGATCGAAGACTATGCCGCCACCATCCCGATCCAGATCATCGGAAACCTTCTGGACGTACCGGTGGACGAGCGCGAACCGCTGCGCGACTGGTCCCTGGCCATTCTTGGGGCGCTCGAACCGGCACTGAGCGCCAAGCAACTCGAGGACGGCCATGCGGCCGTTCGGGACTTCAAGGAGTATCTGGCCGATCTGGTGGCACGGCGCAGGGCCGCGCCCGGCGACCCCGAAACCGACGTCCTGACGCGGTTGATCCGCGGTGAAGGGGCCGACGAAAAGTTGAGTGAAATCGAGTTGCTTCAGAATTGCATCTTCATTCTGAATGCGGGTCATGAAACCACGACGAACCTGATCGGAAACGGGTTGGCCCTGCTGCATGACCACCCGGAGCAGCGTCAGCGGCTTATGGATGATCCAAGCCTGATCAATACGGCGGTCGAAGAGGTTTTGCGGTTCCGTTCACCCAACCAGTTCGGCAACCGGGAAACGACGGCTGACATCGTGATTGACGGGTGTCCGATTGCCAAGGGCACCAACCTTCATCTGTGTATCGGCGCTGCAAACAGGGATCCGGCCGTGTTCCCAGACCCGGGTTTGTTCGACATTTCGCGCAAACCGAACCGTCACCTTGCCTTTGCCGGTGGGCCGCACGTTTGCGCAGGTCTTACACTTGCGCGCCTTGAAGGGCGGGTCGCCCTGTCGCGGTTCGTGACACGGTTCCCAGATTTCCAACTGTCCGATGAACGTGTCAGAGGTGGGCGTATGCGGTTCCGCGGATACGCTTCCTTGCCTGCGAACCTTTGATCGGCAAAAACGTGGGGCGTTAACCTAGGGTTTTTGCGCCAGCTTCAGAACTGCCTTCAGCCCGGGATCCGCATTCTGGGCACTGAAGCCCCCGCCATGCATGCGGGTGATGGCCGCCACCAAAGCCAGTCCGAGGCCTGAGTTTCGGTCCGATCGCGCGGGATCGAGCGTGACGAAGGGCAGTTGAAGCTGCGACAGCATCTCGGCCGGCACGCCCGGGCCGCGGTCGCGGACACTCAGCAGGGCAAACGGGCCGTCTTCGCGCAGTTCGATGGAAATTGCAGTTCCTTGAGGGGCATAGCGCATGGCGTTTTCCAGAAGGTTCGACAGGGCCTGCGACAGCAAAGGGCGGTGCCCCATGATCGGAGCCGCCCGACCCGTGACCTCGAGGCGCACATCCTTGTCGGCCGCGACCGGTTCGTACAACTCCACGGCATCGTTGACCAAGCGCTCAAGGTCCACAGGTTCAAACTGCTCCCGCCCCAACCCCGCCTCGGCGCGTGAGATCTCGGTCAGCTGTCCGAGAACCCGCAACACGTGATCGATTTCGGCCGTTGCCCGGGCGATGTCGACCTCACGATCCAGGTCGCTTTTGCCTGGCTCGGCCAAGGCGACCACCCGCTGCTTCAACCGGGACAGAGGTGACCGCAGATCATGCGCGATCGAATTTGACGTGGTGCGCAAGTTGCTAACCAACTCTTCGATCCGGTCCAGCATGTTGTTCAATGTGCCTGCCATCTGGTCGAACTCGTCGCCGGTGCCACGCTGTGGCATTCGTTGGGACAGGTCGCCGGACACGATGGTTTCTGCGGTGTCGGCGATATCCTTCAGCCGCGAAAACACCAGACGGGTCAAAAGCCAACCGGTCAGAATGCTCAGCGCAAGGGCCGCGCCCAGGGCCAGCGCCACCGAATGAAACAGCACCCGGTCGAACTGCTGACGGGCGAGGGCGTCGCGGCCCACCAACAGCCGTTCGCCGCCGGGCAGCAAGATCGATGCGGCGGAGATCGGGACCAGCTGATCCGTCTCGGTTCTGCGCAGTTCCAGATCCACCCACCCACTGCCAGCGGCGATGCCTTCGGGCCATCGCTTGAGGTTGCCGGCCAAGGTTTTTCCCGAGCGGTCAGCCAACAGATAAAGCGCATCACGCTCGGACGCGGTCGGAAGCCGGCGTTCGATGGCCACCATCAGGCCGACTAGCCCCAGGCGTTCGTACTCGTCCGCCAGCCCGGTCAGTTCGGCGGACACGACAGATCGGGTTTCGCCTTCGATCGTGCGGTTGGCGGTGATATAGACCAGCAACAATACGGCCGCGGTCAGCAATGTGCTGAGCACCATGCTGGCCAGCACCAACCGTGTCCTAGAGTCCTTGAACGACAAGGGTGACTTAACCATCAGAAACCATGTAACCGGCCCCGCGCACGGTTTCGATCAGTGGTGGTTCACCACCTTCATCCAATTGCCGACGCAGTTTGGAGATGTGAACGTCGACGACGTTTGTGTTCGGGTCGAAATGGTAGTCCCAGACACCCTCGAGAAGCATCGTCCTCGACACCACCCGGTTTTTCCTCCGAAGGAAGAATTCCAGAATCTGGAACTCTCTGGGCGTCAGGGTGATCTCGCGACCGTTGCGTGTGACCTTTCGGGTCAGCAGATCCATTTCAAGGTCGCGGCATTTGAGGGTCGGGGTTTCCTCGGATTCCTGAGGTCGGCGCAACAGGGCTTCGATCCGGGCATGAAGTTCCTGAAATGAGAAGGGCTTGACCAGATAGTCGTCGGCACCCGCATGCAGCCCTTTCACCCGCTCGTCCACGGCGCTCATGGCTGTCAGCATCAGAACCGGCGTCTTGACCCCGGCGGCGCGCATCGACTTGATCAGGGCCAGACCATCCAGCCCGGGCAGCATCCTGTCCAGAACGACCGCGTCAAATCCGCCGTCGGTCGCGTGGTACAAACCTTCGCGGCCGTCCTCGGCGCATTCGACGACATAACCTTCTTCGCCAAATCCCTTGGCGATGAAGTCCCGCGTGTCTTCATCATCCTCAACGATCAACAGACGTCTGCTCATGGTCGGATTTCCTTTCACTCAGGATATAATCACGTATGGACAGGTAAAAAAACTGCCGGGTGCGAAATCCGCACCCGGCAATCCCGACAGCACGTGGACAAATCGTGTCCGCCAGGAGATGCGCGCACCGGATATCCCCATCATGCGGTGCGCGCGGGACGCAGGTCAGGCGATCTCGACGGCGACGAAGATCTGATTGCCGCCGCGGTTGATCAGCATCAGCGCCGGATCGGTCTTCTGATCTTCGAGCGCGGATTTGAGCGCCTCGGGTGTTTCCACATCCTGGTTGCCCAGCTTCACGATCACGTCGCCCTGCCGCAGACCGGCCTTGGCCGCCGGGCTGTCCGGCTTGAGCGAAGTGACGACCACGCCGTGCACGTTCTCGGGAACTCCGATCTGCGCACGAGTCGCTTCGGACAGCGGTGCTACGGTGACACCCAGCGTCTTGCCCGCCACCGCGTCATCGGTCGGTTCCGCGTTTGCCGCCATCTGGGCCGAATGCTGCCCGAGCGTGACGTTCAGGGTCTCTTCCTTGCCATTGCGCAGGACGGTAACCTTGCTGTCGGTTCCGACGGCCGTGGTCCCAACGAGCACCGGCAGTTCACTGCTCGAGTCGACCTGTTCGCCATTGAAGGCGATGATCACGTCGCCCTGTTGCAGCACGCCCTGAGCGGGGCTGTCCGGCAGAACCTCGGACACCAGTGCGCCGACAGTGCCATCGACACCCATCGCTGCTGCCAGCTCGGGGCTGATGTTCTGGATCGAGACACCCAGCCAGCCACGGCTGACCTGGCCATCGTCACGCAGGTCCGCAGCGATGTGCTCGACGATGTTCGAAGTCACGGCAAAGCCCAGTCCGACCGAACCGCCACTGGGCGAATAGATGGCCGAGTTCACCCCAACGACTTCGCCGTCCATGTTAAACAGGGGACCGCCCGAGTTGCCTTTGTTGATGGCCGCATCGGTCTGAATGAATTCAGCGTAGGGGCCTTCCGAGATATTGCGTCCCTTGGCGGAAACGATGCCGGTCGTGACGGTCGAACTCAGGCCGAAGGGGTTGCCGATGGCAACCACGTCTTCGCCCACGCGGATGTCATCGCTATCCCCCAGCGGGACCGGCTGAAGCGCCTCATCCGCCTCGATCTTGAGCAGCGCGATATCGGTCAGGGGATCGGTCCCCACGACTTCAGCCTCGTACGAACGATCATCGCTCAGGCGCACGGTGATCTTGCTGGCTTTGTCGACGACGTGGTGGTTGGTGATGATATAGCCATCTTCATCCAGTACGAACCCGGATCCCAAGCCCTGACTGGGACCACGGCGCGGGGCGTCAAAGCCTTCGGGAATCCCGAAACGTTTGAAGAACTCACCAAAAGGCTGACCTTCGAAATCAAACTCCTGGCCGCTCGCTGGCGACGGGGCCGCGTCAATCGAGGCAATGACGGTTACCACGGACGGTGAAACGGTCTCGACCAGATCCGCCAGGGCTTCGTCGGCCTGCGACGGAATGGCGGTCGCGGCCAGCAACGCCGCGCTCAGCGCGGTGGCGCCAAACAGCCCTGAGGTGCGAGGAAGAATAAGGGGGGATTTGCGGATGCTCATGTTGACTAGGTCTCCTTGGTTCGGCGCTTGTTGATGTGCGCTTTGCAGGGAACATGAGCCGCCAGTCTTTGCGTTTTCTGACTGATCAATTAATAAATCTTAATTTTGCCACATTGCAGGCGTCTGGTAGCGCTCGCAATCCCGGGAATCGGCCGTGGGAGTTGCCGGTCGAATCGGTGGATTGTTGCCGAAATGAGGGTCAAATTCGCAAAAGCATTGAATTGAATCAAATTTGTTAACAGTCCGGCGGCGGTTTTTGACCGAATTTTTGGGGACACTCACAGGTTGCGCCACCGCCCTTTCAGAAGGTGGTATTTTTCTAATAGGTCTTTGCAAAAATGTCATTTTGATCGTTTAGCGCTAAAAAATTCTTGTCGTGGGTCAGCAATGGTAAAGCGCACGAACAACCTTGGGTAGATTTTCGTGACGCGCGTTGTTGCGGAAATACCATCACGAATCCGGCAAAATTAACCGATTCAACCAATTTTACGTTGTTTGCACTGAACTTATCGGTGACGATGAACGTGCCCAAGTGAAAGGGGGGCCTGACAGCATCAAGGGGGTGCTTGAAGGCAGATCTCAGTCACCGGAAGCGCTGAGCGGCATGTTAACGAGGGGGTCTTGTTTCGGTTCGGCAGCACATTGGTCCGATGTCTTGACGACATCCGGGCCGCGTTTTCGGGATTGGTGAAAGTGGTAGTCCTGTTTTGGGCAACCGGCCCGGTCGTTCTCGACCGGGCCGCGTTACTTTTGGGATCTTTGCTTTTTGCGCCATTCGGCCCACGCTTGGGGCGTATCCAGATCCAGAATAGCGTTCTGACCCGGCAAAGGCTGCAGGTGCACCTGGTCCAGATGCGCGCGTACGATGGCTTGTGCGCCGCCATCTCCGGTCAAATGCGCCAGATCAGCAAAGAGACTTCGGTCGAAGATTACAGGATGGCCTGGAACTCCGTCCGAGGATGCTCCGCGCCAGATCAGCTTGTCAGGATGTTCGGTGACCGACCGGAGGACCGCGCGTAGATCGTCTGATGTCAGCTCTGGAAGATCGGCCAGCAGGATCATCGCTGCCCGGGCGGATACCGGCAGCTGCGCGACGGCCCTGCGCAAACTGGCATTCATGCCTTCATCCGCATCGGGAACTGAAACGACCTCCAAGTCCATCCCGCTCAGGGCGGTGTATCGCGGGTGAGGCGCCGGCGGCAGGGCGACGATGACCGGCCCGACAGCTCGTGCGTTTTCGGCCGAGCGCCGGATCAGTGGTTGACCTTCAACAATTTGCATCAACTTGTCCACTCCGCCCATACGGCGAGAGCTTCCGGCGGCCAGCAAAATGACAGGGATATCCTTCATGGCGGCCACCTTGCCGCCAACCGGAACGGCTGTCACCCCCGCATACGCGCACCGTCGGGGTCAAATAGTGGACTGGTCAGCACACGGGCCTTGCGCATCTGGCCCAGGATTTCAATTTCGACCGCCAAGCCGTCGGCCGCCAGTTCCGTTGGCAGGAAGCCCATGGCAACTGATTTCTGTGCGAAATGCGAATACCCACCGGATGTACAAAACCCAACGACCGCGCCATCATGCCAGATGGGCTCGTAGGCGTTCACATCCGCGTCTTCGGCCTCGACCTCAAAGGCCACAAGCTTGCGGGCTGTTCCTTCAGCCCGCTCGGCCTCGGCGGCAGCGCGCCCGATGAAATCGACGTTCTTGGAGAACGAGATGAAGCGGTCCAGCCCGGTTTCAGCGGCTGTGTAGTCGGGCGAGAACTCGCGCATCCACGAGCCGAAGAACTTGTCGAGCCGCAGGCTCATCATCGCGCGCATGCCGAACGGCACCATGCCGTGCGGTTGCCCGGCCTGCCACAGGGTCCACCACAGCTGGCGCTGCGCCATCGGATCGCAGTAGATCTCGAACCCCAGATCGCCGGTATAGCTGACCCGCTGCATGATGCAGTCGGTCATGCCCACGACCATGCGGCGTACGTCCATGAAGCGCATGTCGCTGATATCGGTGCGGGTGCAGGCGGCCAGAACCTCGCGGGCCTTGGGGCCTGCAATCTGGAAGCCGTTGCGTTTGTCGCTGATATTCTCGACGGTTACGCCGTCTTGTTGATGCTGCAGGAACCAGCGCATGTGGAAGTTTTGTGCGCCGTAGGAGGCGGTGAGCTGAAACTCCTCCTCGCCCAGGCAGGACACGGTGAAATCCCCGATCAGCTTGCCCTTGGGCGACAGCATCGGGGTCAGCGACAGGCGGCCCGGCTTGGGGATGCGCCCGGCCATGATCCGGTCCAGCCAGTCGCGGGCGCGCGGACCGGTGGCAAGGTATTTGCCGAAATTGTGCACCTCGTTGATGCCGACGCCCTCGCGCACGGCGCGCACCTCGCGGCCCGTTGCGGCGAAGGCGTCCGAGCGGCGGAAGGACGGGGTTTCATAGGTCGGCTCGCCCCCTTGCGCGAAATAGTTGGCGACCTCGAGCCCGTATTGCTGGCCCCAGACCGCACCCAGATCGCTGAAGATGTCATACATCGGCGTGGTGCGGTTGGGCCGCGCGGCCGGCAGTTCCTCGTTGGGGTAGGCGACGGAGAAACGCTTCTGATAGTTCTCGATCACCTTGGGGCGGGTGTAGCCGGGGGTGATCCAGTCGCCGAAGCGGGCCACGTCCATGGCAAAGACGTCGCGCTCGGGTTCGCCCTCGATCATCCATTGCGCCAGCGTCAGGCCGACGCCGCCGCCCTGGCTGAACCCGGCCATCACGCCGCAGGCCGACCAGTAGTTGCGCACGCCGGGCACAGGCCCGACCAGCGGGTTGCCGTCGGGGGCAAAGGTGAAGGGGCCGTGGATCACCGATTTCACCCCGGCTTCGGCCAGAACCGGGAAGCGGCGATAGGCGAATTCGATCGAGTCGGTGATCTTGTCGAAATCGTCGGGCAGCAGCTCGTGCCCGAACTCCCACGGCGTGCCGTCCACGGCCCAGGGTTTGCAGGGTTGTTCGTAGAAGCCGATGCAGAGACCGCGGCCTTCCTGCCTCAGATAACTTTCGCCGGCCGGGTCCATGACGTGCGGATGCTCGCTGCCCGCGTCGATGATCGCCTCGATTTCGGGGATGGTGTCGGTGACGAGGTACTGGTGCTCCATCGGGTGCAGCGGGAAGTAGATGCCCGCCATCGCGCCAACTTCGCGTGCCCAGAGGCCGCCAGCGTTGACGATATGCTCGGCGTGGATGGTGCCCTTGTCCGTCACAACGTCCCACGTGCCGTCGGGGCGCTGGTTGGTTTCACGCACCATGCAGTGGGTCTCGATCGTGGCGCCGCCCATCCGCGCGGCCTTGGCATAGGCGTGGGTCGTGCCCGAAGGGTCGAGGTGCCCGTCCAGCGGATCATAGAGCGCGCCGATGATCCCGTCGGTGTTGGTGATGGGGGCGATCTGCTTGATCTCGTCGGGGCCGACGATCTCGGTCTCCAACCCCATGAAGCGATGCTTGGCGCGTTCGGCCAGCAGCATGTCGAACCGGTCCTGGTTGTCGGCCAGCGTGATGCCGCCCACATGGTGCAGCCCACAGGACATGCCGGTGATCTCTTCCAGTTCCTTGTACAGCCTGATGGTATAGCCCTGCAGCGCGGCCATGTTGGTGTCGCCGTTCAGCGTGTGGAACCCGCCCGCCGCGTGCCAGGTCGATCCGCTGGTCAGTTCCGACCGTTCCAGCAGCATCACATCCGACCAGCCCAGCTTGGTCAGGTGATACAGCACCGAACACCCGACAACTCCACCGCCGATCACGGCAACCTGACACGTGGTTTTCATCCGCACCTCCTTGCGTCTGGCCCGAAGGTGCAGGGGTGCCGCGCCGGTATCTGTCACGAAAACGACCGAGTTTGTCGTTTCCGCCGGCCGTCCGTCAGAGCGGCCGCACCTTCAACCAGGTAATCCGGTTGCCCTCGCGTTCGACGACCTCGAACCGGAATCCGTGGAACGAGAACACCTGACCGACGGTCGGAATCATCTGCGCTTCGTGGATGACCAGCCCGGCAATGGTGTTGGCCTCGTCATCGGGCAGGGACCAGTCCATCGCACGGTTCAGGTCGCGGATAGTCATCGAGCCTTCGATCAGATACTGACCGTCTTCGGTTCGCGTAACCGTCACATCTTCGTCCACGTCGAATTCGTCGGCAATCTCGCCGACGATTTCTTCGAGGATGTCCTCAAGCGTGATCAACCCGCGCAGCGAGCCGTATTCATCTACCACCAGCGCAAAATGGCTGTGCATGCGCAGGAATTCCCGCATCTGATCGTCCAGCGTGGTGGTCTCCGGTACGAAATAGGGGTCATTTGCTACCTTGAGGATGTCAAATGACTTCAGTCTTTCCGCCCCGCCATCGCTACCGCCTGCCTTTGCGTACATGGCACGGAACAGATCCTTGGCGTGCACGACGCCCACGATGTTTTCGGGCTGGCCACGGAACACCGGCAGGCGCGTGTGACGGCTTTCGAGGCATTGTTTCAGGATCGATTCAGGGTCTGCGTCCGCGTCGATCATCTCGATATTCGAGCGGTGCAGCATGATTTCCTCTACCGTGCGGTCGCCGAGGTCAAGCGCGCCCAGGATGCGGTCGCGGTCCTCTTTTTCGACGACCCCCTCGGAATGGCCCAGTTGCAGAGCACCGGCGATCTCCTCGCGTACGGCAAGGATGTTGCTGTCGGGGTCGATCTGAACCCCGAACAGGCGCAGTACACCGCGCACCAGCAGGCGAACGGCAGCCACCACCGGCGAAAACACCGTAACGACGACACCGATCACCGGGGCGACCGCCGCGGCGGCCTTTTCGGCATTGGTAATCGCGTAGGTCTTGGGCAGCACCTCAGCAAAGACCAGAACAAGCAGGGTCATGACCAAGGTGGCCAGTGCCACGCCGCTTTCTCCGAAAAGTCGGGTGAACAAAGCCGTGGCCAGCGAGGCTGCAAGGATGTTGACGAGGTTGTTGCCCAGCAGAACCGAGCCGATCAGACGTTCGTTGTCGTCAGTGATCTCCAGCGCCTTTTGCGCGCCGCGCGATCCTTTGTCGGCTTGCGCCCGCAGTTTACCCCGCGAAGACGCCGTCAGCGCTGTTTCAGACCCCGAGAAGAAGCCGGAGAGTACCAGCAGAAGCAGAATTGAGGCCGTAGTCAGCCAGAAGGCGCCATCGAGAAGAGAAGGGT
The DNA here is from genome assembly GCF_056538625.1 of Ruegeria sp. BF8. Lineage (NCBI taxonomy): Bacteria > Pseudomonadati > Pseudomonadota > Alphaproteobacteria > Rhodobacterales > Roseobacteraceae > Ruegeria > Ruegeria sp. BF8. The sequence continues at coordinate 1,217,721 of NZ_JBQFTL010000001.1, read as the reverse complement.
CAGAGTCCATCGGTCCGTTTCAGGTATTGTTGATGCAATGGTTATGGGGGCGCAGATGCGCGCGATCAAGGGTTTGGCCCTAGTCTCGACCGTCATCCTTGGCAAGCGGGTGATGCTGCAACACCAGTTCCGACAGGCGCTCGTCCAGGACATGCGTATAGATTTCTGTCGTCGCGACGTCGGCGTGACCAAGCAGGGTCTGGATCGAACGCAAATCGGCCCCATTGGCCAAAAGATGCGTCGCAAAGGCATGGCGCAGCGTGTGTGGCGTGACTTTGTCAGAAGATACACCACCTTGCACGGCCAGTTCCTTTATCAGTGCAAAGAACCGGTGTCTGGTCAGGTGCCCTGATTTTCCGCGCGAAGGAAACAGGAACCGGGACCGCTGGCCTCCGTTGGCGGCGGCTGCATCTTCGGCTTCGTCCCGGATCGTCAGCCATGCCGCCAAAGCATCGCGCGCAGGCGGTGACAAGGGCACCATGCGCTCTTTTCCGCCTTTGCCGAGAACCAGCAGCATGCGTGGGTCGCCCCGGGCGGATGATACCGGCAGGGAAACAAGTTCGGTCACACGCATCCCGGTCGCATACAGAATTTCCATCAGGCAGGTGTTGCGCAGCTTGTCTGCCGTACTGCGCCCTGTTTGCCTGGCGGCCTCAAGCAGGCGGTCGACTTCGGCCACGTCCAGCGTCTTGGGCAGTCTTTTCTGGCGTCCCGGGCCTTTGATCTGGATGGCCGGATTGGTCGAGCGCCAGCCTTCTTCAAACGCGAAACGGTACAATTGCTTGATGGCAGAGAGGCGGCGGGCGCGGGTCGCGCGCGAAAGGCCTTGTGCGTCACAGTCAATCAGGTAGGCCTCGATCATATCCTGGTCGGCGGCTTCGAACTCGGCATTTCGCCGACCGAGCCACGCGGCAAAGTCCTTCAAGTCTCGCCCATAGGCCAGCAAAGTGTTGGTTGCCGCCCCAAGTTCTGCGGCCTGCGCCTCGAGAAACGCGGAAATCCACAAGTCTTGTGTCGCCGGAGCGGACACTGTCAGGCCCCCTTCAGAACAAGCAACTGCAAGGCGGCACGGCGCGCCGTGTCTTCCAGGCCGACATGCCGGAACACCGCGATGGCCGCAGTCAGGTCAACCAGATTGCCGCGCGCGCCATGCGCGAACATCTGCATGGCCTCAAGAATTGCCTCACCCAGACGGTTTGCTTCCAACATCGCGCGGATATCGGACGGGATCGGTGCCGACCATGCAAACCCTTCGGCAATGGCGTCAGCCATCGGTGAGGGCGAGTTCGAACGCTCGGGTTGGCCCGATGCCAAAGCAGCCAGAAAGGCATTGGCCTCGGGTCCGTCGGGGACAGATCGTGCGGCATCCTCGTACAACTCGGACAACAGCAGGATGCGCCAGCGCAGGTTCTCGGTGGTCGGGTCGGACAAATTGATCGGCATCAGGCGCTCGGCAAACAGTTCTGCAAAGGGCACTTCGAGCCCGACCGAACCCATTTCTGCCCAGACTTTCGGCAGGGTCTTGGATATTGCCTCGGGGCTTCCGGTCTCCAGCGCCGTTTCGAAACGCTGAACTGCCGAGACGCGATCCCAGACCGCGCCCGAAGCCGCAGGCGCGCGCTCGGTATAAAGGCCCAGCAGATGGTTCGGCGTAAGCGCGCCGATGCGGGTCAAGCGCTCGGCCGCTTCGATCTGGGCCTTCCAACCGGCAACATCGCGCAGGTCGGCATTGGCAAAGGCTCGCGGCAACGAGGCGGTCGGAAGTCGCTCGCCGATCGCTTCGAACAGGCGAAACGTCAGCGGGTCAGGGTCTTCGGGCTGCGGCAAATAGGCGGCGCCTTCGAACATCTCTGGGCTTAGGAAGCGATCCAGCAGATCGAGTTGCTCGGGCGGCAGTAATTCGAGCGCATGCGCCGCTTCGAGTGTCAGTGCGGCCGAAGCCCAGTCACCTCTGCGAGCCTTGCAGAAGACCTGCGCGGAATAATCCCGCGACAAATGCGGTTGCGCGATCAGCGCAGTGCAGCTGCGGTCTTCGTCGCCGGTCAATAGAGTTGCGTCAAACCATCGTTTGAACCGCTCAGGCGTATCGGTGGGGCCGGCTAGCTGCACCAAGGATTGCGTCGGATCGGCGGCACCCAGCTGCATCAGACGATCCAGCCGCGCCAGCAGAAGTTGGTCTGGCTCATTGGAATTCGCCGGGGCGCGGGCCTCGGTCAGCAAAAGTGTGAACAACAGCCGCTGCATGGCAGGGTTCGATTTGACCGGCACGCGCGCGATGAGTTCGGCCAGCCGGGCCGGATCGCTGGGCAGCCACAGATCAACCGGCAGACCGGTCGCTGACCCATCCACCAATCCCAACGGCGGCGACAGCGCCTCGAGCGGAGACACCTGGATGTCGGGCTGCAGGCCCGTATCGGTAACCGGCGGCTCGAGCAATACGGTCCCCGGCAACAGGTCAGGGGCCGTCTCCAGCCAGTCGATCGCGGATAGCGGCTGTTCGGTTTGTGCGGCGGCTTGGCCGGTCAGTGCAAGCGCCAGCACGACGGCCCTAGTTGACATCCAGAATTACCGGTTCGCTGATTTCGCTTTGCGGGGCCGAGAAATCGGCGCCGAAGAATGGGCCAAGATACGCATAGGCCACCAAGCCGATGAAAAGCAGGCAAATTAGGTACAACAGGAATTTGATCAGACGGCCCATGGCTCAACGCTGCCTCAATTTTCGATTTTGGCCAAGTTATAACTGGCATTTTTCCCAAGATCACGTCATTCACAGGGAAATGAGCGAAATTAAGCATAACGTGGCGCCGGCCGGACAACGGCAGGTCTTTGACCTGCACAAAACGGTGGTTTTGGTCGGCATGATGGGCGCTGGCAAGACGGCCGTGGGGCGCGCTCTGGCCGCGCGCCTTGGTGTTCCTTTCCTCGACAGTGACAGCGAGATCGAATCGGCCGCCAACATGACCATCCCCGAGATCTTTGAACGGGACGGCGAGCCGTTCTTTCGTGCCAAAGAAAGCCAGGTCATCGGTCGCCTGCTGGACGAGAAAAAGGGTATCCTGTCGACCGGCGGTGGCGCTTTTCTGAGCGAAGAAAACCGGACGATGATCTCGGACCGTGGGGTTTCCGTATGGCTGTGCGCGGATCTGGATGTGTTGTGGAACCGGGTGCGCCACAAAGACACGCGACCCTTGCTGCGTACGCCTGATCCGTATGCAACGCTGCGTGACCTGTACGAGGCCCGCGTGCCGTTGTACGCACAGGCCGATCTGGTGGTGAATTCGGACGGCGACACCGCGATCGAGGATATGGTTGACCGGGTTTTGGAAAAGCTGATGACGCGCCCGGATGTATTGGAAGTCAAATAGATGCATCAGACAGTTAACGTTGATCTGGCCGAGCGGTCCTATGACGTGGAAATCGGGCCGGACCTGTTGGCTCAGGCCGGTGCGCGGATCAAACCCATGCTGCACCGTCCGCGTGTCGCGGTTCTGACCGATGAAACCGTGGCCGGTTTGCATCTGGATGCTTTGCGCAGCGGTTTGGCGTCGGCCGGGGTAGAAATGACCGCACTGGCTCTGCCCGCAGGTGAGGCGACCAAAAGCTGGCCGCATTTCGAGCGCGCCGTCGAATGGCTGCTGGCCGAAAAGATCGAACGGCGCGATATCGTCGTAGCCTTCGGTGGTGGAGTGATCGGAGATCTGGGGGGCTTTGCTGCGGCGGTGCTGCGTCGCGGTGTGCGCTTTGTGCAGATCCCAACCTCGCTTCTGGCGCAGGTCGACAGTTCCGTGGGGGGCAAAACCGGTATCAATGCTCCGCAAGGCAAAAACCTGATCGGTGCGTTTCATCAACCTTCGTTGGTTCTGGCTGACACCTCAGTGCTTGGCACGCTGACGGCGCGTGATTTTCTGGCGGGATACGGTGAAGTCGTAAAATATGGCCTTTTGGGGGATGCTGATTTCTTCGAATGGTTGGAGCGCAACGGCCCCGCGCTGTCGGCCGGGGACATGGCGACCCGGGTTCAGGCCGTCACCCGTTCGGTTCAGATGAAGGCCGACATCGTGGCCCGTGACGAGACCGAACAAGGCGACCGGGCGCTGTTGAACCTCGGGCATACGTTCTGCCACGCGCTTGAGGCGGCGACGGGCTATTCCGACCGGCTGCTGCATGGCGAGGGTGTTGCCATTGGCTGTGCCCTGGCGTTCGAGCTGTCGGCCCGCATGGGTCTGTGTTCCCAAGAAGACCCGAGCCGCGTCCGCGCGCACCTGAAGGCGATGGGCATGAAGACCGATCTGTCTGACATTCCCGGAGATCTGCCGGGCGCCGAAGATCTGGTCGACCTTATGGCTCAGGACAAGAAGGTCGTTGACGGCCAGCTGCGCTTTATCCTGGCGCGCGGGATCGGGCAGGCCTTCGTCACGTCGGATGTGCCACGCGATGCCGTTCTGTCTGTGCTGCAGGATGCCTTGGCAACGTGCTGATAAGCGGAGTCAGCGGCCCCGTATCACCATCAATTCGCCAATGTTTTCGCGGGTGATGTATCCGACCATCTGACCGGTCTTGGTGCAGACCGCCACGGCCGGTGCGCCACCATGGAGACCATCCAAAACGGCTTCGAGCCCACTGGTCAGGGCCACCCGGGGGATTTGCTCTTCCATGACCGAGGTCGCGGGTTCCGACCGGGGGTGATCGCCAGCTAGCGCGGCAAACAGCCGATTGCGGGTCACAAAGCCCAACAGCTGCCCGTCTGCGCCCAAAACCGGAAACTCGTGCTGCGTTGTCTGGATCACGGCCTGGGCTGCCGTTGCCAACGTGTCTTGGGGGGTAAGTGCGTGGAACTCGGTAATCATCGCGTCGCGAGCCAGCACGCGGCGCGCCACCGAGCGCATTGCTACATCCTGACTTTCGGCATTTGCCGCGATGAAGACGAAAACCGCGATCAGAACCAGGATCGGGTTACCGGTGCTGAGCCCCAGAAACCCGAACCCGACGGCCACGGCCTGGCCCGCAAAGGCGGCGGCCCGTGTGGCCCTGACCCTGTCCATCTTCAGGCAGAGCAGGGCGCGGAACACGCGGCCGCCGTCCATCGGAAACGCGGGGATCAGGTTGAACACCGCGAGGAACAGATTGACGTAGGCCAGCCGGCTCAGCAGGTCGACGCGGGTCGAGTCGATTTGCGCCAGCGTTTCAACCTGCATTCCCGCACCCAGAAGGACAAGTATGCCCCAGATGACGACGTTGACCGCTGGACCAGCCAATGCGACGGCAACTTCTTGCATCGGCTTTTCCGGCATCCTCTCGAGGCGGGCCAAGCCGCCGATGGGCAGCAGAGTGATGTCAGGTGTGCGAATGCCATACCTGCGGGCCATCAGCGCATGACCGAACTCATGGGCAACCACGCAGGCAAACAACGCCAGAACAAAAATGATGTTGTCGATGGCTGCTGGCCACCCACCGTCAGAGTAGGCGGCAAAGCCGACCCAGGCCAGCAGAAGAAAGAAGGTGACATGGACCCTCAGTTCCGATCCGAGCAATCGGCCGACGGCGAAGGACCATGTCATGACGTGCCTCGCTGGAGCTTAGAACGGGATTTCGTCGTCGTCGATGCCACCTGATGCCGGTGCCGGTGCGCTGGACTGTGCGGCGTAGGGCTCGGAGTATCCGCCGCTGTCCTGGCCGCCTCCGTAACCGCTGCTTTGGCCGCCACCGTATCCGCCGCCCTCGTTGCGACTGTCCAACAGGGTCAGTTCGCCGCGGTAAGGGCGCAGAACGACTTCGGTGGAATAGCGATCCTGTCCGGACTGATCCTGCCACTTGCGCGTTTCCAGTTGGCCTTCGATGTAGACCTTTGACCCTTTGCGCAAATACTGCTCGGCGATGCGGACGAGCGGTTCGGAAAAAATAGCGACTGTGTGCCACTCGGTCCGTTCGCGGCGTTCACCGGTATTGCGGTCTTTCCAGTTTTCCGAGGTGGCGATCCGTAGGTTGCAGACCTTGCCACCGTTCTGAAACGACCGCACTTCGGGATCGCGCCCGAGATTGCCGACCAGAATGACTTTGTTGACTGAACCTGCCATGGATTTCCCCGTTTTTTGACCAGCTTGATGGCGCCCGAATCTGACGCTGAGTTCACCTGAAACCCTATACGTCCTGCGCCCGGGTTGGAACACGGTTGATGCCCGGAATGCCACCCGGAAAATCAGTGTTTCCTTAACCAAGCTTTCATTTCCGCCTGAAATACCTATAATCCGGTTGATTGCTGAACGAGCGGGATTGCTTGAATGCGTTGTCTGTTAAGTGGTTTTTTAATTGCATGCCTCGTTCTGGCGTCGACGCCGCTGAGCGCGGATGTGCTGTCGACCAAGAATCGCAAAGATATCTTTTTGAAGCAGGCCAAGATATTGGACACGCGGGCCGCCAGCCAGTATCGCGACTCTGAACGGCTGAAACCGAAGACGCCGGACGGCAGTTTCAAAAAGCGCTATTCCGGCAAGTACCGTGGTGAATACCTGGCCATGGCGCGCCAGGCAGCGCGCAAGCACAATGTCCCGGAAGAACTGTTCCTGCGTCTGGTTCAACAGGAAAGCGGTTGGGACCCTCACGCCAAGTCGCACAAGGGCGCTTTGGGCCTTGCGCAGCTGATGCCGCAAACCGCCAGGCTGCTGAACGTGAACCCGCATGACCCGAAGCAAAACCTTGAAGGCGGTGCGCGGTATCTTTCGTGGCAATATCGCAAATTCAAGTCCTGGCGCCTCGCGCTGGCAGCCTACAACGCCGGCCCGAAAGCGGTGGAAAAGCATGGGGGCGTGCCGCCCTATGCAGAGACGCAGAATTACGTCAAAGTCATCTGGGGCGGCTGATACAATAGCCGCACAAAAAAACCGGCCCAAGGCCGGTTTTTCTTTGGGCGATCACTCAGCCGCTATTTTAATAACCGGCTCCATTTTGGCCAGTGTTTCGGTGGACAGATGACACTTGACATGGTGTCCGTCAGCCAGCGTCTGGACCGGCGGAACCTCTATTTCGCACAATCCGCCCGCAACCTCGGACTTCCACCGGCACCGGGTTTGGAACGGACATCCGGGCGGCGGGTTCATCGCCGAAGGAATGTCGCCCTCAAGGACGATGTGTTTCTTTTCGACCGAGGTATCGGCGATTGGAACCGCGCTCAGCAGCGCCTCGGTATAAGGGTGATAGGGCGGCGAGAAGACTTGATCGGTCGTGCCCAGTTCGACCACGTGGCCCAGATACATCACCATGACGCGGTCGCTGAGGTAGCGTACGATCGACAGGTCGTGGCTGATGAACAGCAGTGTCGTCTTATGTTCGCGCTGGATCTCCATCAACAGATCGGTCACGGCTGCCTGCACCGACACATCCAATGCCGAGACCGGCTCGTCCGCGACGACGATCCGGGCGTCCCCCGCAAAGGCACGGGCTATCCCGACGCGCTGTTTCTGGCCGCCTGACAGTTGGCGCGGCATACGGTCGGCAAACGCGCGCGGCAGCTTCACCAGGTCCAGCAACTCGAGCATCCGTTGCTTGCGTTCGGCTTCCGAGTTTCCGACGCCGAAGATTTCCAGCGCGCGGATGATCTGACGTCCGACCGTCATCGACGGGTTCAGCGTATCGAATGGGTTCTGGAACACCATTTGGACTTCGCCGACGGTTTTGGCATCCCGTTCTTCGATCGGCAGATGCTCGATATTGCGGTTGTCCAGCAGGATCTGCCCGTCGGTCGCCGTCTCCAATCCCATGAGGACCTTGGCAAACGTGGATTTGCCGCAGCCGGACTCGCCAACGATCGCCAGCGTTTCCGATTCATGTGCGTCGAAGCTGAGGGTTTCGTTGGCCTTGACCACTTTCTTTTCGCCCCCACCGAACAGAGCGTTTGCGGCCACCTCATAGTATTTCTTGAGGTTGTCCATCTTCAGAACGGTCTTGCCGATCGGCGCTTTTTCTTTTTGCTCGGCAACCGTGATGGGTGCGTTCCAGTCGATTTCCTGGAACTTCAAGCAGCGCGTATGGTGGCGGTCATTGCCGGGGACCGGGAACATCTGAATGTCCTGCGCGTCACAACGCCCTTCCTCGAAATAGTCGCATCGCGGGCCGAAATTGCAGCCGGGTGGGCGTTCGTGCGGCAACGGGAAGTTGCCGGGGATTGCAACCAGCGGGCGTGAATTCTTGTCCGCGCCGGGCAGGGGGATCGAGCGAAACAGCGCCTGGGTGTAGGGGTGCTGCATCTCGTCAAAGACATCGTGGATCGAGCCCCGTTCGACCGCCTCGCCGGAATACATCACGCACAAGCGGTCACAGGTCTCTAGAACCAGGCCCAGATTGTGCGAAATGAACAGCATCGAGGTGCCGTATTTCTTGCCCAGATCCTTGACCAGTTCCACCACGGCGGCCTCGACCGTCACGTCCAGCGCGGTTGTCGGTTCGTCCAGGATCAGAAGCGACGGCTTGGACATCAGGGCCATCGCGATCACGATGCGCTGCTGCTGGCCACCGGACAGCTGATGCGGAAAGCTGTTCAGCATCCGCTCGGGGTCCGGCAGGCGCACATCCGTCACCACTTCCAGAGCGCGGGCATAGGCCTCTTCTTTGCTGACCCCTTCATGGATCATCGGCACTTCCATCAGCTGTTTGCCGATCTTCATCGCCGGGTTCAAAGAAGCCATCGGCTCTTGATAGATCATCGCGATCTCATTGCCGCGAATATCCCGAAGTTCTTCCTTGCTCATTTCGCTAAGGTCACGGCCCTTGAATTTGATCGAGCCGCCAACGATCCGACCATTCTTGCCAAGGTCCTGCATGACACCCAGGGCGACCGTCGACTTGCCGCAGCCGGATTCACCGACCAACCCGACAGCCTCGCCGGGCTGCACACTGACCGAAAAATCCATAACGGCCGGTATTTCCCGCAAGCGGGTAAAGAACGAAATCGAGAGCTTGTCGATTTCGAGGATCGGCCCGTCATAATCCGCCAGTTTGTTCATCTTGCTTGCTCCTCGCCAGCGCTCGGGGGATCCCCTTCATCTGGCTAAAAATATCCTGGTGGGGGCCGGGGGCAGTCCCCCGGCCGCTTTCACATCAGTCCTTCAGGCTTTCTTCTCGCAGGCCATCCGCCAGCAGGTTCAATCCCAGAACCAGTGACAACAGCGCCAGTGCCGGCGGCAGTGCAGGGTGCAGGTAGATCGACAGCAGCTTGCGTCCTTCGTTGATCGTGGACCCCCAATCCGGGCTTTCCGGCGGCAGGCCCAGTCCAAAGAACCCCAAGGTCCCCAAGAGGATGGTCGTGTAGCCGATGCGCAGGCAGAAATCGACGATCAGCGGCCCGCGGGCGTTGGGCAGGATTTCCCAAAGCATGATGTACCAGGGGCCTTCGCCGCGCGTCTGCGCCGCGGCCACGTAATCGCGTGTCTTGATGTCCATGGCCAAGCCGCGCACGATGCGGAACACTGTGGGCGAGTTGACGAAGACAACCGAAACGAACACGACCAGGATGCCGCCCGGAATGTCGAACAGATCCAGATAGGTCGGCAGACCCCAGATGCTGTAATCGTCCGTGCGGATGACGTATCCCCCGGTCGAGATCAGCGACAGGTACAGCCAGATCGCGATACCCAAGACGCCGATCAGCAGCGGCGTACGGAATTTCGGCCGGGTGTAGTAGCGCGAATTCAGAAGGACACCGATGAAGAGGATCGGGAACACGAACAGGACTGCGGCCATATAGTTCGGCACGCCGGTCGCGACGATTTCCGGTGTGACCAGCAGGTAGAACAGCAGGATGACCGGGAACGCCAGGATCAGATTGGCGAGGAACGACAGAAACGTGTCCAGCCGCCCGCCATAATACCCGGCGGGCAAGCCCAGCGTGATCCCGACCATGAAGGCAAACATCGTGGCCAGCGGAGCAATCTGTACGACGATCCACGCCCCCTTGACCATGCGGCTGAATACGTCGCGGGCAAGGTTGTCGCCGCCCAGCAGGTACCAGGCGAACTCACCGTCCTCGGCATTGGGCAGGGGGGTACCGGGCACCTTGTTCTTCATGCCGGAAACCTGGACCAACGGATCATGTGTCACGATCAGGTCCAAAGCCCCGAAGATGCCGGTGAAAACCCAGAACATGACCAGTCCAAAACCGATCATGCCGATCGGGCTGTCGAAAAGCTTGCCGTACAGGCCAAGGCGCCGTTTGAAGGCAACCGACATCGCGAAAAGAATGATCAGCGACAGCCAGACCGGCAGAAATTGCTGCGAGATCGCGCCGATAATCCCGGCCCCAGTGCCCAGGAATATTCCCAGCAGCAGGTAGGCGACCACCGTCGCGATGCTGGCCAGGAAAGAATACCACAGCGCGGATTGCGTCAGGTTCCTGAGGCCGCCGCCCGAACTGACGGTGCCATCCGCATTCACGCTGACTTGCGTCTCGGGCAGCAGAATGCTTGCCAGGATCCAGACAACGACGGATACGACCAGCGCAGCCAGGGCGATCATCATGATCGGGTTCAGAAAGGCGATAGAGCCAGTCCAGCTCAGAGGTTCCATGGTCTATCCTCCCTTATGAAATGCGGATGCGCGGGTTGAGGTAGACATAGCCGATATCCGAGATCAGCTGCGTCACGAGCACCACGAAGACCGACACGACCGAGATCGCCAGCAGAAGCTGGATGTCGTTGTTCCCCGCGGCCTGCACCAGCGCCCAGCCAAAACCTTTGTAGTTGAACAGGGTCTCGACGATCACGACGCCGTTCAGCAACCAAGGGAACTGCAGCATGATGACCGTGAAGGGCGCGATCAGCGCGTTGCGCAGGGCGTGCTTCAGAACGATATTCCCGAAGGACACACCTTTCAGGCGCGCGGTCCGAATGTATTGCGCGGTCATCACCTCGGTCATCGAGGCTCGGGTCATCCGCGCAATGTAGCCCATGCCGTAAAGGGCAATTGTCAGGACCGGCAGGAAGAAATTCTCGAAAGTCGGGTTTTCCATGGCCTGTGTGGCCGTGCCCTTGAACCATTTCAGACCCACGGTTGACGAGGTGAAGATAGCGATGAAGATCACGCCCGACACGTATTCCGGCGTGGCCGTCGTGATGATCGAAAACGTGGACAGGGACCGGTCCAACGCAGACCCCTCGCGCATGCCGGCCAGCACGCCAACCAATAGGGCGGTCGGGATCATCAGCACCAGCACCCAGAACATCAGGTAGCCGGTGTTGCCCAGCCGCTTGCTGACGATCGTTCCGACCTCGTCCTTGAAGACGGTGGAATAGCCCCAGTCGCCCTGAAGAATGCCGCAATAGCGCGGTGTCGTTTCCGGAGTAGAGCCGGGACGAGTGCAACTTCCCACGAACTGACCATCCGGTAGCGTGTTGGTGAAACCGGGCACCACCCCCAGCCATTGACCGTATTTGACCAGCGTGGGCTGCATGTATCCGCGGTTCTCAAGCCAAGTGACGACCTGCTCATCGGACATACGCTGGTTGCCCTGCGTCTTGGCCAGCTTTTCCAGGTTTGGATAGAGGTTGGTCAGGAAGAAGACCACGAAGGTCAGGCACAGCGCCGTCAGCAGCATCACGCCCAATCGTCGAAGGATGAAGAGTCCCATGTTGGCCCCTGTTGTTCGGGTTCTCCGCAGATCAGTGGACCATTTTCTGGCCTCGGACGTCCGACCCCGCGTCGGTGTGTCTGCGGCTGGAAAGGGGCGCCCGCATTCGGGCGCCCCTTGAAAGGTTCAGGTCGGGATCAGGCCGCCCAACCCCATTTGTAGTGATGGTGTTCGAACGACACATGCATGTCGGTTCCGACCAGACCGTCCTTCATGTGACGGTACAGCGACCGCCAATAGGGCTGGATGGTGACACCTTCTTCCTGGATCATTGCTTCGCCCTTGGCCACGATTTCGCGGCGCTTGTCGGCATCGGCAATGGCCAGAGCTTCGGTCAGCAGGGCATCAAACTCGGCATTGGACCAGCCGAACTCGTTCCAAGCCTCGCCGGTGCGGTAGGCCAGTGCCCAGATCTGAACGCCCAGCGGACGGTGGTTCCAGTTGGTCGAGCTGTAGGGGTATTTCGCCCAGTCGTTCCAGAACGTGTTGCCCGGCAGAACCGTCCGCTTGACCTTGATGCCCGCGTCGCGCAGCTGGGCTGCCACGGCATCGGTGGTGTTGCGGCGCCAGTCATCGTCGATCGAGATCAGCTCGTGCTCGAAATCGGCCATACCGGCCTCTTCCATCAGCTTGCGCGCGCCTTCCGGGTCAACTTTCTGCGGCGGCAGTTCGTAGTAATCCGGGTGGATCGGACCGACGTGGTGGTTTTCCGCAGGCGAGCCGCGACCACCGTAGCCAAGCTCGAGGCAGACCGAGTTGTCCACGGCCATCTGCAGCGCCTGACGCACACGTTTGTCGGCATAGACCTTCTTGCCGTCCACTTCCGCAAGCTGGTTCGGGCGGATCACGATGGTGTTCATCGTGACAACCTCGGACTTCACGTAGCCCAGGCTATCCATCACGTCGATGAATTCACCAACCGATTCATACAGCATGTCGACTTCGTCCGATTCCAGAGCTGCCAGCCATGCCGACGGATCGGTGCCGTAGTCGATGTACTCAATGCGGTCCAGGGCCGGACGACCGAATACGGCTTCGCCCCACCAGGTGTGGTTTTCGTTGCGCACAAGCGCGGCTTTCACACCCACTTCCAGCTCTTCGATCAGGTAGGGGCCCGTGCCGACATTGTTTGTCAGGTCCGTTTCGCTGAACGAGCTGTGGATGATCGCGGCCGGATAGTCTGCCATGCCCGGGATCAACGAGATGTCCGAGTTCGGCAGGTTCAGCTTGACGGTGTGCGAGTCCACAACCTCGATCGCGCCTTCGATTGCCTGGCCGGTATCTGCGTCGACCAGCGTGGCAAAACGGCCTGCCATCGAGTTCGTTTCCGAGCTCTTGTCGCACCAGCGCGCGATGTTGCGTGCCACGTCTTCGGCGGTGAAGTCGTCACCGTTGTTCCACTTGACGCCCTGACGGACCTTCAGCGTGTAGACGGTCGCATCGTCGTTGACTTCCCAGCCCTCCAGCAGCATGCCGCGGAATGTGCCGTCCGAGTTGTACTCGACCAAGTATTCCAGCGTGCCACGGGTGACGTTGGCGATCTGCGACCAGTCATAGGTGCGCGGATCCTTCAGCGCGCGAACTTCCTGCTGAACGCGCAGGGTGCCACCTTCTTTCTTGGCGTCTTCGCCCGCGGCCTTGGCGGGTGCGGTCAGGCCGACCATGCCGTATGCGGCCGCGGCAGTGACACCAAGGCTGGTCGTGCGCGTCAGAAACTCGCGGCGGCTCAGCTTGCCGTCCCGATATTCCTGGGCGTGCATTTCGGCGGCCCAGTGCATCGGGGCTCCGGTCAATGTCTTGGTTTTCATGGATGTCTCCCTGTGAGATTATTATGGGTATTTGTTGGTCCCCGTCGAAGCCAGACAGCGCCGAGCAAGGTCATTTTGGATGTAGTTTTTTGAATTCTGTGCATCCCCATGGGTTCATTCGGCACCAGATTCCAATTTAGGTCAATGTTCGAAATCGTCATCAAGTGCACAAAAACGACATTTGCAGAGAAACCTGACCCGCGGTCGCCGGGGCTGCTATCGGCAAGTCTGATTCTGGAACTTGTGATTCCCTTTTCCGACGGGTTTTGGCTTATAACCCCTTATGTGACTGAAAATAAATGACTTCGGACGAAGTTTTGGTGCGATGTCAGTGATTCACTCAGCCTTGGCTCGGATCGACGTTGTGCCATTGCTTCATCCGGGCACGGCACCACGTGCGCTGGCGTTTGGCGTACTGGCGTGTCGCAATCGTTGCTCTTTCGCGGGCGTCCGCCAAGGTCATTCGCCCCTCGATATGGGCCATCAATTCAGGTACTCCGATGGCCTTGCACGAGGGCAGGTTCGGGTCGTATCTGTCGTGCATCGCCGCAACTTCGTCCAGGGCACCCGCCTGCAACATCTGGTCAAAGCGCGAATTGATGCGCGTGATCAGCCAGTCTCGCTCGGGCGTCACGACGATCGGAAACGCTTGATCCAGGGGCAGCAGCGGTGGCGGCGTGTCGTCCTGCCAATCCGCCAGGGTCCGGCCCGTGGCTTGCTCGACCTCCCAGGCCCGTTGCACACGGGCGCGGTTGCGCGTGTCGATCCGGTCCCGTGTCCTTGTATCAATCCCGGCCAGAAGCTCGGGCAGGGGGATCGCGTCCGCAGTCTTGCGCAACTCGGGCGGCGTTGCCGGGATGTCTGCCATACCTTCCGTCAGCGTCGAAAAGTAGAGACCTGTTCCGCCCACGATGATCGGACGCGGCGGCCCTGACAAAATAGCCCGCACCTCGCGCAGCCAGTGGCCGGCCGAATAGTCTTGATCAAAAGCGACATGGCCATAGAGAGCGTGTGGAGCCCGAGCTTCTTCGTCGATCGAGGGTCGGGCAGAAATGATGCGCCAGCAGTCATAAACCTGGCTGGCATCGGCATTGACGATGATCCCGCCCGCGTGTTCGGCAATCTCCAGCGCAAGGGCTGATTTGCCCGATGCGGTCGGCCCCATGATAAGGACCGGCAGATCGTCGGGAATGGGCGGCAGACTGTTCAGCAAATTGCGCGCTGTGTTTTCAGCCATGAGTGTTTGCCCTGTTCCTTGACCATCCGCATTGAACCCGCGGTGGTTTTGCTTCATTTTGCGCCGGAAAACAAACCCGTGCCAGCCCGGAGCGCAACATGAGCCTTTCTTCCACCAACACAACCGCCGAAACCCCAAAAACGACATACAAACGCGTCATGTTGAAAATCTCGGGCGAGGCGCTGATGGGGGATCAGGGATTCGGGCTGCATCCGCCGACCGTCCAGCGCATCGCGCAGGAAGTGAAGTCGGTGCATGATCTTGGGGTCGAGATCTGCATGGTCATCGGCGGAGGGAATATCTTTCGCGGCCTGTCCGGTTCGGCCCAAGGGATGGAACGGACCACGGCCGACTACATGGGCATGTTGGCGACCGTGATGAACGCGCTGGCCATGCAATCCGCGCTTGAGGGCCTGGGCGTCTTCACCCGGGTGATCTCGGCCATCCGCATGGACGAGGTGTGCGAGCCCTATATTCGCCGCCGCGCCGTGCGCCACTTGGAAAAGAAACGGGTGTGCATCTTTGCGGCTGGAACCGGCAACCCGTACTTCACCACAGATACCGCAGCGACGTTGCGTGCCAACGAAATGACCTGCGAGGCCATCTTCATGGGCAAGAACGGGGTCGACGGCGTCTACGACAAGGACCCCAAGGCACATTCGGACGCTGTCCGCTATGACTCGGTGACCTATGACGACGTTCTCGCCAAGCGTTTGAAGGTCATGGATGCTTCGGCTATCGCTCTGGCGCGCGACAACAATCTGCCGCTGATCGTATTCGGACTGGACGAGCCCGGCGGGTTCCGCGGAATTCTGGCAGGCGAGGGGACCTATACCAAGGTTCAAGGCTAGCCAAAGGCCCGACCCAACAGCCCACATTAGTTTGCCTGGCGCCCGACTCGGTTCGGACGTTAGGTAACGCAGCTCCGTCCGGTCTGCTGAAAATGCTCGGTGTGACCGGTATGCGTGTCGCTTTTGCCCGCCGGAAAGTCTCTGGCGGCTGACCGAAAAAACGATCTTTCCCCGATCAAAAGCGCATTAAAATGAGAGGAGAGAGAATGTCCGACAATTCAGATGCCGACTACGAGGTCGGCCAGGACAATATCCAGATCATGGGGCTGGATATTCATAACCCGGTATTTGCCGTGTCTGGCCTGACCATCATCGCCTTCGTCTTCTTTTCGTTGGTTTTCCGCGAGCAGGCTGCCGACTTCTTCGGCTGGTTGCGCCCCGCGCTGACCAACCAGTTCGACTGGGTATTCATGCTTTCGGCCAATATCTTCGTCGTGTTTTCGTTGCTGTTGATCGTGACGCCGCTGGGCAAGATCAGGTTGGGCGGCGACGATGCGAAACCGGACTACAGCTATGCGGGTTGGTTCTCGATGCTGTTCGCCGCTGGTATGGGGATCGGGCTTGTTTTCTGGGGCGTGGCCGAGCCGATCTCGCACTATGGCGCATCACTTGGCGGTGTCGCCGTGGGAGAGGACGGCCTGCGCACCGACTGGGCTCCGTTGGGCGCCGGGCTGGAGGATCCCGACGCATCGCGGAAGCTGGCGATGGCAGCCACGATCTTTCATTGGGGCATGCACCCCTGGGCGATCTATGCGGTCGTTGCGCTGGCCTTGGCATTTTTCAGCTTCAATCGCGGGCTGCCCCTGACGATGCGCTCGGTCTTTTACCCGCTGTTCGGCGAGGCCACTTGGGGTCCGCTGGGGCATGTCATCGATGTGCTTGCGGTCTTTGCGACCATCTTCGGTCTGGCGACCTCGCTCGGCCTGGGGGCGACACAGGCGCTGGCGGGTTTGAATTATCTGTTTGATGTTCCGGTGACGGACGGGATGAAAGTGCTGCTGATCGGCTTGATCACGGTCTTCGCCCTGATTTCGGTGATCGCCGGACTGGACAAGGGGGTCAAACGCCTGTCCGAGGCCAACATGGTGCTGGCGGCGCTGCTTTTGTTGCTGGTCCTGATCGTGGGGCCGACCATGGTGATCCTGACCGGGTTCTTCGACAGCATGATCGAATATGTCGTTGCGCTGCCGGGCCTGTCCAATTGGATCGGTCGCGAAGACACGAACTTCATGCAGGGCTGGACCACCTTCTACTGGGCTTGGTGGATCTCCTGGTCACCGTTCGTCGGCATGTTCATCGCACGTATCTCGCGCGGCCGAACGATCCGCGAGTTCGTGACCTGTGTCATCCTGATCCCGACGCTTGTCGGCGCCCTATGGATGAGCGTTTTCGGCGGAGCTGCTCTGGATCAGGTCATGTCCGGCAATGGGCAGGCTCTGTCCGATGCGGTGCTGGAACTGAAGATGTTCAAGATGTTCGAGGCTTTCCCGATGGCTGGACTGCTGTCGTTCGTCGGTATCGTTCTGGTGGTTGTGTTCTTCGTCACAAGCTCGGATTCGGGGTCGCTGGTGATCGACACCATCACGGCGGGCGGCAAGACCGACGCTCCGACGGCTCAGCGCGTATTTTGGTGCGTGCTGGAAGGGGCCATCGCGGTCGTACTGCTGCTGGGCGGTGGGCTCGGCGCATTGCAGGCCGCGGCCATTGCCACCGGCTTTCCCTTTGCGATCGTGCTGGTCTTGATGTGCGTGTCCATCTTCATCGGTCTGGTGAACGAACGCCGACGCAACTGAGCGTACCGCCACTGACAGTGGGCCCCGGTTACATCACCGGGGCCTTTCATTTATTTCGGACTGCCTTCGAAGAAGCCGACCGAATTGCCATCGGGATCGACCGCATAGAAGAACCGACCGGCCGGGATTTGGATCGGATCCGAGACAACCTGACCTCCGGCAACCTTGACCCTGGCCATGATCTCTTCAGCCGTGCCCTTTGCGGCCAGATGAAGGGTCGGGCCGGTACCATCTTTTGCTGGCTTTCCCGGATACAGATGCAAGGCAACGCCCGTTGCCGGGTCAGCGGGGCGGAACATGGCCA
Organism: Ruegeria sp. BF8; assembly: GCF_056538625.1. Taxonomy (NCBI): domain Bacteria; kingdom Pseudomonadati; phylum Pseudomonadota; class Alphaproteobacteria; order Rhodobacterales; family Roseobacteraceae; genus Ruegeria; species Ruegeria sp. BF8. The sequence goes on along the minus strand of NZ_JBQFTL010000001.1, from coordinate 1,200,114 downwards.
TGGGGTTCGGGCCGGATGTGTCGACCGCAAGTTCTGCCCCTGTGGCGTGGGCATAGAATTCTACCGCCTTGTCCAAGTCGGAAACAGGCAGTTCGCCCCACACCAGAAAATCCTTTGGAAGATAACTCATCTGAAACCTCTCTTGTCTTGAGTGCCGTGAGTTTGGCATGTGCTGATGACAGAAGCTGGCATCAGACGCCCGGCTTGACCGCGCGGGGTTGGCCGGGCTAACTGACGGCGTTTGGTCCCGTCATCCTCGTGCGGGCGGCCGAACTGCCGCGGCGATACCCGTGGCTGGCTGGAAGACCTGCCATGTATCGGAGTTGTCCGGTGTCATGCGCGGGCGGAACTTCGGAACATTGGGCATGACAACAGAAGGATTGTGCGATGGGCACTCTGGATATTGACTTCATTCGGGCGCAGTTTCCGGCTTTTTCCGAACCCAGCCTGAAAGGGCAGGCATTTTTTGAGAACGCGGGCGGCTCCTATACCTGCAAACCCGTTCTGGATCGGCTGACCCGCTTCTATACCCAGCGCAAGGTTCAGCCATATGCGCCCTACGAGGCCAGCCGTCTGGCGGGCGAAGAGATGGATGAGGCACGTGTCCGGATGGCGGCGCTGCTGGGCGTGGATACCGACGAACTGAGCTTTGGCCCTTCGACCACGCAGAACACCTACGTACTGGCGCAGGCATTTCGGCAGTGGATGAAACCGGGTGAAGCGATCGTGGTGACCAACCAGGACCATGAAGCCAACTCGGGGCCCTGGCGGCGCCTTGCCGAGGACGGCATCGAGGTTCGCGAATGGGAAATCGACCCGGAAACCGGTTCGCTGAATCCGTCCGATCTGGAAGACCTGCTGGACGAAAAGGTGCGGCTGGTCTGCTTTCCCCACTGTTCCAACGTGATCGCCGAGATCAACCCGGTCACAGAAATCACGGCGATCGCACATGCGGCCGGGGCATTTGTCTGCGTGGATGGTGTTTCCTACGCACCGCACGGCTTCCCGAACGTGGGGGACCTTGGGCCGGATATCTACCTGTTCTCGTCCTACAAGACCTACGGACCGCATCAGGGCTGCATGGTGATCCGGCGCACGCTGGGCGAGTTGCTGCCTAATCAGGGGCATTTCTTCAACGGAGACGTGCTGTACAAGCGGTTCACACCGGCCGGACCGGACCATGCTCAGATTGCCGCCAGCGCCGGCATGGCCGACTATGTCGAACAACTCTGCGACCATCACGGCGGCCCATCTTCGGGGGCTTCTGCGCGTGGTGCTTTTGTCCACGACCTGATGCGTGCGCACGAAGTTGAGCTTCTGCAGCCGGTTCTGGACGCGCTCAAGGATCGCAACGCGGTGCGCCTGATCGGCCCGTCCGATGCCGAACGCCGGGCTCCGACCGTGGCCTTGGCCGTCAACCGCGACGCGGAAAGCGTGGCGGCCGATCTGTCCAAACACGGCATCATGGCCGGCGGTGGTGATTTTTATGCGGTTCGCCCGCTGACCGCCATGGGTGTCGACCTGGAGCAAGGTGTTCTACGGGTAAGTTTCACCCACTACACCTCGCGAAACGAGATCGACCAATTGCTCGAAGCATTTGACCGGGTTTTGTGATCCGGTAACAGTTCCGCCCCGTAGACATATGAAAACGGGGCGGAAATGGACAAAGAGCAGTCACCAATCATTTTGTGGTTCCGGCGTGATCTGCGCCTGAGTGACCATCCGGCTTTGGCTGCGGCCGCGCAGACAGGGCGACCTGTGATTCCTGTTTTCCTGCGCGATCAGCTGGTCGATGACTTGGGCGCGGCTCCGAAATGGCGGCTGGGCCTCGGCCTTGCCGCATTGTCTGACGGCCTCGAGCGCAAGGGCAGCAAGCTGATCCTGCGAAGCGGCCCGTCGCCGGCCGCGCTTGAAGACCTGATACGGGAAACGGGGGCAACTGATGTTTATTGGTCGCGGGCCTATGATCCCGAATCCATCGGGCGTGACACTCAGATAAAGGCTGCGTTGTCCGCGCAGGACATATCCGCCAAGTCTTTTGCCGGGCATCTTTTGTTCGAGCCATGGACGGTCGCCACAAAGGCGGGTCAGCCCTTTCGTGTTTTTACGCCCATGTGGCGGGCTGTGCGAGGGAGAGAGGTCGACGCTCCCAAGCCTGCACCGTCGCGGATCGCGGCACCCCGATCATGGCCGCAGTCGGACGTGCTTGAGGCCTGGAACCTTGGCGCGGATATGCGTCGTGGCACGGTGGTCGTTCGGGCTCATGTCGAACCGGGTGAGGCCGCCGCATTCGCGCAGCTGGACGAATTCACCGAACGGCTCGACGCGTATCCCGCAAAACGCGATGATCTGGGCGATGACGGCACGTCCGGACTATCCGAGTACCTTTCGTTGGGCGAGATCAGCCCGGCAACCATCTGGCACCGGGTCCAGAGCGCAGGGTTTTCCGGATCATCCGGGGCCGAAGGGTTCTTGCGCCAACTCGTGTGGCGCGAGTTCGCATATCACCTGATGTACCACACACCGCATCTACTGAGCGCGAACTGGAAGCCGGAATGGGATACGTTTCCGTGGAACACCGACGCCGACACCCCCGAGGTTCGAGCCTGGACAATGGCGCGAACGGGGATACCGGTGATAGATGCGGGCCTAAGGCAGATGTATGTCACCGGGCGGATGCACAACCGCGTCCGCATGATCGTCGCCAGCTACCTGACCAAGCACCTGATGACGCACTGGAAGATCGGCATGGATTGGTTTGCGGACTGTCTGGTCGATTGGGATTCGGCAGCGAACGCCATGGGGTGGCAGTGGGTTGCCGGGTCGGGGCCGGATGCCTCGCCGTTCTTTCGTATCTTCAACCCGCAGACCCAAGCCGAGAAGTTTGACCCCACGGGCGCCTATGTCCGCCGGTGGCTGGCCGAAGGACAAAAGAACCCGCCCGAGACGGCGCTCGCCTATTTCGATGCGGTGCCGGTGTCATGGGGACTGTCTCCGACGGATGCCTATCCTGATCCGGTCGTGGATCTGAAGGTTGGGCGACAGCGGGCGCTTGCCGCCTACGAAGGTCGAAAACACCAGTAAGGAATTGAAAACTTGCCAGAAACGGAATCCCGTCCTAGCCTGCTCCGACCACCGCACAGGGGAGAGCGGATGATCCTGACGACGACAGAGGGGCAAAAAAACCTGCCCAGATATTTTTCGCAGGTCTTCAAGATGCTGCAGCGAATGGAGTCCGGACGGCTGGACATCGCGCTGCCGGATGGTCGCGTGTTTCGCAACGAAGGCGCCAAGCCCGGACCTGTCGCCCGCGTCGACATTCACGACCCGGATGTCTTCGCCCGGCTGATCCGTGAAGGCGAACTCGGCTTTTCCGACGCCTACCTTGAAGGTGGGTGGAGCACACCTGACCTGCGCGCCTTCATGGATCTTGTCCATTTGGGCACTGAGACGGTGTATGATGATTTCACTGGCAAGTTTTTGGTTCAGGCCTATGAGCGCCTGCGGTTCTGGCTGCACCGGAACAACCGAAAGCAGGCCAAAAAGAACATTTCGTACCACTACGATCTGGGCAATGATTTCTACAGCCTTTGGCTGGACGAGACGATGACCTACTCCAGCGCGCTGTTCGAAACCGGTCAGGAAAGTCTGGAAAAGGCTCAGACGGCCAAATATGCCAGCCTGGTGGACGAGATGGGAGCAAAGCCGGGCGACCACATCCTTGAAATTGGCTGCGGTTGGGGTGGCTTTGCTGAATACGCCGCTAAAGAAAGAGACCTGAGGGTCACAGGCCTGACCATCAGTCAGGAACAGTTGAAGTATGCGACGCAACGTATAGAAAAAGCTGGGCTTTCCGACAAGGTAACCTTCAAGCTGCAGGACTATCGCGACGAGCGTGGGCAGTATGACGGCATTGCGTCAATCGAGATGTTCGAGGCCGTTGGGCAAAAGTACTGGCCGGTTTATTTTCAAACAATCCGCGACCGGCTGAAGCCCGGCGCACGGGCCACGCTTCAGATCATTACTGTGGCCGACCGCCGCTGGGACGTCTACAAGAACGGCGTTGATTTTATTCAGAAATACATCTTTCCGGGCGGCATGTTGCCAGCCCCGACGGTGCTGAGGCAGGAAATCCAGCAGGCCGGTCTGGATGTGGTCAAGTCGAAGGAGTTCGGCCCAAGCTATGACCTGACCTTGCGGCGCTGGTACGACACGTTCAACGACAAATGGGACCAGGTTGCTGCAATGGGCTTTGATGAGCGTTTCCGCCGCATGTGGAATTATTATTTGACCGCCTGCGGCGCAGCCTTTGACACGGGCAATTGCGATGTGACACAGATCACCGTAGCAAAACCCAACTAACACACGGAAATATCGGAATGCCGACAGCCTCACGTCTTGTTGCCGCGCTCAGTCTCATGGTGGTGGCTTTCCTTGTGTCCGGCATGATCATCGACAACGGCGAAGAGGGAAAGGACTACGGCTACTTTACCTATGTGAACCTGGTCCTTGGTTTTTTGTGTGGTTGGGTCATCATGGGCAAACGGGCGGGCCGCGGCTGGACTGCAGCCGTGAACAATGGCCTGACCGGAGTGGTTTCTCTGGTGTTTTGGGGCCTGTTCGTCCAAGGCACGTACGAGATGTTCCGGCTTGCGATGCGTCACCGCTATGACGGGCCATTCGAGGCATTGCTGGCCATCTTCCAGATCGGTGTGGATTTCGGCAAGCAACTGATCTCGCCCGAGATCATCGCGACCTTGGCGATTGGTGCGCTGCTGTCCGGCCTGTTTACCGAAGGCGCCTCGCGGCGCTGGAACTGACGCCCTAGTCACGAGCCTACGATGACCAATCTGTTTTTCTACGGCACATTGCGGTATTTGCCGCTGCTTGAACTTGTTTTGGGTCGCTCGGGCCAGGATCTTGCGGCCGAGCCGGCGATGCTGCCGGACCATGCGGTTCACGCGGTGCAGGACCAAGCCTTTCCGATGATCCTTGAGGCGCCCGGCGCAGCGGCACGGGGTATCTTGGTGCAGAACCTAACTGCGCAAGACATCAAACGGTTGGCCTTCTACGAAGGTGGGTTCGACTATGACCTGCATGTCAAGGAGGTCGTCCTTGAAGACGGATCGACCGTTTCCGCCCAAGTCTTCTTTCCCGCCCCCGGGTTATGGACGCCGGCCGATCCCTGGTCATTGGAAAAGTGGGTTTCCGAGTGGGGCGCGATGACCCTTTTGGCTGCGGATGAGGTCATGGGGTATTTCGGCAAGGTCGATGCCTCTCGGATCGCGCGCAGCTTTCCTGCCATTCGTACCCGCGCGTGGGCCAAGCTTGCGGCGCAGCAACGAAAAACCGGGGATGGACGCAGCGCCGGCGATGATGTGATCGTTCACCGCCACACGCGCGCATACATCGACTATTTCGGGATGGAAGAAATCGAACTGCAGCACCGCCGATACGATGGGTCGATGGGGCCGGTTCTCAATAGGAATGGCTTGATGCAGGGTGCTGCGGTCGTGGTGCTGCCGTATGATCCCCTGCGCGATACGGTCCTTCTGGTTGAGCAGTTCCGAACCCCGGTATTCTTGATCGATGACCCCGAGCCTTGGATGTGGGAACCGGTCGCCGGCATGATCGACCCCGGAGAAACCCCTGAACAGGCGGCCCACCGGGAAGCCATGGAGGAGGCGCAGGTGTCGTTCTCGCGGCTCGAATATGCAGGTGGCGCCTATTCTTCGAGCGGATCTTCCACCGAATTCATCCACCTCTATGTTGGGATTGGAGACCTCACCGCCTCGATCAACAATGGTGGCTTGGCGACCGAGGGAGAGGACATTCGCAGCAGGATTCTGCCATATGCCGAATTCATGGATATGGTTGACCGGCATGTCTTCAAGGACCTTCCTCTATTGTCCCTGGCGCATTGGTTGGCACGCAACCGCGATCGGTTGCGGGGATGACTATCCCGCCTTGTGGTCGGCGCAGGGCACCTGTACATCTGCGAAAACGCCAATTTACAAGAGGGTGCCATGCGCATTGCACGAGACCTTGCTGACGCCGTAGGAAAAACTCCGTTGATCCGGCTGCGCCGTGTCAGCGAAGAAACCGGGTGCGAAATCCTTGGGAAGGCCGAGTTCATGAACCCCGGTCAGTCGGTCAAGGATCGCGCGGCGCTGTTCATCATTCGCGACGCCATTGCGCGCGGCGATCTCAAGCCCGGCGGGACGATTGTCGAGGGGACAGCGGGCAACACGGGCATCGGTCTGGCGCTGGTCGGCGCGTCGATGGGGTTCAAAACCGTGATCGTCATCCCGGAAACCCAATCCGAAGAGAAGAAGGACATGCTGCGCCTCGCCGGGGCTCAACTGGTTCAGGTTCCCGCTGCACCTTACCGGAATCCCAACAATTTTGTGCATTACTCGCGGCGGCTGGCCGAGCAGTTGGCCAAGACCGAACCCAATGGTGCGATTTGGGCAAACCAGTTCGACAATGTCGCGAACCGTCAGGCGCATGTCGAGACCACTGGGCCGGAAATCTGGGAGCAGACTGACGGCAAGGTCGATGGATTCATCTGCGCGGTCGGATCCGGCGGAACGCTGGCCGGTGTGGCCGAGGCTTTGCAGCCCAAGGGCGTCAAGATCGGTATCGCCGATCCGATGGGTGCCGGTCTCTATTCCTATTACACGACGGGTGAAATCGCGATGGAGGGTGGCTCGATCGCCGAAGGGATCGGCCAGGTCCGCATCACCAAAAACCTTGAAGGGTTCAAGCCCGACCACGCCTACCAGATTACGGACAACGAAGCGTTGCCCTATATCTTCGATCTTCTGCGCGAAGAGGGGTTGGTCATGGGTGGATCCACCGCAATCAACATTGCCGGCGCCGTGAGGCTGGCCAAGGAAATGGGTCCGGGTCACACCATCGTCACCGTGTTGTGCGACTATGGCACGCGCTACCAGTCGAAACTGTTCAACCCCGACTTCCTGCGTGAAAAAGAATTGCCGGTTCCAGAGTGGATGACCGAGGCCCCGCGCAGCATTCCGGGTGTTTTTGAGGACGTATGATGCTGCGGCGGTTTCTGGTTTTACTGGCATTTGCGTTTGTGGTCGCATTTGGCGTCGCAGGCGGAGCCTCGGCGCAGCTGACCGACCGTCAGAGCGAGTACTACCAGGGTTGGCTCAGCACCGCCGAGCGTGCCGAGAAGGTGATCGAAGCCAATCGGGCATCGAATGCTTCGATGGAGAAATTGCGCGCTGAAATAAGTGGTTATCGGGACGACTTCAATCGCGCCCGAAATGCGAACACGGATCGCATTCAAACGCTGGAAAGCCAGCTCAAGGCATTGGGGCCCAAACCCGATGACGGATCTTCGGAACCCGAAGACATCGCCAGCTTGCGAGAGAACCTCGAGCAGCAACTCAACAGCCTGAAGGTGCCGCGGATCATCTCGGAAGAGGCCTATAGCCGTGCCAACGGCCTGATCAGCGAAATCGACAAGATCATTCGTGAACGGCAGCGGAAAGAGTTTCTTGAGCGCGGGCCATCGCCACTCAACCCGGCGCATTGGGCGCCTGCCTGGGTGGACGTAACCGAAGCTGGCCGTGCATTGATGAACGAGACGAAGGCCAACATGCGTTCGGCCCTTGTCCGCGAAAAGCTGAAAGAGAGCGGACTTGCCATCGGTATTCTGCTCGCGGTGGCCGCGATCCTGCTGCTGTTCGGGCGATCATGGTCGGAGAAAGCTGGGGATTATCTGCGGCGGTTCGGAGGCTCCGGGCGTGGCGTTTGGACTTTCGTCGTGTCGCTGTTCCGGATCATCCTGCCGTGGTTCGGGGTTGCCCTCATCGTTCAGGCGGTGGTCATGACCGGAGTGCCGGGGTTGCGCGGCACATTGCTGATCCAGGAAATTCCGTATTGGGCCGCGATCATCCTGTTTTACGACTGGATTGGCCGTCAGGTCTATTTGATGGGCGAAGAACGGGGTTTCAAAGTCCTGTCGGCAAATACGATCAAGGAACTGCGGGTTTATCTGGATCTGCTCGCGCTGATGCTGATCCTGCATGAACTGGGCCAATTGTTCGAACGGATCGAAAACACCTCTGAGGCTACTCGCGCCGTCGTCAGCTTCCCGGTGATACTCGTGACAGCCCTGTTGCTGCTGCGGATCCGCCAAATCCGCCGCCCCGAAGGTTCTGAGGACGAGTCTGAGCAGGGCCAGTCGACACGGCCGGCCGGGTTCAGTCAGCTGGTCGAGCTGCTCCGTCGGGCGCTGTTTTTCCTGGGCATCGCAAGCGTTGTCCTGGCTGCCATTGGCTATACCAATGCCGCCGAAGCGATCGTGTTCCCATCGGTCAAAACGCTGGTCCTGATAACGGCCATCGTCATCTTCCAGAGGTTCATCAGTTCGATCTATGGCTGGCTGACGGGGCAGGGCGACGCGGCCAGCGACTCGTTGTTCTCGGTGCTGGTCGGGTTCGTTCTGGCCATTCTGTCGTTGCCCATTCTGGCGCTGTATTGGGGCGCGCGCGACTCGGACCTGCGCGAGGCGTGGTCCCGGCTTCTGATGGGTTTTGACATCGGCGGCGTGACGATCTCGCCCAGCAACTTCCTGACTTTCGCGGCCGTATTTGCGATCGGTTACATGCTGACCAGACTACTGCAGAGCGGTTTGCGTAACTCGTTGCTTCCCAAAACCAGCATCGATCCGGGGGGGCAGAACGCGATCGTCGCGGGAACGGGCTATGTGGGAATTTTCCTTGCGGCGCTGGCAGCGATCATTGTCGCGGGTTTTGATCTGTCGTCACTGGCGATCGTCGCGGGTGCGTTGTCTGTAGGCATCGGTTTCGGATTGCAGACAATCGTGTCGAATTTCGTATCGGGCATCATCCTGTTGGTCGAACGGCCGATTGCCAAAGGGGACTGGATCGATGTCAACGGGATGATGGGCTATGTGCGCGACATCTCGGTGCGCTCGACACGGGTGGAAACCTTTGACCGGACCGATGTGATCGTTCCGAACTCGGACCTGATCAGCGGCGTGGTGACCAACTATACCCGCGGCAATACCATCGGACGGGTCATCGTTCCGGTTGGCGTCGCCTATGGGACTGACACCCGAAAGGTCGAGAAGATCCTGGGCGAAATCGCGAATGCGCATCCGATGGTGTTGGCCAACCCGGCACCCAACGTCGTGTTCCAGGGGTTTGGCGCGGACTCGCTGGATTTCGAAATCAGGGCGATCCTGCGCGACGTGAACTGGGTCTTGTCCGTAAAGTCGGACATGAACCACGAAATCAACCGGCGCTTCACCGAAGAAGGGATCGAGATTCCATTCGCACAGCGCGATCTCTGGTTGCGGAACCCCGAGGTTCTGGTGCAACCGGCCAACAAGGCAGCGAAGCCCCAACAGCCGGATCAACAGGAATCTGTGAAGACCGACGACGCAAGCTCGGCGCCGATGGGCCTGACCGAGGCGGACATGGACGGAGACAACGGCGAAGAGCTGTAGTCAGAGGACTACAGCACCATCTCGCTGGCTGGACGAGACCGAAGCGACCCCGCTCAAACGTTTGGTGTGGGGGAGCTTCAGGCAACTTGCGGATCCCCTGGATTTCCGCGCAATCGGCCCTTGCAAATCCCTGTTCGTTGGTCCAAATATCGCCGGCACGGAGAGGTGGCCGAGTGGTCGAAGGCGCACGCCTGGAAAGTGTGTAGGCGGGAAACCGTCTCCAGGGTTCGAATCCCTGTCTCTCCGCCATTCACCTTGAATACCCACAGTTTTTGCGCACCGCGCGGGATCGGTCGTGCTTTGACCCGGACACATTGGGCGAACATGTGCGGCGTGCTTGGATCCCTACCGCCGAGCGGCGAGGGGTGGTACTGGGACTGTTACGTATCGGGGAACTGTACGGCCAGTTCTTTGCTTTTGGGAACGGCTTGGCAGGTCAGAACTTCACCGCGTGCGATGTCGTTCTGATCGAGGGCCATGTGCGCCCGCATTTGAACCTGACCCTCTGCCCGAATTGCGCGGCATGCACCGCAGACGCCTGACTGGCAGCTGAAGGGCGGCGCCAGTCCCGCTGCAATGGCGGCCTCCAGGATCGTTTGCCCAGCCTCAATGGGCACATCGCGGGTTTCCCCATCCAGCGTCACCCTCGCTGTGGCCGCCATGCCGGATTGGTTCATGTACTGAACTGGGTCGGCGCCGAAGCTTTCCATGTGGATGCGAGAATCGGGCACTTCCAGCGCGTTCAGCGCTGCCCGGACGTCTGAGTTCATGCTGCCAGAGCCGCAGATCCAATACTGGACGTCCTGCGCGATGGGGGGCGTCTCGTCGATTGCCGCCTTGATCGCATCCGTGTCAACGCGGCCGGTTCGCCAGGGGCTGAACCAGCTCAACAGCGATCGAGATGACAAGACATGGCGCAAGGTGAACCGGTATGGGTTGGCCTCGACAAGGGCGTCCAGCGTTTCCCGAAACAGAATCTCATTCTCGGACCGGTTGCCGTAGATTAGATGGGCGACGGAATGTGGCTCGTGGTCAAGCACGGCTCGGATCATCGCATAAAGCGGAGTCAACCCGCTGCCCGCGCCAAAAAAGTAGTGGGTGCGTCGTGCACTTGCGTTGGGTTCCAGCGTGAAGCTGCCAAAGGGTGGCATCGCCTCGACCGTATCTCCGGCGCGCAGGGTGTCGCCGATATGGTTCGACACCAATCCTTTGGAAACGCGTTTCACGGTGATCCGCAGCGCTTCGTTTGGCGGGTTTGAGATGGTGTAGCAGCGTCGCTGCTCTTTCCCGCTCAGGCCGAAGCGCAGTGTCAGATGTTGGCCGGGAGACCAGCGAAACAGCTCGGTCAGGGCTGGTGGTACGTCCAGCACGACGGTGGTTGCGTCGCCACCGATTTCAGGCCGGATTTCAGCCACGGACAAGGGGAAGAATTTTCGGGTCACGAGTGGTCCTTTCCTGAGCAAAAGACGGCCATCTTCAGTCAGCGATAATCCATGGTGGTGTGCAGTGAGCGGATCACCCATTTTCGGCCTTTGCGCGTCAGCGAAAAGCGGTCGGTTTGCGCCATCGTACCTGCGTGACCCTGCCAGTCGTACTTGACTGTGGTGACCGCTGTTGCCGCGGCGCTGCCCGGCTCTTCCGTGATCACGATCCGCGGGGGTGAGCGGTCTGTTTCCACATATCCCTGCAGCGCTGGGAAAGATTCAAAGCCGGTGTCGCCCTTTCGCTGGGCCCAATCGGCCACCGAATAGCTAAAGTGATCATCCGGCTGGCCCTGACCATATTTTACGGTGATCGTGTGGATCGCTTCGGGATCCCAGTCGCTCAAGGCGATCTGGGAGTCGGGGGCGGAGAGCTGACGTTCGGCAACCGCCTTCGGGTCGCTGCCGGGCGCGGCGAGAGCCAGTCCGCCTGCCAGGGCGATCCCAGCCAAGGTGGCAAGAATGCGGAGTATCACGGGATGACCTTTGTGTTCTGGGCAATTGGGCGCGGGATGATTGGTGCCGGCCCAGGGATGGCGTTTGGAGAGAGTGTTTTGGGCCTGGTCATGTCTCAGCATCAGCTTTCGCCATGAAGTCCAGAACAACTTGCTGATGCTGCAAAACCGGGCCTTCTCCGACAGAGGCGGGGCCGACTTCAAACAACGGGCTTGCCAAGGATTTCTGTTGCTGTTCGCAGGCATAGACATCTTCGGTCGTGAAATCGCCCGAGGTCATCGGGTCATCTTTGGCCAACGCATCGTCGCCTTTGTATTTCGGGCCACCGAAGTCACGCCAGAACGCATAAGATGACCATTGCTGCCGCGAGTACTCCCAAGCCGACGCGCTGGCCAATCGGGTGCGGTTTTCCACGCATGTTCGGTCGGGCGCGAGCGGCGTGACGATGAAGATGTTCCAGCTGTCTTCACTGCCTGCAAGGCCAATGCCCGGAAACAGCATCGGCACCCAGGCGCCAACATGCGGTTTCGGGATTACCCGCGGAGTGGGCAGGTTTTTCTCGAGCGCGCGGGCATAGTCTGACGAGGGCGGCTCCCAAAAATGATAGTGTGGACCTTTCCAGCCATGTTCTGCGCGACCGTGGTCATACATGTGAAGCGTGTTCGAATGCAGGTGGCTCAGGTGGTAGACGTCGATGTAGTTCTCAACCACGATCTTCCAGTTGGCGCGGATCTCATAGCTTTGGCGGGCTTCGCTGTATTCGACCAATTCTTCGGGCTTGTGCGGGCCCAGCAGCGGATCCACGGGCCCGAACCACTCCGCAAGGCTCGGCGCCTGTGGGTCAGGGTGCACGAAGATCATCCCGCGCCAGAGATCGACGCTTGCGGGTTTCAACCCGAGGCAAGATTTGTCGATGCCGTCAGGATATTCGCGGTTTTCATCCGGGACCGAGATCAGGTTGCCTTCCAGATCGTAGGTCCAATCGTGATAGGGGCAGGTCAGTGCCTTCTGTGTTTTGCCCACTGCACGGATCAATTGGGTTCCGCGGTGACGGCAGATGTTGTGGAACGCCCGCAGCCGACGGTCGCGCCCCATTACGACGAAGATGTTGTTCAAACCCGCCTGTACCGAGATGTAATGTCCGGGCTCGGGTACATCCTCGGCAAACCCGGCATATCTCCAGGTGCGAGAGAAGATCAGTTCTTGCTCGCGGTTGTACCAGTCCTGCGCTGTATAGGCAGAGGCGGGAAGTCGGTGATACATTCGTGTCATGAAAACCTCTCAGACCAGCCAGGCCGGATAAACGGCCGGTGCGATGTCGGCGGTAACCATCAGGCCGCCGAAGACCATCCAAAGAACAGTAACGGTCCAGAACAAGAGTGGATCGGTTTCGCGGTTGACGGTATCGATCAGGAAAGCTTGGCCGCTACGGATCGACGGTATGGCCCACCAGAGGAATACCAGCCCCCAGGGCCACTGGAGCCCCAGCCATGTGGCCACCAAGAGAACGGGTAGGGCTACGTAGTTGATCAGTCTGGGGAGATTGATCATGCGTCACCCTCCAAGCTCGTAAGCAACGCCAGCGCTGCCGCTTTCAGATCGTCGCGCCACTGAACTGGCGGTGAAATCGGGACAAGCGCGTCGATGTTTTGAGCGCAAGCAGTAACTCCATGGGCGACTGCCCGAATGCGTTCGGGAGGTGCCGATGGATACGCGCGGGCCAAAATGCCTTCGATGACGGCCAGAAAGTCGGCGTAGCTTTGGGTCAGTTTGGGGCCCAGGTCAGGAATGCGTTCTACGGCCGTTGCCAAAGCCTGCCAAGCCAGCATCAGCCTGGGATCATGGCCGTGCCCGTCGTCAAACAGGGCATCAATCAACTCAGATGGCTCACCCTGCGACCCGAATTGAACCGAGACTGCCTCTGTCACTTCGGCAAACGCGTTGATCACGTGGTCTGCCAATGCCGCCGTCATGTCATCCCGGTTTCCCAAGTAGTGGCGCAACAAGGGCCGTTTGACACCAGCCTCTGCCGCGATGCGTTCTTGTGTTGCGCCTTCCAGTCCGAAACGGGCCACACAGGTCAGGTAGGCATCGAGTATTTCAGCGGATCGTTGGTCTTTGAGCGTAGGCCGGGGCATTGGGGCTCCTTTATTGTCAGTTTTGACAAATAACTACAGCGGATAAGTTGTCAATAATGAAAATTAACAAAAGCAGGGTTGAGGACAGGCCAAAATCAGCCTGTCCCTGCACAGGATTGGGTATGATGGGACGGTCGACCGTGTCGGGTCTCGTCAGGTCATACGACCGTTTCGCGCAACTGCGTCCGCGACGACGTTCTCCCACTCGGAGTAGACCTTCTCTGGAGAAAGAAGCGCCCTTAACTCATCGGATTCGTTTGCCATTCCCGCGCGGGTCGTCGGGTCATTGATCAGACGAATGGCGGCTTCTGCCAATCCGGTTACGTCGCCGGTCGGTACCAGATAGCCATTTCGTCCGTGGCGGATGAATTCGGACGGACCATAGTCACAATCGAATGAGACGACCGGGATCCCGCTGACGACGGCTTCGGCGACAACATTGTGAAACCCTTCATACAGCGAAGACCCAACCACGATATCGGCGTCGTTGGCCCAGTCGCCGACCCGGGCCGTGTTGCCTGGCAAATGAACGCAGCCCTCAAGACCCAGAGACTTGCGCAATTGCTCGAGTGCGGGACGCTCGGGACCTTCACCGTAGATCGTCAGGGTGGTCCATGGGCACGCGGCATGGATCCTGGCCATGGTTTCCAGAAGAAGGTGAAAACCTTTCTGCGGCACCAGGCGACCGACCGAGACCAGGTGACGCGCTTTTTCGGAGTTCGACACCTGCGCGCGTGTGAAAGGCTCGATCGGGTTCGGTATGACCCGACCGCGACGGCGGAGCGGGCCGGGCAGATCCGCCAGACCTTTTTGCGTCAATGCAACGACAGCCTTCGACCTTCGGCCCAGAACGGATTGCAGTCGCGCCCATCCGGGGTGTGCGTCCTGCAGACGTGGGTTGTTCCGTTCCGAAATGATGACCGGCAGCTTGGAGTCCAGTGTGGCGATCAGTGTAATTACATTCACTTTGGTCAGAAACGAAATCACGACATCGGGTCGCAGTTCGCGAATGACAGAACGGACGTGCGTGATCCTATTGAACTGCCCGCGCCTGCCGGACAGCGCGCTGGTCCGCACTTTTTCGTTCATCGAGAAATAGGGACCGTTTTCCGGCATGCTGAACGCCGTTGCGTGAACCTCGCAACCGCGTTCCACAAAATGGTTCGACAACATGGTGATGACTTTTTCCGCACCACCCGGACCGAACCCTGCCTGCACAAAAAGCAGCTTTAAACCATTCAACGGCACAGTCCCCCGCCGAAAATGGTAATTTACGCAGGGTAATTGAGCAAGCTTGAGGTGATCTTTGCCAGAAATGTGCGCAAAAGCTGGCGGCAATAGCCGAACTCCGGCCGATTGGATCGCAAAGCGTGTTGTCAGAGCAGCAGGTGTTCGAACCGGTTACTTGCTGTGGCCTGTCAAATCGTACAGGGCTGAAATCTGTTCGGCGCTCAGCTGGCGAGGGTTCAGTCCTCGGGTCAGCAGGGCGAGTTTTGCGGTTTCCTCCAGTTCTTCCATTGCGAAACTGGCCGCCCAGATGTCTTTGCCGGCAACCACAGGGCCATGATTGGCCAGCAGCACCGCGCTGCGCTGTCCGGCCAGTCCCCGGACCGCATTGCCCATTTCAGGGTCGCCGGGCAGGAAGAATGGCAGCAATTTCACCCGGCCGACCCGCATGATTGAATACGGGGTCAATGGCGGCAGAACGTCCTCGGGGTTAACTTCGGGAAGCATGGACCAGGCCACCGAATGCGTCGAGTGGAGGTGGACCACAGCCCCGGTCTGCTGCCTTGTGTCGTAGAAGGCCGAGTGCAGTGGGACTTCCTTGGTCGGCAAGTCGCCATCAATGTGCTGAAACCGGGCATCCAGATGGCTGATCCGTGCCGGGTCGAGAAACCCCATCGAACTGCCGGTCGGCGTAAACAGGATCGTTCCGTCAGACAGCCGGGCCGAGATGTTGCCCGACGCACCGCAGGTCAGTCCCCGGTCGAACATCGACCTTGCAAGCAGACAGATTTCTTCCCGTAGCTTCGCCGCCTCGCTCATTGTTGTTGCTCCATCCTGTTCAAGGCGTCCGCAAAGAAATTGGGGCCGCCGAAATTGCCCGATTTCAGCGCCAGTGCAACGGACGGGGTGCCGGGCAGGAGTACCATGGGAACGCCGGCGGCCAAGCGGGGCCCGATCTGCAACTGCTGTGCGCGCAGGCCCTGGACAACCGCGCCCGAAGTCTCACCGCCTGCAATGACCATCCGGCGGAAGCCCGCGGCCCAAAGGCTGCGGGAGAGATCGGAGAACAGGTTTTCGATCGCGGCAGATGCCTGTTCCTTGCCGAAGCAGTCCTGTGCTTGCCTCACGACTTGTGGATCGGCCGAAGAGTAGATCAGCGGCGCTTGTTTCTGCTCGAGCGCCCAGTTGACCAATTCTTCCACCGAGATCGAGCCGCTGACCGCGTCCCGCGCGGTGACTTCGCGGTGTGGGGCGATGTCCCGGTAGCGCGAGACTTGCTCTCGGGTGGCGCGACTGCAGGATCCTGACAGCACGATGCCGGGTCCGGACACTCCGTCCCACTGTGGGTGTCGCGGTTCGAACCCAAAATTTGCCGGCAACCCAAGCGCGATCCCGGACCCGCCGCAAAGGAGCAGGGTATCGCGGGCAGCCTTGCCGATTTCCAGCAGGTCTGCGTCGCGGATCGCGTCGACAATCGTATGACCTTTGGCAGGCAGGGCAGACCGAATGGCTGCAGCCCCCTGCATGACCACCAAGGCGGCCACATGATGAATCGGACGGGCGGACTGAGCGGCCAGCAGACGCCGGAGATCAGGGTCGGTCATCGGAGTCAGTGGATGGTTCTGCATGCCGCTTTCACTCAGCAACTTGTCCTGCACGAACAGGTGCCCTTGGTAGACGCTGCGCCCATTTTCAGGAAAAGCCGGGCAGACGATTGTGGTCGGAGCGTTCAGCCTTTCCGAGAGCGCATCCAGAACCGGACCAATATTGCCCTTTGCGGTGCTGTCGAAGGTCGAACAGACCTTGAAGACGATTTGCTGCGCACCCTGGGACAGCAGCCAGTCACAGGCCGCCAGACTGTCGCGCACCGCCTCGTCAACCGGGGCCGTGCGTGACTTGAGCGCAACCACGGCCGCATCAAGATTCTGGTCCGCGTGGCCCTTTGGGATGCCAACAAACTGGCTGACGCGCATGCCGCCCTCAGCGAGGGTCAGGCCAATGTCGGATGCGCCGGTGAAATCATCGGCAATGACTCCGATCTTCATAGTTTGATCTCTCTGATTGGCCCCGTGTCCAAACGGTTGATGTGGTCGGCTGGTCCCGGGGCAAAAACGGACCGGACCAGCGGATCGTGGCCTGGGATGATCAGGCCAGGGGCAGACGCGAGGCTTTGCAGCTTGTCAAAGCCGTCCAGCATGTCCTGCAGGTCGACCACAATGGGAAATGGTTTTCGGGCCATGAAGTTCTCGTAGTAATGCGATGCGTCCGACGCCAAAACCATCCAGCCGCTGGCAGTTCGGACCCGTACGCATTGCAGCCCGCGGGAGTGGCCGCCGATGCAGTGGACCGTGACACCGTCGACCAACTCGGCGTCGCCGTCGTGGAAAACCACTTTGCCGGAATAAAGCCGCTTGACCGCCTCGCAGATATGACCGGCCGAAAATGGCGCGCGCAGAGTGTCGTGGCACATGCAGGGACCCGTGGCAAAGGCCATCTCGGCCGACTGCATATGCAACGTGGCGTTTGGAAACAGGTGCAGACCCCCTGCGTGGTCATAGTGCAGGTGCGTGACGATCACTTGCTGAATGGCCTCTGGCGCGATCCCGAAAGGCAGCAAGGCTTCACGCGGATCCATGGCAATAGGCCGTCCGCGGCTCAGCCCTTCGTCGGTGTCATACCCGGTATCCACCAGAATGACCTGCGTGCCGCGCCTGAGCAGCCACAGGTAGTAGTCCATGGCATGAGGAGCCGCGTGATCGTCATCCAAAATGAAGCTGTCAGCGCGGGTGCGGGCATTTCTGTCCGCATATTTGATGGCATAGACTTCCCAGTCGTTCATCGCATGACCTCGGAGAACGTGTTGACCTGCTTTCGGACCACCATATCCGAAACCGCCAGATCGAATTCCTTGAAATGCGGACTGTCCAAGTGGATCCTGAACGCGTCGGCGTTCGCGTAGATCTCATACAGAAAAACGATGGCCGGATCGTCGCCTGCGCAGACGTCGAATTGCAGACACCCGGGTTCGTCGCTCAACGACGTGCGCGCGTTGTCCAGCATCAGAGGCAGGAAACGCTCGCGTGTCCCGGGCTTCAACTCAAAGGTTACGGTGACGGCATACATCAGGCGGGCGCTCCTTTCAGGCGGGCGAACAGGCGTTTGACCGGAGGCAATTGGCTGAGGATCAGCGCCAGGTTCAACACCAGCAGAATTGCTGCTCCGGGTCGAGAAACAAATACTGACAGATCACCATCCGACAGGAACAGTGACCGGCGGAATGTCTCGTCGAACAACCCGCCAAGGATGACGCCGATGACCAGTGGCGCAATCGGATATTTCATCAGGTTCATGAAATACGCCACGAAGCCGACCCCCAGCATCAGGTAAAGGTCATTGATGCCGCCACCCACACTGAATGAACCAATCGTGGTCAGAACCATCACGACGGGCAAGAAAACAGTTTGCGGGATTTTGAGAATCTTGATGAAGACCCGCGCGGTGAAAAGGCCCATCAGGAACATCGTCAACGATGCCAGCACCAGGATGGCCACGACCCGCAGGATGATTTCGGGGTCGATCGTTGGGCCGGGGATGACGTTGTTGATTTTGAACGCCCCCAGCAGCGCGGCCGCGGGTGGTGAGCCGGGGATGCCCAGCACCAACAGGGGGATCAGTGCGCCGCCGATACAGGCGTTGTTGGCTGTCTCTGAACACAAAAGCCCGTCCAGTGAACCTTTGCCGAAGTTCTTCCCATCCTTCGAAACGGTTTTGCCGACACCGTAGCTGACCCATCCGGCAACATCCTCGCCGACGCCCGGCAGGGCACCAACGCCGGTGCCGATCACGCCGGACCTGCCGATGGTGGGCAGGTGACGGCGGACCGTCGAGAGATTTGGCAGGATGGAGCCTTTCAGAGCCATGACCTTGCCGGCTTCGACATGGCGCAGGCCTTCGATGATCTGAGGGATCGCGAAGGCCCCCATGAGAACGGGCACCACCTGGAACCCGCTCAGCATGTAGGACCAGCCGAAAGTGTAGCGGGGTTCGGACAGCAAGGGGTCAAGTCCGACCATGGCCATGGCAAGCCCGATCAGACCGGATATCCACCCTTTGAGTACCAGGTCCTCGCTCATGAGCGTGCCAGACAGAAGGATACCGAACAGGGCCAGTAGCGCCTTTTCCGGGCTTGCGATATTCTTTGAAACAAGCAGCAGTGCCCAGACGAAGATCAGGAGCGTGAGTGTGCCGATAATGGTCCCGATGAAACTGGCCGTCGTCGTCAATCCAAGCGCCTCACCTCCGCGTCCGGCCTTGGCGAGCGGGTGACCGTCCATTGCGGTGGCGGCGCTGGCGGCGGTGCCGGGGATGTTCAGCAGGATCGAGGGATAGGACCCGCCGTAAATCGCCCCCACATATGCGCCCAGCAGCGCGATCAAAGAGTAATCCAGCGGGATCTTGTTGCCGAAGAAACCGGTCAGAATGGTCACGGCAAGGGTCGCAGTCAGGCCGGGCAGGGCACCGAATGTGATGCCCAGAAAGACCGAAAAAACCAAATAGAGATAGGTCAGCGGATCGGCGACCAGCGCAGCAAAGGCATGGCCGAAACCCGCCAGCTGAGACAAGACGAACTCCATGGTCTTAGCCTTTCCAGATCGGGCGGAGCGTCACGTAGTAGTGGTACTCGATTTGTTGAAACAGCAGGCCACCGCGCGCCGGAACATTCTGGCGAAATCCGAAGGCCATGGCGCAAACCAGGGTAAACGGCGCGAGGATGGCTATGTAGGGAACAACCCGCAAAAGCCGCTCGGACCGGGCCTTGACCAAAACCGGGATCGTCAAGGCGACCCAAATGCCCAACGTGACCCAGTCGTCCGCATGTGCGTTCCAGTCGGCTTGAGCAGGATAGAGCAACCAGGACGTGAACCCAGCCAGGCAAACGGCGCCGCAGGCGATCATCGCGCGCCGCGGGTGCCCCCCGTAATATCCAAATATGAGAGCGGTAATCAGAAGGCCGGAACACAGGATGAAATCGACGCGCGGGACCAGCCCGCCCACATAAGCCAGAAGGATCAGGCCAATGGTGGAAAACCGAAATGCTTCGTCAGGGTTCCAGCCGATGCCAGCCGCACCAAGGGCGTGCCGCGCCCCGCCGGACCGGACCGAGACCACGAACAGCGCGATCGAGAGGCACAACAGGCCCACAAAGATGAACAACGGAACAATGGCTGCTGAGTCGTACCATTGGGTACCGCTGACCCCTGCCTTGTTTTCTACCCACAGGGGGATGTCCATGGTCTTCCACAGGAAGAACACCGATGTTGCCCCCAAAACCAGCGACGCCCAGAAATCCCGTGCGCGCAGGACCAGAATGTCCTCAGCCTTTTCCAACGTTGCCCTCCCGTGCAAAAAGGGGGCGCGGAACCGCGCCCCCAAGATCGTTTGTCGCTCAGGGGTTTTCGATGCCCAGAGAGGCCGGATCGACGGTCGTCGCGCCCAGATCTTGCAGGGTGTATGCAAAGGTGGATTCCAACGTCGAGAACAGCTTCTGCGCCTCGGGTCCGTACTGTCCGCCGATGTCATAATTGTTTGCTGCGGCCCAATCGGCCACGGCTTGCGAGGCCATGGCTTTCTGGAACGCATCCGCCAGTTTTGCCTTTACATCGTCGCTTGCCGAATTGTGGACCGCAAAGCCGATTGCCTGTTTCAGCGGCAAATATTGGTCGAGCCCGTCATAGATGCCAAAGGCCGAAGGAACGGTCATTCCCGCGATTTCCGCGTTTTCAGGTGTCAGCATCGCCAGCGGGCGCAACTGTCCGCCTTCGATCAGCGGGGCCTGTTCCGCCAGCGAGGTCACGACCAGCGCAACTTCACCGGCGATGGCGGCCTCTTGCCCCGGAGCTGAGCCTTTGTAGGGGACGAATTTGAACTCGGCGCCCGAGCCCTTTTCAATGGCCAGCAGGTTCAGGTGGTGGATGGATCCCGCACCCGAGGCTGCCGCGGGGATGGTTCCGGGCGCGGCCTTCGCCGCGTCCACCAGCTCTTCAAGGCTGTTGTAGGGGCTGTCGGCGGGAACCGAGATCAAATCAGGCGAGCCGCCAACGATGAACGGATACCAGTAGTCGAACTTTTTGTCCCAGCCGCCCTGGACGGCGGCGGTCACGTTCGATTCGGAAAGTCCCACCAACGTATAGCCGTCATCAGGCTGGTTCATGACGTAGACCATTCCGTTTGAACCCGCCACGCCTCCGGTCTGGTTGATCACGTTGATCGACACCGGCAGATGTTTCTCCATCTCGGCCATGATCATCCGGTTGATGGTGTCGGTACCGCCTCCGGCGCCCCAGACGACGGCGGTGGTAATGTCCCGGTACGGATATTCCTGTGCGCTGACGAGCCCTGCGGCACCTGCCGACATTAGGGCGGCCGCTGCCAACCTTGCGATTTTCGACTTCATCTTTTCCTCCCAGATGCAGTGATGTGTTTGTTGTTGCATTTAATTGCGTATACGTTACACAATGCGTTGTCAACGACCGGAATTGATTTAAGGTCGAACGCAAGAACACAGGAAAAGGACGCAGGGCGCAGATGGCCGAGAGACTAGAGATTGCAGTGTTCCACGGGGACGGGATCGGCCCGGAAATCATGGCTCCGACGCTAAGCATCCTTGCGCAGCTGTCGGAGCAGACCGAGGACTATACACTTGAGTTTCGGGAGGTTCCGGCCGGGGCAGCCCACTATGCGCAAACCGGAGAATCATTTCCGAAAACGTCAATGGATGCGGCGCGGCAGGCAGATGCCATTCTACTGTCCGCAATGGGTTTGCCGGACGTTCGGTACCCGGATGGGACCGAGATTTCACCTCAGATCGACCTCCGCAAGGCGCTGGGGCTGTTTGCCGGCGTGCGCCCTGTGCGGGTGAGAGCTGGGCAAGCAACACCGTTTGCCCTGCCGCCTGGCAAGGAAATTGACTTTGTTCTGATCCGCGAAAGCACTGAGGGGTTGTTTCACACCCAGGGGTGCGGAGAAGTGACCGAGGACGAGGCGCGCGAGACGCTGCTGATCACCCGAGAGGTCTGCGAAAAGCTGTTTCGGTTTACCTTCCAGTTGGCGCATGACCGAAAGGCATCCGGGCAGGGTCGGGGTCGTGTCACCTGTGTGGACAAGGCCAACGTCTTCCGTGCCTTTGCATTCTTTCGGGATCTGTTCGATGCCGAGGCTGAGCGTCACCCGGATTTGGTTGCGGATCATGCCTATGTGGATGCAACGGCCTTGTGGATGGTTCAGAAGCCTTGGGAATTTGATGTTCTTGTCACGGAAAACATGTTCGGAGACATCCTGTCTGACCTTGGGGCCGGTCTGATGGGAGGGCTGGGGCTGGCGCCCTCGGCTGACATTGGTCTGGATCATGCGGTGTTCCAGCCCTGTCACGGATCCGCCCCTGACATTGCCGGGGAAGGCATCGCCAATCCGTTTGCCATGTTCCAGTCGGCGGCGATGATGCTGGAATGGCTTGGGTTGCGGCATCAAAACCCCGCGTTGTCGCGCGATGGGCAACGGCTGCACGCGGCAGTCGACGGCGTCGTATCCGAGGGCCGAATTCTGACCCGTGATCTTGGCGGAGAAGCCGACACGCTGGCCGCAGCGCGGGCGGTGGCGGACAGGGTGTTTTCGGCGTGAGCAGCCAGAAGTTCATTCGTGTCGCCTGTGTCGGCGCCGGCTATTTCAGCCAGTTCCACTATGGCAGCTGGCGCCGCATACCGCAGGCTCAACTGGTCGCCGCATGTGATCGCGATCTCGAGAAGGCGGCCGCCACTGGATTGACTGCCTATGATGATCTGCCGTCGATGCTGGCCCGGGAATCTCCCCAGCTGTTGGACATAATCCTGCCGCCTGAGGGTCATGCCGACGCAATTCGTGCCGCGCTGGACGCAGGTGTGAGTTGGATCCTGTGCCAAAAACCGTTTTGTCTATCTCTGGCAGAAGCAGAGGCTGTTCTGCAGGATGCTCGGGATGCCGGAGCCACCGTCGTTGTCCACGAGAATTTTCGCTTTCAGCCGTGGTATCGGGTGATGAAGGACGCCCTGACACGCGGGGATATCGGGACGCCGTTGCAGGCCACGTTCCGGCTGCGCCCGGGCGACGGGCAGGGGCCGCGCGCCTATCTTGATCGACAACCATATTTTCAGAAAATGCCGCGTTTTTTGATCCACGAAACGGCGGTGCATTGGGTCGATACGTTCCGGTTCTTGTTCGGCAAGCCAGTCTCGGTTTATGCGGATCTGCGGCGGATAAACCCGGTCATTGCCGGAGAGGACGCAGGCTATGTCATCTTTGAGTTCGAAAACGGCGTGAGGGCCGTATTCGATGGCAACCGGAACCTGGATCATGCCTCGGACAATCTGCGCCGCACCATGGGGGAGGCCTTGATCGAAGGCACTGGCGGAACACTGACGATGGATGGCTTTGGCGCCGTTGGGCTGCGGGAATTCGGCAGCCAGAGCAGAGAGCAGTTGCTTGCACCCGATAAATGGGAGGGCTTTGGCGGCGATTGCGTGCACGCATTGCAGCAGCATGTCATATCCGGTCTTCTAAATGGAACGCATTTGGAAAATACTGGCCCGGACTATCTGGACGTTATCCGCATTGAACAGGCGATCTACAGATCTGATGCGGAGGGCAAGAAAATCGTTTTGGAGGCCGAATGAAAAACGAGACCGGCAAGGCTCTCTCGAATACTCAACGCGCGGTGCGGGACTTGCGGCGGATGATCCTGACCGGAGAGTTGGCCGCCGGCACCGACCATCTGGAAACCGAACTGGCCGAGCAGTTGGGGATGTCGCGCACGCCGGTTCGCGAAGCAGCGCTTATGCTGGAAAGCAAGGGCCTGTTGGAAATGCGGCCGCGCAAAGGGGTGCGGATCCTGCCGGTATCTCCGGATGACATGCGCGAGATCTATGACATTCTGACCGAGTTGGAGAGCCTTGCAGCCGAACGCGCGGCCGAGGCCGGATTTTCCGAACAAGACCTTCAGCCGTTGGCGGAATCGATTGCCCAAATGGATCGCGCCATCGGTGAGGAAGACCTGGAGGCTTGGGCCAAGGCCGACGACCTGTTCCACCGCGAGCTTGTCCGATTGGGTGGCAACCGGCGGGTGGAAAGCATCGTGTCCATGATGAGCGACCAGGTCCGCAGGGCGCGGGCCTCGACCCTGTTCATCCGCCCGTTGCCGGTCAAGTCGAATGAGGATCACCGTGCGGTCTATACCGCAATACGCGACGGCAAACCTGAGGTTGCGCGCGATCGGCATCGCCAGCATCGGCTGCATGCCAAATCCGTCATCATCGACATTTTGGAAAAGCATCGGCTGAACAAGCTGTAGCCAGTCAGTTCGCTCAGCCCGCTGGCCGTAGATCTGCCGGCGGTGCGATCTGGACTTCCGGTCCCAACTGGGGATATGGCCAATAAAGCGGCGCGCGATGCGAAAGGACTTCCGGTGCAGATAACCCAGCAGATGGCAGGCGACAGCGTCTATTACATCAATCTGGACCGTGTGCCCGAGCGCCGGGCGTTCATGGAAGCGCAGTTTCTAAAGGCTGGCCTTGTGGGTGCACATAGGATTAGCGCCACGGATGCCAGTCAGTCGGGCGCGTTGGAGCAAAACCGATATGTCGCGGGAACGGGAACGCGCTGGGGTCTGACGACCAGCGAAATCGCCTGTTTCGAAAGCCATAGATCGGTTTGGCAACGGATCGTCGATCGGAACCTTCCAGCCGCAGTCGTCTTTGAGGATGATGTGGAAATGTCCTCTGGCGCTGGCCGGGTGATCACCGAAGTGCTGAACCACCCGGAAGCCTATGATTGCGTCAAATTGGATTACTCGCCCCGGTCACTGCGCTTTGGGCCGGAGACCGGGATCGGAAATGTCCGCGTGCGCCCAATGTTGGAAATGGCGCCAAGTGCGGCGGCCTATGTTCTGTCACAGGCAGGCTGCCGCAAATTGTTGGCATGGTCGCAGAGATATTCTGACCATCTCGATGACTTTCTGTCCTTGCCGCGCAGGGATTGGAACATGTTTCAGTGCTTTCCGGCCGTGGGTGTCCAGATGATCTGGTCGGGACGGCAGGAGCAGATCGACGAACCGGTCAAAAGCAGCGAACGAACCCAAAGCGCAGCCACAAACAGCGGATTGGACAAGGGCCCTACGTGGTTTCGGCTGCGGCGCGAGCTTCAGTCGGCCGGCCGAAAACTGAAATGGAAGCTGGGCGGTCAGGAGCGGCTTGTCCAGCGCGGCGGCATGGTGGACTTCATTCCCTGTGCCGACGATCTGATCGTGCGCCCTTGGTCCTGAAGTCTTTGAGCCAGTGGTGAAAAACCAAGCGGTTCCAACCATCCGCGCCAGTCGCAAAGTGCATAAACGTTAACAAAACTCTCGATTTGATATAACCTCGCAGTGTTATTGCGCGATTTTTTGGGGTTTTGGTGTGGGTCAAACGATTTACGAGAAATACGGCGGGTTCAAAACCATCAGCCGGATCGTGATGACATTTTACGAAATGGCATTGGAATCGGACGAGATCGGAGGCTACTTCGAAGATATCGACATGCCACGGTTGATCGATCACCAAACCAAATTCGTTTCGTCTCTGGTGGGTGGTCCCGCGTCTTTCAGTGATGATCGGATCGAGGCCGTGCATCGGCACCTCAACATCAGCCACGATGATTTCGACGAGATGGCTACGCTGTTCGGCGAAGCCCTTTCAATTCATGGAATGACCGAAGATGACGTGCAGGTCGCGCTGGCTGCGATCGAAGGCAAAAGGGCGATCATCGTTGCCCGGGATGCGGCATGAGCATCCTGGCCATCAACGAGCATCTGCTGCGTGCCATCGGGGTCGGTATAGCGGTATTGCGGGCCTCGGACCTGACCTTCGTGTTCCACAATGGTCCATTCGCCGAATGGTTCGGCAAACCCGAGCCCGGCCAGACACTTTTGGATATATTGCCGGATCTCGACCAGCGCGAACTGGATGACGTCAAGCAATCGGGCCTGCGATACTCGGCCGAGCTGCAGATGAAGCCGAAACGCCGCACGCTGATCTTCGCGGTGACGATTTCCTTGGCCAACGGGATGGATGAGCAGGTTCTGGTTGTCGAGTGTCAGAACATCACGAAAATTCGTGAGCTGGAAAGCATGATCGACAGCTATTCGACCATGGTCGAGCGCAACACCCGGGAGTTGGAAAGAGAAAAGGAACGGGTCGAACGGCTTTTGCTGAACCTGATGCCGCGTGCGGTTTATGAGGAGTTCAAAACCTTCGGCGTAGTCACGCCTCAGCTGTATGATCAGGTTTCCGTGGTCATGCTGGATTTCGTCGGCTTTACGGATTTTGCGGCAAAAACAGACCCTACGGTCACCCTCAGTGAGTTGAATGACATCTTCACCGCCTTCGACCGGATCGTCGAACAGTTCGGGTGTGAACGGATCAAGACGATCGGAGACGCTTATCTTGCGGTCTCAGGCATGCCCGACGCCACGCCCGACCATGCCACGGCGGTTGCGCATTGTGCGGTCCGATTTCTGCGGTATCTGGAACGGCGCAACGAAAGTCATCCGCACAAATGGCAGGCCAGGATCGGGCTTGGCATGGGGCCCGCCGTAGGGTCAGTGGTAGGGATCCAGAAATACGTCTATGACGTTTTCGGACCGGCCGTGAATATAGCATCGCGGTTGCAGGTCTTTGCAAACCCCATGAACATCGTTGCCCCGGAAGAGATGAAATATGCACTGATCGATGAATTCCAGGTCTCGGACTTGGGTCCGGTCGACATCAAGGGGATGGGCATGATGGATCTGATCAATGTCACCTCACGGCTGAACGCACCGCATGCCAGCCGGATGTTTTGACGGTCATTCGTCGGGCGGAACCAGCCCCAACCCTCTGAGGTAAATGCCGATCCCGGATTCCAGAAGGTCTTCGGGCGGGAACGGCGAACTGGCCCCCGCATTGCGGGCATAAAGCTCGACTACACCATGGCTCATCGCCCAGATATGCGCGCTGAACATAGACGCCGGTGGTCGCTTTTCCGGCGGAATGTGTTCTGAAAGATCGGCCGCAGCCATTTCCAGAACCTCCTTTGCACGGTTGGCGGCCAGCGCCAGCTCGGGCGTCCGGTTGACCGAGATTCCGCTTTCGAACATCGAGATGTAATGGCCGGGATGCTTGCGCGCAAACGCCAGATATGCGCGCCCGGTCGCTTCGAAAGCGGCCAGCGCCGAGGGCTGCCCTTTGTCATAGGCATACTGCATGAGGTCCGCGAACATCTCGAACCCCTGACGGGCCGCCTCGGCGATCAGATCCTCGCGACCCTGATAGTGTCGGTAAACCGCGGCTGGGGTGACACCGGCCCGTTTTGCGGCCTCAGATAGGGTAAAGCCGGTCGGACCTTTTTCTTCGATCAGTGAGAGGGCGGCGTCGATCAGCGCCTGTTTCAGATTTCCATGGTGATAGCCGCGTTTGGTCATTCCGACGGCACCTGCCTGTGGTTGCGTGCTCTTTTACCAACCAGACATAATGCACGCGGCGCAGCAGGTCCAATCCCCGGGGCATGATCGGAGGGGCCACCGCTTGACCAAAGGCGCCCTAGACTACGCATCCCAGATTTCCGGTCCGCCACAAATCATCGGGTCGGGCTCTCCAACGGCTTCGGTGTCCTTTTCGTCATAGTCCAAGGTCGACAATACCGCCCGGATTGCCGCAAGCCGGGCGCGCTTCTTGTCGTCCGAACGGATGATCGTCCAAGGGCACAGATCGGAATGGGAGCGTGTCAGAGTTTCAGAAATCGACTGCGTGTATTCATCCCATTTGCCCAGACCGGCGATGTCTATAGGGCTCAGTTTCCATTGTTTCAGCGGGTCGTTCTCGCGCGCGAGAAACCGGCTGAGCTGTTCTGCGCGCCCGACGTTGAGCCAGAATTTGAACAGGTGAATGCCGTCATGAACAAGCCCGTTCTCCAGTGGCATGACCTGCCTGAAGAAGCGTTCCCGCTGGTCTGCGGTGCAAAATCCAAAGACGTTTTCGACGACCCCCCGGTTGTACCAGCTGCGATCGAAGAAAACGATCTCGCCAGCCGATGGCAGGTGCTGAATGTACCGCTGGAAGTACCATTGGCTGCGCTCGGCGTCGGAGGGCTTGCTGAGGGCGACATTGCGGGCGCCACGCGGGTTCAGGTTTTCCCGGAACCGCTTGATGGTACCGCCTTTGCCCGCTGCATCTCGACCCTCGAACACGATCGCGATGCGTTGTCCGGTTTCCTTGACCCATGCCTGCATCTTGACCAGTTCGATCTGCAGAGCCTCCATCTGCTTTTCATAGTCCTTGCGCTTCATCCTATCCTGATATGGGTAGCTGGGGTTCAGGATGTCGCCTTTTTCAGCGTCCTCGATGGCCTTTCGCACGCTCTCGGGAGCGTCGTTCCGAAAGTAGCTGTTGATTGCTCGGTCCGCTGCACGGGTCATGAGTTGCCTCGCCATAAAATCCAGTTTCTACTATGGATTACGGGCGGGGTTAACGCAAACCCGCTCGTTCCGCGGCACGTTCGACCGCAGCAGCAACTTCCGGAGCGTCCACCACCTGCGGCATGTGCCCCATGCCTTCAAGTTCGATCAGCTCAGCGCCGGGGATTTGTTCGATCAGCCGCTCGGAATGCCAGCCCAGACCAACTGTCGTATCTGCCGTACCATGC
Source organism: Ruegeria sp. BF8 (assembly GCF_056538625.1). Taxonomy (NCBI): domain Bacteria; kingdom Pseudomonadati; phylum Pseudomonadota; class Alphaproteobacteria; order Rhodobacterales; family Roseobacteraceae; genus Ruegeria; species Ruegeria sp. BF8. Next base: position 1,171,564 of record NZ_JBQFTL010000001.1, on the reverse strand, counting down.
ACGATTTCGGTGGGCACCGATATCTCAGGGTAGCGCGGTTGCAGTTCGGCAACTTCGTCAAGGAGGTTGGCCCGTTGCTTTGCGTTGGCATGCATCGACGACCGGCGGAGCGTCAGGGCCGGGCCAAAATGCTCGGCATAGCCTTCGGGTGCGGTCTGGGGGGCAAAGACCGTATCCAGGGCCTTGTTGACGTACCAGTCCGGAACGTAGGCGGTGATCAACGGCAGGACGAGAGCATTTCCCCAGGCGGTCGAGGCAATGCGGTTGAAGGAATCGAGCGGAGTTTCCCATGGCACCGCGGCCGGGGCGATCAGGACCAGAGCCGAGATGTTGTCCGGTCGCGTCACAGCCCAGGCCAGTGATACCGATCCGCCATAGCTTTGACCGGCGACGATGGGTTTGTCGGCCCCCAGCATCGCGGCAGCTTTCTGCAGGATTTCTGCCTGCTCAACGATGTTTTCGCCATCCGCCGAGAAGCTCTGAGAATAGCCCAGCCCCGGCCGGTCGAATACAATGACCCGAAAGGACTTTGCCAGCAACGGCGCCAGAGCAAACGTCATGTCCCGGGTATTGCCGCTGGACCCGTGGATCAGGACGACATCCGGGCCTTCGCCCATGACGACGGCATGTACAGCAACGCCGTCGACATCCAATACCTGACCCTCTGGCGGAAACGCGGCCTCGGCCCGTGCCTCATGGCGTACGGCAAGCCAAGCCGTTAAAGCCCCAAAAAGGGCCGCAAACAGGCCCATGTATATCAACGACTTAATGACCAATTTTCGTCATGTCGAATGGAGTGGTCTGGTAGATCTCGTTGATCCAGTTCCCATACAGGAGGTGCGCATGGCTACGCCACCGGTTCTGAGGCGTGCGGGACGGGTCATCGTCGGGGTAATAGTTGATGGGCACATTGATCGGAGTACCGTTGGCCACGTCCCGGTCGTATTCCTGTTTCAGCGTGTCACTGTCATATTCGAAGTGATTGAAGATATACAGCGCCCGGTTCTGCCGATCTTCAACAAGACACGGACCGACCTCGTCGCTGCCCAGAAGGGTCACAAGCCCTTCGGCAGCGTCGATTTCATCCTGACGGACTTCGGTCCAGCGACTGACCGGGATCACGCAGTCATCCGAGAAGCCTCGCAGGAAAGGCGAGGCCGGTGACAGGTTCCGATGCCGGAAACACCCAAACGCCTTGGCGTCCAACATATACTTTTTGACGTCATGAAAGTGATAGATCATCGCCATTCCACCCCAGCATACGCCGAAGGTCGAATGCACATTGGTTCGGGTCCATTCGAACACCTCGGTCAGTTCGTCCCAATAGGTGACGTCCCGAAACTCCAGATGCTCGATGGGGGCGCCGGTGATGATCAGGCCGTCAAATTTCTGGTCCTTCACGTCCTGAAAAGGGCGGTAGAACTCTTCCATGTGTTCGGCCGCGGTGTTTTTGGTTTGATGCTCAGTCATGCGGATCAGGGACAACTCGATCTGCAGAGGCGTCGCGCCGATCAATCGGGCAAACTGGTTTTCGGTCTGGATTTTTTTCGGCATCAGGTTCAGCAACCCGATCTTCAGGGGCCGGATGTCCTGCCGTGCGGCCTGATCCTCGGCCATGACCATGACGCCCTCTTTCGTCAGAACGTCAAAGGCCGGGAGGTCGGACGGAATCTTGATAGGCATGAGGCGGGTTTTTCCAGTTTCTTCTGAAGCGTTCTAGTTAGGTCGCCGCGGCGCGGGTCTCAAGTGTGCTCTCGATCAACTCATCGAAATCACGCGCATCCCGCACCTTTCCGATTGCGTCGGCGGTAACAGTGACCCCCCAATTCTCAGCCATGGATAGGTATCTGGGCTGACGGTGGGCCAGTGCGCGGGCATAGGTCCAGCGGATGAAGTCGTCGGGATTGACCTCTGCCTCGGCGCAGCCGTGCTGATCAAGGTATTCCTGCCAGGTGCGCGTCAGGAAATCGGCCTGATAAGACATCGGTTTGGGGGCCTTGTCGAACCGTCGGATCAGTTCGGCGGTGTGGTCGTCGTCGCCCTTGATCCAGACCATCAGGGTCTGGCGCGAGAGTTCCGACAAGACGTGGTCGGAAGGATTGTCAGGGTCCACCCATTCGCAGATTGACCCGCCGGTGTCACAGATGAAATGCGGGTACCCGTACAGACGCTGAGCGCGGTCAATGAAATATTCGGTGTCCAGCAGAGCGTGGATTTCGGCCTGCCGGAACTGCTCTTGTCGACGCCGAAATTCCGGCATCGCCAGCCCACCCAGCGCCGGGTTTCCGGGCTTGCCCAGATAGGCGGCGACCGGCGTCAGGTTTTCGAACGAAATGTTGGAACCGATATAGATCGAGTCAGAGAGCAGCAGATCCCGCAGAAAGGGAACCTTCATTGCCTCAGCCTTGGCGTTGTCGGTGATGTATTCACCCATGTAACGCGTGCCAATTCGATAATCGATCGAGTAGTGGAACCAGTCGCCCGAGTCGCGAAGGATGTTCGACACGTAAGTCTTGCCCAAGCCGGACATGCCGAAAAACAGCACCTTTTTGCGCGCCGCTTCGCGCCAGTCCTTTGCCGACCTATAGATCATGTGCAACCGTCCCTTGTTTTGTCCTAGCTAAATCGGCCCGGCGATGGCGTCAATCTCGGCCGCGGGCTCGGCTTAGGATCAATAATCCCAATGCAAGGATTGCAAAGCCGATGAAGGCATTCGGGGCAAGGGTTTCGTGCCGGACATAGGCGCCTAGCAGAATGGCGACCGGAGGGATGATCAGGGTGACCAGCAGCAGGTTGCCGCTGCCGGCAGCGGCCAGAACCCTGTAGTACAGCAGGTAGGCCCCAGCCGTAGCGACGAGTGCGTAATAAGCTACGGCGAGCCAAGTTGTCATAGGCAGGTCGAACGATGGCACACCGTCGACGACCAGCATTACCGGCAGCATGACGATGGTTGACCCGCTCAGCATTCCCGCCGCCGCAACCTGCGGCGCCAGGCCTGACAAGCGCAAACGGGCCCATACAGCCGCCAGCGCATAGGATACGGTCCCCGCCAGAATGGCCAGCTGAGCAGCGCTTTGCAGGCTGAACCCAAGGAAATTGTGCAATCCGATTGCGGTGGAAACTCCGCCAAAGCCAAGCGCAACACCCACGGCTCGGCGTTTGGTCAGTCGCTCGTCGGGAAAGAACGCAGCCGCAACCAGAACACCGAAGATTGCCGTGGCAGCGTTCAAGATCGAGGTCAGACCGGTGTCGACATACAATTGGCCCCAGGCCATCAGCGAGAAGGGCAATACGTTGTTCAACAGACCCATGACCAGAAAAGCGCCCCAAATACGCGGGTCCTTCGGTATCGTTTCTCGGCGGAGGAGAACGACGGCCCAAAGTGCAAGCGCGGCCCAGAAAACGCGATGAAACACGGCCGTCATCACAGGTATCGTGTCCAGTGCGACGCGGATCGCCAGGAAGGACGCGCCCCAGATCAGTCCAAGAAGAATGAGCTCGAACCAAGCAAGGGCGGAGAGGGATTTTTGTTGCGTCATGGCTATTTCTTGCATGTTTCTGTTTGCCTCAGGCGGAATACTTGCATTCGGCAATTCGGTAAGCGACCCGGATCATGCGAAAAACCCCGCCACAAGGGCGGGGTTTTCCAATTCTGTATGAGCGTATCCCTTAGTTCAGGGCGTAGGTCACCTGAATACCAACGCTCCACGCGCTGTTTCCAGAGAAGTTCGCCCGCGCCCCGGGGCCAGCACCGTCAGCGGTTGCGTCGCCCAGATCGGTATAGCGAACGCCGCCCGAAATTTTGGCGCGATCCATCGAGTAGGTGCCGCCAAGGCCGATGCTCCAGAACCCGTCGGTCGGACCCAGGTTGGAAACGGGCTCATTGGTTGCCGATTCATAGCCAAGGGTCACTGCGCCCGAGAACTGTTCGGAGAACTGGTAGCCAAGACCCAGCGAATAGGTCCAGGTCGGATCGTCATAGTCCACCAGCGCGCTGGTCGGCGGATAGTTCGGGGGATCGTAAACCGTTTGCGGCCAGTCAACCCAGCGGATCGATCCGAACAGCAGTGTCCTGGGGGCAACGCCGGTCTGGAAGTCCAGGTTCACCGATTGCGGAGAAACGACCTCGCTGGAAGTGTCGAATGTCGCCACGGTTCCAGGCGGGATCGGCGGGATCGGGATTGGGTTCACCGACTCCGTTTGCGACAGGTCATGGGAAATTTTCGAGTTGTAGGTCAGCGCCACGCGCGCTGCGATCTCGGGCTTTTCCCAAGCCACACCTACGACGTAACCCAGCGCGGTATCCTTGTCGGCATTCACCTCGTAACCAGCCGCCGCCGGCACGGCAACGTCAGCGCTGAGCCGCTGAATACGCAGACCACCGATGGCGCTGAAGCCGCCGTCGAACTTGTAGCGCAACAGGGCAGTAATTGCCTCTGTGTCGGCTTTCGCGCGCAGAACGTCAGTGCGACCACCCGGGATCGGGTTCTGCGAGAGCGGGTAGTTCGAACCGTAGGCGATATCGGCACCGAACGGTTCGTCATAGATCAGCGCAAAGTCGAGTTGGTCGGTGAAGGCGTGCTTGTACGCGAGATGAGGCGAGAAGAAGTCGTTTGCAACGTTGCCCGAGTCCACGCCCAGCATCGTGCCGCTTACGCTTGGGTTGGTGTAGCCCAGGCGAAACTGTACGACGGAACCTTCCTCAAAGATAATGTTGATGCCTTGCCCACTACGGTCGATACCGCCGGCATGAGCGGCGGTCGCCCCTGCACAGAGCACGCACGCCTGTAACAGCGCTTTCTTCATGTATTCCTCCCTTTTCACTATCCGGCGCCACAGTATTGTCTTGTGAGTGTCAGTGGCGGTGATTTCTGTGGCCATTATTCACGGGGAGTTTAAAAAAACGTCAACCACTGACCATACGTTAGTTTCTGCCAGTGACCGAACGTCAGTTTTTGTGTGTGGTTTTTGCCAGAGTGCCCGATCCCGCGCGGCCTTCGGACCAGACATTCAGGAATATGCCCGAGAAAATCACGACGGCGCCCAGCATGGTCCACTGATCCAGGGGTTCGTGATACAGCAGCATCCCAACAATGGCGATCGTCGGCAGGCGCGCGAAATCAAAGGGAATAACGACCGTGGCCGGAGCGATGGCAAGCGCGTTTGTAATGCAGAAATGGGCCAGCAGGCCGGCCAGCCCGACCAGCAACAACAGGGGCACGCTTTGAGCGGTTGGCAGAACGATCTGCCCGTCCGCTCCGGCAACAGCAAGACCCATTGCGGCCTGCATCGTAGTCAGCCAGAAAACGATGCATCCGATGCTGGCGAACCCTGTCAGTTTCTTCGTCGAAATCGTTGTAAGCGCAAAGAAAACAGCCGAGGAGGCCGCTGCAAGAACACCGGGCGTGAGCGGTGTGGCTCCGGGTCGGGCGACGATCAATATGCCTGCGAAACCTATGATTGCCGACATGACCCGCGTGGGTGTCAGGCGTTCGCCCAGCAGAAGCGGAGACAGGAGTACGACCCATATCGGTTGCGTAAATTCCAACGCAAAAACCTGCGCCAGCGGGATGACGCTGACAGCGTAGAACCACAGGTTTTGGCCCGCAAAATGCAACGAGTTTCGAACCGCGTGCAGACCCAGACGTTGTGTCGATACCTGGTGCCATTTGCCGGTTGCCGTCAAAACGGCCGAAACGACGATGACGCCGACAATGCTGCGGTACATCATGATTTCAAACGTGTCGTGCGTCAGGCTAAGCTCGCGCCCGGCAACGGCCATTGACGAGAAAGAAGCGATCGCCCCGGTCATCCACAGCGCGGTTTTGGCAATCATCGATTTGCTATCGCGCATGTTTCGATCCTTGGGCTGAGCGTGCGTTTGGCCACCGAACCAAAACCGACGCCGGTTCACAACAACAAAAAAGCCGGGTCAGCGCCCGGCTTTTGGTGTCATTCCCATTCGATCGTGCCCGGAGGCTTGGAGGTGATGTCATAGGTGCAACGGTTGATGCCCTTGACCTCGTTGATGATCCGGGTGGCGGTTTCGCCCAGGAATTCGTGGGTGAACGGGTAGTAATCGGCCGTCATTCCATCAACCGAGGTCACCGCCCGCAAGGCGCAGGCATAGTCATAGGTGCGCCCGTCGCCCATCACGCCGACTGTGCGCACCGGAAGGATCGCGACGAAGGCCTGCCAGATCTCGTCATACAGGCCGTGCTTGCGGATCTGGTCGATATAGATCGCGTCGGCCTCGCGCAGGATTTCCAGCTTTTCGCGGGTGATCTCGCCCGGGCAGCGGATGGCCAGGCCCGGTCCGGGGAAGGGGTGGCGGCCGATAAAGCTGGGCGGCAGGCCCAGTTCGCGGCCCAGCGCGCGCACTTCGTCCTTGAACAGTTCACGCAGCGGCTCGACCAGTTTCAGGCCCATCTTTTCGGGCAGGCCGCCGACGTTGTGATGCGATTTGATCGTGACTGACGGGCCGCCGGAAAACGACACCGATTCAATGACATCGGGGTACAGCGTGCCCTGGGCCAGGAACTCGGCGCCCTCGATCGTGTCGGCGTGTTTCTGGAATACGTCGATGAACAGCTTGCCGATGATCTTGCGCTTGGTCTCGGGGTCCGAAACGCCTTCGAGCTCGCCCAGAAACAGCTCGCTTTCATCCGCGTGGATCAGTTGGATGTTGTAGTTGTCGCGGAACATCGAGACGACTTCCTGCGCCTCGTTCTTGCGCAGCAGGCCGTGATCGACGAAAACGCAGGTCAGCTGGTCGCCGATCGCCTCGTGGATCAGGATAGCGGCGACCGAGCTGTCGACACCGCCCGACAGACCGCAGATCACCTTCTTGTCGCCGACCTGTTCGCGGATCTTGCGGATCATCTCGTCGCGATAGGCGCCCATGGTCCAGTCGCCCTTGAACCCGGCCAGCTTCACGAAATTCTCGTACAGTTTTGCGCCCTTGGGGGTGTGGTGCACCTCGGGGTGGAACTGAACGGCATAGAAATGGCGGTCGGTATCGGCGGTGATCGCGAAGGGCGCGTTGGGCGAGGTGCCGAACACCTCGAACCCTGGTGCGATTTGGCTGACATGGTCGCCGTGGCTCATCCAGACCTGTTCGTTGCCATCGGTGAACCAGCCCTCGAGCAGGTCGAGCTTGCCGCGCGGCGTCACGAATGCCCGTCCGAACTCGGCCGTGCCGTGGCCGCTTTCGACCTTGCCGCCCAGCTGGTGCATCATGACCTGCTGGCCATAGCAGATGCCCAGGATCGGAACGCCATAGTCGAAGATCTCTTGCGGGACTCGCGGTGATCCCTCGCGGGTCACGCTGTCCGGCCCGCCGGAAAAGATGATGGCGCGCGGGGCCATGTCCCGCACGAAATCCATCGTGACGTTCTGGTAGGGGTGGATTTCGCAATAGACGTTCAACTCGCGCAGGCGGCGGGCGATTAGCTGCGTTACCTGGCTGCCGAAGTCGATGATCAGAAGGCGGTCATGGGATGTCTCGGTCATACCCGGCCTTTAGGTCGGAAGCCTTGCATGTGCAAGCGCCTTGACGTCATTTGGCGGGAAAGAGTGACGCGGAGCGCATTGAATGACCGGAATTTCGCTCAGAAGGGCTGTGGCAACCGATGCGGAGCCCATCCGCCGATGTATCGAAGCGGCCTATGCCGCAGCGCGCCAGTCCATTCCCGACCTGCCGGATGTGACCGAGGGGGTCGAGGAGGACATTCGCGACCGGAACGTCGTTGTCGCCGCGGATGAAACATCCCTGCAGGGTGTCGTGGTTTTTGGTTTCGAAAGAGAAACCGCGATGATCTTTAATCTGGCCGTTTCACCGGATGCGCAAGGGCGGGGCATTGCTCGTCGGCTGCTCAATTTCGTCGCGACAGAGGCTCGCGAAAACGGGGTTCGGAACATGCGCCTGACAACCCACCGCCTGATGGCGGACACCCGCGCGATGTACCGTCATCTTGGGTGGCAGGAGACCGGGCACGAGGGGAACAAGGTTTATTTCAGCAAGCCAACCTGACGCCCCGTAAGGCCTGTTGCTGGTGCTGGATAGCGCGGAATATGTCGCTTTTCCCCCTATTGCGCCGGAATCCACATCTGGTGAAGTCGCGGCATCTTGTAACAAGCAATCCAATCTAAACTTTCACACGGGATCATCGCATGACAGAGGCAAGCACCCGACGCAGAGCGCGTGGTGGCGGAGGCGCCGCCCGCCGGGCCGAGCGTACCGCGGTTCGGATCGAAACGGCGAAGTATATCGAACGCAACATTCCGAACTTCGAGATCCTCAATGACGAAGCGTTGGAGATCATCGAGGCCAATGCGGAAACCGTGCTGGAGGAGGTCGGCGTCAATTTCGTCGACAACCCTGCGGCGCTGGAACGATGGCGCGGTGCCGGGGCCGACATCGATGGTGAGCGCGTTCGCATTCCGCGAGGTCTGGCCCGCGAACTGATCAAGACCGCGCCCAAGGAATTCACGCAGCACGCGCGCAACCCCGAAAAATCGGTGGTAATCGGCGGGCGCAACCTTGTGCTGGCGCCGGTCTACGGACCGCCTTTCGTGCGGGACGCACAGGGTGGCCGCCGCTATGCCACGATGGACGATTTCAACAAGTTCGTGAAACTGGCCTACATGTCCAAGTGGCTGCACCACTCGGGCGGCACGGTCTGCGAACCGACGGACGTTCCGGTGAACAAGCGGCACCTCGACATGCTGATGGCGCATATGACGCTGTCGGACAAACCCTTCATGGGGTCGGTAACCGATCCCAGCCGGGCGCAGGATTCGGTCGAGATGTGCGAAATCCTGTTCGGCAAGGAGTTCGTGCAGGAAAACACCGTGATGACCTCGCTCACCAACATCAACTCGCCGATGACGTTCGACGACGTGATGATGGGGTCGCTGGAAGTCTATGCGCGCAACAATCAGGCCTGCATCATCTCGCCCTTCATCGTGGGCGGCGCGATGGCCCCGGTTTCGGTTGCTGGTACTCTGACGCAGGTGCTGGCCGAGGTGCTGGCCGGCATCGCCTACAGCCAGATCATCCGCCCGGGTGCACCGGCCATTTTTGGCGCATTCGTGTCGTCGATCGACATGAACTCTGGTGCACCGACTTTCGGCACGCCCGAAGCCGCGCACATCACCTATGGCGCCGGTCAGTTGGCGCGCCGTTTGGGTGTTCCATACCGCTCGGCCGGGTCGTTCTGCGGGTCCAAGCTTCCGGACGCGCAGGCGGCTTACGAGACTGCGAATTCGCTGAACATGGGTCTGCTGTCAGGCGTCAACTTCATGTTGCATGCATGTGGCTGGCTCGAAGGCGGTCTGGTTGCGGACTTCGAAAAATTCGTCATGGATGCCGATCAGTTGGGAGCGCTTCATGCGTTGGCCAAAGGGGTGGCCTATGATGAAAACGCGCAGGCCATGGACGCGATTCGTGAGGTGGGGCCGGGTGGTCACTATCTTGGTTGTGCGCACACCCAGGCCAATTTCCAAAGCGCCTTCTGGAAGACCGACCTGCTGGACTACAAACCCTTTGAAACATGGGAAGAAGAGGGTGCGCGGGACACGCGCATGCTGGCCTCGGCCCGGGTCGAGCATCTGCTGGCCAACTACCAGCAACCGCAACTCGACCCGGAAAAACTGGCGGCGCTAACCGCCTATGTCGAGGAAAAGAAAGCGTCCATGCCCGACGCCTTCACTTGACGACATGAAGTTCCGGGGCGCGGCTGGCTTGATGCAGTCGCGCCTCACCAATCAGTGCGATCAGTAGATCAAGGTGGCGCACCAGCGAATACGCGGCGTCGCCCGAGCGTCGTTGGTCGTCGACGCTCCGCTCCATCTCCAACAGTCGCATCAAGGCCACTCCGGTTCCCGGTAGCGCGCCATAGCCAAACAGGCGCTGCAAGTGGCGGTCACGGTCGTATTCCTGTGCTCCGACCTTGGCTGCCCGAGACAGCAGCCGCGGGCGGCGGAGGGCGGTGATCATAGTCATCAGGTCCTGCATTTCGGCTTTCCTCTGTTCAATTTTGCCTGCAGCAATTTTGCACAACCCAAGCGGGTGTTGCCGTGAATGGGTTCGCGCCGAACGATGGTTTCACGACTGTTTATCTTTTTGAATCAATTCTGGTCAGAGCCGTTGGAGGTTAACGAACGAGTAACGAAAGCAACTCTAGGTAGATTTGGTTAACACTTTATCCGACGGCGGACAGTGGCAGTTTGATTGTCGACGAGGGCGAATAACGATGGAAAACAGCACCGCATTCACCGTTCCAGCTTGGGTTCCCGAAGGGGCACAGCGATACCTGGCCCATACCGAGGCGGGACGGTCGATCCGGGATCTGGCGCGGTCGGCAGGGTGTCACGCGTCAACCATTCTGCGACAGATTCGAAGGATCGAAATGCGCCGCGACGATCCCTTGGTGGATGCAGCACTGCAGTCACTTGCCGAAACACACTTTCCCGGTGCGGGGAATGAAGTCGCCTCTGGTCCCTTGTTTAGCGTCGGCGATGATCCTCATCGCATTCCCAATGCCGAAGACGAGGCGTTCGAGCGCGAGGCTTTGCGGGTGCTGCGGCGCCTTTGCGAAACGGGTGCGGTTCTGGCCGTGGCCGAGGACATGGAAAAGGCGGTCGTTGTCCGCGACAGCGGCGAGGGCGGTACAACTCGGACCGCCGTTGTTGATTGCAAGACCGCTCAGGCTCTGGCTCTGAAGGACTGGATCGTTTGTGACAATGCGGGGCGTGTGTCGCGTTACCGGATCACGCAAATGGGCCGAACCGCATTAAGCCAGTTGATTGCCGATGCCGAAAACCGCGCGCGGACACAGACTGAATATGGCATGGCCGAGGCACCGGCGAAGTTCAAAACGCGCAGTCAAGCCGACGAGAAGCGTCCACGGCGCATCCGTTATTGCGCAGCGGAGAGCCCCCTGATTGCCTTGTCGCGCCGGCGCGACCGGGATGGAAAGCCGTTTCTGGACGAAAGCCTGGTACGCGCCGGAGAGCGACTGCGCGAGGATTTCGAGCTGGCCCAGATCGGACCGCGGGTCACGCAGAACTGGGACCGGTTCCTTACCGCTGGCGGTCGTGCGGGTTTCGAAGGCGATGCTCAGGTTGCGCGCGGGTCGTCCGAGGCGCGTGATCGCGTGGCTCGGGCTTTGTCGGATCTGGGTCCGGGGTTGAGCGACGTTGCGCTGCGGTGTTGTTGCTATCTGGAAGGCCTGGAACTGGCCGAGAAACGGATGGGCTGGTCAGCACGTTCTGGGAAGATCGTGCTGCGCATTGCGTTGCAGCGCCTCAAGCGCCATTACGAGAAGCAAGCAGAGTGTGACAGATTGATCGGTTGGTCCAACTTGAGTCCGATTGGCCGGAGTTGCGGAAAACGCAACAGGTGATAATCAAGGGTTATGAATTTTACCCTCAGACAGCTGCAATACTTCCGCGCCGTGGCCGAGCAGCGCAACTTTGGCCGGGCCGCTCAGGTGTGTCATGTGTCTCAACCGGCACTATCGGTGCAGATACGGGCTTTGGAAGACATCATGGGCGGGCCGCTATTTGAAAGGCGCGCCCGAGATGTTCTGCTGACACCGTTGGGGCGCGACGCGCTTGAGCACGCACGGCGCATTTTGGGCGCGGCCGAACGGTTGGATCGGTTTGCGCGTGACAACTCCACCGGGCATCGCAGTCTGTCGGTCGGCTTGATCCCGACGGTCGCACCGTATCTGCTGCCGGGTGTCTTGGCTGGTCTGCGGTCGGCGGATGTGTCCCTGCGCGTACAGGTACGCGAGGCACGCACCGAGCGGTTGCTGTCGATGCTGAAAGCGGGCGAGATCGACGCCGCCGTGCTGGCCCTGCCGGTGGGCGCGCGCGGCCTGGATGAGTTGCCCCTGTTCGAGGACCGTTTTCTGCTGGCTGGCAGCGAGACGCGCCTGAACAGCCTGACCGTCAGCCCCGACGCTCTGCGCCCGATCGACCTGAACGCGGCCCAACTGATGCTGCTAGAAGACGGGCACTGCCTGACGGATCAGGCACTTGAGGTGTGCGGGCAGGACCGGACCAGCGCCCATATCAACATGGGCGCGTCGTCTTTGGCCACGCTGTCGCGGTTGGTGGCGGAGGGGTTCGGCCTGACCTTGATTCCGGAATTGGCGGCGCGTTCCGAGGCCGATGCCGTGCCGGGGCTGAAGCTGCTGCGGTTCGGCGCCCCGGAGCCCGCGCGGCAGATCGGCCTTGTGCGGCGCGATTCGTCGGATGGGGCGGTGTGGTTCGATCAACTGGCCCAGGTGATCCGGCAGGTCGGCGAAAACATCGTTTCAGAAACTCGGAACTGAAAAGGGCCCGCGCGCGGCGAGCCCTTCGAGTGGAGGCGGGTTGACGGCTCAGGCCATTTCGGGCTGTTGCGCTTCTTCCAAGTGCTTCATCAGGTTTTCGGGCGACGAAACGCCATAGGGGTCCTCGGGGCAGTTGTCCATCAGGCCGGGCTCTTCGAACCACGCCTCGACCACACCGTCGTTGATGATGGCTGCATAGCGCCACGAGCGCATACCAAATCCCAGATTGGACTTGTCGACCAGCATACCCATCTTGCGAGTGAACTCACCCGACCCGTCGGGGATGACCTTGACGTTCTTCAGCCCTTGATCCTGCGCCCATTTGTTCATGACAAAGCTGTCATTGACCGACATGCAGTAGATCTCGTCGACGCCCTTGGCCTTGAACGCCTCGTAGTTGTCCTCGAACCCCGGCAGTTGGTAGGTCGAGCAGGTGGGCGTGAATGCACCGGGCAGCGAGAACAGGATGACCCGCTTGCCTGCGAAGTAGTCGGTCGTGGTCTTGTCTTCCCAGCGGAACGGGTTGGGCCCTTCGATCGAGTCGTCGCGCACGCGGGTGTGGAATGTCACGTCGGGCAGCTTGGCGCCGGTTTTCATGGGGCATCTCCTGTGATTCACATTTGTTCGGCCCGTGGGTTAAAACGATTCCAAACCGGCTTCAACACGGGATGTGCTGCGTTTGCGAATATCCTCTTATCTATCGAAATCATGTAGAAATTTGCGTTGATCCCCTAGAAAATCGCCCTCCTATTTTGCATCTGCGAAACGCTGACGCATGGCTGCTATGCACGGCTGGCGTAATACATCCGACCGGTTTATGTTATGCACCAACCAAATTGACCCAAAGTCAGGAAACCGGCCCCGTGCGCGATCTGAAAATCCCTGAACAACGTCACCCGGAAAAGGCGCATAAGCCCGACAATGCGCAGCCGAAAAAGCCCAACTGGATCCGGGTGAAAGCGCCCGGCGGCAAGGGCTATGCCGACACGCGCCGGATCATGCGCGACAACAACCTGGTCACCGTCTGCGAAGAGGCCGGCTGCCCGAATGTGGGCGAATGCTGGAGCCAGGGCCACGCGACCATGATGATCATGGGCGAGATCTGCACCCGCGGCTGCACCTTCTGCAACATCGCCACCGGTCGCCCCGATGCGTTGGATGCGTTCGAACCGGGCCGGGTGGCCCATGCGGTGGAAAAGCTGGGCCTGAACCATGTCGTCATCACCTCGGTCGACCGTGACGACCTGGCTGATGGCGGGGCCGAGCATTTCGCTCAGACTATCCGCGCGGTGCGTCACCGCTCGCCCAAGACCACGATCGAGATTCTGACCCCGGATTTCCTGAAATGCGATCCGTCGGTTCTGGAAACCGTGGTCGCGGCCAAGCCGGACGTGTTCAACCACAACCTTGAAACTGTGCCGGGCCTGTACCCCGAGGTGCGCCCGGGCGCGCGCTATTTCCACTCGCTGCGTCTGCTGCAGAGGGTCAAGGAACTGGACCCGTCGATCTTCACCAAGTCGGGTATCATGGTCGGACTGGGCGAGAACGAACAGCAGGTGCGCCAGGTCATGGACGACATGCGCGCCGCCGATATCGATTTCCTGACCATCGGCCAGTATCTGCAGCCCACGCCGAAACACCATCGCGTGGACCGCTTTGTCACGCCCGAAGAGTTCGCAGCCTATGAAAAAGCCGCCTACGGTAAAGGGTTCCTGATGGTTTCGGCCACGCCCTTGACCCGGTCGTCTTACCATGCGGGCGATGATTTCGCGCGTCTGCGGGCGGCACGACAGAAAAAGCTGGGGCAGGCGTGACGCCCGAACGGCTCGCGCAACTGACTGCGTTGCGCCACGCTTTGCACCAGCGGCCCGAGGTCTCCGGTGAAGAGGCTGAAACAGCGGCATTCATAGCCGAGCAATTGCGCGGTGTGACCGGCCGGGTTCTAACCGCAATCGGTGGGCACGGGGTCGCGGCCGTGTTCGACTCGGGCCAGCCGGGGCCGACCGTGGGCATCCGCTGCGAACTGGACGCGCTGCCGATATTGGAGATGTCGGGCAAACCCTGGTACTCGCAGGTTCCGGGCAAGGGTCATCTGTGCGGGCATGACGGCCATATGGCCATGGTTCTGGGCGTCGCGCAGGACCTGGCGCAAACGCCCGTTCCACGCGGCCGGGTCGTGCTGATCTTCCAGCCCGCCGAAGAGATCGGGAAGGGCGCACGCGACTTTCGGAACGATCTGCAATACGCTGAAATACAGCCGGATTTCCTGTTCTCCCTGCATAACCTGCCGGGGCTGGAGCTGGGCGCGGTCGAGCTGTGCTCTGGCCCGACCAATTGCGCTTCACGCGGGATGCGGGTGCGGCTGACGGGTAAAACCTCGCACGCGGCGGCGCCGCAGGACGGCCTGTCGCCGGCCTCGGCCATGGCGCAGTTGATGCCGGCCCTCACCGCCTTGGGCTCTGGCGGAGAGCTGACCGAGGATTACGCGCTGACCACCGTCACCCACGCCCAACTGGGGGCCCCGACATTCGGCGTGGCGCCCGGTGAGGCCGAGATATGGGTCACGCTGCGCACCGTCTCAGATGCGCGCATGGCGCAACTGGTCGATCGGGCCGAGGCGCTGGTCCGCGAGGCCGCCGCCGACCAGGGGCTAGGTGTCGAGATCACCTTTGACGACGTTTTCGAGGCCTGCGTCAATCACCCTGAGGCCGTGCAGATCTTGGCTCAAGCCTGCGCGCAGGCCGGGGTACAACCGCGCCTGACTACCTTGCCTCAAAGGTTTTCGGAGGATTTCGGGCAATTCGCCAAGGGGTCGAAAACCGCGATGTTCTGGCTGGGGTCCGGGGTTGACCATCCGCAACTGCACAACCCCGACTATGATTTCCCCGATGCGCTGATCCCTGTCGGCGCGGGTATCTTTCTTGCGGCAATCCGTCAGGTTCTGGACGCGCCGGTCACGGTCTGAGCTTGCGCGGCTGGCTGGTTGCCCATTCGGGCCACCAGCCCATGTATTCAACACCGGCAATCACCAGACACAGCACGATCAGGCCCAGCACCAGCTTGACCCGCTGGTCCGAAGGCGGATTGCGCGCCCATCGGGACATTCGCAGAAGGTGGCGCAGGATCATGGGGCCTCGAATCCGCGGCGGGATCAGTCTTCGGTAAAGCGGACCTTGCCGATGAAGGGCAGGTTGCGGTTGCGTTGCGCATAGTCGATGCCATAGCCCACGACGAATTCGTCCGGGATTTCAAAGCCGATCCAATCGGCGCGAAAATCAACCTCGCGGCGGCTGGGTTTGTCCAGCAAGGCAATCGACTTGAGACGTTTCGGCTGGCGGCTGCGCAGCAGGTTGGTGACGTGGTTCAGCGTGTGACCCGTGTCGACGATATCTTCGACCACCAGCACGTCGCGGCCTTCAATTGCGCCGCGCAAGTCCTTGAGAATGCGAACTTCCCGGCTGCTTTCCATTGAATCGCCATACGAGGACGCCTCGAGGAAATCGACCTCGATCGGCAGGTCCAGTTCGCGCACCAGATCGGCGATGAACACGAAGCTGCCGCGCAGCAGGCCCACGACCACCAGCTTGTCGGTATCGCCGAATTCGCGGGTAATTTCGCGGCACAGTTCCTCGATCCGCGCCGCGATGGCCTTGGCCGAGATCATCTCATCTATCACATATGCGCGCTGGCTCATGGCTGCCCCCTTGATCTTTGGCGCGCAACATACGACATGACGCGCCATTGTCACGTTTCAAATGCCCAGGTTGCCATGCCCACTCATTCGGAAACCCGCCACCTCCCATACAGCGCGCAGCAGATGTATGATCTGGTTGCGGATGTGGCGAAATACCCCGAGTTTCTGCCCTGGTGCGCGGCCGCGCGGATCCGGCGGACCTATGCGGCGGGCGAGGCGCAGGTGATGGAGGCCGACTTGGTGATCTCGTTCAAGGTGTTCCGCGAACGGTTCGGCAGTCGGGTGACGCTGTTCCCCGAGCAGAAGAAGATCGACACCGAATACCTGGACGGTCCATTCAAATACATGAAATCCGACTGGCATTTCGAAGACGCCCCCGAGGGCGGCTGCAACGTATCCTTCCACGTGGATTTCGAGTTCAAGAACGCCGTGTTGCAGGGCATCATCGGCGTGGTCTTCAACGAGGCGATGCACCGGATCGTGCGCGCTTTCGAACAGCGCGCGGTCAGCCTCTACGGCTGAGGGTTTACCCGGCGCGGGCGCACGTTAGACTGCGCCGCATGACTGAATTCACACGCACTCTTTCCGAATTCGCCGCAGGCGCGGTCAAGACAACCGCGCAGGCGCGGATCGTTACGTCTTTGTCCGCGCTGGACTGGCTGGCGGTCGGGCGCGCAGGCGTCAACGAACCGGTCTCTCGCCTCCTGCGAGGGATGGTGCTGGACGAAGGCGGGTCCGGACAGGCCACCTTGTTCGGCGGCGGGGCCGCGCCGATGCGCGCGGCGGCTTTGGTCAACGGCACGGTGTCGCACGCGCTGGACTATGACGACACGCATTTCGCCCATATCGGCCACCCCTCCGTGGCGGTGTTTCCCGCCGCGCTGGCCGTGGCCGAATGGCAGGATCAGCCCATCGTCGATTTGCTCGAGGCGGCCTTGGTGGGGATGGAACTGTCCATCCGCATTGGCCTGTGGCTGGGGCGGGGGCATTATCAGGTCGGGTTTCACCAGACCGCGACGGCGGGGGCGTTCGGAGCGGCCGTGGCGGCCGCCCGCCTGCTGGGATGCGATCCGGCGGCCATGCGCCGGGTTCTGGGGCTGACCGCGACCCGGGCGGCGGGCCTCAAGGCGCAGTTTGGCACCATGGGCAAGCCCTACAATGCGGGGCAGGCGGCTTCGGTCGGGGTCGAGGCCGCGCTGCTGGTGCAGCGGGGGTTCGTTCCCAATCCCGATGCCCTGACCGGGCCGTTCGGGTTTGGCGCGACGCATCACGGTGCCGATGACACAGCCACAGCGCTGTCGGGGCTTGGGGATGAGTGGCTGTTCGAAAGCGTCAGCCACAAGTTCCACGCTTGCTGCCACGGGCTGCACGCCGCGCTTGAGGCTGCGCGCGATCTGGACATCGCCGAACCCGAGGTGGCCGAGATCAAAATCCGCACCCATCCGCGTTGGATGAGCGTCTGCAATCAGACCGCTCCGACAACCGGGCTGGGCGCCAAGTTTTCCTATCGGACGGTGATCGCCATGCAGGCGCTGGGATACGAAACGGCCCTGCCTGAAAGCTACACGGACAAGGTCTGCGCCGATCCGCGCCTGCAATCGCTGAGCGACCGGATCACGGTCGAAGCGGACGAAACGCTGTCCGAGACCGAGGCCCGCGTGGCGCTGCTGCGGCGGGACGGAGTACGGCGCGAGGCGACCCACGATTTGGCCGCACCGATAGCCTTGTCCGACCGCGAGGATCGCGTGCGCGGCAAGGCCGCCAAGCTGATCGGCGCGGACGAGGCCGATGCGATCTGGTCGATGCTGCGCACCGGCGGGCGCGCAGCGGATCTGGCAAAACGACTGGTTGATTAGACCACGCGCCAGTGAAGCGGGAAGCCGGGGTCGAACACGGTGACCGGGCCATCGCGTGTTTCGATCTTGTCGGGGTAGGTGACCGGTTCGCCCCTCTGCAGGGTGATGGTCTGATCGTTGACGGGCAGCCGATAGAACCTGGGCCCGTTGACCGAGGTGAACCCTTCCAGTTTGTCCAGCGCACCCGCGCGGTCAAAGACCTCGGCCACCAGCGACATGGTGTTGGTCGCGGTGAAACATCCCGCGCAGCCGCAGGCCATTTCCTTGTTGGCATCCGTATGCGGGGCGCTGTCAGTCCCCAGAAAGAACCGTTCGTCGCCCGAAGTCGCGGCATCAACCAGTGCCGTGCGGTGCTCTTCGCGTTTGGCGACGGGCAGGCAGTAGTAGTGAGGCTTGATCCCGCCCACGAGGATGTGGTTGCGGTTGATGATCAGGTGATGTGCGGTGATCGTTGCGCCCAGGTCAGTTTCGTTCGCGCGCACATACTCCACGCCGTCGACGGTGGTGATATGCTCCATCACCACGCGCAGGCCCGGCGTGGCCTTGCGGATCGGGTCCAGAACGCGGTCGATGAACACCGCCTCGCGGTCGAAGATGTCGATCTCGGCATCGGTGACCTCGCCGTGCACGCAGAGCGGCAGGCCGATCTCGGCCATCCGGTCCAACACGGGGCGCACCTTGTCGAAATCCCGCACGCCCGAGGCCGAGTTGGTCGTGGCCCCCGCCGGGTACAGCTTGACCGCCTTGACCAGACCGCTTGCGTGGGCCGCGGCCATGTCGTCGGGGTCGGTATCCTCGGTCAGGTACAGGGTCATCAACGGCTCAAAGCTCATGCCTTCGGGCAGGGCGGCCAGGATACGGTCGCGGTAGGACGCGGCCTGAGCGCCGGTGACCACAGGGGGCACAAGGTTGGGCATGATGATGGCTCGCGCGAAATGGCGGGCGGTTTCGGGCAGGACGGCCTGCAGCATGGCGCCATCGCGCAGATGCAGGTGCCAGTCATCGGGGCGGCGGAGCGTCAGAGTATCGGTCATGGCGCCGGGCTAGCACAGGCCGGCCGCACGGGAAAGTGACAACAAACCTTGTCAGGCGACCAGATTGCCGCAAGTCCCGGAAAGATCACGGTCTTGACGCGCAGCGGCAGCCATGACCTGTTGTGCCAAGGGAGATTGAGACACATGAGCCAGCCAGATTCCATCGACGCCGTTCAGAAGATGCTGGGCGAACAGAGCTATGTCTGTGGCCGCGCCCTGGCCACCGTGGTGTTCCTGTCGCTGAAACTGGGCCGGCCGCTGTTTCTGGAAGGTGAAGCGGGCGTCGGCAAGACCGAGATCGCCAAGGCCCTGGCCGCTGGACTGGGTCGCCGCCTGATCCGGCTGCAATGCTATGAAGGGCTCGATGCGTCCTCGGCCGTCTATGAATGGAACTTTCCTGCGCAGATGGTGGCCATCCGCACCGCCGAGGCGGTCGGCGGGTCCGACCGGAAGGGTCTGCAGGAGGAATTGTTCAGCGGCGACTATCTGATCCGCCGCCCGCTGCTCGAGGCGATGGAGCCCGACCCGGCTGGCCCGCCGGTGCTGCTGATCGACGAGTTGGACCGCACCGACGAACCGTTCGAGGCCTTCCTGCTGGAGGCGCTGAGCGATTTCCAGGTGACAATCCCCGAGATCGGCACGATCAAGGCGCCCGAACCGCCCATCGTCATCGTCACGTCGAACCGCACGCGCGAGGTACATGACGCGCTCAAGCGCCGCTGCCTGTACCACTGGGTCGACTACCCCGATTTCGACCGCGAGCTGGAGATCCTGCACGCCCGCGCGCCCGAGGCCGCCGAGGCGCTGAGCCGTGAAGTGGTGGCCTTTGTCCAGCATCTGCGCACCGAGGACCTGTTCAAGAAACCCGGCGTGGCCGAAACCATCGACTGGGCAAAGTGCCTGCTGGCGCTGGACGTGATCAACCTCAGCCCCGAGGTGATCGGCGACACGCTGGGCGCGATCCTGAAATACCAGGACGACATCCAGAAACTGCAGGGCTCTGAGGCCAAGCGCATTCTGGATCAGGCCAAAGCCACGCTCGAACCGGTCTGATGTCGTCGCGGCGCCAAAACACTCCGGGGGCCTAGCGATGGCCGAACAGCTTCCGCTGGAAATTCCGGCCGATCCGAAACTGGCGCAGAACATCACCCATTTCGCGCGCGCCTTGCGCAAGGCCGGGTTGCCGATCGGCCCCGGTCGCGTGGTCGACGCCATCCGCGCGGTGCAGGCGGCGGGCTTTACCCGCAAGCAGGATTTCTATTGGACCCTGCACGCCTGTTTCGTGAACCGGCCCGAGCATCGCACCGTGTTTGCCCAGATCTTCCGCTTGTACTGGCGCGACCCGCGGTATCTTGAGCACATGATGTCGATGATGCTGCCAGCCATTCGCGGCGTTCAGGAGGAACGCATGGCCGAGGCGGGCGAAAGACGCGCGGCCGAGGCCCTTCTGGACGGTGTCGAGCGGGATGAACCACAAGGCGTCGAGCAAGAAGGCGAAAGCGAAATCGAGATTGACGCCACGCAGACCGCCTCGTCCGAGGAACGGCTGCGGTCGCTGGATTTCGAACAGATGAGCACTGCCGAAACCGCACAGGCCAAGCGCATTCTGGCGCGGCTGCAACTGCCGGTGGACCCGATCGCCTCGCGCCGGGGACAGGCCAGCCATCTGGGCCAGCGGATCGACCGGGCGCGCACCTTGCGCGCTGCCATGCGTCAGGGCGGCGAGATGCGACAGATCGCACTCGTCAAACCGAAACCGCGCTGGCCCAATCTGATCGCGCTGTGTGACATCTCGGGGTCGATGAGCCAGTACAGCCGGATCATCCTGCACTTCCTGCACACGGTCTCGAACGCCAAGGGGGCTGGCTGGGCCAAGGTGCATGCGTTCACCTTCGGCACGCGGCTGACGAACATCACGCGGCACCTGCATCAGCGCGACGTCGATGCCGCGCTGGCCGCCGCCGGGGCCGAGGCTCAGGATTGGGAGGGCGGCACGCGCATCGGCGAATGCCTGCACCAGTTCAACCGCGACTGGTCGCGCCGGGTGATGGGGCAGGGGGCCGTGGTGCTACTGATCACCGACGGGCTGGAACGGGGTGACCCCGATCTGCTGGAAAAAGAGATCGAACGCCTGCATCTGTCGGCCCGGCGGTTGATCTGGCTGAACCCGCTGCTGCGCTGGGACGGGTTCGCGCCAAAGGCGCAGGGCGTCGCCACCATGCTGCCGCATGTGGACAGCTTCCGTGCCGGTCATTCGATTGCATCGCTTGAGGATCTGGCCGCCGTGATTTCACGACCCGACGACCAGGGAGAGAAAGCGCGGTTGTTGGCCGCGCTTTCAGGCTAACGTTACTGCAGTTGCTTTTCGTTGCACTCGCGCGCCATTTCCATGGCCTTGTAGGTGCCGGTCAGATCGACGGTGAAGCCAAAGGACTTCTCGGGAAACACCGCCATGACCTTTTGCTTGGCCAGGTCGTCGGCGAATTGCGGGTCGTCCGACAGGACATAGCCGCCCGAATACCCCTTGGTGATGTTGCCCTTCATGCCGGTCGCCTCGCCGACATACAGGTTGTCGCCCAACAGGATCGCGACGGCCTCCTTGTCTCCGCGCTTGATGTCGGTTTCCGCCTTGGTAAACACACCGACATATCCAACGCTGCGGTCTTCGGTCAGACCCATCTGCACCACGTTCTCGGCATCATCGACCGCTTCGATCAGGCATGACTTTTTGTCCTTGTCGACAAAGACCTTCCAGCCCTCGACCTCTCCGTAGCGTTCGAAAGTGTCGGCCCAGGCGCTGCCTGCAATCAATGCCGCTGCGCCGATGGTTAGTGTAAATATCTGTTTCAAGACATTGTCTCCTTTACGAAATCTCTTGCGTCAATTCGGCCGCAAGTCGGGCCTGTCCGCAGGCTAGTCGGCGTCCGAAAAACAATCAAATGTTTGATTGTCTGTCGCGGACTTCGGCCGAAACCTGCCTTCTGCGTCACGTGAAGAACCAAGTTGGCAGGGTCGGTGCTCGAGATAATCCACCCGAGAACGCGCTCCTTGCTTTTCATCGCGTCAATCCTGCTTATGTTGATGCGAACCACCGCGGGAGGGTCCGATGGACAGATTTGACAACAGTCCGGAAACGGCATTGGCGTGGTTTCGCGAGGGTCGCGGCGCGGTTCTGGCGACGGTCGTCGAAACCTGGGGCAGCGCGCCCCGGCGGGTGGGGGCCCAGCTGGTCATCGGCGGCGACGGCCGGATCGAAGGCTCGGTCTCGGGCGGTTGTGTCGAAGGCGCGGTGATCGTCGAGGCGCTCGAGGCCATGCAAGAGGGAGAAGCGCGCCTGTTGGAATTCGGGGTCAGCGACGAGGATGCCTTTGCCGTCGGGCTGGCCTGCGGCGGCACGATCCGGGTTCTGGTCGAGCCTGTGGGCTCGGTCCTGCCCGAGCCGATGCTGGCCGAACTGGTGGCAGCGCGGGCGCGGCGAGACCCTGTGGCCTATGAGGTCAATATCGAGACCGGCCACCGTGCGCTGCGGCGCAACGCCTATGCGGACCGGTTGCGCATGGATCGTTCAGGGTTCGAGGAAGACGGTCAGACCTTCGTGGCCGTGCACAACCCGCCCTTGCGGCTGATCGTGGTGGGCGCGGTCCATATCGCGCAGGCGCTGGTGCCGATGGCGCGGATTGCGGGTTATGACCCGATCATCATCGACCCGCGCGAGACGTTTGCGTCCAAATCTCGTTTTCCCGGTGAAAAGTTGCTGACCGACTGGCCGGACGAGGCCGTGGCCAGCATCGGACTGGATGCGCGTACGGCGGTTGTGCTGCTGACCCACGACCCCAAGCTGGATGATCCCGCCCTGCAGGCCGCGTTGAACTCGGACGTGTTCTATATCGGCGCGCTGGGGTCGTCGCGCACCCATGCCAAACGGGTGCAGCGGATGACAGAGGCGGGCTTCTCGACCGAGCAGTTGCAGCGCATCCACGGGCCGATCGGTCTGGACATCGGCGCGGCCGGACCGGCCGAGATTGCCGTTGCGATCATCGCGCAGATGACGGCGGTGCTGCGGGGCAAGGCATGAAATTCGGCTCGGTGCCGGTTGCGGACGCGAAGGGCGCGATCCTTGCGCATTCGGTCATGGCTGGCATGAAAAAGCTGCGCAAGGGACTGATGCTGGACGACACGCATGTCGCCCTGTTGGCCGAGGCGGGCGTGTCCGAGGTGGTCGTCGCGCGGCTGGATCCCGGCGACTGTCACGAAGACGAGGCCGCGCGCCATTTGGCTGCGGCACTGACCCCGGATCCGAAGGGGGCCAATTTGCGCGTGACCGAGCCGTTCACGGGGCGCGTCAACCTGATTGCGGATCAAGCTGGTGTTGCCCTTCTGAACGTTGAGGCTCTGCTGGCGTTCAATCAGGTCAACCCGATGATCACGGTGGCCACCGTTCCTCAACATCAGCAGATGGGTGTCGGTGGCATGGTCGCCACGATCAAGGTCATTTCCTACGCGGTGCCGCTGGCGGACGTTCTGCGCGCGGCGGAGCTGGCAAAGGGGGCCATTGGCCTAGCAGCGCCGATATTTGGCAGCGCCGGGTTGGTGGTGACCGACATCCCCGGCGGGCCGCCCAACGACAAGGGCATCGCTGCGATGCGCGGCCGGGTCGAGGCCCTGGGGCTGAGCCTGGACGACGTGCAGGTCGTTCCGCATGCGGTCGACGCTTTGGCGCAGGCAGTGTCCCGGATGAATACCGATATCGTGATGATCCTGACCGGCTCGGCCACATCCGATGTCGAGGACGTGGCGCCGCAGGCCGTTCGGCGCGCGGGTGGGCAGGTGGACCGCTTCGGCATGCCGGTTGATCCGGGCAACCTGTTGTTTCTCGGAGCTTTGGGCAAGCGGCCGGTCATCGGTTTGCCGGGATGCGCACGTTCTCCCGCGTTGAACGGGGCCGACTGGGTGCTGTCTCGGGTCGCCTGCGGCATCCCGACCACGGGAGCCGATATCGCGGCGATGGGCGTCGGTGGTCTGCTCAAGGAAATCCCGACCCGTCCGCAACCTCGGGCCAAACGCAAAGTGACGTAACGGCAGTTTTGCCCCGTTGGCGACCTGCAATACATGTTGGCAGTTTGCTCCTAAGGGACGGGTTGGAAACGGCCAAGTTTTTTGTTCTCAAACGACTTTTCCCGTGTTTAACTCGGGCCAAGGATAAATACGAAAATGGGAGGAACTTATGACACAGGTCTCAATGACCGTGAACGGAAAGACCGTGAGCGGTGATGTCGAAGGCCGGACGCTGCTGTCCAGCTTTCTGCGCGATCACCTGTCGCTGACCGGTACCCATGTGGGCTGTGACACGGCCCAATGCGGCGCCTGCGTGGTTCATGTGAACGGCGAGGCGGTGAAGTCCTGCAACATGCTGGCGCTCGAGGCGGACGGGGCCGAGGTCGGTACCATCGAAGGGCAGGCCAACCCGGACGGCTCCTTGAATGTGATCCAGCAGGCGTTCCAGGATCATCATGGCCTGCAATGCGGTTTCTGCACGCCCGGCATGGTGATGTCGGCAGCGGCCCTGCTGAAGGAAAACCCGCGCCCGACCGAGGCTGAAATCCGCAAATACCTGGAAGGCAACCTGTGCCGGTGCACCGGGTACCACAACATCGTCAAGGCGATCATGGCCGCGTCCGGCCAAGACGTCAGCCACATCGCCGCCGAGTGATGCCGCTGCGGGCGTGACTGAGAACGCCCGTGGGATGACTGGGATGCACGCAAGCATCCGTTTATGGGAGGAGAACAAGCTATGCCCAAAGACAGTGGCATCGGAGCCAGTTCCAAGCGCCGCGAGGACGTGCGCTTTTTGACCGGAGCGGGCAATTACACCGACGACATCAACGTACGTGGTCAGGCCTATGTGTATTTCCTGCGATCCGACATCGCGCATGGCCGGATCAAAAGCATCGACACGTCCGTCGCCGAGTCCATGCCCGGCGTGGTCCGGGTGTTTACCGGCAAGGATTTCGAAGGCGTGGGCGGCATGCCCTGCGGCTGGGAGGTGACCGACAAGCACGGCGCGCCCATGCAGGAACCGCCGCACCCGATCCTGGCGCAAGGCAAAGTGCGCCATGTGGGCGACCCGATCGCGGCCGTCGTGGCCGACAGTCTTGAGCAGGCCCGTGACGCGGCCGAGGCGATCGACGTGGATATCGAGGAACTGCCCGCGGTTCTGGACATGAAAGCCGCCGCCGAAGAGGGCGCGCCGCTGGTCCATGACGATCTGAAAAACAACATCTGCTATGACTGGCAGTTGGGCGAGGCCGACGATGCCAAGGTGAACGAGGTGTTCGCCAATGCGGCGCATGTCACCACCTTGGAACTGGTGAACAACCGTCTGGTCGCCAACCCGATGGAACCGCGCGTGGCCGTGGCGGAATACAGCCGGGGCACGGATGAATACACGCTCTATACCACGTCGCAGAACCCGCATGTGATCCGGCTGTTGATGTGCGCCTTCGTGCTGGGCCTGCCCGAGCACAAGGTCCGCGTCGTGGCGCCGGATGTGGGTGGGGGTTTCGGCACCAAGATCTTCCACTACGCAGAAGAGGCGTTCTGTACCTTCGCGGCCAAGGCCTGCAATCGCCCGGTCAAGTGGACGGCCAGCCGTTCCGAGGCGTTCATGTCGGACGCACAGGGCCGCGACCATGTCAGCAAGATCGAACTGGCGCTGGATGCCGACAACAATTTCGTCGGGCTGCGGACAAACACTTTTGCCAACCTTGGGGCGTATCTGTCGACATTTTCCAGCTCGGTACCCACTTGGCTACACGGGACGCTGATGGCGGGCAACTACAAGACGCCGGTCATTCAGGTGAACGTGCGGGCGATGTTCACCAACACCGTGCCGGTGGATGCCTATCGCGGCGCAGGCCGCCCCGAGGCGACCTATCAGCTGGAGCGCGTGATCGACAAGGCCGCGCGCGAGCTGGGCGTTGACCCGGTGGCGCTGCGTCGGCAGAACTTCATCACGCAGTTCCCCTATGACACGCCGGTGGCGCTGACCTATGACACCGGCGACTACAACGGCACCATGGACAAGCTGGAACAGGCCGCCGATTTCGCGGGCTTCCCGGCGCGTCGCGCCGAAAGCGAGGCGCGTGGCAAGCTGCGCGGCCTGGGCGTGAACTGCTATATCGAGGCCTGCGGCATCGCGCCCTCGAACATCGTGGGGATGCTGGGGGCGCGTGCGGGTCTCTATGACGCGGCGACCGTGCGGGTGAATGCCACCGGCTCGATCAGCGTAATGGTGGGTGCGCATAGCCACGGGCAGGGGCACGAAACGGCCTTTCCGCAGGTCGTGGCCGACATGATTGGCATCGACGAGTCGATGGTCGAGATCGTGCACGGCGACACCTCGAAGATCCCGTTCGGCATGGGCACCTATGGGTCGCGCTCGCTGGCTGTCTGTGGATCGGCCATGGTCAAGGCGACCGAAAAGGTGATCGACAAGGCCAAGAAGATCGCGGCGCATCTGCTGGAGGCGTCCGAGGCCGATATCGAGCTGAAGGATGGCCAGTTCACCGTGGCCGGCACCGACAAGTCGGTGGCCTGGGGAGATGTGACCCTTACGGCCTATGTGCCGCACAATTTCCCGCTGGAGGTCGAGCCGGGCCTGGAAGAGACTGCGTTCTATGATCCGGCCAACTTTACCTTCCCGGCCGGCGCCTATGCCTGCGAAGTCGAGGTTGACCCCGAGACCGGGCAAGTGACCATCGAACGGTTCACCGCAGCGGATGATTTCGGCAACATCATCAACCCGATGATCGTTGACGGTCAGGTGCATGGCGGCATCGGACAGGGGATCGGTCAGGCCTTGCTGGAGAACTGCGTCTATGACGAAAACGGCCAGCTGCTGAGCGCGTCCTTCATGGACTATGCCATGCCGCGGGCCGATGACGTGCCGTTCTATACCGTCGATCATTCCAGCCAGACGCCCTGCACGCACAACCCGCTGGGTGTGAAGGGCTGCGGCGAGGCCGGGGCGATTGGATCGCCGCCTGCGGTGGTCAATGCCGTGATCGATGCGCTGAACTCGGGTGGCAAGGCGGTGGACCACATCGACATGCCGGTCAGCCCGTCGCGTGTTTGGGCGGCGATGAACAGCTGAGTGGAGAGGTTGGTGTGCGAGGGGCCAGCCCCTCGCGCTCCCTGGTCAATCAAATGCCAGATGAAGGGCGGTTCCGCGCCTTTCGGAAAGGAAAAGCGAAATGTACAATTTCGAGTTCAAGAACCCCTCGACCATTGCTGATGCGGTTGCCGCGTTGGCGGGAGAGGATGCACAGGCGTTGGGGGGCGGTCAGACCCTGATCCCGACGATGAAGCAAAGACTGGCCTCACCCGCGACGCTGGTGAGCCTGGGTGCCATTCCCGAGTTGAAGGGCGTCTGCATCGAAGATGATGGGTCGATTTCGATTGGAGCGGCGACCACGCATGCCACGGTAGCAGCAGAAGTTGCGGGCAAGTATCCCGCGCTGGCTGATCTGGCGGGGCATATCGGTGATCCTGCCGTTCGCAACAGAGGCACGATAGGCGGGTCACTGGCCAACAACGATCCGGCGGCCTGCTACCCCGCAGCTGCATTGGGGTCAGGCGCGACCATTCGAACGAATGCGCGCGAAATCGCCGCGGATGACTTCTTTCAGGGCATGTTCACGACAGCGCTGGACGAGGGCGAGCTGATCACGACGGTCCGGTTCCCGGTACCGCAGGCAGCGAGTTACCAGAAGTTTCTGCAGCCTGCCTCGCGCTTTGCGCTGGTGGGTGTTTTCCTTGCCCGCTTCGCGGACGGGGTGCGCGTTGCCGTGACCGGAGCCAACGAAGACGGCGTGTTCCGTTGGAGCGAAGCCGAGCAGGCGCTGAGCAAGGAATTCCGGCCCGATGCCCTTATGGATCTTCGGGTCAACCCGATGAACATGATCGGAGATCTGCACGGCAGCAAAGACTACCGCGCGCACTTGGTGGGTGTCATGACCCGGCGGGCGGTTCAAGCCTGCATGTAACGCGGTCGCGGTGACTGCTTTGGGCCCCGGACGTGTTCCGGGGCCTATTTCTTTTTCGCGACACGCGGAAGCCTTTTGGGCTGCCAGTAGGCTCCGGCATCCTCGCGCGCTTTCTGATAGTCCTGAACCCGGTGATAAGCCGCGTCGCCCTTGACTGCGAAAAGGTGGCTTAGAAGAACCTCGAGAACGGCCATCGCTCCGGAGAAGCTGGAGAACTGATGCTGTGATCGGGTGCTGACGGTCAAGGTCACGTCCGCCTCGACCCCCGGAGCAATGACATCGCTGTCGGCCAGCAGAACAACACGCATACCCTTTTCCCGGGCAAACCGGATGGCACGTATCGTGTCGGCCGAATAGGGATGAACGGTGATTGCGAACAGGCAGTCGGTTTCGCCCGCGCTCAGAAGATCGTCGATGGCCGATCCCATATGCCTTGGGATCAACTGCATTCCCGGGTGGGCCATACGTCCGGCGTAGTGGAAGTAATAGGCCAAGGCATAGCTTGCGCGGGTTGCGGTGACCAAGCACTGGGGAGCATCGGACATCAGGGTGACCGCGGATCTGACCTTGACCGGATCCAGCTGGCGTAACGAACGTGACACTACGTTCACTTCGTTGCGGGCATAACTGGCCTGTGCCGACGCAAAGGCATCGCCGGCATTCAACTGGGTCAGCCAATCCCGGCTGAGGCGGTCTTCGCTGTCTGTCACAAGATCCCTGCGGAAAGGGCGGCGAAAGGCTTCGAAGCCATCAAAACCAAGATGCTGTGCCAGGCGAACGATCACGTTTGTGCTGACGCCGATCTTTTTGGCCGACACGCGGATGGAGTCGATTCCGAAATCGCCCGGATGGTCGATGATGTATTTTGTTGCGGCCTGCAATTGGGCCGGCAAATGGTCGATCTCTCGGCGCAGCCGATCCATCAGCTGGTGAGTTGAGGGTGTCATGATGGGAGAAAAACAAATGTTATGATTATTACAAGAGAAAAACATCCTCACACGAGCTAAGCACGCAAGAAACCGATAGGATGATTCAATGTCTGACACACAGGCTTCGTCGCTTCCGTATGTTTTGGTCGCACCGAACGGTGCGCGACGCAGTCATGCGGATCACCCCGCCTTGCCGGTTTCGACCGGTGAGATTGTGGAGACGGCCATTGCCTGCCACGCGGCCGGGGCAAACGGGTTGCACCTGCATGTCAGGGATGGGCATGGCGCGCATTCTCTGGATGCAGGGCGCTATCGGGAGGCTATGGCCGAGCTTGCCGGAACCGTGCCCACTATGGATGTTCAGATCACGACCGAGGCCGCCGGTATCTACGACGTTTCTGCGCAGTTGGAGTGCCTGCAGCAGGTGGCCCCGAAATGGGCCTCGATCTCGGTTCGGGAAATTGCGCGCGCGCCCGATCTGGCCCCGCGGGTCTATGCGCTGTGTGCGGAACAGGGAACTCGGGTGCAGCATATCCTCTACGATTCGACGGATGCGGATCTGCTGGAGCGATGGCAGTCGGATGGGATCGTGCGGCGCGAGCAGGAAGACCGCTTGCTGGTGCTGGGACGCTACGCCACCGGGCAGGAATCCGAACCGGCGGACCTCGAGGCCTTTCCCGCTGCTCGTACGCCTTGGATGGTTTGTGCTTTCGGGCGTCTGGAACACGCCTGTCTGGCGGCTGCGGCCGCTCGTGGCGGCGATGTCAGGGTCGGTTTTGAGAACAGCCTGACGAACTCGGATGGAACCCGATGGACGGACAACGCGACCTCGGTCGCGGCGTTGATCGCTTTGCTGAAAGGGAAATGATATGAGCCATGTTTTTCCGCGCCACACCAAGGCGGAATTGCCGGTCGCTGTCGGCGGTGACGGGTGCTATTTGATCGACGCACAGGGCAAACGGTATCTCGACTGCGGGGATGCGGCCGTGTCGTGTCTGGGACATTCAAACCCGGCAGTGATCCACGCGGTGCGGGAGCAGGTCCAGAAGATCGCTTTTGCCCATACTGGTTTCATGACCTCGGAACCGGCCGAAGCCCTGGCGGATCTGCTGATCCAGCACGCGCCCGGATCGTTGGACCGGGTCTATTTCGTGTCCGGCGGGTCCGAGGCGACCGAGGCCGCGATCAAGCTGGCGCGCCAGTACTTCCTTGAAATCGGGCAGCCCGAGCGGTCTCGGGTTATCGCACGGCGGCAGAGCTATCATGGCAATACGCTGGGCGCGCTTTCTGCGGGCGGAAATGCATGGCGACGGGCTCAATTCGCGCCAATGCTGATCGAGATGAGCCATATCGCGCCCTGCTACGAATACGCCGAAAAACCCGAAGGCGAGAGCAGCTATGACTATGGCCAACGCGTGGCGAACGAGCTTGAGGTGGAGATCCAGCGGCTGGGGCCCGAGACCGTGATGGCGTTTATGGCGGAACCGGTGGTCGGGGCCACGTTGGGCGCCGTCCCCGCGGTCGAGGGGTATTTCAAGCGGGTCCGCGAAATTTGTGATCAATACGGCGTGTTGTTGATCCTAGACGAGGTCATGTGCGGCATGGGCCGAACCGGCCATCTGTTTGCCTGCGACCACGATGGGGTGGCGCCGGATATTCTTTGCATCGCCAAGGGCTTGGGGGCTGGATATCAACCCATCGGTGCCACGCTGTGCACCGATCGGATTTATGTCGCCATCCGAAATGGCTCGGGTTTCTTCCAGCACGGCCATACCTATGTCGGACACCCGGTGGCCACGGCGGCAGCCCTGGCTGTTGTGACAGAACTTACCTCGCGCGATTTGCCGGCCCGTGCCCGCGACATGGGTGACAAACTGCAAGCCAAACTCGAGGCGGCCTTTGGCCAGCATCCCAATGTCGGGGACATCCGTGGTCGCGGCCTGTTCCGAGGCATCGAACTGGTGGCTGACAGAGATACGCGGGAACCGTTTGACCCGGCCCGGGGGGTGGCGGCCAAGATCAAGAAAGCCGCCGTCGAAGCGGGTTTGATCTGCTATCCGATGTCCGGAACACGCGACGGCAGGAAAGGCGACCATGTGCTTCTGGCCCCGCCATTCATCATCGAAGAGCCGCAGTTGGACGAAATGGTGGACAAGTTGTCGGTTGCGATTTCCAAAGCAATCTGACACGCCGCCCTGACTTTGACCCACAAAAAAAGCTCCCTCGAACGAGGGAGCTTTGGTCACTCGGATCCATGTGCCGTCACTTCTGGGGAAGCGGTCCGATCATCATGATCATCTGGCGGCCTTCCATCTTCGGCATGTTTTCGATCTTGCCGATTTCCTTGACGTCTTCCGCCACGCGCTCAAGCAGTTCACGTCCAAGGTTCTGGTGCGCCATTTCCCGGCCGCGGAAGCGCAGGGTCACTTTGACCTTGTCGCCATTCTCGAGAAACTTGAAAACGTTCCGCATCTTGACGTCGTAATCATGCGTATCGGTGTTGGGCCGGAACTTGACCTCTTTCACCTCGATGATCTTCTGTTTCTTGCGGGCTTCGCTTTCGCGTTTCTGCTGCTCGTACTTGAACTTGCCAAAGTCCATGATCTTGCAGACCGGCGGATTCGCGTTGGGCGAGATCTCGACCAGATCAAGACCGGCATCGGCTGCCATCTGCATGGCCTTGGCGGGATGAACCACCCCGACATTCTCACCTTCGGCGCCGATCAGGCGAATTTCGGGGGCACGGATCTTTTCATTGACGCGCGGGCCGGTATCACGTTGTGGCGGCGCGTTGTGAGGTCTGCGGGCTATGGGTTCATTCCTTTGATAATTGCCGATTTCCGAGCCGGGAACTTAAACTGAGACGAAGGTTCTTTCAAGCGCCATATAGGTGCTATGACACGAAATTCGCACGTGTCGACGCGGTGCTCGGGCCGGCGGAACGGGCGTTCGCCGGCCCGGATCTCGGCTCAGCCGACAAAGGCTTTTTCGATCACGAATTCCTTGGGGTCCGAGTTCGCGCCTTCGCGCAAGCCGAACTCTTCGAGAATGGCCTTGATGTCGTGGTTGAAGGCCAGGCTGCCGCAGACCATCGCTCGATCGGTCTCGGGCTTGATGCCGCCTTCGATGCCCAGGTCCTTGAAGACGGTTCCGTCCTTCAGCAGGTCGGTGATCCGGCCCATCTTGGGGCTCTGTTCGCGGGTGGTGGTCGGGTAATAGCGGATCTTGTCGGCGAAACCTTCGCCGATCAGTTCGGCCAGCAACTCGTCCTTGCGGATGTTCTCGATCAGCTGGCGGCCATATTCCAGTTCCGCCACTTCGCGGCAGGTGTGGGTGATGATGACCTCGTCGTAGTCCTCATAGGTCTGAGGCTCGCGCAGCAGCGAGGCAAAGGGGGCAAACCCGGTTCCGGTGGCAAAGAACCACAGGCGCTTGCCCGGCAGCAGTGCATCATGCACCAGCGTACCCACAGGTTTGGGCCGCAGAATGATCTGATCGCCGGGCTGGATGTGCTGCAGTTTCGAGGTCAGCGGGCCGTCCTGCACCTTGATCGAATAGAATTCCAGTTCCTCGTCCCACGACGGCGACGCGATCGAATAGGCGCGCAGCAACGGTTTTCCGTTGTCGCCCAAAAGGCCGATCATAACGAATTCGCCCGAGCGGAAGCGCAGCGATTGCGGACGCGTGACCTTGAACGAAAACAGGCGGTCGGTCCAGTGTTTCACTTCCAGAACGGTCTGGGCGTCCGGCAGGACGGGGGCCTTCACGGCGGTTGCTTCGGTCACGGGCTTCATCTCTGTCATCGTTTCACTACCGGTCTGGTAAACCGGCATCTCCGTTTAAGCTTTGATCCAGGTCAGGAAAAGGGGGCAGATTGCCCCGATCGTCGCGTCAGCCGCGCAGGCGGGCCTGATAATCGTTGTCCTGCCAGTTGGCGCGGGCCAGCCAATGGTCCTCGGGCTGGCGGGCGGCAAGGTCCGCGTCAATCTCGACTTCATCGAAGCCGCTGCGCCGGGCCATCGCGTATTGGTCGGCCAACACATGTCCCTTCGCGCGCAGACGGCCATCATAGCCCTTCAGGCGCAGTGCACGGGCAATGGTAAAGCCTCGGCCATCGGCAAAGGACGGAAAGTCGACGCGCACCATGCGCGTGTTTCCAAGCCGTTCGAACAATTCGTCGGGGTCCGTATCCGAGGTGACGTCCAGTGCGATCACATCGTTTGCGGCATCCTCAAGGGTGACAAATCCGTCGGTCCAGTCATCAGGGGCAAAACCCCGGTCATTCACGATCACGTTCATGTTTTCTCTCCGCTGCGTACCATTTTGCCGTCGACGAAATGGATGCCGCATTCTTCCTTGTTCTGATCGCGCCAGCGTCCGGCGCGGGGATCTTCGCCATCCTTCACCGGCGAGGTGCAGGGCGCACAGCCGATCGAGGGATAGCCCTTTGCCACCAACGGATGCCGGGGCAGGCGGTTTTCTTCCATGTAGGCGCGCACGTCCTGAGGCGCCCAATGCGCCAGAGGGTTCACCTTGATCCGGCCGGTGCCGTCCTCGACCTCGAAGAACTCGAGCGTGGCGCGGGTACCGGATTGGAACCGCTTGCGCCCAGTAATCCAGCCTTCATAGCCCGCCAAGGCCCGCTGCAAGGGGAAGGTCTTGCGCAGGTTGCAGCAGGCATCCATGTCGCGCAGCCGCAGTGCGCCATAGGGGTCTTCGCGCTGAATATCCTCGTCATCCGCGCGGATGATCTGGACGTTCTTCAGACCCAGACGCTCGCTGACCTCATGTTGATATTCTAGCGTCTCGGCAAACAGCATCATCGTGTCGATGAACAGGACCGGCGTGGCCTTGTCGACCACGGCAGCCATGTGCAGCAACACCACCGACTCGGCACCGAAGCTGGAAACCAGCGCCAGGTTGCCCGCCTCCTCAAGCGCACCATGCATGACGTCATGTGCGCTGTGGTGGCGGAACCGGGCGTTCAGCGCCTCGACCTTTTCGGTCAGTTCGCGTCGTTCCCGGCCCAGTTCCGTCTGGATCAGGTCAAGCGGCATTGGCCCGCGCCTCGGGGTAGAGGGCCGCCTTGAACGGGGCCATTCCAACACGGCGGTAGGTTTCCAAAAAGGTCTCCTCGGCGCTTGCGCGCTGTTCCAGATAGGTTTCCACGATCCGTTCGACCGCGGGCACGATTTCGTCATAGGCAAAGCCCGGACCGGTGCGGTCGCCGATGGCGGCCGTTTCGGTGGCGTCCCCGCCCAGCGTGATCTGGTAGTTCTCGACGCCCGCGCGATCCAAGCCCAGGATGCCGATGTGACCCACGTGGTGATGCCCGCAGGCGTTGATGCAGCCCGAGATCTTGATCTTCAGGTGGCCGATGTCGTGCTCCAGCTTCAGCTCGTCGAACCGGGTCGCGATCTGCTGGGCCACCGGGATCGAGCGGGCCGTCGCCAGTGCGCAATAGTCCATGCCGGGGCAGGCGATGATGTCGCTGATCAGACCGATATTCGCGGTGGCCAGACCGTGCTCTTTCAGCTTGGCATGGATCGCGGGCAGGTCCGATTTGTGGACATGCGGCAGGATCACGTTCTGCTCGTGGCTGATGCGCAGCTCGTCATAGGAATATTGCTCGGCCAGATCGGCCATCACGCGCATCTGCTCGGCGGTTGCATCACCCGGCGTCTGGCCGTGCTTCTTGATCGAGATCGTGACGATCGCGTGATCCGCCTGCTTGTGCGGCGCGATGTTGGTGTCGATCCACGAGCGGAACACCGGGTCGTTCGAATAGGCGCTCTCGAACGCCGCGACCGAGCCTTTGCGGAAGGCGGGCGGGGCGAAATGCGCCTTGATCTGATCCAGCAGCGCCATGTCGGCACCCTTGAACTGCGGGCGGACCTGCAGGAAGCGCTCGTTCACCTTGGAGCGGATCGCGTCGATGCCATGCTCATGCACGGTGATCTTGATGCGGGCCTTGTACTTGTTGTCGCGGCGGCCAATCTGGTTCCACACGGAAACTGTGGCCTCCAGATAAGCCAGCAGGTCGTCGAAGGCGACGAAGTCAGACAGCTCCTTGCCGATCATCGGCGTGCGGCCCAGACCGCCGCCCACCAAGACGCGGGCGCCCAAAACGCCGTCGCGCTCGATCAGTTGCAGGCCGATGTCATGGGCCTTGATCACGGCGCGGTCATGCTCGGACCCGGTGATGGCGATCTTGAACTTGCGCGGCATGAACTGAAATTCCGGGTGGTCGGTGGACCACTGGCGCAGCAGCTCGGCATAGGGGCGCGGATCGGCGACCTCATCCGCGGCGGCACCGGCGAAATGGTCGGCGGTCACGTTGCGGATGGTGTTGCCGCTGGTTTGGATCGCGTGCAGGCCGACCTCGGCCAGCGCGTCCAGCATGTCAGGCACGTCGCGCAGCTTGGGCCAGTTGTACTGGATGTTCTGGCGCGTGGTGAAATGGCCGTAGCCCTTGTCCCACTTCTCGGCCAGCAGGGCCAGTTGGCGCATCTGGGCGCTGTTTAGCGTGCCATAGGGGATGGCCACCCGCAGCATGTAGGCGTGCAGTTGCAGATACAGGCCGTTCATCAGGCGCAGGGGCTTGAACTCGTCCTCGGTCAGCGAGCCGTCGATGCGGCGTTCGACCTGGGCGCGGAACTGTGCGTTGCGCTCGGCCAGGAATGCTTTGTCAAACTCGGAGTAGCGGTACATCTTTGGCTGTCCTTTGTTGCAGCCCCGGATCCGGGGCCTTTTTACGGGGAGAGAGGGGCCTGAGGTCAGACCCGGGGCTGCGGGGAAGATTCCTGTTTGCCGTGGGCATAGTTGGACGGACCAGTCCGGCGGAAGTCTTCCCGAAAATGGGTGGGTTCAGGACCGTTTTCGCCTGCAACGACGTCGGCGAGATAGGCACCTACGATCTTGTCGACTTGCTTCTGTGCATCCAGAAGACGCAGCTGAGCGTGCGCTTCGTCGGTGATCAGCTCGGCCTCGCGCAGATCGCGCGACCAACGGTCATCGGCGGTCAGATAGATCACGTCGCCTTCCAGCAGGTCATTTGCGGTAACGACTTTGGGGGTGAAAGCGCGGGCCATCAGGCAAGCTCCTTGTTGAATTCGGTGACGGCTTTGGCCGCGTCGCGCGGGGCCAGGCCATAGAATGTGAGTGCAGGACCGTCGAGGCCGGCAGCGGCGAGGTCTGCAGACAGTTGATCCAGCGTCGTGGCGACAACGCGCTGATCAGGTCGCGAGGCGTTTTCGACCAACGTGACCGGCGTGGCGCGATCGGCGCCGTGCATGATCAGGCGTCCTTGAATGAAGCGCGCGGATTTCTTGCCCATGTAGATGGCTGCAACAGACCCCGGTCGGGCCAGCGCAGCCCAGTCGTGATCGGCAAAGCCCTGCATGTCGTGCCCGGTCAGAAACCGGACCGAGGAGTTTCGGCCGCGTCGGGTCAAGCTTTGGCCAATTCCGGCCACCGCCGCCGAGGCAGCCGTAATGCCGGGAACGATCGTCCACGGGATACCGGCTGCGTCCAGTGCATCGATCTCTTCGTCCAGCCGGCCGAAAAGGGTCGCGTCACCGGATTTGAGGCGAACGACCCGTTGTCCCTTGAGCGCGTAGTCAACCAGCAATGCGTTGATGTCATCCTGCTTCCAGGACGGACCAAAGCCGGCCTTGCCCACGTCGACCAGCCGGGTGTTCTGGCCGGCCAGTTGCAAAACCTCTGGGCTGATCAGGCGATCATGCAAAACAACCTCGGCCCGCTGGAATGCGGACAGGGCCTTGAGAGTCAGCAATTCAGGATCACCGGGTCCCGCGCCGACGAAGTCGACCTGTCCCGTTTGTCCTTTTGTCTGCGTGGCCTTCATTGGGTAGCCCTGGCTGTTGTTTGACTTGGCCCTCAATATAGGAAATATTCCCGACCAGATGCCATATTGTCGAATAAATAAGGACAAGCGTTCTGAATTGCGCGGCAGGCGGAACAAGGGTTTTCATTCGGAAGGAAAATTGGAATGTCGGTTCGAATAGACGACACGGATCGGAAAATTCTGGCCGAGCTGCAGCGAGACGCCAGTCAATCGCTGGACGAAATCGCGGCCAAAGTGGGCAGTTCAAAGACACCCGTTTGGAATCGGATCCGCAAGATGAAAGGGGCCGGAATCATCGGTCAGCAGACCGTTCTGCTGGACGCAGAGGCGCTGGGTTTCGAGGCGACGTTCTTTGTTCTGATCCGAACCTCCGAGCATGAGGCGGATTGGCAACGCAAGTTCCTGCAGGCCCTGCG
This sequence comes from Ruegeria sp. BF8, assembly GCF_056538625.1. Taxonomy (NCBI): domain Bacteria; kingdom Pseudomonadati; phylum Pseudomonadota; class Alphaproteobacteria; order Rhodobacterales; family Roseobacteraceae; genus Ruegeria; species Ruegeria sp. BF8. The sequence goes on along the minus strand of NZ_JBQFTL010000001.1, from coordinate 1,134,380 downwards.
TGATCGTCCCGAAGTTCAAGAGGCGCACCGCCTGGCTGGCGACATCGACTACATTCTGAAGGTTCGGGTCAGGAACGCACGGGCCTACGATGCGTTTTATCAGGCGCTGATCTCGGAAGTGCGCGTGCACAACGTCACGGCGCTGTTGTCGATGGAAGAAATCAAGTCGACCACCATGCTGCCCCTGAACGCCCTGGCAGACACCTGATCGGCGCTCAGGCTTGGACCATTAGTCGTGTCAGCCCGTGGAAGTGGTAGGTGTTCGCATATTCCGGAGATTCGGCCAGTCGCAGGCCCGGACAGCGGTCAAAAAGAACCGGCAGAGCGATCCGCATTTCCAGCCGGGCCAGCGGAGCGCCGACGCAGAAATGCAAACCACCGCCAAAGCTCGTGTTGGCCTGAATGCTGCGGGTGGGGTCGAATTTGTCCGGGTCGGTCCAGACGTCGGGGTCACGGTTGGCGGCCCCAAGCATCAACGCCACCTGATCGCCGCGGGCAAACCGATGGCCAAAAATCTCGACGTCCTCATAGACATAGCGCGTGAACATATGTAGCGGCGGGTCGAAGCGCAGGATCTCCTCGACCGTCATGTCGATTGTGTCCGGGCCCAGGGCATCAGGGCTGGTTCCGGACTCCAAAAGCGTTTTGACGCCGTTGCCCAGCGAATGAACGGTCGCCTCATGGCCGGCGTTCAACAAAAGGATGCAGGTTGCGATCAATTCGTCGCGAGACAGTTTCTCACCGTCTTCCTCTGCCGTGATCAAACGGGTGATCAGATCGTCTTTCGGTTCGGATCGGCGGTGAGAGACGTAGTCGTTCAGAAATGCGGAGAACTCGGCGGAGGCCTGTGCTGCCTGATCTTCGGTCTCACGGGTGCGGCTGGCCTGATACATGGCGACCATGGCGTGGGACCACTGCAACAACTGCGGTGCCATGCTCTCGGGCACACCCAGCAGCCGGCAGATCGTGATCACCGGAACTTGCGTGCAATAGGCATCCAGAAGGTCGAATAAAGCATCGGGGAATGCGTCGATCAGGTCGTGACACAGCCTTTCGATGTCCGGTGCAAGCGCTCCGATAGCCCGCGAGGTAAAAGCGCGCAGAACCAGAGCGCGAAGGCGGGTATGGCGCGGAGGTTCGGCTTCGAGCAGCGAATGCGCTTCGACCGTCAGCCACGGTGCAAGGTGATCAGGACCTTTTGTGGCCATCTCCGGCGGTACTTCACGTCCGAAACGCCGATCCCGCAAAAGCGCCTGAACCGCCGCGTGAGACATCGCCGCGGGCATGTCGTAGTCCTGCCAGTACACCAGGTCACCCTGACCGCGCGCCACCCGGTAGAAAGGGTAGGGGTTCTGAACAAATTCGGGCTCGGTCGGAGATTGGTGAACGGTCTTCATGCGGCGCAGACTTGCCATGCGGCGCTGTGAATGCAAGACCCTGTTTCATGCAAAGGGTTTGGGTCACGATTGGTTTCCTGTTCGCGGTCGCGCTGTTGTCGGCGGCCGTCTGGTCTTATGGGTACCGGCAGGCGCTCTCTCAGCTAAGCGAGAAAGCCGAAGCCGATCTGGAGTTGGCGTCGGATCGTCTGAGCACTCAGTTGCAGGTCTATCAGGAACTTGCAGTGCTGATGGCCGAGCATCCCGCATTGCGGGCGTTGGACACCAGCGACCGGCGGCGGGCGGCGCAGGCGCTTCTGCTGGAGGTCGCGGACAAGACCTCGGCTGTGGATGTGCTTTATGCGGACAAGACCGGGCGCGTTCTGGCCGCTGCGCGGGACGTGGTGAATGGTAACATGGCTGACCAGCCCGCGTTTCAACGCGCGCTACACGGCGCTCTCGGCAGCTCGCACGGGGTTTTGCGCGACACAGGAAACCGCATCTATTCCTATGCGGCGCCTGCGTTTTCCAAAGATGGTCAGGTAACCGGTGCCCTGATGGTCATCGCGGATGTCGAAGATGTTGAAAGCACGTGGCGCGGCAGTACCGAGGCGGTGTTCTTCGTGGATCGTGCTGGCTCGGTCTTCATTTCCAACCGGTCCGAACTGCTGTTCTGGCAACGTCCGCCGGGCCAGATCGGCTTGCAGCCTGCTGATGGCAAGCCGGGCGCGTTTTCGTCTACGCGCATGGGCCCGCACGAACTATGGTCGATCGGCTGGAGCCCGTACCTTCCGGATCGTGCCCTGCACCTGACCCGCGATCTGCCGGTAATCGGAATGACCGGCGAAGTCTTGATGGATGTGACGCCGGCACGACGGCTGGCCGGACTGCAGGCTGCCGCGGTCGCGGCGATCTGCCTAGCCTTTGGCGCGTTGCTGTTTTTGGCGACCGAGCGGAGGCGTACGTTGGCCGAAGCCAATGCGGTGCTGGAGAGCCGGGTGGCCCAGCGGACCCGCGCGTTGACGGCCGCCAACGTGGCTCTGCGCCGCGAGGTGGCCGAGCGGCAAGAGGCCGAAGCGGCGTTGAAACGCGCGCAGGACGATCTGGTTCAGGCCGGCAAGCTGAGCGCTCTGGGGAAAATGTCGGCGGGCATCAGCCACGAATTGAATCAGCCGCTGATGGCGATCCGGCAATACGCCGACAATGGCACTGCCTTTCTGGCGCAGGGCAAGCCCGAAAAGGCCCGCGAAAACCTGGGGCGAATCTCGGACATGGCGGCCCGTATGGCACGCATTATCAAGAACTTGCGAGCCTTTGCCCGCAATGAGAGCGAGCCGATGGGCAAGGTCGATCTGGTTCAGGTGCTCAATACGGCCGTCGAACTGACTGACGGTCGGTTGCGCTCGGACGGGGTCACGTTGATCTGGCAGCCACCCAATGCACCTGTCTTTGCCTGGGGCGGAGAGGTGCGGCTGGTGCAGGTCTTCGTCAATCTGATCACCAATGCCGCCGACGCGATGACAGGTCGCGAAACCCGAAGCCTGACGATCACGCTGACCCGTGGCGAGCGGTTGATGGTCGCGGTGCGCGATACCGGCCCGGGCATTCAGGATCCCGATCGCGTTTTTGAGCCATTCTATACGACCAAAACCGTAGGCTCATCCGAGGGAATGGGCCTTGGCCTTTCGATCTCATACGGTCTGGTCCAGAGTTTCGGAGGAGAGATACGCGGCGCGAACATGCCCGACGGAGCAGAATTCACCGTTGAGTTGGAACCATTTGAGAAGGAAGCCGCGGCATGATCCGAACGGTTCTATTGGTCGATGATGACGCCGCCGTGCGCGAGGCGCTGGCCCAGACTCTGGAACTTGCGGACTATTCCGTAATTCCCGCTGGATCGTTTGTGGCTGCCAAAGACCATATCCGGGAAGATTTCCCAGGTGTGATTGTCTCGGATATTCGGATGCCGGGACGGGATGGGTTTCATCTTCTGTCCTATGCCCGCGAGGTCGACTCGGAGTTGCCGGTCGTTCTGCTGACCGGCGAAGGCGACATACCGATGGCGGTGCAGGCTATGGGGCAGGGCGCGTTCGACTTTCTTGAGAAGCCCTGCGCCGCCGCCGATCTGCTTGCGGTTCTCAGCCGAGCGTTTGCCGCGCGCAGTCAGGTATTGGACCATCGGGCAGCCAAGCGCGAACTGGAGAAGGGCGATCCTGCGGCCCGCTTGTTGTTCGGATTGTCACCGCAGGCTGATGCATTGCGGAACAGGGTGCGCAGCGTTGCCCCAACTCAGGCCGAAGTTCTGGTCACCGGACCGCCGGGCAGCGGTATTTCGAAAGTCGCCGAAGTCATCCATTTGATGTCACCCCGCGCGCAGGGGCCGTTCGTCAAGCGCCCGGCATCAGGTCTGGGGGCGGATGCCCTGCAGGCGATATGCAAGGATGCGGCAGCCGGATCGTTGTTTCTGGATGAAGTCTCGGCCATGCCCGAGTCGACGCAATATGCGGCCCTGGAGATGATCGAAAACGGGCCCGGGGTCCGCATCATCGCCGGAACAACCGCGGATCTGGCCGAGATGGCGGCCGAGGGTCGGTTCAACGCAGACTTGTTCTATCGGTTGGACGTGATGCGGGTGCGCGTACCGTCTTTGGCCGAACGCCCCGAGGACATCCCGGTGATCTTTCGCCACTACGTCGCCCAGGCGGCCGAGCAGGCCGGGATCGCGGTACCTGATGTCTCGTCCGAACACTTGGCGTCATTGATGGCACGGGACTGGCCCGGCAACGCGCGTTCACTGATGTCAGCTGCGATGCGTTTTGTTCTGGGGATGCCCGAGGATGTTGCCGCCGCGGCCGATCTTGGGCTGAACGAACAGATGGCGCGCGTTGAGCGCTCGTTGCTGATTGCGGCCTTGGGTCGTCACAACGGAAGGGCGTCGGATGCGGCCAAGTCCCTGAAACTGCCGCGTAAGACGTTCTACGACAAATTGGCCCGCTACGGCATACGCCCTGAAGACTATCGGCGCTGACGCGGAACGATTCGCCCGATGATTCGATGTATGTGCGGTTTTTCGCACACTCGCGCATTTGGGTGTGCGGTTTCCCGCACAAATGTCTGCGATAACAAAATACTCATTGCGGATGTTCTATTTAAGCCAATGAAAAGTAATTAGAAAATCTGTCTTCTGCCAGTCGTTTTCGAATTGTTGAACGGTGACCGTCGATTCGTTTCACTCTTGCGCATCCGGCATCCGCATGGATGTCAAAGGAAGTTTCTTTGGAAGTCTGGGAGGAAAAGACAGATGAAATTCCTGGCAACAGCCGCCACCGCGCTTGCGCTTTCCGTTACCGCAACAGCGGGCTTCGCTGCCTGCGACGATGGCGAGATCGTCGTCAAGTTCGCGCATGTGACGAACACCGACAAGCACCCCAAGGGCATCGCCGCATCGCTGCTCGAGCAGCGTGTGAACGACGAGATGAACGGCGTCATGTGCATGGAGGTTTATCCGAACTCGACCTTGTACAACGACGACAAGGTGCTTGAGGCGATGCTGCAGGGCGATGTGCAACTGGCCGCCCCGTCGCTGTCGAAGTTCGAGAAGTTCACCAAGCAGTTCCGTCTGTTCGACCTGCCGTTCATGTTCAAGAACATCGACGCGGTTGATGCGTTCCAGGCCTCGGCGGATGGCCAGGCAATGAAAGACAGCATGCAGCGCCGCGGCCTGCAGGGTCTGGCGTTCTGGCACAACGGCATGAAGCAGATGTCGGCCAACAAGCCGCTGATCGATCCTTCGGACGCCAATGGCCTGAAATTCCGCGTTCAGTCTTCGGACGTGCTGGTTGCGCAGATGGAAGCCATCGGCGGCAGCCCGCAGAAAATGGCCTTCTCGGAAGTCTATGGTGCTCTGCAGCAGGGCGTTGTGGACGGTCAGGAGAACACCTGGTCGAACATCTACGGCAAGAAGTTCTTCGAAGTTCAGGATGGCATCACCGAAACCAACCACGGCATCATCGACTATCTGGTCGTGACTTCGGTCGACTGGCTGGACAGCCTGGATCCGGAGGTGCGCGAGCAGTTCCTGACGATCCTGGCCGAGGTGACCGAAGAGCGCAACAAAGAGGCGTTTGCGGTCAACGAAAAGGCCAAGCAGGCCATCATCGACGCGGGCGGAACGATCCGCGAGCTGACACCCGAGCAGCGTCAGGCCTGGGTCGACGCGATGAAGCCGGTTTGGGACAAGTTCTCCGGTGACGTCGGTCAGGACAAGATCGACGCCGCTCAGGCGATCAACGCCGGGTTCTGATCCGACACGCAGGTGTGCTCCGACGGTCGCAAGCCCGCCGGAGCACATACCAGGTGGGCCCAATCGCGCCCGCCACCTCGATAAATCAACAAAAATGGGGACAGAAAGATGTCTGGTGCGAAAACCGGCCCCGGTGGGCTGGTCGACCGAATCGAAGAAACCCTGATCGCGTTGCTTCTTGGCCTGATGACGGCCGTGACCTTTGCCAACGTGATCGCGCGTTTCGTCTTCAACTCCAACATCCTTTGGGCGCTAGAGCTGACCGTATTCACTTTCGGATGGCTGGTATTGCTGGGGGCGTCCTACGCCGTCAAGAAACACGCGCATCTGGGTGTGGATGCCATCCTGAATATGCTGCCTCCGGCACCGCGCAGGGTATTGGCACTGATCGCGGTGGGGTGCTGCCTCGTATTCTCGTTGCTGCTGCTGAAAGGGTCCTACGACTACTGGGCGGTCTTTGCCGACCTGCCTCCGACCTCTGGACGCTGGTTCCCCACGGGCTTTGATTTCGACGCTCGTAGTCAGAGCTTCTACGAGGTGGACGACATCCCCATGGTCGCGCCGCTTCGCTTCCTCGAAGACCTCATCAACTATGGCGAGTACTACGAGAAGCTGCCCAAGGTCGTGCCGTATTTCGTTCTGCCGCTGTCGATGCTGCTGCTGGTGATCCGCTTTGCCCAGGCCGGGCTGCAGATCCTGCGCGGTGAGGCCGACCGTATTGTCGCAAGCCACGAGGTTGAGGACGAGATCGAAGAAGTCCGGGCCCTTCAGGGAGAACACGACTGATGGATGTAGTACTACTTTTTGCCATGGTCGTGGGCCTGCTGCTGATCGGCGTTCCGATCGCGGTCGCCCTAGGGCTGAGCTCGACCCTGTTTCTTCTGATCTACTCGGACAGCTCGCTGGCTTCGGTTGCCGGGACCCTGTTCGAGGCGTTCGAGGGCCACTTTACCCTGCTGGCCATCCCGTTCTTCATCCTTGCATCGTCCTTCATGACGACCGGAGGGGTGGCACGCCGGATCATTCGGTTCTCGATCGCCTGCGTTGGTCACCTGCCTGGCGGTCTGGCAATCGCGGGCGTGTTCGCATGTATGCTGTTCGCCGCGCTGTCAGGATCGTCCCCGGCCACCGTTGTTGCGATCGGTTCGATCGTGATCGCCGGTATGCGTCAGGTCGGCTATTCCAAGGAATTCGCAGCTGGCGTCATCTGTAACGCCGGTACGCTGGGAATCCTGATCCCGCCGTCGATCGTTATGGTTGTCTACGCGGCCGCGGTCGAAGTCTCGGTCGGCAGGATGTTCCTTGCCGGTGTCATTCCGGGACTCATGGCCGGGTTCATGCTGATGGTCACAATCTATGTGATGGCCAAGGTCAAGAACCTGCCGAAAGGTGATTGGAAAGGCTGGGGCGAGATATTTGCGTCGGCACGCGAGGCCGGTTGGGGTCTGTTCCTGATCGTCATCATCCTTGGCGGCATCTATGGCGGTATCTTCACACCGACCGAAGCAGCAGCGGTCGCGGCTGTATACGCCTTCTTCATTGCCAGCTTCGTCTACAAGGACATGGGGCCACTCAGCACCCAGGATGGTGAGCAAAACCTCTCGCTTGTGAAAAAGCCGCTGGCGCTGATCACGGCCTTTTTCCACCCCGACACCAAACATACGCTGTTTGAGGCCGGCAAGCTGACGGTCACCCTGCTTTTCGTCATCGCCAACGCGCTGATCCTCAAGCATGTTCTGACCGATGAGCAGGTGCCGCAACACATTGCCGGCGCAATGCTGTCGGCGGGTCTGGGGCCGATCACTTTCCTGATCGTGGTCAACGTAATCCTTCTGATCGGCGGTCAGTTCATGGAGCCCTCGGGCCTGCTGGTCATCGTGGCGCCGCTGGTGTTTCCGATTGCCATCGAACTGGGCATCGACCCGATCCATCTGGGCATCATCATGGTGGTGAACATGGAAATCGGGATGATCACGCCTCCGGTCGGTCTGAACCTGTTCGTTACGTCGGGCGTCGCGGGAATGCCGATGATGGCCGTCGTGCGCGCAGCACTGCCGTTCCTGGCCGTTCTGTTCGTCTTCCTGATCATGATCACGTACATCCCGTGGCTGTCGACGGTGTTGCCAAACACCTTCATGGGCCCCGAGATCATTACGAACTAAACCGTCGCAATCGATCCGAACCGGGCAACCGGTTCGGGTCACTTTTTGCGCGGTCGGCCGGCATCTGCCAGGCCGCCTCGCTGAATGGCCGGGCTTGAACTCACCATCGGTTCTTCCCACATATTGAACGAGGACGACCTCCCCACCATGGGTGATCATTCGGGACGACCCGAAGTTGATAGAAGTGTCCCCGATGTCCTGGATCTTTCTTCTTTTTGCCGGTTTGCTGGAAATCGTCTGGGCAGTTGCCATGAAGCAGTCTGCTGGATTCACGCGGCTCTGGCCGACCGTTGTCATGGGAGGCGCAATGGTCGGTTCGTTCGGTTTGCTGGCCCTGGCCATGCGCTCCTTGCCACTGGGAACCGCCTACGTGCTGTGGACGGGTATTGGCGCGGTCGGTGCGTTCCTGGTTGGTGTGATGTTTTTGGGCGAGGCACTGACCCCGCTGCGTGTCATCGCAGCGACACTGATCGTGTCCGGCATGGTCGCAATGAAACTTGCGTGACCGGCCCGTTGTTGACGCAGGCACCCGCGGTGGGCAGGCTGGAACCACCCTGATCACCGCAACCAACGAGTGCCGAAACATGCTGACCGATGATGACAAGCGCCTGATGCGCGTTGCCTACCAAGAAGCCAAAGCCGGTTTCGATGAGGGCGGTTGCCCGATCGGATCTGTACTGGCTCGGAACGGCACGATCATCTCGCAGGGTCGAAACCAAAGGGTTCAGCAGGGGGATCCGATCGCCCATGGCGAGATGGATGCGCTGCGCAAGGCAGGCCGGCAGAAGACGTACCGAGATACCGTTCTGTATACCACCCTGTCTCCGTGCATGATGTGCGCCGGAACGATCGTTCAGTTCGGCATCCCACGCGTGGTCATCGGTGACACGGAAAACTTCGGCGGCAACGAAGACTTCCTGCGCGATCATGGGGTCGAGGTTGTTTTGGCCGAAGACCCGGACTGCATTGCCCTGATGTGCAGGTTCGTGACCGAACAGCCTGAGCTTTGGGCCGAGGACATCGCGGACTGAGTGTGCGTGGACCGGTCAGGCCTGTTCCAGCGCTGAAATGATGCCCGAGAAATCGCGTGCCTTCAGGCTTGCACCGCCGACCAGCGCGCCGTCCACGTTTGACACTCCGAAAATCTCCGCCGCGTTGTCCGGCTTGACCGAACCGCCATAGAGCAAACGAACCGACCGGCCGACACCTTCGCCAAATCGCCGTTCAAGTCTGGCGCGAATGAAATCGTGGACTTCTCCGATTTCTTCCAAGGTGGGAACCTTGCCGGTGCCGATGGCCCAGATCGGTTCATAAGCCACGACGAGGTTCTCTCCGGTAGCAAGATCCGGGATCGATCCGGACAACTGTCCGCCAATGATATCGAGCGTATTGGCCGCTTCGCGCTGTTCAAGGCTTTCGCCGACGCAGATGATTGCTGTCAGGCCCGCGTTCATGGCTGCCCGGGCCTTGGCGCGGATATCGTCGTCTTTCTCGCCGTGGTCTTCTCGCCGTTCCGAATGCCCGACGATTACGCTGGTCGCGCCGGCGTCTTTCAGCATCTCGGCGCTCAGATCACCCGTATGGGCGCCCGAAACTTCGGCGTGGCAATCCTGTCCGCCGATGGCGACGCCCGAGCCTTGCACGGCTTGTGCGGCCCGGTGGATCAAAGTTGCCGGAGGGCAGATCAGAATATCGACTGTCGGAGAAGGGTGCGTCGCAGTCAGCGTGTCCAACTCGGAAAGAGCAGCCCCGGTTCCGTTCATTTTCCAGTTTCCGGCTGCCAGTCTGCGTCGCATAGCGGGGTCTCCGTGATCTTTCGTGCGTTTCTATCCAGTTAGCACTCGGATCAAGGTCTGACAATTGCGCTTGGGTGGCCGCGCGCTGGCGAGTCGCGCGACGGATCGATCTGGGTGGACTCAACCAGACGGCGCCGGCGGCAGTTCACCTGCCCACAAACGTTGCAGGCTTTTGGTGACTCAGCGCTGTTCGGCCAGGTTTTCGTCGAACTTGATCGACTCGCCGCAGCCACAGGCATCGACGACATTGGGATTTTTGAACTTGAACCCGGATTCCAGCAGCGAAACCTCGTAGTCGATCTCGGTTCCGAACAGAAACATCTGAGCCATCGGAGCGATCATGACCCGCGCCCCATCCTGTTCGACCACTTCGTCATGCGGATCCGGCTGATCGACATACTCCATGGTATATTCCATACCGGCGCAGCCACCTTTCTTGACGCCAATCCGCAGACCGGCATGGCCACCCGACGTCATCAGGCGGAGGATCTGCTCTGCAGCTTTGGGCGTCATCGTCACGGCCTGTTTGCCGGGAATGCCGAACATCGTCGTCTCCATTTTCGCGCGTTAAACCTAATCTAAGGCCGCAAGGGCCCGGGCTCAAGAGAGCGCGGAGCCCCAAGTTTGCTCATCGCCAGTTTTGACCGTACCGTACGGGCAGTGGGCAGGGTTTGCCGATGAGTTCGAATTGACAGCAGAACAAGGTGGGTTTCGATGATGTTGCGGATTTCAAATAAGATTGGCTTGTGCCGGCAGGTTGCGTTTCTGGCTCTTCTGGTGGCCGGCAGTGCCGTTCATGCAGCGGGCGATCACAAGCGGCACCCGGTGAATTGCTCGACCGCCGAAGGTGACCTGCGTGCAATTGCGGCGGAAAAGAAACATGCCGAGGATCAGCAGGCGGAAAGTGTGGTCGCGATCACGCCAGCCGGGGCGCTGCTTGGATTGATCTCTGGAACAGAACAGAAGCGGTTGCAGATGCTGTCGGGTGACTATGTCAAGAAACTGGACGACCGCGCCGCCGAGATCAAAGCGCAGTGCAACGTGAAGTAAGTGCACCTCAGCGAGTAAAATAGGGCCGCTCTCGGGCAAGAACGGCCCAGTATTGCAGAGCCTCGGCAGGGGGGCGGTAGACGCTCCAACGTGGTCGCCATTGACTGCTGGAGCGATATTTGAGTTGCCGAGTTCCTGTGACGGGTCCGACTGCGAAGCCCGCGTTGTAGTTGTTGCGCATCAACGTAACGGTTCGACGACCGATCCGTGACAGCTGGGTTTCAGGTTTGTGACAATTCCCGTGCGTTCAGTACGGCAGGCCCTTACATGAAGCCAAGTTCCAGCCTGGCTTCGTCGGACATCATCTCCATGCCCCAGGGTGGTTCCCAGGTCAGTTCGACATCCACCTCCTTGACCCCGGCAACGGGCTCGATGGCCTCGACGATCCAGCCTGGCATATCACCGGCCACCGGGCAGCCCGGAGCGGTCAGGGTCATGATGACTTTGACTGCGTTGTCGCTGCTGATGTCGATCGTGTAGATCAGTCCAAGGTCATAGATATTGACCGGAATTTCAGGGTCATAGACAGTCCTGCAGGCCTCGACCACGGATTCGTACAGAGGGTGCTCAACGGTCGAAGGCGCAATCAGGGGCGTGCCTTCAAGCTGTTCGCTGGGGTGGGTCATGAATGCCTCGGGTTGTTACCTGAGCAATTATATAGGGAAAGCTGAAGGCAGCGTCCAGAGGGGGTAGGGCGCCCCGCTACAGGGCGCCGCACCGGTCAGTCGTTGATATCATGGTCAAACGTCCTGACTTGCCCATGTGGCAGCGCGAACATGCGCCGCAGAACTAGCCATGCGATCAACGACAAGGTGGCGAAGATCAAAAGCAGGACGGGCAGGTTCGGGGCCAAGCCGGGGATGACCAGAAGGATTCCGGTGATAGCCGCGCCGATAGCGAAGCCAAGGAAGATGAAACCTGGCAAGGCCACTTCCAGAATGCCCAGCGCCAGTGCGGCTGCCAGCCATACCCACCACGTCAGCCAGAACGGATCTGCCATCATTTGCCTCCCTTGAGCATTTTGAAGGCGTCGCCAAACGCTTCGAGCGCATTTGCGGGCACAACAATCGTCTGGCTGCCTCCGCTTTTGCCCATCGCATTCAATGCCTCAACTTGTTTCAGCGCAACCTGATACTGGGCGGCTTCGATCCCATTGTCCTGGATGGCCTTTGCGACGACGCCGGTTGCATAGGCTTCCGCGTCCGCCTGAACGCGACGCGCCTTGGCGGCTTGTTCCGCAGCATACAGCTCGGCGTCGGCTTGGAGTTCGACCGCGCGTTTCTGGCCCTCGGCTTCGGTTACCTGAGCGCGACGGGCGCGTTCGGCATTCAACTGCTGCAGCATGGCGTCGCGGGTCGCCTGATCCAGGTTTACGTCCAGAATTTCGGCGCGGGTTACCTCGATCCCCCAGTCGTCAACTGCGGTTTCGACGCTTTCTTGAATGCGTTCAATCAGTTGCGCGCGATTTGACTGAACTTCGTCCAAGTCCATTTTGCCGATTTCAGCCCGCACGATACCAGCGACGGTCGTTGCGATGGCGCCGTCGACGTCCCGAATGCGGTAGACGGTCTTTTCAGGCTCGAGGATACGGTAGAAGACCGAAGTATCGATCTGCACCAACACGTTGTCCTTGGTGATTGCATCCTGCGTCGCATTGGGCAGCTGACGTTCCAAGATGGATATCTTGTGGCGTGCAACGTCCAGAAAAGGAACGATAAAGTTGATCCCGGGGCCCAGCACAGAGTGGAGGCGTCCGAACCGTTCGACCACGTATTTCTCGGATTGTGGAACGATCTTGATACCCTTGAGGATGATGACGACGACCAAAGCCGCCCCAAGCAGGTAGATGATGTTCGATGATAGCAGTCCGATGATCTGGTCTTCGGTCATTTCTGTCCTCATTTTTTGTGTACGATGGTATACATTTGGGGATTGAAGGTCTGAATTTCAACTCAGCTATGAAATGAACCGAACAGGATAACCATGCAAGGTAATTGGGACAAAGCACGGAGATTTCGGGTTGTGGCTGCTTTGCATCCGCCGTTGATTGCGCTATCGGGGCGAAATGAAACTGATTATCGACACTGACCCCGGCATCGACGATGCCATGGCGATCGCATATGCCGCCGCCGCCCCGGAAATTGACCTGATCGGCCTGTCTACGGTCTTCGGCAATACGCATGTCCAGCAGTCCAGCCGGAACGCACGGTTTCTGGCTCACAAGCTGGGGTTGGACATACCTGTGGCGCAGGGCGCAGCGTTTCCACGGGAAGCTGACGCACACACGCCCTCTAAGCACGTGCATGGGGATGAGGGTTTTGGCGATGTGGTCGATGTGCCCGAGATCGGCGCGAACCACGACCTGAGCGCAGCCGAGTTTCTGGTCGAGATGGCCCGGCGCCACAAGAAGGACCTGACGGTGTGTGCGGTTGGGCCGCTGACCAACATTGCCGATGCGATGCGTCTGGATCCGGATTTTTCTCAGAACATCGGCCAATTGGTCATCATGGGCGGTGCAGTCTTCTGTCCAGGCAACATCACCGAACACGCCGAGGCGAACATCTATCACGATGCGAGAGCTGCAGATGAGGTGTTCGCCCAGTCCGCTCCGACGGTTCTGGTAGGGCTGGATGTGACCTTGAAAACGCTCTATCGCGCGGCTGATTTCGAGGAACTGGCACGACGTGCGCCTCAAATCGGTGGATTTCTGAACGATATCTCTCAGTTCTATCTGAATTTCTACCGCGATGTTGCCGGGTTGGACGGCTGCGGTCTTCATGACTCGACGGCCGTCATCGCCTGTTCGCACCGTGCGATGTTCGAAACTCAAAAAACAGGTTTGAAGGTAGTAACCGAGGGGCCCGAGGTAGGGGCAACCCGGCCGGACCCGTCTCGCCCACCATTGCAGGTGTGCTGTGACGTCGTTGGTCAGCAGGTGGTGGACCTGTTCACGCAAAGGGTTGCCAGCTTGCCCTGACGGGTTGCATTGCGCGCTCCGATCGGGCAAAGCCTGCCCGGTTCAGCGACCCGAGGCGATGACATGACCCAGCGTTTCTCATTCGAATTGAAGGCCACCGACGGCAAGGCCCGCACCGGCGTGATCCACACGCCGCGGGGCGAGGTGCGCACGCCGGCCTTCATGCCCGTGGGCACCGCCGCGACGGTCAAGGCGATGATGCCCGAAAGCGTGCGGGCCACCGGCGCCGACATCCTGCTGGGCAACACCTATCACCTGATGCTGCGGCCCACGGCCGAACGGATCGACCGCTTGGGCGGCCTGCACAAGTTCATGAACTGGGAGCGCCCGATCCTGACCGACTCGGGCGGGTTTCAAGTGATGTCCCTGGCGGGCCTGCGCAAGCTGACCGAGAAGGGCGTGACCTTCAAATCGCATATCGACGGTTCCAAACACGAGCTGACACCCGAGCGGTCGATGGAGATCCAGCGCCTGTTGGGGTCGGACATCGTGATGTGTTTCGACGAATGCCCCGCATTGCCTGCCGACCGCGACCGGATCGCCGAGTCGATGCGCCTGTCGATGCGATGGGCCGAACGGTCGCGCGAGGCGTTCGGCGACCGGCCCGGCCATGCGCTGTTCGGGATCATGCAGGGCGGGTTGGAGCGCGACCTACGCGAGGAAAGCGCCGAGGCGCTGAAGGCCATCGGGTTCGAGGGATATGCCGTTGGTGGCCTCGCGGTGGGCGAGGGGCAGGAGGCCATGTTCGACTGTCTGGACTATGCGCCTGATTTCCTGCCGACCGATAAGCCGCGCTATCTGATGGGCGTGGGCAAGCCCGACGACATCGTGGGCGCCGTGGCGCGCGGGATCGACATGATGGATTGCGTGCTGCCGTCGCGCTCGGGACGGACGGGGCAGGTGTTCACCCGCCGCGGGGTCGTCAACATCAAGAACGCCCGCCACGCCGACGATCCGCGTCCGCTGGACGAACAGTGCACGTGCCCAGCCTGCTCGAATTACTCGCGCGCCTACCTGCACCATGTATTCCGGGCCAACGAAATGATTTCGGGCATGCTGCTGACCTGGCACAATCTGCATTATTTCCAAGAGATCATGCAGGGTATGCGGGACGCCATCGCCGCCGGTGCATTCGAGGTCTGGCAGGCCGAGTTCCATGCGCAGCGGGCGCTGGGTGATATCGAGCCGCTCTAACGGGCGTGTTGGGCGACCCAAGTCAAAATCAGTGGATATGTTGCCGCGATGCCTTGCAGTCGGGGAAACCTCGGGCCATTCTGATTTGTACAGGTAAGGCGACGAGGTTGAAATGGGGCGGTCCGCGCCCCACCTTTATCGTCCGAGAAAGGAGATGGCCGACGGCTGCCTGAAACAGGGGTCAGTGCCATCTTGCCAATGATAAGGATAGAGCATGCAAGAGCCTCTTAATTCCTCATACCCCGTTCTGCCGCTGCGCGACATTGTCGTGTTTCCGCACATGATCGTCCCGCTGTTCGTGGGGCGTGAAAAGTCGGTGCGCGCGCTGGAAGAGGTGATGCAGGATGACAAGCAAATTCTGCTGTCCAGTCAAGTTGATCCTTCCGTCGACGACCCGACCCAGGACGGTATCTACCGCAGCGGCGTTCTGGCAAATGTCCTGCAGTTGCTCAAATTGCCCGATGGCACTGTCAAAGTGCTGGTCGAAGGGCAGGCACGCGTCAAGATTTCGGAGTTCATTGAGAATGAAGAATTCTTTGAGGCCCGCGCCGAATACCTGACCGAAATTCCCGGCGACGTAACGACGACGCAGGCGCTTTTGCGTACCGTCGCCGATGAGTTCGAGCGGTACGCCAAAGTTCGCAAGAACATTCCGGAAGAAGCCCTGACCGCCGTCAGTGAGACAACCGATCCGGCGAAACTGGCCGATTTGGTTTCGGGTCACCTTGGCATCGAGGTCGAACAGAAGCAGGACCTGCTGGAAACGCTCAGCATCAGCGAGCGTCTGGAAAAGGTCTATGGCCTGATGCAGGGCGAGATGTCGGTTCTTCAGGTCGAGAAGAAGATCAAGACCCGCGTCAAGTCGCAGATGGAGAAGACCCAGCGCGAATACTATCTGAATGAGCAGATGAAGGCCATTCAGAAGGAGCTGGGCGATGGCGAGGACGGCGCGAACGAGATCGCCGAGCTGGAAGCCAAGATCGCCGAGACCAAGCTTTCGAAAGAAGCCGGCGAAAAGGCGGAAGGCGAGCTGAAAAAGCTCAAGAACATGTCGCCGATGTCGGCCGAAGCGACGGTGGTGCGCAACTATCTGGATTGGATCCTGTCGCTGCCTTGGGGCACCAAGTCTCGGGTCAAGAAAGACCTTGGCCGGGCGCAGCAGATCCTCGATGCCGATCACTATGGCCTCGAAAAGGTCAAGGAGCGGATCGTCGAGTATCTGGCGGTTCAGCAGCGCTCGAAGAAGCTTAAAGGCCCGATCATGTGCCTTGTCGGCCCTCCGGGCGTGGGCAAGACCTCGCTTGGCAAGTCGGTCGCCAAGGCCACGGGGCGCGAGTTCATCCGCATCTCGTTGGGTGGGGTGCGCGATGAATCCGAGATCCGCGGACACCGCCGGACCTATATCGGCTCGATGCCCGGCAAGATCATCCAGGCGCTGAAAAAGGCGAAAACCACGAACCCGCTGATCTTGCTCGATGAAATCGACAAGATGGGGCAGGATTTCCGTGGTGATCCGGCCTCGGCCATGCTCGAGGTGCTGGACCCGGAACAGAACAGCACGTTCATGGACCACTATCTTGAGGTCGAATATGACCTGTCGAACGTGATGTTCCTGACCACTTCGAACAGCTACAACATGCCAGGGCCGCTTCTGGACCGGATGGAGATTATCCCTCTGGCCGGCTACACCGAGGACGAAAAGCGCGAAATCGCAAAGCAGCACCTGATCTCGAAGCAGGTGAAGAACCACGGGCTGAAGGCTAAAGAGTTCGAGCTGACCGATGAGGCGCTGACCGCGATCATTCGCACCTATACCCGCGAGGCCGGTGTGCGGAATCTTGAGCGCGAGATTGCCAAGGTGGCGCGCAAATCGTTGACCCGGATCATCAAGAACGAGACCGACCGGGTTGTCGTGACGGCTGAGAACCTGCACGAGTTCCTGGGTGTACCCAAGTTCCGTTACGGTTTGGCTGAACAGGATGATCAGGTCGGCGTTGTGACCGGTCTGGCCTGGACCTCGGTCGGTGGCGACCTGCTGCATATCGAGGCGTTGAAGCTGCCAGGCAAGGGTCGGATGAAGACCACAGGCAAGCTGGGCGATGTGATGAAGGAATCCATCGACGCGGCTTCGTCCTATGTGCGGTCGATTTCGCCTCAGATCGGGGTCAAACCGCCGCAGTTCGACAAGATCGACATCCATGTGCACGTGCCTGACGGCGCGACTCCCAAGGATGGACCCAGCGCCGGCCTGGCGATGGTGACTTCGATCGTGTCGGTTCTGACCGGTATCCCGGTCCGCAAGGACATCGCCATGACGGGCGAAGTT
Organism: Ruegeria sp. BF8; assembly: GCF_056538625.1. Lineage (NCBI taxonomy): Bacteria > Pseudomonadati > Pseudomonadota > Alphaproteobacteria > Rhodobacterales > Roseobacteraceae > Ruegeria > Ruegeria sp. BF8. The sequence continues at coordinate 1,117,196 of NZ_JBQFTL010000001.1, read as the reverse complement.
TCGCTGCGTGGCAACGCCATGCCGATCGGCGGGTTGAAGGAGAAACTGCTCGCAGCTTTGCGGGGTGGCATCAAGACGGTGCTTATTCCGGAAGAGAACGAGAAGGATCTGGCCGACATCCCCGACAACGTGAAGGAAGGGCTGGAGATCATCCCGGTCAAGCACGTGTCCGAAGTTCTGGAGCGCGCACTGGTGCGCAAACCTGAGCCGATCGAATGGGACGAGGCCGCCGAAGAAGCCGCGGCCGCAGCGGCCAAGGCTTCGGATAACAGTGGACCTTCAGCCACGGCGCACTGATCCGAAAACAACGAGAAGGGCGGGGAATAATCCCCGCTCTTTCTGATTCAAAGCCCGATTACAGGTTTTGATGGGTCCAGAACTTCTTCCTCGTCTATGTAGCGCTGGAATTTCTCAGGGGGTAGGGCGGACCGGACTGCGATCCAGAAAATCGTCGATGACAGCAGAGCGCAAAACAAGATGTCCCACCCGAACGGGATCAGGTGCAGCGCGCCGTCTCCGAACTGACCAAGAAACGAGATCAACCCAAGTCCAGCCAGATAGGGCGCGAGCCACAAGGCCTGATTGAGATCCATCTGCTCCAGGCGTCCCCGAAACCGCGCCAAAAGCAGGAGCAGTCCGATCAGAAGGGTGATGCCCAGGCGCCAGACCGTATCCCAGCCGCTCCAGTAGACGATCAGAGTTGCAATCGCAAAGGCCAGCATTCCGACAAAACCAACCGCTGGAACGCGGATCGAGCGGGGCCTGTCTGGCAATAGGCTGCGCAGGCATACAACGGCGATGGGGCCGACGGCGAAGGACAGGACGATCGCTGCCCCGTTCAGGGCGATCACCGTCTCAAAGGGAATGGTCAAAAGGAAAAGAGTGCCAATCAGGAAGTTGAGCACCAGCGCCCAGATGGGCACGCCAAACGCCGACAGGTGTCGGATGCGCGCGGGCAGAAACCCGTTCTGCGACAGGGCCATCGCGATCCGAGCGTTCGAGCCGGTGGCCACGAGGGCGTTTCCGAACGGTCCGATCACCGAGCCGACGTTTAGGATGCTGATGAACCACAATATCCCGACGGACATTATTACCCCGTCCAAAGGGCCTTCTCCGGCAAAACTCAGCTTGGCCCAGCCCTGCGCCAGCATCTGAGGGTCGAGCGAGCCGATGAAAGCGATCTGCAGGCCCAGATAGATCGCCGCACACATGATTATCGACAATACAAGCGCCGCCGGAATGTCGAATTTCGGGTTTCGCACCTCGCCTGCCATGTCGACCACATGCCTGAACCCGATGAACGAGAAGATTACACCACCGGTCGAAACGGCGGCCATTATTCCCTTGAGCCCATACGGTGCGAACCCCTCGGGCTGCGTGAAGTTCTCGGCATTGAAACGTGAAAGGATCAGCACCACGGACAACAGGATTGGAATGGCCACTTTTGCGCTTGTTATCATTGTGTTGACCCGCGCAAAGAACTTTACGCCAAGCATGTTGATCAGGACGAAGAACACCATGAATGCCAAGGCCACAGCCTGTCCGGGCGCGGTCAGGTCACCAGATGGCGCATGCAGCCAGCGTGCATAGGGTGCGAGGTAGGACAGCATCGCCTCGACCTCGATCGGAGCGGTCGTGTTGTACCCGATCCAGGCAGTCCAACCCATCGTCATGGCGACGATATTGCCGTGTGAAAACTGCGGAACCCGAGCGATCCCTCCGGGGATCGGCAACATGGCAGAGATTTCGGCGAATGTGATGGCCAGAATGAACATTGCGACGGCCCCGATGACCCAGGACAAAACGGCCGCGGGGCCTGCGTGCTGAACGGCCAGAAGCGGCCCGAACAGCCATCCTGAGCCAATGATTCCTCCGACAGATATGAATGTCAGACCCACCAGGCCGATGTCGCGCTTTAGTTCGGCCATGCATGTCCCTGATTGCCATGCCGGTGCTGCACCGGCCCGAACTCAAGGATAGACGCCGAGTCTCATCCGTTTCAAGCATTGAAAAAGTGAGGGAATGGTGGGTGATAAGAGATTTGAACTCCTGACATCTTCGATGTGAACGAAGCGCTCTACCACTGAGCTAATCACCCGTAGGGCGGCGTATTACAGTGCTTTTTATCCGGCTGCAAGAGGGGAGATGCGCGGTATTTTCGCCATATCCGGACAAGACCGATTGGGTCCTGTGATTGGGCTTTTGCCCTGTCCGATAACTTTGAGCGTCTAACACGTGGCGCAGCCCACATGCGGTCAAAGCGGCGAGTCAGCTGCGCCAGAAATAAACCGAAAAAGTTAAGGCTTGGTATAAACCAGAAGCTGATCGCTGACCTCGTTCCGGCACTAGGAACCGACTGCCACGTGGACGGCTATGAAAGCCAAGCGAATTGTGTCGAGGCAGACTTTGGCGGCCAATTCGCAGCAGTAGATTCCGCCGCCTGACTATTCGTTTGCGAGGTCGCCGTTTTTTACGGCTCGGCGATGGCAACCAAGGGTTAGGGTGTCTCCGCGCCGGCGCTATCCCAAAGGAGCGTGCCAAACCCGCTTGGGAACAAAATTTCCGGTTCGCGCAAAAAACTTCAAAACGCCGCTTGACGATGCCCGGGCGTGGCCATAATACACCCCAACGTTCAGCAATGAACGGGCAGCGGGCGGTTGTAGCTCAGTTGGTTAGAGTACCGGCCTGTCACGCCGGGGGTCGCGGGTTCGAGCCCCGTCAACCGCGCCATCGCTGCCAGCCTTTGATCCGGGCAAACGGATCGACATAGACCCTAATGCGCGGTTGTAGCTCAGTTGGTTAGAGTACCGGCCTGTCACGCCGGGGGTCGCGGGTTCGAGCCCCGTCAACCGCGCCACTTCTCCTCAAAAGTCGTTGCGTTCCCTGTGGACACAGGGCTGCTTTTCTGGACAATCGGTCCCGGCAGGTAGCACGCAGTCGGGGTTTTCGATGGTCAGCTTGAACCGCGTCGTCATGGTTCGGGAAAGCAAGAAATGGATACGTAGTCTGGGGCCCGAAGCGCTGGACTGCGCCGAAATTTCGGGAAAATGGGGAACGCAGTTCGGATTCCGCAGCCATACCCAGATCTGGCATCGTAAACACGATATCTGCAAAGGCCCGCTGATGGATGAACGCGCGGAGGTTCGGCAATTCGATCTCATACTCGCCAATCAGGTCTGGGAACATCTTGACCGGCCCTATGAAGCCACTCTGAACGTGCTGGAAATGCTGCGGCCAGGAGGGTGGTTCTGGTTGGCCGTGCCGTTCTTCATCCCGTTCCATGCGGCTCCGCACGACTGTTCGCGTTGGTCGGCGCGGGGATTGCGCAACCTGCTGATCGAATGCGGCTTTGATCCGGAAAGCATTAAGGCCGCGCAATGGGGCAACCGCCAGGCGGCTTTGCGCAACCTCGAGCAGGTGTGGCCGCCCGTCTATGACCCTGAAACCGACAGTCTGGAGAATGACCCGGATTTTCCGATCTGTGCCTGGGCCATGGCGCGAAAGCCCGAAGACGGGTGACCAAGGCGGAGAAAATCTGCTCGTTCACACTTTGTTCTAACTTTTCGGTTGGAGACTCAGCGTCGCTCGCCTATCTCTAGGACACTTGTGTGTTGGGGGCCTGAATGGCTGAGCTGAAGAATATCGAGGTGCGCGGCGCGCGCGAGCACAACCTGAAAAACATCGACGTGGACATTCCGCGCGATCAGCTGGTTGTCATCACGGGTCTGTCCGGGTCAGGAAAGTCGTCGCTGGCATTCGATACGATCTATGCCGAGGGTCAGCGCCGCTATGTCGAAAGCCTTTCGGCCTATGCGCGCCAGTTTCTGGACATGATGGAAAAGCCCGATGTGGATCACATTAGCGGCCTGTCCCCGGCGATCTCGATCGAGCAGAAGACCACGTCGAAAAACCCACGCTCGACCGTGGGAACGGTGACCGAGATCTATGACTATCTGCGCCTGCTGTTCGCGCGCGCAGGCACGCCCTACAGCCCTGCCACCGGTTTGCCGATCGAAGCCCAGCAGGTTCAGGACATGGTCGATCGGATCATGGCGATGGAGGAGGGCACCCGAGGCTATCTGCTGGCGCCCATCGTTCGCGACCGCAAGGGTGAGTACAAGAAAGAGTTTCTGGAACTGCGCAAGCACGGGTTCCAGCGCGTCAAGGTCGATGGCCAGTTCTACGAACTGGACGAGCCGCCGACGCTGGACAAGAAGTTCCGCCATGACATCGACGTGGTTGTTGACCGGATCGTCGTGCGCGAGGGGATGGAGACCCGCCTGGCCGACAGCCTGCGCACCGCGCTGGACCTGGCCGATGGCATCGCGATACTGGAGACCGCCCCGCGCGAGGGCGAGCCCGAGCGCATCACGTTCTCCGAGAATTTTGCCTGTCCGGTCAGTGGGTTCACCATCCCCGAGATCGAGCCGCGCCTGTTTTCGTTCAACGCGCCCTTTGGGGCTTGCCCGGATTGCGACGGGCTGGGGGTCGAGCTGTTTTTCGATGAACGGCTTGTGGTGCCCGATCAGACCTTGAAACTGTATGACGGCGCACTGGCCCCATGGCGCAAGGGCAAGTCGCCCTATTTCCTGCAAACGATCGAGGCGATCGCGCGCCACTATGAGTTCGACAAGAACACGCCGTGGAAGGATCTTCCGGCGCATGTGCAGCAGGTGTTTCTGCATGGCTCGGGCGATGATGAAATCCAGTTCCGCTATGACGAAGGCGGACGGGTCTATCAGGTGACCCGCAGCTTTGAAGGCGTTATCCCGAACATGGAGCGCCGCTATCGCGAAACCGACAGTGCGTGGATCCGCGAGGAATTCGAACGGTATCAGAACAACCGTCCCTGCCACACTTGCGAGGGCTATCGCCTGCGCCCCGAGGCACTGGCGGTAAAGATTGCCGGGCTGCATGTTGGCCAGGTGGTCGAAATGTCGATCAAAGAGGCTCTGGCCTGGGTCGAGGACGCGCCGAACCATCTGAGCGCCCAGAAAAACGAGATTGCCCGCGCGATTCTGAAAGAGATCCGCGAGCGGTTGGGGTTTCTGAATAACGTTGGTTTGGAATACCTTACGCTGTCTCGTTCAAGTGGTACCCTGTCAGGCGGCGAAAGCCAGCGCATCCGGCTGGCCAGCCAGATCGGCTCGGGCCTGACCGGCGTGCTTTACGTGCTGGACGAACCCTCGATCGGGTTGCATCAGCGCGACAATGACCGCCTTTTGGGCACGCTGAAGAACCTGCGCGATCAGGGCAACACCGTGATCGTCGTCGAGCATGACGAGGAAGCCATCCGCGAAGCCGACTATGTGTTCGACATCGGCCCCGGTGCCGGCGTGCATGGCGGGCAGGTGGTCAGCCACGGCACGCCCGAGCAGATTGCGGCCGATGCGGCCTCGATCACCGGGCAGTATCTGTCGGGTGTGCGGGAAATTCCGGTGCCCGCCGAGCGGCGCAAGGGGAACAAGAAAAAGGTAACGGTCGTAAAGGCTTCGGGCAACAACCTCAAAGACGTGACGGCCGAGTTTCCGCTGGGTAAGTTCGTCTGCGTGACCGGGGTGTCCGGCGGCGGCAAGTCAACCTTGACGATCGAGACGCTGTTCAAGACCGCCTCGATGCGTCTGAATGGTGCGCGTCAGACGCCTGCGCCCTGCGAAACGATCAAGGGGCTGGAACATCTGGACAAGGTGATCGACATCGACCAGCGGCCCATCGGGCGCACGCCACGGTCGAACCCGGCCACATATACCGGCGCCTTCACCCCGATCCGCGACTGGTTCGCCGGTCTGCCCGAGGCGAAGGCGCGGGGCTACAAGCCCGGGCGGTTCAGTTTCAACGTCAAGGGCGGGCGCTGCGAGGCCTGTCAGGGCGACGGAGTCATCAAGATCGAGATGCATTTCCTGCCCGACGTCTATGTCACCTGCGAGACCTGCAAGGGCGCGCGTTACAACCGCGAGACGCTCGAGATCAAGTTCAAGGGCAAGTCCATCGCCGACGTGCTGGATATGACGGTCGAAGACGCGCAGGAGTTCTTCAAGGCCGTACCCTCGATCCGCGACAAGATGGATGCGCTGGCACGCGTGGGGCTGGGCTACATCAAGGTCGGCCAGCAGGCCACGACCCTGTCGGGCGGCGAGGCGCAGCGAGTCAAGCTTTCGAAAGAGCTGGCAAAACGTTCGACGGGCCGGACCCTGTACATTCTGGACGAGCCCACAACCGGCCTGCATTTCGAAGATGTGCGCAAGCTGTTGGAAGTGCTGCATGAACTGGTCGATCAGGGCAATACTGTCGTCGTGATCGAACACAATCTGGACGTGGTGAAAACCGCCGACTGGATCATCGACATCGGCCCTGAGGGTGGCGATGGCGGCGGCGAGATCGTTGCCGTGGGCGCCCCGGAAGAGGTCGCCGAATGCGAGCGCAGCCACACCGGGCGATACCTCAAGCCGATGCTGAACCCCGAGCGCGTGGCGGCCGAATAGGGCGCCTGCGCGTCAGTACAGAATATCCGCCACCGCGCCGATAAGGTTCAGCACTTTGCGCGTATCGGGGTCGATTCTGTAGACGTAGTCGCCCGCGCGAACGTAGTTGCCGCCACGTTTCAGGCCATAGCGGTACGGATCGTCGATCCAGACATAGTCGCGATCAATCCGGTCTCCGACCTTGTACCAGTTCTTGGCCTGACCGGGCGGGACGCAGGGCACGGCCTTCTTGGCCAACCCGGGCGGGCATTTGGCAACGGATTTTGCGCCCTTCTGCGGGGCCACACGTTCGACCGAGAACGTGTCCTTGGTCTTTCCCTTGCCTTTGCCGTTGTCAGCCAGTGTCGCGACCGGGGTCAGAGACAGGCCGGCAAGCAGTGCAATATGCATAAGTGTCTTCATGGGCGGTTCCCCTCGGTTCGTCGCGCCGTCATGCCGCGTTTCCCGATATTTTGGAATGACCGCCCGAAGTGCAAGCCCTGGGCGGCGAAATGCCGCCCAAGCTCAGCTGCGGCCGCGCTTTTCGAACCGGGGCAGCATGGCCGAGAAATCCATTCCCTTGCCGTCTTCGGCTTCGACGAACTGTTCGTAAAGCGCAGTGGCGATCTGGCCCATCGGCGTGTCGGCGTCGGCGCTTTCGGCGGCCTGCTGGCTGAGCCGCAGGTCCTTGAGCATCAGCTCGGCAGCGAAACCGGGCTTGTAGCCGTTGTCCGCAGGTGACTGCGGCCCGACACCGGGGGCGGGGCAATAGGCGTTCATGCTCCAGCTGTAGCCCGACGAGGTGCTGACCACGTCGAACATCTTCTGCCGGTCCAGACCCAGTTTGTCGGCCAGGGCAAAGGCCTCGCAGGTGGCGATCATGGTGACGCCCAGGATCATGTTGTTGCAGATCTTGGCGGCCTGTCCAGCGCCCGCCGTGCCGCAATGCACCGCCTTCTGGCCCATGATCTCGAACAGCGGAGCCGCCTTGGCAAAGGCCGCGTCCGATCCGCCGGCCATGAAGGTCAGCGTGCCGGCGGCCGCGCCACCGATTCCGCCCGAAACGGGCGCGTCAACGGCCAGAAGCCCGGCCTGTTCAGCTTGGTCCGCCACGGCGCGGGCGCTGTCCACATCGACGGTCGAGCAGTCGATGAATACCGCGCCTTTCTCCATGTGTGGAATGATCTGATCGGCCACCGCGCGCAGGATGTCGCCATTGGGCAGCATGGTGATGACCGCCTCGGCCCCGCGGACCGCATCAATGGCCGTTTCGGCCTTGGTCACGCCCTCGACCGACACGCCCGCGGTGTCAAACCCGGTCACGTCGTGACCGGCCTTGGCCAGATTCGCCGCCATCGGCGCGCCCATGTTGCCCAGGCCAATGAATCCGATCTTCATGTTTCACTCCTCCTCGAATGTCAGCGTGTCCGCGCCCAGCGGCATCAGCATCCGTGATACCCCCGTGGCCGGTACGTTCATGTCCGCAAACTGCCATTTCGGGTTGCGGTCCTTGTCGATGATCTGCGCCCGGATACCTTCGAGAAAATCGCCGTGCTCCATCGACCGGAAGGTGAAGCGGTACTCCAGCTCCAGCGCCTTGCGCATGGTCAGGGCGGGGCCGCGCAGGCGGTGCAGCATCTCGATAGCGCAGGCCATGGACAGCGGCGAATTGCGGCCCATCGCCTCGAGCGCGCCGCGGGTGAATTCGGTGTCGCCATTGCGCAGGTCGGTCAGCACATCGCCCAGGGTTTCACCACCGAAGAAACGGTCGATGTCGTCCTGCGGCAAGGTGCGGTCCGGGGCAGGGGCGGCGTGTTCGGCCAGCAGGTCGGCTTGGCCCGAGGCCTCGAGCATCTCGATCATGTCGGGCCATTGCTCCTGCGGGATGAAGTGGTCGGCGAACCCGGCATAGATCGCGTCGCCCGGACCCATGCGCGCGCCGGTGACGCCAAGATATTCGCCCAGCCGCCCCGGCGCCAGCGCCAGCAGCAGCGACCCACCCACATCCGGCACCAGCCCGATCGAACATTCGGGCATCGCGATCTTCGAGCTTTCGCCGACGATCCGGTGCGTCCCGTGACAGCCGATGCCCACGCCGCCGCCCATGGTAAAGCCTTGCAGGAAGCTGACCACCGGCTTGGGATATTCGAAGATCATCGCGTTCAGACGGTATTCATCGCGCCAGAATTTCTGCCCATAGGCATAATCGCCCTTGGTGCCCGTTGCGTACAACTCGGCGATGTCTCCGCCCGCGCAAAAGGCCTTTTCACCCACGGCATCAAGGATGACCAGTTCGACCTCGTCATCCTCGCGCCAATTGCGCAGGGCGGTGTCGATGGCAATGCACATCTCGTAGCTCAGCGCATTCAGCGCCTTGGGCCGGGTCAGGGTGATCCGGCCGGCGCGGCCCGTGGTGCGAATGTCGATATCGGACATGGAAACCTCAGCGATGGGCGAGCAGTTGGCGGGCAACGATCACGCGCATGATCTCGTTCGTGCCTTCCAGAATTTGATGCACGCGCAGATCGCGCACAAGCTTTTCGATGCCGTAATCGGCCAGATAGCCGTAACCGCCATGCAACTGCAGGCACTGATCGACCACTTTCGATCCGGTCTCGGTCACGAATTTCTTGGCCATCGCGCAGAATTTGGTGGCGTCGGGCGCGCCCTGATCCAGCTTCCATGCCGCCTGTCGCAGAAAGGTGCGGGCGGCCTGCAGTTCGATCTCCATGTCGGCCAGCCGGAACTGCAGGGCTTGGAACTGGTCGATGGTCTGACCGAAGGCCTTGCGCTCGGACATGTATTGCAGCGTCATGTCCAGCCCCGCCTGTGCCGCGCCTAGCGAGCATGAGGCGATGTTCAGGCGCCCGCCATCCAGACCCATCATCGCATACTTGAACCCGTCGCCCTCGGTCCCGACAAGGTTTTCGGCCGGGATCTTGCAGTCGTCGAACTGGACCTGCGCGGTGGGCTGGCTTTTCCAGCCCATCTTCTGTTCCAGCGCGCCAAAGCTGAGGCCCGGCGTGCCGTCCTCGACATAGACGGTCGAGATCCCCTTGGGCCCGTCGCCGCCGGTGCGAACCATGCAGACATAGGCGTCGGAATAGCCGCCGCCCGAGATGAAGGCCTTGGTGCCGTTCAGCGTATAGCCCTCGTTGGTGCGCTCGGCCCGCGTCTTGAGCGCCGCCGCGTCGGAACCCGAGCCCGGTTCGGTCAGACAATAGCTGAGCACCGTGTTCAGGCTGAGAACGTCGGGCATGATGCGTGATTTCAATTCATCGCTGGCAAAGCTGTCCAACATCTTGGCGCACATGTTGTGGATCGACAGAAAGGCCGCGACCGAGGGGCAGGCCATCGACAGTGCCTCAAATACCAGCGTGGCGTCGAGACGGGTCAAGCCCGAGCCGCCGCTTTCTTCGGACACGTACAGTCCGCCAAAGCCCAGTTCACCGACCTTGGGCCACAGATCCTTGGGGATGGTGCCCTCGGCCTCCCACTGGCGGGCGAAAGGTGCGATCTGTTCTTGCCCGAACGCGTAGGCCATATCGAAAATGGCCGTCTGTTCCTCGGTCAGCGCGAAATCCATGGCCGGTCTCCCCCTTGTGGCGACGTGAATTGAACGACTGTTTATTTATTGCGCAATCCTTACAGAAATTTTTCACGCGGAGCAAACCCCGTGATGCACATGCGCCGGATTTGGGCGATTGCCAAAAGGCGGTTATGCTGAGCCATTCGTTTTGGTGATTGATCGGAGTTGTGGATGTCGAATTACAAGATGGCCGTGGTTGCGATACACGGAATGGGCAGCCAGTCGGTCGGACCGAACCAGCCGTCCTCGGTGCCGACGTTTTCGAGCGACTTGCACGACCGGGTGGGGCGGCAGTTGGGCCAGGACATGAGCAAGGTTGCCTGGCACGAGGTGATCTGGGCGCAAATCCTGCAGGGCCGGCAGATGGACTATCTGAACAGCATAAGCCCCTATACGGGCTATGACCGCACGCGCCGTTTCGTTGTGTGCAACCTGTCTGACGCAGCATCCTATCGCCCGACCCCCGACGGCAGCGACAAGACCTATACCGCGATCCATGAACGAGTTGCGCAGGTGATACGCATCGTCCGGTTTCAGATCGGCGAGCGCGCCCCCATCCTGATAGTCGCTCATTCCTTGGGTGGGCACATTATGTCGAACTACATCTATGACCTTCAACGCCATCTGCGCCACGGTGGATTGCCGCAGCACGGCGTTCCGGTGGAGGACATGCAGACAGTGGCCGGGCTGGTCACGTTTGGCTGCAACATCCCGATCTTTCTGTTCGCCTATCCCGAACAGGACATCACGCCGATCCAACGCCCCAACCAGGAATTGCCACTGACCCTGCAATTCCATAACTGGTGGCAGAACTATTATGACAAGCACGACGTTCTTGGCTTTCCCCTCGGACCGATCGCGCCCAGCTATGGGCAGCTTGTCGGGACGGGTGAGATCACCGATCAGGCTATTCGGGTCGGGAATGTCCTCACCGGATGGAATCCGTTTTCGCACAATGGGTATTGGAAAGCCCGCAGCCTGTACGAGCCCGTGGCCGACCGGATCAGACAGATCCTGAATGCGGTATGAGAGTCACAGATCAGCGTGGAATTCGTCAATCAGGTGTCGGACCACGGCCTGGCCTGGATCGTTGCCATTGGCCAGCGCTTCGGCGTGAACGCGACGCTGCCGCGTGGCCGAGGTGCCGCTCTCGGCAATCTGACGCAAACGGGCCAACTCGGCCATGGTGCCCAATGCTTCGGCATCTTCGGCCAGCATGCCCATCAACTCGCCCATCAGGTCGGGCATCGGTTTGATCGAGCGGTCTCCGAAGTCGATCAGACCTTCGCCCACGCCGTAGCGCTGCGCGCGCCAACGGTTTTCGCCGATCAGGAACCGATCATATTGCCGCCATCGCAGGTTGCGGTCTTTCAGACGGCAGAGCATTCGGGTCAGTGCCTGCACCATGGCCGCCAGCGACAGCGCATGTTCCATGCGAGGCTGCACATCCATGATCCGCGTCTCGAGCGTCGGATAGCTGTGCGACGGTCGAAGGTCCCACCAGATTTTCGAGGTATCCTCGATTACGCCCAATTCGACCAGGACACCGGTGGTGCGCTCGTATTCGGACCAGCTGCCAAAAACAGGGGGCAGGCCGGTGCGGGGCAGGTTGTCGAACACCGTCAGGCGATACGAGGACAGCCCGGTATCCTGTCCGTTCCAGAATGGTGATGAGGTTGAAAGCGCCAGGAGGTGGGGCAGAAAATAACATAGTTGCGGCAGGATATCGGCGCGCTGCGCGGGATCGTCCACGCCGACATGCACATGCATCCCGCAGATCAGCATGCGCCGGGCGACACCCCCCAGCGCGTGTTGCAGGTTGTCATACCGCTCTTTTCGCGTGTGGTGCTGGTCTTTCCAATCCGCAAAAGGGTGGCAGGATACAGCGATGGGAGACAGGTTGTGCTCGGCGGCGCGCTTGGCGACACAGGACCGCAGCCGTCTGAGGTCCTCACGCGCGGACTTGACCGTCGTATGCGGGCGGGTTCCAACCTCGATCTGGCATTGCAGGAATTCCGGGCTGACCTGGCCTTCAAAATCCGCCTGGCAGGCCTGCATCAATGCCTCGGGCGCCTGCGCCAGTTGCAAGCTGTCGCGATCGACAAGCAGGTATTCCTCTTCGATGCCGATCGTGAAATCCTGCTGCATGTGCGGGCCTCCCGTTCCCTTTTGGGATCAGTGAATACGGAATCCGCTCTTTTGCCAAGGCTTTGGCGCCATCGACCTTGCGCTGACCCGTGTGCCGACGGTAAGCACCGCAGAAGCCAGACAGATAATCGGAGCCTTATGTCGTGAAACCCAGGAAATTCCCGAAGCTCAATGCATTCTTGGACAGGTTCGGCACACGGTTGATCGACAAGGCCCCCGAGCGGGATGAGCGGGCACGGCTTGAAGCATTCGAGCGGGCAGGCGGCCTGACGCGACCGGCCTATGCCCTGTCTCCCGGGATGGAAAGGTTCGATATTGCCGAACTGGTCTCAGAATATACGGTCCATGCCGAAGCACTGGCTGCTTTGAAGGATCCTGAGCGGAACCAGACCGGCTACCGGATCGGCAACGGGTACTACGACAGTCCGGACGCCGACGCTCTGTACTTGATGATCCGACGGTTCAAGCCGAAACGCGTCGTCGAGGTCGGATGTGGAAACTCCACCCGAGTGACCCGGCAAGCTGTTCTAGACGGCGGCTTGGAAACGCGGATCACGGCGATCGACCCGTATCCGCGCGCAGACATCGCGCATGTTGTTGATCAATTCGAACAGAAACGACTGGAAGAGGTCGACGCATCCGTGTTCGATCAGCTCGAGGCCGGAGACGTTCTGTTCATCGACTCGAGCCATGTCGTGCGCATGAGCAATGACGTAGCGCATCTGTTCTGCCGCATCATTCCGAACCTGAAACCGGGCGTCGTGATCCATGTCCACGATGTTTTTTTGCCCTATGAATACCCCAAGCGGTTTTTCTATGACTGCCCGGGTTGGGGCGAGCAGTACATGCTGCACGCTTTGCTGCAATCTGGTTCTTTTTCAATGCTTTGGCCCGGTTTTTACCTTCAGCAGGCGCGCCCCGATGCCGTCGAAGCGTTGCCTTTTCTGACTGAAGGCCGCGCGCAGAGTATTTGGGTTCAGAAGCGGTAAAGCAGATTTTTTCGTGATCCGCTTTTTGAAAGCGCGCGTACCCCTTTCCATATCACGCTGGAGAGGAGACTAAACATGTTCCGTCGTACATTCATGGGTGCCGCAGCCGCCGTCGCACTCGCACTGCCGATGAAAGCCCAAGCCGCAGACATCGTGGACACCGCAGTTTCGGCCGGGTCGTTCAACACGCTGGTTGCCGCTGTTCAGGCCGCCGGTCTGGTGGACACGCTGAAGGGCAAAGGCCCCTACACGGTGTTCGCGCCCACCGATGAAGCGTTCGCCGCTCTGCCCGAGGGTACAGTCGAGACGCTGCTGATGCCCGAAAACAAGGATCAGCTGGTCGCCATCCTGACCTATCACGTTGTGCCGGCTAAAGTGATGTCGGGTGACATCGCTGGTAAGCGGGCCAAGGTTCTGACCGTTCAGGGCGAACGTCTGAGCGTCAATGCCAAGAACGGCGTCAAGGTCGACGGAGCGAATGTTGTTCAGGCCGACATCGAAGCCAGCAACGGTGTCATCCACGTCGTCGACACTGTTCTGATCCCCGAGTAATCAAGACACTCGCCACAAAATCAAAGCCCCGGTCGATCGGCCGGGGCTTTGTCGTTTCAAAGCAGTCTGACTTTTGTTCCGATCTGGACCAGAGGATACAGTTCCTCGACATGCTGGTTGTACAACCCGATGCACCCGGATGAACTTTGGCGTCCGATCTTGCGGGTGTCATGTGTGCCATGCACCAGGTAAGCCGGCCAGGACAGGTACATGGCGCGGGTGCCAAGTGGGTTGCCCGGATCTCCACCTTCCATGCGGATCGGCAGGTTGGGATCGCGCTCGCGCATCGATGCGGTCGGCGTCCAGCTGGGATTTTCCGCTTTGCGCACGACTTCGGTGTAGCCGCGTTTGGTCAGCTCTTCGCTCATGGGAACCGAGCTGGGGTACAGTTTGTAGGTACCGTCAGGACCCCAGTAATGCACCGCCCGGCTGGTTATGTCAGCCAGCAAGCAGCCCACGCCCAGTTCATCGAAGTGATCCTGCCAGTCCTGCTTGGAAAAGGACGATACGTTGCGGCGAACGGGAAGCTGAGTGCTGATCGCCTCCTCGCTTTGAGGGAAGGCGTCCTGGCTCTGCGCCCGCAACAAGGTCGGCGACGCCAATACGGATGCTACCCCCAAAAGGGCCGAGCGGCGGGAAATTCTGGTTGTCACGATGGCCTCCTGGCGACTGACTGCTCGAATTTTCGGCCAATTTATGCCGGGCAGAGAGGTGAAGCCAGAGGTCGGTGCTGAAATTCTCGTGAACGCAGTCCGGCTTGCGCAGTTTTTTGCCAAGCAAAAGGTGCACAAGGTGACGGTTGGCGGACTGGGTTTGCCTGCGGGCAAAAAGGCCGCCCCAATTTTGGGCGGCCTTTGATCTTTAAGTCAGGGTGTTAGTCCATCGCTTTGAAGTTGAACTCGCCACCTTCCTTGATGCCCGATGGCCAGCGCGACGTCACGGTCTTGGTGCGAGTGTAGAACTTGAAGCTGTCGGGGCCGTGCTGGTTCAGGTCTCCGAACATGGATTTCTTCCAGCCGCCGAAGGTGTGATAGGCCAGCGGTACCGGGATCGGGACGTTGATACCAACCATGCCGATATTGACCCGGCTGGCGAAATCACGGGCGGTGTCGCCGTCGCGGGTGAAGATCGCGGTGCCGTTGCCGTATTCATGGTCCATCGCCAGCTTCAGCGCCTCTTCGTACGATCCGGCGCGGACGGTGGACAGAACGGGGCCGAAGATCTCCTGCTTGTAGATGTCCATGTCGGGGGTGACATGGTCGAACAGGTGGGGGCCGACAAAGAAACCGTCTTCATAGCCCTGCAGTTTGAAATCGCGGTTGTCGACGACCAGTTTCGCGCCCTGTTCCACGCCCGAGTTGATCAGGCCCAGGATGCGTTCTTTGGCGGCGGCGGTCACGACCGGCCCCATGTCGACGTCGTCGCCGGCGGTATAGGGACCTACCTTCAGCTTCTCGATGCGCGGCACCAGCTTCTCGATCAGCGCGTCAGCGGTTTCCTCGCCCACCGGAACGGCCACCGAAACGGCCATGCAGCGTTCGCCGGCAGCGCCGAAACCGGCGCCCACCAGTGCGTCGGCGGCCTGATTCAGATCGGCGTCGGGCATGACGATCATGTGGTTCTTGGCCCCGCCAAAACACTGGGCGCGTTTGCCGTTCGCCGTGGCGCGCGAATAGATGTACTGCGCGATGGGGGTCGAGCCGACGAAGGACACACCCTGAATGATCTCGCTGTCCAGCAGGGTGTCCACGGCTTCCTTGTCGCCGTTGACGACTTGGAACACACCTTTGGGCAGACCGGCCTCGACGAACAGTTCGGCCAGCATCAGCGGTACCGATGGGTCACGTTCCGAGGGCTTCAGCACCACCGCGTTGCCGCAGGCCAGTGCAGGGCCGACATGCCACAAGGGCATCATGGCCGGGAAGTTGAACGGCATGATGGCGGCGACAACGCCCAGCGGCTGGCGCATGGAATACATGTCGATGCCGGGGCCGGCGCTGTCGGTGAATTCACCCTTCAGCATCTGCGGGGCGCCGATACAGTATTCGATCACCTCAAGCCCGCGCTGCAGGTCGCCTTTGGCGTCGGGCAGGGTCTTGCCGTGCTCGCGGCTCAGCGCTTCGGCCAGCTTGTCCATGTCGCGATGCATCAGGTGGACCATCTGCATCATCACGCGGGCGCGCTTTTGCGGGTTGGTTGCGCCCCATGCGGGCTGGGCTGCAGCGGCGTGTTCGATTGCAGCTGTCGTCTCGGCAGCGCTGGCCATCGGGCATTTGTACTGAACCTCGCCCGTGGCGGGGTTGTAGACGTCGTCAAATCGACCGGATGTGCCGGGCGTGTATTCGCCGTTGATGAAATGGGTCAGGTCTTGCATCGCAAACTCCTCCGCTGAATTTGCGCGCAGCATAGGCTTGCATAAATCTCATGAACAGAGGCAATATCCCAAAAGAGTTTTGCAAAAATGCAGGGGTGGGGATGGATCCGAACTGGGATGACATGCGCGTATTCCTGGCGGTTGCGCGCGAGGAAAGCCTGTCTTCGGCCGGGCGGTTACTAAAGATCGACCCGGCGACAGTGGGGCGGCGGGTTTCCCGGTTGGAAGCAGCACTGAAAGCGCCGCTTTTTACGAAGTCACCGCAGGGCTACGTACTGACCTCCGCCGGAGAGCGACTGTTCGAGCACGCTCAAGGCGCTGAGGAGGCGATGCGCGCAGCGGCTGGCGCGATGGAAGGCGCGACCAAGTCGCTGAGTGGTCAAATCCGGATCGGTGCTCCGGACGGAAGCGCCAACTATCTGCTGCCACAAGTCTGCGCCAAAATCAGCGACTCGAATCCCGACCTGGACATACAGATCCTGGCCTTGCCGCGGATCATCAACCTGTCGCGCCGCGAGGCGGATATGGCCATCACCGTCAGCGCCCCGACGGCCGGCAAGCTGCTGGTGCAAAAGATCAGCGACTACAAGCTGCATATGGTGGCAACAGCCGGCTATCTTTCGCGGCATGGACCCATTCGCTCGGTCGGTGAGCTGAAGGGTCACCGCATGATCGGTTATATCCCGGACATGATCTTCGACCGCGAGCTCGATTATCTCAACGATCTGGGTATTGATCGTGTCCCACTTGCATCAAACTCGGTCTCGGTACAGTTGCGGCAAGCCTCGCTGGGTACCGGGGTGTGTATCGCGCATGACTTCACGTTGCCATTCCATCCTCAGCTGAAAAAAATTCTGACGGATCAAGTCAGTCTGACGCGCAGCTTTCACCTGGTTCGCCATCAGGGTGATCAACGCAACGAACGGTTGAACCGATTTGCAGAAGCGCTCAGCCGGGGAATTCGCGACGAAGTTGCGCGGCTGGAAGCCGAAGCCCAAGCTTGACAGGTTGATCTAATCGGGCAACGCTTTGGAAAACGGGAAAATTATTTCGGAGGTATTGCCCATGCTTGTACAGGCCATTCTGAAGTCCAAGTCGACGGACGGGGTTGTGACGGTGGCGCCTTCGATGACCGTGTCCGAGGCGGCAAAGATTCTGGCCGATAAGCGCATTGGTACGGTGATCGTATCGGAGGACGATGGCGAAACCGCAGCCGGCATCCTCTCGGAACGCGATATCGTGCGGGAATTGGCCGCCAGTGGCAGCGGGTGCCTGACACAGCCGGTCAGCGCCTACATGACCAAGAAACTGGTGACCGCCACCCAACAGGACAAGGTGCAGGACGTTCTCGCTCGCATGACCGAAGGTCGGTTCCGCCACATGCCGATTGTCGAAGGTGGCAAACTGATTGGGATCGTCACTCTGGGCGACGTCGTAAAAGCGCAACTGTCCGAACTGGCCATGGAAAAAGATGCCCTGCAGGGCATGATCATGGGGCACTAGCCCCATCTGACGACATTGCGGCCTCTTGCAGCTGCGGAAAACTTGTGTTTGCTTGCGCAGAAATTTTATTGCTCAGGAGGGCGCGATGCGGGTTGGATTATATCCGGGAACCTTTGACCCCATCACCATGGGTCATATAGATATCATCCGCCGGGCAGCCATGCTGGTCGACAAGCTGGTGATTGGCGTCGCGATCAACCGCGACAAGGGTCCGTTGTTCTCGCTCGAAGAGCGGGTGGCCATGATTGAGGCGGAATGCGCCTACCTGACCGAACAGACCGGCACTGAAATTGTTGCGCATCCGTTCGAAAACCTGCTGATAGACTGCGCCCGGGACGTAGGGGCGCAGATCATCGTACGCGGCCTGCGTGCTGTTGCCGATTTCGAATATGAATTTCAGATGGTTGGGATGAACCGGGCGCTCGACGATTCTATCGAGACCGTGTTCCTGATGGCCGAAGCTCGACACCAGGCGATCGCCTCGAAGCTGGTCAAGGAAATCGCCCGGCTGGGTGGGGACGTGTCGAAATTCGTCACGCCCCAGGTCAATATCGCGCTGAAAGAGCGGTTAGGCTAGGGCGCCCATCGCGGCAGCGGTGTCCAGCATCCGGTTCGAGAAACCCCACTCATTGTCGTACCAGGCCAGAACGCGAACCAGCGTGCCGTCGGTCACTTTGGTTTCGGCCAGCGACACGGTCGAGCTGTGGGAATCGTGGTTGAAATCGATCGAGATCAACGGGCGGGTTTCCGCGGCCAGAACGGTCGGGATCTTGGCCGCTGCCTCGGTGAACAGGGCGTTGACCTCGTCTTCGGTGGTGGGGCGCGATACCTCGACCACGAGATCGACGACCGAGACGTTGGGGGTGGGAACCCGGATCGCTTGACCGGTCAGCTTGCCCTGCAGTTGCGGTAGAACCAGCCCCACGGCCGAGGCCGCGCCGGTGGTGGTCGGGATCATCGACAGCGCCGCCGCGCGCGACAGGTACGGGTCCTTGCCGGCGGTGTCATGCACCGGCTGGCTGGCGGTATAGGCGTGCACCGTGGTCATGTTGCCGTGCACAATACCCAGGCCAGCATCCAGCGCGGCAGCGACCGGCGACAGGCAGTTGGTGGTGCAGGATGCGTTGGAAACCACGGTGTCGGCGGCGGTCAGCTCGTGGTCGTTCACGCCGAACACCACGGTTTTAACCTCGCCATCCCCGCGCGCCGGCGCCGAGATCAGAACCTTTTTCGCGCCGTTCTTGAAATGGCGAGATGCAGCTTCGCGCGTGCGGAACACGCCGGTGCATTCCAGAACCACGTCGACGTCCGACCAATCAAGCGCCTCGGGGTCGCGCTCGCTGGTCAACCGGATCGGGCCGGCGCCTACGTCCAGCCCGGCCTCGGTCAGGGTGACCGGCTTGGTGTAGCGGCCATGCACGCTGTCGAACTCAAACAAATGCGCATTCATTTCAGGCTTGGCGAGGTCGTTGATCGCGACGATCTGCACATCCGTACGACCGCTTTCCATCAGGCCGCGCAGGACACCGCGCCCGATCCGTCCAAATCCGTTGATTGCAAGTTTGAGTGTCATGTCGCGCTCCGTCTGAATGGCCGCTAAGCCGCGATTGAAATCAGTTAGCGCTAACAAAGGCAGTCAGGCGAAAATGTCAAGCAAAACCTCTGTCAGCGCCAGAACGCGACCCAGTCGAGAAAGTCGTAGAACTTCTTGCCGAGGAACAGGAGGTGCTCGGTTCCAAACAGCGCGAAATCCAGCATCAGACCACCAAGGATGAGGACTCCCAGCCAGATCGCGATTTGGTTTGTCATTGCTGCTCCGAACAAAAAAGCCCGCCCAGATAACCTGAGCGGGCGACGCGGTTCAAGCGGTCTTGATGAGATCAGTTAAGCCGTCCCATGGCGACGGCCACATCGGCCATGCGTACTGAGAAGCCCCATTCGTTGTCGTACCACGCCAGCACGCGAACCATACGGCCGTCCACGACGCGGGTCTGGTCGGGCGCGAAGATCGAGCTTTCCTCGGTGTGGTTGAAATCGGTCGACACCAGGGGGGCGGGTTCATAGCCCAGGACGCGCTGCATCGGCCCCTTGGCAGCCTCGGCGACGATGGCGTTGACTTCGTCGACGGTCACTTCGCGCGCGGCGCGGAAGGTCAGGTCGACGGCGGACACGTTCGGCGTGGGCACGCGAATGGCCGAACCGTCCAGGCGCCCCTTGAGGTTCGGCAGAACCTCGCCCAGCGCCTTGGCGGCACCGGTGCTGGTGGGGATCATCGACATGGCGGCGGCGCGGGCGCGGTACAGGTCGCTGTGGCGGCGATCCAGCGTGGGCTGGTCGCCGGTATAGGCGTGGATCGTGGTCATGATGCCGTTTTCGATGCCGATGCCTTCGTCCAGAACCTTGGCAAGCGGGGCAAGGCAATTCGTGGTGCACGAGCCATTCGACACCATCCTGTCGTTGGCGGTCAGGCTGTTGTGGTTGACGCCGAACACGATCGTTTTGTCCACGTTCTTGCCCGGAGCCGACAGCAGAACCTTTTGAGCGCCACGTTCAAGGTGTGTTTTCGCCTTCAGCCCGTCGTTGAACTTGCCGGTGCATTCCAGAACGACGTCACAGCCTTCCCAGTCCAGCTCGTTCATGTCGTAGGTCGAGAACATCTGCATCGGCCCGCGACCCAGGTCCATCGTGTTGCCGCTGATCGAGACATCGCGTGGAAAGCGGCCGTGGATGCTGTCGTATTTCAGCAGATGCGCCGAGGTTTCAAGCGGTCCCGTCGCGTTGACCTTGATCACTTCGATATCGTTGCGGCCTGACGCGGCGATGTGCGACAGGGTACAGCGGCCGATGCGGCCAAAACCATTGATGCCGACCTTGATGGTCATGTGACGTCTCCAAATCCGCTTGTGTTCCGGGCGATATAGCGATGATCGGTCCATCTAAAAAGATGGAAAATACCATATTTGCAATGTGTTAGCGCAAACTTGGTGTGGTTGCGCTAACGCTTGCGCTAGCTGTCGGATCGGTTAGGGTCCAAAGTGCGACGGATGAACGGAAAGGATGCGGCATGAGCGGTTTGCTGGCCCTGTTGGACGATGTGGCGGGAATCGCCAAGGTGGCGGCGGCCTCGGTCGACGATGTTGCGGCGGCTGCCGGCAAGGCGGGGGCCAAGACCGCCGGTGTGATCATCGATGACGCGGCCGTTACGCCGAAATACGTCCAAGGGTTTGCTCCAGCGCGCGAGTTGCCGATCATCTGGCGCATCGCGCGCGGGTCGATGTTCAACAAGGTCATTCTGCTGCTGCCTGTGGCGCTGTTGCTGGCGAACTTCGCGCCGTGGCTGATAACGCCCTTGCTGATGATCGGCGGGTCATACCTGTGTTTCGAGGGCGCCGAGAAGATTTTTCACGTGCTGTTCCCGCATGGCAGCCACGTGATCGAAGAAGACATGAGCGTGCGCGATCCGGGTCATCTGGAGGAGCAGAAGATCAAGGGCGCGATCAAGACCGATTTCATCCTGTCCGCCGAAATCATGACCATCGCTCTTTCTGCCATCGAGGCGCCGAATGTCTGGATGCAGGCGGCGACGCTGGCGGTTGTGGGGATCGGTGTCACGGTTGCCGTCTATGGCTCGGTCGCGTTGATCGTAAAAATGGACGATGTCGGGCTTTATCTCGCCAAGAACGCGCCGACACCGATTGGCCGCGGGCTGGGCCGCGGGCTGGTCAAGGCGATGCCAAAGGTCATGAAGACCCTGTCAGTCGTGGGTACGGCGGCGATGCTGTGGGTCGGCGGCTCGATCATGATCCATGGGCTCGAGGTGCTGGGCTTTGGCTGGCTGGGGCACCACATCCACGATTGGGCCTATGCGGCCGGTCATGCCGTGTCCGATCAATGGGCTGGCGCGGTGGAGTGGATCAGCAAGGCTGCGATGGACGGTGTGTTCGGGCTGGCCTGGGGGTTCGTTCTGATCCCGTTGGCGACCAAGGTCATCGCACCGCTGTGGCCCAAAAAGGCAGAGCAGACAGCCGACCATTGAGGCCCAAAAGAAAAGGGCGGCACGATGGCCGCCCTTTGATTGCTCGGATCGGCTGGATCAGCCCAGCAATTCCTTGACCTTGGCAACCGTCGCCTCGGCGGTGATGCCGAAATGCTTGTACAGTTCGCCTGCGGGAGCGGACGCGCCAAAGCTCGACATGCCGATGAAACCGGCCTTGGCCTCGCGGCCACGCTCGCCCAGCAGCCAGCGGTCCCAGCCGCCGGCACGGACGGCGGCCTCGATACCGACGCGGACGGGGCCGGCGGGCAGGACCTTCTTGCGATAGGCTTCGTCCTGCTCGGCGAACAGCTCCATGCAGGGCATCGAAACGACGCGGGTGCCGATCCCTTCGGCCTCGAGCATCGCCTTGGCCTCCATGGCCAGCGACACCTCGGACCCGGTGGCGATCAGGATCGCCTGACGCTTGCCCTCGGCCTCGGCCAGAACATAGGCGCCCTGGGCGGTCAGGTTCTTGGCCTTGTGCTGAGTGCGCAAGGTCGGAACGCCCTGACGGGTCAGCGACAGAACCGAGGGGCTGTCCTTGAAGGTCAGCGCCAGTTCCCAGGCCTCGGCGGTCTCGACGGTGTCGGCGGGGCGGAACACATAGGTGTTCGGCGTCGCGCGCGAGATCGCCAGATGCTCGACCGGTTGGTGCGTCGGGCCGTCTTCGCCCAAACCGATCGAGTCATGGGTCATCACGAAAACGCTGGGGATCTTCATCAGAGCGGCCAGACGCATCGACGGACGCGCATAGTCGGTGAAGGCCATGAAGGTGCCGCCATAGGGGCGGATGCCGCCATGCAGCGCCATGCCGTTCATCGCCGCGGCCATGCCGTGTTCACGGATGCCGTAGTGGATATAGCGGCCCTTGCGGTTTTCCGGCAGGAACACGCCCATATCGGCTGATTTGGTGTTGTTCGACCCGGTCAGGTCCGCCGAACCGCCGACCGTCTCGGTCATGATCGGGTTGACGACGTTCAGCACCTTTTCCGACGAGGCGCGGGTGGCCAGCTTGGGTTGATCCTCGGAAACCTGCTTTTTGAAGGCACGGATGGCGCCAGCCAGCTTTTTCGGCGCCTCGAACGCGTAGGCGCGGTTGAACTCGGCCTGCTTTCGCTCGGACAGTTGGGCAAAACGTTCTTCCCACGCTTTCCGTTCCATTGCGCCACGCGCGCCGATTGCTTCCCACGCGGATTTCACCTTGGTCGGAATTTCGAACGGTCCGTGCGGCCAGCCATATGCATCCTTGGCGGCCTGCAGCTGTTCGGCATCCGTCAATGCGCCGTGACCTTTCGAGGTATCCTGCGCGGCATGCCCCAGCGCGATGTGGCTTTCGCAGGCGATCATGGTCGGTTTCTTCGACGCTTTTGCCTGCACAATCGCCGCATCGATGGCCTTGGGGTCGTGGCCGTCAATCTCGATCACATGCCAGCCCGAAGCGGCGAACCGGCGCACCTGATCAGTGCGGTCGGCAATGTCCACGGTGCCGTCGATGGTGATGTTGTTGTTGTCCCAGAACACGATCAGCTTGCTGAGCTCGTGCCGACCGGCCAGGGTGATGGCCTCCTGGCTGACACCTTCCATCAGGCAGCCGTCACCGGCGATCACATAGGTGTAGTGGTCGACAACCTTTTTGCCGTAATGGGCCCGCTGGATTTCTTCGGCCATCGCAAAACCGACGGCGTTAGCAATTCCTTGCCCAAGAGGACCGGTGGTGGTTTCAACACCATCAATCAGGAAGTTTTCCGGGTGGCCGGCGGTCTTCGCGCCCAGTTGGCGGAAGTTCTTGATCTCGTCCAGAGTAACTGCGCTGTAGCCCGTCAGGTAGAGCAGGGAATAGATCAGCATCGAGCCATGGCCGGCCGACAGGATGAACCGGTCGCGGTCGGGCCAGTTTGGGGCCGAGGCGTCGAATTTCAGGTGTTTTTCAAACAACACGGTCGCGACGTCGGCCATGCCCATCGGCATTCCGGAATGGCCGGAATTGGCGGCGGCGACAGCATCAAGGGTCAGGGTGCGAATGGCCGCAGCCTTCGCCCAGTGTTCAGGGTTGGCATTGCGCAGCGCAGTCAGGTCCACGGGTGTTGTTCCTTTGGATTACGGCAGATTGCGGGCTGAATACCATCCACCCCCCAAAGTGCAAGCGGAACCCGGCGCGGCGCATTGCCATCGCTTCAAGAGTG
Source organism: Ruegeria sp. BF8 (assembly GCF_056538625.1). Classification (NCBI taxonomy): domain Bacteria; kingdom Pseudomonadati; phylum Pseudomonadota; class Alphaproteobacteria; order Rhodobacterales; family Roseobacteraceae; genus Ruegeria; species Ruegeria sp. BF8. Next base: position 1,093,361 of record NZ_JBQFTL010000001.1, on the reverse strand, counting down.
TTGCTCAAGCCTTTGAAAGCAAAGAGTGGGTATTTTGGCGAACATTCCGTTAGACTAAGTACCGGTACGAGCCGTATTGATTCGGCCATCGGAAAAACAGAACGAACCTTGGTAAAGAGGTGACAGGGGCAATGAGCCAGATCGAAGACTTACAGCGACGCATCATGGCCGCGATGGATCGGATTGGCACCGGGATCGAGGCGTTGCAATCGGCGGGTCCGGTCGCGGGCAGCGAAGATGGACAATTGCGCGCCGCCCTGGATGAGGAAAAGCTGGCCAATGCGCAATTGGAAGAGCGCCTGAAGTCTCTGAAAGAGCGGCATGATCAGGAAATCGACGCTTTGCGCGCCCAGTTGGGCGAGTCCAATGCCAAACTGGCCACCGTCGAGGCCGCGCGTGCCGAACTGTCCGAAGCCAAGGCCGCGCTGGAAAATCAGGACGAAGTTGCAGCGCTGAAGGCCGAGATCTCCGAATTGCGGCGGCAGCTGGAGGATTCAGAGCGTATCCCCGAATTGAATGCCGAACTGGAAATGCTGCGGGCCGAACGCGCCAGCCACGGCGCAGCCATGTCGCGGCTTGATGATGACCTGCAGCGCTTGCGCAAGGCAAATGACCAATTGCGCGAAGCGGTCGACGAGTTGCGCAAGGCTGCTGAGGACGGCGTTCCCGATGCCGAGCTTCTGAACAAGGCAACCGTGGCCGAGTTGGAGGCCACCCGGGCCGCCCGCGCCACCGACGCGGCCGAAGCTCATGCGGTTCTGGCGCGGCTTGAGCCTTTGCTGACCCACGCCAACCTGGCCGAAGGAGAGGTAGAGTAATGCCCGAGGTTACCATTCATATTGGCGGGCGCGGATTTGAGGTTTCCTGCCAGGACGGCGAGGAACCGTTTCTGCACGCAGCCGCGAAGATGCTGGACGATGAGGCCCAGGTGATGGCCGACCAGATTGGCCGTATGCCCGAGTCGCGGATGTTATTGATGGCAGGGCTGATGCTGGCCGACAAAGCAGCGGCCACCGAGGATCGCATCAAAACACTCGAGGCGAAGCTGGCCGAAGTTGAAGGCGAATTGGAGCGTATGCGCAGTGCGCCCGCGCCAGAACCAGAACGGATCGAAGTGGCCGTTGTCCCGCCCTCGGTTACCGACACACTTGCAGAGATGGCGGCACGAGCCGAGGCGCTGGCCTCGGTGATCGAAGAGAAGAACGCGAGATGACACATTTGCGGAGTTTGTGCCTGGCGGCGTTGGTCGGGGCGGTCTCGGGTCCGGCATTGGCACAGATTGACATCCTATCTGTGACCTTCACCTGCGAAAATGGCGTTGAGCTGCCCGTGACATACTTCAACCCCTCCGACGGCGAAGGGGCTGCGGCGATGATCGTCGATGGTCAGTTGATTGCGTTGCGCCAGGTCCAGAGCGGCTCGGGTATCCGCTACGAGTCGGTGAACGGGCAGGGGACGTATACCCTGCGGTCGAAAGGCTGGAACGCGATGGTCAGTTTCGCGGCGGCCGGAGCCACCGGCGAAACCGATATTTTGAAAGACTGTGTCAGCCGCTGAGCGGCTGATCAGGCGTTTGCCTCGCGGATTTTGTCGGCGGCTTCTTTGTTGTAGGCGACACCGTTTTCATCGAACAGCGTGTCCAGCTCTCCTGACAGGGTCATTTCCGTGATGATATCACAACCACCCACAAATTCGCCTTTGACGTAGAGTTGAGGCACGGTCGGCCAGTCCGAATAGTCCTTGATGCCTTGACGGATTTCCTCGTCCGCCAGAACGTTCACGTCGGTGTATTCGACACCCATATAGTTCAGAACACCGGCCACCCGAGATGAAAATCCGCACTGCGGCATTTCTTTGGTGCCCTTCATGTACAGCACCACATCGTTGCTTTTGACGGTTTCGTCGATCTGGGTCTTAACGTCGGTCATTTCGCGTTTCCTTGTTTACGTTCGTCCGTCTATCGGGCGGTCATTTCGATCGGCGGCTGCGCCACCAGTTTCTTGGTTCAGTACGCTGGTTCATCGCATGAACCGCGTCGATTACATTGACTTTTGTCACACCGTCGGCTTCCCACGGTCTGCGTTTCAAAGCGTTTGGGTCGGGGCGCATATCCGACAATCATCTTGTTCTGTTCCGTTTCAGATAGGCTTCAAGCAGAGCCGCGGCAACTACCAGCCCGCCGACACATATCCCGATCCAAACAACCCAACCGATCATGTCACGTGACCGAATTGTCGGATGCCATCGGAATGCACAAGGCAGCGCGTGCCATCACCAGAGTGAGCATGGCACTGGCCGCCGTCAGCCTCATCACTAGGGTACTTTCGTGGTCAACGCCAGCGCGTGCAGCTCGCCATCCGGGCCGTCCATCTTGCCCTTCAGCGCCGCATAGACCGCGCGCTGCTGCTGGACCCTGTTCTTCCCGCGAAAGCTTTCGTCCACGACCATGGCGGACATGTGTACGCCATCGGTGCCGCCGACCTGAATTTCCGCATTCGGAAAGGCTTCGCGCAGCAGATGTTCGATTTCGTGGGCGCTCATTGGCATTTAAGATACTCCTGAAGGTCTTTTCAAAGATGTAGAGCGATGCCGAAGCCCGCGCAAGGGTGCGCAGCGCCCTTGAAAAAGTCAGATCCCGCGCTGATCGAACAGCGCAGGATCCGAGTATGGTTCAGCGTCGTCGTGCTCAGGCGACAGCTTCGGCAAAACTGCTGCGATACATCGCTGAGAGTTCACTCAGAGGAGTTTCGGACGCTCCGATCCGCACGGTTTCTCCGGTAAAGCGACCGACCGAAACCAGCGGCACGCCAGCCTGGCCCGCCGCAATCATCAGCGCTTCGGCCTGATCGAAGTTGCAGGCCACCAGGTAACGGCCCTGATCCTCACCGAACAGGAACTCGGTCGGGGCGTCATCAAGATGCACACCCACGCCCGCGGCTTCGGCCAGTTCGAAGGCAGCCAGTGCAAGGCCGCCATCGCTCAGGTCAGTACAGGCCTTGATCATCTCGCGGTTGGCCCGGATGAAGTCGCCGTTGCGCCTTTCCGCATCCAGATCCACATGCGGGGCGTCGCCGTCTTCGCGGTTGAAGACCTCGGCCAGCAGGGCGGATTGGCCCAGATGCCCTTTGGTTTCGCCGATCACCAGCGCAACGTGGCCTTCGCGCACCTCGGTGCCGATGATTTCGTCGGCGTGCTGCAAAAGGCCGACGGCACCGATGGTCGGTGTGGGCAGGATCGCCTGACCGTCGGTTTCGTTGTAGAGCGACACGTTGCCCGAGACGATCGGCATATCCAGCGCGGCCACGGCGGCGCCGATGCCTTGGATGGCACCGACGAACTGGCCCATGATCTCGGGCTTTTCGGGGTTGCCGAAATTCAGGTTGTCAGTGGTGGCCAGCGGTTTGGCCCCAACGGCGGTCAGGTTGCGATAGGCTTCGGCCACGGCCTGCTTGCCGCCTTCCTCGGGGTTGGCGCGCACGTATCGCGGGGTCACGTCCGAAGTGAAGGCCAGCACCTTGTCGGTGCCATGCACGCGCACCATGCCTGCTCCAACACCGGGCGTACGCGCCGTGTCAGCCATCACCATGGTGTCGTATTGCTCATAGACCCAGTGCTTGCTTGCGTAGTTGGGCGACGAGATCAGCGCACGCAGCCCGTCGATCGGGTCGATCTGCGGTACCTCGCCCAGATCTTCGGCCGCCGAGGTGGGGACCCAGGGGCGGTCGTATTCCGGTGCCGTTGAGGCCAGTTTCGACAGCGGCAGGTCGGCCTTGATTTCGCCGTTGTGCATGATCAGGAAACGGTCTTCGGCGATGGTTTCACCGACGATTGCGAAATCCAGATCCCATTTCTCGAACACAGCGCGGGCTTCGGCCTCAAGCTCGGGCTTCAGCACCATCAGCATGCGTTCCTGGGACTCGGACAGCATCATCTCGTAGGCGGTCATGTTTTCTTCGCGCTGGGGCACGTTTTCCAGGTCCAGCCGGACACCCAACCCGCCCTTGTCGCCCATCTCGACGGCCGAGCAAGTCAGGCCCGCCGCGCCCATGTCCTGAATCGAGATCACGGCGCCGGTCTGCATCAGTTCCAGCGTCGCCTCCATCAGGCGTTTTTCGGTGAAGGGGTCGCCAACCTGCACGGTTGGGCGCTTTTCCTCGATCGTGTCGTCGAATTCGGCCGAGGCCATCGTGGCACCGCCCACACCGTCGCGGCCGGTCTTGGCGCCCAGATAGACGACGGGCATGCCCACGCCCGACGCGGCCGAGTAGAAGATCTTGTCGGCATCGGCCAGCCCGGCGGCAAAGGCGTTCACGAGGCAGTTGCCATTGTAGGCCGGGTGGAATCGAACTTCACCGCCCACGGTCGGTACGCCGAAGCAGTTTCCGTAGCCTCCGATGCCTTCGACCACGCCATTGACCAGCTGGCGGGTCTTGGGGTGGTTGGGTTCGCCGAAGGACAGCGCGTTCATTGCCGCGATGGGCCGCGCGCCCATGGTGAACACGTCGCGCAGGATGCCGCCCACGCCGGTTGCCGCCCCTTGATAGGGTTCGATGTACGACGGGTGGTTGTGGCTTTCCATTTTGAAGACCACGGCCTGCCCGTCGCCGATATCGACCACACCGGCGTTTTCACCGGGTCCGCAGATCACCTGAGGGCCCGAGGTGGGCAGGGTGCGCAACCATTTCTTCGAGGATTTGTAAGAACAGTGCTCGTTCCACATGGCCGAGAAAATCCCCAGCTCGGTAAAGGTCGGCTCGCGCCCGATAATCTCGAGGATCATGTCGTATTCTTCGGGTTTCAACCCGTGTGCGGCAATCAGATCCGGTGTGATGGCGGGCTCTTGCATCGTGTGTCCTGTTTCCAAGGTGGCCGGGATTGCGGGCCTTTTAGGGCAACCGGGCGATTTGGGAAAGGGTCAAGAGCGCGCAGCGAACAGGAACCCGCTATTTGCTGGCAGAATGCAGCGGTCTGCGACCGGGAAATGCAGGTTGCACCACCGGAATGACGGGGACAGCAGCGCATGCGCCACTGTCCCACCGCCGTTATTGAGGCGGCTCTTCCTTCTTGTTCACTGCGTCGGCCGCGGCCGCGCCGATCGCCGCTTTCTGCTGTTCGGTCAGGTTTTCGGCCTCTTCCAAACCGGGGATGGCGACGCGCACCTCACGGCGGGCAAAGTCGATCCCGTTCTCCTTGAAGGCGGCCTTGACCCGGTTGAAGATCTCCTTGCGCAGGGTGAACTGCTTGCCGGGCTTGGCCATGAACTTGCCGCGGATGATCATGCCGACATCGTCAAAGTCGAACACGCCCTGCGATTTGAAGGGCTGCAGGAAGCCATCCTTGTGGAGCGGGTCCTCCATCATCTCGGCGCCGATCTTCTTGAAGATCTTCTTGACCTTGTTCGGATCAGTGTCGAAGGGCACGGTGAATTTCAGCTTCATGATGACCCAGTCGCGGCTGTAGTTGGTCAGCTTCTGAATCTCACCGTAAGGGATGGTATGCACCGGACCGCGATGGTGGCGCAGCTGCATGGAGCGGATCGAAATCTTCTCTACCGTGCCGGTGGTGCCACCCACATCGACATATTCACCCACGCGGAAAGCATCGTCGATCAGGAAGAAGATGCCGCCCACGATGTCCGAGACCAGTTTCTGCGCACCAAAGCCGATGGCCAGACCCAGGATACCGGCACCAGCCAAAAGCGGCGTGATGTCCAAGCCCAGAGCGCCCAGCGCCAGCAAGGCGAAGATCACCGCGATGGCCACCTGAGCAGTCACGCGCAGCAAAGGCAGAACCGTGGCCAGGCGCGAGCCGCCGGCACCGCCGCCTTCGCCGGCTTCCTCATCGGGGCTCTGCTCCGAAGCTGTTTGCTCTTTGGCAAGCCGGCGGTTGATCCAAAGCGAGACCACCTCGTTCAGGATGTAGCCGATTGCGATGATGATGAAGAACTGAACCAGTTTGCTGCCGGTTTCCGAGTCCCCGCCCGCAATATCCTGCAGGTCCAGGTTCCAGGCATCCGCAATCATCAGAATGACCAGAATGCCGGCCAGAACGCGTCCGATGCGGATGTAGCTGCGTTTGGTCGATTTGTAGGCACGTTCCGCGATCGGACCATCGCCCATCATCGGCGGCAGCAGGTGCCGGGTCAGCCCTCGGATTAGCGTGTCGAGTGCCGGTGCGATCAACAGCCAGAACATCGTGACGAAATGCGCGCCTTCGGCCAGAAGGGCAAACACGGCCGGATTACGCTGAGCGGCGAGGAACTCGACCAAAAGCCAGGTACCCGCCGACACGGCGATCGCAAAATACGGATAGTAGCGGGCGACTTCTTCGTCGAAATGGGTGCGATCCGGATCGGAACCACGCATCATGTCGGTCAGACCGTTGCGGGCAGTCCATGCAATGACGCCGACATAGATATGGATGGCGGTGTTCAGCCAGAAACCAAGGCGCGATTCACCCGGCATTACGCCATTCATCGCATTGAAATCCAGGATGAACAGGGTGAACCCGATCAGTAGGAACAGGCCGATCAGGTTCCGATGCAGGTATTTTGCCCATTTGTCATTCACGTTGACCAGGCGCAGGTTGCTCTGCTTCGGGGCGAGAATGAAACGGGAAATCGCGGCTCCCAGGCGGGGGAACCAGATCAGGAAGAACACGAACGGTGCGGCCTGGGCAATCTGTTGTTCGTCCAGCAACCGACGCCCGACGAAGACCAGCGTGTAATAAAAGACAAGCAGCCCCAGAAACTCGACGCAGAAGCGCTTGAACAGAAAGACTACGGCGCCTTTTAGGTTGGTCGAGGCATCCCCATCGACGACTTTGATCCAACGGCGGGTCCAAAGGCCAACCGCCGTTTCTGCGGCATACCCGATTGCAAGCGCCAAGAAGGTGAATCCGAACAGGGTTGCCAGACCGCTTGCGCCAAACTTGTTTCCGAAATTGCTGAAGGCTTCGACCTGCGCGGAAACCAGCAGCGGAACCTTGCGGATGACATCCAGCCAAGACGCAGCCATGTCGCCCGCCGAGGATGAGATCGTTTGCAGCAGCCCCTTCCGGGATGTCTGCGTTTCGGCCTGTTTCGCCGCGACCGCATCAAGCCGTTCCAGCAGAATGGCCCGGACCTGATCGTCAGACATTCGCGCCACCAGATCGTCGACCTGTTCGGGGGTCAGATCTTCGGGGATGGTGACATGGCTGGTGGTGGGTTCGCTGGTGCTCTGGGCCATGCTTGGCCGGGCCAGGAACGTGACGGATACCAACGCCATCAAAAACAGGCGGAGTAGGCTGGTCATAAACTTTGTCCTCGAACACGAAATATTATGGTTTTTCGCGATCATAGGCCCGTTGGCAAAATAATTCCAAACGATTTGGCCCCGCGCGCAGGGGTGCAGGCCAAAAAAAAGGCCGAGCACTAAGCTCGGCCGTAGTCCAACAGGGAGGTATGAAGATGATGAGCGTTTCAGCATCATCGCCTTCGAGTGCTCATTTAGGGATCACTTTGTGAACGATCAAGGTTTTTTGGACGCATTGAGGGCATGTCCGCTATGCCGCGAGTGCATAGCTACAGTTTTCCCAAATGTTTCAGCTGCTTGCGATGCGCAATGATTTCATCCTGAACGAAATCTCGGAACGCTGCGACCCGTTTTGAGTGCCTCAGTTCTTCAGGATAGGCCAAATACACAGGCACATTCGCCGTCTCGATGTCGGACAGGATCGGGACCAGGTCGGGGAAATCCTCGGTCACGTAGTCGGGCAGGACGCCAATTCCGAGGTCATTCAGCACACCCTGCAGAACACCAAAGTAGTTGTTCACCGTCAGCAGTGAGCTGGGTTCGTAGGTCATCAGGTGACTGACCATCGACGCGCCAACGCCAACTTGGGGTGCGGCGGGGGTCTGACAGATCAGGCGGTGTTTCGAAATGTCCTCCAGCGTCTGGGGCGCGCCACCGTGCGAATCCAGGTAGGTCTTGGTCGCATACAACATCATTCGGACGGTCATCAGACGCTTGCGGACAAGATCGGCCTGACTGGGTTCTTTCATCCGGATCGCGACATCTGCTTCCCGCATCGGAAGATCCAGCACGCGTTCTTCGAGCATCAGGTCAATGTTCAGGTCCGGATACTGCTCATACAGCTTGGGCAGGCGCGGCGCCAGCCACAGGGTCCCGAAGCCAAAAGTCGTGGTGACCCGCAGGACTCCAAAGACCTCATCCTCGCTGTCGCGGATTCGCGCCGCGGCAGCGTCCAGACGCTTTGACATGGCCGTTGTTGCATCGAACAGAAGCTCGCCCTGTTCCGTCAGAATCAGACCGCGGGCGTGGCGGTGGAACAGCGTGGCGCCCAGCGATTCCTCAAGCGCGCGAACCTGACGGCTGACGGCGGATTGGGACAGATTCAGCTTGTCTCCGGCATGCGTCAGGCTGCCGGCGTCAGCTACCGCGTGAAATATTCTGAGCTTGTCCCAATTCATCGTCGCAACTTTCGTTATCCTTTGGCAGCCCTATATGAAAGAGGTAACAAATTCCATATTCAAACGGGGAAATCGTTACAGAACAGGGGGAATTTTGTATACAGGTCAGAAATTGTGACCTAAAATGACGTCAAATGCAGCACACTATTCCGACGTGGGGAGGCGTCTGATGAGTCAGCCAAAGATTTCGCTCAATGACCGTTTCGATCTGACCAAAAGCCCGGTGCTTTTGAATGGTACGCAGGCGCTTGTTCGTCTGATGATGATGCAGAAGGCACGCGATACCGCCGCCGGTCTAAACACTGCCGGTCTGGTCACCGGATACCGGGGGTCTCCGCTGGGTGCGGTCGATCTTCAAATGTCGCGCGCCGAAAAGCAATTGGCCGAGTGCGATGTGACCTTTCAATACGGTCTGAACGAGGACCTGGCCGCCACAGCCCTGTGGGGCAGCCAGCAGGCGGGTCTGCGCGGCGATGGAAAGTATGACGGCGTGTTCGGCCTGTGGTACGGCAAGGGGCCGGGTGTGGACCGGTCCGGCGATGTGATGCGTCACGCCAACATGGCCGGAACTGCCAAGCATGGTGGCGTCCTGATGGCGATGGGCGACGACCACACCGGCGAAAGCTCGACCGTGCTGCACCAGTCGGAATGGTCGATGGTCGACATGTACATGCCCGTCGTCAGTCCGGCCGGGGTGCAGGAAATCCTTGATTATGGAATCTACGGCTTTGCGCTCAGCCGGTTTGCCGGGGTCTGGGTTGGCCTCAAGACGATGAAGGACACGATCGAGGTGACCTCGGTCGTGGATGGCCGGCCCGACCGGATGCAACTGGTGACGCCGGAATTCGACATGCCCGAGGGCGGGCTGAACATCCGGCTGGGCGACACGCCGCACCTGCAGGAGGCGCGGATCATCGACTACAAGCGGTTCGCAGCCGAAGTGTTTTCACACGCCAACCGGATGGACCGGCGGGTCTGGGGCAAGCCGGGCGCCAAGATCGGCATTGCCGCGGCGGGCAAGAACTGGCTGGACCTGGTCCACGCCATGTCGCTACTAAACATCGACGAGGCCGAGGCCGAACGGCTTGGGATCACCACCTACAAGATCGGCCAGACCTTCCCGTTGGACATGAAGGGGTTCCATGATTGGGCCGAGGGGCTGGACCTGATCATCATCGTCGAAGAAAAGCGCAAGCTGATCGAAGTGCAGGTCAAAGAGGCGATCTTTGACGACCGTCGCGGACGTCGCGTGTACGGCTGGTACAAGGGCGGGGCAGGCACGCTGCACCGCGAAGAGCTGTTCCCGACCCGCGGCGCGCTTGATCCGATCATGATCGCCGAAAAGCTGGGCGGGATCTTCATCGAAGAAGGCCGCGAAACCGAGGGTATCCGCGCCGGACTGGCCAGCCTGCAAGAGGCGCGCCGCAACGACAACGCGCAGGAGATCGCGACGCGGCTGCCGTATTTCTGCTCAGGCTGTCCGCACAATAGCTCGACCAAAGTGCCGGAGGGCAGCCGGGCCTATGCCGGGATCGGCTGTCACTACATGGTGCAGTGGATGGATCGCGAGACCACCGGCTTTACCCAGATGGGCGGCGAAGGCGCCAACTGGATCGGTGAGATGCCGTTCTCGACCACGAAACACGTGTTCCAGAACCTGGGCGACGGCACCTACAACCACTCGGGCGTTCAGGCGATCCGGGCGGCGCTGGCGGCCGGGACCAACATCACCTTCAAGATCCTGTTCAACGACGCGGTCGCCATGACCGGCGGGCAGGAGAACGAGGGCCATCTGACCGCCGAGCGCATCGTGCGCGAGGTCAAGGCCATGGGCGTCCAGCATGTGGCCGTCGTCTATGACGAAAAGGAAGACGTGAACTTCAAGGCGCTGCCCGGCGACGTGGAAACCCACGAACGGGCCGAGCTGATGGCGGTTCAGAACAAGTACCGCGAGATCGAAGGCGTGTCGGTCATCGTCTACGTCCAGACCTGCGCCGCCGAGAAACGCCGCCGCCGCAAGCGCGGTACCTTCCCGGACCCGGACAAGCGCGTGTTCATCAACTCGGACATCTGCGAGGGCTGCGGCGATTGCGGGGTGCAGTCGAACTGTGTCTCGATCGTGCCCAAAGAAACCGAGCTGGGCCGCAAGCGGGCGATCGACCAGTCCAGTTGCAACAAGGATTTCTCGTGCCTCAACGGATTCTGCCCGTCCTTCGTCACGCTGGAGGGCGCCAGTATCCGCAAGGAGGCCACCACCGAGATCGACATCCCCCATCTGCCGCAACCGGTTCTGCCGCGGATCGACGGCACGCACAACGTGGTCATCACCGGCGTCGGCGGCACCGGCGTCGTGACCATCGGGGCGGTTCTGGCGCAGGCCGCGCAGATCGACGGCAAGGGCGCGGGCATGATGGAAATGGCCGGTCTGGCGCAGAAGGGGGGCGCGGTGCATATCCACTGTCGCCTGGCCAACAAGCCAGAAGACATCAGCGCCATTCGCGTGGCTACGGGTGAGGCGCATGCGCTGATCGGCGGTGACCTCGTGGTGTCGGCCGGGGCCAAGACGCTGGGCCTGACGCGCACTGGTCAGACCGGCGCGGTGGTCAACAGCCACGAGATCATCACCGGCGATTTCACGCGCAACACCGAATTCCACATTCCGGTCGACCGGCTGGAACTGGCGCTGGAAGCGCGACTGAAGGACGGTCTTGCCCTGTTCGACGCGACCGAGTTGGCACGCGCGGTGATGGGCGATTCGATCTATTCCAACATGATGGTGTTCGGGGCGGCCTGGCAGCGGAGTCTGCTGCCTGTCAGCCACGACGCGATCATGACCGCGATCGAGCTGAACGGCGCCGCGGTTGAGCGCAACAAGCGCGCCTTCGAGGTCGGCCGCTGGGCGGTTCTTCATCCCGAGGAAGTGGCGCGCATCGTGACCCCCACGGTGACCGAATTGCCCAAGACACCCGAGCAGGCCATCGCCTTCCGGGCCGATCATCTGGTGGCCTATCAGGGCAAACGGTTGTCCAGGCGCTATCTCAAGCTGGTCGAGTCGATCGAAGACCCGAAGGGCCGGGATGCAGTCGCGCGTGGGTATCACAAGCTGTTGTCCTACAAGGACGAATACGAGGTGGCCCGCCTGCTGCTGGACAGCCGCGACAAGGCCGCCGCCGAATTCGACGGCGACATCAAGATGACCTTCCACCTTGCTCCGCCGATCCTGGGGGGCAAAGGGCCGGACGGGCGTCCGCGCAAACGGCAATTCAGCGAATGGCTGCTGGGGCCGATGAAGGTTCTGGCCAAGCTGAAGGGGCTACGTGGCACGCCGCTGGACATCTTCGGCTATACCGCCGAGCGCCGAATGGAACGGGCCTTGATCCGTCAGTATGAGTCGGACATGAAAGAGGTCCTGCCCAAGCTGGATGACAACACCCGTGATGCGATTGTCGCGCTGGCGCGGTTGCCGCTGGACATCCGCGGTTTCGGTCCGGTATTGGCCGCCAACGAAGCCAAGGCCGCCAAGCGGCGCGAGGAACTTCTGGCCGTGATCCGGCAGGGAGGGACCGAGACGCGGGCCGCGGCCGAGTAACGTCATATCGGTGTCATGGAGGCGCGGTAGGGTTCCCGTCCGCGCCGTCCAATGACGGCCACGCCGGAGACCCGTGATGAAATCACGTCGCCAAGTCGCTCGGGACATTTCCTACGCCCATTCTGCAGAAACGCGGGGTGGGCGCATGGTCATCAAACTGATGGAGAACACGACCGGTCGGCTGCGTCTGATCCGGCGCGCGGATGGCTACGAGCGCGAGGTCGCCAATGGCCGTGATTTCTGGTCGGTCATGGTCGAACGCTACGGGCTGAGCCTGAACGTGGTGGGCGGGGCGTTGTCAAACATCCCCAAGGACGGCCCGCTGATCCTGATCGCCAACCACCCCTACGGGATTCTTGATGGGCTGATGATGGGGCATGTACTGTCCCAGACCCGCGGAGATTTCCGGATTCTGGCCAACCATGTATTCCACAAGGCTGAGGATCTGAACCGGATCATCCTGCCGATCTCTTTCGATCAGACGAAAGAGGCGATGCGGCTGAACCTGCAGACCCGAAAAACCGCCCTGGATTATCTAGGTCAGGGTGGGGCAATCGGGATTTTTCCCGGTGGCACGGTCAGCACGGCGGCGCGACCCTTCGCGCACCCGATGGACCCGGGCTGGCGCGGTTTCACCGCGCGGATGGTAGCCAAGTCAAATGCCGCCGTGGTGCCTTTGTTCTTTGATGGGCACACCTCACGCCTGTTCCAGATCGCCAGCCATCTGCATGTGACGCTGCGCATGGGTTTGCTGATCAAAGAGTTCAAAAAGCGTGTCGATACCCCAGTGGATGTGGTCGTGGGGCAGCCCATCGGTCGCGACGTTCTGGACCCATTGGCCGGCGATACGCGCAAGATGATGGATTTCTTGCGCAAAGCCACGTATGAGCTGTCTCCGAAGCCGCTGAAGTCGTATGACTATGGCTATGAATTCGAGGAACGGCATCGCGCCTGAAGGGGCAAATGGCAGTAGGCATCTTTGATTCCGGATTGGGCGGGCTGACCGTCCTGAACGCCGCGCAGACACGTCTGCCGGAGGTGGATTTCCTGTATTACGCGGACAGCGCGCACGCGCCGTATGGCGTGCGCAACGCCGAGGATATCTACAACCTGACCCGAAACGCGGTGCAGGACCTGTGGTCGCGCGGCTGCGATCTGGTGATTCTGGCCTGCAACACAGCCAGCGCCGCGGCGCTTCGGCGGATGCAGGAAGAGGGCGTGCCGCAGGGCAAGCGCGTGCTGGGTGTGTTCGTGCCGCTGATCGAGGCGCTGACCGAGCGCCAGTGGGGCGACAACAGCCCCCCGCGCGAGGTGGCGGTCAAACATGTGGCTCTGTTTGCCACGCCGGCAACCGTGGCAAGCCGCGCGTTTCAGCGTGAACTGGCGTTCCGCGCCATCGGCGTCGATGTTGAGGCGCAGGCCTGCGGTGGCGTGGTCGATGCCATCGAGGACGGTGACATGATCCTGGCCGAAGCCCTTGTGCGGAGCCATGTGGACGCGTTGAAGCGCAAGATGCCGCAACCGCAGGCTGCGATCTTGGGCTGCACCCATTACCCCTTGATGGCCGAAGCCTTTCAGGCAGCGTTGGGACCGGACGTGCAAGTGTTCAGCCAAGGCGACCTGGTGGCCGAAAGCCTTGCGGATTATCTCCAGCGGCATCCGGATATGCTGGGCGGGGGTGAGGCGGGTTACCTGACCACAGGCAATCCGCAGAAGGTCAGTGACCGGGCAACGCAATTTCTCCGACGACAGATCACCTTCAAGGCCGCCTGACTTAGGTCAAGGACCGGCCCCTGTCATGAATTTATTCGGTACCTGTCATGTCGGCGGGTGCCAGACGTGTCACATAAATCTACGAGGTCTGACATGACCCACAAAATCGCAATCCTGGGCGCTTCGGGCTATACCGGTGCCGAACTGGTGCGGCTGATCGCCGAGCACCCGAACATGGAAATCACCGCCCTGGCGGCCGAGCGCAAGGCCGGGCAGACCATGGCAGAAGTGTTTCCGCATCTGCGCCATCTAAATTTGCCGCGTCTGTGCAAGATCGAGCAGATCGACTTTGGCCAGATCGATCTGTGCTTTTGCGCGCTGCCGCATAAGACCAGTCAGGAGGTCATCCGGGATTTACCCTCCGACCTCAAAATCGTTGATTTGTCAGCGGATTTCCGGCTGGCCGACCCCGATGAATACGAGAAATGGTACGGCAATCCGCATGCCGCACTCACGCATCAGGATGAGGCCGTCTACGGACTGACCGAGTTCTACCGTGAGGACATCCGCGCTGCGCGGCTGGTGGCTGGCACCGGGTGCAATGCTGCCACGGGGCAGTACGTGCTGCGGCCGTTGATCGCGGCCGGTGTTATCGACCTGGATGACATCATTCTTGATCTGAAATGCGCTGTCTCCGGGGCGGGGCGTGCGCTGAAAGAGAACCTTCTGCACGCCGAACTGAGCGAGGGCACCAACGCCTATGCCGTCGGCGGTACCCACCGGCATCTGGGCGAGTTCGATCAGGAGTTCTCGAAACTGGCGGGCCGCGCGGTTCACATCCAGTTTACGCCGCACCTGATCCCCGCGAACCGGGGCATTCTGGCGACCTCGTATGTGAAGGGTGATCCGCAGAGCGTTTATGAAACGCTGTGTGCAGCCTATTCAGACGAGCCTTTCATTCAGATGCTGCCCTTTGGCGAAACGCCTTCGACCCACCATGTGCGCGGATCGAACTTCTGCCATATCGGCGTCGTTGCTGACAGGATCGAACGCCGTGCCATCGTGATTGCGGCGCTGGATAACCTGACAAAAGGTAGCAGTGGACAGGCCTTGCAGAACGCAAACCTGATGTTAGGTGAACCCGAAACGACGGGGCTTGTTATGGCCCCACTGTTCCCATGAGGGCGAGATGAAGACGCTGAAGAAACGTCGTCGTGTACAGATCATTCTGTTGGCTTTTGTGGCTTTGGCCCTGGCGACGGGCTTGATCGGCTATGCCATGCGAGACGGGATCAACTATTTCCGCTCGCCCAGCCAGGTGATCGCCGAACCGCCGGCGCCGAACGAGGTGTTCCGCATCGGTGGCTTGGTCGAAGAAGGCTCGATCGTACGCGGGCAGGGTGAAACCGTACGGTTCACCGTCACCGACGGGGGTGAGAGCGTGAAGGTGGCCTTCACCGGTGTCTTGCCTGATCTGTTTTCCGAGGGTCAGGGGATGGTCGGCACCGGAAGCTACGTTGATGGCGTGTTCCAAGCCACTGAAATTCTGGCAAAACACGACGAGACCTATATGCCCAAAGAGGTCATCGATGCCTTGAAGGAGCAGGGCGTCTACGAAGAGCCGGCAGACAGCTGAAACAGGACAGCCTTCGGCAAGTTGCCTGAATGAGTGTTCAAGGGCGTTGCGCGATCTGGTCGTGCAGCGCCCTTCTTCGTTTCATGGATTTAAGGATTTCACCGGACCGTGTGCCGCATATGAACACGGAGGTGCAGCATGCAGTCGGTTCAGCAGATTGCCAACGAGATCATAGCCCGCGAGGGCGGCTTCGTCGATGATCCGGACGACCCCGGAGGGGCCACGAAATACGGTGTCACAATCCACACGATGCGACGGTTGGGCCTTGACCTGACGCGTGACGGCACTGTCGATCGCCGCGACGTGATGGCGCTTGGCCGGGAACAGGCCGTCGCGATTTTCATCACGCATTACTATCAAAAGCCCGGTCTCGCACGGGTGCCCGACGCGCTGCAGCCGACGCTGTTCGATATGTACGTGAATGCGGGCGGACAGGCGGTGCGCATCCTGCAGCGTCTTTTGGTGCAGATGGGATTTTCGCTCGCCGTGGATGGCGTTTTGGGGCCGCGAACGGCTGGGGCGTGCGATCAGGCCGCAAAACCCGATCCGGTGGTGTTGCGCGACGCGTATGGGGTGGCACGAAGGAACTACTATTTCCGGCTTGCTGACCGACGTCCAGCCTTGCGCAAATACGTGCGCAGCCGAAACGGTGGGAAAGGGGGTTGGATCCGCCGAGCCGAGCAGTTTCTATCTCCGCCCTATCACCTGAGCATGGCCGAGTTTCAGCAAAGGATAGCCGCATGGGACTGATCGCAGGTGTTTTCGATCTTCTGTTAGGTGGTGGGCGCAACGTGGTGCGCGAAACTGCCGAGGTGTTCCGCGAGAACTCGGAGGCCGGTGCGGAACGCGCTGTTGCGCTGCGCGGACACGCGATGAACCAGTTCGGCGCGGAATTCGAGGCTCCCCGCAAAGGCGGGTTTGACCGTTTCATGGATGGTTTGAATCGGTTGCCAAGGCCTGCATTGGCGCTGGGGACATTGGGTTTGTTCGTGGCCGCGATGGTCGATCCACTATGGTTTGCGGCGCGGATGCAGGGAATTGCGCTGGTGCCCGAGCCGCTGTGGTGGCTACTGGGCGTCATCGTGTCGTTCTATTTCGGCGCGCGGCACCAAGCGAAGGTTCAGGACCTTCAGCGTGATATCTCAGTTACGATGATGCGGGCGCCACAGGTCATGGCCAACTTGCAAGCTCTTCACGAGATGCGAGCGGAAAGTCCGGGAGCCGCCGATCCGGGGCCGGATGCCGAACTGACGGCCCAGGTGATCATCCCCGATCACAACCCGGCGCTTGAGGACTGGCGGCGTCTGCAGCGCGCCTGACCCGCGACACTATGTGCGCCTGATTGCGGCGAAAGTGATTGGCGCTTGCCCGGGCGCGGGATTATACCCGAGCCCATGATTACCGAGCTTGGACATTTCGCCCTCATCCTGGCCTTCATGGTGGCCATAGTTCAGACAGTCGTGCCATTGATCGGCGCCGCAAAACGCTGGCCGTCATGGATGCTGTTCTCGGAGCCCGCGGCTATTGCTCAATGTCTTCTGACAGGATTTGCCTTCGCTGCGCTGGTGTGGGCCTTTGCGACCTCGGATTTCTCGCTGCGTATCGTGGTGGAAAACAGCCACTCTCTGAAGCCGATGCTGTATAAGATCAGCGGAACCTGGGGAAACCACGAAGGCTCGATGCTGTTGTGGGTGCTGATCGTGGCGCTTTTTGGCGCAACGGCCGCACTTTTCGGCCAGGGTTTGCCACCCACGCTCAAGGCCCGTGTCTTGGCGATGCAGGCCGCAATCGGGGTGGCGTTCTACGCCTTCATCCTGTTTACCTCCAACCCGTTTGACAGGCTTCCCGTGGCGCCGTTTGACGGCCGCGATCTGAACCCCTTGCTGCAGGATCCCGGTTTGGCTTTCCATCCGCCGTTTCTGTACCTTGGATATGTGGGCCTGAGCATGGCATTCAGCTTTGCTGTCGCTGCCCTGATCGAGGGGCGGGTGGACGCGGCGTGGGGTCGTTGGGTTCGACCGTGGACCCTGGCAGCGTGGATATTCCTGACCATCGGCATCGCGTTGGGATCCTGGTGGGCCTATTACGAACTGGGTTGGGGCGGGTTCTGGTTCTGGGATCCTGTGGAAAACGCGTCTTTCATGCCGTGGCTCCTGGCCGCCGCCCTGTTGCACTCGGCTATCGTGGTCGAAAAGCGCGAAGCCTTGAAAAGCTGGACCATTCTGTTGGCGATCATTGCGTTTGGCTTTTCTCTGATCGGCACCTTCATCGTGCGCTCGGGCCTTCTGACGTCGGTTCACGCCTTCGCAAACGATCCTGAGCGTGGTGTGTTCATCCTGTTCATTCTGGTGGCGTTCATCGGCGGAGCGCTGATCCTGTTCGCCGCCAGGGCGCAGGCGATGGAGGCCAAGGGGCTGTTCGGAATGGTCAGCCGTGAAAGCGCATTGGTGCTGAACAATATCCTGCTGGCTGTCAGCAGTTTTGTCGTGTTCTTCGGGACCATGTGGCCGATGGTTGCCGAGATGATGTTCGACCGAAAGCTCTCGGTCGGGGCACCGTTCTTCAATGCGGCCTTTACGCCGTTCATGGTGGTGCTGGGCATCGCATTGCCGCTGGGCTCGATGCTGCCGTGGAAGCGCGGCAGGCTGGGCCGCGTCGCATGGCAACTGCGCTATGCGTTTGTTCTGGCCGTTTCGCTGGCCGTACTGGTTTGGGTGCTGCAGACGAGCCGCAGCGCGCTCGGGCCGGTTGGTTTGTTCCTTGGCGCATGGATCACCTTCGGCGCCGCGGTCGATCTGTGGAGCCGTACAGGCCGTACCGGCGGCTTCCGGCGTCTGATGCGTCTGCCGGGTGCGGATTGGGGCAAGGCGATCGCCCATACCGGTCTGGGGGTCACGATCTTTGCGATTGCCGGCCTGACCGCCTGGGAGGTCGAGGACATCCGTGTTGCGCGTATCGGGGAAACCTTCGACGTGGGCGGTTTCTCGTTCACTCTGGACGGCGTGCGCGAGGTTGAGGGGCCGAACTATTTCTCCACCATGGCCGATGTGCAGGTTCAAAAAGATGGTCGAGAGATAGCTACGTTGAACCCGGAAAAACGGACCTATCCGGTGGCCGCCATGCCCACGACCGAGGCTGCGATTGACTACCGTTTTCTGCGTGATGTCTACGTGGTCATCGGGGATCAGCAGGACGATGGCGGCTGGGTCATGCGTACTTACATCAAACCTCTTGCGAATTGGATTTGGGGAGGCTGCATTCTGATGGCTCTGGGCGGATTGTTCAGCTTGTCCGACCGCCGCTTCCGGGTGGCCGCAGGCGCGCGCAAGGCCCCGGTAAGCGGGGTACCTGCGGAATGAAACGTCTGATCGTTTTGTTGTTGTTGCTGGCATCGCCGCTGATGGCGGTCCAGCCGGATGAAGTCCTGGAGGATCCGGCGCTCGAAGCCCGAGCACGAGACATCAGTACGGGCCTGCGTTGTCTGGTCTGTCGAAACGAAAGCATCGACGAAAGCAACGCGGAACTGGCCCGTGACCTGCGCATTTTGCTGCGCGAACGGCTGGTCGCGGGCGACACCGATGAAGAAGCGGTTGCCTATATCGTCGACCGCTACGGAGAATACGTGCTGCTCAAACCCACGACCACGGGGGCGAACCTTCTGTTGTGGCTGGCAGGGCCGGCCATGCTGTTGATTGCGGCGGGTCTGGGGTGGAACTTCCTGCGCGGTCGTGCGCGGGTTGACGAGACCTCCGCCGTAGACGGATTGAGTGACGACGAGAAAGAGCGCCTGCGCCGGATTCTTGAAGACTGACGTGCGGTTTGCCTTTCCCTTGCGCGGCATTTGCGTCAGGGTTCGGGAAATTCTGCGCATGTGAGGACTTCATGGAATACGAAACGGTGCTTTTGGACATCACGGACGGTCTGGCTGTGGTCACGCTGAACCGGCCGGACAAGATGAACGCGCTTACGACGAAAATGCGCGCCGAGATTACCCATGCGATGAAAAAAGCCGCTCATGACGCGCGTGCAATCGTTCTGACGGGCGCGGGTCCGGCGTTTTGCTCCGGCCAGGATCTGGGCGATGCGTCCAGCACTGGCAAGATCGATTTGGAACGCGCGCTGCGCGACGAATATGAACCGATGCTGGAAGCTGTTCATGATTGTCCGGTGCCGACGATCGCGGCCGTGAACGGTCCCGCGGCGGGGGCAGGGGCCAACCTAGCCCTGTGTGCCGATGTGGTTATTGCGACCGAAAGCGCCTATTTCCTGCAAGCCTTTGCCCGGATCGGTCTTTTGCCGGACGCCGGCGGGACGTGGTTCATGCCGCGCCAAATGGGTCTGGCCAAAGCCATGGGTGCGGCCCTGTTCGCCGACAAGATTTCTGCGCGTCAGGCCGACCAATGGGGCATGATCTACGAGGCGGTTGCCGACGATGAATTCGCCGCGCACTGGCGCAAGCGCGCCGAGTACCTGGCCAAAGGGCCGACTGCGGGCTTTGCCGCGATCAAAAAGGCGATGAGAGGCACCTACGAAAACACCTTGCCGCAACAATTGGCGACCGAGGCGCACCTGCAAGGAGAATGTGGGCGCACCCGCGACTTCGCCGAAGGCGTGGTGGCATTTCTGGAGAAACGCGCCCCCCGGTTCGAGGGGCGCTGACCATCAGGCCCGGCGGCGGCGACGCGCGCGCCGTTCGGGCATCGCCTCGTCCCCGGTTCCGTCACTGGCCGACGAGAAAGGCCCAAGGACTGCAGTAATTTGCTCGAGCGACGGACGGGCGCCACGGGGTTCAGTGTCCAGTGCCTTGCGCATCTCACGCAGGTGCGCTGGCATCGTTCCGCAGCAACCACCAATAATGGTCGCACCTGAATCCCGCGCCATGGCTGCGTAACGGCCCATCAGTTCGGGCGTGCCGTCATAGTGGATGTGGCCATCAACATATTTCGGAATGCCCGCATTGCCCTTGGAGATCAGGGGGCGTTCGGTTCCCTGAGCCACAAAACCCAGAACCGTGCGCAGGATGTCAGACGCGCCGGTGCCGCAGTTGGCGCCAAAGGCGATCGGCGGGTTGGGCAGGGTTTCGACCAGTTGCGCCAGATCTGCCGAGGTCACGCCCATCATGGTGCGCCCGGCGGTGTCAAAACTCATGGTACCGCACCAAGGCATGTCGGCCAGGGCAAAAGCCTCGGCCGCGGCGCGGAATTCCTCCGGCGCGCTGATCGTTTCTACCCACAGCACGTCGACGCCGCCGGCTTTCAGCGCCTCGGCCTGTTCGTGGAACATCTCGACCGCCTCGGCATGGGTCAGGCTGCCCACAGGTTCCAGGATTTCACCGGTCGGACCGACCGAGCCCGCAACCACCACCGGGCGTCCGGCGGCATCCGCCACCTCGCGCGCCAGTTCGGCGCCGATGCGGTTCAACTCGGCCACGCGGGTGTGGGCGTCGTGCAGCTTCAGACGTGCAGCCGTTCCGCCGAATGTATTGGTCAGGAACAGGTCACTGCCCGCATTCACCGACCCCTGATAAAGAGCGCGGATCTTGTCGGGTTGGTCGGTGTTCCACAGCTCGGGCGCGTCACCCGATTGCAGTCCCATGTTGAACAGGTTCGTTCCGGTGGCGCCATCGGCAAGAATGGCGTCCTTCGTTTCCAGCAATCTGGTCAGCGCGTTGGTCATTGGAGATGTCCGGAGTTGTGGCCCCAAAGGCCAAAAATTTAGACGCCCCGTGTCGCATGACCGGGACGTCAAATCAAATTCATAATACTCATGAAGATCATGAGGTGGGCGGCATGCCTCAGTTGGCTTCGCTCATCACCTGAGCTTTGGCCTCGGGCAGCAGTTCCGCCATCTTGGCGCGGATTTCCTCGGGGCTGGAAAGATCGCCCAGATCGGCGGCGACCTTGCGCACAACGTCCTCGTGGCCGGCCTCTTCGAAATCGGCGATCACGACGGATTTTGCATACTCGGCGGCCTCGTCGCCGCTTTTGCCCATTTTTTCCGCAGCCCACAGGCCCAGCAGCTTGTTGCAACGGGCTTGCGCCTTGAACTGCATTTCTTCGTCATGGGCGAACTTTGCTTCAAAGGCGTTTTCGCGTTCGTCGAACGTGGTCATGGGTGTTGGGCCTCTTCAAGTAAAAGTGTGTTTCCTGATGATATGACCATACGCGCTGCCGGGTGCAAGGTATTTGCGCTGCGTCAAAGCCTCTCGGATGCATGAACTTGCGGGAAAGGGGGGCTTGCACTATGAGAGCGCCAACGCGATGGGACTCATTCCCTCGCCCCAGCCTGGAAAGGTCGCACATGGCGCGTCGCAAGAAGATTTACGAAGGCAAGGCCAAGATCCTGTACGAAGGCCCGGAACCGGGCACGATCGTTCAGTATTTCAAAGATGACGCCACCGCGTTCAACGCGGAAAAGAAAGACGTGATCGACGGCAAGGGTGTTCTGAACAACCGCCTGAGCGAATTCTTCATGACCGGTCTGAACCAGATCGGCGTGCCGACCCATTTCATCCGCCGCCTGAACATGCGCGAACAGCTGGTTCGCAGCTGCGAGATCATCCCGCTTGAGGTGATCGTCCGCAACTATGCCGCCGGGTCGCTGTCGAAACGGCTGGGCGTTGCCGAGGGCACGCAACTGCCGCGCCCGATCGTGGAATACTGCTACAAGGACGACTCGCTGGGTGATCCACTGGTGACCGAAGAGCACATCGCCGCGTTCGGCTGGGCCAGCCAGCAGGACATGGACGACATCCTCAGCCTGGCGCTGCGGGTGAACGACTTCATGAGCGGCGTGATGCTGGCTGTGGGTATCCGTCTGGTCGACTTCAAGATCGAAATCGGTCGTGTCTACGAGGGTGACTTCCAGCGCCTGATCGTCGCTGATGAGATCAGCCCAGACAGCTGCCGCCTTTGGGACATCGAGACAGGACAAAAGCTGGACAAGGACGTGTTCCGCCGCGATCTGGGCAGCCTGACCGACGCCTATTCCGAGGTCGCCCGTCGCCTGGGCGTTCTGCCGAAAAGCAACGTGAGCAAGCCCACCCTGATCAACTGATCGCGCCGACTGGCAGGGCCTAACAAGGATGCGCTGCTCCTATTCGGGGCGGCGCATTTTTCATTGCGGGTTTGACAGGTCAGGCCCCTGTCACGCATCTTCGGGTTGACCGACCAACCCGGTCCGCTAACCAAGGTGGCACACTGAATGAGCGCGTTGTTCGATCAAGCGGTTTTCCTGAAGTTTCTGGCTGCCGTGCTGGCCATATTCAACCCGCTCTACAACATCCCGATCTTCCTGAGCATGACGCGCGACTGCACACCTGCCGAACGGCGCAGGGTAGCGATGATCGTGATGGCCTCGGTGACGGTGATCGCACTGATCTCGGTCGCTATAGGTGAAGAGGTGTTGGCTGTCTTCGGGATCGACGTTCCTTCGTTTCGCGTGGCCGGCGGGCTGATTATCTTCGGGATCGGCATGTCGATGCTGAACGCGCAAGACCGGGCGCCGGGCGATCAGGCGGCCGTGGTCGATGGTCACGCGCGCAAGTTGAACTTTGCCGTTGTTCCACTGGCGATCCCGTTGACGATTGGCCCGGGCACGATTGCCGTGACGATCGTGTTCTCGCATCAACTGTCGGATGGGGCCGAACTTGTGACCCTTGGCTCGGCGATCCTGATCGCCTGTTTCATAGTCGGGCTCGGCCTGTTGTTTGCTGACAGCATCTCGCGTCTTGTGGGTGAGACGATGATCAATGTGCTGACCCGGATCATGGCGATCCTGCTGGTTGCTGTGGCCGTCGAAATGGTTCTGACCGGCATCTTCAACGCGGTTGATGCACATTATCCCGGGCTGACGGGCAGCCCAGGCAATTGAATTCCTCAAGATGAAGCGCCTGCGGTCATTCGACCGCATCACAAAGGCTTGTTCTGCGCGGTCAGTCGCGCTATCCCCCGCGCAACGGAACAGGCCCCGGCGCGGCGGGCCACAGGTGGAGTTGCGACGATGAAGGCACGGGTGCACGTAATGCTCAAGAACGGGGTTCTGGACCCTCAAGGCGAGGCTGTGCGCCACGCATTGGGCGCACTGGGGTTCGACAAGGTGCAGGGCGTCCGGCAGGGCAAGGTGATTGACCTGGAACTGGCCGATGGCGCGACCAAGGCCGATGTGGCCGAAATGTGCGAGAAGCTGTTGGCCAACACGGTCATCGAGCGTTACGAGATCGAACTGGTCTGAATTCTCTGACCGTCATCCCCAAGGAGGGTTTCCCATGCGCGCAGCGGTTGTCGTTTTTCCGGGGTCCAACTGTGACCGGGATCTTGCCGTCGCCTTTGAGCAGGCCGGATTTCAGGTCGACATGGTCTGGCACAAGGATGCCCAACTGCCGCAGGGCGTGGACATCGTGGGCGTGCCGGGCGGGTTTTCTTACGGCGATTACCTGCGCTGCGGTGCGATCGCCGCGCAGTCTCCGATCTGCAAGGCGGTGGTCGAGCACACCGAACGGGGCGGCTATGCCATCGGCATCTGCAACGGGTTCCAGATACTGACCGAGACCGGCATCCTGCCGGGCGCGTTGCTGCGCAATGCCGGCTTGAAATACATCTGTCGAACCGTTGGGCTGAAGGTTGCGACCAGCGAGAGCGCTTTTACTCAGGGCTACAACGCCGGAGACGTGATTCAGATTCCGATCGCGCATCACGATGGCAACTACTTCGCTGATGACGAAACCATTGCCCGCCTGCGTGACGAGGATCGGATCGCCTTCAGCTATACCGACAACCCTAACGGCTCGCGCGGGGATATTGCCGGGATCCTGTCGCACAACCGGCGCGTGCTGGGCATGATGCCCCACCCCGAGCGGGCGGCGGACGAGGCCCATGGCGGTACCGACGGAGTGGCGCTCTTCCGCGCATTGTCGGGTGTACTGACACCTGCGTGACTTGAGGTCGTGGGCGCGGAAGCGTAGCTTCGGTGCATGAGTTCCGACGCGCAATCAGGCTGGACAAATCTATTTGGCCGCGGTGCCCCTTTGGGGTGGCGCTTGCGGCTGGCCGTGTTCGTGTTGCTGGTTGCTGCTGCGGCGACGGTCTGGGTCACCAACAGCCTGCTGACCAATCGGTTCACGGAATCGACCCGAAACAGGGCTGAACTGCGTCTGGCGCTCTATTCCGGCAACCTGCTGAGCGAATTGCGTCGAAACGCCATCGTTCCACAATTGCTGGCCCGGGACCCGACTTTGATTTCGGCCTTGCAGTCAGCCGATTTTTCCCTGTCGACGCAGCGGCTTCTGTCCTTTGTTGAAGAAATCGGGGCTGCGTCGCTGATGCTGCTGGATCGGGATGGTCGGGTCGTTGCCGCAACAGACCGCAATCGACTGGGCGAGTCCCATCGAAGTGACCCGTATTTCGTGAATGCCGTCAGATCGAACGCGACGATCTTTTCCGAGATTGCGCGCGAGACCGGCAGTTATGGCTTTCTCTATTCCCGCAGGATTGAGGCCGGGTCGGAAATTCTGGGCGTGATCGTGGTCGAGGTTGATCTGCGCAAGTTCGAGAACGCCTGGGCCGGGATCTCGGACGCGGTCATGGTGACCGACAGCACCGGAACGATCATTCTGTCGACCGAACCCCAGTGGCGCGGCCTGAACGAGACTGAGGCTTTGTTACGGCAGCATCCGCAGGGTGCCATCCAGCGCGCAATTCGGGCGACTACCGATTGGACGGCCTTGCCGCCGGATGCCTATGTCGCGGGCGAGGCCGTGATGCGCATGGAGACCCGCATCCCGTTCCGCGGTTGGAAGATGACTTCGTTCACGACCTATTCCTCGATCCGCGAAAAGGTGAACAGCGTGCTGGCGCTCGAGATCATGGGGTTTGCGATTCTTCTTGCACTGACGTTCTATGCACTGAGCCGCAGGGCCACGTTCCGCATGGCGCTGTTCCAACGAGAGTCGGCGGAGCTTCGCGCATTGAACGCAAGGTTGCAGCGCGAAATCGCCGAACGCGAACGGGTTGAAAAAACGCTGGAAGTGGCGGAACAGACGCTGGCCCAAAGCTCGAAGCTGGCAGCCCTGGGCGAGATGTCGGCGGCCGTCAGTCACGAGTTGAACCAGCCGTTGGCGGCGATGAAGACCTATCTGGCGGGGGCGCGGCTACTGCTGCGCCGAAACCGCCCCGAAGAGGCGCTGGCCAGCTTTGGTCGGATCGACGGTCTGATCGAGCGGATGGGCGCGATCACGCGGCAGCTCAAGTCTTATGCCCGAAAGGGCGCGGACGCGTTTTCACCCGTAAATCTTGGGGAGGCGTTGGCCTCATCCCTGTCGATGATGGAACCGCAGCTGCGCCAGAGGCAGGTCAAGATCACCCAGATCCTGCCCGAAGAGCCGGTGATCGTGATGGGAGATCGGATGAGGATCGAACAGGTTATGGTCAACCTGTTGCGAAACGCGCTCGACGCCACCAAATCTGTTGCAGAGCCGGAGGTCGAGATCATTCTGGCCGCAGGCGAGACCGCCGTGCTGGCGGTGCGCGACAATGGCCACGGGATCGAGGATATCGAGAACCTGTTCGAGCCGTTCTACACCACCAAGCGACCCGGAGATGGGGTCGGCTTGGGTCTTGCCATCTCGTCCGGGATCGTGAACGACCATGGCGGACGGCTGACTGCGCGCAACGGCCAGAACGGCGGCGCGGTATTCGAGATGCAACTGCCCATTTTGGGACATGACGGCCTTGAGGCCGCAGAATAACGAGGACGTACCTATGGCACAGGCCATGAAAATTGCCATCGTGGATGATGAACAGGACATGCGCCAGTCGATCAGCCAATGGTTGGCGCTGTCCGGCTATGACACCGAAACCTTTGCAAGCGCGGAGGATGCGCTCAAGGTTCTGGGGCCGGATTACCCGGGGATCGTGATCTCGGACATCAAGATGCCCGGCATGGATGGTATTCAGCTTTTGAAAAAGCTGATGGGTGCCGACAGCACCTTGCCGGTGATCATGATTACCGGTCACGGCGACGTGCCGATGGCGGTCGAGGCGATGCGGGTGGGGGCGTTCGACTTTCTGGAAAAGCCGTTCAACCCCGACCGGATGTCGGAACTGGCCAAACGCGCCAGCAACGCTCGGCGTCTGACGCTGGACAACCGCGCCCTGCGGCGCGAGCTGTCGGGCGGCACGCAGATCATGAACAAGCTGATCGGCGCCAGCCCGGTGATGGAGCGCCTGCGTGAAGATATTCTCGACCTGGGCCAGGCCGACGGGCATGTGCTGATCGACGGCGAAACCGGCACCGGCAAGACCCTGGTGGCGCACGCCTTGCATGCAGTGGGCAGCCGGGCGGGCAAGAAATTCGTTCTGGTCTCGTGTGCCGCGCTGGAAGAAGAGGCGCTGGCCAAGCGGCTGTTCGGCCCGATGATGCCCGAGGACACGCAACTGCCCGCAATCGAGGAAGCCCGCGGCGGCACTCTGGTGCTGGAGGATATCGAGGCGCTGAGCGACACGCTGCAGGCGCGGTTGCTGAGCGTGATGAACGAGCAGGGAACGCCGGCCGAGACCCGGATCGTTGCGATCTCAAACCTGCAGGAAGCGGGCAAGACCAGCGAGGACGTGCTGCGGCCCGATCTGTTCTATCGTCTGGCGGCGCTGCGCATCACCATGCCGCCGCTGCGGCAGCGGGGCGAGGATATCCTGACCCTGTTCACCCGGCTGAGCGAGCAGTTTGCCGAGGAATATGGCTGTGAGGCACCGCAAGTCAGCGCCCAGGAGGCCGCGCAGCTGCTGCAGGCCCCATGGCCGGGCAATGTGCGCCAGTTGATCAACATCGCCGAACGCGCGGTTCTGCAGTCGCGGCGCGGCTCGGGCACCATCGCGTCGCTGTTGATGTCCGATCACGAAGAGATGCAGCCGGTGATGACCACCGAGGGCAAGCCGCTGAAGGAATACGTTGAGGCGTTCGAACGGATGCTGATCGACAACACCATGCGGCGCCACAAGGGGTCCATCGCCTCGGTGATGGAGGAACTTTGCCTGCCGCGCCGGACTTTGAATGAAAAAATGGCCAAGTACGGGTTGCAACGGGCGGACTATCTGTAGGCGAGGGGGCCAGTCCCTTTTTGGCCTTTTGGCCAAAGTACACCCGGGAAATTTGAAGCCGGAGGAAGCCCGACCTGTCCGTAGATTGGGCTCCTTTGCAGTTTGCCCATTGTGTTTTCCACAGGACTGCTTTTATTGTACCGGGACGGGTCGGGCGCATTTTTGTGCCTGAATGTCCCGAATCATTGAGTTTCGCTGCTTTGCTGCAGGTGGTGACCTTTCCCGCCCGGCCAAGCAGACCGATTGTGCCCCGTTCCGGGGCAGTAGAGTACCTGAGCCCGAATTTCGGGCGAAAGGAATAATGGGCAGGCAGCGGCGTGTTCGCGCCTGTCGGAGAAGAACCGCGATGACGCGCGCGCTACGATTGAGTATACGGGCAGGGGGCCACAGCGCCGATCCCTGCCGCGCGCCGTCCGTAATCGCCCAGACAAGACACCACCCCAGATGCGCCTGTCCGCCTGGACAGGTTAGGACAACGCGTTTGGCGCGGTGCACCAAGGACACATGGCAAAGAAAATGCTTATCGATGCCACCCACGCGGAGGAGACCCGCGTCGTGGTGGTGGACGGAAACAAGGTCGAGGAGTTCGATTTTGAATCCGAAAACAAACGCCAGCTTGCTGGCAACATCTACCTGGCAAAAGTAACGCGCGTCGAACCTTCGCTGCAGGCGGCCTTTGTTGACTACGGCGGGAACCGGCATGGCTTCCTTGCGTTCTCGGAAATCCATCCGGACTACTACCAGATTCCGGTCGCGGACCGCGAAGCCCTGATGGAGGAAGAGCGCGCCTACGCTGAGGCAATGAAGGCGCGGGACGAGGCCGAAGAATCCAAGCCCAAGAAGCGCCGCTCGCGGTCGCGCTCGAAGGCGGCAGAGATCAAGACGGACGATCCGGTCGAAACGCTGGACGTATCCGCCGAACCGACGGGCATGGAAACCATCGACCTGCTTGAGGAAGAGGCCGCTGATCAGGATGTGCCCGAAGGCACGTCTCCGATGGAGACGGTCGCTGAAACTCCGGTCGAAGAGCCGAGTGAAGACGCGAGTGACGAACCGGCGGACGAAAAGGCCGAAGTCGAAGCTGACGCCGCACCCGCTGAACCGGTCGAAACAGACGAGCCGTACGCGGATGCAGCGGACGACGCTGACGCCGAAGCTGATGAGGCCAAGCCGGATGCGGCTGCCAAGGATGACACGATCGAGTCGGTTGCGGATGATGATGACAGCGAGGATATCCGTCCTCCGCGCAAACCACGCCCGCGCCGCTACAAGATTCAGGAAGTCATCAAAGTGCGCCAGGTTCTGTTGGTGCAGGTCGTCAAGGAAGAACGTGGCAACAAGGGTGCCGCGCTGACCACTTACCTGTCGCTGGCCGGCCGGTATTGTGTGTTGATGCCGAACACCGCACGCGGGGGCGGCATCAGCCGCAAGATCACCAACGCCGCGGACCGCAAGAAGCTCAAGGAAATCGCATCCGAGATCGACGTGCCTACGGGCGCCGGTCTGATCATCCGTACAGCCGGCGCCAAGCGTACCAAGTCCGAGATCAAGCGCGACTACGAATACCTGCAGCGCCTGTGGGAGCAGATCCGCGAACTGACGCTCAAATCGATCGCTCCTGCAAAGATCTACGAGGAAGGCGACCTGATCAAACGGTCGATCCGTGATCTTTACAATCGGGACATCGACGAGGTTCTGGTCGAAGGCGAAGGTGGCTACCGCATCGCCAAAGACTTTATGAAGATGATCATGCCGTCGCACGCCAAGAACGTGAAGCGGTACGAGGACCAACTGCCGCTGTTCGCGCGCTATCAGGTGGAAAGCTATCTGGCGGGGATGTTCAACCCGACGGTCCAGCTGAAATCGGGCGGGTATATCGTGATCGGCGTGACCGAGGCGTTGGTTGCCATCGACGTGAACTCGGGCCGCGCCACCAAAGAAGGCTCGATCGAGGAAACTGCGCTGAAGACCAACCTTGAGGCCGCCGAGGAAGTTGCACGCCAGCTGCGCCTGCGCGACCTGGCCGGTCTGATCGTCATCGACTTCATCGACATGGACGAGCGCAAGAACAACCTGGCGGTCGAAAAGCGCCTGAAGGACAAGCTGAAGACCGATCGGGCCCGTATTCAGGTCGGACGGATCTCGGGCTTTGGCCTGCTGGAGATGAGCCGCCAGCGCCTGCGCCCAGGAATGCTTGAGGCAACCACACAGCCTTGCCCGTCCTGCCATGGCACCGGTCTGATCCGCTCGGACGACAACATGGCTCTGTCGATCCTGCGTCAGATTGAAGAGGAAGGCACACGCCGCCGCTCGCGCGAGGTGCTGGTGCGGTGTCCGGTCAGCATTGCGAACTTCCTGATGAACCAGAAGCGCGAGCATATCGCGCAGATCGAAGCCCGCTATGGCCTGTCGGTTCGGATCGAAGGCGACATTCATCTGGTCAGCCCTGACTTCTCGATGGAAAAGTTCAAGACGGCCAGCCGGATCGTTCCCGAAGCGTCTGCGCCGGTGGTGTCCGCGACGGCATCGCTGATGGATCTGGTGGATTCCGAGGACGAGGTTGAAGACAGCGCCGTCGAGCCGGAACAGGCGGAAGAGGAAGCTAAGCCGAAGCGCAAGCGCCGCCGGCGTCGCCGCAAGAAGAACGGCGGTAACGGCGAGCAGGCCGAGGCAACCAGTTCTGACGAAGCTGCGGAAGACAAGGCGACCACCGAGGCGCAACCCGAGGAGTCCGGGACGGAAAAGACCGCAGAGTCTGAATCCGCTACGGCTGAGGCCGCAGAAGCTGGCGCCGAAAACGTGACCGAGGGTGAAGCGGAACAGGCCGAAGAAAAATCGGCCAAGCCCAAAAAACGTCGGGCACCGCGCCGCAAGAAGACGGTCGAAGTCGAAGGGGCGCCCGCGCCGGAACCCGAGGTGGCCGAAGAAGCGGTTCAGGCGGCCGCAGAAACGCCTGCTGATGAGGCTGCGGGTGCTGAGGACAATGCCCCCGAAGCGCAAGCCGAGGAGCCGGTCGAAGAGAGTGAGCCCGAGGTAACGGCAGAAGTCGAAACGCCAGATGCCGGGCCCGTGGCGGAAGCGCCGGAAGCCGCAACAGAAGACAAAGCCGAGGACACCGCAGAGCCGGTGCTTGAGACGGTAGCGGAAGAACCCGAGCCGTCCCCGGCCAAGCCCAAGCGGCGCGGTTGGTGGTCACTGGGCCAATAAGACAACAAAGGCGGACAGTATTGTCCGCCTTTTTTCTTTCAGGTCCCGCCGTTTTTCCGAATAAGATAGACGTGGTGATCCGCAGCTTCTTCCATCCCGATCAGCTCGTGCCCGGACTCCGAGCAGAAATGAGGCACATCGACGATTGCGGCCGGATCGTCGGCAAGGACCCTGAGAAGGGAGCCCGCAGGCATGGCCTTGAGCCGTTTGCGGGCTTTCAGGACGGGCAGGGGGCACAGCAGGCCCAATGCATCCAGTGTTTCGGCTTCTTGTGTCATGGCTCTCAGATATTTGCATGGCGCACAGCTGTCCAGCCGGCAACCACGAGGATGTGACCGAATGGCCCCGTGACGCGCCCCACTGGATATCCTATGTGCAGTGGCATGTTCGGAATCGATATCATCGACGCAGGGCTGCTGCCCGCCATGTTCATCGCGCTGGTCGGCGGGTTGATCAGTTTTCTGTCGCCCTGCGTGTTGCCGATCGTGCCGCCTTATCTGGCCTACATGAGCGGCGTGACCATTCACGAGATGCAGGATCAGGCGCAGGCTAGACGCAAGGCGACTCTGTCAGCGCTGTTCTTCGTTCTTGGACTGTCGACGGTGTTCCTGCTACTGGGCTTCACGGCCTCGGCCTTCGGCGCATTCGTGCTGCAGAACCAGGAACTATTCGCCAAGGCCTCGGGTCTGGTGGTGATCGTGTTCGGCCTGCATTTCCTGAACGTGTTCCGAATTCCGATCCTGGACCGCGAAGCGCGGCTCGAAACCGGGGACTCCGGCGGATCGGTCTTTGGGGCTTACATCCTGGGGTTGGCTTTCGCATTCGGCTGGACCCCTTGCATCGGCCCCCAGCTTGGCGCGATTCTGTCGCTGGCCGCGTCCGAGGCCTCGGTGGCGCGGGGCACGCTGTTGCTGGGCGTCTACGCGGCGGGTCTGGGCATACCGTTCCTGCTGGCTGCGATGTTCCTGAACCGTTCAATGGCGGTGATGAACAAGCTGAAACCGCATATGGGAACGATCGAAAAAGTCATGGGTGGCTTGTTGCTGGTCGTCGGCATCATGCTGGTGACGGGTCTGTTCACCGAGTTCAGCTGGTGGCTGCTTGAGACGTTCCCGGCATTGGCCACTCTGGGCTGACGCGGCGCCCGGTCGCGATGATCGGGCCTTACCTTGGCCACATCGCTGCGCTAACCTGCCCGCAACAAGGGCAAAGGCATGAGCAGTCAGGTTCCGCAATCTGGGGTACAACGACGCCGGGTGTTCTATATCCCCGGCTATGATCCGATCCATCCCCGCCGCTATCGCGAACTCTATCGGAAAGAGGGGCGCGCGCAGTCAGCGATTTCCGGGTATCGGTTGGAGGTCTCGGCCAAGACGGGCGATGGCCCCTATGGCTGGCACGTCCGGTCGGAGCAGGACGGGGCCGAAGTAGATACGGATGTCGAGGTTCTAGTCTGGTCCGACATCGTGCGCGACAGCATGGACAGCTCGATCCCGGCGACCTACTGGCAACTGCTGTGCACGGCCTCGATCTACATCTCGACTGGCACGCTGTGGCGGCTGATGCGGCTGCGCAAAGGACCGGTGATCGCCGCACTCTATCCGGTGGCGATGTTGCTGGGGCAGTTGGCGCTGGCGGGATTGGTCTTCTACGGTGTGGCAATGTTGTCCGAGTCCGCGATGCATTGGTTGGTTGAAGCTGTGGAAGGACCCGCGCTGTTCGGTCCCTATTTTGCGGCGCGGATGTATCTCAGCCTGGCTATTGGCGTGTTGGCGGGCTGGTGGGTCTTGCGCTGGTTCCGAAAGATCGACAACCGCCTGTTCGCCTATTACCTGATGCACGACTATGCCTATTCTGCGCGGCTGCGGGGAGAAACGCCGCCCGAGTTGCAGGCTCGGCTGGACGAATTCCGTGCCACTATTGCGGCAGCGCTACGGTCGCCCGTCGATGAGGTTCTGGTGGTGGGCCACAGTTCCGGCGCCCATCTGGGGGTTTCGGTTCTGGCCGACCTGCTGCGGCGGGGCGAGGTGCCACCGGATGGCCCGGTCCTGTCGTTCCTGACATTGGGGCAGGTGGTGCCGATGGTGTCATTCCTGCCGCGGGCCGGCCGGTTGCGGTCCGACCTGCAATTGCTGTCGCAGACCGAGCAGTTGACATGGGTCGATGTCTCGGCACCCGGGGATGGCTGCGCCTTTGCCCTATGTGATCCGGTTGCGGTCAGCGGGGTTGCCGGGCCGGGCAAGCGGTGGCCGCTGGTTCTGTCAGCCGCTTTTACGCAAACCCTGTCGCCCGAACGTTGGGCCGCGTTGCGCTGGCGGTTCTTCCGTTTGCATTTCCAGTATCTTTGCGCGTTCGACCGGCCTAGCGACTATGACTATTTCCGCATCACGGCCGGCCCGCTGACACTGGGCGCTCGGTTCGCCGGCCGGGCGCCGTCGAAATCGCGGATCGAGCGGGCGGTGTCCAAGTACCGGACGGTGCGCGCATGACCCCGCCCAAGCCGCCCGCCAGACCGGACAAGGTATCTCTGTGGCAATACCTGCGCATGTTCCGGCGTGACATCCTGTCGGCCCAGCCGCAACGCCTGTACCGCGCCTGGATGGCCGAGTTCCGCACCCCGTTCTTCCGGTCCTACCTGATCAACCAGCCCGAGCTGATCGACCGGGTTCTGAAACACCGTCCTCAGGATTTCCCGAAATCCGGCCGGATCAGCGAAGGCCTGCGGCCCCTGCTAGGCCAATCGGTATTCCTGACCAACGGCGCGACCTGGGAGCGCCAACGCCGCATCATCGATCCGGCCTTCGAGGGCGGGCGGCTGAAACAGACCTTTCCCGCGATGCTGGCCTCGGCCGAGGCTTGCGCCGATCGCCTGCGCGACAGGACGGGCGTGCCGGTCGAGATCGAAGAGGTCACCAGCCATGCCGCCGCCGACGTGATCTTTCGCACCTTGTTCTCGGTGCCTATCGAGCACGAAATCGCCGCACAGGTGTTCGAGAAATTCCGCGCCTATCAGCGGCAGCAACCTCTGCTGAACCTTGCGGCTTTCGTGCCGCTGCCCGGCTGGGTGCCTCGGTTCCACCCGCGCAAGACCCGCCGTGCGGCGGCTGAAATCCGCGCCTTGATCGCCCGCATGACCCGCGAGCGGGCCGCGCAGATCGCCGCCGGCGCCGCGCCCGACGATCTGGCCACCAAGATCATGACCACGTCCGACCCCCTGACCGGGCAGTGTTTCGATACCGATGAGATGATCGATCAGGTGGCCATCTTCTTTCTGGCCGGGCACGAGACCAGCGCCTCGGCCCTGGCATGGACGCTGTACCTGATGGCCGCCTATCCTGACTGGCAGGACCGCGTGGCCGAGGAAGCCCGCGCGCAGGATGAAATCAGTTTTGCCAGCATGTCCCGCCTCAAGCTCAGCCGGGATGTGTTCCGCGAGGCGCTGCGCCTCTATCCCCCGGTGCCGATGATGGTGCGCGAGGCCACATGCCCCGAACGTTTCCGCGACCGCGACGTGCCCAAGGGCGCTCAGATCGTGCTCAGCCCGTGGCACCTGCACCGACATGAACGGTTGTGGGAGGACCCCGACAGCTTTGACCCGTCCCGCTGGGCGACCGAAAACGGCAAAGCCTGCCAGCGGGCGGCCTTCATCCCGTTTTCGGCCGGGCCGCGCGTCTGTACCGGGGCGGGGTTTGCGATGGTCGAGGGGCCGTTGATCCTGTCGTCCCTGCTGCGCCGATACCGGTTCGAACCTGTCGAGGGCCGCTCCCCGGTCACGGTGGCGCATCTGACGGTCCGGTCCCGCGACGGAATTTGGCTGCGCGTGGTTGAGCGCTAACAAACTATCATCGCCCCGCGCCATGCTGTATGCGGTTGGAAAAGCGGAATCATTACTGAACGGGAAAGTGTTATGTCCAAGGCTGAACAGCGCGAACAGATGATCAACGGTGCGGGTTTTATCGCGGCTTTGGATCAGAGCGGCGGCTCGACGCCCAAGGCGCTGGCGTTGTACGGGGTGCAGCCGTCCGACTATGGCTCGGACGAGGAAATGTTTGCCGAGATCCAGAAGATGCGCGCCCGGATCATCCTGGCCGATGACTTCACCCGCGACAAAGTGATCGGCGCGATCCTGTTCGAACGCACGCTGAGCGAGGAAATCGACGGTCGCAAGGTGGCCGATTACCTGTGGTCGGTCAAAGGCATCGTGCCGTTCCTCAAGATCGACAAGGGGCTGGAGGACACCGCCAACGGCGTGCAGCTGATGAAGCCCATCCCGGGCCTGGCCGAGACGCTGGCCAAGGCCGAAGGTGTGTTCGGCACCAAGGAACGCTCGGTCATCCACGAGGCCAATGCCGAGGGCATTGCCGCCGTGGTGAAACAGCAATTCGACGTGGCCCGCGAGGTGATCGCCGCCGGCATGGTTCCGATCATCGAGCCCGAGGTGAACATCAAGTCGGACACCAAGGCCGAAGCGGAAGAGATCCTGAAAGCCGAAATCCTCAAGAATCTCGACGAGTTGGACGAGGGGCAGGACGTCATGCTGAAGCTGACCCTGCCCAGCAAGGCCAACCTGTATGACGAGGCCGCCGATCATCCGCGTGTTCTGCGGGTAGTGGCGCTGTCGGGCGGCTATTCGACCGACGAGGCCTGTGACCTGCTGGCGCAGAACGGCAAGATGATCGCCTCTTTCTCGCGCGCGCTGACCGAGGGGCTATCGAAACAGCAGTCGGATGCCGAGTTCAACGCGGCCCTGGGCAGCAATATCGACAAGATCTATCGCGCCTCGGTCTGAGGTCAGACCGGTTTGATGAACGAGCGGCGCATCTGCGCCGCTTTTTCGCGCATGGCGCAGCCGGTGGCGTGGTCATTCACCAGCCCCATCGCCTGCATGAAGGCAAACACCGTGGTGGGGCCGACAAATTTCCACCCGCGCTTTTTCAGATCCTTGGACATGGCAACCGACTCGGGCGAAGTCGAGGCCGTCTGCGGCGCAGGAGGGGTCTCGGGCTCGAACCGCCAGACATAGGCCGCCAGCGAGCCGGTTTCGGCCACCAGCTCCTGTGCGCGGCGGGCGTTGTTGATCACCGCCTCGATCTTGCCGCGATGGCGGATGATACCGGCATCTTGCAGCAGTCGTTCAACGTCCGCTTCAGAAAAACCGGCCATCACGTTGAAATCAAAATCGGAAAAGGCTTTGCGGAAATTCTCGCGCTTGGCCAGAATGGTGCGCCAGCTGAGGCCGGATTGAAAGCTTTCAAGGCAGAGTTTCTCGAACAGGCGCTGGTCGTCACCTACCGGATAGCCCCATTCATTGTCGTGATAGTCGAAGAATTCCGGCGCGGCCTGACACCAACCGCATCGCGGTTGGCCATCCGGCCCGGTCACGAGATCGCGCATCAAATGTACCCCTTTTGTTCACATCCAGCCTAGACACCGACGGGGATCAGATCAAGCGCTGCGATCGGGTGACCGGTACCAGTTCAGAACAAAGACACGAATGGCCGACGCCAATCCAGTCTCGGGGTCGCGCGCGACATCAATTTCCGAGGCCAAGACATTGACCGGCAAGCCTTTTGCCTTGGCGATGTCTCGGAACGCCTGCCAGAACTCATCCTCGAGCGAAACCGAAGTGCGGTGCCCCTTGAGCGTCAGCGAGCGTTTGACGGGCGGGCCGCTCATTCATCCAGCTCGTGATTGTCCAGATCGCGGCGGGCCTTATCGGCACGGGCCTCGTCCAGCTGCTTTTCCGCCTTGCTGCGCCCGAACGCCGCCGCGTTCCGGTCGGCGCGGGCCTTTTTCTCGGCCCGCGCCTTTTCCTTGCGATACCGGTTCAGATTGACCGGCTTGCCCATCAGTCCTTGGGCCCGATCATCTGCTCGGGGCGCACGACGGCGTCAAAGGTCGCCTCGTCGACGAAGCCCAGCTTGATGGCCTCTTCCTTCAGCGTGGTCCCGTTCTTGTGCGCAGTCTTGGCGACCGTGGTTGCGTTGTCATAGCCGATGGTGGGGGCCAGGGCGGTGACCAGCATCAGCGATTCCTTCATCAGCTTGTCGATGCGCGCCTCGTTGGCCTTGGTGCCCAGAAGCATGCGTTCGGTGAAGCTGTCCGTCGCGTCGCCCAGCAGCTGGATCGACTGCAGCAGATTGTAGGCCATCATCGGGTTGTAGACGTTCAGTTCGAAATGGCCCTGGCTGCCGGCGAACTTGATCGCAGCGTCATTGCCCATGACGTGGGCTGCGACCTGGGTCAGCGCCTCGGCCTGGGTCGGGTTGACTTTGCCCGGCATGATCGACGATCCGGGCTCGTTCTCCGGCAGGATCAGCTCGCCCAGACCCGAACGCGGCCCCGACCCGAGGAAGCGGATGTCGTTAGCGATCTTGTAGCAGCTGCCCGCGACGGTGGCCAAGGCGCCCGAGAGGAACACCATGGCGTCATGAGCGGCCAGCGACTCGAATTTGTTAGGCGCGGTGACGAAGGGCAGGCCGGTGATTTCGGCCATGTTGGCGGCGACGGCCTCGGCCCAGCCTTTCTGGGTGTTCAGCCCGGTACCGACGGCGGTGCCGCCCTGTGCCAACTCGTAGATGCCCGGCATGGCGGCGTTTACACGGGCGATGCCCTGACGGATCTGGTGGGCATAGCCGCTAAATTCCTGGCCCAGGGTCAGCGGGGTCGCGTCCTGCGTGTGAGTGCGGCCGATCTTGATGATGTCCTTGAATTCCGCCGACTTCTGCCCGAGCCCGGCGGCCAGCTTTTCCAGCCCCGGCAGCAGCACGTCACGCACGCTCATAGCGGTGGCGATATGCATGGCGGTGGGGAATGTGTCGTTCGATGATTGTCCCATGTTGCAGTGATCGTTCGGGTGCACCGGATCCTTCGAGCCGATCACGCCGCCCAGGATCTCGATCGCGCGGTTCGCGATGACCTCGTTGGCGTTCATGTTCGACTGGGTGCCTGATCCGGTCTGCCAGACGACCAGAGGGAAATTGTCGTCGAACTTGCCCTCGATCACCTCGCCGGCGGCCTGGATGATGGCGTCGGCGATGCGTGCGTCCAGCTTGCCCGTGGCCTTGTTCTGCATGGCGCAGGCCTTCTTGACCACGCCCAGCGCGCGCACGATGGCGACGGGCTGCTTCTCCCATCCGATGGGGAAGTTCATGATCGAGCGCTGCGTCTGCGCCCCCCAATACTTGTCGGCAGGAACCTCGAGCGGGCCAAAACTGTCGGATTCGGTGCGGGTCTGAGACATCTGTCACTCCGTCTGGTATGCAGTCGCATGCCGTTTAACCGCAGCTAGGCTATGGTTCAATCGGCCAGTTGCGCGCACCTTAGTCCGAAGGGCAAAAAAGGTATAGCCATGCGGTGTGCGTCACTTTTCTTGGTTGGTCACAGGTCCGTACCATTGTGCCCGTTCCCGGCTGAGCTAAGATATAGAAGGCAACCGCGGAGAAAGAACCATGAATCGCTCAGACCGGACCTCATTTTTCGCGCAAATGGCCCGATGGCTGTCGATACTGGCGTTTGGAGTTTTGTTGGCGTCTCCGGGATGGGCGCAGGACATTGGTCCCTTTGTCGGCGACTATGTCGGATCTGCCGACGTGGTCGATGCAGACGGATCGTCGACCCCGCGCGACATGAGCGTTTCCATCGCAGAGACCGGCGAAGGGTTCGTGGTCAAGTGGAAGACTACCACCTACAAAGCCGACGGCCGGGTGAAAGAACAAAGCTTTTCGGTCGAGTTCCGACCTTCTGATCGGAACAACATCTATTCCGCAGCCATGAAGCGGAATGTCTTCGGTCATGAGGTTCCGCTGGACCCGATGAAGGGGGAACCCTTTGTCTGGGGGCGGATCGAAGGGGAAACACTGACCGTCTTCTCGCTGTTCATAGACGAGGACGGCGGATACGAATTGCAGCAGTATGACCGGACACTGGCCGAGGGCGGGCTGAACCTGTCCTTTTCCCGGTTCAGAGATGGACAGAAGTCGCGTTCGGTCGAAACATTCCTGGAAAAACAATAGGCTCCGCCAAAAAAGCGAAGCCTCGTCCAATGGCCGCGAATTACTTGCGGAAGCTGTCCAGCGATACGATATCCGCATCGTGATGCGGCTCGTCGTCGGGTTCGACCTCGATCGACTCGGCCTCGATTTCCACCGGGTCCTCATCTTCTTCGTCCGAGCTTTCGAAGCGCAGCCCGAATTCGACCGACGGATCGACAAAGGTCTGGATGGCCGAATAGGGGATATACAACGGCTCCGGAGCGTCACCGAAATTGAGCGTGATGGCAAATCCGTCCTCGCCAACCTCGAGATTTTCGAACCAGTGCTGCACCACGATCGTCATCTCATCAGGGTAGCGTTCGCGCAGCCAGTCAGCGATTTCGACGCCGGGCTCACGGGTATCGAACGTGATGAAGAAATGGTGCGCGCCGGGCAGTCCGGTTTCAGAAACGCGCTTCAGAACAGTCTTGATCAGCCCGCGCATAGCGGTGTGCATCAAGTTGCCGTAGTCAATGCCTTGCGACATGTGTCATCCTCGAAAGTGGTTATCCCAAGCATAAGGGATTTGATCGGAAACGAAAGAGCGGGTTGCGTCTGATTGTTCAAACCAGATGCAGGATTGCGCCTGCACCTATCATGATGCCCAGCGTCGTTGCCAGACCGGTTTTTCTTATGAAAATCAAGACTCCGGCAAGGCATGTCAATCCAACGGCTGCGATGTCCAAGGTCGAAAAAACCGGAATGGGCAGTGAGATCGGACCAAACTCGACTTTTCCGATGGTTCCAAACAGGACGTGCAGTCCGAACCACACCGACAGGTTGAGAATCACACCGACGACCGCCGCGGTAATTGCGCGCAATGCTTCCGACAGTCTCGGTCTTTGCGCTATGACGTCCAGGTAAGGCGCGGCAACGAATATCCACAGGAAGCACGGAACGAAGGTCGCCCACAGCGCAACGACCCCAGCTGCCAGCGCAAGGGACATCCCGCCCGCCAATTGCCCGGCGAGCATGGCGACGAATTGTGTGACCAGTATCAATGGGCCGGGGGTGGTTTCTGCCAGTCCCAGCGCATCTATCATCTGATCGGTAGAGATCCATTGGTAGTTCTCGACGACCGTCTGGGTCATGTAGGCCAGCACCGCATAAGCCCCGCCGAAAGTGACTACGGCCAATCGTGCAAAGAACCAGCCCAGATCGCTTAGCAACGTTTGGCCGGAAAGGGTCAACAACACCAGCGGAGCTAACCATAGAACCAGCCAGAGCACGGCGGTCCGCACGGGTCGAGCCAATGCGGTATCGACATTCTGCGAAACTGAAGGCTGCTCTGAAGGCTTACGTGAAAAGCCCCAGACAGCCGCGGCCAGAATGATCAGGGGGAAAGGTAGATTCAGAGCGAAGATCGCCAAGAACGCCAGTATCGCAAGAATCCCGGGCTCTGCCCCAGATAGAGTTTTGCGAGAAAGATTGAGCACCGCCTGGAGAACGATCACGATAACCGTGGCCTTGATCCCGAGAAATGCAGCCTGGACCAGGGGAAGGTCTCCGTAGGCAGCATACAGGCCGACCAGCACGGCTATCACCAGCGCTCCGGGCAGAACGAACAGGCCGCCGGCAATCAGCCCGCCCGGCACGCCCCGCAGCCGCCAACCGGCATAGGTGACCAGTTGCATGGCTTCGGGGCCGGGCAGCAACATGCACAACGACAGCGCGCGCAGAAAGGTCTGCTCATCCAACCATGGCCGCCGTTCGACCAATTCCTGGTGCATCAATGAGATCTGTGCCGCTGGGCCACCAAATGAGAGGAGGCCAATGCGGCCGAACACCCGGACCAGTTCTGCCAGAGGGGGGTTCACTACCGGGGCTCCGCCCTGCATGCGCCGGTTTCGGCGGTCCTCGGTCGGCTCCATCCGATATTCGGAGCATAGGTGCTGATCCGACCACCAGCGATCATTGGAAACTGCGCAGCCATGGCATGTGCCCCTTTGGATTTGGAGACATGCGAACCCGGGCTGCCGCCGGGCAGGGCGTTCACATGCTGACCCCGTGTGCTCTTGCTACTCGGGGTCAGGTTGCGCGGTCAAGAACCGGTTCAGGCCCAGTCCAGCCGTTGCCCTGTCATGCAGACGGGCAAGGTATCCTGCGGGAACTGACCGAGCTGTTCAAACAGGGAAACGAAGTCGAACTGGTTGTAGGCTTCGACCATCTTGTCACCTTTGAAGCGCGCCATCACTTGGCCTGTGACCTCCAAGGGCGCGCCGTTGTCTGCCCGCGAGGTCCGCACATGCAGAACGGCTGACGCCCAATCGCCGTTTTCGATAATTTTGGGCAAGTCCACCTGAATTTCGCCCAGAACGTGCCGAAAGGCCATGACCAGGTCGCGAAAGTCGTCCGCGCCGACCTGCATTTCGGGTATCAGCCCCTCGGCCATCGTTTCCGGGGCAAAATACTGGTCGATCGCGTCAATATTGCCTTTTTCCCAAACCTCGGAATACCAGGCCCTGAGTATCTCTGAATGAGTCATCCCAACTCTCCTGTCTGTCTTCCGCTACTTTGAATGACAGGAGTGAACAGTTTCTGAATAGCGGCCAAATTCGGCGCAAAAACTCAGACAAAATCCAGGGAAATGCAGGTTTCTGTTGCCAGGTACCTGCGAACCCCGCCTTACGCGGCTAGGCGCAAGGACTTAAGTTTCGGTCTGGTTACTGCTTACGCAGCAACTGCAACCGGAGCACGATTGTCATTTGCAATTGTACTGTTTTCGCCGGTAACGGTGGCAGACAGCCGAGACAAAGCTAACCCCTTTAGACGTTCGTCGATCCTGTTTCGGCCCCATGATCCCCAAATGAAGGATGTATGGTGGAGCCGCCGGGTACCGCCCCCGGGTCCGATCCGCTTATTACGGGCGCGTTTATGTCCATAGTCCCGAAGGACAGGATTTATATAGGTGAGGATATTTGCGGATGCAAACCCTCAAAGCGCGGGATCATGGCGATTTTTCCAACCTTTCACGCGGGCCTGAAGAGGTTGGCTGCGATCAGCCAGATCGCCAGCACCAGCTCGATTCCGCCGAAGGTCAACGCTTTGGCCAATGGTGGATTGTCCAGCAGTACGGACACGAACCGACCCAGCGCCGCGCCGCCATAGACCACGCCCAACATCGCGTAGGCCATCGGGTGGTTCAGCCACAATACAGCTATGCCGGTCACGACAAACAGCCCGCCGACCGAGGCCCGCATCTCGCTGAGGCCCATCGTGCTGTTGGTGGGCGCAAGGTCCAGCGAGGCCGCCGTCCAGGCCGGAGCCAGAAAGCCGAACAGGCCAAAGCCGATGGTCAGAAGGGCTGCGATGATGTTGAGTGTTCCGGTCATGGGGGCCTCGCGTTTCAAATGCCTGCCCGTCGAACCTAATCTGTTTCGGGGCAGGGGGAAGACCTCAGATTGCGGCCCAGAGGCCGAGCACCCCCACAAGGATCAGGCTGAGCGCCCAGACCATTTCCAGGTTGAACCAGCTGCGAGACAGAAACTGCAGGCCCAGCCAGCGATAGACCGCGAAGGCCAGCGCACCGCCGCCCAGCATCATAGCGCCCGTATGGACCGCGGCCACAGCCAGAACCAGCAGGCCATTGGTGCCCATGATCTCTGACACGGCTCTGTGGCCGGTATCCAGCTCGTCCAGCCCGCACAGGCCCAGATAGATCGGGACCAGCATCAGCGCCGCACCATGCGCCAACGCCACCAGAAACGACCACAGCGCCAGCCGACTGGGCGGTACGCGCGCCAGAAACCGTGGGTGGCGCCGGGTGATCGCGATGTAGAGGCCCATAGCGATCACGATCAGCGCCGCTCCGATCCGGATTTCGCGCTGATAGTCTACAAGGATAGTCATCAGCGCGAAGGGCAGCAAAACACCCAGCATCGCCACAAAATGCCCGCCCGCCAGCGCTGCCAACGCGCGCCAGAGAGCGGATTGGCGTTGCTCCATCAATGCCGCCGACACGGCCAACGGCCAGCCCATACCGGGGTTCAACCCGTGATAGGCGCCGCTCAGCACAACGGCCAGCCAGAGGCCGGCCGTCGATGTCATCAAGACGTCCAATTCAGACCGAAGGGTAGCAGAAACTGTCGGTGGAGCAGTCTCCTCCCTCAAGCCGGATCTGGTGGCTGCGATACCCTTTCGGGAAGTCCACCCAGAAATCCTTGTCCAGTGTCAGGCCGCCTTTTTCGCCTACATCCGCCTTGACCATCGCAGCGCCGCGATCGCCGGGATAGAATTGGTCATCCCATGTGGAATAGAGCGAATTGGTCCAGTAGACGCGTTTGCCGTCACGGCTGATCTCGACCATCTGCGGACCATAACCAAAGTCCTTGCCGTTGGGATGCTTGGTTTTCTTGACGATTCCGCCGATCTCGACCTTGCCGGCCAGCTTGGGCTTCATCGGGTCCGAGACATCGTATTGGTGCATTTCACCGGTGCCCCAGCACGCGAC
Source organism: Ruegeria sp. BF8 (assembly GCF_056538625.1). NCBI lineage: Bacteria > Pseudomonadati > Pseudomonadota > Alphaproteobacteria > Rhodobacterales > Roseobacteraceae > Ruegeria > Ruegeria sp. BF8. Next base: position 1,050,168 of record NZ_JBQFTL010000001.1, on the reverse strand, counting down.
ATACAGGTATTTGTCGTCCAAGCTCAGGTCGATGTCGGTCACCAGCGGCGGCACCGCCGAGAACCCTTTGAGCAGATCGGGAAGATCATCCGGATCAGCGGGTTGCGGGTCGATCGTGATGGTCTTCTTGGCCTCGAAACTGCCATCCTTGTTGCGCCACCAGGTAAAGATTGCGCCCTGAAGATTGGTGGTGTCGACCACTACGCCGCAGAAACCGTATTGCTTGACCGGGTCATGCGCCGGCCGGATTTCCAGCGCCATCTGGTGGTTCTCGCCCAAGTCGATGGTCTGGATGTTGGTGCGGTCGCGCAGGTTCCAGAAATGGATCCGGTGGCCATATTTGTTCGACAGCAGATCTTCGGCCACGATCCCGTTTTCGAATTGCGGGGGCAGACCCCATTCGGAACTGACCATGTAGTCCCGCGGCAGGTTCCACCAGAAATCATAGTGCTTGTCTTGCACGCCGCGCTCGATCTCGTAACGCCCGATGATGTCGAAGGTCTCGCAATCCATGATGAAGATGCCCGGAGGTCCATCGGTGCCATCCGGTCCGCCACCGCCCAAGGTGCTGACATAGATACCTTCGGGTCCGCAATGGATCGTGTGGGGGCGGGAATACCCCGTCTTTGCAAAGACTTCTTCGGGCTCGATGATCTTGTGAATTTTGGCCTTCAGCGGCTCTTTCACGTCAATCACGTAGATCCGGCTGGAACGGATACCGGGGATGATCAGGTACCGGCGCTCAAGAAAAGCGTGGCCGGTCAGCGGAGACAGGGCCGAGGAGCAGGCGTTCCATCCGAAATGGTGAAACTCGTCGCCCTTGTTGGGCATCATCACCTTGTGAACGATCTTTCCGTAATCGCCCGAAGTTGGGTCGACATTCACAACCGCCAGGCCATCGGGCTGCGAAAAATCGGGGCTGAGCATCAGCGTGAAGGCCAAGGTCTCGGGCGGGGCCTCCATGGCCATCTTGGCGGATGGATAGAATGTTGGATCCGGTCTTTTGTTCATAACGTCCTCCCGTAAGTCATTGAAAATCAATTTTATTGAGAGTGCCGGTCTTCCCGCCGGATAATGGTCTGCCTGCTCGAGTGTCCTTTCCGTTGATGTGATGCGTCAAGGAGTATTCAGAATGTCTTCAGGCCGGTTTCCGCCGACGTTCGGCCACATCATGGGCCAGGCGGCGGGTGTAGGTTTCCAGTTCGACCAGCGCGGCGTCGACGGTCTCGGCGTCCTGCGCCTCCAGCGCGTCGGCGATCTTGCTGTGCAGGCGGATGATCTCCTCGCGCGAGCGGGCGGTGAAGGTGATCATGTTCATCAGGGGCTGCATCGCCTCGACCGCGCCGGCCAGTTGATAAGACAGGACAGGGTTGCCCGCACCATCGACCAGCGCCCGGTGAAAGGCCACGTCCGAGGCGCAGAAGGCCTCATCCGTCAGACCGGGCTGCGCCTGACGGAAGATTTCCGCGCGCATGGTGGCCAATTGATCGGCGGTGCGCCGCTGGGCCGACAGGCGCGCGCAGGCACGTTCCAACGCATAGCGGGCCTCGCAAGCGGTGTCGAAGCTGACCTCGTTCATCGACAGCAACAGCGTCGAAGTCGTGATCTGCTGAGAATAGGCGTCCTGGAAACTCAGCCGGTTGACGAAGGCACCCCCCGTCGCGCCGCGCTGGGTACGGATCAGCGATTGCGCCGCCAGCCGTTTCAGCGCCTCGCGCACGGTGGGGCGCGACACCTGGAACTGGTCCGCAAGCTCGGATTCCGAAGGCAGGCGCTCGTCCACGATCAGCTCTCCTGATACGATGGCATCACGGATGGCCTGGGCGATCTGTGCGGACAGGTCGGTGCTTTTCTGAGGATCGATTTTCATCTTCTGCAGGCCGCCGTGAAAAATTTATTTGTCTGACATTTAAAAGTCTGACATTTGAAAAGCAAGCACCGAGTCGGGAGGGAACATGAGTCGGGCACTTCTACGCAGCGGTTTGTGGCTGGGCTTTTTCGTCTTGATCCTGTGGGCCTGGTGGGTGATGTACACCATGAGCCGCGACATGGGCGTCGATTGGATTGGCCGACCCGGGCCAATGGCCGAGGCGATGCGTGCGATGAATCCCCGCATGGACATGTACATGCCGATGGCCGAGTTCGGCCCGCTGTTCGTGATGTGGGCGATCATGATGGCCGCGATGATGCTTCCAACGCTGGTTCCGACACTGAGAAGCTATGAGGATTTGATCCAGAGCGCCAATGGAACAAGGCTTGGGTGGGTCGGCGTTCTGTTGGGTTACTTCGTGGTTTGGGCCGGGTTCGCCGCGTTGATCACAGGTGTTCAGCTGGCTTTGTTGTTCGGGGGCGTGATCGACATGCTGGGCATTGCCAAGTCTCCGCTTTTTGCCGCCGGTCTTCTGATTGCCGTCGGTGCCTTTCAATTCACGCGCGCCAAGGAGGTGTGCCACGGGGTGTGTCATGCACCCATGACCTATTTCCTTGGACACTGGCGCACCGGCTTCTCTGGCGGTCTGCGCATGGGGCTGGGGTTGGGCGCCTTTTGTGTCGGCTGCTGCTGGGGGTTCATGGCGCTTGGCTTTGTCGGAGGCGTGATGAGCCTGCTGTGGATGGGTTTGGCGACCCTGTTCATGGTGTTGGAGAAATTGCCCCAGATCGGTCATGTTCTGACACGGCCGCTGGGTTTCGCTTTGATTGCAGGTGGCCTTGGGCTGCTGATCTACCCAATTGCATACGGAGGATAAGCCGATGGCAAAAAACAGAAAACCCGATGCCGACAAGCTGCCGGTCAGTCAGCGAATTGACAGCCGGATGCCAAATCCCAAGCGCCGCGAGATGAGCCCGACGGACTGGGCCATCAAGGGTGAGCTTATCCTGAACTGCTCCTGCGACGTGTTCTGCCCCTGCGTGGTTTCGCTGGGGGCGCACCCTCCGACCGAAGGGCATTGTCATGCGTGGATGGGTGTGATCATCGACGAGGGACACTATGAAGGTGAGGACCTGTCGGGTCTGAACGTTGGTCTGCTGGTAGATATTCCCGGCCGGATGGGCGAAGGCCAGTGGAAGGTCGCCGCGTACGTGGATGAGCGCGCAAGTGGCAAGGCGTACAACGGCCTGTTGCAGATTTTCAGCGGGCAGGCCGGTGGCACCACTGGGCTGTTCACGATGCTGGTGAGTGAAATCATCGGCGCCGAGCGTGCTCCGGTGCAGATCGAGCGCGACGGCAACAAACGCCGCATCGTCATCGGCCGCAAGATCCAGGGTGAGATCGAGATGCTGGCAGGCAAAGATCCCGAGCATCCGGTCATGGTGTCCAATTCCAAGTATTGGATGGGTCCGGACATCATCGTGGCGCGTGGCACCAAGTCGAAGGTGCGCGACTATGGTCGTGTCTGGGATTTCGGCGGCAAATCTGCCGAAATCTGCCCGATCGACTGGCACGGACCCAAGTGATGATCACCGGCGCCTATGCTCGGCAGATGGCCCGCTATAACCGCTGGCAGAACAGCCAGTTGGCGGGTTTTCTTCGAGAGCTTTCTCCCGAAGAGTTGACCCGGGAACGCGGCGCGTTTTTCGGGTCGATCCTGGGGACTGCCAACCATCTGCTGTGGGGCGACTGGATCTGGATGTCCCGGTTCGACAAAGGTCCGGGGCCTGAAAGCAATCCGCACCGCAAGGGCGGCGGTATTCACGAAAGCGTCCACCTGTGCCCGGATCTGGCGCACTGGCTTCCACTGCGCGAGACCATCGATGCCCGGATCGATGCTTGGGTTGATACTCTGGGCGACGAGCCAATCTCGGGCCCGTTCACATGGTATTCCGCAGCAAAAGAAGAAAACATTACATTACCTTACGCCGTGTGTGTGATGCATTTTTTCAATCATCAAACGCATCACCGGGGACAAATCCACAAAATGCTGACCGAGGCCGGGTCTGAGGCTCCGGTCAGTGATCTCGTTTTCTTGCCCGAGGAGGTCTAAGTGCCACAGATTTCTTTGTCGCGCCGGCTGCGGCGCACGCCGTTCTCCGACGGGGTCGAGGCGGCCGGTGTCAGAGGTTATACCGTGTACAACCGGATGTTACTGCCCACGGTATTTGAAAGCGTCGAGGCCGACTATCGGCATCTCAAAACCCACGTGCAGGTCTGGGACGTATCATGCGAGCGGCAGGTCGAACTGCGCGGTCCCGATGCGGCGCGGCTGATGCAGATGCTGACCCCGCGCGACCTGCGCGGCATGCTGCCGGGCCAGTGCTACTATGTGCCGATCGTGGACGAAACCGGGGGAATGCTGAACGATCCCGTGGCGGTGAAACTGGCGGATGACCGCTGGTGGATTTCGATCGCAGACAGCGATTTGCTGTTGTGGGTCAAAGGCTTGGCCAACGGATATCGGCTGGATGTTCTGGTGGATGAACCAGACGTGTCGCCCTTGGCGGTGCAGGGACCCAAGTCGGATGACCTGATGGCGCGGGTCTTTGGCGACCGGGTGCGTGATATCCGCTTCTTCAAGTTCGACATGTTCCAGTTCGAGGGGCGTGATCTGGCGATTGCGCGGTCGGGCTATTCCAAACAGGGCGGGTTCGAGATCTATGTCGAAGGCGGCGACGTCGGCATGCCCTTGTGGAATGCGCTTTTCGCCGCCGGAGAGGACCTGCAGGTTCGGGCGGGCTGCCCCAACCTGATCGAGCGGATCGAGGGCGGGTTGCTGTCTTACGGCAATGACATGACCGATGACAACACTCCCCATGAATGCGGGTTGGGCAAGTTCTGCAACACGCATACGGCCATTGGCTGCATCGGGCGGGATGCGCTGTTGCGGGTGGCCAAAGAGGGGCCGGTTCAGCAAATCCGCCCGATCGCGATCGAGGGCGACGCGGTGCCCCCCTGTGATCGGCCGTGGCCGGTCTATGGCGGCGGCAAGCGTGTGGGCCAGGTGACCTCGGCTACCTGGTCGCCGGATTTTCAAACCAACGTGTCGATCGGTATGCTGCGGCTGAGCCATTGGGATCCGGGAACGCAGGTCGAAGTCGAAACGCCGTCTGGAATGCGGACTGCAATCGTGCAGGACAAGTTCTGGATTTGAGCCGGGAAGGGCGCGCGGGACGCGCCCGGGAAGCATTTGGGCCAGATGAGAGATCGATCGGGCCACGGTCAATGAAAGGAATTGGAATATGTTCAACGCTTTGGTGATGGAAAAGGACGAGGAAAGCGGACTGGCCAGCCCGGTGATCAAGCAGATCTCGGAAGATGACTTGCCGCATGGTGAAGTACGTGTGGCCGTCGAGTTCTCGACCGTCAACTACAAGGATGGTTTGTGCATGTCGCCCAAGGGCGGCGGTCTGGTCCGAAATTACCCGCATGTGCCCGGGATCGACTATGCCGGAACTGTCGAAGAATCCTCAGACGACAGGTACAAGCCCGGCGACAAAGTGGTGTTGACCGGTTGGCGCGTGGGTGAGGCGCATTGGGGTGGATACGCCCAGAAGGCCAGCGCGCTGGCCGATTGGCTCGTCCCTCTGCCCGAGGGGTTGAGCACGCGCCGGGCCATGGCCGTGGGAACTGCCGGTTTTACCGCGATGCTGGCGGTGATGGTGCTGGAAGATCACGGTCTGACGCCCGACCGCGGGCCGGTTCTGGTAACCGGTGCAGCCGGGGGCGTCGGCTCGGTTGCCACGGCGATTTTGGCCAATCTGGGATACGAAGTTGCGGCAGTGACCGGGCGGCCTGAAACCGAAGGCTATCTGAAGGCGCTTGGTGCGACGTCGATCGTGCCGCGTGACGAATTGAACGAAACCACCAAACGTCCGCTGGAAAGCGAAACCTGGGCTGGCTGCGTTGATGCCGTCGGGGGCGCAATGCTGGCGCGCGTTCTGGGTCAGATGAAGTATGGCGCCTCAGTGGCAGCGGTCGGTCTGGCCGGTGGCGCGGGCTTGCCGGCGACCGTCATTCCGTTCCTGCTGCGCGGAGTCAACCTGTTGGGTATCGACAGCGTGATGCAGCCGTTCGACAACCGACTGCGGGCCTGGCAGCGGGTGGCTTCGGATCTGCCGATGGACAAGCTGGAAGCGATGATTCAGCCGGCCACTCTGAATGATCTTCCGAAGCTGGGTGCCGACATCCTCAACGGTCAGGTCAAGGGACGCGTGGTCGTTGACCTGAACGCCTGAGCCTTGGTTTTTTCTGTTCCAGACCGGCCCGCCACAGGGCCGGTCTTTTTTGTCCGGGGGATCGGGTTTTTCGCGGAAACAACTCTGGTCATTGCCACATTTCCCGACCATGATTGCTATACATCCCAGGTGCGATGGCGTAAGAGCCATTCCAACATCACCTGAAGACGGGGAGTGAGCAGCATGTCTGACGATTTTGAACTGGACACCGATGATTTGAAACGCCGCATGGATGGCGCGATGGCCAACCTCAGAACCGAATTCGCGTCGCTGCGCACCGGGCGTGCGTCGGCTTCGATGCTCGAGCCGGTTATGGTGGATGCGTATGGGTCGATGACACCGATTAACCAGGTCGGCACTGTAAACGTTCCCGAGCCGCGCATGGTCACCGTGAATGTTTGGGACAAGTCTTTGGTCGGCAAAGTGGAAAAGGCGATCCGGGAAAGCGGACTGGGCATCAACCCGCAGCTGAACGGAACGATCATCATGCTGCCGATCCCCGAGCTGAACGAAGAGCGCCGCCGCGAGCTGGGCAAAGTGGCCGGGCAATACGCCGAACACGCCCGCGTTGCCATTCGCAACGTGCGCCGCGATGGCATGGATCAGATCAAAAAAGCCAAGGCCGACGGCCTGTCGGAAGACGATCAGAAGTTCTGGGAAACCGAGGTACAGGAACTGACCGACCAGATGATCAAGGCCGTGGATGCGGCCCTTGAGGCCAAGCAGGCCGAAATCATGCAGGTTTGAGCGCAAGCCATGCCCGCTGATCCCCAAAACGAGCCCCCCTGTGGACCGCGTCACGTGGCCATCATCATGGATGGCAACGGTAGGTGGGCCCAGGCGCGCGGCCGGCCACGGCTGTACGGGCATCACGCCGGTGCCCGTCGGGTGCGCGAAGTGGTCGAAGCCTGCCCGGGGCTGGGGATCAAGTACCTGACGATTTTTGCCTTCTCGACGGAAAACTGGAAACGGACCCAGGTCGAGGTTGCCGGTTTGATGAGCCTGTTCAAGCGCTACATCATCAAGGAAACCCGAACCCTGGCCCAAAACGGTATCCGTGTCCGATTCATCGGCGACAGGGTGCGGCTGGATGCCAAACTGATCGAGTTGATGGACACGCTGGAGCGCGAGACGTCCGACAATGACCTTGTCCACCTGACCGTCGCTCTCAACTATGGTGGTCGGGACGAAGTGGCCCGGGCAACCAAGCGGCTGGCGCGGGACGTTGCCGCAGGCAACCTGCGGCCAGAAGATGTCGACGAGGAAACGCTGCCCAGATATCTGGACACGCGCGTCCTGCCTGACCCCGATCTGGTCATTCGCACCAGCGGCGAGGCGCGAATATCGAATTTCCTTCTCTGGCAATCCGCTTACTCGGAATACGAATTCATCGACACGCTCTGGCCCGACTTCACCGCGGCCGAGCTGGAACGGCTGTGCAAGAGCTTCGGGTCGCGCGAACGCCGGTTCGGAGCAGTTCCGGCATGACGGACGGCCGATGGTCCGACCTCACCACCCGGGTCTTGTCTGCCCTGGTACTGGTCGCTATTGGAGCGGTCGAGGTTTGGCTGGGCGGACTATGGTTCGAGACATTTGTTGCCGCAGCGTGCGGTCTGATGACCTGGGAACTGGTTCGCATGATCGATTCCGATCGGATGGGCGTCGCGGTTCAGTTGGGAATCCTGACCGGCGTTGCCGTCATGCTCAGCTATCATGTTCCGCCGCTCTACAAACTGCCCTTTCTGATCGCGCCCGCACTGGTCGGGGCAGGGCAGGTCTCGCACTCACGCGGGATCTACGTGCTGTTTGCCATATGGATTGCCTGTGCGGGTTACGGGTTTATCCAGATCCGCGAGACGATGGGGTTTGGCTGGATGGTCTGGTTGATCCTGGTCGTCGTTGCCACGGACGTAGCTGGGTACTTCGTGGGAAAGACGTTCGGTGGCCCGAAGTTCTGGCCGCGGGTCAGCCCCAAGAAAACCTGGTCGGGCACGGCGGGCGGCTGGGTGGCAGCCGCGCTGGTGGGCGCAGCCGTTGCCGCGTATGCCGGGTTTGGCTATCGGTTTGTTTTGGTTTCGGTCCTGGCCTCGATGGCCAGCCAGGCCGGTGATATCGTGGAAAGCGCCGTCAAGCGGCGGTTCGGGGTCAAAGACAGCTCGAACCTGGTGCCAGGACATGGCGGTTTTCTGGATCGATTTGACGGCATGATGGGTGCATCGCTGATGGTTCTGATCGCGTCGCTGGTCTATTCGCCCGGGGAAATCTGATGCGAAAGGTTTCGATATTCGGCGCGACCGGATCGATTGGCCAGAATACGATCGATCTGATTGCTCGGGCCCCGGAGGATTACAAGGTGGTCGCCGTCACCGGCGGGGCGAATGTCCGGCAGTTGGCGCAGGACGCCCGCCGGCTGGGCGCTGAAGTGGCAGTAACCGCCTTTGACCAGCATCTGGATGATCTTCGTGATGCATTGTCCGGCACAGGGATCGAGGCTGCCGCGGGCGCAACCGCGCTGATCGAAGCGGCCGCTCACCCGGCAGACTGGGTCATGTCCGCCATTGTTGGCTCGGCCGGTTTGGCGCCGGGGCTTGAGGCGTTGAAGCAGGGCGCGACCCTGGCCTTGGCAAACAAGGAAACGCTGGTGTGTGCCGGCCCGCTTGTTCTGGAAACTGCGGAACGCCATGGCGCGCGTCTGCTGCCTGTCGACAGCGAGCATTCGGCGGTCTTTCAGGCGCTTGTGGGTGAAGACATGGATGCGGTCGAGCGCATCATCATCACTGCCAGCGGCGGCGCCTTTCGCGACTGGCCGGTCGAGAAGCTGGCCGGCGCTACGGTCGAGCAAGCTTCGAGTCACCCCAATTGGGACATGGGGCAGCGGATAACGATCGACAGCGCCTCGATGTTCAACAAGGCGCTGGAAGTAATAGAGACCAAAGAGTTTTTCGGGATCAGCCCTGACAGGATCGAGGTTGTGGTTCACCCGGAATCCATCGTGCATGCTCTGGTCGGATTTCGCGATGGCGCAGTGATGGCGCATTTGGGCGCGCCTGATATGCGGCATGCGATCGGCTATGCACTGCATTGGCCCGAAAGGCGCGACCTGCCGGTGCCGCGCCTGGACCTGGCCAAGCTGGGTCAGCTGCGTTTTCGTGATCCGGACCCGGCGCGTTACCCGGCCCTGCGGCTGGCTCGCGAGGTCATGGAACGCGGTGGCCTGTCAGGCGCGATCTTCAACGCCGCCAAGGAGCGTGCGTTGGATCATTTCATCGGTCAACGCATCGGCTTTCTGGACATGACCGACGCCGTGGCCGCCGTTCTGGACCGTTTCGACGATGCAGGCGGCCTTATTGATGCCCCTTTGACCCTTGATAACGTCCTGAAAACGGACCATCTGGCACGTCAATGGGTGGACGACGCCGTACTACGAAGAGCAGGATAGAATTTTGGACATACTCTCGCTGATCCCGCAATTTGGTGGGCTGGTCTATACGATTGCCGCATTCGTCGTGGCGCTGTCCGTCATCGTGGCGGTGCATGAATACGGGCATTACATCGTTGGCCGCTGGTCCGGGATCCATGCCGAGGTGTTCTCGTTGGGGTTTGGTCCGGTGCTATGGAGCCGAATGGACAAACGCGGCACCAAATGGCAGATCGCTCTGCTGCCTTTTGGCGGCTACGTGAAATTCCTGGGCGATGCCAATGCGGCCTCGGGCAAGGACACTGAGACGATGGCCGAAATCACCACGCAAAGCCCCGAAGAATTGCGTCGGACGATGCATGGCGCACCGCTTTGGGCGCGGACTGCCACGGTTGCAGCCGGGCCGGTCTTCAATTTCGTTCTGTCGATCCTTGTCTTCGGTTTGATCTTCTGGTCGCAAGGCGTGACCCGCGAGCCACTGACGGTCGGATCGCTGAAACCTCTGCCGGGCACCGTGCAGGAGCTTCAGGAGGGGGACGAAATCGTTGCGATCGCCGGCATTCCCACGCCTGATTTCGATCAGGAGGGGGCTTGGACCGAGTTTACCGAGGCGCTGCCGGTGCAGCCGGTTCTCGAATACACTGTCATCCGCGACGGCCAGACTCTCGACGTGTCGGCACCGTGGCTATTCCCGCCCTTGATCCAGCAAGTCGCCCCGCGCAGTGCTGCGATGGATATCCAGTTGCAGGCGGGCGACGTCATCACCTCGGTTGATGGCGACCCGATTTTTGCCTTCGAACAGCTCAAGGAAAAGGTCGAAGGCTCGGACGGAAAGGTGCTTCTGCTGGACGTCTGGCGCGACGGCGCCGAGTTGGAATTTGCACTGGCGCCGCGTCGCACGGATGAACCGCAGGCGGACGGCGGCTTCAAAACCGAATGGCGGATTGGAATCGTCGGCGGCATGATGCTGGTCCCGGCGACCGAACCTGCGGGTCTAGTCGACTCGCTGCATGGCGGTGTCATCCAGACCGGCCGCATCATCGAGGGGTCGCTGTCCGGTATTTGGCACATGGTCACCGGTGCGATCAGCACCTGCAACATGTCCGGACCCATTGGTATCGCGGAAACCTCAGGCGCGATGGCGAGCCAAGGGGCGCAGAGCTTCATCTTCTTCATCGCGGTTCTGTCCACTGCTGTAGGCTTGCTGAACCTGTTCCCAATCCCGGCATTGGACGGGGGCCACCTTGTTTTCTATGCCTATGAAGCCGTCGCAGGGAAACCGCCCAGCGACCGAGCTTTGCAACTGTTGATGGCGGTGGGGATCACGTTAATTCTCAGCCTCATGATCTTCTCGGTAAGCAACGACCTGTTCTGCTGATTGTGGCGGCATTGACGCGTTACGGTCGCAAAATTGCCTCAATTCAAACCTAGTTTGTTTGGTGTAATTTTGCCGAGACGTGCAATCAAGCGGGCTGTAACCAATGACCAAGGCATTGCGAAATTCCTATCGGGGCTTCAGCTTCCTGTTTGTATTGAACTGGGACGCGTTGCTGAGCTTTGGGCTGACCGCTTTGGCACTGGCAGGCGCCGCATATCTGGCCGGTATGTGATTCCCCATACCCAGCTGAACGACTCGAGCGCGACCGATCCGGTCGCGTTTTTCGTTTGTGCTTTTGACAAGGCCCACCAGAGCGGCTACTCAACTTCTAAAGTCCGAAATTCTAGGTAGAGACAAAAATGGCTTACAGGAGAGGCGCGGGCACATCCTGCGGTACTGCGCAACCGCACGGCAACATTTTGTGGCGGGCACTAACGATTTTTTTCCTCTTTGCGGCAATGAGTTTTACGGCGGTACCGCAAGCCGCCCAGGCCCAGACCTACACGATTTCGTCGTTCGATGTTCAGGGCAACCGTCGCATTGAGACGTCCACCATCATCGCCCGGACAGGAATCACACCCGGTCAGACAGTCACTGCGGGCCAGTTGAATGACGCCTACCAGCGTTTGCTTGACAGTGGTGTTTTTGAGACAGTCGAATTGACCCCGCGCGGGAACACTCTGGTGATCGAGGTCGCCGAGTATCCGACGATCAACAAGATCAGCATCGAGGGCAATCGCCGCGTAAAGGATGACGTGTTGATCCAGGCAATCTCGTCGCAGCCTCGCCGGGTGTTCACCCCGCAGGTCGCGGAGTCCGACGCTGACAAGATCGCCGAAATCTACTCGGCGCAAGGGCGTGTGTCGGCCACTGTCATTCCGCGGATCATCCGCCGCAGCGACAACCGGGTGGATCTGGTTTTTGAAGTCGCCGAAGGCACCACGATTGAGATCGAGCGCGTCAGCTTTGTTGGAAACCGTGCATATTCCGACCGTCGTCTGCGCCGTGTCCTTGAATCCAAGCAGGCCAACATCCTGCGTACCTTCCTGCGCGGTGACACGTTCATTGCCGACCGCATCGAATTCGACAAACAGGTTCTGCGTGATTTCTACCTGTCGCGCGGCTATGTCGATTTTCGGATCAACAGCGCCAATGTCGAGTTCACGCGTGAGCGCGACGCCTTCTATCTGGTGATGAACATCACCGAAGGTCAGAAATTCTCGTTCGGCAACATCTCGACGGTCAGCGAAATCCCGGGCGTTGATGCGGCCGAGTATCAGAAGGCCCTCAAGATCAAACCTGGTGTTACGTATTCGCCAACTCTGATTGAGAATTCGATCGCTCGGCAGGAGCGTCTTGGCCTGAAGCAGGGCGTCGACTTTCTGCGCGTTGAGCCGCGCGTGACCCGCAACGACCGTGACCTGACGCTGGACGTTCAGTTCGTGCTGACCAGAGGCCCGCGCATTTTCGTCGAACGGATCGACATCGAGGGCAACACGACCACTCTGGACCGGGTCATCCGGCGCCAGTTCGACACGGTCGAGGGTGACCCCTTCAACCCGCGCGAAATCCGGCAGAGTGCCGAACGTATCCGGGCCTTGGGTTTCTTCTCGGTCGCGGATGTGGAAACTCGCGAAGGGTCCAGCCCCAGCCAGGTGATCGTGGACGTGGATGTCCAGGAGCAGCCGACCGGTTCGCTGGCGTTGGGCGGCAGCTACTCGGTTTCCGACGGTTTCGGGATCGCCATCCGGCTTGAGGAACGGAACTTCCTCGGGCGCGGACAGGAATTTGGCCTGACGCTGTCGACTGCGCAGGACTCTGAGCAGTACGTCATCAACTTTGCCGAACCGTACCTGTTGGGCCGGAAACTGCGTTTCGATCTGGGCTTTGGCCTTTCAAGGACCAATTCCAGCTTTGCCAGCTATGACACCAAGAGCGTGTTCATCAATCCGCAGCTCAGCTATGCGATTGGCGAACTGTCCTCGTTGCGGCTGCGTTACAACTGGAACAAGTCCGAGATGTCGCAGCAGGATGACGAGGTCAACGGGGCAGTCATCGCGTCGGAAATCGCGCAAGGCAAGCGTTCGACAAGCTCGCTGGGGCTGGCCTATGTCTATGACAGCCGGCTGGGCGGCCTGAACCCGAATGCAGGTGTTCTGTTCGAGGTCGGCGTGGACGCGGCTGGCCTTGGTGGCGACAACAAGTACTTCAAGACCTCGACCCGGGCGATTGCCCAGACAAAGGTTCTGAACGAGGAAATGACGCTGCGTGCGTCCTTCGAGGCCGGCGCGCTCCATTGGCAAGGTGACGACTTCAGTCGGGCAATTGACCGTTATGTTCTGGGTCCGACAACGTTCCGCGGCTTCGAGCCGGCCGGTATCGGCCCTCGTGACCTGTCGAACGGGCAGGATGATGCGATCGGCGGCAACTACTACTGGGTCGCCCGGTTCGAGTCGGACTTCCCATTGGGGCTGCCCGAGGAACTGGGGCTGCGCGGCGGTGTCTTCTATGACATCGGCAACCTGTACAACATCAACAATGTTGATACGACGGGTGCCAATATCGTCGGCGCAGACGGGTCGATCCGTCAGGTCATCGGCGTCTCGCTGCTGTGGGATACGCCGTTCGGTCCGCTGCGGTTCAACTTCTCGCAGGCCGTGAAGAAGGAAGACTTCGACAAAGAGCAGAACTTCGACTTTACCATTCAGGCACGGTTCTGACGTCCATGGTTAAAGCAATATCGAAGTTTGCACAGGGCCCGTCACGGGCCCTGTGTGTTTTGATCTTCCTGGTGGTGTCGTTCCCAGTGGCCGCCCAGCAGTTGGGTGTACCGCAATCCGGCGTGCTGACCATCTCCAGCGACCGAATATTTACCGAGTCCGCATTCGGGCGACGGGTTTTTGATGAGATCGAAGCAGAAAGTGCTGCGCTGGCCGCTGAAAATGAACGCATCGTTGCCGAGCTGAGCCGCGAGGAAAAAGAGCTGACGCAAAAGCGCGAAGTCCTGAGCCCCGAGGAGTTCCGCCCGCTTGCAGAAGCCTTCGACCGAAAGGTCCAGTCTCACCGCGAGGGGCAACGCGCGAAACTAGATGCTCTGGCCCACCGCAGTGACGAGGCGCGCAACCAGTTCTTTGAGATGGCGCAGCCCGTGCTCGTCGACCTGCTGCGTGAAACAGGCGCATCGCTGATCATCGAACGATCCAACGTATTTCTCAGCTCGGACGCCTCGGATGTTACGGCCATCGCCATCCGCAAGATCGACGCGGCCATCGGCGACGGATCGCAGCTGGAAGAGGGCGACAAGCCATAGCGTGGCTTGCCCTTGGGTACGGGTATTGCTAACCACGCGTGAACGAGACCTCGAGAACAGGACATCCTGAAAATGACCACGGAAACCAAGAGCGCCGACATTCAGCTGATCCAGCGGATCCTGCCGCATCGCTATCCGTTCCTGCTGGTTGACAAGGTGGAAGAGATTGACGGCTATCAGTCGGCGGTTGGTATCAAGAACGTCACCATGAACGAGCCACATTTCCAGGGCCATTTCCCCGGAACGCCGATCATGCCCGGCGTGACCATCGTCGAAGCGATGGCGCAAACCGCAGGTGTTATGCTGGGCGTCGGCATGGATGTCATCGACAGCGAGCTGCTGATCTATTTCATGAATATCGACAAGTGCAAATTCCGCCGCAAAGTGGTGCCGGGTGACGTGCTGAAAATGCATGTCGAAACCGTGCGCGGCAAGAAGGGCGGCAAGATCTTCAAGTTCAGCGGCCGTGCGACCGTGGACGGTGAAGTGGCGGCCGAGGCCGAGTTCTCGGCCTATGTCGATTGGGATATGGAAAAAACAGCATGAGCCGAATTCATCCCAGCGCGATCATCGAAGACGGCGCTCAGATCGGCCAGGACTGCGTAATCGGCCCGTTCTGCCATGTGGGGCCACAGGTGCGTTTGGGCGACCGCGTCGAATTGAAGTCGCATGTGGTTGTCACAGGGGAGACCTCGATCGGTGACGACTGCGTCATCTTCAACTTTTCGGTGATTGGTGAAATCCCGCAGGACCTCAAGTTCGGGGGCGAAAACACGCGGCTGGAAATTGGCAAGCGAAACCGCATCCGGGAACACGTTACGGTCAATACCGGCACCGAGGGTGGCGGCGGTGTGACCCGCATCGGCGATGACTGCCTGCTGATGGCCGGGGTCCATGTGGCCCATGACGTGCAGATCGGCAACCGGGTGATCATGGTGAACCATTCCGGCGCCGCCGGCCACTGCATCATCGAGGATGACGTGATCATCGGCGGCATTTCCGGTTTGCATCAATGGGTGCGCGTGGGCCGCGGCGCCATCATCGGTGCGCTGACCATGGTGCCCAACGATGTCATCCCTTACGGCCTGGTTCAGGCCTCGCGCGGCGAATTGGAGGGGCTGAACCTTGTCGGCCTGAAACGCCGTGGCGTTTCCCGCGCGGACATTTCGGCCCTGCGTGCGGCCTTTCGCGAACTGTCGGAAGGCGAGGGCACCTTCATGGACCGCGCCAAGCGTCTGGGCGACAGCACAGACAGCGACTATGTGCGTCAGATCGTGGAATTCGTGACGGGCGAAAGCGATCGTTCGTTCCTGACACCAAGGAAATAGGATCATGCTGGCTCTGATCGCGGGAACAGGGGTTTTGCCGGACGAACTGGTTGCGCACCTGCCGGAACGCCCCTTGGTTTGCGCGATGGAGGGATTTCAGCCCGACACTCTGACGCCAGACGTGACCTTCCCGCTCGAGCAGTTGGGCAGCTTTGTCGCCGAGCTCAAAGCGCGCGGAGTCACAGATGTATGCCTCGCAGGTGCGGTCCGCAGGCCAGACATAAACCCCGCCCGGATTGACGCGCAGACCATGCCCTTGGTTCCGATCATCCAGCAGGCGCTGGTGTCGGGTGACGACGGAGCCCTACGGGCGGTGATCGGCATTTTGGAGGGCGCCGGACTGCGCGTGCGGGCCGCACACGAGATCGCTCCGGACCTGTTGCCTCCTCTCGGGTGTCTGACTCAGGCACAGCCGACCGAGGCGGAGCTGGGCGATGCAAACCGGGCCGTGGGTGTCCTGCGGGCCATGGGCGCAGCAGATATCGGACAGGCTTGCGTTGTTCACAAAAGCCAAGTTCTGGTTGTCGAAGGGGCCTTCGGCACGACCTGGATGCTGCAATCTCTGGCCGCTCGCCCTGATGCGGGCGGTGGTATTCTGTTCAAGGGCCCCAAGCCGGGCCAAGACCGACGTGCCGATCTGCCTGCCATCGGCCCCGACACCGTATCCAGCGCCGTTGCGGCCGGTTTGTCCGGCATCGTCATCGAAAAGGGTGGGGTGATCGTGTTGGACCGGCCCCAAGTGATCGCGGAATGCGACCGCCTGGGCCTGTTCCTGCACGTACATGAGCGGGCCGTCTGATGCGCGTTTTTCTGGTCGCCGGTGAACCGTCGGGCGACCGTCTGGGCGGTGCGCTGATGGAGGGGTTGAAGACCCTTGTTCCGGATATCGAATTCGACGGGGTTGGCGGGCCGCTGATGCAGGCTCAGGGTCTGGTCAGCCGCTTCCCGATGTCCGAGCTCAGCGTGATGGGCCTGGTCGAGGTTCTGCCCAAGTTCTTTCACCTCAAACGTCGCATCGCCGAAACGGCGCAGGCCGTTCTTGATACCCAGCCCGACGTTCTGATTACCATCGACAGCCCCGACTTTTCGCTGCGCGTGGCCAAGCAGGTCAAGGCGCGCAGCAATATACGCACCGTGCACTACGTCGCGCCCAGCGTCTGGGCCTGGCGCCCCAAGAGGGCGGACAAAATGGCCAAAGTCATCGACCATGTTCTGGCCCTGCTGCCGTTCGAGCCACCCTATATGGAAAACGCCGGAATGGAGTGCGATTTCGTGGGCCACCCGGTGGCCAGCGAGCCGGTTGCAAACGACGCGCAGATCGCGCAGTTCCGCGCAGATCACGGTCTTGGCGACGCGCCGATCCTGCTGGCCTTGCCCGGCTCGCGCCGGGGCGAGGTCGATCGGCTGGCGCCGGTATTCGGAGCGGCGCTTGACCTGTACCTGAAAGACCGCCCCGACATGCGGGTGGTGGTTCCGGCGGTCGCGCATGTGGCCGATACCGTAGCTGCCCATGTCCGGTCCTGGCCGGGTCAGCCGGTCGTGGTGGACCCGCGCAACATCGACACGGATCACGCGGTTGCCAGCAAGCGTGCGGCCTTTGCCGCCGCCGAGATCGCCCTGGCCGCGTCCGGCACGGTCTCATTGGAGCTGGCGGCCCAGTCCACGCCGATGGTGATTGCCTACAAGCTGACCTGGCTGACCCAGAAGATCGCCGAGCGCATGGTCAAGCTGGATACGGTCACGCTGGTCAACCTGGTGTCCGAAACCCGGACAGTGCCGGAATGCCTGCTGGATGACTGCACGCCTGAAGCCATTTCCGCCGCGCTTGTCTCCGTGTCGGCCGCGCCGGACGCGCAGGAACAGGCTATGGCCATCACGATGGAACGTCTCGGCCGCGGTGGCGAAGCGCCCGGTCTTCGGGCCGCGCGCGCGGTGTTGGAGCGGATGACGCCGTGATGCTGGACTATGTGGTCTTTGCGGCCTCGGCCTTCATGGCGCAGGTGCTGACCAATCTCGACAACCTCATGGCGCTGGTCGCCCTGATGATCGTCACCGGTCCGCAACGCGCGGTTCTGGGGTTCCTGCTGGCACAGGGGCTTGTGATCGGCGCGGCTTTCCTGCTGGCGCTGGGGGTCGAAGATGTTGTGCCGCACTGGGCGGGCTACCTCGGCGCCATCCCTCTGGCCTTGGGGCTTTTCGGGGCCGCTCGACAGCTTCGCGGAACAAATGCGCAGGACGCGCCCGCAGTGCCGGGCAGCGCCTCGGCGCTTGTGACAATGTTGTTGTTCACAAGCCTTTCGATGGACACGTTTGCGGTCCTCGCCCCCTTGCTGGCGGACTCGACCCCCGATTTCCGGCTGGCAGGTGTGCTTGGGGCAGGACTAGCAGCGCTCTCCCTTGCGATCGTGGGGCTGATCGGCGGGCGCGCCCAGATCATGACGGGGCGCCTGGCGCAACGGCTGGAGTACCTCGTGCCTTATGTCATGGTCTGCGCCGGGCTTTATATCCTCAGCAATTCGTGGACCGACGCGGTTCAGTAACCGCGCCAGATCCAGCCGCCGCCGAAGATGCGGCTGCCCTCGGTTTCATAGAACACGCAGGCCTGCCCGGGCGAGACACCTTCTTCGGGCGTCAGCAACTCGACCTCGGCGGTGGTGTCGGTCAGCGGACGGATGATCGCCTCGCGCGGGGGGCGGGTCGAGCGGACCTTGACCGAAACATGCCATTCTTTCTGCGAGGTGAAGGGCTCATCGCCCAGCCAGTTGATCTCGCGCACGGGGATGGTGCGGGTGGCCAACAGTTCCTTGGGGCCGACGACGACCTGTTTGCGGTCCACGTCCAGTTTGACGACATAGAGCGGCTCGCTGAGCCCGCCGATGCCCAGACCGCGCCGCTGGCCGATCGTGTAGTGGATCACGCCCTCATGCTGGCCCAGAACACGGCCATCGGCGTTAACGATTTCGCCCGGTTCGGCCGCGCCGGGGCGCAGTTTCTCGATCACGCTGGCATAGTTGCCGTTGGGCACGAAGCAGATGTCCTGGCTGTCGGGCTTATCGGCTACGCTCAGCCCGTATTGCGCGGCCATCTCGCGGGTCGCGTCCTTGGACGGCAGATGCCCCAGCGGGAAGCGCAGGAACTTCAACTGCTCGGGCGTGGTTGAGAACAGGAAATAGGACTGGTCGCGGTTGGCATCCTCGGCGCAGTGCAATTCGGGGCCATTGGGACCCATTTTGCGCTGGATGTAATGGCCGGTCGCCATGCAGTCGGCCTCGAGATCCTTGGCGGTTTCCAACAAGTCCTTGAACTTGACGCGCTCGTTGCAGCGGATGCAGGGCACCGGAGTCGCGCCGGCCAGATAGCTGTCGGCGAACTCGTCGATCACGGCGTCCTTGAAGATGTTTTCATAATCCAGAACGTAGTGTGGAAAACCGCGCTCCTCGGCCACGCGACGGGCGTCGTGGATGTCGATCCCGGCACAGCACGCACCCTTCTTGGCCAGCGCCGCCCCGTGGTCATACAGCTGCAGGGTTACGCCAACAACGTCATAACCCAGATCCGCCAGATACGCCGCCACGACCGAGCTGTCGACACCGCCCGACATGGCGACGACCACCCGCGTTTCCGACGGGGGTTTGGCAAAGCCAAGCGAGTTCAGAGGGGTCTCGGTGTCGAGGGCCATGGGCTGTTCCAGTCCGGGTTAAGAAAGACCGGCAGAATATAGGAAAATTCTACGCACTCTCAAGAGGCGGTTTCACGCCGCATTAAGTAGACTGCCGTCAGCTTTGTGGCACCAGAAAAAGGGTCGAAAGATGTATTTGCACAAAGTTGAGGGACCAAGGTCAGTTACCCTGCCGGATGGGTCTGTTTTGTCCCGAGCGGATTTGCCGCCTGCGGATACGAAACGCTGGGTCGCATCAAGAAAGGCCATTGTCGTTCGAGGCGTGCTTTACGGATTGATCTCCTTGTCGGACGCCAAGAAACGATACGGCCTGAGTGACGAAGAGTTCAACACATGGGTGTCTGCGGTCGCCGAACACGGAATCGAGGCCTTGAAAGTGACGGCGCTAAAAAAATATAGACAACCTAAAGGCGAAAGCGAATAAATGATTCAACGGTAACGTCAGATTAACCATTTGTGATCAGGGTTAACCCGAACTGGAATAGTTGAGCTGAATTGGAGCAGTGCAATGCGAATTCTTCTTGTCGAGGATGATCCGACCACGTCAAAAAGCATCGAGCTGATGCTGACGCATGCCAACCTGAACGTGTATGCGACGGACCTGGGCGAAGAAGGCATAGATCTGGCCAAGCTGTATGACTACGATCTGATCCTGCTTGACCTGAACCTGCCGGACATGAACGGACATGAAGTCCTGCGTCAGTTGCGCATTGCAAGGGTTGAAACGCCGATCCTGATCCTGTCCGGAGCCGACGACACCGAAAGCAAGATCAAGGGCTTCGGTTTCGGGGCCGACGACTACCTGACCAAACCGTTCCACCGCGAGGAGTTGGTGGCGCGGATCCATGCGATCATCCGCCGATCCAAAGGTCATTCGCAATCGACTATCCGAACCGGACGAATCGCGGTCAATCTGGATGCCAAGACGGTCGAGGTCGACAATCAGGCGGTGCATCTGACCGGCAAGGAATACCAGATGCTGGAGCTTCTGAGCCTGCGCAAGGGCACGACCCTGACCAAGGAGATGTTCCTCAACCACCTTTACGGCGGCATGGACGAGCCGGAACTCAAGATCATCGACGTTTTCATCTGCAAGCTGCGCAAAAAGCTCAGCAACGCCACGGGCGGCGAGAACTACATCGAAACGGTGTGGGGCCGAGGATATGTATTGCGCGACCCCCAGACGGACACGGTGGAAAACACTCGCTTGGCCGTCGGCGCCTGAAAATCTGACCCATCTGCCACCGCGGTCCAGGGTGGCACTCGCACTCACGGCTCAGCACATCTGGACCTGACCATGACCTCGCCCTATCACTGGGGTCCAAGACGATGTGACAGGGCGAGGCCATGAGCAATTTGATTGCAGTAGAAGATCTGACCGAGGATCAGGCTCGAGAGGAGTTGGCACGTCTTGCGGAACTCCTGCAGCGGGCCAACGACCTTTATCACGGTCAGGACGCGCCCGAGATCTCGGATGCCGAATACGATGCCCTGAAACTACGGAATCTCGAAATCGAGTCGCGGTTTCCGCAGCTAAAGCGCACCGACAGCCCCAGCGATCAGGTTGGTGCGCGGCCGGTGGACGGTTTCGGCAAAGTGATCCATGCGGTCCGCATGATGTCGCTTGGCAACGCATTCGACGATGAGGATGTAGCAGACTTCGTTCGGTCCGTTCGAAACTATCTTGGGCTGAGCGAAGAGGCGCCCCTCGAATTCACGGCCGAACCAAAGATCGACGGTTTGTCGCTGTCTCTGCGTTATGTGGACGGCGAACTGGTGCAGGCGGCAACACGGGGCGATGGGGAAGTTGGCGAAAACGTCACGGCCAATGCGTTGACCTTTTCAGATATCCCTCAAAAGATCGCCGACGCGCCCGGGATCCTGGAGGTTCGCGGCGAAGTCTATATGTCTCATGACGATTTCGAGAAGCTGAATGCCAAGCAGGCAGAGGCGGGGGCGAAGTTGTTTGCGAATCCGAGAAATGCGGCCGCCGGTTCGCTACGCCAGCTTGACCCAGAAGTTACGCGCGCAAGGCCCCTGCGGTTCTTCGCCTATGCCTGGGGCGAACTGTCCGAGCCGTTGGGAACCACCCAGTCATCTGCGTTGGATCGATTGAAGTCCTTTGGCTTTTCCACCAACGACCTGACTACCGTTTGCAGCTCGACCGCGCAAATGCTGGAGCACTACCGCGCAATCGAAGAGCAGCGCTCTACGCTTGGCTATGACATCGACGGCGTCGTCTACAAAGTGAACGATTTGTCGTTGCAGGCCCGTCTTGGGTTTCGCTCGACCACACCAAGATGGGCGATCGCTCATAAATTTCCTGCCGAACTCGCCTGGACCCGGCTTGAGGCGATTGACATTCAAGTTGGCCGCACCGGCGCGCTTAGCCCGGTTGCGCGGCTGCACCCGGTGACGGTTGGCGGTGTGGTCGTGTCCAATGCAACCTTGCACAACGAAGACTACATCGCCGGTCGGGATTCGAAAGGCGAACAGATCCGCGACGGCAAAGATATACGTGTTGGCGATTGGGTGCAGGTGTACCGCGCCGGCGATGTGATCCCAAAAATAGCCGACGTCGACCTGAGCAAAAGGCCGGAACAAGCTGTCCCGTTTGAGTTTCCGACGAAATGTCCGGAATGCGGCAGCGACGCGATCCGCGAGGAAGGCGACTCGGTGCGCCGCTGTACCGGAGGGGTGATCTGCCCGGCGCAAGCGGTCGAGAAACTGAAGCACTTCGTTTCCCGCAAGGCGTTTGACATCGATGGGTTGGGGGCCAAGCAGATCGAAATGTTCTACAACGACCCGGATCTGCCGATCCGTACGCCGGCAGACATTTTCACATTGCAAAAGCGGGACGCTGCAAATCTGAACAAGCTGGCCAACCGAAAAGGCTGGGGCAGTCAGAGCGCCGCAAAACTCTTTGCCGCGATCGAGGAAAAGCGGACAATACCGCTGGGCCGCCTTCTGTTTGCGCTGGGTATTCGACACCTTGGTGAAGCCGCCTCGAACCTGATCGCCAATCACTACGGCACGTGGGACGCGTTCGAGCAGGCTGTCACGGCTGCCAGCCAATTCAGCGGACCCGAATGGGATGAACTGCTGAATATCGACGGCGTCGGTGAAGTCATGGCCCGGACCCTGGTTTCGACATTTGCTCAGGACGCAGAGCGCCAAAGCATCGATGCGCTGGTCGCCCAACTGAACGTACAAGAGGCCAAACGGCCGGATACATCGGGCAGCCCAGTCGCGGGAAAAACGGTTGTCTTTACGGGTACGCTCGAAAAAATGACCCGGGCCGAAGCAAAGGCCCGCGCGGAAGCCTTGGGGGCCAAAGTGGCTGGCTCAGTCAGCGCAAAAACGGACTATCTGGTGGCCGGCCCCGGCGCAGGTTCCAAGGCCAAGAAGGCGGCAGAGCTGGGGATCGAAACCTTGGATGAAGACAGCTGGCTGCAGTTGATCGGGGACGCATGAGCGGCCGTCCAGAGCAACTGTTCCCGCTTTTTGCAGGGCTCGAGACGCTGGATGGTATCGGTCCCAAGACCGCACGCCTGCTGGCGCAGACCGGGCTGGAAACGCCACGCGATCTGCTGTTTGCATTGCCATATGCAGTGGTTGACCGGCGGCGGCGTGATACGATCCGGGGCGTCGATCTGCCGAAAACACTCACGGTGGAAGTCACCGTCGGCGCCCACCGCCCGCCGCACAACAGGGGCGGAGCCTATCGGATTTTCGTGCAGGACAGTCAGACCGATTTCCAGCTGGTCTTCTTTCACGCCCGGGCCGACTACCTGAAAAAGGTCCTGCCTGAGGGGGCGAGACGGGTGGTGTCCGGCAAGCTCGAACTGTTTGACGGTACAGCGCAAATGGTTCACCCGGACCACATTCTGCCGGTCGAACAGGCGAACAGCATCCCCGAGTTTGAACCGGTCTATCACCTTACCCAAGGTGTCACCCAAAAGACGGCCTACAAGGCGGCGCAAAGCGCGCTGGCACGCCTGCCAGATTTGGCGGAATGGGCGGATCCTGCACAGGTTGCCCGCCAGAGCTGGCCGACCTGGGCCGATGCAGTCCGGGCGGCTCACACACCGCAAGGTGCCGATGACGTGGCAGCGTTTGCTCCCGCGCGCGAACGTCTGGCCTATGACGAACTGTTCGCCCATCAACTGACTCTGGCTCTGGCCCGACTGCGAGAACGCAAAACTCCTGGAACCGTAAGTGTCGCGACCGGGGCGTTGCAGACCCGTGTACTGGATGCGCTTCCGTACAAACCCACTGGGGCGCAGTTGCGTGCCATACGCGAGATAACCGAGGACATGGGTGCTCCGACCCGAATGAACCGCCTGCTGCAGGGGGACGTCGGATCCGGCAAGACACTGGTTGCGTTCATGGCGCTTCTGGTTGCGGTAGAGGCCGGTGCTCAGGGTGTCATGATGGCTCCGACCGAGATCCTCGCGCGCCAGCATCTGGAGGGCCTTCGCCCCCTGGCTGAGGACGCCGGCGTGGTTCTCGAAATCCTGACGGGACGGGACAAGGGGTCCGAGCGCAAGGCGAAGCTGGCCGCGCTCAAGGCGGGTGACATCCAAATTCTGGTGGGCACTCACGCGGTTTTCCAGAACGATGTGGCATTCCATGACTTGCGTCTGGCGATTGTCGACGAACAGCACAGGTTCGGTGTCCGCCAGCGGATGGAGCTCTCTGAGAAGGGACAGGGGGCCGATGTTCTGGTCATGACAGCCACACCGATCCCACGCAGCCTTGCGCTTGCACAATATGGGGATATGGACGTCTCGGTCCTGGATGAGAAACCGCCGGGACGCAAACCGGTCAAAACTGCGATTGTCAGCACGTCGCGCATGGAGGAGGTGGTCGATCATCTGCGCCGCGCGATCGAAGACGGAAAGCAGTGTTATTGGGTCTGTCCGCTGGTCGACGAATCCGAGGTCTCCGACCTCACCGCGGCCGAGGAACGGTTCAAACACTTGCGGGCCCAGCTGGGTGACGGAATCGTCGGCCTTGTGCACGGACAGATGCCCCCGGCCGAGAAAGATGCGGCAATGGCCGCCTTTCAGGACGGGCGGACCAAGGTTTTGGTTGCGACGACGGTCATTGAGGTGGGAGTAAACGTCCCCAACGCCACGATCATGGTCATTGAGCGGGCGGAAATCTTCGGGCTGGCCCAGTTGCACCAGCTACGCGGTCGGGTCGGACGCGGGCATGACGCGTCAACCTGTCTGTTGATGTATCAAGCGCCGCTCAGCGAAGGAGGCCGAAGACGGCTGGAAGTTCTGCGGGAAACCGAAGATGGATTCAGAATTGCCGAAACGGACCTCGAGATGCGCGGGGCAGGGGACCTGATCGGGACCGCTCAATCCGGTCTTCCCCGGTTCCAGATTGCCGACCTAGAACGGCAGGCTGGACTTATGGCTGTTGCACAATCTGACGCGCGTGCGCTGCTGGCTTCGGACCCGAAATTGACCTCGGAAAGAGGTCAGGCCGCGCGTGTTCTTCTTTGGTTGATGAAACAGGATCAGGCCATCCGTTTGATTTCAGTGGGTTAGCGGGTTGCGCGCAAAAAGTTCACAAATGTTCTCATAAAGTTCTTTACTGATCCCCGGAAATATGAGAACAAAAGGTCAACAAAGGATTAATCCCCGACCGGAGGTGAAACATGCTGACCCAGATCAAAAGCGCTTTCAGCCGTTCGCAAGCCACGCTTTTGCAGGATGCAGCCGGCGTAGCTTCGCTGGTTGTCATGCTGATGGTGGCGCTTCACGTGCCCGTCGGGTTCTAAGCCTTTCTGCCTGCGATCTCGTGCCGATCAACCCGCGTATGTCATCCCCATTTCAGTCAAGGGTGACCTGCCTGTCCCAAACCCCTTGAAGGGGCCGTGCCTCGGCCCCACGCGGTAATCCGGACCCCACGCGAGAAACGCATTGACTGCCGCCGCCCTTTCCGCCCGGAAGGAGCGGCGGTTTTTTTACAGTTGACCGGTTTTGAAGATCTCAAGCAGGGCTGACAGGACCGAGTTGACGGCCACCGAGGCCAGGATCATTCCCATGACCCGGCTGATGATTGCCGCCCCCGAATGACCGATCAGCCGGATGATTGGCTCGGCCAGCAACATCAACACAAAGGCGCAGGCCAGCACGGACAGCATGACCAGCGCAGTAATGCCCTGATCCGCCACGCTGTAGCGGTGGTTGTCCGTCAGAATGACGATGGCCAGCATAGCACCGGGTGAGGCCAATGACGGGACCGCCAAGGGGAAGATCGCCGGGTTGTGCCTGTGCAGCTTGTCTTCCATGTCTTCTTCGGCCTGGCGCTGTTCGATTTCCTGTTTGCTTTCACCAAAAATCATCGTCAGCGCGAACAGGAACAGGATGATCCCGCCGGCGACCTGAAACGAGTTGAGGCCGATATCCAGCGCCTCGATCAGCAATTGTCCAAAGACCAGAAAGAACAGAAGGATGCCGGCACTGATCAGTGCGGCCAGCAGGGCAGTGCGCCGGCGCGCGGCGGCTTCGATACCCGCAGTGACGGCAATGAAAACCGGGATGGTTCCGATCGGGTCGATGACGACCCACAAGGTTACAAAATGTTCCAGAAGGTTGTTCAATTGGCTTCTCCGTCAAATTGGTCAGGAGGTTAGCCGCCTTCGATTCAAAAGACCATGTTCAGGCGCAGTTGGATTGTTCGGCCTTCTCGAAAGCCTCGGCGGTCGCGTCCAGCGCAAGCATGATCGACGCGTGCCGGTTCTTGTAATCGCGGGCGGGCCGCAGAACTTCCAGTTCGTCAAACGGCGCATCCGGGGTGGGGCCGTCACTCTTCAGCATGGCCGCCAACTGGTCGCGCGCGGTTTCGATTTGGGGGCGGGTTGCTCCGATGACCGATGCACCGACCACTGCCGCTGCGGCCTGACCCAGTGCGCAGGCTTTCACGTCCTGGCCAAACTCGGCGATCCTTCCGTCCCGTACTTTGATGTCCACGGCAACCGTCGAGCCGCACAAGGGCGACCGTTTCTTGACGGTCGCATCCGGATCTTCCAACCGCTGCAGGTGCGGAATGTCGGCCGCCAGCGCCAGAATGCGCCCGGAGTAGAGCTTGATCAGGTCGGTTTCGCCGGACATGGGTTTCCCTCGGTGGATGTTCCCCATACATAGTGGCCATGTTCTGGGATGCAAAAGGTTTTTGCGATGTCGCGCTCTGCTACGTTCGACCCGTCGACGCTCAAGTTCAATGAGGCTGGGTTGGTCCCGGCCATCGCGCAAGAGGAGAGCACCGGCGAGGTTCTCATGATGGCTTGGATGAACGCCGAGGCGATCCGAAAGACGCTGGAAACTGGGCGCGTCACCTATTGGTCGCGCTCGCGCCAGTCCTTCTGGGTCAAGGGAGAAAGCTCGGGCCACGTGCAAGAGTTGGTGGATTTTCGCGTCGATTGCGATCGGGATTGCCTGTTGGTTCTGGTGCGACAAAGCGGCCCCGCTTGCCACACAAACCGCCGAAGCTGCTTCTACACCGCCGTCCGGGACGGGGAAGAGGTCGAATTGATGTCGCCGATGGCCTGAGGGCGCCTAGCGGGCCTAAAGACCGACCATTGCGCGGACGTCTTCGGGCGTCGCTCCTTCGGCCCGGTATTTCGCAATCGCCCTGGCGTCGTCTCGCTTGGCCAGCCGTTTTCCCGTTTCGTCCCGGATCAGTCGGTGATGGTGATAGATTGGCGTCTCCAACCCCAACAAGCGCTGCAGCACCACGTGAATCCCGGTTGCGTCAAACAGATCCTGACCGCGAACCACATGTGAGATGTTCTGGGCCGCATCATCCAGAACGACTGACAGGTGATAAGACGTGCCCATACCCCGTCGGGCGAGGACAACATCGCCGACGCCGTGCAGCATCTGTTCGTCCGACAATTCTATCCAGCCAGTCGCGCCATCCGGACCGGACCCGGTTTCGTGAAACCTCAACCCGGTGGCGTCCTTCGCGATCCGGCACAGCGCTTCGGACATATTGAGGCGCAGGGCCACATCCTCCGGGATCGCGGACTGCACCTGATATGTCCATTTTTCACGGCATGTTCCGGGATATATGACGCCGTCAGGTCCGTGCAGAGGATACCCTTCCTGCGGCGCACTGGCGGCGGCCGCGATATCCTTGCGATTGCAGGTGCACGGATATAGCAGCCCTTGGGACCACAGCCGGTTCAAGGCCCGCCGATAGAGCGGCATACGATCGGATTGCCGCAACACAGGGCGAGGCCACGTCAAACCCAACCACGTCAGATCGTCATAGATCTGATCCTCCCAATGCCGACGCGCCCGGGACTGATCGATATCCTCGATCCGCAGCAGGAACGTGCCGGAGTTTCGGGCAGCGAGGCCATACGCCAGCAATGCAGAATACGCATGACCAAGATGCAATGGCCCGGTTGGAGATGGGGCAAATCTTGTGGTGAATTTCACGTCTTTTCAACGATATATACGTCGGATTTCAAGTCCAGCCCTGGCAAGTGCGGTCCGTGTTCGCGAAACAGAAGGCGCGCCGCTCCCATGTCCAGCCATTCGTTCAGGCGCCCGGTATAGCCGGGATCATCCAATGTATGGTCGTTGAACGAAAACGCCAGCAGGCCACCTTTGGGCAAGACTTTCATAAGCATGTCGAATGTCTGGGGCGGCGCGGCGCCGGCGCCGATCACTCCGATCGCGGCGATTGCCTTGTATGCCCCCGTCTCCAACGGGTTGGGATCGGTGATGTCGATGGCAGCAAGGTTGCGGTAGACGCCCTTGGCAGCAGCACCTTTCAGCATCTCGGGTGTCGGATCGACGCCGTCGATTGCCCGGTATCCGACCTTGTGCAAGGCGACACCGGACAACCCGGTCCCGCAGCCATAGTCAAGGATAGGTGTGTCCGGTTGCGGCAACTTGGACCACAACGCCTCGGCCACGCGGCCCGGCGTGGCATACCCGTGCTCGGCCACCTCATCTTCGTAAGAGGCCGCCCATTTCTGGTAATGCGCCTGGGTTTCCTGCGGCGTGTTCAGATCATATGTGTTTTTGAGGAACTTCTCGCTCATGCCGTCAGTTTAGGCGCGTGGCCCGGTCTGCGTCCAGTCAGCTTTGCGTCAGCCACTGCTGCCATGCCTCCTTGGCGCGATCGGTATAGGCTTTGTAGCGATCCTTGCGGCCGCGCCGTCCGCCTTTCAACCCGTCGACCGGTCGGAACAAACCAAAATTCACGTTCATAGGCTGAAAGGTCTTGGCCTCTGCGCCGCCGGTGATGTGGTGGATCAGCGCGCCCATGGCGCTGTCCTGTGGAACCGGGGGCAGGGAGCGGCCAAGGATCTCTGCCGCTGCAAGACGACCTGCCAGCAGGCCCATCGCGGCGCTCTCGACATATCCTTCAACCCCGGTGATCTGCCCGGCAAATCGGATGTTTGGCTTGGATTTCAGGCGCATCTGTGCATCCAGCAAGGTGGGCGAGTTGATGAAGGTGTTGCGATGGATGCCGCCCAGTCGGGCAAAACTGGCATTCTCGAGCCCCGGGATCATCCGGAACACCTCGGTC
Organism: Ruegeria sp. BF8; assembly: GCF_056538625.1. NCBI lineage: Bacteria > Pseudomonadati > Pseudomonadota > Alphaproteobacteria > Rhodobacterales > Roseobacteraceae > Ruegeria > Ruegeria sp. BF8. Next base: position 1,021,320 of record NZ_JBQFTL010000001.1, on the reverse strand, counting down.
TGGGCGCCATATTTCATCTTGGTCTGGAACCCAACGATGTTGAACAGCGTGCCCAAAGCGTTGTCGCGACGCAGTTGAACCACGGCATGGGGCTTTACGTCCGGCTGATGCGGATTGGTTAGGCCCACCGGTTTCATGGGCCCGTGGCGGAGGGTCTCGCGGCCCCGTTCGGCCATGACCTCGATCGGCAGGCAGCCATCAAAATAGCCGGCGGTTTCACCTTCGTGGAACTCGGTCTTGTCAGCGGCCAGCAGCGCGTCGATGAAGGCATCGTACTGGTCACGGTCCATCGGGCAGTTCAGATAGGCGGTGCGCTCTTCCTCGGTTTCACCCTTGTCATAGCGCGACTGCATCCAAGCCTTGCTCATGTCGATCGTGTCAGCGTAGACGATCGGGGCGATCGCGTCGAAAAAGGCCAGCGCCTCGGCCCCGGTCTCGCGCTGGATCGCTGCGCCCAACGCTGGCGAGGTCAGCGGACCGGTGGCAAAAATCCAAAGTCCATCGTCCGGAAGCGTGGTGACTTCCTCACCGGTGACGGTGACGCGTGGGTGCGTCTTCAGCTTGGCGGTCACCGTTTCGGCAAAAGGTTCACGGTCTACGGCAAGAGCGCCGCCCGCAGGAAGTCGGTGGGCGTCTGCCGTGGTCATGATCAACCCATTGGCCGCGCGCATTTCCCAATGCAGCAAACCAACGGCATTCTGCTCGTCATCATCAGACCGGAACGAGTTGGAACAGACCATCTCGCCCAGGTTGCCGGTTTGATGCGCAAAAGTGCCCACTTTGGGGCGCATTTCGTGAATCACGACGTCCACGCCCATTTCGGCGGCCTGCCATGCGGCCTCGGATCCGGCCATGCCGCCGCCAACGATATGCAATTTCTGTGTCATGTGCGTCCAAATAGGGCAGGTGGCCCGCGCGTGCAACGGCCATCGAAAACTGCCGCCAACAAGGCAGCAACGCTATGATTTTATTTGGAAGTCTTGGGGTCGCCGCTGCGGGAATGTCTGCGCCGGTGAGAGAAACCAGCTTGGAGGGACCTTCCGCCCACGGCGACCCAAAAGATAGTGAGGGCCTCAGCCCTGTCTCAGCTTTGCCACAGAGATGCCCTTTTGAAAAGTGCAAAAATGCGAACAGTCGATAATTTTAGCCATAACAATTGCGTCATTGGGTCCAATTTGGTGAGCGTTTTTCGATAAATGCGGAAATACCTTCCTCGGTATCCCGGTGCAGCATATTTTCGGCCATCACGCCGCCGGTAAAGGCATATGCCTGATCCAAAGGCATCTGAAGTTGCTGATAAAACGCCTGTTTCCCGATCTTTACCGCCGCGCCCAGTTTGGAGGCCAACTGCTCGGCCAACGACAGGGTCTCATGCTCCAACAGCGCTTCCGGAACGACACGATTGACCAGGCCCAGCTCGGCAGCCCGCTCCGCTGGTATGAAATCACCGGTGGTCAGCATCTCAAACGCCAGTTTTCGCGGAATGTTGCGGCTCAGCGCCACCATCGGCGTCGAGCAGAAGAGACCGATATTCACGCCATTGACGCCGAATCGCGTTCCTTCGGCTGCCACGGCCAGATCGCAGGTCGCCACCAGTTGGCAGCCGGCGGCCGTTGCAATGCCATGGACCTGCGCGATCACCGGTTGGGGCAGGGATTGGATCGACATCATCATTCGGGCGCAGCGATTGAACAGATCGGTGAAGTAGGCCTTGCCGCCATCTTCGGCCTGCCGGCCTGCGGTCATCTGCTTGAGGTCGTGACCGGCACAAAACGCCTTGCCTGCCCCAGACAGTATCACGGCGCGGATCGTACGATCATCGCGCAGGGTATCCAGTTCAGATTGCAGCGCCTCCAGCATTTCGTCGCTCAGCGCATTCAGCCGCTCGGGCGTATTCATTTTCAGATGAGCGATCGCGCCCGTGTCGTTACGTTCCAAAATTGCCATCTTGCCCTCCTGCCGGCTGTGGGGCCAACTCTAGGTCGGCAAATCGAGGAGGGGAAGCATGTCATTGGCTATGAACAAGGAAGAGCTGACGGAATATCTGGCGCAGGTCTTCCCGCAGGTGCACAAGGATTTCGTCGTCATGGATCTGACCGACGACTCGATCCGCATGCGCCTCGTTGTCGAAGATCGGCATCTGCGTCCGGGCGGAACCGTGTCCGGGCCCTCGATGTTCGCCCTGGCCGATGTCTGCGTCTATTCGATGGTTCTAGCGCGAAAGGGCCAGCAATCGCTGGCGGTGACCACCAGCAGTTCCATGGATTTTCTGCGCAAACCTGCCGGTGGGGCCGACATGATTGCCGAGTGCAGGTTGCTGAAACTGGGGCGTACGCTGGCTGTTGGTGACGTCCTGATGTACTCGGAAGGGCAGGAGGCGCCGGTGGCGCGCGCCAGCATGACCTACTCGCTGCCACCTGCCGGATCCGCCGCAGCTGCGTTCGGATAAAAAAATGCCGGGGACAAGCCCCGGCACAGGAAGAGGTCCCGTAATTGGGACTGGGGATATTCTAGCCAAGCCAGAATTGGCGGCGTGCTTCGCGGTCAGCCTCAAAGCGCGTCAGTCCGACATCCTTAAGCAGACGGTCGTCCAGCCTGCTCAGGTTGACGCGACTGCGGCGCCGGCGTTCCCATTGGGTGACAGTCGCCGCAAAACGCACGGCCAGCGCAGCGATCAGAGGCAGCCGGGGGCTGTCGTTCAGCAGCAAGAGGGCGGAGGTGTGCATTGCGCGTGTCATGGTAAGTATCCTTTCAAATTGTATTGACACAAAGCATAAATGTTCGGTACATTGTTGTGATACATTCGGGATTGTGTTGAACGCAAAGGAAGAATTGTAATGGATACAATTTGGCCGACAGATCTGCCAAAATCCAAGGGGCCAAAGTACACTCTGGTCGCCGATACAATTCGAAAAGCCATCGAAAACAAGCAGCTGGAAGTCGGGGTGAAACTTCCTCCGGTGCGGGAGCTGGCATATCGATTGCAAATCACACCAGGAACGGTCGCCCGGGCTTATTCCATTCTGACCGAGGAGGGGTTGCTGCAGGCCGAGGTCGGGCGTGGTACATTCGTGGCACCACCGAAAATGCCATTGCTGGACGATGTCTGGTCACGGCAGCTTCATCTTCGGGACGACAAGTATGACGCCAATGTCAGCCTGTTCAGCCCGCGACTGCCAGATGTCGGGCAGGTGTCCCTGATACGGTCATGCCTTGCCAAGGTGGCGCAGGGGGATCCGAAGATGTTCATGAACTATCCCACCCGTGACGCTTACCTGCCGGTGCGCCAGGCTGTTGTTGATTGGCTCTCCGACTTGCCGCTGGGTGCTTTGAACGCCGATGACATCGTTCTTACGCATGGCGGACAAAGCGGACTGTGCGTCGTGTTTCAGACCGTTCTGCGCGATCCGAAACCCGTTGTTCTGGTCGAAGACCTTTCTTATGCGGGGTTCCGTCGCGCCGGTGAGTTGATGCGCGCCGAAGTTGTCGGTGTGAAAATGGACAAATGGGGTATCAGCCCCGACGCGCTGGACCACATCCTTCGTCAAACTAGTGCGCAGGCGATCTGCGTGTCGCCCGAAGTTCAGAATCCGACCGGTGGCCATTCTCCTCTTGAACGCCGCAACGAGGTGATCGAGATCGCCCGCCGCCACGATCTGCAAATCATCGAGGACGATTGCTATCGTATGGGCGAGGCACGCGCACCCAGTTACAGGGCTCTTGCGCCTGAACGGGGCTGGCACGTGTCGTCGATTTCCAAGACCCTTACGCCGGCGTTGCGCGTGGGGTTCGCCATCGCTCCGCGGGAACGCAGCGGAGACCTGCGCCGATCGGCGGAATACGGGTACTTCGGGTTGGCGCAGCCATTGGCCGAACTGACCCGCTTGCTCCTCAGTCACCCTCAATCCCGGCAAATGGCGCGGGATGTTCGCGCGAAGATGGGTGAGTATGTACGGGTGGCCGTCAATGCACTGGGTGGCTTCAATCTGAACTGGGACGCCGACATTCCCTTTGTCTGGCTAAGCCTGCCCTCCGGCTGGCGTGCTGCAGCCTTCAGCAGAGCCGCCGAGCGGGAGGGCATTCAACTCCGATCGGCAGATGAATTCGCGCTGAGGGATGGACGAGCGCCAAATGCCGTGCGCATTGCCATGAACGGGCATGTCTCGCTGAAGCAGTTCGAATCCGCCATGCTGCGTCTGCGCGCCTTACTGGACAATCCGCCCGAACAAATCAGCGTTTGATTTGGGGTAAATAGATACCTATTTTATAAGCTAATGTTTTATAATAATTAATTGGACGCTACCATTCTTGACGTGCACTTACGGGCCGTCTAAATACCCATCCATCGAATTCGGGCCGGTCCACCTTTGGGGCGGCCTTTCACATCAAACAGGATTGTCCTGACATGAAAACCTTCTCTGCAACTCCTGCAGACATCGACAAGAAGTGGATCCTGATCGACGCCGAGGGCGTTGTTCTGGGCCGTCTTGCCTCGATCGTCGCCATGCGCCTGCGTGGCAAGCACAAGCCGTCGTTCACCCCGAACATGGACATGGGCGACAACGTCATCGTCATCAACGCCGACAAGATCCAGATGACCGGCAAGAAGCGCGACGAGCACTTCTACTGGCACACTGGCCACCCGGGCGGCATCAAGTCGCGCACCAAGCAACAGATCCTGGAAGGCGCGCACCCCGAGCGTGTGGTCTTTCAGGCCGTCAAGCGCATGCTGCCGGGCAACCGTCTGTCGCGTCAGCAGATGACCAATCTGCGCATCTATGCCGGTGCCGAGCACCCGCACGAAGCCCAGGCCCCCGAAGTTCTGGATGTCAAATCCATGAACAAGAAAAACACCCGGAGCTAAAGACCGATGGCTGATCAGATCAATACTCTCGAAGAGCTGAGCGCCGTCGCAGGCGTTGAAACCGTGGCCGAAGAAGTTGTTGTGCGCGAGCCCGTGCGTGACGAACTGGGTCGCTCCTATGCAACCGGCAAGCGTAAAGACGCTGTTGCCCGCGTTTGGATCAAGCCGGGTTCCGGCAAGGTCACCGTGAACGGCAAGGACCAGGACGTGTATTTCGCACGCCCCGTTCTGCAGCTGATCCTGCGCCAGCCGTTCCAGGTTGCCGGTGTCGAAGGTGAATTCGACGTTGTGGCAACCGTCAAGGGCGGTGGCCTGACCGGTCAGGCCGGTGCGGTCAAGCACGGCATCTCGAAAGCGCTGCAGCTGTACGATCCCAGCCTGCGCGGTGCCCTGAAAGCCGCGGGCTTCCTGACCCGCGACAGCCGCGTTGTGGAACGCAAGAAATACGGCAAGCGCAAAGCCCGCCGTTCGTTCCAGTTCTCGAAGCGTTAATCGCTACCGAGTTTTTCAAATGCAAAGGGCTCGCAACCGCGAGCCCTTTTTTCGTTGATTTTCTCCGGCCTTACTCTTCGTAGACCATTTTCCACGCGCCGTTTTCCACCACGTTGACGTAGACCGTATCGGCGCCCTGATGGTCATCGGGGCCAAATGTCATGTGGTTGCCGACCAGTTCATCCTGATAGTCCAGCGTCTCCATTGCCGCGATAAAGCTTTCCTGGGTCAGGTCGGGGCCTGCCGCCTCCAGCGCCTTGACCATCATTTCGGCCGCAGCATAGCCCAGCATCGAAAAGCCCACCGGGTCTTCGCCGGTGGCGGCCTTGTATTCCTCGATGAAGGCCTTGGGGGCCGGTTCATCCGCGCGGGCCCACAAGTCCTGCCACGAGGCGGCGGCGCAGAAGCCGTCGGTCACTCCACCCGGCACCTGTGCCACCACGGTCAGGAAGCTGGCCGAGGTGCCCAGGAATTTCATGTCGGTCAGGCCCATCTTCTTGGCGGTGCCGACCACGGTGATGGCCTGCCGCACGCCCAAGGCGATTGTGACGATGTCGCAGCCTTCTTCCTTCAGCTTGCTGAGCGAGCCCACGAAATCGGTTTCGTCAGGTTTATGAGTAGTTTCCGCGGCAAAGGTAATGCCGGCTTCCTTGGCGCCCTCCTGGCTGCCTTCCAGGATTTCCTTGCCGAAATCAGTCGGCAGATACATCGTGCAGACCTTGTCGCCACCGAATTCCTGCGCCAGATATTTCACGCCCACGCGCGCCTGGTCGTAATAGCTGGAAAACGAGGTGAACTTGTTCTTCATCGGCTCCTGCAGCATCTGCCGCGCGGCCGACAGGGGGGCGACGTTGGGGATGCCTTTGGGATCCAGCAGTTTGAACCCGGCCAGGTTCATCGGCGTGCCCAGCGATTGCAGCATCGCAAACACCTTGTCGCGGTTCAGCAGCTTGTTGTAGCCCTGCATCGCGCGCGGCATCTGGTATCCGTTGTCCTCGACCACATAGCGGATCTTGCGGCCATGCACGCCGCCATTGGCGTTGACCCGGTCGAACACCACGTTCGCGCCCTTGGTGGCCGGAACCCCCACGGCGGCGAAAATGCCGCTGAGGTCATTGACCGAGCCGATGACGATTTCGTCGTCGGTCACGCCTTGCGTTTCGGCCCAGCCCATCGAGGCCAGGGCGGACAGGGCGGTTGCAGCCGCCAGCCGTCTGATTGCTTTGGTCATGTGTCTTCCTCCCTTGGGATTGATCCCTGTTCTATTTGTACATGTCTTCAATGAGATGCGCGTGTTTCTTTTCCACCAGGCTGCGTTTCAGTTTCATCGTCGCGGTCAGTTCGTCGTCTTCGGCGGTCAAGAGCACGTTGATCAGGCGGAAATCCTTGATCTGCTCGACCCGCGCGAATTCCCTGTTCACAGCCGCAACCTCGGCACCGATCAGTTCGCGCACCTCGGCTGCAGCGCAGAGCGAGGCGAAGTTCGAGAACGGCACCTTGCGGTCCTGCGCGAACTTCTCGACGTTTTCCTGATCTATCATCACCAGCGCCGTCAGGTACTTGCGGCGGTCGCCGATGATCACCGCGTCCGAGATGTAATGCGAGAACTTCAACCGGCTTTCGATCTCGGCCGGGGTTATGTTCTTGCCGCCGGCGGTGATGATGATGTCCTTGAGGCGCCCGGTGATGGTGACATAGCCGTCCGCGTCCACGTGCCCCATATCGCCGGTGCGCAGCCAGCCGTCGGCGGTGAAGGTCTCGGCGGTCTTGGCATTGTTGCGCCAATAGCCCTGGAACACGTTCAGGCCGCGGATCTGGATTTCGCCCTCGTCCGAGATGCGCAGGTCGATCCCCGGTGCGGGATTGCCGATGGTACCGATGTGGTTGGCCTCGGGCGTGTTCAGCGTGGCGATGCCCGAGGTCTCGGTCATGCCGAAGCCCTCGACCAGCGGCACGCCGATGGCCCAGTACCATTTCAGCAGCTCGGGCGAGATCGGGGCCGCGCCCGACCCGCCGCGCCGCAGCCGGTCCATGCCCAGCATCCGGCGCAGGTTGCGTAGCGCCAGCCGATCCCACAGCCAGAAATTCGCGGCCACCGCCGGCGGCACCGGTCTGCCCTGCAGGATGTATTCGGCACGCTTCATCCCGGCCTTCAGCGCCATGCCAAAGGCGGCGCGCCCGGCCGGGGTGGCCTCTTGCGCCATGATCAGCACCTGCGAATAGATCTTTTCCCACACGCGCGGGACGGCGGTGAAGGTCGAGGGCGACACTTCCTGCAGGTTGGCAAAGACCGTCTCGGGGCTTTCGGCGAAATTCACTGTGCATTTCGAAGCAAGCGGGAAATAGATCGACACGTCGCGTTCAAGGATATGACACAGCGGCAAAAAGCAAAGCTGCTCGTCGGTTTCCAGCGCGGGCAGGCAGCGTGCGCCGCATTCGATCGCGGCCATGATGTTTTCGTTGCTCAGCATCGCGCCCTTGGGCATGCCGGTGGTGCCCGAGGTATAGATCAGCAGCGCCGTGTCCTGCGGCGTGGCCAGCGCGATTTCCGCCTCGAACCGGCCCGGTTCTTCGCGCTCGGCCGCGCGGCCGAGGGCATAGAGATCCTCGATCATCATGCAGCGGGGATGGGCCAGGTCGTGCAGGCCTTCGTCCTCGAGGATGATGACCTTCAACAGGCCGGGCACCTCGTCTTCGATGTCTAGGAATTTGTCCAGCTGCTCTTCGTCCTCGACGATCAGAAAGCGGCTGTCGCTGTCATTGACCAGGTATTTCAGCTGGCTGGCGGAATCGGTGGTGTAGACGCCCGACGCGATGCCGCCGACGCATTGGATGCCCAGATCGAACCACGCCCATTCCTTGCGGTCCTCGGACAGGATCGAGACGACCTCGCCGCGTTGCAGCCCCAGCTTGCGCAGCGCCAGCCCGATCCACTTGGCGTGCTGCCAGTAGTCGGCCCAGGAATAGGATTTCCAGATGCCCAGATCCTTTTCCCGATGCGCGGTGCGGTCGCCCAGGGCGGCGCAGCGTTTCTGGAACAGCTCGGGGATGGTTACGCAGCCATCGACCCGCACGGGGCGCTGGCCGGGGGTGGCGTTGAACTGGACGCCGTTGATGGTGGTCTGCGGGGGCAGGGTGGTCATGTTCATCCGGCTCACCTCCACGTCTTCTTGCGTTTCCAGCGGCGGTTTTCCCGCGCGCCTTCCTCCTGCACGCCCAGATAGAAGTTCTGGATGTCCTCGGACCGCATCAGCACGTCGGCGGGGCCGTCCATCACGATGCGCCCGACCTCCATGACATAGCCATGATCGGCCAGTTCCAGCGCGGCGTTGGCGTTCTGCTCGACCAGCATCATGGTCATGTTCTGCTCGTCATTCAAACGTCTGAGGATGCCGAAGATCTCTTGGACCAGCAGCGGCGACAGGCCCAGCGAGGGTTCATCCAGCAGCATGATGCGCGGGTTGGCCATCAAACCGCGTCCGATGGCCAGCATCTGCTGCTGCCCGCCCGACAGGGTGCCGGCCTCTTGATTTCGGCGTTCCTTCAGAACCGGGAAGTAGGAAAACACCAACTCGCGGTCGCGCTCGATCTGGGCCTTGTCATGCAGGGTATAGGCCCCCAGGCTGAGGTTCTCGTTCACCGTCAACAGCGGGAACACCTCGCGCCCCTCGGGCACATGCACGATGCCCTTTTGGACGATCTTGTGCGGCTCCAGCCCCTGGATTTCCTCGCCGTCGAAGGTGATCGTGCCCTTTTCCGGGTCCATCACACCCGAGACGGTCTTCATCAGCGTCGTCTTGCCCGCCCCGTTGGCGCCCAGGATCGAGACGATCTGGCCCGGGCGCACGTCCAGCGACACACCGCGGATCGCCATGATCGGGCCATAGAAGCTTTCGATGTTGCGGATGCTCAGGATCGGTGCGCTCATGAGGCTTTCCCCAGATAGGCTTCGACGACGGCGGGGTGCGATTGCACCTGCGCCGGTGTCCCAAGGGCCAGTTTCGCCCCATCGGCCATAGCCAGCACCCGGTCAGACACGCCCGAGACCAGCCCCATGTCATGTTCGACCATCAGCACCGTGATCCCCATCTGCCGCCGGATGTCGTCGATCCACCAGCGCATGTCGGTTGTTTCCTCGACCGACAGCCCCGAAGCCGGTTCATCCAGCAGCAGCAGCTTGGGGTCGGTGGCCAGCGCACGCGCGACCTCGACAACCTTGCGCACGCCGTAGGGAAGCCCGGCGATCATCTTGTCTCGATAGGCCTGCAGATCGAGGAAATCGATGATCTCTTCGACCTTCTCGCGGTTCTCCAGCTCTTGCCGGCGGGCCGAGGGGGTAAAGAACACCTCGGACAGCAGATTGGTCCGCCGGTGGCGGTGCCGCCCGACCAGCAGGTTCTGCAACACGGTTGCATGTTCGAACAGCTCGATGTTCTGGAAGGTCCGCGCAACTCCATAGGCGGCCACACCCGAGGGCTTGACCTGAAGCAGATCGTGCCCGTCGAACCGGATCTGGCCCGCGTATGGGTCGTAGAAACGCGAGATCAGGTTGAACACCGTGGATTTGCCCGCCCCGTTCGGGCCGACGATGGCAAAGACCTGGCCTTCTTCGACCGAAAAGGACAGATCGTTCACCGCCGTCAGGCCACCGAATTTCAGAGTGACGTTCTCGAATTCCAGCAGGCTCATCTCAGGCGCTCCGTCTTGAGATAGGATTTCTGCCGCTTGAACATGTCCTTGCGGTAGAAGGGGAACAGCTCGAACCAGGTGCGGATTTTCAGCCATCGGCCGTAGATGCCCATCGGCTCGAACAGGATAAACCCGATCAGGATCATGCCGAAGATGCCGAATTCCAGCCCCGGAATGGCGACGGTTCCGCCGCCGAACAGGGCGCCTGCATATTCCTTGGCGATCGACAGGAACTGCGGCAGAAACCCGATGACGATGGCGCCCAGAAACGCGCCGTGGATCGAACCCAGCCCGCCGATCACGATCATCATCAGCAGCTGGATCGAAATCACCACGCTGAAGGTTTCGTTGTTGAAGGCCCCGGCATAGAGGCCCATCAGCGCCCCTGCCCATCCGGTCACGGCGCAGGACAGGGCAAAGGACACGGTCTTGGCGCGCGCGATGTCGATGCCCATCGCCTGCGCGGACACTTCCGAGTCGCGCACCGCGATGAAGCTGCGCCCCAGCGGCGTACGCAGAAGGTTGATATAGCCCAGCGTGACCAGAACCGTGACGACCAGCACCAGCCAGTAGAACTGCTCGGGCGTGCCCCAGCGATCGACCAGATGGCCGAAAATCTCGACCCCGCCCATGTACTTGCCCGCCACGCCGCCGGTGATCGGTTCCGCCAGAACGATGAGGTCGTCCATCAGGATCGACAGGGCCAGGGTGAAGATCGCCAGATAGATTCCGTGTAGCCGCAGGGCAGGGATGGCGACCGTGACCCCGGCGATACCGGTCAGGATGCCGGCCAGCGGAAAGGCCACCAGAAACGGCACGCCTGACTCGATCAGGATCACGTTGGCATAGCAGCCAAAGGCCAGAAACGCCGCGTGGCCCAGGCTGGCCTGGCCGGTATGCCCGGTCAGGATCATCAGACCCAGCCCGGCGATGGCCCAGATCAGAACGTTCGTCAGCTCTCCCAGATAGAACGCGTCCAGCCACCACGGCGCGGCAAAGACCACCGTCAGCAGGATCAGGTAGAGTGACAACTGGTATCCGTCCTTCCACGGGCGGATGTCCTGCATGTAGTCGGTTTTGAAAACGATCCTCATGCGCTCAGACCTTCTTGACCCGGACCTGGCTGAACAGGCCGTGCGGACGGAAGATCAGCACCGCCAGCAACAGCGCATAGGGCGCGATCTGGCTGTAGCCCGCAGCGATGTAGCGGCTGGCGAAGGGTTCGATCACGCCGACGATCAGACCGCCCGCCAAGGCTCCGGGCAGGCTGCCAAACCCGCCGATGACCGCGGCCGCAAACGCCTTGATTCCCAGCAGCCCGGTGGTTGGATCGACCGAACCCTTGGCGGCGAACAGGATGCCCGCGATCCCGGCCACGACGCCGGCCAGACCCCAGATGAAACCCTGAACACGCTTGACCGGTACCCCCATGTAATAGGCCGCCAACTGGTTCTGCGAAGCGCCCTGCATCGCCAGCCCCAGCTTGGTCTTGCTGAAGAACACATAGAGCCCCCAGGTCAGCAGCACGGTCACGACGATGACCGCCACGTCCTCCATCCCCAGAACCAGGCCGCCAAAGCGGACCTCCTTGCCGGCAAGCGGGTTTTCCAGCGTCTGCGGCTCGTGACCCCAGATCAGCCCGGCGACAAAGCGGATCACGAAGCCCAAGGCGATGGTCAGGATGACCACGGCGGTCTGGCTTTCCCCGAACAGGCGGCGGATGATCAGCCTGTCCAGCAGGTACCCCAGCGCGCCCATGATCCCCAGCGAGATGGGCAGGGCCAGCCAGAAGGGCAGGCCCATATATTCGGTATTGGTCAGCCCGATGGTGACGAAGGCGCCCAGCATCATGAAATCGCCCTGGGCAAAGTTCACGGCCTCGGTCGCCTTGTAGATCAAAACGAAGCCAAGCGCGATCAGGCCGTAGACACAGCCATTCGCCAGCCCGCTGATCAGCAGCTGTGCGTTGTCCAAATTCTCCTCCCCATGCCGGTTTGCCCGGCGTCCTGACGCCCCGGATCTCCTCCAATCACCGGGGCGCCTGTTCTACTATGGCGTGATTATTACCTTACCGTCACTCTTTTTCAGTGCAACTGCCAGATCGGAAACGATTTTGTTCAGCGGGACATGCGCCGAGACATCCGTTTTCCACCGTCCGTCCGCAAAGCGGGCCTGCACCTCGGCAATCGCGCGCATCTGCTCTTCGGGCGGAGTGGACATCATCCATTTGGTCAGCCAGAAGCCCTCGATCCGTTTGCTCATAAAGATCAGCTGGCCCATCTGGGTCAGCTTCGGAGGCTCGCTGCTGAGTTTGCCATAAGACACCCAACGCGCGCCGTTGGGCATGGCGCAGAAGACCTGCTCGGACAGCTGATCCGAGACCGCATCCAAAAACACCCGCGGCTTGAGCTGTGCGCTGATGGCAGCAAACTTGGAGACGGCATCGTCTTCGGTGGTTACGATGATCTCGGCCGCTCCGTGGCTTTTGAGCAGTCCGACCGTTTCAGGGCGCCGCACCATCGCAATCGGCTTCAGGCCAAGGTCTCGGCCCAGCCCGCACATCAGCTTGCCCAACTGGCTGGTGGCCGCGGAAACGACAAAGGCCTCACCTTCGGACCGCGCGATCTCAACCATTGCCATCGCGGTCAGCGGATTGACGATCTGTGCGGCACCGTCATCGTCCGATATCTCGGGCCGTAAAGGAATGCACATCTGCGCCTGTGTCAGGGCATACTCGGCCCATGCGCCGGACCCGGAGGCGACGAAGGCGACCCTTTGCCCCTTCAGCGCTTCGGCGCCCGCGCCGGTGGCGACGACGTCCCCGCACCCTTCGAAACCGGCCGGGGCACCTTTGACCCGCGGCTGACCGTACTCACCTTTGATGAAATGGAGGTCTGAGGGGTTCACCGATGCGGTGCGCAATTTGATCAGCACCTGGCCAGGGCCAGGCGTGGGCACCGGGATCTCGGCATTCTCAACCCAGTCGGCGGCGTCCTCGATCGCCGGGCCCGTGGCGGTACCCGAGTATCCGTCAAATTTCTGGATCACGGCAAACATGGATTTGGGGAGGTCAGTCATTCTTTTTCCTTTGTTTCCGACATTTTCAAGCAAACGGGTCGATCCGAGTGCGCGCCCCGGGGCAGGTCGCACCGATGCCGACAATAGGTCGTCCCGACTTGATGCGACTGGTTGAGCCAAGCCAAACAAATGGCACCGGGCACGTCAATCGACCACAGGGTTAACGTTGGGGAATTGGGAAGCCGGTGCAGGTGTGACAAGGCCCGACAATTGCCGGCCTTGTCGAATGATCTTATTGCGTCAACAGGTTGCGCAGTTCCTGGATCTTGAGCGCAGCCGTTTCCGGCGCTTCCTTGATGCCATCGAGGATCTTGATCACCTGGTCCTGGATTTCCTGGCTCAGCTGGCTGTTTTTCACGGATTCAACCATCGCGTCATAGTCGAACTGCTCGGCCGACAGCATGCCTTCGTCAACCCAGGTATTCAGCAACTCCTGCCCTTGGGCAGTGAGGGCTGCAACCTGATCGCCTGCCTGGTTGGCCAGATCCGTAGCTGCATCGCCGGCCTGGTTTGCCAGATCGGTAGCTGTTTGACCGGCTTGCTCGGCGGCTTCACCGGCCTGTTCTACGGCGGCCGAGGCTGCGTCACCTGCTTGCTGTGTGGCCGTCGACAAAGCCTCGCTGGCGGCTTCCTGGGCTGCGGTTGCGGCCTCGCCAACGGCCTCGCCGGCTTCTTTGGCGGCAGATTGCAGTTTTTCGGCCGGGGTGGGCTCGGGCTGATTCAGGTAGAAATACGCGCCGGCACCCAATCCGGCGATGATAATCAGGATGATAATGCGGGACATTGGGGTCTCCTTTTCGGATGTGTGCCGCTGATGTGGGGAGAAACTACCTGAGATCAAAGGGGAAATCCCAAAGATTCGGCGCATGTTCGGGGTTTGGGCCACTCGGCGCTGATCAGTCAGACGATCGGCGGCAACAACACGCCACCGGCGAAAATACACGGTTGCAACCATCAGGCGAACAAGAAAGGGGGGGGAATCATTGGGAAGTAGTGGCGGAGAGACAGGGATTCGAACCCTGGGTGGGCTTGCACCCACAACGGTTTTCGAGACCGCCCCGTTCGACCACTCCGGCACCTCTCCGCGGGGGTCTGTGAGGGGGGGATTTAGTTGTGATCGCCGAGGGGTGCAAGCAGAAAATTCCCGAATTCACCAAACCGCGGATTTTCCATTGCCAGTCCGACGAAATCTCCTAGGCTGACATGTATGAGACATCTTCTGCACCGCATTTCGCTTCTGCTCATCCTGCCCGTGTTCGCGTTCGCTCTGACGGCTCAAAACGCCTTGTCCGCCAGTCGGGATCGGATTGAGGCTTTTCTGACGACGACGGGTTTTGACGTGGCGCTGGAAAGCATCGCATTGGCCTCGGCTTCGGCGCCTCAGATGCTGGGGATCGACCCCGAGGGTTTTGGCTCGCAATGGACGCGTCTGACGGAAGAGGTGTTCGACACCGACGACATGCATGAAACAGCGGTTGCGATTCTCGAACAGACGCTGAGCGACGAGGCCCTGAACCACGCGGTCGAGTTTTATGCCTCGGATCTGGGACAACGGCTTGTCGAGGCGGAAAATGCCTCGCACCTTGTCGAGGATGACGAAGCCAAGCAACTTGAGGGGCAGGAGATCATATCCGATCTGGTCAAGTCCGGTTCGAGCCGCATCGAAAGCCTGAAGCGGATGAACAGCGCCATCGATGCCAGCGAAACCTCGTTGCGGGCGCTGCAGGAGATCCAGCTGCGGTTCCTGCTGGCCGCCAGCGCCGCCGGAGTGATCGACCTGCAGTTGGACGCGGACGGGCTGCGCCAGATGATGAAGCTGAACGAACCCGAGATGCGGCAGTCATTGCAACTGTCCGCCTTGGCCAACGCGGCCTACACCTATCAGGATTTCTCTGACGCGGATGTCGACGCCTATACCAAAGCGCTGGAACAGCCGCTTATGCAGGAAGTCTACGAGCTGTTGAACGCCATCCAGTACGAGATCATGGCGATGCGGTTTGAAGTGCTGGCGGCGCGCATGGCCGAACTGCGTCCGGCTCAGGACATCTAATGCGACTGTTTCTGGCTCTGTGGCTGGTTTTGGCCGGTTGGGCCAGTGCGGTCACGGCCGACCAGGTCGACCGTCTGACCAAAGCCATGCATTTGTCCGACGTGATGCAGATCCTGCGTGATGAAGGTGTCGTGCAGGGGCGCGAACTGGACAAAAGCCTGCTGGACGGTGAGGGCGGATCGTTTTTTGAGGCCCAGGTTGAAGACTTGTACGACAAGGCCTGGATGCAAGCCAAGATTCACGACGCCCTGGCTGGCGGTATGTCCGAAGGACAACTGGAGCAGGCTGCTCTGTTTTTCGAGAGCGATCTGGGCCGCGCCGTCGTGTCTCTGGAAAACTCGGCCCGTCGAACTTTTTCCGACGAAGCCATAGAAGAGATGGCCATGGCCGCATATCGGGAAGCCGATCGTGATGCGGCTTATTTTCGTCTGATCGATGAGTATGTCGAGATCAACGACCTTGTTGATCGGAACGTGCGCGGTGCGTTGCAGGCCGATTACAATTTCTTCCGTGGGTTGACGGACGGGCAGGGCATCACGGGCGACGACGGCGAAATGTTGGCCCAATTGCTGGCGCAGGGAGCGCAGTCCGAGCAACAAACCCGCGAGTGGCTGTACTCGTTCCTGCTGTTTGCGTACCAACCGCTCAGCGAGGCCCAGCTGCGCGAGAATATCGCCTTTTCACGTACCGAGGCAGGGCAAGCCTTGAACAACGCCTTGTTCGCTGGTCTGGACACCATGTTCAACGAGTTGTCATACCAGCTGGGCGTGACGGTGGCTCAGGTTCTGCAAGCGTCGGATCTTTAGGCCGGTTTGCTGTTGACTTTGCCGTGTGATCCGTGGATAAGCGCGCATCCCGGCCGGAACCTCCGCGCCGGGTATCGTTATTGTTGGCCTGACGGGTGCGCCCTGACGGTCGTTCATCCGCCCGAAAAGGGCGCGCTGTTCGAGGTGGCCTTGGCCGAAACACCCGTCTGACGGGGACCACAGAACGCGGTAGAAAAAGGAAAGACGCATGTTTGCAGTCCTCAAGACTGGCGGCAAGCAGTACAAGGTTCAGGCGGGCGACGTGCTCCGCGTTGAAAAGCTGGCTGCCGACGCAGGTGAAAAAGTCCAATTCAACGACGTTCTGATGCTGGGTGGCGACGCCCCGGTGGTCGGCGCGCCGTTCATCGATGGTGCGGCCGTTCAGGCGGAAGTGATCGAACAGATCAAAGGTGACAAGGTCATCAAATTCGTCAAGCGCCGCCGCAAGCACAGCTCGAAGCGCACCGTTGGCCACCGTCAGAAGCTGACCCTGGTCAAGATCACCGACATCCTGCCCTCGGGCGCGGACAAGTCGGGCGTCAAGGCCGCAACCGGGTCGGCTCCGGCAGGTGAAGTTGCGAAAGCAGCGAAACCCGCCAAGAAAGCCGCTGCCAAGGCAGAAGCCCCGGCCGCTGCTGCTGCCGCTGACGATCTGACCAAGATCACCGGTGTTGGTCCCGCAGCTGCCAAGAAACTGGCCGAAGCCGGTATCGAAAGCTTTGCCGCTCTGGCCGCCTTGTCGGACGAGCAGATTGCTGCTATCGAGACGGTCAAAGTGAAACCCGAATGGGTTGAGCAGGCCAAAGAGCTGGCCAAAGGCTAAGGAGAGAGAGAATGGCACATAAAAAAGCTGGCGGTTCCTCCCGTAACGGCCGCGACTCAGCGGGTCGTCGCCTTGGCGTGAAACTGTATGGTGGCCAGGCCGCCGTTGCAGGCAACATCATCGTGCGTCAGCGCGGCACCAAGTTCTGGCCGGGCGAAGGCGTGGGCATGGGCAAGGATCACACCATCTTTGCAACTGTCGATGGCGCCGTGAAGTTCCACAAGGGACTGAAAAACCGCACCTTCATTTCGGTCCTGCCAGTGGCGGAGGCCGCAGAGTAAGCCGAAACCCAGAAGGTTTAAGAAAAATTCATGGGGGACCGGCACAAAGTGCCGGTCCCCTTTCTCGTTTTGACGCAGATTTGATCGAAAGCCCCGATGCCCGTTGCAACCACCAGTTTCCTGATCTTTGCCGCCAGCCAGGTCGGCACGCCGGGACCGGCCAACATGGTCCTGTTGGGAACGGGTGCGCGCTATGGGTTCCGGGCTGCGCTGCCCTTCGTGGCGGGCGTGATTCTGGGCAAGCAGCTGATCATCTGGCCGTTGGGCTTTGGCCTTCTGCAACTGGCAGAACAAGCCCCCACCGCGTTTGCGGTTCTGAAATATGCTTCGGCGGCCTATATTTGCTGGCTTGCATGGAAAATCGCCAACCTGCGCCTGTCCCATCAGGACGCGGGCGAGTCGGTTCCGGGTTTCTGGGCCGGGCTGGTGGTGCATCCGCTGAACCCCAAGGCCTGGGCGATGATCATCGCGGGATTCACCGGGTTCGTCGCGGCGGGAACGTCGGTGCTGAGTGCGACGCTCACGATCGCGCTCGTTTTGTTGACCTGCCAGTTGGTCCTGCACCCGATCTGGACCTTTGCGGGCGATAGAATTGCACGCGTGGTTGCGGGACGGCCGGCGGAAAAATATCTGATGTGGACCCTCGCGGGTCTGACTGTTGCATCCGTACTTTTCGTGTTGTTCGGAGGAGGAACACACCAATGAAACTTGAGGCAATCATAAATCAGCCGGTCATTGAAACCGAGCGGTTCGACCTGCGCCCGCTGCGCCGGTCGGACATGGGCCTGATCGAGCACTACGCCGGGGACGAGCGCGTGGCGCGCATGACCACGTCGATCCCGCACCCCTTGCCGCCCGGTTCGATCGAGGCTTTCGTGACCCGCGCCATGGCCGAGGACCGGGACGAGGACGTCTGGGCGATGGACGCCACCAAGGATGGCGGGCCCGAGTTGATCGGGGTGATCTCGCTCAAGCGGCTGGATCGCAACCAGTCCGAAGTGGGCTATTGGGTCGCGCCCTTGTATTGGAACACGGGCATCGCCTCGCTGGCGGTGGAAACGCTGGTTCAGGCGAATCCGTTGGAAAACGCCACGATGTTTGCCAGCGTGTTTCAGGACAATCCCGCCTCGGCACGGGTTCTGACCCATTGCGGGTTCCAGTATCTTGGCGATGCTGAAAGCTTCTCGGTGGCGCGCGACGCAAACGTGCCCACCTGGACGTACAGTAAAAAACTCTGACTTGTGGCCGATGGGGCCTTTGCAGTAGGGGACTGACATGAAATTTCTCGATCTTGCAAAGGTCTACATCCGGTCCGGGGCCGGCGGTAGCGGGTGCGTCAGCTTCCGACGCGAAAAGTACATCGAATACGGCGGCCCCGATGGCGGGGACGGCGGCAAGGGCGGGTCCGTCTGGGCCGAGGTCGTGGACGGACTGAACACCCTGATCGACTTCCGCTTTCAGCAGCATTTCTTTGCCAAGAACGGACAGCCGGGCCGGGGCCAGCAGCGCACCGGCAAGGATGGCGACGACATCATTCTGCGCGTGCCCGTCGGAACCGAGATCCTGGACGAGGATCAGGAGACGGTGATCGCCGACCTGACCGAAGTGGGGCAACGTGTCCTGCTGGCGCGGGGTGGCAATGGCGGTTTCGGCAACCTGCATTTCAAATCGGCCACAAACCAGGCGCCGCGCCGGGCCAATCCGGGGCAGCCGGGCGTGGACCGTACGATCTGGCTGCGTCTGAAATTGATTGCCGATGTGGGTCTGCTGGGCCTGCCGAATGTGGGCAAGTCGACCTTTCTGGCCGCCACCTCGAACGCTCGGCCCAAGATCGCCGATTATCCCTTTACCACGCTGCATCCTAATCTGGGCGTCGTCGGTGTGGACAACGTGGAATTCGTTGTGGCCGACATTCCCGGCCTGATCGAAGGCGCGCATGAAGGCCGCGGCATCGGCGACCGTTTTCTGGGCCATGTCGAACGCTGCGCGGTGTTGCTGCATCTGGTCGACGGCACGTCCGAGACCATCGCGCAGGATTATCACACCATCATCCACGAGCTTGAGGCCTATGGCGGCGCGCTGGCTGACAAGCCCCGGATCACCGTGTTGAACAAGATTGACGCGCTGGACGAAGAACAGCTCGAACTGGCCAAGGCCGAGTTGAAAGAGGCCGTGAGCGGCGCTGTCATGACCATGTCGGGCGTCGCCCGGCAGGGCGTGACCGAAGTTTTGCGGGCCCTGCGCGCCCAGATCGACGAAAACCGCCTGCGTCAGAAACCCACTGAGGAGCGCGAGACGTGGCAGCCCTGACCGACGCAAAGCGCCTGGTGGTCAAGATCGGCTCGGCGTTGCTGGTCGATCGTGCGACCGGCAAGCTGCGTTCGGAGTGGTTGCATTCGCTGGCGCAGGACGTGGCGTGGCTCAAGGGGCAGGGGGCCGATGTGGTTCTGGTCTCGTCCGGTTCGATCGCGCTGGGGCGCGGCGTTCTGGGTCTGCCCGCAACCGCGCTGTCGCTGGAGCAGTCCCAGGCCGCTGCCGCCGTCGGTCAGATCCGGCTGGCGCGGGCCTATGAAGAGGCGTTGGCACCGCACGACATCACCACGGCGCAGGTTCTGGTGACGCTTGAAGACAGCGAGAACCGCCGCCGGTACCTGAACTCGCGCGCGACGCTGGAAACTCTGCTGGGGTTGGGTGTCGTGCCCATCGTGAACGAGAACGATACGGTGGCCACGGATGAAATCCGGTACGGCGACAATGATCGCCTGGCCGCGCAGATCGCCGTGACCGTCGGTGCGGACCAATTGATTCTGCTGTCCGATGTCGATGGGTTCTACACTGGCAACCCTGCCGAGGACCCGTCCGCCACCCGGTTTGACGTGATCGACGCGATCACGCCCGAGATCGAGGCGATGGCCGGTGACGCCGGTTCGGGGCTGTCCAAGGGCGGCATGAAGACCAAGCTGATGGCCGCGCAGATGGCGACGGCGGCGGGCTGCGACATGGCGATTACGGAAGGATCGCCTTTGAACCCGCTGAAACTGCTGAACAATGGCGCGAACAGCACTTGGTTCAAGGCCAAGCTGGACCCGCATGCGGCGCGCAAACGCTGGATCTCGGCGATGAAGCCGCGGGGCGAGATCACGGTCGATGCAGGGGCAGCGCAGGCGCTGGAGAATGGCAAAAGCCTGTTGCCGGCCGGCATCGTCGAAGTGACGGGCGATTTTGGACGGGGCGACCCGGTGGCCATCAAGGATCACGAAGGCCGGCGTTTGGGATTGGGCCTCAGCCGCTATACCGCGCACGAGGCCGACACCATCAAGGGGCGCAAATCCTCCGAGATCGAGGACGCACTCGGCTATCCCGGCCGTGCGGTGATGATCCACCGTGACGATCTGGCTTTGTAGCCGCGAAAACTGATAGATTTGGCTGGTCCGACGACCGGAAAGGCAGATGACATGAAGGACTTTGATAGCATTCCCGCCCTGATGGCCGATCTTGGCAAGCGCGCCAAGGATGCGTCTCGGGATCTGGCCTTTGCTTCGGCCGAGCGCAAACACGCCGCGTTGATTGCCGCCGCCGACGCTGTGTGGAAGAACCGTGCGCAGATCATCGAGGCCAACAAGAAAGACCTGGACTACGGCCGCGAAAAGGGTCTGAGCCCGGCTATGATGGACCGTCTGATGCTGGACGAGACGCGCATTCAGGGCATGGTCGACGGGTTGCGCACCGTGGCTGAACAGACCGATCCGGTGGGTGAGGTTCTGGCCGAATGGGATATGCCCTCGGGGCTGAACATCCGCCGCGTACGCACCCCGCTGGGCGTGATCGGCGTGATCTATGAAAGCCGCCCGAACGTGACCGCTGATGCCGGGGCGCTGTGCCTGAAGTCGGGCAACGCCGTGATCCTGCGCGGCGGATCCGAGAGCTTTCATTCTTCAACCGCGATCCATGCTTGCCTGGTCGAGGGTCTGAAGGCCGCAAACCTGCCCGAGGATGCGATCCAGCTGGTCCCGACCCGTGATCGGGCGGCGGTGCAGGAATTGCTGACCATGACCGACTATGTCGACGTCATCGTGCCGCGTGGTGGCAAGGGGCTGGTCGGGTTGGTCCAGCGCGAGGCGCGGGTGCCGGTCTTTGCCCATCTTGAAGGGATCGTGCACATCTACATCGACAAGGCTGCGGATCCGCAGAAAACGCTGGACGTGGTGCTGAACGCAAAGACCCGCCGCACTGGCATCTGCGGGGCGGCCGAATGCCTGCTGGTGCATCAGGATATCGCGGAAACGCTGGGGCGCGACGTGATCGCCGCGCTGCTGGCCGCGGGCGTCGAGGTCCATGCCGCGGGTGCGCTGGCCATCGACGGCACCGTGCCGGCCAACGATGACGATTGGGGCAAGGAGTTTCTGGACAGCATCATTGCTGCAAAACCGGTGGCCGATATCGACGAGGCAATTGCGCATATCCGGGAATACGGATCGAACCACACCGATTGCATCATGACCGAGGATCAATCCGCCGCCGACCGCTTCTTTGAACGGCTCGACAGTGCGATCCTGATGCACAACGCCTCGACCCAATTTGCCGACGGGGGTGAGTTCGGAATGGGCGCCGAGATCGGAATCGCCACGGGCAAGATGCACGCGCGCGGCCCGGTGGGGGCGGCGCAGCTGACCAGCTTCAAATACCTGGTGCGCGGCAACGGCACGACGCGCGCCTGAGGCGCTGCGTCAGAACCGCAGCACCACGCGGGTCGCGCCCGTCTCGGCCGATACCCGGCGGCCCTGAGCGGCCGCCGTCTGCGGAAGCAGGGCGAACTGCACCTGCGCCGGCGTGACCTTGTTGGCGAATGTGCCGGTTGGGAGGCCTTTCCACAGGTCGGGATCGACATTCATGCGGTCGGCCGTACCAGTGACCGTCCATTTGTCGCCCACGCTGTCGATCTTTACCTCGCCGCCCATCGGCATGGCGCTTTCGCAGCACATGATGGCCAGAAAGGCCAGTTTGATCTGATTGCGCGGCATCGCCTCGGTGACGTTCCAATGCACCCGGACACGGCCCGCGTGGTTGACATCGCGCAGCAGGTCCGTCACTTCGCTGCGGCCTAGCGGCTGATCGCTGGCCGCGCCAAAGGCCACGCGAAAGAACCGAACCCGCGCCTCGGCGCTGCCGACGCTGCCGGTGATCAGTTCCATCTCGGGGCCCTGGGTGCCGCCAACCATCTCCAACAGTTCCAGCCCATTGGTGATCGCGCCGATCGGGCTGATCAAATCGTGGCAGATCCGAGAGCCGATCAACTCGGCCAGGTTGACGTTGGTGTCGCCCATGCGTACCTCCTGTGGTATCCCCCATGCCCGACCCGGAGCCGTCGCATGACAGATCTGAATGCCATTCTTGCACCGGGCATGTTTGTCCGCCACCCAGATTTCCCTGACTGGGGCGTTGGACAGGTCCAGTCCAACATCGGGGGCAAGATCACCGTGAACTTTCGCGACCAGGGCAAAGTGGTGATTGACGGAACACGCATCGCCTTGATGCCGGTTCTTGATCCATGAAACTGGTTTAGGAAAGGTTAACGGTGCTCGCCACCCGGTTCGTGTTGCCATTCGCCGCGCAGCTGCGGTATCAGCGCTGGGATCGCAACAAGACGACTACCATTCCACATGCCGGATACGGGCCCTTCATTCACTGTCAAACTTGCCGAAACCGACGAGGAACTGCGCGCGGCGCAGCGGCTGCGTTATGACGTCTTCGTGCGTGAATTGGGCGGTGGCGGAGAGATGGTCGATCATGCAGAGGGCCTGGAACGCGACCAGTTCGACCCGTATTTTGATCACATGCTGGCCTATGACGACGTCACCGGAGAAGTGGTCGGAGTCTACCGCCTGTTGCCGGGTGACCGCGTAGCTGAAGTCGGACGGTTCTACTCTGAGGATGAATACGACCTTACCGTTCTGAAAAACAGCGGCCGCAAATTGCTGGAACTCGGCCGGTCCTGCCTGCATCCGGACTATCGCGGCGGAACCGCAATGTATCATTTGTGGAATGGCCTCGCGAAATATGTGTCCGAACGGGAGATCGAGGTTCTGTTCGGCGTTGCCAGTTTTCACGGCACAGACGTCGAGCACCTTGCCCAGCCTATGTCGATGCTGCATCACAACCACCTGGCTCCACCCGAACTGCGGGTGCGTGCGCAGCCGGATGTTTATCAGAACATGAACCTGGTTCCGAAAGATGCGCTGGATCGACGGAGTGCGATGTTGCAAGTTCCGGCCTTGATCAAGGCCTATCTTCGATTGGGCGGGTTTGTGGGCGAGGGGGCATTCATCGACCATGCCTTCAACACCACCGACGTTTGCCTGATCCTCGACACCACACGGATGAACGAAAGACAGAGACGCATCTATGGCGGAGCGTGACGTGCCAAACGGTGCTGTCTGGCACAGCTCGGACGACCCGGACCCGGTTGAGTTGGGCGTGTGGGGTTGGATTTTGGTGATCCTGCGGGGGCTTCCTCTGGCTGTGCTGGTGTTCGGTGGTCTGATCGTTCTGTTGCTTGTGCGCCTGGTCGAAAGACCCATCTTTGGCCTGCGTCGACCAGTAACGCCCTTCATTGCCCAATTCGTGTGTCGCAATGCGTTTCGAATTCTGGGGATCGGATTTTCAAGCTCGGGTGAGCTGATGCAGCAGCGCGGGGCCGTCGTGGCCAATCACACGTCCTGGCTGGACATCTTCGCGCTCAACGCCCGCAAGCGTGTATACTTCGTTTCCAAGGCCGAGGTGGCGAATTGGCCCGGCATCGGTTGGCTGGCCCGCGCCACCGGAACCGTGTTCATCGAACGCAATCCCAAAAAAGCACGCGAGCAGACCAGATTGTTCGAAGACCGTCTGAAGGCCGGGCACAAGCTGTTGTTTTTTCCAGAGGGCACATCGACGGACGGACTGCGGGTTTTACCATTCAAAACAACGCTTTTTGCGGCATTCTTTGCAGATGAACTGCGTGATTTCATGTATGTTCAGCCGGTTTCGGTTGTCTACCACGCGCCCGATGGGCAGCCGGACCGGTTCTATGGCTGGTGGGGGGACATGGATTTTGCCCCGCATCTTCTGAAGACGCTGGGCGCGCGGCGGCAGGGGCGGGTCGAATTGATCTATCATTCTCCGGCTCGGGTCAGCGATTTCGACAACCGCAAGGCTTTGGCCGCGCATTGCGAGCAGGCCGTTCGCCACGGGCATGCCTTGGCGCGGCCAGAAAAATAGGGGCAAAAGCCCCTTGCACCGTCAGTCAACCTGCCGTATACGCGCGGCATTCAATCCGCAGGCGGGGTTTGGTCGTTTTGAGGGAGACATCCTCATCAAGGCCGCCGGTTGGAGCAAACGCTTCTTTCACCCCCGCCAAGGCGAAAACCGGAAAAGGAAAACATAGCATGGCTCTTCCCGAGTTCACCATGCGTCAGCTGCTGGAAGCTGGCGTTCACTTTGGTCACCAGACACAGCGTTGGAACCCCCGCATGGCGCCTTTCATCTATGGCGCACGCAACGGCATCCACATCATGGACCTGACCCAGACCGTTCCGATGCTGGACCAGGCGCTGCAGGCGGTACGTGACACCGTCGCCAAAGGTGGCCGCGTTCTGTTTGTCGGCACCAAGCGTCAGGCTGCACAGCCAATCGCCGATGCCGCTGAAAAATCGGCTCAGTATTACATGAACCACCGCTGGCTGGGCGGCACGCTGACCAACTGGAAAACCGTTTCCCAGTCGATCAACCGTCTGAACCAGATCGACGAAGCCATGGAATCGGGCGCTGAAGGCCTGACCAAGAAAGAGCGTCTGGGCATGGAGCGTGACCAGGCCAAGCTGCAGGCTTCGCTGGGCGGCATCCGCGAGATGGGCGGCGTCCCTGACCTGCTGTTCGTCATCGACGTCAAGAAAGAAGCACTGGCCATCGCAGAAGCCAACAAACTGGGTATCCCGGTTGTGGCCGTCGTCGACACCAACTGCTCGCCGGATGGTGTGGACTACATCATCCCCGGCAACGACGATGCTGCCCGTGCAATCGCACTGTATTGCGACCTGGCCGCACGCGCTGCGCTGGACGGCATGACCGCTCAGCTGGGCGCCGCCGGCGTCGACCTGGGCGAGTTCGAAGAAGCACCGGTTGAAGAAGCCGTTGCAGAAGAAGCCGAAGCGTCGGCCGAAGCGTAAGCTGCCCGTCACGTAAATGACATATGGGGCAGGGTAGACCTGCCCCAATTCCGTTTGAATTGAGGAGAGCCAAGAGATGGCAATCACTGCAGCAATGGTGAAAGAACTGCGCGACTCGACCGGCGCAGGCATGATGGACGCGAAAAAAGCGCTGACCGAAACCGGCGGCAACATGGACGAGGCCGTTGACTGGCTGCGCACCAAAGGTCTGGCGAAGGCCGCAAAGAAATCCGGCCGTACCGCAGCAGAAGGCCTGGTTGCCGTTCACGTCGAAGGTGGCAACGGTGTTGCTGTCGAAGTGAACTCGGAAACCGACTTCGTCGCGAAGAACGCCGAGTTCCAGGAAATGGTCGGCAAGATCACATATGCAGCCCAGGGCGTTGACTCGGTTGAGGAACTGCTGGCCGCTGATCTGGGCGGCAAGTCGGTTGCCGACACGCTGACCGACAAGATCGCCACCATCGGCGAAAACATGTCGGTCCGTCGCATGGCCAAACTGTCGGGCGACACCGTGGTATCGTAT
Organism: Ruegeria sp. BF8; assembly: GCF_056538625.1. Taxonomy (NCBI): domain Bacteria; kingdom Pseudomonadati; phylum Pseudomonadota; class Alphaproteobacteria; order Rhodobacterales; family Roseobacteraceae; genus Ruegeria; species Ruegeria sp. BF8. Next base: position 995,510 of record NZ_JBQFTL010000001.1, on the reverse strand, counting down.
GTCCACAACGCCGCAACCAACGGCATGGGCAAGATCGGTGTTCTGGTTGCTCTGTCGGGCGGCGATGAAGCCATCGGCAAGCAGGTCGCGATGCACATCGCAGCCGTGAACCCGGCCGCTCTGTCCGAAGCCGACCTGGATCCGGCCGTTGTCGAAAAAGAAAAGCAGGTCCAGATGGACATCGCGCGCGAATCCGGCAAGCCCGAGCAGGTCATCGAAAAGATGATCGAGGGCCGCATGAAGAAATTCGTCGCGGAATCGACCCTGCTGAGCCAGCAGTTCGTTGTGAACCCCGACCTGACCGTGGAAGCAGCGGCCAAGGAAGCCGGCGCAACCATCACCGGTTTTGTTCGCCTGGAAGTTGGCGAAGGCATCGTGGTCGAAAAAGAAGACTTTGCCGCCGAAGTCGCCAAAGCGGCTCAGGGCTGACGCCTGTTCAGCCCGGGTTTTCCGGGCTGCTCCAAAAACATCCGAAACCGGTTGCGCGACGCGCGACCGGTTTTTTTTGGCGAATTTCCGATTGATCAGAGGAGTAATTGGAGGGCCCCGCAAGATGGGGATGGTCGAGGCCCCCCAAAATTTCCGACATCGGCACGCGGACGAATAAGCGCCCTTTGTCAGAGCGAACGGAGAGCCTTGGCAATACAAAGATCCGTCCAAATGTTCCTTGGCTAAAGCCACCACTCACGGAACAGGATCAATGTGCAATTTCTGCGCAGTTTTAGGAAGTCATGTATTCCTTACCTAAGGTCAACTGTCGCGCGACAGCGGATTCAGACCTCCATGACGAACATCTGATTCTGCAGCGAAGCCTTCAAAACCGCCTGTGCAGTCGTCTCGACAGAGAGAGCCTCGCGCGCCAGCCTGAGGTGTTTTTCAACAGTCGCCGAAGTCAGTCCCATCAGCAGGGCAATGTCCTGGGTCGTTTTTCCGTCACCCACCCATTCCAGAGCCTCTCGCTGCCGCTTGGTCAAGGCGCGGTTCGGGGGATTGTAGGGCAGAGTCAGAATTTTGAGGTGGGCGATGTTGTTCATCAGCAGGATATCATCGCCGTGCTCAGCCCACATCTCGTCCATCTCGTCCTGGCTGCGGTTCAGAGCGGCCAGCGAAATTGCCCCCTTCGACCGCATGGACACCGAAGTGAAACTGATCGTGTAGCCGACGGTGATCCCTTTCGAGCGGTTGAACTCGTACACCTTGCGTTCTTCGTTGGTCATCGTGCCGCTGGACATCATCTCGCGGATCATGCTCCAGCTTGCGGCCCCTTCGTGATCCAGCGCCCATTTCAGCATGGGCGCATGGAAATAGAGACCATCCCGAAGGAAACCGTCCATGTATTCCTTGCAGTGATTGGTCAGGATCACGAAGTCTTCGGGGTCGCCCAAAGACGTTTGGGTGCGGTATTGTGTGTGTCCGTACAACAGGCGGTCAAAACCATACTTGGCCATCTGTTCGGTGTGCGCGGCCCAAAGTTCCTCGAGGGTTTTCACATAGCTCAGAAAGTTGAGGTATTCCTTGAGCGTCATCATGCGCCGCCACCCTCCTGAAGATGCGCGGCCAGCGCTTCCAGCGCCAGAACATAGCTTTGAGCGCCGAAGCCGCAGATCTGCCCGATGGCGACGGCCGAGATGTAGGACTTGTGCCGAAATGCCTCGCGGGCGTGGATATTGGACAGGTGAACCTCGACCACCGGCAGTTGAGCCGACGAAATGGCATCCATCAATGCTATTGACGTGTGGGTATACGCGCCGGCATTCAGGACGATCCCGTCATGGGTCCCGCGCGCGGCGTGGATGGCATCAATCAACATACCTTCATGGTTTGATTGAGCGCACTCCACACGCAACCCGATCGATGCGCCATGCGAAACGCACAAGTCTTCGATCATCTTCAAGGTGGTATGACCGTAAACCTCGGGCTGCCGTGTGCCCAAAAGGTTCAGGTTCGGTCCGTTCAATACAAGAATACTACGCATTATTTTTCTGTCCCCATACCTGTTTCATAGCCGCGAATTGAAAACGCGTCTACCGGCTTTGCTCTCATGAGGCGAGCAGGCGCAGGTCAGGTCTTGGGGACAGGCGGTGAAACGACCGTGAATGTCGTTCCTAGTCGATGGACACGACAACTTTGCCGAGAACCGACCGGTCGCCCAACATCTCCAAAGCTTCGGCGGCGCGGGGCAAGGAAAAGCGGGCACTGATACGCGGCTTGATCTTGCCGCCATGATACATGGCAAACAGTTCCCGCAAGTTTTCGGCATGTCCGGCCGGATCGCGGAATACCGACGCGCCCCAGAACACGCCGACGATCTCACAGCCTTTGAGCAAAGGCAGATTCAACGGGATGTTGGGGATACCGGCCGGAAAACCAACGACCAGAAACCGCCCCTTCCAGGCCATCGCGCGCAAAGCTGGCTCGGCGTAGTCGCCGCCAACCGCATCATAGACCACATCAACGCCATCACCGCCCGCCAGCTTCTTGATTTCTGACGAGAGCGCTTTTTGCGCCTCTCGCGTCATCTCCTTGGAGTAGACGATCGTTTCATCAACGCCCAAATCCCTGCAGAACTGAGCTTTGTCTTCCGTGGACACCGCAGCAATTACACGCGCGCCCATGGCTTTGCCCAATTCAACCGCGGCCGAGCCGACACCGCCGGCGGCCCCAAGCACCAACAGTGTCTCACCGCCCTTGAGCCCGGCGCGATCTTTCAGCGCATGGTAGGACGTTCCGTAGGTGAAAATGAAACAAGCCGCATCCTCGTACGGCATGGACTCCGGGATGGTAACGGCGCTGGCGGCCGGAATGCACAGCTGTTCGGCGAAACCTCCGTGACCTGTCAGGGCCAGAACGCGGTCACCGACCTTCAGATCGGAAACACCATCTCCAACGGCGATCACATCGCCCGACACCTCCCCTCCGGGCGCGAAGGGGCGCGGTGGTTTCATCTGGTACAAATCGCGGATGATCAGCGTGTCCGGAAAATTCACGCCTGCCGCACGTACCCGGATCAGCACCTGACCCTTTTTGGGCGTTGGATCGGGCAGGGTGGTCAGTTCAAGTGTTTCCGGACCACCCGGGGCGACGCTGAGTAATGCTTGCATTTCGTTTTCCGATCCTCGCCATTTGTTGGCCCGAAGGTCGGGTCCTCACACCATGTTGTCAAGGCAGATGTGAAATGCAATTCTGCATAGTGAAACTGACCCGACCTGAAATAGAACTCAGGACGCAATAAAAACGAATTATGGGGAGAGGCTGATGACACCGGAGAACTTATTTTCGCTAGCGGGCAAGACTGCTTTGGTCACGGGCGGCGCGACCGGCATTGGTCGGATGGCAGCCGAGGCTCTGCTGCGCGCGGGTGCGCGGGTGCTGATCGCCTCGCGCAAGGGCGAAGCCTGCGAAGCCGTGGCCGCCGAACTGAACGCGCTGGATGCGTCCGGAACCGCCGAAGGGTTTGCCGGTGACGTCAGCAGCGAGGCCGGCATTGACGCACTGGTCGAAGAGGTGAGCAACCGCACCCAAAGGCTTGATATTCTTATGAACAATGCCGGCGTTTCGTGGGGCGCTCCTATGGGACAGTTTCCCTATGACGCCTGGGACAAAGTCATGTCCGTGAATGTCGCCGGCATCTTTCATCTGACCCAGAAGCTGCTACCTCTGCTGATGCAATCGGGCTCGGACGATGATCCTGCACGGGTAATCAACGTCGCCTCGGTGATGGGCGAGGTTCCGATGGGCGATGGCGCCTACAGCTATTCCGCGTCCAAGGCGGCCGTCATCCATCTGACCAAGATCATGGCAAAGGAGCTGTCGCCCTACCGCGTGACTGTGAATGCTCTGGCACCGGGACCGTTCGTTTCGCGCATGACCGCCTTTGCCACGGCTGACGAAGAAAAACGCGAGAAAGTGGGCAAGTCGGTCCCGCTGGGCCGTGTGGGGCGCGACGAGGACATCGCGGGCTGTATGCTGTTCCTCAGCGGACGCGGCGGCAGTTACGTGACCGGCGCCGTGATTCCGGTCTCGGGTGGTATCAACGTTCTGACCGGAGGAAACATCTTTGCCGATGCCCTGTGAAACCCGGTCCAGTATCAAGCGAGGTCGATCGCATGAGCGATAACCCGAACACCCTCGACCTTGTCGCCGTAGATGCCTATCTGCGCGCCAACCTGCAAGGCTATGCCGGTCCGCTTGAGGCGACGAAGTTCACGGTGGGTCAGTCCAACCCGACCTACGAACTGCGCACGCCTGGCAAATCCTATGTTCTGCGGCGCAAACCGCCCGGAGTTCTGCTGAAATCTGCCCACGCAGTCGACCGCGAATTCCGTGTTCAGACCGCGTTGGCGCACAGCAAAGTGCCGGTGCCGCGCATGTACGTGCTGTGCGAGGATGACAGCATCATCGGCTCTGCCTTCTATGTCATGGAGCGTCTCGTCGGCCGGAATTTTCTGGAACCGACCATGAAGGGCGAAACCAGCGAAACCCGCAGCGCCGTTCTGGATGAGATGAACCGGGTTCTGGCCGAATTGCACATGGTCGACATCGACGCAGTGGGCCTGTCCGACTACGGACCGACCGGCAACTACTTTGAACGCCAGATCGCGCGCTGGACCAAACAGTATCGCGCCTCGGAAACCGAAACGGTTGCCGACATGGATGCGCTGATCGACGCGCTGGAAAGCTCGATCCCGGCGGATGATGGCCAACGAACGCTGGTTCATGGCGACTATCGCATCGACAATCTGATGTTCGAGCGGGACGGCACCCGCTGCATCGGGGTCCTGGATTGGGAGTTGTCCACCATCGGCCATCCTTATGCCGATCTGGCGGCCGTAATCATGCAATGGCAGATGCCGCCGGGCAAAGAGGGGCGGGGGTTGGCTGGTGTTGACCGAAGCAGCCTTGGGCTGCCCAGCGATCAGCAGTTCATCGCCTCATACTGTCAGCGGCGCGGACTACCGGGCATCGACAATTTCGGCTTCTATCTCGCGTTCAACTTTTTCCGCATGGCCGGAATTCTCCAGGGCGTCTACAAACGGGCCCTGGACGGGAACGCCTCCGATCCGGCCCGGGCGCGTGCATTCGGAGCCTATGTGCCGATGTTCGCCAAACATGGTCTGGCAGCGCTGGGATAGAGGGGCAGGCGTGGTATCCGAGACATCATCAAGCGCCGACATTGGCAAGGATCGGAACTTCGTCACTGCACTGGCGCGGGGGCTTGAACTGCTGCGGTGCTTTCGCCACGGCGAAACGGCCCTGACCAACACGGATTTTGCTGAACGCACGGGTCTGCCCAAGCCAACGATCTCGCGGTTGACCCATACGCTGTGCCAACTGGGTTACCTTGTTCAGGATCACGCAGGCGGTTCGTATCGGCTTGGCGTCGGAGTGCTGCGGCTGGGATTCGGAGTTCTGGGGGCGGCGGATATTTGCGAGCGTGCCGTCGAGGTGCTGAGGGAACTGCGCGATGGAGCCAATCCGTACCTGACGGCCGCCCTGGGCGAAGCGCATCGGGCCGAGGTCGTATACGTCGCGGTCAGCAGGTCGACGCAGAACGTGGCGCTTACCATGCATGTCGGATCCCGGCTGCCGTTGTTCTCCTCGGCCATGGGGCGGGCCATTTTGGTTGGCATGACCGAGGATCAAAGGGAAACGGCGATTTACGCTGCTCGACGCGATCTGAACCTGCCCGAAAATCACCTGCGCGACTCGATAAAAACCGCGTTGGATGAATACGATACACAAAGTTATTGTACCGGATATTCTCTGTGGCGGGACGACGTCCATGCCATTTCCGTTCCGGTGTCCACCGCCAGCGACGGGCGGGTATTTGGATTGAATATCGGCGGACCCAGCTTTTACGTGACCCCGGAAGAGCTTGAAGGAGACCACGCGCACAAGCTGATAGATGCCGCCCGGCAATTGGGACTGCGTCCATGAAACCTCAGTGCAACGCCTCAAGTTCAAGTTCTACGTTGGCCAGGCTGTTCTTACCAAAAAACATCTCAGACCCGACAAACAGGCTGGGCACCCCAAAAACTCCGCGGCGGACGGCCGATTTTGTCTGATCCTTCAGAGTCTGCTTGGCCAAATCGCCGGTGATCGCCTCACGGATTTTTCGTACGGGCAGGTCACGTTCTTGAATGATGTCGGTCAACACATTCAGGTCGTCAATCTTCTGCCCGTGCACCCATATTGCATCAAAAACGGCGTCTACATATCTGTCTTCCCATGATTTTCCCATCGCTGCGACCGCCCCACGCATGGCGAATTTCGTGTTCAGCGGAAAATAGGGGCTCATATGAAAGTTCAAGCCGCGCCGCCGCGCAAAGCGGTGCAGGTCATGGGTCAGATACGCCGATTTCTTCCGATTTTCCGAGAACGCCTGAAATGGGCTCTGGTTGTTGGTAGCCTTGAAAACTGTGCTCAGAAGAACGGGCACAAAGCGAATCTCGGCCCCGTGGCGCGCGGCGAGATCTGGCAAAACCTTATGAGCGAGGTAAGCGTTCGGGCTGCAAAAGTCGTATACGAATTCCACGTTCTGCGTCATCTGGCACCTCCGGCCGGTGGCGAATTCAGGGGTAACGGCTGCAAATCACGAATCCAGAACGCCGTCAGTCTAGCAGTGTCGCGGGTCGTGGCCGAGAGCAGACTTGCAGATCGCCCGCCCGGCAGTTTTCGCCGGCTGTGTTTTTAGGGCTGTTTTTCTTTGCCACAGGACGGCAGGATTGCGCGCAGGTGAAAGAAAAAACGGGGAAATTTCGGCCAATGCAGTTTGATCGGACGAGGCTGAACCGCATTCAGACATGGATGCAAAGGTATGTGGACGAACGAAAATACCCCGGGTGCGCCTTTCTGTTGAAACAGCACGGGCGCGAAGTTTTCTTTCACGATTGCGGATTGCGCAGTCTCGAGAGTGATTTGCCGTACGACCGCGAGACCTTGGTTCGCATCTACTCGATGACCAAGCCGGTGACCACGACAGCGCTGATGATCTTGGTAGAACAAGGTCTGATGCACCTTGAGGCGCCGGTATCCGAGTTTCTGCCGGAATTCGCCGAAATGAAGGCGTTGCGGAAAGACGCGCAATCCATTGAACAAACAGAAGACTCGACGCCGCCGACCCTGCATCAACTGCTGACCCACACCAGCGGGCTAAGCTATCCGTTCAATCCGGGCGTTCTTCCCGCCGCGATGGATGCTCAGGACCTGATGTTCAAACCGGACCAGGGTCCACTGGCCGATCAGGTTCGGGCCGTGGCTGCATTGCCGCTGGCGTTTCAACCCGGCAGCCGCTGGGAGTATTCGGTCGGCATCGACGTTATCGGACGGGTAGTCGAAGTCGTGTCCGGCAGGGGTTTGGACCAATTCTTTGCCGATGAGATCTTTGGGCCGCTTGGGATGGCCGAAACCGGGTTTTCGGTTCCCAAAGGGGCAGGGGACCGGTTCGCCTCGCTGTACACACCGCTCGAGGGAGACGCGATGGCCCTGAACGCGGCCAGGTCCGGCGGCGAAACGTTGCGATTGGTGGATCAGGCCGGAAACTCGCCATTCGAAGCGGCCACGCTTTTTTCCGGCGGTGGTGGGCTGGTCAGCACGATCGACGATTTTGCCCGTTTCGCCGAGATGCTGCGCGCAAAGGGGAAAGTGGGTGATCAACGACTGCTGGGCCCGAGCACGGTGGATTTCATGATGCGCAACCACTTGCCGGGCGACATCGCGTCCATGGGGCCTCAAAGCTTTGCCGAACAGCCGATGGACGGCATGGGGTTCGGGCTTGGCGGCGCTGTGGTTTTGGACCCGGGCCGTGCACGTACCCCCGGATCGGTCGGAGATTTCAGTTGGGGCGGAATGGCGTCGACCTTTTTCTGGGTCGACCAAAAGAACGACCTGTCGGCTGTTTTCTTTACACAGCTATCGCCCTCCAGCTCTTACCCGTCACGCTCGGAACTCAAAGCCCTGGTTCACGCCGCCCTCATTGAATGACCCGCGCGGGCCTGCTAGGCCGATCACGAACAGAACCAGAGAGAGTCGAATGACCGAAGCCGAACGCATCCTGTTGGATTTGCTGGACATTGAACGCCTTGAGGTAGACTTGTTCCGAGGCACCGGGTCCGGCGGTGAAACGCCCACGCGGATATTTGGCGGTCAGGTCATTGCGCAGGCTCTGGCGGCCGCGTACCGAACGGTCGAAAACCGCCTTTGCCATTCGCTACATGCCTATTTCATCCGTCCGGGAGATCCGGAAATTCCGGTTATCTATCAGGTAGATCGCGCGCGGGATGGCGGATCGTTCACCACACGGCGCGTGGTGGCAATCCAGCACGGCAAGCAGATCCTCAACATGTCGGCCTCGTTCCACATTCAGGATGAAGGCTGGAACCATCAGCACGCGATGCCTGATGTCCCATCGCCCGAAACGCAACCGTCCCGCGATGAATTGCGGCAAAAATACCTGAACCGCGTTCCCGAAAGGCTGCGCGCCGAATTGCTGCGCGAACGTCCGATCGAGGTGCGCGAGATTGATCCCTTGGACATATTCCAGCCCGAGAAAAGCGACGACCGAAACCATCTGTGGTTCCGCATGGGAGCAGCGGAACAGGCTGATCACGTGACCCAACACCTGTTGCTGGCCTATGCCTCGGACATGGCGCTACTGAGTTCCGGCATGCGGCCGCACAGGTTGAGCTGGTTCACGGGCGAAATCAATGGCGCGAGCCTGGATCACGCGATCTGGTTTCATGCACCGGTTCATTTCCAGAACTGGCATCTCTATTCCATGGAGTCGCCATGGACGGGGCAGGGACGCAGCTTCAACCGCGGGTCAATCTATGCGCAGGACGGTACCTTGGTCGCCTCCGTCGCGCAGGAAGGCCTTCTGCGCCGCGCCCGCAAGAAAGACTAGGTATCGCCTGCAAACTGCTGATTCAACTTGTTCATTCCTGAAATCCAACGGTCGTAATCGGCGGTTTTCAAGCGCATGTAATCCAGAACCTGCGGATGCGGCAGAATCAGAAAGGTCTCGGTGCCAATGGCCTCGACACAAGCCTGTGCCACGTCCTCGGGTTCAAGCATGCCATCAATCGCGGCAACTGAGTCTTCAAACCCTTTGGTCATTTCCGATCGGACGGCCTGAGGACACAAGACCGAAACCCGGATGCCTTTGTCGGCATAGGTCAAAGCCAGCCATTCCGCGAAACCAACCGCCGCATGTTTGGTGACTCCGTATGGCGCGGCTCCGGGCTGGTTGAGCAGCCCCGCAGCGGAAGCCGTGATCAATATGTAGCCGCCGCCGCGCGCAATCATCCGCGGCACCAGATGGCGTGCCGTCCACACATGAGACATGACGTTGATCTTCCAGATCCTGTCCCAATGCGCATCGGGAACATCGAGACCGCCAAGCGTCAGAATGCCGGCGTTGGCACAGAACAGATCAATGGGGCCGATCCTGGATTCAACGCTTTCGATCATTTGCTGGATATCGTGTTCGTCGGCCACATCGCATTTGAACGAATGCCCGCCAATGTCCTGGGCGACTGCTAGGGCGCCGGCTTCATCAATATCCGCACAGATCACATGCGCGCCGTCCGCCGCGAAGCGCGTCGCCATACCTTTGCCGATGCCTTGGGCTGCACCGGTAACAACTACGATTTTTCCCTGAAGGTCCATCAGCGCATCCTGTCTTGGGTTCACACAGGACCGTAACAGGTTGAAATAGCACCGCCAACGCGAACGTAGCGGTGCCAGGTCTCACAGTTTTATTTACATAATACCGATTACGCGATCTTTAGATTGCGGATCAGTAGAATGCCTGCAACCCGGTCTGCGCCCGCCCCAAGATCAACGCATGAACATCATGCGTGCCCTCGTAGGTATTAACGGTCTCAAGGTTGACCATGTGCCGAATGACTTGGAACTCCAACGAGATCCCGTTGCCACCATGCATGTCCCGCGCCATCCGTGCGATATCCAACGCCTTGCCGCAATTGTTCCGCTTGATGATCGAGATCATCTCAGGCGCTGCTTCGGCTTTGTCCATCAGCCGTCCGACCGTCAAGCTGGCCTGCAAGCCCAACGCGATTTCGGTCTGCATGTCCGCAAGTTTCTTTTGGAACAGCTGTGTCTGCGCCAAAGGACGATTGAACTGCTTGCGATCCAATCCATACTGACGCGCCGCGTGCCAGCAGCATTCTGCGGCCCCCATGACACCCCAACTGATGCCATAGCGTGCTCGGTTCAGGCATCCGAACGGCCCTTTCAGGCCCTGGACGTGAGGCAGCAAGGCACTTTCGTCGACCTCCACGCCATCCATCACGATTTCGCCGGTGATTGACGCGCGCAGGCTAAGCTTGTTTTGGATCTTGGGCGCGCTCAGACCTTTGGCGCCTTTTTCCAGTACGAAGCCGCGGATCTTTCCGTCATGCGCATCGGACTTGGCCCAGACAACAAACACATCGGCAATTGGCGCGTTGGAAATCCACATCTTGCTGCCGGTCAGACGGTAGCCGCCGTCGATCTTTTCCGCCCGGGTTTTCATGCCCGCCGGATCAGACCCCGCATCCGGTTCGGTCAGGCCAAAGCAACCGATCCATTCACCACTGGCCAGTTTCGGCAGGTATTTCCGGCGCTGCTCTTCACTGCCATAGGCATAGATCGGATACATCACCAGCGAGCTTTGCACCGACATCATCGAGCGATAGCCGGAATCCACACGTTCGACCTCGCGCGCGACGAGACCGTAGGTGACGTAACCGGCGCCAATCCCGCCGTATTCTTCGGGAATGGTGGTGCCCAGCAGGCCCATTTCGCCCATCTCACGGAAGATTTCAGGATCGGTTTCCTCGTTCTGAAACGCCTGAGTTACCCGAGGCTGCAGCTTTTCCTGCGCATACGCACGCGCGCTGTCGGCGATCAGGCGTTCATCCTCGGTCAGTTGATCAGACAGGCGGAACGGATCGTCCCAGGTAAAGCGGCCAAGATCGGGCGCATCCTTTGCGCGCAATGCAGGTTTGGTGTCGGGGGCGTTCATCTTCTGGCTCCAAACTGAAGTTCATACGCACCCTACCCTGCAATTTACGCAAAAAACAGCGAGACATTTGCAAGTTTTCATGAGTAAAACGCATAGATGGATACGCCTCGTCGACTTTTTCCGTCAATTTCTTCGCTTCGCGCGCTCGAAGCATTGGACAGGCTGGGGTCCGCCTCGGCCGCCGCGGAAGAGCTTGCGCTGACCCAGAGCGCCGTCAGCCGGCAACTGCAGACGCTCGAGACCCAACTGGGCGTGCAACTCATTCTGCGTGACAAGAAGCGATTGGCGTTGACGCCGGTGGCGCAGGACTATGTCGCGGAAATACGGCAAGGTCTGAACCAAATTGCGCAGGCCTCCCTGAAACTACACGTCGCGCCAGTGGGTGGAACGTTGAATCTGGCAATCCTGCCGACATTCGGAATGCGTTGGCTGGTGCCACGGCTGCCGGATTTTGCCCGTTTGCATCCTGACATCACGATCAACATGTCCACGCGCCTGAGGCCTTTCAATTTCTCGTCGGAACCCTTTGATGCTGCGTTACATTTCGGGGAACCGGATTGGCCCGGAACCGATCGTCTGCTGCTGAAGGTGGAAAGGGTTCTACCGGTATGTGCCCCCTCGCTCCTGCCAGGAGGCGCGCCGGACGATCCGCGCGAATTGCTGAAACTGCCCCTGCTTCACATCCAGACCCGCCCGCGCGCCTGGCAAGACTGGTTCAAACAAATGGGCGTTCCGCATTCAGGCGCCCTGCCCGGTACGGTGCACGATCAATTCACGACCATCAATCAAGCCGCCCTGCATGGGCTGGGCGTCGCCCTGCTGCCCAACTATCTGATCGAGCAAGACCTGGCGACCGGCAGACTTGTTGCAGCCTGCAAGGATCCGGTTGAAACCATGGGGGCCTATTATCTGGTCTGGCCAAGCTCAAAGTCCGAAGATCCGACACTTCGGCACTTCCGTCACTGGTTGGCGTCGCAGGCCCAAAACGACGAAACTCTGCCCAGATAGGCTAATCCAGCGCGTATCCAGCACCTCGAACCGTTCTAAGGGGGTCGGCTCCGCCAAACGCCGTCAACGCCTTGCGCAGTCGACCAATATGGACATCCACGGTGCGGGAATCGACATAGACGTCGCGCCCCCAGGCACGGTCCAATAGCTGAACGCGACTGAACACGCGCCCCGGCTTCTCCATGAAGGTGCACAGCAGCCGGAATTCGGTTGGCCCCATCCGGAGCGGCTTGCCCGCCCGACTGGCCTTGTGGCTTTCGAGGTCCACGACGATGTCGTGATATTCCAGGGTTTCCGCAGCCGCCGCCGGGCGTACCCGACGCAGTTGAGCTCGGATTCGCGCCATCAGTTCCGCCATCGAATACGGTTTGGCCACATAATCATCGGCCCCCGTCTCCAAACCGCGCACCTTGTCCCCCTCATCGGACCGCGCCGACAGCATGATGATCGGAATCGCGCGGGTCTGCGGGCGTGCCTTTAGCTGACGACACAGCTCAATCCCACTGAGATTGGGCATCATCCAGTCAAGCACGATCAGATCAGGCGCCACCTCTTGGACCAGCACCAGGGCTTCTTCGCCGCTTGCTGCCTGAACCACTTCGTACCCGGCGGACTGCATGTTGTACGCCAGCACCTCGCGCAGTGCGGGCTCATCATCGACGATCAGGATAGTCGGCTGGCTCATTGGCATGCCGGCCACCTCTTACAGAGATTGCGAGGTGTTGTCTGCTTTCGGGCGGGCTTCGGTCGGCCGTTCGCCGGTCACCAGATAGATCACCTGTTCGGCGATGGCAGTGACGTGGTCGCCCATCCGCTCGATGTTCTTGGCGATGAAATGCAGATGCATGCAGGCCGTGATGTTGCGCGGGTCTTCAGCCATGAAGGTCAGCAACTCGCGGAACAGGCCGTTGTACATCTGGTCCACCTCCTGGTCCCGATCGATAACGTCACGGGCCAGCTCAGCATCCCTTTGAATATAGGCGTCCAATGCGTCACGCAGCATCCGCTCAACCTCACGCGCCATGCGGCGCAGTGCGGCGGTGCTGCCGCCGATCTGGTTGGCCTCGACCAAAATGGTGGTGCGCTTGGCGATGTTCTTTGCGTAATCGCCGATGCGTTCCAGGTTGGCCGAAACCTTGAGAACGGACAGCACCAACCGTAGGTCGCCGGCGGTGGGCGCCCGCAGAGCGATCACCCGGGCGGTTTCCTCATTGATCAGGTCCTCAAGCGCATCAATCGCCTTGTCGCCCTGCCGCACCTGCTGCGCAAGCTCCTCGTCCCGCGTTTCCAGCGAACGGGCCGCACCTGTAATCGCGGCTTCGACCAGACCACCCATTTTCATGATGTGGGCCTGAACCGCCTCAAGATCGCGGTCGAAGGCAGATGCAATATGTTGTTCGCTCATGGTCTTTTACCTGTTCTCAGCCGATGCGGCCGGTGATGTAGCTTTCGGTACGCGGGTCTTCGGGGTTGGTGAAGATTTGGGCGGTATCACCGAACTCGACAAGATTGCCCAAGTGAAAAAACGCCGTTTTCTGGCTGACGCGCGCCGCCTGTTGCATCGAATGGGTAACGATCACGACCGAAAACCTCTCACGCAGTTCATCGATCAGCTCTTCGACCTGGGCGGTGGCAATCGGGTCCAGTGCCGAACAGGGCTCGTCCATCAACAGAACTTCGGGTGCCGTGGCGATGGCGCGTGCGATACACAGGCGCTGTTGTTGCCCTCCTGACAAACCAGTACCAGGGGCATCCAGGCGATCCTTCACCTCGTCCCAGATGGCGCCGCGGCGCAAGGATTTCTCGACGATCTCGTCAAGTTCGGCCTTGGTCTTGGCCAGACCATGAATGCGCGGGCCGTATGCGATGTTGTCATAGATCGACTTTGGAAAAGGGTTGGGTTTCTGAAACACCATGCCGACCTTGGCGCGCAGTTGCACGGGGTCGATCCGCTTGTCATAGATGTCTTCCCCATCCAGGCGGATTTCACCCTCGACCCGACAGATGTCGATGGTGTCGTTCATCCGGTTCAGACACCGCAAAAAGGTAGACTTGCCGCACCCCGAGGGCCCGATGAACGCCGTAACGGTCTTGTCCTGGATTTCTACATTCACGTCCTTGATGGCGTGCGAGTCACCATAGAACACGTTCACGTTCCTGGCTGAGACCTTGAGGGTTTCGGTTTCCAATGCGCTATCCACGGGTGGCGGGTCCTTCGTTTTTTGGTCCGAGTACTCGGCTTGACCGTTCCTAGCCTATCACGCGCCAGTCTTACATGGGCAAAATGACGGTGAACACCGCGCCCTTTCCCAAATCACTTTCCACCCGCAACCGACCGCGGTGGCGGTTGATGATGTGCTTGACGATAGCCAGGCCCAGCCCCGTCCCCCCCAACTCGCGCGAGCGGTGGCTGTCGGCGCGGTAAAACCGTTCGGTAAGTCGAGGCAGATGAACCGGATCGATGCCAGGGCCCTTGTCGATGACCCTCACCCGGGCGGCCGGTCCCCGGATCGCGGTATCCTGATCTGAAACCGTCACTTGCACATCGACACCGCCACCGCTACCGCCATATTTGATCGCGTTTTCAATCAGGTTGGTGAAGACCTGCCGCAGCTGGTCATTGTCGCCCGGAAGGCGAACGGGGTTATCCGGGGCGCTCAGAGACAGGCAAACGCCCGCGTCATCCGCCAAGGGGCGCAACGTCTCGAGCGTCACGCGCAGCAGCTCGATCAGTTCAATCTGCTGCCTTGGCCGAACGCGCTCTTCGCTCTCGACCCGATTCAACGACAGCAGGTCACCGACCAGACGGTTCATCCGGTTGGCCTCGGCTGTCATGATCTTCAGGAATCTGTCCCGGGCCGCCGCGTCATCCTTGGCCGGTCCTTGCAAAGTCTCGATGAAGCCCATCAGAGCGGTCAGTGGGGTACGAAGTTCGTGGCTGACATTGGCAACGAAGTCACGGCGCATCTGGCTGGCCTGTTCAAGGTGGGTCACATCCATGAACGTTGCCAGAACCGCGCCACCGGAAACCGCGCCAACGCCCTGCATGTACCGACAGTGGACCTGAAACGCAGTGTCCTGTGCGCCGTCGTTCGCCAGATGCCGGCTGTTGGCCGGCCCCTTGCTCCGCAAGCTTTTCTCCATCGCTTCGATGACCTGCGGCTGTCGCAGGATCGTCGCAAAATGGCGACCGTCGATGTTTCGGCCCAACAGCGCACGCGCATCCGCGTTCGAGGCGATGATCCGCTCGGTCTGATCGACCATCAATGCGGGCATCGGCAAAGCAGAGACGACTTCGGCAAGCAGTTCGTTGCTCATGACCGGTTCACAGGACCTATGCGACGGGCGAAACGGGCGTCAGCGTTTCCCGGAACTTGCGCATGTTCTCTTGATAGTGGAGCGCGCTGAACGTGATCCGCCGGGCCGCCGCTTCGTCCAGTTGCCGGACCACCTTGCCAGGGGCTCCCATCACCAGAGAGTTGTCGGGGATCTCCTTGCCTTCCGTGATCAGGGCCCCTGCCCCGATCAGGCAGTTCCGGCCGATCTTCGCGCCGTTCAGGACGATGGCTCCCATACCAATCAGGCTGTTGTCACCGATAGTGCAGCCATGCAGCATCACTTTGTGGCCGATGGTGCAATTCTTTCCGATCGTCATAGGAAAACCGGCGTCGATATGCATCACGCAGTTCTCCTGAACGTTGCTGCCCTCGCCCACGCGGATTTCTTCGTGATCGGCTCGGATCGTGCACCCGAACCAGACGGATGCACCTCGCTCCAGGACGACTTTGCCGATCAGGTTCGCGTCCGGCGCAACCCAGCTGTCTTCGTGGATCTGCGGGACGTCCTGTCCCAATGCGTAAATGGTCATGACATGCTCTCGAATTCGTATTGCAAGGCGCGGACGTGATCCTGCAATCGGGGCTGCTGAATACGGCGCATCCGCTCGGCGCTGACGATCGTCTTCAGCTTTTCCTCGGTTGCGGCCAGATCGTCATTGATCAACACATAGTCGTAGTAGCCCCAATGGCTGATTTCGTCCCAGCTTTTCATCATGCGTTTGGAAATGACGTCGGCGCTGTCCTGACCGCGGGTTTCAAGCCGGCGGCGCAGCTCTTTGATCGATGGCGGTAGAATGAAAATGGACAAAGCATGTTTGCCCAGCTCGGAATTCCGGATCTGCACTTCACCCTGCCAGTCTACGTCAAACAGCACGTCCCGCCCGCTCTGGATCGCTTCGCGCACTGGTCCAGCGGGTGAGCCGTAGAAATTGCCGAACACATGGGCATGTTCCAGCATCTGCCCATTTGACACTTGCTGGCGGAAATCATCTTCGCTGAGAAAATAGTATTCGCGTCCATGTTCCTCACCCGGGCGCGGGGCGCGGGTAGTGGCCGAGATCGAAAACTCGAGATCGGTGTCCCACTCCATCAGGCGACGGGCCAAAGTGGATTTTCCGGCACCCGAGGGCGACGAAAGGATGATGAGTAGACCGCGGCGATCCGCCATTACAATTTTCCTTGCTTATTCGACATTTTGCACCTGCTCTCTCAACTGATCGATCACCGCCTTCAACTCCAGTCCGATCGTTGTCAGGTCCGAATTCTGGGATTTGGAGCACAGCGTGTTGGCCTCGCGGTTGAACTCCTGCATCAGGAAATCCAACTTGCGGCCGACCGGGGCCTCCTGCTCCAGCAGAGCGCGCGCGGCTACGACATGGGCGGCAAGGCGGTCCAGTTCTTCGGTGATATCCGCCTTGACCGCGATCAGGGCCAACTCCTGCGCCACCCGGTCGGGATCGGCGCCCTGGCTGTTTTCCATGACCCGCGCAAGGTTCTGGCGCAGAGTGTCGGCCATGGCTTCCTTGCGCCGCTCGGCCAGCTCGGTGGCCTGCTCGGTCAGGGTCTGGATCTGATCCAACTGGGCCGACAGGACGGAAGCCAGGGCTTGCCCCTCATCCCGGCGCATTGTCACAAACTCGGCCAGCAGACTGCCAAATTCGGATTTCAACGCCTCGACCAGCGGAGCGGGATCGTCGTCTTCGGCTGCCGCGTCCAGCATCCCCTTGAGCATCAGCAGATCGCTGGCCTTTGACGGAGCAAGCGCGACACCCTTGTTGACCGCCAATTCCTCGGCCTGCGCCAACGCCTCCAGCGCGGCGCTCATTGCGCCTTCGTTCAGCTTCAGTTCCGCGGCGGTTTCTTCGCGGGCGACGCGCAAGCTAAGCGTCACGTTGCCCCGGCTGATCTGTTTGGACATATCCGCGCGCAGTGCAGCCTCAAGTCCCGTCAGCCAGTCCGGCACCCGCAACCGCATGTCCAGACCCTTGCCGTTGACACTGCGCAGCTCCCAGCTCCAGCTGTGCGGCCCCAATGCGCCCTTTCCGGATGCGAAACCGGTCATGGATTTGATCATGCCTGCCCTTTCCCACTGCTGCGCAGCCTTGTTCTGCTGCACCTAAAGCTATCGGACCCCATAGGGCAAGACCTTGCCGGATGTGCAATTCATCGCAAGAAGTTAACCATTCCTTAAAGATTTGGTCCAAAATTGAATAAACCCGTGTCAATCTGTCAGTCGAAGGATGGGTCGGCCGCTATCGCTTTGCATGGCGCACGGACCGGATGGCCGCCAATCGACACGAGGTGCATGGTAATGAAAACCTTCTTCTGGAATGGTTCCGGGTCGAAAGCTGGAAAGATCATCGCAATGGATCGCTTTGACAGTGGGCGCAGTCTGTCCCCCATCCGTCAGGCTGAGGCGTATTGGACCGCGCTGCTGAGCGGCGACGGCGTTCCCAAGCGTTCCCAGATCGACCCACGCGGCCTCGAGAACATTCTGGAATACACATTCATTCTGGAACGCATCGCGCCCGGCCTCGCCCGGTTTCGACTGGCGGGAAGCCATCTGAACAAGATCGCGGGGATGGAGGTGCGCGGAATGCCTCTGACCGCCTTCTTTGATCCCAGCGCCCGTGATCAGGTGTCAGAGGCGCTGGAAGAGGTGTTCGCCGCTCCGGCGATCGGTGAGTTCAGCCTTGTTTCAAAAGGCAAGCTCGGCCGGACGCGGCTGCAGGCCCGCATGATCCTGTTGCCCCTCAGTAGTGATCTGGGGGATGTCAGCCGGGTGCTGGGTGTGATGGTCAGCGATGGCGCGATCGGCGCTACGCCGCGACGGTTCGGAATCGAGGACACTCGGATCCGCACACTGGTGAACATTCAGGATCAGGCCCACAACAGCCGGCCTTTCGAGGCGGGCTTTGCCGAGGATCAGGCCGATTTCCAGAGACCAGCGAAACACCTGCGGCTGGTCTTCTCTCGCGACGAGTGAAAAGCAGAACGGCGGACCCGAGGGCCCGCCGTTTGCGTTTCAATCCGACATGCCTCAGCTTGCCGCGCGGTCCTTTCGGTCACGGCGCAGGTTGGTCAGCTCTTCAGCCACCAGGAACGCCAGCTCCAGCGACTGCGATGCGTTCAAACGCGGGTCGCAGGCGGTGTGGTAGCGGTCCGACAGGTCCTCTTCGCTGACGGCGCGGACGCCGCCGGTGCATTCGGTCACGTCCAGTCCGGTCATCTCGAAATGCACGCCGCCGGGGATCGTGCCCTCGGCCTGATGCACGCCGAAGAAATCCCGAACCTCGCGCAGGACCGATTCGAACGGCCGGGTCTTGTAGCCGGTGGCCGACTTGATCGTGTTGCCGTGCATCGGGTCGCAGACCCAGGTCACCTTGGCGCCCTCTTCCTTGACGGCCTTGATCAGGCGCGGCAGGTGCTCGCCCGCTTTGCCCGCGCCGAAGCGCGCGATCAGGGTCAGACGGCCTTCTTCGTTGTCCGGGTTCAGCTTGGACATCAGAACCTTGAGGTCCTCGGCCGTGGTGGTCGGGCCGCATTTCAGGCCGATCGGGTTCAGCACGCCGCGGCAGAATTCGACATGCGCGCCGTCGGGCTGACGGGTGCGGTCGCCGATCCAGATCATATGGCCCGAGCCGGCCAGCCATTTGCCCGAAGTAGAATCCAGTCGCGTCAGCGCTTCTTCATACTCCAACAGCAGTCCTTCGTGGCTGGTGTAGAACTCGACGGTCGAGAATTCATGCGTGGTATCCGCGGTGATACCGGCGGCCTCCATGAAGTCGATCGTGTCCTGAATGCGGTCGGCGATCTCGGAGTATTTCTGCACGTCCTGTTCGTTGGTAAAGCCCAAGGTCCAGGAATGCACACGGCTCATGTCCGCGAAACCGCCGGTCGAGAACGCGCGCAGCAGGTTCAGAGTGGCTGCAGCCTGGGTATAGGCCTGCAGCATCTTTTCCGGGTTCGGGATACGTGCTTCGGGCGTGAAGGCCAGTTCGTTGATGATGTCACCACGGTAGCTTGGCAGTTCTACGCCATCGACCACTTCGGTCGGCGCGCTGCGCGGCTTGGCGAACTGGCCGGCCATACGGCCCACCTTGACCACCGGAACCTTGGCACCGTAGGTCAGAACCATCGCCATCTGCAGCATCACCTTGAAGGTGTCGCGGATCGCATCGGCGCTGAACTGGTCGAAGCTTTCGGCGCAGTCCCCACCCTGCAGCAGGAAGGCCTCGCCACGGCCGGCCGCACCCAAGTGCTGTTTCAGACGCCGGGCCTCGCCCGCAAAAACCAGCGGGGGATACTGCGAAAGCTTGGCCTCGACTTTGGCCAGCGCGGCCGCGTCGGTATAGTCTGGCATCTGAACCCGCGGCTTGCTGCGCCAGTTCGTTTTTTGCCACTCGGTCATAGCTTTGATCTCCGCTGAGGTAATTCAGGTGGTCTCTATACAAAATCCATAGACCAGAGACCATATCCGATTTGCGCCTCTTGACGTCGGAAACAAGCTTTGAGCATGGTGTCGGTCAAATTCGCCGCAGGCCTCGGGCCTCGGCCCGCCGAATCAAGGACAGTTCGCCATGCAAGAGCAACGCCAAGTTGTCACTGTGGACAAGCGCGCGGCCAAGCCGCTCAATTTCGTATTCGTGTTGCTCGACAAGTTTTCGTTGCTGTCTTTTGCCTCGGCACTGGACAGCCTTCGGATTGCCAATCGGATGGCGGATCAGCAGATCTATACCTGGTCGCTGGCCGGTGAAGGCGGAGAGGTGGTCAGCTGCTCGGCCGGGACGACGTTCGAGCTTGACCGCGATCTGGACGAACTGCAGCGGGACGAGGTGATCCTTGTATGTGGCGGCGTCGATGTTCAGGCGGCGACCACCAAAAAGGTTCTGAACTGGCTGCGCCGCGAGGCCCGCAAAGGTCTGAAGATCGGTGGCTTGTGCACAGCCGCCTATACCCTTGCCAAAGCCGGCCTGCTAGACGGCAAACGCGCCACCATCCACTGGGAAAACGCCGACAGCTTTGCGGAAGAGTTCGAAAACGTCGAACTGACGAAATCCGTCTTTCTGATCGACGGCAACCGGATGACAACGGCTGGTGGCACCTCGTCAATCGACCTGATGCTGAAGCTGATTGCCGATGACTACGGGGAAGAGTTGGCTAACGCCGTAGCTGACCAGATGATCTATTCCTCTATCCGCACCGATCAGGACACCCAGCGCCTTTCGACGCCCACGCGGATCGGTGTGCGCCACCCCAAGCTGAGCCAGGTCATCCTGATGATGGAGAAGAACATCGAGGAGCCGATTTCGCCCTCGATCCTGGCCAAGGATGTTGGCATGTCGACCCGCCAGCTCGAGCGGCTGTTCCGCCGGTATCTGAGCCGTTCGCCCAAGCGCTATTACATGGAATTGCGGCTGCACAAGGCGCGCAACCTGCTGATGCAGACCGACATGAGCGTGATCAACGTGGCCTTGGCCTGTGGCTTTGCCAGCCCCAGCCATTTCTCGAAATGCTACCGCGCGCATTACAACACCACGCCCTATCGCGAGCGTGGAACGCAGAGCGGACGGCTGTCGGTCTGACCCCTAGAACTTCGCCAGAATGGGCTCGGGGCTGGTGTTGATGCTGAACTGCAGAACCATCACGCCGTCGTCGCGTTGGTGCAGAAGGGCGTAATAGAAGAGATAGCTGTTCTTGTCGTTCCAGTAGATCCGCATTTCCTGCGCGAACCCGTTCTCAAGCTCGACCCGTTTGGCAACGTCGGCATTGGTCAGGTAGTACGGAACAAGGTCACGCAGCTGCCCTTGCACGACTTAAATCTGCTGGGGCGTGTATTCGTCAGTGCCGCCCAACCGGGTAATGACGTTCGAGAACTCGCGGTTCTTGATCTTGGTGTCGACGAAAGCTTCGTAATCGGCATTGGTCGCAAAGACCGCGTCGGCCGCGGCGGGAAGTGTCGAAAGGGACAAAAATATCGCTGCGAGAATGCGGAACATATCAATCCTCCTAGAAGTGCATTGCTGCACTCCTAGGACGAACGGGAAATCCTGTAAACCGCACCCTGCCCGACCGAGATGAACCAGATCGCACCGTCTGGGGCCTGCACGATGTCGCGGACCCGTTCGGTCTCGGGGCCTTTGATCTGCTCGACCTCGCGCAACGGGTTTCCGGACAGCCGTGCGATATAGTCGAATTTCAGCGAACCCACGAAGATGTCACCCCGCCATTCGGGAAACATCCCGCCGGAATAGACCATCAAGCCCGACGGCGCGATGGACGGATCCCAATACAAGCGGGGCTGTTCCATTCCGTCTTTGCTGGTGCCTTCGCCAATCTTCTCTCCGGAATAATGCGTCCCGTAGGAAATGACCGGCCAACCGTAGTTGGCGCCGGGTTTCACAAGGTTCACCTCGTCCCCGCCCCTGGCGCCATGTTCCGAGACCCACAACCGGCCGCTCGTATCAACATCAGCGCCTTGCGGGTTGCGATGACCAAAGGACCAGATCTCGGGGCGGATGCCTTCTTGCGCGACAAACGGATTATCCGCCGGGATCGAGCCATCGCGGTTGATCCGAATAACCGTCCCTATGTGGTTCGAGCGGTCCTGCGCGCTTGGCCTGTCGCCACGATCCCCCAAAGTGATGAACAGCGTCCCGTCCTGCGCCTCGACTACGCGCGATCCGAAATGCCGGCCGCCCGAGCCTCCGGGAACCGCTTCGAATACCACCTTCAAGTTGGTCAGCCGCTTGCCGTTCTCGGACAGGCGCGCCACGGCAACCGCCGTACCGGCCCCGCCGCTCTGTGGCTTCGAGAATGTGAGAAACACCTCTCTGGTGCGGTCAAAATCGCGGGCTATGGTTACGTCCAGCAGACCGCCCTGCCCCTGCGCCGCGACTTTCGGAACGCCCCGGACCTTGGTGGCCTTGCCGTCACGTGCCAAAAGCAACTGGCCGTCGCGCTCTGTAACCAAAAAACTGCCATCGGGCAGCAGGCCGATCGCCCAGGGCGTATCGAGGCCGGCAAGCATGGTCGTGACCGAGACCTCGCCTGCGGATGTCTTCAATGACTCGCCCGACGCGACGCTGCCGCAAATCATCAGAATGAGAATCGTGAAAACCCTGATCATATCTATCGCTCCAATCCCGGTCAGAATGAGCCGCCCGGGAACCAAACCCTAGAAAACAAATAGAGTTGTTCAGCCAAAAGACACATTCCTGTTTGGACTTTTCTTTTCTGAACAGCTTGCCTAGGGTCTTGCTCAGAACGAATACGTTCCAACAAGGGAGTAACCTAATGAAAAAGCTGCTTACTGCGACTGCAGCAACCGCATTGCTGGCCGGTGCCGCAATGGCCGAAGACGTCAAACTGGGCGTTCTGTTCGGATTTACCGGGCCGATTGAATCACTGGCCCCGGCAATGGGTTCGGGCGCTGAACTGGCGATGGCCGAAGTGACCGAATCCGGCAAGCTGCTGGGCGGCGCCACCGTCACCCCGTCGCGCGCCGATACCGGCTGCATCGACAACGGCCTGGCCACCTCGAACGGCGAACGCATGATCGCCGATGGCGTCGCCGGCATCATCGGCGGCGACTGCTCGGGTGTAACTGGCGCAATCCTGCAGAACGTCGCTATTCCGAATGGCATGGTCATGATCTCGCCGTCAGCGACCTCACCCGGTCTGTCGACGATGGAAGACAACGGGCTGTTCTTCCGCACCGCCCCGTCGGATGCGCGCGAAGGTCAGGTTATGGCCGACATTCTGAAAGACCGCGGCATCAACTCGATCGCTCTGACCTATACCAACAACGACTACGGCAAAGGTCTGGCCGACGCGATCCAGTCGTCGTTCGAGGCCGTGGGCGGTGAAGTGACCATCGTTGCAGCACATGAAGACGGCAAAGCGGACTATTCGGCCGAAGTCGGCGCGCTGGCCTCGGCCGGCGGTGACATCCTCGTGGTTGCCGGCTACCTGGATCAGGGTGGCCTGGGCATCATCCAGTCGGCCTTGGACAGCGGCGCGTTCGACACGTTCGGTCTGCCGGGCGGCATGATCGGTGACTCGCTGCCTGCGAATGTCGGCCCCGATCTGGACGGCTCGTTTGGTCAGATCGCCGGCTCCGGCGGTGAAGGCGCCGAGAAGTATTTCGCCATGGCCGAAGCCGCGGGCTTTGACGGCTCGTCGCCCTACTCGCCCGAAAGCTATGACGCAGCCGCGCTGTTCATGCTGGCCATGCAGGCAGCAGGGTCGGCCGATCCGGCCCAGTACGGTGGCAAGATCCTGGATGTGGCCAACGCCCCCGGTGAGAAGATCTATCCGGGTGAACTGGCCAAGGGTCTGGAACTGCTGGCCGCTGGTCAGGACATCGACTATGTCGGCGCTTCGGGTGTCGAACTGATCGGTCCGGGCGAAAGCGCTGGGTCCTACCGCGAGATCGAAGTGAAAGACGGCAAGAACGAGACCGTCAAGTTCCGTTGATCCGTCAGCTGACCGCATGATACCAAGCAGCCCGGGCCTTGTGCCCGGGCTGTTTCAATGACAAAAGGCGCCACCTTATCTTGAGGATGGGGCAACACGAAGAACCGCGAAAGCCGCGGACAGGGGAACACATGATCGTCGTCGAGGACGTGCACAAGCATTTCGGCGGTTTCCATGCGGTGGACGGGGCATCGCTGGAGATCGAAAAGGGCTCGATTACTGGCCTGATCGGTCCAAACGGGG
This sequence comes from Ruegeria sp. BF8, assembly GCF_056538625.1. Taxonomy (NCBI): domain Bacteria; kingdom Pseudomonadati; phylum Pseudomonadota; class Alphaproteobacteria; order Rhodobacterales; family Roseobacteraceae; genus Ruegeria; species Ruegeria sp. BF8. The sequence goes on along the minus strand of NZ_JBQFTL010000001.1, from coordinate 971,417 downwards.
CCGGAAAAACCACTCTTTTCAATGTGATCGCGGGTGTTCTGCCTCCGACCAGCGGCAAGGTCTGGATGGATGGCGAAGACATCACCGGCCTGCCGCCCCATGATCTGTTTCACAAGGGGCTGTTGCGCACGTTCCAGATCGCGCACGAGTTCTCGTCGATGACATGCCGCGAAAACCTGATGATGGTCCCCGGTGGCCAATCCGGTGAATCGCTGTGGAACACATGGTTCGGCCGCAAGCGGATTGCGGATGAGGAACGCGCCCTGCGCGCCAAAGCCGACGAGGTGCTGGAGTTCCTAACCATCGAACATTTGGCCGACCACAAGGCGGGTCAGGTCTCGGGCGGCCAGAAAAAGCTGTTGGAACTGGGTCGCACGATGATGGTGGACGCCAAGATCGTGTTCCTGGATGAGGTCGGCGCAGGCGTCAACCGCACCCTGCTGATGACCATCGCCGATACGATCCTGCGTCTGAACAAGGAACGCGGCTATACCTTCGTCGTGATCGAACACGACATGGATTTCATTGGCAAGATCTGCGATCCGGTGATCTGCATGGCCGAGGGCAAGGTGCTTGCGCAAGGCACGCTGGACGAGATCAAGGCCAACGAGCACGTCATCGAGGCCTATCTGGGCACTGGTCTCAAGAACAAAGACCAGTTGGAGGCCGGGGCATGAGCGACAATCCCTATCAGGACGACAAGGGCAACAAGGACGCCTCGATTACCAACACGCATGGCATCGGCACAATGACGCCGGCCCATCGGGTCAGCGGCAAGACCCACCGGGTAGAAGGCGGTCCATTCCTGATCGGTGACACCATGACCGGCGGGTACGGCAAAGGCCCCGACATTCTGCACGATTGTACGATCGCCGTGGACAAGGGCGAAATCGCCGTGATCGTCGGCCCCAACGGCGCTGGCAAATCCACCGCGATGAAGGCCGTCTTCGGCATGCTGGACGTGCGCGCCGGATCGGTGCGGTTGGATGGAGAGGACATCACCAACCTCAGCCCGCAGGACCGGGTGATCAAAGGCATGGGCTTTGTGCCCCAAACGCAGAACATTTTCACCTCGATGACGGTTCAGGAAAATCTGGAAATGGGCGCGTTCATCCGCACGGATGATTTCTCGGACACGATGGAACAGGTGTTTGAGCTGTTCCCGATCCTGAGAGACAAACGCAACCAGGCGGCGGGCGAGCTCTCGGGCGGTCAGCGCCAACAAGTGGCCGTCGGCCGCGCGCTTATGACCAAGCCCAAAGTGCTGATGCTGGACGAACCGACTGCGGGCGTTTCGCCGATCGTGATGGACGAACTGTTCGACCGCATCATCGAAGTGTCGCGCACTGGCCTTCCGATCCTGATGGTCGAGCAGAATGCCCGCCAGGCACTTGAGATCGCCGACAAGGGCTATGTGCTGGTCCAAGGCCGCAATGCATACACGGGAACCGGTAAGGAACTGCTGGCGGACGAGGAAGTGCGCAAGTCGTTTTTGGGCGGCTAACCGACGGTTTTCAGAATTCGGTTTTTTCATGGGGCCGGTCGGGATTCTCGACTGGCCCTTTTGCTTGATCGCTTTGCGCAAAATTGAAGGCCAGAAGATGGCAATAGGTGTTTCCGGCCACACCCTTCTTCCTGAGAACCCTTACTAGGCATCTGAAAAATAAAAATTATTTCCTGGCAGTGCACCGCTTCAAAAAGCCTGTGGAAATTCCCGGAATGCCTATCTGCTGCTTTAATCAGGTCAAATTTCAAAAATATCGCTGCGCCTGAACCACTACACCAATCCCCGAAACGCGCCCCGGTTGGGGGCACAGTAATTGGAAGTCTAAATGAAGAAATGGATGATCGCCGCACTGGTCGCACACTTGGCAACTGGCGCTGTGGCTCAGCAACGCGAATTTGTGTGCATATCGGATATTGATGGAACCGAGTACCGGCTGACACGGCTTGAAGGCGAGCAAAAGGGATCGGTCAAATTCGGTGACACGACCGGGGATGCTCAGGTGTTTCCTGGACTGAACAACATGACGTTCATCCTGGCGACCGAACAGCATGTCATGACCTTCTTCGTCAAAAGCCCTGATCTGTCCTACAACCTGTCCATTCGCCGTCCGGTCCTTCAGAATGACCGCGGCCAATGCACGGAAACAGGAGCCTAGTCCCGCAATCATCTGCGATTTCAGGCCGCGTCCCACATGGTGGCGCGGTCTTTTTCTTTCGGGGATCGGCAGACGGTCGGAGCGCACGTGATCAATGTCCGCCAAACCGCATAAAAACATGCACAAAGCCGCAAAAATCATGCTCCAAATTGTTGTGTCTTTTGTCGGCGTCATGCCATAAAGCCGCACCCGGACAGTGAGAAGAACATAATGGACCTACTGAATGCGCTTGTTGCGCTTGCGAACTTTGTGATCGTGCCTGCGGTTGCCTATGGCAGCCAGTTGGCACTTGGGGCGCTGGGGGTCACCCTGATCTACGGCATCCTGCGGTTTTCCAACTTTGCCCACGGGGATACGATGGCCTTCGGCGCAATGATTGCCGTGCTGGTCACCTGGGGTCTTCAGGCCGCAGGGATCGGGTTCGGGCCCCTGCCGACGGCGCTTCTGGCGCTTCCGTTTGCGATCCTGGGGTGCATCCTTCTGGTGCTGATCACCGACAGGCTGGTCTATCGGTTCTACCGCGAGCAAAAGGCCAAACCTGTGATCCTGGTGATCGTGTCCATGGGCGTGATGTTCATCATGAATGGGCTGGTGCGCTTCATCATCGGCCCCGATGACCAAAGGTTCTCGGATGGGGCACGGTTCCTGATTTCTGCGCGGGATTTCAAAAAGATGACCGGGCTGGATGAGGGGCTTGCGATCAAGACCTCGCAGGGTATCACCGTGATCGTCGCCGTCGTTGCCGTCGCCTTGCTGTTCTGGTTCCTCAACAAGACCCGCACCGGTAAGTCGATGCGCGCTTATTCCGACAACGAGGATCTGGCCTTGTTGTCCGGCATCAACCCGGAACGTGTGGTGATGATCACCTGGATCATCGTTGCGGCACTGGCCACGACGGCCGGGGTTCTCTATGGGCTGGACAAGAGCTTCAAGCCATTCGTCTATTTCCAGCTGCTTCTGCCGATCTTTGCCTCGGCCATCGTGGGCGGATTGGGTAACCCGATTGGGGCTATCGCAGGCGGATTCATTATCGCCTTTTCCGAAGTCACGATCACTTATGCCTGGAAGAAGGTGCTGACTTACCTTGCCCCGGAAAGCCTGGAACCTTCGGGCCTGGTGCAGTTCCTGTCCACCGATTACAAATTCGCCGTCAGCTTCGTCATTCTGCTGATCGTGCTTCTGTTCAAGCCAACAGGTCTGTTCAAGGGGAAAGCGGTATGAACGAAGCAGTCAAAAACACCCTGCTTTTCGTGATTGTCGGCGGGCTGATCCTGCTGACCGGTTTCGTTCAAAGCTGGAACACGGCGATCTTGATTCTGAACATGGGTCTGATTTCCGCGATCATGGCGATCGGTGTGAACCTGCAATGGGGCTTTGCCGGACTGTTCAATGTCGGCGTCATGGGTTTTGTTGCGCTGGGCGGACTTGCGGTTGTGCTGGTCTCTACCCCTCCGACACCCGGAGCCTGGTCCGCGGGCGGATACGGGATCGTGCTGGCGCTTCTGCTGGGGGCGGCGACCGTTGTCGCAGCCGTGATGGCCGCGCAAAAAATGCCCAAGGGCCGGGCACGAACGCTGGCGATCATCGCAATCCTCATCGTCGGGTTCTTCGTCTATCGCGCGGTGTTCGACCCGAGCATCGCAGCCGTCGAAGCCATCGACCCAGCCATTGCCGGAAATATCGGCGGACTGAATCTTCCAGTGCTGCTTGCATGGCCGGCGGGAGGGCTGTTGGCCGCGGGCGCTGCCTGGCTGATTGGCAAGACGGCGTTGGGTCTGCGCTCGGACTACCTTGCGATTGCCACGCTGGGCATCGCCGAGATCATCATTGCGATCATGAAAAACGAGGACTGGCTGGCCCGAGGGGTCAAGAACGTCTACGGCATCCCCCGCCCCTCACCTATCGTGGGCTATGAGATTGACCTGCAGAGCGACCCGTCCTTCGTCGAACGTGCAGCCTCATTCGGGCTGGACCCGGTGACCGCTTCGACCCTGTGGGTGAAACTGGGTTATGCATTCCTGTTCCTGATCGTGCTTCTCATCCTGCTCTGGATGGCTCAGATGGCGCTCAAAAGCCCGTGGGGCCGCATGATGCGCGCGATCCGCGACAACGAGGTCGCCGCCGAAGCCATGGGTAAGGACGTCACCCGCCGTCATCTGCAGATCTTCGTTCTGGGCTCGGCCATCTGTGGCATTGCCGGGGCGATGATGACGACGCTGGACGGCCAGCTGACACCCAGCGCCTACCAACCGCTCCGGTTCACCTTCCTTGTCTGGGTGATGGTGATCGTCGGCGGTTCCGGTAACAACTTCGGCTCGGTCCTGGGGGCCTTTCTGATCTGGTTCCTGTGGGTCGAGGTCGAACCGATCGGTCTGTGGCTTATGAACCTGATCACTTCCAGCATGCCAGATGGCAGCGCGCTTAAGGCCCACCTGATCGAAAGCACGGCACATATGCGCCTGTTCACTATGGGGCTTATCCTGCTGATTGTTCTCAGATTCAGCCCAAGGGGCCTGATCCCCGAGAAGTAGACATCTTTCATCACGAAACCGTCAGGCCGCGCCATGCGAATGGCGCGGTTTCTTGATTGCGGCTTGAAAAATCAATAGACGCATTCACACTCTATGAACCATATCGGCGCATATTGTTCGAAACACCACTCACCTGATGCGCCGATCTTAACGAGTAAACTCTGACCCAGAAGAAAAGTTCTTGCACCATGAAGACTTCCACAAAGAAAATTGCCCTTATGGTTCCGGTCCTGGCTGTTGTGGCCGGATGTATCCCAAGCCCCCGTGAACTGGAAACCACACCCGTCCAGGTACAGACGCCCAAGGGCGTCGTGACCTGCCAACTGTATCGCCAGGATCGGGTTGACTGGGATCGCGCGATTGATTTCCCGGCCACCAAGATGTCGGTTCCCGAAGCTGACGCCTATTGCCAGCAGGAAGGACAGCGGCGCCTCAAGCGCTGACGCGGCACGCCCCGCCAGTTCCGGCTGGCAGGGCGATGAAACTCAACGGTTGCGAAACAGCCCGCCCAGAATGCCGCGAACGATGCGGCGTCCTGTGGTTCCTTTCAGCTCTTTGATGACTGCCTCGCTCATGGCAGAGGCAAAGCTGTCTTGCTTTCGGACCGATCGTGCAGACGATCGCCCTACTCTGCTGCCGCTGTATCTGCGCGCCGCCGAATACTCCCGCTCGGACACCGACCGGGTGTCGTCTTGCTCCTCGGGTTCGGCTTCCTCGGCCTCGGCCGCGGCCTTCGCCGCGCGCGCCTGCAGGATTTCGAATGCCGATTTGCGATCTAGAAGCGTTTCGTACTTTCCGGCCATCGGAGACGCCGCCATCACAGCCTTGCGCTCGGCGTCGGCAATCGGCCCCAGTTGTGAACCCGGCGGACGTATCAATGTCCGCTCGACCATACCGGGCGCACCCTTCCGTTCGAGCATCGAGGTCAACGCCTCGCCCACTCCGACTTCCCGGATCGCGGTTTCCGTGTCGAAGGCCGGGTTTTCCCGATAGGTTTCCGCGGCCAGCCGCAAATTCTTGCGATCGCGCGCGGTGAATGCGCGCAAAGCATGTTGGACGCGGTTGCCCAACTGCCCGAGGATATCTTCGGGAATATCGGCCGGATTCTGAGTAATGAAGTAAACTCCAACGCCCTTGGATCGGATCAATCGCGCGACCTGCTCGACCTTGTCCACCAGAACCTTGGGCGCATCATCGAACAACAGATGGGCTTCGTCGAAGAAAAAGACCAGCTTGGGCTTGTCGGGATCGCCGACTTCGGGCAGTTCTTCGAACAGTTCGCTCAGCAGCCACAAAAGGAACGTGGCATACAGCCCGGGCGCGCCCATCAGCTTGTCAGAAGCGAGGATGTTGACCATCCCGTGGCCGTTTTCATCCTGGCGCATCAAATCCGACAGTTCGAGCGCGGGCTCACCAAACAGCCGTGCGCCTCCTTGGTTTTCCAACACCAGCAATCGTCTCTGTATGGCGCCGATCGAAGCGGTCGAGACATTTCCATAACGCAAGGACAGCTGCGACCGGTTTTCACCAATCCAGACCAGAAGAGCCTGCAGGTCCTTGAGATCTAGCAGCGGCATCCCTTCTTCATCCGCAACCCGGAAGGCGATGTTCAGCACACCTTCCTGCGCTTCGCTCAGGTCCAGAAGCCGGGAAAACAACAGCGGCCCCATCTCGGTAACCGTTGTCCGGACAGGGTGGCCTTGCTCACCAAACAGATCCCAGAACGTGACTGGGCACGCGGCATAGGAATAGTCGGCAAACCCGATGCGCTGGGCACGGTCCATGAAGGCCTGGTGCAACTTGTGATCGGGGCTACCGGGACGCGCCAGTCCGGACAGGTCACCTTTGACGTCTGACAGGAAAACAGGAACACCCTGCTGCGAGAACCCTTCGGCCAGGATTTGCAGGGTCACGGTCTTGCCCGTCCCCGTTGCACCGGCAATCAGACCGTGCCGGTTTGCATATTTCAGCGTCAAACCCTGCGGCTGCTTGTATTCAACACCGCCACCGCCGACAAAAACGTTTTCCGTCATATTGATACGTCCCAAAACTTAGCGTCCCGGCACCACCATACAAACTTAACCTTTGACTGCGATAGTGATTTTGCCCGCCTCGCAATTCCCTCGTGTGGTGGGCAAACTTCCTCCCTGTCGACTGGCTGTGCTTTCGGGCACAGCCCTTTTTTTGAAATTGCCAAGTTTCTGCTTGTGGAAACATTAAATTTCGCTGTTAGCAGTTGACCACTGGGTTCGCCTCTCGTAACGTTCGGGCATAACTAAGTCGGCCAGTCCGACGGGGAGATACATTGATTGAAGGGAGCCGCTCGTACGGCTCCCTTTGTCGTTTGTACTCAAAGGCTTCCCGGCGTCACTTCAGGTGGCCTATGATGGGTCGGCGAAAATCCGTCCAATCCCGCGTGTGGCGCGCGCTTTGCAACTGACATGGCCGAGCAGGAATGCTAGAGACGTTTGAAAAAGCTGTATCAGCACAATGAGGCACTGATGATCACCAAACTTGTTCCAGCCACCCTGGTAACGGCTGCATTGCTGGGCTCAGGCGCGTTCGCCCAGGAAGCCACGACTGAAACTCAAGAGCAGACCCAAGCCGGTCAGACCACAGATACCGGCTCCGACCTGGATCTGGGGCAAAGCGGCCCGCGTGTCGGCGAGCAATATGTCCGCGAGAAGTCGGGCGACTGGGAGATCTCCTGCATCAAGGCGCAGTCCGGCGATGACCCCTGCGCGATGGTTCAGATTCTCAACGGTGCGCAGAATGAACCTCTGGCCGAGATCACCGTTGGCAAGCTGCCCGCCGGTGGTGCCGCCGCAGCCTGGGCAAACGTCATTGTTCCGCTGGAAACCCTGCTGCAGGCACAACTGGCTATCTCGATCGATGGCGCGCCGCGCAAGCTGTACAACTATCACCATTGTGTTCCGGTCGGTTGCGTTGCCCAGCTGGGTCTGACCCAAGGCGACATTGACGCGATGAAAGCAGGAACGAAGGCTACCATTTCACTGGTGCCCGCCCGCGCCCCCGATCAGGTTATCAACATGGATCTGTCGCTGAGCGGATTTACCGCTGCCTTTGACGGCCTGCAGGTCAACACCAACTGATCACGCCAAGATGAATGACCAAAGCCGCCATCCCCCGATGGCGGCTTTTTTCATACCTTCTTGAGGGCCAAGACCGCGTTCAGACCGCCAAACGCAAAGGCGTTGCTCAATGCCACATTCACCTCGGCTTCGCGCGCCTCGTTTGGTACGACGTCCAAGGCGCATTCCGGGTCGGGTTCTTCATACCCGATGGTCGGAGCAATCACGCCGTCACGGACGGCCATGATACAGGCCAACAGTTCAACCGCGCCGGTTCCGCCGATAAGGTGGCCGTGCATGGATTTGGTCGACGAGATCATCAGATCGTCGGCATGGCGTCCAAATACATCCGCGACTGCTGCGCACTCGGTCTTGTCATTGGCGGCGGTTCCGGTGCCGTGGGCGTTGATATAACCCACGTCACTTGCGTTCAGCCCCGCGTCCTTCAAGGCCCCGGCCATGGCGCGGGCCGCGCCCTGTTTGCTGGGCATCACGATATCCGTCGCGTCCGAAGACATCGCATAGCCCGCAACCTCACACAGGATTTCAGCGCCGCGAGCACGCGCATGTTCGTATTCCTCGAATACGAACACACCGGCGCCCTCGCCCTGAACCATGCCATTGCGATTTGCGCTGAACGGCCGGCACGCGTCCTTCGACATAACCCGAAGGCCTTCCCAAGCCTTGACCCCGCCAAAACACAACATGGACTCCGACCCACCGGTAATCATCGCCGGGGCGGCGCCACTGCGCACCATCTGGAACGCCAGCGCCATCGCGTGGTTGGACGATGCACAGGCCGTCGAAACGGTAAAACTGGGGCCTTTGAGGTTGTGCTCCATCGAAATGTGGCTTGCGGCCGCGTTGTTCATCAGCTTCGGCACGACGAACGGATGGACCCGGTTCTTCCCGTCTTCGTAGACCGAGCGGTAGTTGTCATCCCAGGTCGAAACACCACCACCGGCCGTTCCCAGAACGACCCCCGACCGAACGGCCAATTCGCCGTGAAACTCCAGCCCCGACTGGTCGATCGCCTCTTTGGCCGCAGTCAGAGTGAATTGCGTGAAACGGTCATACAGAGCCATCTGCTGACGATTGAACCGGCCCTCGGCCTCGAACCCGCGGACCTGGCCGCCAATTTTGATGCTCAGTCGGTCGACGTCACGAAATTCAAGCTCGGAAATGCCGCAACGGCCTTCGCGCATCGCTTCCAGGGTGTCGGGCACGGAATGGCCCAGCGAATTGATCGTGCCAGCGCCGGTAATGACAACCCGTTTCATGACCGCGGATCAGACCTTTTCCGCGACCAGTTTTTCGATCCCGGCAATGATCGCTGCAACATTCGAGATGTCGAAATCACTTGCCGTCGGTTCGTTGGCGTTGAAGGGGATCGAGATGTCGAATTCTTCCTCGATAGCAAAGATGCTTTCAACCAGGCCCATGCTATCGATTCCGAGATCTTCCAGAGAGCTTTCGGGCGTCACGTCGGACGGCTCCAGCACGGCCTGCTCTGCAATGATTGCGATGACGCGGTCGCTGATGCTCATGTCGTTCCCCTGATTGTCGCGTTGCGGTTGATTTAATCGCTCGACGAGGGTTTGAAAACCGTCTTTTTAAGCGCCTCTACGTCACGGGCCATGCGAGGAAGCCGACGCTGCGCCTTGTAGATTTCGGTGTGCGTTTCCATTTTCACGCCCGGATAGCCCATGATCACACGACCTGCCGGGACATTCGAAAGTACCTTGGTTCCGCCGCCCGCGATCACGCCGTCACCAATGAAGATATTGTCGACGACTCCGGTCTGGCCACCCAAAACCACGTTGTTGCCGATCTCGACCGAACCGGACACGCCGGTTTGACCGCACAGCAAACAGTCCCTGCCGACCTGGGTGTTGTGCCCGACATGAACAAGATTGTCCAACTTGGAGCCGTCTCCGATGACGGTGTTGCGGATTGTGCCGTTGTCGATGGTGCAGTTCGCGCCAACTTCGACATCATTGCCGATCTGGACCGCACCAAGCGAATGGATGCGCAACCAGCTCTGCGCCTTGGCGTCTCCGGCGTCGCCCATGGTCTTGCGCACGTTTTCCACACCAGACACCTCGGGCGTGACAAAGCTGAACCCATCCCCGCCGATCCTGGCTCCGGGTTGCGCAACAAAGCGATCGCCGATGATGGCACGCGCGCCGATGCTGACCATTTCGCGCAACAGGCAGTTCTGGCCCAACACGACATCCATACCAACGTGGCACTGGGCGCCAATCACCGTTCCTGATCCGATGCGGGCCCGGGGGCCAACAACGGCCAGAGGCCCGATGGACACATCTCCGGCGATCTCGGCCGTCGGGTCCACGACCGCCGAAGGATGGATCCCAGGTGCGATACCCTGCCCCCGGTCCAGCATCGTGGTAATTCCGGCCATTGCCATACGGGGGCGGCCGACGAACACGGCGCCCTCCAGACCCAGTGCGCGCCAGTCGGCGCCTTCCCACAGAACGGCGCAGCGCGCCTGACCCTCAGCCAGGGCCTCGGCGTATTTCGGAGCCATCGCCATAGCCAGATCGGTCGGACCAGCATCCTTGGGCTCGGCCGCCCTCAGAATCGTCAGGCTGGTGTTTCCCTCGGCCGGCGCCCCCAGAGCATCGGCGATTTGCTGTAAGGTGAACTGCATCGCGGGCTTCCTTGTCGCAGGATTTAGGGCCCTGTGCTTACCCCTGAACGTTCGGCAGGGCCACCCCTGCTTTTTGCAGGGCATCCCAAATCTTCTGGTCCCGACCATAGACATCGCGCCGATACTGCACGTCGCCCTTCGGCCCGACGAATGCGGTGCGGTAAATCAGATGAACCGGAACCGGCTGTTTGAGGTCAACCTTGGTTTCACGTCCGGTACCCAGCACCCTGTGGAAAAAGGCCTTGGGATCCTCTTCCTGTTTTGCCAGCAAAGCATAGGCGAAATCAAAAGGTTGCGCCAAACGAATGCACCCGTGAGAGAAGGCGCGCACTTCGCGTGCGAACAGGCTCTTCTGCGGGGTGTCGTGCAGATAGATGTTGTACTTGTTGGGGAACATGAACTTGACCAGCCCCAAAGCGTTGCTCTGCCCCGGAGGCTGGCGCATCGCAAACGGGAAGCTGCGAGCCGTGAACTGGTTGAAGTCCACCGCATTGCGGTTCACCTGGCGCCCGCGCCGATCGGTGATCTCAAGATGCCGGACGGCATTGGGGTTGGCCCGCAACTTCGGCAGGTATTCCTTGGTGATGATCGAGCGCGGCACATGCCAGCTGGGATTGATCACCATGTGCTCCATCACATCCGAAAATTCGGGGCTTTGACGATCGCTGGTGTTTTTGCCGATCACCGCACGTGTTTCAAATGTCACCCGACCATCGTCGACGATTTTCGCGGAAAAGTCGGCCTGATTGACCAGAACATGCCGTGCGCCCCTCTCGCGAGGGAGCCAGCGTTCACGTTCCATCGCAACCATCACCGCCTTGAGTCGGTCAGAAGGTGACCGGTTGATTTCGGCAATCGTTCCCTGGCCGGCGACACCATCTGGTTCAAGTCCATGGGCGCGTTGGAAGGCTTGCACCGCTGCCACCATGGAGTCGTCATATTCCGGGCTGGCCGTGGGCTTGAGGAACCCCATCGCAACCAAACGATTACGCAGTTTTATGACGCTCGGCCCCGTATCGCCGCGTTCGTATTTTCCGGTTGGAACGGTCGGCCCCCATTCACCATGTTCGTTCAGTGACTGCAGCGCCATCTTCTGCTTGAGCAGCGCCCGGTACTGGCTGGACTGCGGCGGAAGCTGCGCGAGATAAGAGCCGTCGGTGGATTTCATCATCGCCGCAAGATGATCCGAGGCTGGCTTCCGTTCGACCGCACGCACGAGGCCGGCGTCGATCTGAGCCGGGCGCAGCAGCCCGGACTGAATATCCTGCGCATAGCGGACAAACGCCTCGCTCAGCGCAGCCTCAAGCGCCCCGAGATCGCGGTTTGACCGAGCGCTCTGCATCTTCGCCATCAGGCCATCAACGTCATATCGTTCGGCCGGAAGCCCATGCATCTGAGCATGGGACAATGCTTTGATAAGTGCCGACCGACGCGCCGCGTGATCAGAGGTAGGACCGACCCAAATCGGCGCGAATTCCTGTTCTCGATAAAAGGACGCGATTTCCGGGGTTGTCTCTGCGCTTTCCGCCACAGCCATCCGAAACGCGAAACTCTCAGCCTGGGTCGGAGCCGCCTGAACGGATGTGGCCGACACGGCGATGCTTGCGGCAAACAGAAAAATCGTACAGGTCCGACGGACAGAATTCATGGGATAGCCTTGGTTTTCAATAACTTGGAACACTAGTTTTTGCGTCCGACAATTATGTTTCACGCCTCGGGGGATTGTCCACTCACATTTCCAACAGCACATCACACCGCTGGCCCCCTGATGCGCGATTGCATCGTCTGGAAAAAAACGAAAGGGATTCAGGCCTGTTCGCCACATTTTTTGTCACTTGCGCAGATTTTCGCCGAAAATTCCCCGTAAGAAAGCACAAGACCAAAAGATCGCTTGGCGCAAGAATCCCTCTGTGGCATAAAATCCGCATCTGGGATGGGAAAGAATTAAGAAAGCGCACGTAACATCGTGTGCAGGCAGGAACTGTACGGGACGAAACACGCTATGACCAAGAGCAGTACCTCGGGGATGACCCGGCGTGCCCTATTGGGCGCATTCGCGGCAACGGCAGTTGTTGCAGCACCAACCTACTCAAACGCAGCAGGCTTCCTTCGCGGGGGCGGAGACATCCGCAGGATCCGTATGTATTCGGGTCGTACCGGAGAGCGTTTGGATATGATCTACTGGGTCGATGGCAAATACGTCAAAGACGCGGTCAAGGAAATCAACCACTTCATGCGTGACTGGCGCACCGATCAGTCAAAGGACATGGATCTGCGCACGATCGACATCATGGCCGCGGCCCACAACCTTCTGGATGTGAACGAGCCCTACATGCTGTTGTCGGGATACCGTTCTCCGCAGACCAACGCCATGCTGCGCCGCCGGTCGCGCGGTGTCGCCAAGAACTCTCTCCACGTCAAAGGCCAGGCTGCGGATCTGCGGCTTGCCTCCCGCTCGGTCTCACAGATGGCCAAGGCAGCCATTTCATGCCGTGCCGGCGGTGTCGGCCAATACTATGGATCAAATTTCGTGCACATGGACTGCGGCGACGTTCGCTCCTGGCGCGGCTAATACACTACCACTCACCGACCCCGCAAAAAGCCCCGGCGCATCACTGCCCGGGGCTTTTTGCTGCGGCAGCGCCCATCTGGCAGTGACATACACAGGCGCAGGAGCGTTACGCCTTGAAACTCTGGAAGAAAGTGGCGCACCTGAGAGGATTCGAACCTCTGGCCTCTGCCTTCGGAGGGCAGCGCTCTATCCAGCTGAGCTACAGGTGCGTTGGCCGTTAGCTAACCTTGTTCCGATCCGGGTGCAACTGGATTTTGCATGTCGGAACTCGGTTTAGCGACGAACAATCAGGCAAACAATTCGTGCGCCAGTTCCAGCGCATCGATCAGCGTGTCGACCTCATCGGTTGTGTTGTACAGACCAAAACTGGCGCGGCAAGTGGCCGTAACCCCGAGATGATCCATCAACGGTCCGGCGCAATGGTGCCCCGCCCGAACGGCGACGCCCTTCTTGTCGAGAATAGTGGATACATCGTGCGCGTGGCCCGCACCATCCAGCGTAAAGCTGAAGATAGCGGCCTTGTCGGGCGTCGTCCCCTGAACCTGCAGCCAGTTCAGCCCGGTCAGGCGCTGCATTGCATAGTCGCGCAAGCCCGCCTCATGGGCCGCGATGTTGTCCATCCCCAAACTCATCATGTAGTCCAGCGCAACGCCCATGCCGATCGTCTGGACGATACCTGGAGTGCCGGCTTCGAATTTCATCGGCGGATCGTTGTAGATCACCGTGTCTTTCGACACCTCCTTGATCATATCGCCTCCTCCGATGAAGGGGCGCATCTCGGCCATACGTTCCGATTTGATGAAGATCGCGCCAGACCCCGAGGGGCCGTACAGCTTGTGTCCGGTAATAGCATAGAAATCGCACCCGATATCCTGCAGATCCACCGGCATGTGAACCGCGCCCTGGCTTCCGTCGACCAGCACAGGCACGCCTTTGGCATGGGCGCCTTCGGTGATCGCCTTCACGTCAACCACGGTACCCAGAACGTTGGAACACTGGGTCACCGCCACCAGTTTGGTCTTGGGCCCGATGGCGTCGATCACGGCCTGCGGATCCAGCGCACCACTTGCATCCACGTCCACCCATTTCAGAACGACGCCCTGGCGTTCGCGCAGAAAATGCCAGGGTACGATGTTGGCATGATGCTCCATGACGCTCAGAACAATTTCGTCGCCGGCCTGCATCCGCGGCATGGCCCACCCATAGGCGACTAGGTTGATCCCCTCGGTCGTCCCGGAATTCAGGACGATCTCATCCTCATTCGCGACATTCAAAAACCGGGCGACGGTTCCGCGGACGGATTCGTACTTTTCGGTCGCCAGGTTCGACAGGTAGTGCAATCCGCGATGCACGTTCGAATACTCGTGCGCATAGGCATTGGTAACTGCATCTATCACCACCTGAGGTTTCTGCGCCGAGGCCCCATTGTCGAGATACGTCAACGGCTTCCCGTTCACCTCACGCGAGAGGATCGGGAAATCGGCGCGGATTTTCTGGACGTCATACATGAACGAATTCCCTAAACAGGCCCGCTTGGGGTCATCAACAGGACGAAGGGTATCGCCAGCAATCCCGAGATGAGGATGACCACGAAGGATTTGCCCAGCGAGTGGAAGTGGTGCGCCTGATTGATGAAATGCAGGCTGATGTAGAGGCTGTACAGGCTCATCCCCAATACGAGGATCAGGAACATCGTCGGCGCAACCATCACCATGACGAAGATGATCAATTGGCCCAGAATCTGCAGAAATTGCAGCCAGACCATTAGCAGCATCATGCCTTCCAGGCTACCGGTGCCGCCAAGCATCCTGCCGACAAAATAGAACGCGAAGATGCCCAAGAGAACGGCCCCGGCCGAAGTCGCCAACGACTGCACAACCGGTTCAAACGCCATATCCAGCGATGGATCAAGCGCCGGAAACACAAGGGTCGACAGTGATTGAGACAAAGCGTTCAGGACAACGACCAATGCCAGCGCTGTCCAAAGCACATCCCGACCGGGTACACTGGTCAACAGACGCCTTGCCGCCTCGGCCGGATTTGCCAGTGTCAGAACGGCCAGATGTCCCAGAAATGCGGCGTTCATGCCGGCGCCCTTCGTGTTTGAGAAAATCCGGAAAACCAGAACCAGACGAATACCGCAACCCACAGGGCCCCGGTCAGCGTCTGGACAGGGCCCGGACCGATGAAACCCGCCACCAGCCCGTTCAACAACACCAGCGGCGATGAGGCGAGCAGAGCCCAGAACAGCGCAAGCCGCGCCTGATAGGACGTGGTTGCACCGCCGAACATGCGAGAAATCAGATAAGTCCCCCAGGCAAGGACGTAAAGCAGTAACGGCAGAATGAAGACCGACCCCAGCAAGGCCCCACCCATCAGCATGTTCAGGTCCAACCCCTCAAGATGGGCACGGCGCGCGAGGCCCGGCAACTGTGCGATAAAGCCAATCACACAGAACGCCATGACAAAGGCCAGCGCGCGGTCTTCGCGCGGGCCCATGTCCAGCAGTCGACGCACCACCCGACCGGGCCCGCGATACGAGGCGACGATATCGGTGGTCACCGGCATCAGCTGTGCCGCGCCAACCAGCCTTCCAGCCGCGAGACGATGTCCTCGGCCAGCGCTTCGTCTTCGATCTCTTCAACGGCTTCCGCCAAAAAGGCCAGCGTCAGCATGTTGGTCGCGTCCTTTGCCGGAACCCCGCGCGAGCGCAGGTAGAACAGCGCGGTCTCGTCGATCGCACCCGAGGTCGACCCATGCGAACAGGCCACGTCGTCGGCATAGATCTCAAGCTCGGGCTTGGCCAGGAACTGACTGTCGTCATCCAGCAGCAAAGACTGGCTGATCTGGTAGCCATCGGTCTTCTGAGCGCCTTCCTTGACCAGGATCTTGCCTTGGAACACGCCGGTCGCGCCGTTGCGCAGAACCTTCTTGAACACCTGACGGCTTTCGCAGTTCACCGCGTCATGGGTGATGAACACCGTGTCGTCATGGTGGAAGTCGCCATCGCCCACGCAGGCGCCGGCCACATGCGCCACCGCATCGTCGCCGGTCAGCTCGACCACCTGTTCATTGCGCGTCAGCACACCATTCACGGTCAGGGTGAAAGACTTGTAGACGGAGTCCTTGCCCAACCGGGTGAACATATGCGTCGCAGCACGGCGCTGATGGTCCCTGCCCTGCGCCCGGACATGGTGCAGCGTGCCGCCATCGGCGATGTCGATCTCGATGCACTTGTTGAACCGCGAGGCCGCCGGGCCATTCTCGAGAATCGTCACCTCGGCGCCGCTTTCCACGCGGATCACGTGGTGCAGGATCGCGTCCGAGGTCTCGGAGTCGTGGCGATAGATCAGACTGATCGGCTTGGACGGGTTGCCGGTCACATGGATCGCCACGCCGTCCTGCGCAAAGGCGGTGTTCAGCGCCGCCAGCGGGCGTTGAACCGGGGTCTGGCCCCGCTCCTCGAGCACGCCGTACAGTTGCTTGGCCCAGTGGATGTCCTTGCAGCAGATATCCTCAAGCCGGTCGATGCTCACGCCTTCCAGCGTCAAGTCATCGCTGTCCTCGGGGCTGAACACGCCATCGACGAAGACGATTTTAAGGCGGTCGAACCCGTCAAAGACCATCGGTTCGTCGGTGTGGAAAACCTCGGCCGCCGGGGCCTCGGGCGAAATCAGCGTATCGGGACGCGTGTATTTCCAATACTCGTCGCGCCGCCCGGGCAGACCCATGGCGCGCAGCCGGGCCAGAGCCGCCTCGCGCGCATCGCGGGTGCAGCCAGCTTCGGGCATGCGCAGCGTGGCCAGCCGCGCCTCGGTCGCGGATTGTTTCACGTCGGGCAAGGCCATCAGTTCACCTCGGCAAGAATGTCGGCGTAACCGTTGTTTTCGACTTCCAGCGCCAGCTCGGGCCCGCCGGTCTTGACGATCCGGCCATCGGCCATGATGTGCACCACGTCGGGTTTGATGTGGTCCAGCAGACGCTGATAGTGGGTGATCACCAGGAATCCACGGCCTTCGTCGCGCAGCGCGTTCACGCCTTCTGCAACAAGTTTCATGGCATCGACATCCAGACCCGAGTCGGTCTCGTCCAAGATACACATCTTGGGCTCGAGCATCGCCATCTGCAGGATTTCGTTGCGCTTCTTCTCGCCGCCCGAGAAGCCCACGTTCACCGGGCGTTTCAGCATGTCGGCGTCAATCTTCAGCGACTTGGCCTTTTCGCGCACCAGCTTGAGGAAATCCGCGGCCGAGAGTTCTTCCTCGCCGCGCGCCTTGCGCTGGGCGTTCACGGCGGTGCGCAGGAACGTCATGTTGCCCACGCCCGGGATCTCGACCGGGTACTGGAACGCCAGGAACACGCCGGCGGCGGCACGCTCTTCCGGCTCCATCTCCAGCAGGTCGGCGCCATCCAGAGTCGCCGAACCCTCAGTGACCTCATACCCGTCACGGCCCGACAGCACATAGCTGAGCGTCGATTTGCCCGAGCCGTTCGGCCCCATGATCGCGTGCACCTTGCCGGCCTCGACCGTCAGATCCACGCCCTTGAGGATCTGCTTTTCCTCTTCCTCAAGTTTGACGTGCAGGTTCTTGATTTCCAGCATGATTTGTCCTTTTGCGTATCGTCGGGACGCGCCGGCCCCGGTCTGTTCCTATCCCAGCATCCTGCGCAGCAGCCGCGCCGCGATCCATCCCAGGACCGCCCCGCCGCCGATTGCCCAGACCGGGTTGATGAAATCGGTGTAGTTGACGTTGACATAGGCCACGCCCAGCAAGCCGCCCAGAACAGGCAGCGCATAAGACGCCGCGGTCAGGACATCATCCCTGCGGGTGCGCGGCGAGCGAGCCATCAGCCGACCGAGCCTTCCAGCGAGATCGCGACCAGCTGCTGGGCTTCCATGGCGAACTCCATCGGCAGCGCCTGCAGCACGTCCTTGCAGAAACCGTTGACCACCAGCGCCACGGCCTCTTCCTCGTCCATGCCGCGCTGGCGGCAATAGAACAGCTGATCGTCATCGACCTTCGAGGTTGTGGCCTCGTGCTCGACCCGGCTGCTGTTGTTCTTGACCTCGATATACGGAACGGTGTGCGCCCCGCATTTGTCGCCGATCAGCAGGCTGTCGCATTGGGTGTAGTTCCGGCTGTTCTTGGCCTTGGGGTGCATCGACACCAGCCCGCGATAGGTGTTCTGGGCCTTGCCCGCGCTGATGCCCTTGGACACGATGCGCGACTTGGTGTTCTTGCCCAAATGGATCATCTTGGTGCCGGTATCGGCCTGCTGCATGTTGTTGGTGATGGCGATCGAGTAGAACTCGCCTTGGCTGTCATCGCCCCGCAGGATGCAGGACGGGTATTTCCAGGTCACGGCACTGCCGGTCTCGACCTGCGTCCACATCACCTTGGACCGGTCGCCCCGACAATCGGCACGCTTGGTCACGAAGTTGTAGATGCCGCCCTTGCCGTTCTCGTCGCCCGGGAACCAGTTCTGGACGGTCGAGTATTTCACCTCGGCGTCTTCTTCGACGATGATCTCAACCACCGCGGCGTGCAGCTGCGCGGTATCACGCTGGGGCGCGGTGCAGCCTTCCAGATAGGACACGTACGAGCCCTTGTCGGCGATGATCAGAGTGCGTTCGAACTGGCCGGTGTTTTCAGCGTTGATGCGGAAATAGGTGCTCAGCTCCATTGGGCAGCGTACGCCGGGCGGCACATAGACGAACGAGCCGTCCGAGAATACGGCCGAGTTCAGCGTGGCGTAGAAATTGTCCGACACCGGCACCACCGAGCCCAGGTATTTCTTGACCAGTTCAGGGTGTTCCTTGATCGCCTCGGAGATCGAGCAGAAGATGACGCCGGCCTTCTTCAGCTCGGCTTGGAAGGTCGTGCCAACCGAAACCGAGTCGAACACCGCATCCACCGCGACCTTGCGGCCCTCGGCCGGGGCATCCTCGGCACCTTCCACGCCGGCCAGAATCATCTGTTCTTTCAGCGGGATACCGAGCTTCTCGTAAGTGGCCAGCAGTTTCGGATCGACCTCGTCCAGAGACTTGGGCTTGGTCTCCATCGACTTGGGCCGGGCATAGTAATACTGGTCCTGAAAATCGATTTCAGGATAGTGGACCATGGCCCATTTTGGCTCTTCCATCTGGGTCCAACGCTCGAAGGCCTTCAGGCGCCATTCGGTCATCCACTCGGGCTCTTCGTTCTTTTCCGATATCAGCTTGACGATATCGGGGTTCACGCCCTTGGGCGCGTACTCCATCTCGATATCGGTATCCCACCCGTATTTGTAGGTTCCGACCTCGCGCACCGCGTCAACGGTTTCCTGATCGACACCTTCTTTTACCTGGGTCTGGTCCAAAGCGGCCATGTTCCACCCTCCGTCAGATCACGCGGCCCGCGCGCGATGCTTTTTCTCTTTTTCCAGCCACGTCTCGGCGAAACGTAGCACGTCTTCTTCACTCGTCTCGGGGCCCAGCGAAACGCGTACCGCGCTGGCCGCCGTGGCCTCGTCATATCCCATCGCGGTCAGTACCGCGCTTGCCTTAACCTTGCCGCTGGAGCAGGCCGAACCGGCGCTGATCGCAAAGCCCGACAGATCCATCTGCATCACCTGCGTTTCGCCCTTCCAGCCGGGCGTCGCAAAGCACAGGGTGTTGGGCAATCGATCCTGATCTTTCCCGACAAAAATAGTAGATTTAGAACCAGCCTCAAGGGCCTTTTCTAGAATATTTCTAAGTTCTGCAACCTTTTCCCAAACTCCGTTTGCCAGATCCCGCGCCGCCGCTTCAGCCGCAGCGCCGAACCCAGCGATTCCAATGACATTTTCCGTCCCCGACCGGCGCCCCATTTCCTGGCCACCGCCCTTGATCCGGGCCTCCAGATCCGTGCCGCGTTTCATCACCACGGCACCCACACCCTTTGGCCCGCCCAGCTTGTGCGCCGAGACCAACGCCATCTGCACATCCAGCCAGTTGAAGGCGATCGGCAGTTTCCCGAACGCCTGCGTGGCATCGGTGACGGCTAGACCCTTGGGCAAGGCCTGAATGATCCCGGTTTCAGAATTGGCGAGTTGCAACGTGGACCGGTCCGGGTCGGCGACGGCGACAACGCCTTGGTGCGAAACCGGCAAATCCTCGACAGTCCAGGCCCTTACGGCATCATGTTCGATCGCCGCGCCATGCAGGTTGCGCCCTTCCAAGGCCAGCGCCGCGCCTTCGGTCGACCCGGATGTGAACACGATATCGGCCCCATCCGCCCCAAAGGCCGCGGCCACCTGCGCACGCGCCTTTTCGATGACGGCCTTGGCCGCTCGCCCCTCAGCATGGACCGAGGAGGGGTTGCCGCAGACCTCCATCGCCGCGATCATCGCGTCGCGCGCCTCGGGGCGCAGCCGGGTCGTGGCGTTGTGATCCAGGTAAACACGTCTCATGGACTCACCTTTTCATCCACGGCCACGCCCCTCGAGATTCCCAATCCACTCACCGGTCAATCATCCACGACCGAGAACAGCCCCGGCACCGCCGGACACGGCGCAAGGTCGTTCTGGATCACATCGGACAAGCGTGTCTGGTGCAGGAATACGTAGACATGCGCGCTGAGACTTTCCCACAGGCGGTTGGTCAGCGACTGCGCCCGGCTGCCCGAGGATCCCCCCGACGCCCCGGCCCCCTTGTGCATGGCATCAACTGTTTCATCCACGGCTGACAGAATCTCGACCACGCGGATCTCCGACGCCGGCCGCGCCAAACGATAGCCGCCGCCCGGCCCGCGCACGGATGCAACCAGATCGGCACGGCGCAGCTTGACGAACAGCTGCTCCAGATAGGGCAGCGAAATGTCCTGACGCTCGGAAATCTCTCCCAGGGTCACCAGCGTGTCGGCGGGTTGAAGCGCGATGTCCGCCAACGCCACCATCGCGTAACGGCCCTTGGTTGACAGCTTCATTCTTCGATCCTCGTGGCTTGAACCGCGTGAAAACATTGACGTCGCCGCGGTCAGTGCGTATCTCCGACTGACAGCGTGTTCACGCTGCGATACTCAATTAGAACCGTTCTAAGGTGCCTGACGATAACCGTCAAGTATATCCCGGCGCCCGCGAGAAAAAGACAGGACAACCGCACACATGCCCGAGGTGATTTTTCCCGGACCTGAAGGCCGACTGGAAGGCCGTTACCACCCCCAAAAGGAAAAAGACGCACCGATCGCCATCGTGCTGCACCCGCACCCCCAGTTCGGCGGGACCATGAACAACAAGGTCGTCTACAACCTGCACTACGCGTTCTACAACATGGGCTTTACGGTCCTGCGCTTCAATTTCCGGGGCGTCGGCCGCAGCCAGGGCGAGTATGACCAGGGCGTCGGAGAACTCAGCGACGCGGCATCGGCGTTGGACTATCTGCAGTCGATGAACAACAACTCGAAACATTGCTGGGTTGCAGGCTTTTCGTTCGGAGCCTGGATCGGCATGCAGTTGCTGATGCGTCGCCCCGAGATCACCGGCTTCATCAGCGTGTCGCCGCCCGCGAACATGTATGATTTTTCGTTCCTTGCCCCCTGCCCCTCGTCCGGGCTGATCATCAACGGAACGGCTGACCGGGTGGCACCGCCGGCGGACACCACCGCACTGGTCGGAAAGCTGCACGAGCAGAAGGGTATCACCATCACCCATACCGAGGTTGAAGGAGCCGACCACTTCTTCCAGGGTGAGCACATGGATACGCTGATGACCAACGTAACCGACTACGTCAAACGCCGCCTGACCGAGAACACACGCTGATGTCCGACACCATCACCATTCTCGCGGCGAAACTGGCCGAGGATACGATGAAGGTCATGGACGAAACCGGCCAGGATCGGTTCTACGTCGAAGTCGGTGACGTTCTGGGCGCAGCCTCCCAATCGCTTGAGGAGGCTTTCCTTACCGAAATCCGCGTCCGGTTGGCCGAGCGCAAGGCGCGGCAATTCCTGATCAAGAGGCTGTCGGATCACCGGTCCAAGGTGAAGGCGATCGAAAAGCAATAGGCGCAAAAAAAGGAGCCCGCGGGCTCCTTTTTCGTTTCATTCGTGGCGTTCAAACTGTTGTTGCGCTTGACATATCAACCAAATTGGCTGCGTCAGTATCGACGGACCCCCCGTCAGCAAGCCACCCAATCGCCACGATAGTTGCCGAAGCAAACACGACCGTTTTTGCAAATGTCGTCATGAAACACACTCGTTAAAAAAGTAATCGAAAACGTGCAGTAGTTTACACACTTTCCGGCCTTGCCATAGTCGGGTTTACCTGACCCTAGGTGAACCAACGAAAGGGGCGGCTGCCTGAATTTCCTTGCGCCGTTTCTGAATTCTGTGCTCAACGTCCCAGCAGCTGCATCAAGGGTTCAAGAACCATGCCCCACGCCTACCTGATCCTCCTTCTCGCCGTTATCGCCGAGACAATCGGAACGACCGCACTGCAGGCCAGCCAGCAATTCACCCGGTTCTGGCCCTCGGTTCTGGTGGTGGTGGGCTATGGCTTTGCCTTTTACCTGATGGCGCTGACGCTGAAGGTAATGCCCGTCGGCATCGTTTATGCAATCTGGTCCGGGCTTGGCATCGCTCTGATTGCGCTGATCGGCTTTGTGGTTTTCGGCCAACGGCTGGACTGGCCGGCGGTTCTGGGCCTTGCGATGATTCTGGGCGGCATTCTAGTCATCCACCTCTTTTCGCAGACTGCGGGCCACTGATCGCGCGTTAGGGCTGGTAACTTGTGCCGCGCCGCGTTATGCGCGCGGCAACTTCCCGTTCAAAGGCTGACCTCATGGACCTGCGCAACATCGCAATCATCGCTCACGTGGACCACGGTAAAACGACCCTGGTAGACGAGCTACTCAAACAATCCGGTGCATTCCGGGAAAACCAGGCCGTGGCCGAGCGCGCCATGGACAGCAACGATCTCGAACGTGAACGCGGCATCACCATTCTGGCCAAGGCCACCAGTGTCGAGTGGAAAGGCACGCGCATCAACATCGTTGACACCCCCGGCCACGCCGATTTCGGCGGCGAGGTCGAGCGTATCCTCAGCATGGTCGACGGTGTTGTGCTTCTGGTCGATGCCGCCGAAGGCCCGATGCCCCAGACGAAATTCGTGACATCGAAGGCGCTGGCACTGGGTCTGCGTCCAATCGTGGTGCTGAACAAGGTCGACAAGCCCGATGCCGAGCCCGACCGCGCGCTGGACGAATGCTTTGACCTGTTCGCCAACCTCGGCGCCGACGACGACCAGCTGGATTTCCCTGCCATGTACGCCTCGGGGCGGTCCGGCTGGGCCGATATGGAACTGGACGGCCCACGCAAGGACCTGTCCGCCCTGTTCGACCTCGTAGTCGACCACGTTCCCGCACCCAAACAAGCTGAGCGCAAGGATGAACCCTTCCGCATGTTGGCGACCACTCTGGGCAGCGACCCGTTCATCGGTCGCATTCTGACCGGCCGTGTGGAAAGCGGTACGCTCAAAGCGGGTGACAGCCTCAAAGCGCTCAGCCGTGACGGCAAGCTGATCGAGAATTTCCGGGCTACCAAGATCCTGGCCTTCCGCGGCCTCAGCCAGCAACCGATCGACGTCGCCGAAGCGGGCGACATCGTGACCATCGCAGGCATGAGCAAGGCCACCGTTGCGGATTCGCTGGTGGCGCCCCAGGTGGACGAGGCCCTGCCCGCCCAGCCGATCGACCCGCCGACCATCACCGTCACCTTCGGTATCAACGACTCGCCGCTGGCGGGGCGTGACGGCAAGAAGGTCCAGTCGCGCGTCATCCGCGACCGCCTGATGAAGGAGGCCGAATCGAACGTGGCGATCCAGATCACCGACACCCCCGGCGGCGAAGCCTTCGAGGTTGCGGGCCGCGGTGAGTTGCAGATGGGCGTTCTGATCGAGAACATGCGTCGCGAAGGGTTCGAGCTCAGCATCTCGCGCCCGCAGGTTCTGTTCCGCGAGGAAGACGGCCAACGCCTGGAGCCCATCGAGGAAGTTACCATCGACGTGGATGACGAATTCTCGGGCGCAGTCATCGAAAAGGTGACAGGCGCGCGCAAGGGCGAGTTGGTTGAGATGCGCCCCGCAGGAGTTGGCAAAACCCGCATCATTGCGCATGTCCCGTCGCGTGGCCTGATCGGCTATCACGGTGAATTCCTGACCGACACCCGCGGCACCGGCGTTCTGAACCGCGTGTTCCACGGCTGGGCACCGCACAAGGGCCCGATCCCCGGGCGGCGCGCCGGCGTTCTGATCTCGATGGAGAACGGCCAGGCCGTCGCATACGCGCTGTGGAACCTGGAAGAGCGTGGGCGGATGTTCGTCGGCCCCCAGACCGATGTGTATCAGGGTATGATCATCGGCGAACACTCGCGGGATAATGACCTTGAGGTGAACCCGCTGAAAGGCAAGAAACTGACCAACGTGCGGGCCAGCGGTTCGGACGATGCTGTTCGCCTGACACCGCATGTCCAGTTCTCGCTGGAGGAGGCCATCGCCTACATCGACGACGATGAGCTGGTCGAAGTAACTCCGAACGCGATCCGGCTGCGAAAGCGGTTCCTTGACCCGCACGAACGCAAGCGCATGGCCAAGTCAGCCTGACTTCGGTCCGTTCGATTTTGGACGGGTCGGAAACAATGGCGCGAATGTGACATTTTTGCGTCCATCTGAAACGGTGTTTTCTCAGGGAAGCCATGAATGGTTCATGGCTTCCCTTTTGTTTTACCTGCAATTTCGTCCATAAGATGAGTTAATTCCGCATCGCTATCGCGGTGTTGCCCTTGAAAATGCGGCGTGATAGGGGTGTATTTGTGTTCAAAGTGTGTCATCGCCACGTTGTTCGGTGATGAGTTTAACGAGTTTAAGGAGGCGCGATATGCGCATCAAATCCCGTCTACTGACAATAGTATTTGCTTCAGCTTCATTGCCTCTGATGTCCGGTGGACCTGTTGTCGCCGCGGACAAGTGTACGATCCAGACAGCCCGGCAGTCGGTTTCCACAGAAACCCTGTGTGCCTGTACGGTCGTGGATGCACGGATGCTGCGTTACATCCAGCGTCGTGCCGATTTCGAAGACATTCTTGCCCGCACTTTGCAGACCTGTCCTGCCTTTGCGGCCGTACTGACGGATTTCCCGACCGCGTCGATTGGTACGGTTGATCAAAGATCCGGCGACGGCCCTTCGGAACAGAGCGGGAGCTCAGGCGGTGGTAGCTCCAGCGGCGGTAGCTCCAGCGGTGGCAGCTCCAGTGGAGGCGGTTCCAGTGGTGGCAATCCTCCACCGGCGGCACCTCCGGGAGGTTCAGGCGGTAGCTCCAGTGGTGGCAGCTCCAGCGGTGGTAGCTCCAGCGGTGGTAGCTCCAGCGGTGGTAGCTCAAGCGGCGGCAGCTCCAGTGGTGGGTCCGGCGACGGCGGTGGCAGCTCCAGCGGCGGCAGCTCCAGCGGCGGTTCTGGCGATGGTGGAAGCTCCAGCGGAGGCAGCTCCAGCGGCGGTTCTGGCGATGGTGGAAGCTCCAGCGGAGGCAGCTCCAGCGGTGGGTCCGGTGATGGCGGCAGCTCAAGCGGTGGCAGCTCCAGCGGTGGGTCCGGTGATGGCGGCAGCTCAAGCGGCGGTAGCTCTAGCGGTGGGTCCGGTGATGGCGGCAGCTCAAGCGGCGGTAGCTCCAGCGGTGGGTCCGGTGATGGCGGCAGCTCAAGCGGCGGTAGCTCCAGCGGTGGGTCCGGCGATGGCGGCTCGGGCGGTGGCGACGGCGGTGACGGCGGCGGCTCGGGTGATGGCGGCTCGGGCGGTGGCGACGGCGGTGACGGCGGCGGCTCGGGTGATGGCGGCTCGGGCGGCGGCGACGGTGGCAGCTCAAGCGGCGGCAACGGTAACGGCGGCGGCAACGGTAACGGCGGCGGCGTCAACGGTAATAATGGCGGTGGAAATGGACCGGAAGGCGCAAGCCCTGGTCAGGGCAACAACGCCAACAATGACGAGGACTAACCGCCTTTGGTCGTGATGCCACGTTTCAGTGGCAATCTGGCATACAAATGAAAAAGGGCGATGAATTCATCGCCCTTTTTTTTTGCTGGAGCCTTCAAGAAACTCAAATCGCTGTGGCTTCTTAGCTTCGCCCGTAAATCCCAACCCAACGCTGGGGCTGTTTCGGATCCTGCATCCGCAGGAACAAATAGCGTGTGGCCGACCAGGGTTTGATCCGATTGGTCAGGTTGTCCAGCACGAGATCACCTTGATTGGAGCGGTAAACCAGAACCGCGTGGGGGCCGCGGCGGGTGTCCAAAACGGTCGCCAGCAAAAGCTTGTTGGGATCAATTCCAGCCTTGATCAGGTCACGCTTTTTCAGCAGCGCAAAATCCTCGCAATCACCGCCGCGCGATGTTGGCAGGGCCCAACGCTCCCGCGTCTTGTACTGCACTTGGTCCGTGACCTCACGCGTTGTCGCATTGACCTGGGCATTGATTTGCTTGACCAGTCGCAGTTCCTGATGGCTGGGCAGCGAAACCGACTTCTTGTTCGCACAAGCCCAAGCATACTGGCGGCACAAGGTCCGTGCGCCCGACGGCGGTGGCGAAGCCGAAAACCCCGAAATGAAAGCTGTCTCTGAAGCGCTGGCTTGTCCTGTCGCAAGAACGGCACCGCCGATAACTCCCAACACACCCAGAGCCAATGTGGCCTTGCTGGCCGCGCGACTTGCCACTGTGTTGAGCCTGTCCAAAACCCGTTTCATGCCTGTCCCTCGATCCCATACGTTCGACTGACTGCCGCTTCTGAGGACCATATTCTGCTTTTGGAAACTATCCGTTAACAGACTGGCTCTGGCAATCCTCGGTCAGGTTGTCGGCAAAAAACGGCGGAAATTCGTAACTCAATATGACCTTTTCCGCGCAAGAAAATGGCGAAGCCTGACACAATTAGAGGTAGAACGTCATAGTTTCGCCGCCACAAAAAAGCTCAACCCATTGAAAGTATGAGGGAAATTTTTCTGCGGGACGTGATCACCGGAACACTATCGGCCCAATTACAGGATCGGCGTCGCAACTTTGGCTGACGTTGCGTCACCCAAAGCGGGTTCCGGAGCCAATCCAAGACCGGCTCCGGTTGATTCTCACTCGGTCGTTTCGACGACCAGCAATTCGCGCTCGCTTGCGCCCCGGGCGTGGCTCAGGGCTTCTTGGTATTCAGCCGAGTTGTAACAGGCGACGGCGGCTTCAACCGACGGGAACTTCGCCACGACATTGCGGGGCCGCTCTTTGCCTTCCAGTTGGACATAGCGTCCTGCACGGGCAATGAACGTGCCCCCATGTTTGGAAATGGCCGGGCCGGCAAGCTCGGCGTATTTGCCATAAGCTTCGGCATCAGTAACCGTGACATGTGCAATCCAGAGTGCTGGCATCTTATCCTCCCAAAACCTCTTCCGCGGCCTTGATGGCCGCCGCGGCGTTGGCGGCATCGCGACCACCGCCCTGCGCCATGTCGGGACGCCCGCCGCCGCCCTTGCCGCCCAGTTCCTGCACGGCGGCCTTGACCAGATCGACGGCCGATATCGACTGCGTCAGGTCGCTTGTGACACCGGCAGCAACTGCAGCCTTGCCGCCCGTGTCGGCGATCAGAAGAACGGCGCCCGATCCCAGCCGCGCTTTGTGCTCATCAATGAGGGCCGGCAGATCCTTGCCCGACACACCATTCAGAGCCTGTGCCAGGAACTTGACGCCGTTGATCTCTTTGGCTTCCGCGCCGCCGCCTTGACCGGCTCCACCGGCCATCGCCAGATCGCGGCGCAGCTGCGCCACTTCGTTCTGCAACGACTTGCGCTCGTCCAGCAGAGCTTTGATGCGATCGACGACATCATCCGGCTGCGCCTTCAACTCGGCAGCAATCTGGCCAAGCCGCCGATCCTGCTCGGTCAAGTACCGCAATGCAGAGTCCCCGGTCAGAGCCTCGATCCGCCGCACGCCCGCGCTGCTTGCACTGTCACCCAGAATGACAAAGGTCCCGATATCTCCTGTCTGGCGCACATGCGTACCGCCACACAGTTCGATCGACCAGGTTTGGCCGTCGTGGCCCTTGCCGGTCTGGGCCTTGCCCATCGAGACGACCCGGACTTCGTCGCCGTATTTCTCACCGAACAACGCCTGTGCCCCCAAGGCGCGGGCATCGTCCGGGGTCATGATACGGGTTTCGACCGTCGAGTTCTGACGAATGAACTCATTCACCTCGCGTTCCACGGTCTGCAACTCAGCCTGTGTCAGCGCTTTGGCGTGGCTGAAATCAAACCGCAGACGGTCGGCAGCATTCAACGATCCGCGCTGTGCAACATGATCGCCAAGCGTTTCTCGCAGCGCTTCGTGCAGGAGGTGGGTCGCCGAGTGGTTCGCTCGGATGGCCGAGCGCCGGGCGTGATCAACTTCGAGCTCGACGGCATCACCTTTGGCGATCGCACCGCTGTCCACGACGATCTTGTGTGCATAGACCTTGCCATCCGCGAATTTCCGGGTGTCTTCGACCGTCGCTCTCTGGGTGCGGTCTTCAAGACGCCGGATGCTGCCGGAATCGCCAACTTGGCCACCGGCCTCGCCGTAGAAGGGTGTCTGGTTTACGACCACCCAGCCGGATCCGCCCTGCTCGATACGGTCCACAAGGTCACCGTCGACCACCAGAGCCACAACCTGACCCTCAGCCATTTCGGTTTCGTAGCCCAGGAAATCCGTCGCACCGCTTGCGTCCAGTATGTCGAACCAGACCGCCTGATCTGCTGCCTCGCCCGAACCAGCCCAGGCGGCGCGCGCCTTCGCCTTCTGCTCGGCCATGGCGGTGTCGAACCCGGCGGTATCAACCGTCCGACCTTTCTCGCGCAGGGCATCCTGGGTCAGGTCAAGCGGGAAGCCATAGGTGTCATACAGCTTGAAAGCGGCATCCCCGGGCAGTGGCGCCCCGTCCGGCAGGCCCGCCACTTCGTCATCCAGCAGCTTGAGCCCCCGGTCCAACGTCTGCTTGAACCGGGTTTCCTCCAACAACAACGTCTCTTCGATCAGAGCCTGAGCACGACCCAGCTCGGAATACTGCGCGCCCATCAATTGAACCAGTGTCGGAACAAGTTTGTGCATGACCGGATCCTTGGCGCCCAGAAGATGCGCGTGGCGCATGGCCCGGCGCATGATCCGGCGCAGGACATAACCGCGACCATCATTCGAGGGCATGACCCCGTCTGCAATCAGGAAAGAGGTCGACCGCAAGTGGTCGGCAATCACCCGATGGTGCACATTCTGATCGCCGTAGGGGTCCACATGCGTGACTTCGGCCGAGGCCTCGATCAGTGTCTTGAAAAGGTCGGTGTCATAGTTGTCATGGCTGCCCTGCAGCAACGCGCCGATCCGTTCCAGACCCATGCCGGTATCGATCGACTGCATGTCCAGTTCACGCATCGAGCCGTCTTCGAACTGCTCGTTCTGCATGAAAACGATGTTCCAGATCTCGATGAACCGGTCACCGTCTTCCTCGGCCGATCCCGGAGGTCCGCCCCAGATATGGTCGCCGTGATCATAGAAGATCTCGGTACAGGGGCCGCAGGGACCGGTCGGGCCCATTTGCCAGAAATTGTCGCTGGTGGCGATGCGGATGATCCGGTCTTCGGGGACGCCGACTTTCTTCCAGATTTCAAACGCCTCGTCATCGGTATGATAGACCGTCGTCAGCAGACGGTTCTTGTCGATCCCGAACTCCTTGGTGATCAACTCCCAAGCGAACGGAATCGCTTCCGATTTGAAATAATCGCCGAACGAGAAGTTGCCCAGCATCTCGAAGAACGTGTGGTGGCGGGCCGTGTAACCGACATTGTCCAGGTCGTTGTGCTTGCCGCCGGCGCGCACGCATTTCTGCGCCGTGGTAGCACGTGTGTAGTCGCGGGTCTCAAGGCCGGTGAACAGGTTCTTGAACTGCACCATGCCCGAGTTAACGAACATCAGCGTCGGGTCGTTGCGCGGCACAAGCGGGCTCGACGCGACCACTTCGTGCCCTTGTTTGGCAAAGTAGTTCAGAAAGGTTGAGCGGATATCGTTCAGCGTGGGCATTGGGCTCTCTCAGCGCGCATTCATGATCTATCGCGACGGTTTAGCCCCCTGCCCGCCGATAGTCCACAGGATTGCTGCACCGCAAACGAAACAAGGTGAACCCGAAGGATCACCTTGCCAGTGTTCTCTCGGATCTTCCGATCAGGCTTCGAGAATATCATCCTCATCCGCCGCAGGCGGCATGTCGAAATCAAGTCCGTGCGCGGCACGGATCTTATCCTCGATTTCCAGCGCAACCCGACTGTTGTCCCGCAGGTATTGCTTGGCATTTTCACGCCCCTGCCCGATCCGCTCATCCCCATAGCTGAACCACGAGCCGGACTTTTCGACCACACCGGCTTTGACGCCAAGATCCAGCAGTTCGCCCATCTTGCTGATGCCCTCACCATACATGATGTCGAATTCCACCTGCTTGAACGGCGGGGCCACCTTGTTCTTGACCACCTTCACGCGGGTCTGGTTACCGACCACCTCATCGCGGTCCTTGATCGCGCCGATGCGGCGGATGTCCAGACGGACCGAGCTGTAGAATTTCAGGGCGTTGCCCCCGGTCGTAGTTTCCGGGCTGCCGAACATGACGCCGATCTTCATGCGGATCTGGTTGATGAAAATCACCATGCAGTTGCTGCGGGCGATCGAGCCGGTCAGTTTGCGCATCGCCTGGCTCATCAGCCGGGCCTGCACACCCACATTGCTGTCGCCCATGTCGCCTTCCAGCTCGGATTTCGGCGTCAGCGCCGCCACCGAGTCCACAACGACCATGTTGACCGCCCCGGAACGCACCAGCGTATCGGTAATCTCCAGCGCCTGTTCACCCGTATCGGGCTGCGAGATCAGCAGTTCGTCCAGATCCACCCCAAGCTTGCGGGCGTATTGCGGGTCCAGCGCGTGTTCCGCATCGACGAATGCACAGACGCCGCCGCGTTTCTGCTGCTCGGCGATACAATGCAGGGTCAGGGTCGTCTTGCCCGAGCTCTCCGGGCCGTAGATTTCGACAATCCGACCCATCGGAAGTCCGCCGATACCAAGGGCAATATCCAGCCCAAGTGACCCGGTCGAACTGGCTTCGATCTCCTGCCGGGCACCATCGCCCAGTTTCATGATCGAGCCCTTGCCGAACTGCCGCTCGATCTGCGCCAACGCGCTGTCCAGCGCCTTTTGCTTGTCGGGGTTTTTCTTGTCGTTCATTGTCAGAAGATCCGCCATTGTCCTGTCGCCTTCCCTTTTGTCACACCCATCACCGGGCGGCAATCGCTGCTTTGTTCGCCTCTTGTTCCTTATGAGATCAAAAAGAGAACATATCAACAAAAACTTTCATTCCTTACCCTTCGATGAAGAGGTTAAAAAGTCGTTTACTCTGATCTCGAAACTGCTCAATCATGCCCAAGGCTCTGTCTTTTCAATGAAACTTTGCTTGCGCAGGCTGGCGATTTTGTGCGGAAGCAATTGACCTTGGCTGCCGGGGCGGACAATCATGTGGCACGACAGCCTTCGGCGCAGGAAAGACATGAAATGCTGATCTTCTTCAAGGAACGCCTTGCGCTTTTGTCCCTGCCCAAAACCGGAAGCACCGCCTATCAGGTCGCGTTGCGGGACCGGGCGGATATCGTGGTGTCGGGTCCACCGGATCTAAAACATGCGCCTGTGCGTCGCTACGACCGTTTCTTCCAGAACATTTTCCGCAAGATGTACGACACTGAAATGGAAATCATGGCCGTCGTGCGCGAACCCGTCGATTGGCTGGGCAGCTGGTACCGGTACAGGACGCGCACCGAATTGACGGGCCACCCGCATTCGACCGACGGCATGTCTTTCGACAAGTTTGTCCAAGCCTATATGCAATCGCCCCGTCCCGCGTTCGCCGATGTCGGCAGCCAAACTGAATTCTTCCGGACCCGCAGCAATGGCGCCGGTGCTTCGCATATCTTTCGCTACGAACACCAGGACGAGATTCTGGACTTCCTTCAAGATCGACTGAACGCCCGGATCGATCTGACCCGCGAAAATGTATCGCCCAAGCGGGAACTGATACTGTCTGACCAGACCTTGGATACATTCCGCAAGGCTCATGCCGCCGAGTTTCGTCTGCATCAGCAGGCGCGTTAGTTGAGGTGCTGAAACACCGCCTCGGTCAATTGTGTCAGTGAAAAAGGCTTGGGCAGGAAGGTCGAATGTCTGATCTCCGGCCCAGCATCGCCAAACGCGCCTTCGGTATAGCCCGACATGAAGACCACCCGCACATCGGGCCGGCTTTCAAGCGCCTTGGCAACCCAGGTTGGACCATCCATTCCGGGCATGACCACGTCCGTGACGAAGACGTCGACGTGCAGGTTCTGATCCGCAAGAATGCGCAACGCGTCCTCGGCAGAGCCCGCCTCAAAGACGGTATAGCCCTTGAGGCGCAAGGCACGGGTGGCAAAGGCGCGTACCGGCGCCTCATCCTCGACCAGCAAAACGACACCTTCGCCTTGATGCGCGTTCGGTTCCGGTTGTGCCGGCGGTTCGATCGCAACCTCGGTGTCCCGTGCCAAGCAGACCGGCAGCATGACGTTGAATTCGGTCCCACGCCCTTCGGTGCTGTCCACGAAGATGAAGCCGCCGGTTTGCTTGACGATGCCATAGACCGTCGACAAACCCAGACCGGTCCCCTCGCCTGTCCGTTTGGTCGTGTAGAAGGGTTCGAAAATCTTCTGCAGCTTGTCTGACGGAATACCGACGCCACTGTCGATGACCTTGACCGAAACATATTCACCCACCGGAACCGTCGCCCTGTCCCGCATCAGCGGCTCGGTCAAAGAAAACACCTCGGTTTCGATACGGATTTCTCCGCCGTCGGGCATGGCATCGCGCGCGTTCACTACAAGGTTCATGACGACCTGTTCCAACTGCCTCTTGTCTGCGCGAACGGGCTTGAGAACCGGATCATGACTGAGGATCAGCTTGACCTTCTCGCCCACCAGGCGGTTCAACAAGTGGATCAGGTCGGAAATGGTATCGCGCAGATCCAGCACTTCGGGTCGCAGAGTCTGTTTTCGGGAAAAGGCCAGCAACTGGCTGACCAACGCAGCGGCCCGGTTGGCATTCTGGTTTATCTGGACGAGATCGCCGTAGTTCGGATCATTTTGATCATGGCGCAGCAGCAGCAGGTCGCAATGTCCGGAAATGGCTGTCAGCAGGTTATTGAAATCATGCGCCACGCCGCCCGCCAGCTGCCCGACCGCCTGCATCTTTTGCCCCTGGACGAACTGAGCCTCCAGCGTCTTGAGTTCGGTCGCGTCGTTCAGCACGGCAACAAGGCGCACCTCACCGTTCTTGACGATGCGGGTCAAGGTCAGTTGCACGAAGACCTCTCGGTCCTTTCCACCCAGCCGCAGGAATTCGGAACGTGGTGGCCCATCGCACGCGGCGACCTGAAGCAGCCAGTCCCGCAAGGGATGCCCCAATCCGCTCAGAACCGTGTCGATATTGGTCTGACCAAGTTCAACATCACCGATCAGCTTGCGCGCCAGTCGATTGGCATCCAGAATCTCACCGCCCGGAGCGATGTGCATCATGGGTACCGGGACGTCGGCGAAAGTCGTGGTCCACTGATCTGCAGGCGCGTCGTCAAGCACGACCAGCGCTATATCCCGGCCCGCGCTGGTTTTTCGTACCTCGCACACGAATACCCGCCGCGAACCTTCTTGAGCAGGCAGGCGCAGAACCGTTTCACCGGATATGACCTCCGGCGTCAGAGCCTCGGCCGCGCCCACTTCGCTGCCTCGGAGCATCGCCTCGGCGGCGGCATTCATGTTCAGGACCACGTCATTTCGCCCGAGCGTCACGATTGGAAGCGAAGCAGACGCCCAGGGTTGCCGACCCGAGGCCTTGATCCGCCACAGGTACAGATCATCGCCAAGGTCGATCGCCAGAACTGGAATTGTCGTACCCTTTGTCACGATGTCTTCTGCCGCGCGCCCTTCGACTTGCGCCAATGACTGCATCCGAACCAGTATCGCCGCAGGATTGGCGAAAACGGACCGCAAACACATGTCCAGCCTTGCGCCGGTTGTGGCGTTGAACCTGTCCCGCGCTGCGGAGTTCACGATCAGCACCCGCCCGTTGGCATCCGTGATGAAACCCGGAGCGGGCTCTTTTTCAAGAAACGACGCGAGTATGATCTGCGCCTGTTTGTCTTCGCGGTACGAGAACCATCCGCGCAACAGAACAAACGCGCCAACGGCCAGAAAAGACCCTCCAACCGCTAGCAGGCCCGAAACCAACTGAGGTGAGATCGGAAAGAGTTGGGCGAGAATGACCAACAAAAGCGCAACACCGACCAGAGAAATGGCCCGCGACCAACTCGGAAAATGTCGTCCGGTCAAGCTTGGCGTAAATTGAGCGACCTCGGTCATCAACAACTCGATTCAAAATCAATCCACGGCATATCGTGGTACAAAGAGTTAATATCCGCTTAAGAAATCCAGCGGACATTCTCCTTTAAGTTGTTTTCAGCGTATCAGCGTCGCGTCAAGTGGGCGGAATAGAAGCCGTCGGTGCCGTGTACAACCTGCCACAATCGGCTGAACATGCATTGCCATTCCGGATGCGACGACAGGAACGTGTCTATGACTCCTCTGTTTTCGACATCCAGGATCGAACAGGTGGCGTAGGCCAATACACCGTCATCACAGACGAGGGGTGCGGCTGCGTCCAGAATGGACAATTGTGTCTGAGGCAACTGGGTCAATTGCTCGGGCGTCAATGCCCATTTGCCCGCGGGTGCGCGCCGCCACGAGCCGCTCCCGGAACAGGGGGCGTCAGTCAGCACCACGTCAAACGGGCCGAGTTTTTCCAGGTCATCTGTGGACAGGATCGTAATGCGCGCTCCCGCCCGTCGTGCTCGGTCAGGAAGGTCACGCATGCGCCCGGGGTTGGCGTCATGGGCGAAGACTTCGACACCGCCAGAGGCGGCCATGGCCAACGCCTTGCCGCCACCCCCGGCACAATAGTCCAGAACCCTCATGCCGGGTCTTAGGTTCAATGCAGCAACGACAGCCTGGCTCGCCGCATCCTGCAACTCGACCAAGCCGTCACGATAGCTTTGGGATTGCGAAACCTTCCGGGCACCATCGACGACTTCAAGCGCCGTCTCGCAGGCCGGGTGCGGCGCAGTGGAAATCCCTTCCCGCGCCAGTGCATCCACCGCCTCTTGCATGCTCGTGCGGGCCAGATTGACCCGCAGGTGAACCGGAGCGCGTGATTGCAGCGCGGCGGCGGCCTCTCTGGCACTTTCACCAAGCGACCGCTCGAACACCGGCCAAAGCCACTCGGGTATGTCAAACTGTTCGGCTTCCGTTTCGAATGGACGTCCGACCTCGTCCGCCGTGACGGGGTCTGGGGCGTGACCAACTCCGTTGAACAGATCGACCGGGTCCTGGCCCCGGGACCGCAGAGCGCCCAACATCAGGCCTCGCCCGGTCCTTGCACCGCCGATCGCAGCGAAAGACCGAAGATGCCGAAGCGCGTCAAAGACATGGTCGCGGATCGCCGCCCTGTCCTTCGATCCCGCAAAACGGCTGCGCCGCGCCCAACCCGTCAACGCTTTCTCGGCGGGAGTTCCGCCCAGAAAATCGTCTAGGATTTCGATAGCGGCCTGAACGCGCGCGCCTGGGGTCATGTCGAGGTCCTGAGTCCGACGGAAACCGTCACATCACGCGGTAGTTGGGGCTTTCGCGTGTGATCTGCACGTCATGCACGTGGCTTTCCTTCAGACCCGCTCCGGTGATCTTCACGAACTGACAATTGCGGCGCATTTCATCAACAGTCGCGCAGCCGGTATAGCCCATGGCCGCACGCAGACCGCCGACCAGTTGATGAACGACGGCGCTGGCCGAGCCCTTGTAGGGCACCTGTCCCTCGATCCCCTCGGGCACCAACTTGTCATTTGCGGCGTCTTTCTGGAAATAACGATCGGCCGAGCCGCGCGCCATCGCGCCCAGGCTGCCCATGCCGCGATAGGATTTGAAAGAGCGGCCCTGATACAGGATCACCTCGCCCGGGCTTTCGTCGGTGCCGGCGATCATCGAGCCAACCATGGCGCAGGACGCGCCCGCCGCGATGGCCTTGGCGAAATCGCCCGAGAACTTGATACCACCATCGGCGATGACCGGCACGTCGCCAGCCGCAGCCGAGCAATCCATGATTGCCGTCAACTGGGGCACGCCGACACCGGCCACCATGCGCGTGGTGCAGATCGAGCCCGGCCCGATCCCGACCTTGACCGCATCGGCGCCAGCGTCGATCAGGGCCTTGGTTGCGTCGCCCGTTGCGACGTTGCCCGCGATGATCTGCACTTCGTTCGACAGGGCCTTGATCCGCTTCACCGCGTCCAGCACCCCTTGGGAATGGCCGTGCGCCGTGTCGACCACGATGATGTCGACGCCAGAGTCGACCAATTGCTCGGATCGTTCAAAGCCGGCATCGCCAACCGACGTGGCCGCCGCAACCCGCAGCCGACCCAGATGGTCTTTGCAGGCCGTGGGGTTCAGCACCGCTTGTTCCGTATCCTTCAAGGTCAGCAGACCGGTCAGTTTGCCCGATCCGTCGACGACCAGCAGCTTTTCAATCCGGCGAGCCTTCATCAGGCTCTTTGCCTCTTCCAGGTCGGCCGGCTCCTGCAGCATCGCCAGATTATCCGTGGTCATCATCGCGCGGATCGGCTGGTCGTCCGACGTGGCAAAACGCATGTCGCGGTTGGTCACGATGCCCACGACGCGGCCTTCGTCATCCACCACCGGGAACCCCGTGAAGTTGTAGCGTTCAACCAGGGCCTTGGCATCGGCCAGCGTTTGATTGGCGCGCAGGGTGACGGGGTTGTAGACGATGCCGGATTCGAAGCGTTTGACCCGGCGCACCTCACGCGACTGCTCCTCGACGGTCAGGTTCTTGTGGATGACCCCGATGCCCCCGGCCTGCGCCATTGCGATGGCCATCCGCGCCTCGGTCACCGTGTCCATGGCCGAGCTGAGCAGCGGTATGTTCATGGTGATCGCGCGCGTCACGCGCGTGGACGTGTCCGCCGTTGCCGGCAGCACCGACGAGGCCGCCGGAACCAAAAGAACGTCATCAAAGGTGAGTGCCTCACGAATCTGCATCTGCTAACCCCATGCAAAACCCCGTTTGGCGGTGACCCTATTGCATGGTTTCGACCAAAGGAAAAGCCCCTGCCCCAACTTGTTCGCCCACAAACCGCCGTGATGGCGCGGAAAACGACGCAAGCCGCGCAAAACCTGCCGCGGATTGGCCTTTCCCTTTGCCGCGAAACCCATATCTTGCCGCCATACGCGCGAACACCAAAAAGGCATCCGTCATGACCACCGATCCCCTTGTCGTCTTTACCCCTTCGGGCAAACGCGGACATTTCCCCGTTGGCACTCCGATCCTGACGGCGGCCCGGCAACTGGGGGTCGATCTGGATTCGGTCTGCGGTGGGCGCGGGATCTGCTCGAAATGCCAGATCACGCCCAGCTATGGCGAGTTTCCCAAACACGGCGTCACGGTCCGCGAAGACGCGCTGAGCGAATGGAACGCGGTTGAGCAGCGCTATGACGACAAACGCGGTCTGAAACCGGGCCGGCGTCTGGGCTGCCAGGCCACCGTTCAGGGCGACGTGGTGATCGACGTCCCGCCTGAAAGCCAGGTGCACCGCCAGGTGGTGCGCAAGGCCGCCGCCGCGCGCGCCATCACCATGGACCCGGCCACGCGCCTCTATTTCGTGGTGGTCGAAGAACCCGACATGCACTCGCCCACCGGCGATCTGGAACGGCTGGAGCGTGCCCTGCGCGAGCAGTGGCAGATCGACGCCGTCACCGCCGACCTGTCGCTTCTGTCCAAACTGCAGCCGACCCTGCGCAAGGGTAAATGGGAGGTCA
Source organism: Ruegeria sp. BF8 (assembly GCF_056538625.1). Taxonomy (NCBI): domain Bacteria; kingdom Pseudomonadati; phylum Pseudomonadota; class Alphaproteobacteria; order Rhodobacterales; family Roseobacteraceae; genus Ruegeria; species Ruegeria sp. BF8. Next base: position 933,391 of record NZ_JBQFTL010000001.1, on the reverse strand, counting down.
CGGTCGCCCTGCACAAGGGCCACAAGGACAAAGTGGCGCGCATCGTCGAAATCTGGCCCGGACTGCACGAAAACGGGCTGTACGGGCTGGCCATCGATTTGGGCTCGACCACCATCGCCGCGCATCTGACCGATCTGGACACCGGTGAGGTCAAGGCCTCGTCGGGACTGATGAACCCGCAGATCCGGTTCGGCGAAGACCTCATGAGCCGTGTGTCGTACGCGATGATGAACCCCGGCGGTGATCAGGAGATGACCCGGGCCGTGCGTGAGGCGATCAACGATCTGGTCACCTCGATCGCCGACGAGGCAGGGATCGACCCGGCCCTGATCGTGGAAACTGTGTTCGTCTGCAACCCGGTCATGCACCATCTTCTGCTGGGTCTGGACCCGGTTGAACTGGGCCAGGCGCCGTTTGCGCTGGCCACGTCGGAAAGCGTCACGCTGCACGCACGCGAGATGGATCTGACCACGATGAACCCCCGTGCGCAGGTCTACATCCTGCCCTGCATCGCGGGCCATGTGGGAGCCGACTGCGCCGCCGTGGCGCTGAGCGAAGAGCCGGGCAAGTCGCAGGATCTGGTTTTGATCGTGGACGTCGGAACCAATGCCGAGATCCTGCTGGGCAACACGACCCGCGTGCTGGCCTGTTCCTCGCCCACCGGACCGGCCTTCGAAGGTGCGCAGATCAGCTCGGGCCAGCGTGCCGCGCCCGGCGCGATCGAGCGCATTCAGATCGACCCGGTGACCAAGGAACCCCGGTTCCGCGTGATCGGCTCGGACAAGTGGTCCGACGAAGACGGATTCGAGACCGATATCGCCACTACCGGCATCACCGGCATCTGCGGGTCGGGCATCATCGAGGCGGTGGCCGAACTGCGCATGGCCGGCCTGCTGGACGAGAGCGGCCTGATCGGCTCGGCCGAGCAGACCGGCACCAGCCGCTGCATCCCCGAGGGCCGAACCCATTCCTATCTGATCCATGACGCCAGCGCCGAGGGCGGCCCGCGCATCACCGTGACACAGGGCGACATCCGGGCGATCCAGCTGGCGAAATCCGCGCTCTATGCCGGGGCGCGGCTGCTGATGGACGAGATGGGCGTGGACCGTGTGGATCGCGTAGTGCTGGCCGGGGCGTTCGGCGCCCATATCTCGACCAAACACGCGATGGTTCTGGGCATGATCCCCGACGCGCCGCTGGACAAGGTCCAAAGCGCGGGCAACGCCGCCGGCACCGGCGCACGCATCGCGCTGTGCAACATCGCCGCCCGGGCCGAGATCGAACGCGTGGTGCGCGAGATCACCAAGGTCGAAACCGCGATCGAGCCGAAATTCCAGGAGCATTTCGTCGCCGCGAACGCGATTCCGCACAAGACCGACCCGTTCCCGGAACTGGTTAAGATCGTCACCCTGCCCGCTCCGTCCTTCAACACCGGAGGCGATGCGGAAAAAACTGGCCGCCGTCGCCGCAGAAAGGCATAGTCCGAAAAACTGCGGAGGACCCCCATGCAAACAGCAAACGAAGATCAGGCTGAATACTGGGGCAACTCCGAATCCGGCACCAAGTGGCTGACTTTTGAGGACAAACTGGACCACATGCTGGCCCCGGTTCTGGACCTCGTTCTGGATCAGGCCGAACTGGAACCCGGAATGCGCGTTCTGGACATCGGCTGCGGGACCGGCGCCAGCACCATCGCGGCCGCCCAGCGTGTCGGACCGCAGGGCCATGTTCTTGGCGGCGACATTTCTGAGCCGTTCCTAAGCCGAGCGCAGGAAAGGGCCTTTTCCGCGGGTGTTGAAAACGTCGATTTCCAATGCGTCGACGCTCAGGTCGCCCGGTTCCCCGAGGGCGCGTTCGACGCTGCGATATCGCGGTTCGGTGTCATGTTCTTTCAGGATTCGGTTGCGGCGTTCGCCAACATCGCCAAGGCTCTGGCCCCCGACGGACAAATGACTTTTGCCGCATGGGGACCTCTGGCTGACAATCCCTGGTTCAGGATTCCCCACATGGCCGCCACATCGCATCTGGGCCACCCACCAAAATATGGTCGGTACGCACCGGGACCACTGGCCTTTCATGACATCGACCATGTGACCGGCATGATGGCAACGGCGGGTTTGGATGACATCTTCGCCAACCCCGTAAGCCTCCGACTACCGGGGCTTGGATCGGTGGAGGCCACCGCTGAGCTTTGCACCCGGGTCGGGCCGGCCGCGCGCGTGATAGCGCATTTTAAAGGCGATGAGGCCGACGAACGAAAAATCCAGAGCGCCGTGGCCCAGGAGTTTTCGAGTTTTCAAACGGCAGATGGGTTTGGCATCCCGGCAGTCATCAACGTCTTTCAGGCCCGTAAGCCCTCCTGAAATACCAGAGCGTGTCGCCCTTGGCCAATCACACCCGCTGACTGTTATTGTTTCTGATCGTCAACTCTTTTCAGCCTTTTGTGCCTAATTGTCTGCGTTTTTGCCAGTGTTTTTCTCACCATCCGGAAACTTAATAAGATTCTTGGTGATTTTTGCGTAAAAATCGTAAAATATGAATGTATTGGGCAGAGTAATTCAAATCTACAGAAGCCGCTGAACCGGCTCGCTTTAGTGAGTAAGACGTTTACCAGTTGGTGCTATATGGACAGGGGGATGGGCCGTGCAGGTGCGTGGCTACCGAACACGCAACACACACGCGCATTGATCAGTTTCATTCAATGGAGCCAGGGCGGAGTGGTTCTGGACGCTGCGTTGACCGAAGTTGTCAACGCGTTTGGAGCCGATTGTGGTACCCTCAGCCGTGTCTGGCTCAATAAAGGTGGCAGCCGAGTAGCTGCGCGCGCAGATACCCGTGACCAGACAATAAGTCGGCCGCTTTTCCTTTCCTTCACGAACGACGTGATTGGTCCGTTTGCGAGCAAGCCAAAGAAAGGCGTCGTCTTCAGTCTCAAGGATCACGGGAAACCCGTAAACGAGTTTTCTGCCGTTGTTCTGGACTGGATCTCGCACCGCAAGCTGCACGATATCCTGTTCGTCTGTCTCGACAACCAAGGCTGCGAAATCGATTTTCTGGAGCTGCATTTCGCCAAAGGCCTCGAACCCGGCTGGCGCGAAGCGATAGAGACAGTCGCACCCGAAATTTCCGAAATCTACCGCAACAGACGCGCCGGTCTGATTACGGAAGCAATTTCCCGCCAATCCGTAACGACCATCCAAAGGGCGGTGAATGACGCGCCGCTGATGAGCCTCGAAAACCCAGCGGGCCTGACACGGGCCGAATGGCGGGTCTGCGTTCTGATTTCCCGGGGACTGTCGCAACAGTCCATTGGATCCGAGCTCGAGATTGGTCCCGCGACTGTGAGAACGCATCTCAAGCATATCTACGGCAAGACAGGAATGGAGAACTTCCACATGTTGGCCAGACGGCTGGTTTCGATCGAAGAACGCGAAGCCTTGCACGGCAGACACAATCAGGCACGCGCATGATGATTGATCTGCCTTGGCATAATTGGGTACCTCTGTGGTTGATGGTGCCGCTGTTTGTAGCGGTGGCGTGGACGGACCTAACCGAATACCGGATACCGAACCTGTACTGCCTTATAGGGTTTGCCCTGTTTCTGGTCGGGTCCCCTGCCCTCGGTTTGCATGAAATTGGATTGCGATTGATTGCCGCCGGGCTTTGCTTTGGGATATGTTTTGCCCTTTTCGCCGCTGGTTGGCTGGGAGGCGGAGACGCCAAAATGCTACCGGTGATCTTTCTGGCGATACCGACCCAAGCCCTTTCGACATACATGCTGCTGCTATCTGCCGCGATGGCGTTTGGACTGACCAGCTTGACCCTGCTGCGCCTGTTCGTCCGGCAACCGACAGGAAAGCTTGCAGCAACGCTCAGCGGACGCGAGTTTCCTCTTGGGATTGCCATAGGCCTTTCAGGCCTGATCCTGGCCGGCTGGTCGATGCTGCTTTACAGCGCCTGAAAGAGCGCGACCCAAGTCGGGGACGCACAGTTGACCTCGTGCGGACCCGGGAGCGCCGCACCCACAAAAACAGGGTCATTTCACGAAGGTTTCGACGTATCGAATGATGATCGGTGCAAGGATCAGCCCCGCGATCGAGGGCAACATCAGGCTCGCCATGACCGCGGACATCTGCACCGGCAACTTGTTGGCTTTCTCCTGCGCGCGAAGCTCTCTCAGTTCGCGCATTTCTTCGGAATACGTAGTCAAGGCGGCCGACAACGGGACGCCGAACCGGGACGACTGGAGGACGACGCTCACGAACGAACTCATTTCGTCGATCCCCGTCCGGCGCGCCATTCTCATCAACGCAACTTCACGGTCGCGCCCGGCCTGAATCTCGCTCAGGGCAATCAGAATTTCCTCGGACATTTCGGGCGATACAGTCTGCATTTCCACTGCAACTTTGAGAAGCGCCTGGTCAAACCCCATTCCCGCCTCGATCCCAATCTGGAGCAAGTCCAGCATGTTCGGGAACGCATTTTCCATCCGACGTTTACGCTCCTTGATCCGAGCGCTCATCCAAAGCTGGGGGATGAAGAACCCGATGCCGCAGAGGATGCCAAGGTTCCGCAAGATCTGAAATGAATTCAGACCAGACACATAATCGTTGATCGTGGCGCCGATACTGGACGCAGGCTGCCAAGACATGAGGACAAGAAAGACAAGCGGCAGAAACGTCGCCAAGCCCAAACGGATCAGATAGAAATTGGCGATTGCATTCCGGCCACGAAACCCTGAGCGCGCAAGCACTTGGCCAACTTCGAACCTGACACTTGCATCGCTGGGGATAAGTGCGGCGCTCAGCCCGGTCGGTGTATCGCCCTCCACCTTTTCCGGCACAAGACGTGCAAGGCTCTGGCCCCTTGTTCGTTTGGGCAGCATCCGTTCGGCTGCTGTAGACCGATCGCCGAGCGACGATGATATCCCAAAGAATGCAACGATCGCGCCGGCGGCAACAACGCCCAGGATCATGAGTTGGGAAAAAAGACCAGTGTCGAGTAGCGAGTTCACGATTTCCATTTCGACAACCCTCCCTCAGATCCGGAAATTGACAAGCTTGAACAAAACGATGGCGTTCAGAACGATGGCCGCTGAAATGACGCTCATGACGGGCCAGAAAATCGGGTATTGCACAACGCTTCCGTAATAGTCCGGCGTCATGACCGTCATCACGAGGGCAATCCCGACAGGAATGAACGACAGGATATAGGCGGTCATCCGACCCTCGGCAGAAATGGCCTTGATCTTGCGCCGCAGAGACATGCGGGCACGGATGACGCGCGCCAATGTTCGCAGAATGCCGGCCAGATCGCCACCAGTGCCATGCTGCATCGTCAGCGCGACCGAGAGGTACTGGATATCCTCTTCATCTACCCGGTCTGCCATGTTGCGAATGGCGGTCGTCAACTCTTCCCCATAAGCGACTTGGTCCACGACCAGACCGAATTCAGTTCCGATCGGATCGGGCATTTCGTTTGCCACGCTCTGCAAGGTCGTGTTCAACGGATGTCCGACCTTCAACCCACGCGACATCAGGTCCAACGCATCCGGCAATTGCTTGATCAGCGCGGCCTTGCGCCGTCTGAGGTTGGCGCCAAGGTAGACCAACGGGGCCAACAGGAAGAACACAGCGCTTACAGGTATGACCGTCAGTGGGTTGGCCACCAGTGAGCCTCCGATCGCCGAAACCAGAAAAGCACCCCCACATCCCAACAGGAACATTTCCGGCACCATGTGCAGGCCCGATGCCGCAAGGGCACCCGGCAAGTCGCCGACCAGCGGAAACGACTTCATGAGTGGTTTGCTCTCCCGCGGTTTGAGCAATTCCAGAACGTCCTCGCCAGTCTTTCCCTGGTTCAGCATCTGGATGCGCCGGTTTATCGCCTCTTCCCGGTTTTCTCCGCGCTTCAAAAGCTGACGGACCCCTTCGAAGGCAATCAGGGCGCCGAGAAATATCAAGAGTGACAGAACAAAGCGGACATCGTAGCCGCCCACTTCCATCTCTGGTCCGATCAACGAGTCTATGCTGTGCGTCGAAAAGAAGGATCTGAGATCTTCCAACATGGCCGGGTCCCTCAGTTGAACTTGATCGATGAAAGGTCGACACCCGCCGCCGCCAGCGCATCGCTGGATTTCGGTCGGATACCGGTCGGCATGAAGCGCCCGAGGATGTTGCCGGCCTCGTCCTTGCCTTCACGTTTGAAGACGAAGATGTCCTGCATGGTCACGATATCGCCCTCCATGCCGGTGATCTCGGCAATCGAGGTGACACGGCGGGTACCATCAGACAGGCGGTTCAATTGCAGAACAAAGTGAATTGCCGAAGCGATAGTCGCGCGGATTGCTGCATGCGGCAGCTCCAGCCCGCCCATTTGCACCATCTGCTCGACCCGGGAAAGTGCATCGCGTGGGCTGTTGGCGTGTACCGTCGTCATCGACCCGTCATGGCCGGTATTCATCGCCTGCAACATATCGAATGCTTCGGAGCCGCGCACCTCGCCGATGATGATCCGATCCGGACGCATCCGCAGCGCGTTTCGCACAAGGTCTCGTTGGGCAACGGCGCCAGTACCGTCGAGGCCAGCAGGCCGCGTTTCCATGCGCAAGACATGTTCCTGCTGAAGCTGAAGTTCGGCCGCGTCTTCAATCGTGACGATCCGCTCCCGAGGGCTGATATACGACGACAATGCATTCAGCATCGTGGTCTTGCCCGATCCGGTTCCGCCCGAGATCAGCACGTTCATCTTGGCTTCAACCAATCCCCGCAGCAGTTTGGCCGCGCTTTCGTTCAAGGCCTCGTTTTTGATCAGGCGTTCCATCGTCAGCGGAACCCGCGAGAATTTTCGAATGGAAAGCGCCGGCCCGTCCAGTGCGCAGGGCCGAATGATCGCGTTGACGCGGCTGCCATCTTCCAACCGCGCATCCACCCACGGTTGCCGTTCATCAATACGGCGACCGATCCGGCTGACGATCTTGTCGATGATCCGCAGCAGATGACGTTCGTCACGGAAACGTGCCGATGTCTTTTCGAGGATGCCCGAGCGCTCGACAAAAATCTGCGTGTGGCCGTTCACGAGGATATCGTTGATCGTGGGGTCGGCCAACAACGGTTCCAGCGGGCCCAAGCCAAGCACCTCGTGCATCAGCTCTTCGACAAGTTGCTTGACCTCCTCGCTGCGCATCGCACGGCCTTCGGCGCGCAGCAGTTCGGTGACATGTCGCCCAATTTCGCCCCGCAGTGTTTCTTCCTCGACCTTTTCGATAACGGCGAGGTTCAGCTTGTCCAGCAACGAGTTATGCAGTCGTGCCTTGAGATCTATCCGATCGTTCTGGATGTCATGCATCAATACGAGGTCATCGCCGGAGCCATGAACCGGCTTGCCGATCTGAGCAAACTGCTTGGTGTCCAACGGCACAACTTTCGAAGCGTCCGGTTTTTCCTGGCCTGGTCGGTCGAATTCTCGAAACATCTACTTAACCTTCTGCAAATATTTAACTATTCTGAAACACTCTGACTCAGTGCTGGCCGACCCGAGGCGGCAAAGACAGGCATGTCTCGTGTGCCAGCTTTCGGATTGCGCGTGTCATCGGTGCGCGGGATGAAACATCTTCCAACGGCACGCCCCGATCGACCGACTCGCGTACTGTGCGCTCGTCGCGAGGCACCCAAAATGCAAAGTCCTTTTCAAGGAGTTTTGCCGCCGCTCTGTGGTGCGCCGCCGGAATGATGGGTTTCTTTTCAAGGTTGGCGACCAGTTGAATTTCCAGTGCTGGGTTTTCCGCTTGGTAGAAATCCATCAGCTTGCGGGCCGAGCGAACGGACGGAACGGCAACGTCCGTCACCAAATATAGGCGGTCAGCTTGCGTCAGGACGGGCGTAATCCATTCCACCAGCGCCCGCGGCAAATCCACCACGACGTAGTCATGGGTACGTTTCAGGGAATCCAGAATGGCCGATATCTGCTCTTCTTTGATCGCAGTCAACGGACCATAGCGCGACGGAGCGGCCAGGATATCGACCCCGCAGGGCGACTTGACCATTGCCTGTTCCAAAAAGGCACTGTCGGGAATGCTGCCTTCCATGGCCATACGCCACATCGCGTCGCTTTCGGCGACATCCATCAAGGCAGCAATCGAGCCGAACTGAAAGTCCAGATCCACCAGTGCAACCGAGTTCGACGCCGTCTTTTTCAGGAAGCCGGCCTTGGATTGAAGCTCGTTCGCCATATTAGCGGCAACCAAGGACGATCCGACGCCACCGCGAGATTTGCCAACCGCGATCAACTTGCCAAGTGTGGCTTGTCCACCCCAAACGGCGGGAAGCTGCGCCTGCCGTCGGGCACGGATCGCATCCACCTGGGGAATGATCTCCTCATGGATTGCATTGCGCGGCAGCACGTCATCAACTCCAAGCTTTTTGAGCTGTCGGGCCTTCTCAAGCGGCAGATCTTCAGACGCCAGGGCGATAATGATCGCATTGGGCATGCGCGCATCACAAATCTGCTTTGCGGTCTGCAACAGCTCTGGCGAACTGTCATCCACATCGAACAGAACCACGTCATGACGCGCTGACAAGGCAACGGCCGTCCCGTTGACCCGCGCGACAGTGTCCCTGCGGCCCGTAAAGCGGCAATTGCTCAGCCCCTCCAACGACGTTTCGATTGCCGCGAAAATCTCTTCGTCCGGTGAAATCAACAGCACTGAAATCTGCTTGGCACTCATGACTCTTCTCCTTACTCAACGGCACCGATGGCAAGATCCTCGGCCGGGACGGATGTGCTCATCGTTGGGATTGAAATGGTGTTGGGGCTGCTGGCGGATATGGCAGGGTTGCCAGCAGCAAGGGCGACCAACGGCCCAATTGGCAGCGCGAAATCGTAGTCCAGGTTTACCAGTTCGGCTGTAACCACCGGCGTATAGGGTCCACCAAGAAAACCAAGACGAGGATCGTGCGAATAGGTGATTTGCACATTTGCCGCGGTGGCTCCGGGTGGCAGCAGCATTTCGATCTCGTCCCAGATCCGGCTGCCATAGGCGCTTGATGCGTCAAGCTGACACGGCGCCGGCAGGTTCGGAGTGGCGCAGATGCTGCCGCTGCGGCACAGCGCGCCGAACTTGGTTGTTGCGGGGGCGCCACCGGCCAGCGTGTGCGTGTTTGGCATCGCGCCACACAGTGGCGGCCCGACCGTGGCAAGCCGAGAGGCTTTTTGCATCGCTTTCTGCGCCATCGTCGTGGACCAGTAGAGCCGTCCGTACTCGAGAATTCCAAACACGAGCACCAGGAACAACGGAACGACCATGCCCAGCTCGACCAGTGCCGACCCGTTTTCACGTCGCCAGAAAGCGCGCGCCATATGCAGGTTACCGGTCATACCCCAAACACCCGGCTCTGATCCGAGATTTCGGTGTCGAGAGGCCCCAGCGCTGCCCCGAAAAGGCTAAAAACGTTTCCAAACAGGTACTCAATCCGGATCTGAGCCGTGACCTCGACCACCGAAGTCGGATTGATCCGGTACACGCCAGCCCGCGAGATACAGCGCGGCGTGACGTCGATAACGGTTGTGCCATGCGGCATGATCGACGAACCGCCCAACTGGTTTTGGACGATGTCCGTGGCCAGAGCGTCATAGCTGCCGACTCCGCCCGCTGCGCACAAGTCCAACGGTGCGATCCGCGCGATCATACGCGAGGCATCGCGCACCCCGGCCGATGTTGCCTGATGAATCCAGGTGATACGCCCACCTTCGATGATCACGGCAAAGAACAGCAGGATCAACGGAAGTACGATCCCGAACTCGACCATCGGGGCGCCGGCCTCGCACGACCGCAACCGTCGGATATGCCGAACGAGCCGAGTCATCGATACAACCTCACGACATCGCGAAAGATTCCATCATCGCTGCTGCCACCGACTCCACCGCCGACCTGCTCGACCACCTCGACAAAGATGTCAAAATCAGTCCCCGAGGATTCTTCGAGCGGCTGGATCAGGAAAACCTTTACAAACTCCTGCACCGGAACGTTCTCCGCGCGTCCCGCGACCGGATTGGCACCGCAGTTTATGGCGGCTGCGATAAATGTGCGGCGGTCAGGGTCGTCCAGCGTTGTGCTCGCGCATTGCGGGCGGCCGGACTCGCTGCGCCCAAACAGCACATCACCCGTACCAGCCCTGGTGATCTCGTCGAGATACATTTCGTATCGCGTGTTACCCGTCGGGTTACCCAGCGGGTGCGGCGTCAGATCATTGGCCGGACCGTCGCCATAGTTCATGTCCAAATAAGCCGCTTTGCCGGAGGTCCAGACACCGTTTCCAAAACGGCCGCCATGCGCGCAGGTGCCGGCGGCGAAGCAATCGTCGGGCGGAAACGGCATCGAGTCGGTCGAAACCTCGGGATTGTTCTTCAGACAGCTTCCGCCAGAGTTTTCCCAGCCCGCGATGACCTGCGGTCCGGGCGCATAGTCTTCATCATTCTTGAGGTTGCTCATCGTCGAGTGGAAAATATCGAACCGAGAATTGTAGATTGCGCTGCCAATGCCATTGCGCTGACCGGGCTCGGTATCAACACCGCGCTGAGACACGCATTGCGTCAGGTTTCCATGCGCCGCGATCAGGCAGATATAGAGTTTTGATCCGGTCTGCCCCGCGCAAGGACCGTTGGGGTTTATGCCGATGTCCGTCGGGTCGAGGAAACCAAAATTCCCCGGCCCCCAAGCGGCACCGTTACCTCCAGTGCGCAACTTGATGGTTGACCCTTTGTTTGCATTCGCTGTCCAGCCGGAAGGGATGCAGAACATCAACGGCGTCACATCACAGGCATATTGGGTGTAACCCGCAATCGCGACGGCCTCGACATCCTCATCCGGGCGCGTCACCCCCAACAGATCCGCGAGGGCCCGACCGAAAGGAAGGAAAACGGTTCTAGGGGTCGCGGTCACCTCAACCAGAACGGCAAGAGCGGGATCGGTCGTGACAAACCCATCGACTGGATCATTGTCATCCGGATCGGCGGCAGGATCGGGCAGTCCCGACAGAAACCGCAGCGAATAATCTGCGGCCGTCCCCAGATCTTGGCTGCCCTCGGCAAAGAACTGGGAGTCTTCGATCATTCCGGCTGCTGCAGCCGTGGCGCGTGTGATCGCGTCACTGCCGCCATCCAGTTCTCCGGCGGCGGCCAGAGCCACGTGATCGGTATAAGCCTGCAGGTCGGTCTGCGTAGAAGCCAGTCGCCCAAGATCAAAGGTCAACGCCGCCATGCCAACGATCACGGTCATGCAAATTCCGACGAAAACCAGAATGGTCCCCTGTTCGTCGTCCTTTATGTTGCGCAACGTGGGCATGAACAGACCTCGCGAGCGATCAGTTGGACACGGTTGCATTCGAGGGGTTGCCGGCAACAGGAACTTCCTGGACGTCCGTGGTACCCCGACGCACCTTCACGATCGGCTTGGGCGCGCCCTCTGCAACCGGCGACTTTTCAAGCAGAATGTCGCTGAGGCGGATGGCCTCCAAGGGCTTGTCTTCCTGGATTTGCAGGGACCGCAGCGACAGGCTGAGTTGCCCGGCCTTCTGAGCCAATGCCAACCGCTGTCCCTGGTCCGGCGTGACTTCGACAGTCACCGTTCGGGCAATCCCGGGCTGGTCGACATCTTCATCAGCCGTCTGATCAACCCCAATGACACGGATGTTTTGCAGGATCGTCACCGCCCGCAGCGACTCGTTCTTGCCCTGCGTCAGCACGATATCAACAAAGTCACCTGGTGTGACGAACCCGCCAACACCGGTCTGCGCATCCACATTGATGGCCATTGCACGATTGTTCTCGCCCAAGGTCTGAACGATGGTGACCTTCTCACCGAAGTCAGAAACCTTTGACGCCAACAGGATTTCACCCTGCGCCAACGCGCGCTTGGCGCGTCGCGGGTCGACACCTGCTGTGGGCAGAACATCTTCGAAACTTGTAAATACACCTGCCGGCACGGAATCCGCCGGCCAGTCGATGGCGGTCAGCTTGTGACCTTCAATCGGAGATCCGAACGGGATCTCTTCTGCTGCTGCGACCACGCGAACGATCGTCGGATCAGCGGCGGCCTGGCTCCGTCTCAGCTGCTCCTGCGCGATCATCACGGCGCCACCCGCCAGACCCACGCCAAGAATAGTTATCATCAAGGATTTCAATCGCATAGGTCCCTCCAAATAGCCGGGCCGGTCATTCTGAAAACGTGGGGCCAGTCCTCGGCCGAAACTGCTTCACGCGGGGCGCAGTATGCCGAGACTGGTCTGGTTCTGGCTTCCCGCCGTCCTCGCGGCGGAAAACCAGTTGCTTTTCAGGCCAAAACAGCAGGATTACGGCCGTGTTGCAGCCGTGTTGGCGTCATTGAAGTTGGTGTTGGTTGTGCCGCCCAGACCGGTCAGCAGGGTCCCGCCAACAGCGATCGCGATGAACAGTGCGATACCGTATTCGACAAGAGTGGCGCCACGCTCGTCACGGCGCAGACGAATAAATAGACTACGAATTGCCTTTGACATGATTTGAACTCCAGTTTGTACTCATTAATGTGCGAATTTCGCACAGGAACGAGGGTTCCCCCGTCAGTTCAAATCGTATCGAGCCCGTATCTGGCAAACCTCCCCACAAACGAAAAGGATTTCCCGTTTAACGCGAGAATTCGTTCATTTTGGCTTTTTTTGTGGCAGGATTCTGGCGCGAAATAGTCCGAGTCCAGCTCAGTTTTGAGCTTCAAGCGGGCCAATATCAAAGTGCTTGGAGCGGGTAGCGGGAATCGAACCCGCGCGTTCAGCTTGGGAAGCTGACAGGCTACCATTACATCATACCCGCCGCTCGGTGCTGAATATCACCCGTCCTTTGCAGAGTTCAAGATGCTTCGATCAGCGCGGCAAACAAAAAGGCCGGGCAGATTGCCCGGCCCGTTGACAAAGCAGCCTACTCAGGCCCGGCGACGTCGAGCACCGCCCCGGCGGCCACGTGCGCTCTCGCCTTCGGCGCCTGCAGCATCGGCAGGTTTGTTGAACTTGATCCACTCGCCGCCATGCGGGTCGTTGTTGGTCAGCAGGTTGGCGGCGCGAATGGCCTCCATCTCCTTGCCGGCGCGCGGCTTGGTCGAGCCCAGACCGAACATCTGAACGAAGGTTTCGTCGTCCATGCCGTCGGGCAGGATGATGCCCGCCGCTGCAACCTCGACCTTTTTCTCGGCGATCTTCTTCTGCGTCACCGGCAACGCCACCGGGTTCATGATGGCCGAGGTCATGCCCGCGCCCATCGCCATCGGCAGGAAGGCGTTGTTGATGCCGTGACGGTTCGGCAGACCGAACGAGATGTTGGACGCACCACAGGTGGTGTTCACGCCCAGCTCCTCGCGCAGGCGGCGTACCAGGGCAAAGACCTGCTGGCCGGCAGTAGCCATCGCGCCAATCGGCATCACCAGCGGGTCCACAACGATGTCGTGGGCCGGAATGCCATAGTCAGCCGCGCGCTGAACGATCTTCTTGGCAACCTCAAAGCGCACGTCGGGGTCTTCGGAAATGCCCGTATCGTCGTTCGAAATCGCTACGACCGGCACGTTGTATTTCTTGACCAGCGGCAGCACCAGTTCCAGGCGGTCCTCCTCGCCAGTGACCGAGTTCAGCAGCGGGCGGCCTTCGGCAGCCTCCAGCCCGGCCTCCAACGCACCCGGAACCGAGCTGTCGATGCACAGCGGCACATCGACCAGACCCTGCACCAGCTCAACGATCTGTCTCATCAGCGGCGGTTCGGTCTCGTTCGGGTTGGGGTTCGAGTTGTAGACCACGCCTGCGTTGATATCGAGCACGGTCGCCCCGGCCGCGACCTGCGCCAGCGCGTCCTGCTCGACGGTCGAGAAATCGCCCGCTTCCAACTCGGCGGCCAGCTTCTTGCGGCCGGTCGGATTGATCCGCTCGCCGATCACGCAGAACGGCTGATCGAAGCCGATGATCGCGGTTTTGGTCTTTGATTCTACGACTGTACGGGTCATGTCCGGTCCTTAAGCGTTTACAGGCTTCGCCGAGGCGCCGCCGTTTTCGATGGCCCAGTTGGCATTGGTCTTGATGCCGCCAAGCGGGAAGAAGTGTACGTTGGTGATGTTGAAGTCGGGGTTGGCCGCCTTGTGCTGGGCCAATTCGGTAATCACGTCGGTCGGCTCGTAGGGCAGCAGCAGCTTGGACACGTCCATGGCGCGCTTCTGCAGCACCTTCAGCGACGGGCCCACACCGCAGGCGATCGCGAATTTGATCAGCGTCTGCAGCTTGGCCGGACCGGCGATGCCGATATGGATCGGCAGGTCGATCCCGGCCGCCTTCAGACCGTCGGCCCATGCGATGATCGGCTTGGCGTCAAAGGCAAACTGGGTGGCCAGCGCCATTTCGGCGTCGGTGGTTTCGCTGAATTTCTGCTTCCAACGCAATGCCTCGTCCACATTCTTGGTGGAACCGTCCGGGTCGATGTCCTTGTTGCCTTCGGGGTGACCTGCGACGTGCAGGCGCTTGAAGCCCGCCTTGTCGAACAGGCCCGTTTCCAGCAACTGCATCGAGCTGTCGAACTCGCCATGGGGCTTGGCAACGCCTCCGGCCAGCAGCAACGCCTGATCGACGCCCGCCTCGCCCTGGTACATGTTGATCCAGTCCCCCAGCGTCGCCGCGTCATTGATGATGCGGGCCGGGAAATGCGGCATGACCGGATAGCCCTCGGCCGCGATCCGCTTGGCGGTCTTGACCATGTCCTCGATGGGCGTGCCTTCGATATGGGCGATGTAGACACGCGTGCCTTCGGGCAGCAGGTCGCGGAAATCCTCGACCTTCTCGGCAGTACGCGGCATGACTTCGATCGAATAACCCTGCAAGAAGGCTTCGACGGTCGGGTTCACCGGGGCCTTATCGGCCGCATCACGTTTCTTGAAGTTCAGCAAAGCCATTGCGGCCTCCCATAAAGATCTGGGGCTCATGCCCAACCGTCATTTGCGATCAGAGCCTTGATGCGGTCCTGATCGTATTCCGTTTCCAGGCGCAACGCTTCAGCCTCGGCGATCTCGGTCGGGTCGCCCTCAACCTCGAACGGATCGGCTTTGCGCCACTCGGCCAGATAGGCATCACTGTCCTTGGCGTTCACCTTCATGGCGGCGCGGTCGATGGCTTGCTCGAACCGCACATCCAACTGTCGCTTTGCGCCACGGCGGCCCTTGCCCACGATGACCTGAGCGGGGATGTCGCGCCAGTAAACGATGGTGACGTCAGGCATTGGTCTTGATTCCTCCTAACCAGATGGTCCGGTTCTAAACGGCTATGTGGGGCCGGGTCGGTCGGATTTCGACACCCGGGGCTTTTCCAGCGACGTTTTGCAATTCGGGATACAAGCCCTGCACCGGTTTCTCCAGTCTCGGGGTCCATCAAAATCCTCATGACTTTAATGAGCGTCTTGCACGACGCGCGCCCGCGACCTAAGGTCGGGGTAACTCGAAAATCGGAGGGCGTGACGATGGCGCCCAAGCGTCCCAAAGGTGCGGGCGCGTTCCCGAAGGTGGTCGAAAGCCCCGCGCCGGCAAGACCCGATCCAGACGCCCTGTATGCTGCGCTGGATCTGGGAACAAATAGCTGCCGCATGTTGATCGCCCAGCCCAAGGGCAGCGGGTTCCATGTGGTGGACAGCTTCTCGAAGTCCGTGCAACTGGGCTCGGGGCTTGAAAGGACCGGACGGCTGTCGCGGTCCTCCATGGCGCGCACAATTCAAGCCTTGCGCATTTGCCAGCAGAAGCTGAAGCGCAACAAGGTCAAGCGCATGCGGCTTGTGGCGACCGAAGCCTGCCGCCGCGCCCGAAACTCCCGCGAATTCATACGTCAGGTGAAGCGTGAGACCGGCCTGACCCTTGAAATCATCCAACCCGAGGAAGAAGCCCGTCTGGCGGTCATTTCCTGTGCTCCGCTGGTCAGCACCAAGACCGAGCAGTTGCTGGTCGTCGATATCGGCGGCGGCTCGACCGAGCTGGTCTGGATCGACCTGTCCTCGGTGCCGCGACGCGACCGTTCAACGGCGATCATGCGGCTGCACAACGGGTTTCACACGGTCGACAGTCCCTTTCCGGCGGCCAAGGTGGTGGATTGGATCAGCGTTCCGCTGGGCGTCGCCACACTGCGCGATCAGTTCCACGATGTCGAAGACGATGCTGCCCGCTTTGCCCTGATGAGTTGGTTTTTTGAAGAAAACCTGGCCGATTTTGCGCCCTATAAAGACGAACAGGCCCGCGAGGGGTTTCAGATCGTTGGCACCAGTGGCACCGTCACAACCGTCGCTGCCTCTCATCTGGGCCTGAAGCGCTATGACCGAACCAAGGTGGACGGCCTGCGCATGACCAGCGATCAGATCGACAAGGTCATTCGCGGCTATCTGGAGCTTGGCCCTCAAGGCCGCCGTCGCGATCCGCGCATTGGCGAGGACCGGCAGGCCCTGATCATGTCCGGATCTGCCATCTTGCAGGCGCTGTTGCGCTGCTGGCCGACCGACCGCCTATCGGTGGCGGACCGCGGGCTGCGCGAGGGTTTGCTTTATGCACAGATGAGCGCCGATGGCGTCCTGGAAGACGGGCCGTTTTGAGAAAGCTCTGCGCTGCATGCCGCTTGCGACCATAGCGATCGCCTACCGGGTTTCGACGGCTGCAACCACGATCTGTGCGCTTGAGGCTGCTGGGTTCAAGGTATTCAGCCCGAGTTTTCACATCGCCAACACCGTTCCGCACTATGCTTTGGCGATTGGCGGCATTGGGATCGCCGTGCCAGCGGTCGACTCGGCAGAGGCGCTAGAACTGCTGCACAGTTTTTCGGCTTCACCGCCGATATCTGGCGACCTCGGCGGGAAGCTCTTGAACGGTCTGGGATGGGCGGCATTTGGTGTTTCTACGCCCTGGCCCGATCTGCTATTGATGGAGCGGTCGATATCATCGGCTTGATGCCACATGAACAAGCGGGTAAAGGCCTCGCAGTCTTCAGGAGACCTTTTTTATGGCCAAGAAACCCAGCGGCAAAAACACTTCGGGACGCGGGCAGCGTGACCTGAAGGTCAAGGTCAAGACCGCGCGCGGACGCAAGCTCAGTTCGACCCGCTGGCTCGAGCGGCAGCTGAATGATCCGTATGTCAAGCGTGCGCAGGCCGAGGGGTATCGGGGTCGCGCGGCCTACAAGATTCTGGAGTTGGACGACAAGTTCCGCTTTCTGGTTCCGGGCGCACGCGTGGTCGACCTTGGCTGCGCGCCCGGTGGCTGGTGCCAGGTCGCGGTCAAACGCGTGAATGCGCTGGGCGAGAAATCGGGCAAACGGATCGGGACGGTTCTGGGCGTCGACCTGCAAGAGGTCGAGCCCGTGGCGGGTGCCGAAACCCACGTTCTGGACTTCATGGAAGACGATGCCGACGAGAAGGTAAAACAGTGGCTTGGCGGCAAGGCCGACGTTGTCATGTCGGACATGGCCGCCGCGTCCTCCGGGCACAAGCAGACCGACCACCTGCGGATCATGGCGCTGTGCGAAACCGCCGCCTACTTCGCCTTTGACGTGCTGGAGGTCGGAGGAACCTTTGTCGCAAAAGTTCTGGCCGGTGGCGCCGAGGGCGATCTGCAGAAACTGCTGAAGCAGAAGTTCGAGAAAGTGGCAAATGTCAAACCGCCAGCTTCACGGTCGGACAGTTCGGAAAAATTCGTGGTGGCAACCGGTTTTCGGGGCTGATCAGTCGTCGTCCAGCGCGATTTTGTCGGCTACAATCCGCTGCGGCCGCAACGACGCCGCCGCGATCCCCTGCAGCAGCAACGCCTCGCCATGGTTAAGATACCTGGCCGGCTTGTTGCGCAACTCGTCGATCCGCTGATCCAGCGAGACCCGGCGCGTGGCCACAGGTTGGTCGAGCTTTGTCGACGGGCGTTTCAAATACAACATGGATTACCACATCCTGAACTGGTCAATGCCTTGACCTTGGATGTTAACCCGTAAATGGGACTGCAAAATGGCGCAACTGCGTCGCTTCGATGCCGGTTTACCGGCCCAGTTCCCGCGCAAGATCCTGAAGCGCTGGGCTGTCGGGCAGAGTCCGAAGACCCTCATCCAATACTTGTCGGGCTGCATCCGTGCCGCGGTTGATTTGGGCCAGCTGGATCAGCATTGGCCAAGCATCCTCGCGCTGGGGATCCAAGGATATCACCTGACGAAAGGCCTGTTCGGCGGCGACAGGGTTTCTCAGCGTCAGCGCCATCCCCCCAAGGACCAGGTGGGTTTCCGGGAAATCCAGACGGTTGGACAACGAGCGCTGCCAATCCGCCATGTTCTCACGCGCGTTGTTGCGCTGCAGAGGCGTCAAAGCCGCGGCGGGAATGGGCAGGAACTCCTTGGCAGCGGCAAGGCGCACACTTCGCACTGGGTCGGACAACAGCGGCGACAACCGGGCCACCCTGTCGTCCAGCCCTGCCGCCCGCTGCAACACCGCCGCGTTGGCGCGAACCAACGGGTCTTCATCGGTCAGCATCGCTGCTGTTTGCTCGGCCATTTCGGGCGTCGCGAAGGGTTGCAGCAGATAGGCGGCCGTCGCCCGCACGATGCCGGGCTGCGCGCCGTCCTGAGCAACAGCCAGTAACGCGGCCGGGTCGTCGACCTCTCCGGCAAATGCGGGGGCGAAAGCAGTCCCGAAATGGGGCGTACGATGATTGGAGTTCGGGAACCAGTCATTTATGGCGGCGGCGGCCCAAGGCTGATCCTGATCCGCGTGGCAATCAGTGCAGGCATCCTCTCCCAAGCCCAGATCGGGGCGCGGCACACGGAAACTGTGATCGCGCCGGCCATCGACGCCCATATAGAGACGTTCGATCATGTGGCAGCTTTTGCACTGCGCCCCCTCGCCTCCCTCCGGGTGGTGGTGGTGTGAGGGATCGTCGTATTGCGCCTTTCGCAGTGATGGAAAATCGGGATTGCCGGCCGGAGAATGGCACTGCGTACAGACCGCATTGCCCTCGGCCTTCAGAGTTGCGCTGTGCGCCTCATGGCAATTCAGGCAGCCGACGCCTTGCGCATACATATTGGACTGCAGAAACGATCCATAGACATAGACCTCGTCCAGTATCTGGCCGTCGGGCTGGTAGAGACCCGGACGCAGAAGCGCCAGATTGTAGGCATCGTAAAATGGCGTGCCAGGCAGCGGGTTTCCGTCCTCCAGAGCTTCGCGGCGGGAATGACAGCCGGCGCATTGCTGTATCTCGATCTCGGTGTCGCCCGTACCCCAGATGATCGGAAATCCAAACTCGTTCAGCCCGGCAGGCGCGGGCTGACCTTTTGTCCAATCCAGATGGGCCGAGCCGGGGCCATGGCAGGCCTCACAGCCCACGCCGATCTCGACCTGTTCGGAAGCAAAGGACTGGGTCTGCGGCTGAAAGTTCTTTTCGAACCCTGTCGCGTGACACTCCGCGCAGCGGCCGTTCCAATTCTTGTAGGGGCCGGTCCAGTGCAGCCCATCGTCTGGCGGCAAGTCCTGATCCGGATACAGGTGGTACCAGCGCCCGGCCTGCGTGTCCCAGACCACATCAAAGCTCTGCAATCGGCCGGGCTCGGTTTCAAACAGGTATTGCTGCAACGGCTCGATCCCAGCGACGGAATGAACCCTGTATTGCTGGCTTTGGTCGTCCTTCTCGGTCACGTCGGCAAGATAGTCCGACCCCTCCCGACGAAACGTGACGGTCATGCCGTCATGAGAAAAGGTCGTATCACCGAAATTGGCCACAACGGTGTCTGGCGCGGGCTCTGTCCAAGCCAGGGCGTGGTGGGATCCTGCCCAGGCTTGCACCTGTTCGTCATGACAATCGCGACAAGCGTCCGAGCCGACATAGTCCTGCGCCCAAGCCCAACCGCCGTTTTGCAAAAGGGCGCATCCGGAAAACGCGATGATCCGGGCGATGCGGTGCCAATTTCTCATGAAGCTCCGACCTCGCCCTGATTGTCGATGTCCATCAGCGCGCCGTTGAACTCTGCGCCGAAAATTAGGATGGCAGCGCACAGATACATGAAAATCAATGCGGCCATGGCCCCCGCCAGGCCAGCATAGGTGGCGCTGTAGGTCGCGAATTGCGCGATATAGACCGAGAACCCCCACCCTCCGGCCGCCCACAACAGAAGGGTCAACGCCACACCGGGCAGGATTTGCATGATGCGGTGACGCTTGGTCGGCAGGATCAGATGGGCCAGTAAGACCGTTCCCGCCGGCACCGCCACCGTGAAGGTCCACCGCAAACGGTCAACCGAGAGCCACTCGCCCACGTCCACGGCCGTATTCTCGGACACCAGACGTGTATAGACCGGCAGCACCAGTTCAACCGCCGCGATCAGCAGGATCGCGGCTCCGCCCAAAATGACCAACCCGAGGCAAAGCAGGCGCGTCTTCCAGAATGGCCAGCTGTCATTGTCATGATAGGCCTGATTCATGGCGGCACGTACGGCCGCCACTCCGTTCGAGGCAAAGTAGACGGCCAGCAGACCGCCCAGAGTGATCACACCCGAACCCGACCCGTCCAGAACCGCGCGCAGTTCGGCCACGATGGGTTGGGCCACGTCTTGTGGCCACGCACCGAATATCAGCTCGATCAGTTCGTCCGTCACATATCCCTGCGACAACGACCCGGCCAAAGCGACGGTGAAAAGAACAAACGGAAACAGCGCCAGCATCAGCGACATCGCCACATGGCTGCTCATGACGAAACCGTTTTTGTCGCCAAAGCGTTGGACCGCCAGCCACAGCGCCCGGCCAAACCGGCCAAAAACGGGAATCGAAAGACGTGTCATTGGGAAACTCTAGCCTGCAATCCGCGTTGGAAGAACCGGCCAATGTGCCAATTGCACGAGATTCTACCGAATAACTGTCTGGCCCGATTGCATAAAGCCCGCTGCCTGTGCAGGATTGCCCCACAAAACTCCAATCGCTGCCGGCATGCACCGGTATAGCCGAGGCCCCGCATGACGCCATCAGAGCCCCCCACCCGCACACCGCTGAGGTTGAGTGTCGTTCGCGACGTCACCATCGTGCTGACGCTTGTGGTTCTGGGGCTTTACGCAGGCGCCAGCTTTCTGGTTCCGCTGACCATGGCCTTGCTGATCAACGTTCTGATCATCGCACTCAGCGATCGGGTGATCGCACTGACCCGCGCTCCGGTCTGGCTTGCCAACCTGGCCGCAGTCACAGTGGTTCTGGCGGGCCTGTTCATGATCACCTACATCCTCGGCAGTCAGGCCACGCAGTTCGCGCGAACCGCGGGCACCTATGAAAGCCAGTTCGACGGCGTGATCAACCGCGTCACCGGTCTGGTCGGGAATGATGTCACCGCTTTTGTCAGGGACAACCTGATCAGCATCGACATGACCTCGGTCGCGCGGATTTTGCTGGGCAGCGCCACCTCGATGCTAAACCAGTTCTTCCTGATCAGCCTCTATGTGGCCTTCCTGATGGCCGAGCGGCTGGCCTTCCGCAAAAAGCTGCGGATTGCAGCGGGCAACCCCGTCACCGGAGCCGAACTTTCTTCGGTTCTGGATGCGATTACCTTCAGCTTGCAGCGCTACGTCGGGGTCAAAACCTTCATCAGCCTCGTTACCGCTGGAATCAGCTATTCGGTTTTTCGCGTGTTGGGTCTGGAATACGCGGAAACCTGGGCCGTTCTGACGTTTGCCCTGAACTTCATCCCATCAATCGGGTCGATCATCGCGGTGATCTTTCCCGCGATGATCGCCCTTGTTCAGTTCGAGACGATCGGCCCGTTCCTGATCATCGTCTTCGGGTGCGGCACGATCCAGTTCCTGATCGGCAACTTCCTTGACCCGGCCCTGCTGGGCCGTTCGCTGAACATGTCGACATTTCTGGTCATCCTCGCACTGACCTTCTGGACCACGGTCTGGGGCCTGATCGGCGCGTTTCTCAGCGTTCCCTTGACCGTGTGCATTCTGATCATCTTCAGTCACATTCCGGCCCTGCGCCCGATCGCCGTCCTGATGTCGCTGGATGGACGTTTGGCCGACGACGTCAAGTCGGCACGGCCCTGATCAGGGTTGAACACCCTGAATTCGGGGGTGGATCGGTCACGAGTGCGCTGCTAACTTTCAAATATTGCAATGGATTGACCGAAAAGATCCAGCGGGTCCGGCGCAAACGCATGATTGACCGTTTCTGATGATTGGACCGCCATGACACCGCTTGACCAAATCAACGATCTCAAAGCCCGGATGGCCCAATCGATCATTGGACAGACTCAGGTCATCGACCGCCTTCTGATCGGGCTGCTGGCCAACGGGAACCTGCTGATCGAAGGTTTGCCGGGCCTGGCCAAAACCCGTGCCGTCAAGGCGATGGCGCGCAATCTTGATGCCGAGTTCAGCCGCATCCAGTTCACGCCCGACCTGCTGCCGTCCGACGTGACCGGGACCGAGGTCTATACCCAGACCGAAGCGGGCGGCACCTTTCGGTTCGAGCCCGGCCCGATCTTCGCCAACATCGTCCTGGCGGACGAGATCAACCGCGCGCCGGCCAAGGTTCAGGCTGCGCTACTTGAGGCGATGGAGGAGCGGCAGGTCACCGTATCCGGCACCACCCATAAGATGGAGCCGCTGTTCATCGTGATGGCCACTCAGAACCCCATCGAGCAGGAAGGGACCTATCCGCTGCCCGAGGCACAGATGGACCGGTTCCTGATGCATGTGCAGATCACTTACCCCCCGGTCGAAGACGAGGTGCTGGTGATCCGTCTGGTCCGCGGCGAGGACACCGCTGCCAATTCCGGAACCGCCGCCGAGAAACCCTCACCAATCCCCCAAGATGCCGTTTTTGCCGCCCGGCAGGAGATCGGGCAGATCCATGTCTCGGATGCGATGGATCGGTACATGGCCGATCTGGTTCAGGCCACCCGGACGCCGTCCGCGCTCAGCGATGAGCTCGCCGCGTGGATCGAGATCGGCGCCAGCCCGCGGGCGTCGCTGGCGCTGGACAAATGCGGCCGGGCCCATGCCTGGATGAATGGGCGCGATTATGTCGACCCGGCCGACATCCGTGCCATTGCCCATGACGTGTTCCGCCACCGCATCACGTTGAGTTTCGAAGCTCAGGGGGACGCCAAGACCGCCGATGACGTGATCGACGAGATCCTGAAGCTCGTCGCCCTGCCCTGATCGCAACAAAGGAGAGCCGCGTGTCCCCGACCGCAGCGACATCCCGCGACCCACGCATCCACGTCGATGCCCGCCACCTGCTGAGTCTCGGCGGGCGCAGCGGCGCGCTCAGCCTTCTGCCCCGACAGCCTGCCCGTTCAGTGCTGAACGGCCGCCATGCCTCGCGCCTGCGGGGGCGCGGCCTGAATTTCGAGGAACTGCGCACCTATCTGCCCGGCGACGACATCCGCACGATCGACTGGAAAGTGACAGCCCGAACCGGCGAGCCGCATGTGCGCGTCTATACCGAAGAGCGTGACCGCCCGGCGCTGCTGCTGGTGGATCAGCGGGTCTCGATGTTCTTCGGCACACAAGTCTACATGAAATCGGTGGTAGCGGCCGAGGCTGCGGCCATCGCCGCCCATCGGGTTCTGGCGCAGGGCGACCGCGTCGGCGGTATCGTGTTCGGCGATACCGACCTGGCCGAACATCGGCCACAGCGCCGCCCGGCGGCCTTGCGGCGGTTTCTGTCCTCGCTCGGCGCGCTCAATTGCAACCTGCATGCCGGGCTCCGCCCACAAGCCACGGTCTCGCTGAACCAGGTGCTGCAACAGGCTGCGCGCATCGCACATACCAATGCCTTGGTCTGCGTGTTCTCGGACTTTGACGGCCTGACCGACGGGTCCGAACGGCTGCTGCGCCGCCTGGCCCATTCCAATGATCTGATCCTGTTCGACATCTCCGACCCGATCTCGCGCCACATGCCGCCCGAGCTTCGCCTGACGGTCTCGGACGGCGACCAGCAGATCGAACTGGACGCGTCAGACCGCCAGATGTCGGACCGCGTGACACAGGCGATGGAGCAACGGCTGGCGCAGCTGCAATCCTGGTCGCGCCGATACGGGTTTCCCGTCGTCCCGCTGACCACCGCCGAGCCCGCTCTGGCCCAGATCCTGAGACTGTTCGGCCACCAACGGGGGCGGTCATGACCCCGGACACCGAAGGCAAATCGCTGGTCGAGCTGCTGGACATGCTGAAACCCGCGCCCGAGCCGGCTCCGATTTCCATGGTACCGCAGACCTGGGGCTGGGTTGTTCTGGCAGTGGCACTGTTGCTCGTGGTTGGTCTGATCCTCGTGGCGATCCTGCGGCACCGGCAGTCAAATGCCTATCGGCGGTATGCACTGAAGGAATTGGACCGGTGTCAGAATGACCCGGCCAAAGCCGCCGAGATCGTGCGCCGCGCGGCGCTCGTCGCCTTTCCCCGGTCTCAGGTGGCCGGTTTGACCGGTGACGACTGGACGAATTTTCTTGGCCAAACCGCTGACCTGTCCGGGTTTTCCGCCTCGGCCCTCGGCAATCTGGCGGCCGCCCCATACCGCAAGGGGGGCACCGACCCGGATGCCGCCGAACTGGCGCGGCAATGGATCAAGTCGCATCGTTCCAAGGGGGCGGTCTGATGTTCAGTTTCGCCGCGCCTTGGGTGTTTCTTCTGCTGCCACTGCCGGCACTGGTCTATTTCCTTGCTCCGCCGCACAGGCAACGGGTCGATGCCATTCGCATCCCGTTCTTTCGCCACGTCGCACATGCAGCCGGGGCCGAGCCGCAATCCGGCTCGGTAACCCTGAGACGGACGCGCATGCAAACCGGTCTGGCGATCCTGATCTGGGTGCTTCTGGTTCTGGCAATGGCCCGGCCCGAACGGTTGGGCGACCCGATCGTCATCGAGAAATCCGCCCGCGACGTGGTGCTGGCCGTGGACATCTCGGGCTCGATGGACCAGCGCGATTTCAAGGCCGCAGATGGCACGCCCAAGCAGCGGCTGGAGGCCGTCAAGGACGTCCTGCGCGCCTTCATCGCCGCGCGCGAAGGCGACCGGATGGCGCTGATCATCTTCGGCACCCGCGCTTTCGTTCAGGCCCCGTTCACCGAGGATTTGCAAAGCCTCAACGGCTTTTTGGACCAGACTGCCGTCGGCATGGCAGGTCCGAACACGGCGCTGGGCGATGCGATCGGGCTGGGCATCCGGACCTTCGAGTCGAGCGAGGTTGACCAACGTCTGATGATCGTGCTGTCGGACGGTGCCGACACCTCAAGCCGCATGACGCCGGTCAATGCCGCGTCGATTGCGGCGGACAAGGGCGTCGTGATCTACACGATCGGCGTCGGCGACCCGGATGCCACGGGCGAAGACCGGGTCGATCTGGACGCGCTGAAGGACATCGCCAACAAAACCCAAGGCCAGTATTTCTTTGCCGATGATGAGGCCGCCCTGACCGAGGTCTACCGACAGATCGACGCCCAGAACCCCCGTGTGGTGGAAACCCAAAGCTACCGCCCGAGGGTCAGCCTTGCGCATTATCCACTGGCGACGGCGCTGCTCCTCATCCTCGCCAGCACCCTGGGCTTTCGCCTTTCACAGGGTCGGAGGCGCGTGGCATGATAGACGCTCTTGCCCAGTTTCATTTCCTGCGCCCCTACTGGTTGCTGCTGTTGCTGCCGATTGCCGCTGTCTGGTGGCTGACCCGGCCGCGCAGATCGGGCAGCTCGGACCTGCCTGCAGGCATTGCACCCCACCTCGCTCAGGCACTGCGTCTGGGGGCCGAAGATCAACGGCGGGTCGGTCCACTGGACCTCGCCGCGCTCGCTGCCGGTCTTCTGACCCTTGCCGTGGCGGGGCCGACATGGTCACGGGCGCCGAACCCTCTGATCGCGGACACCGCGCCGCTGGTGATCGCGCTCAAGGTCACCGACAGCATGGAGGAGGCCGACCTGGCGCCGTCACGGCTGGACCGTGCAAAGTTGAAGATCACCGATCTGATCAACACCCGCGCAGGTGCGCCCACCGCCCTGATCGCCTATGCCGGAACGGCGCACCGGGTCGCGCCGCTGACCGAAGACGCCAACATCCTGCGCCCCTTGCTCGAAGGGTTGACCCCGGCGGTCATGCCGGTCGCGGGCGATGCCGCCGGTGACGCGCTGACGCTGGCGCAGGACATTCTGGGCGATCAGACAGGCACAGGCGCGGTTCTCTTCGTACTTGACGATATCGATCCGCAACAGGTTTCCGCGTTGGGACAATCTGATACCCCTTTGTTTTTTCTGACAATGCTTCCGAATGGCCGCCAGATTCCGCAACTGGACGGCCTGCGCAGCGCCACGATCGTTCCCTTCTCGGGCGACGACCGTGACGTCTCCCGGCTGAACCGCGCGATCACCCGCAGTTTTTCCGCGGCATTGGGCGAGGATGACCGCGTCGACTGGCAGGACCGCGCCTGGATCCTGGCCTGGCCCGTCGCCTTGATCGCGCTGCTGTGGTTCCGACGCGGCTGGGTCATCCGCTGGGGGTTTGTGACATTGCTGTTACTGCCACCGACCGGCGCGCGCGCAGACGGTTGGCGGGACTGGTTCCTGACCCCGGACCAGCAGGGCCAGATCGCCATGAACCGCAAGGACTACGCCGCCGCCAGCACGCTGTTTAACGATCCGTATCACCGAGGCTACGCCCAGTTGAAAGCCGGGCAATATGCCGAAGCCTCCGAGACCTTTGCACAGCTGTCCACGCCCGAAGCGGCGTTTGCCGAAGGCATGGCCCGCATCCGAAATCGAGAGTATCGTCCGGCCATCGCAGCCTTTGAAACCGCGCTGGAGCGCCGCCCGGATTGGCCGGAGGCCGCGTACAACCTGACCGTCGCCCAGGCCATTCTGGCCGAGGTCGAATCCACCCGCGAGCAATCCGATACCGGCGAGGAAGCGGGCATCGGCGCTGATGATGTGGTGTTCGACAACGAAGCCGGCCTGGGCGCGGACACCACGCAACAGGCCGAGACCGGGGACGCCGCGCGCCTGTCGGCCGACCAGTGGATCAGTGCCATCGACACAGACATGCAGGATTTCCTGCGCAGCCGGTTTGTTCTTGAAAATCAGGAGCGTTCCCAATGAGGTATATCGCGCTCTTGATGCTGTTTCTGTGGCCCGCCCAGGCTTCGGCGCAAGCACCAGACATCCAGCCCCGCGTCACGATCGAAGTGCCGCCGGATCCGACAATCGTCGGCCAGCCCGCCATCGTTCGCCTGAAGGTGCTGGTGCCGACCTACATGCCAAATCCGCCGGTCTTTCCATCGCTTGAACAGGAAAACCTTCTGGTACGCCTGCCCGATCGCGCTTCGGGGCCGGTCAGCGAGAGCGTCGAAGGCCAAACATGGTCCGGAGTTCAGCGCAGCTATCGTCTGTATCCGTTGGCCCCCGGTGCGTATGAATTTGCGGCGGCCGGGGTGCAGGTGACATTTGCCGATCCCGAAACCAACGATCCCGTTCAGGTCTCGGTTCCCCTGCCTGCCGTTCGCCTGACAGTCGGGATTCCTGACGCAGCCCGAGGATTGGATCCCCTGATAATCGCTGACGGGTTCGAACTATCGCAGGAGATTGAGGGCGATACCAGCCTTCAAACCGGAGACGCACTGACCCGCACCCTGACGGCAAAGATCACCGGAACGACCCCG
This sequence comes from Ruegeria sp. BF8, assembly GCF_056538625.1. Lineage (NCBI taxonomy): Bacteria > Pseudomonadati > Pseudomonadota > Alphaproteobacteria > Rhodobacterales > Roseobacteraceae > Ruegeria > Ruegeria sp. BF8. Next base: position 905,710 of record NZ_JBQFTL010000001.1, on the reverse strand, counting down.
ATCATGATCCCGCCTTTGTTGCCCGAGATCGAGGACCCGTTGTTGCGAGCCTATCCCAATGAGCCCCGACTGTCGGAAACCGAAGACCGGGGCGTTCTGTCCGGCCAGCGCACCGACCGCGTGACCTATGTGGCCCAGGACGGCGGACAGACCCAATTGCCGGCTGTCGAGATTGATTGGTTCAACCTCAAGACCAACAAGGTCGAAACTGCGCGCGCCGATCCCGTCGACCTCGTTCTTGCACCGCCGCCTTGGCAGCCTCCGGACCGGGAAACGGTCATACGTCTGGTCGGCTATTTTTTCATTGGGATCGTGATATTATGGTTTGTTTTTCGCAAGCTACATCCGGTTCTTATGGCACGCTGGGCAGCGGCTAGGCAACGCAGGCTGGCCTCGGCAGCGCATGCCTTTTCGGAACTCAAGCAGGCTGTGCGCCAACAAGACTTGGCCCGTGTTTATCAAAAGTTGGAAGTCTGGAAACGGCGACTGGCCGACCCGCCAGACACTGCTGAATTCGAGGCTTCTCTGGCCGAAATCGGCGCGTCCAGATATGGCGGCGGCGATCAACAAGCGGAAAACTGGAGCAAGGTCCGAGATTGCCTTGACCGTATCGCCCGCCCCCTAGGCCACTCTAAATCCGCCTTGCCCCAGCTCAATCCCTGACGCGGCTGCCAATTACTTACCTAACGTCAACCCAATCTGAGCCAAATTCCAGGGCGCTATCTTCAAACATAAGTATTTTTAGATTGGTCTTTGTGATAGTTATCAATCGCCTAGAGGGGCTTGTCTTGATTCCCCCTTTTTGCCGAACCGCCTGACCTGCGAAGGGCGTGTTGAATGATTGACGGATCGGGGGACGCATTTTCCCCTTTTTGACTTTCCTGCAAGGCCGTTTTTGCCTGACCACATAAGGAGAAAAAGATGTCATCACAGGGAAATTTAACGCATCTATGGCGCAGAGGACTGCGACGATTGGCAGTTGCTACGGTTTCTGTCGCGCTGGCCGCGCCGGCCTGGGCGCAAGATCAGAAACCCAACATTCTGGTCATCTGGGGCGACGACATCGGTCAGTCGAACATCTCGGCCTATACCAAAGGCATGATGGGATACCGTACGCCCAATATCGACCGGGTCGCGAATGAAGGTATGATCTTCACCGACTATTATGGTGAGCAGTCCTGTACCGCAGGGCGGTCGTCTTACATCATGGGTCAGTCAGTGTTCCGCACAGGGCTGTCGAAGGTCGGCCTGCCGGGCGCGGATCTTGGTATGCAGGTCGAAGATCCGACCATTGCCGGTCTGTTGAAGGACCACGGCTATGCCACCGGTCAATTCGGCAAGAACCACCTGGGCGACAAGGATGAACATCTTCCTACAAACCACGGATTTGACGAGTTTTTCGGCAACCTCTACCACCTGAATGCGGAAGAAGAACCCGAGAACGAGGACTATCCGGGTGACACCGTTCTGCCCGATGGCCGGACTTTCCGCGAAGCCTTCGGTCCCCGTGGCGTCATCAAGTCCAAGGCCGACGGAACCATCGAAGATACCGGACCGCTGACCAAGAAGCGGATGGAAACCGTGGATGAGGAAACGGTGGCTGCGGCGATCGACTTCATCAAGCGGGCCCACGAGCAAGGCCAGCCCTTCTATGTCTGGTGGAACGGAACGCGCATGCACTTCCGCACTCATGTCAAAGACGAGATGCGCCAGCAGGCCAATGACATGACCGGGCGTGTGATGGACGAATACTCGGCCGGCATGATCGAACATGACATGCACGTGGGCCAGCTGCTCGATCTGCTGGACGAGCTGGGCATCGCCGACAACACGATCGTCCATTACTCGACAGACAACGGACCGCACTACAATACGTGGCCCGATGCTGCTTCCACGCCGTTCTGGGGCGAAAAAAACACCAACTGGGAAGGCGGTTGGCGCGTGCCCTCGATGGTGCGTTGGCCCGGCAAGATCGAACCCGGATCTGTCACCAACGAGATCGTGCATCACATGGACTGGCTCCCGACCTATCTGGCGGCGGCCGGAGATCCCGAGATCAAGGACAAGCTTAAAGCAGGCTATTCGTCCTCGGGGATGGGTCGCGACTACAAGGTGCATCTGGACGGCTACAACATCCTGCCGCTGTTGACGGGTGAAACCACAGAAAGCCCGCGCAAGGAGATCTTCTATTTCTCAGATGACGGCGACATGACGGCGCTGCGCTTCGGAGATTGGAAGCTGATCTTCCTGGAGCAGAAGGCCTGGGCCACCCTGCGCGCCTGGATGGAGCCATGGACCGAACTGCGCGTTCCGATCATCGTGAACCTGCGCCGCGATCCCTATGAACGCGGATATCGCACGTCCAACACCTACTATGACTGGATGATCGACCGCGTGTATTTCTTGGTGCCCGCGCAGCAATACGTGGCGAATTTCCTCGCAACCTTCCAGGAGTTCCCGCCGCGCCAGAAGGCGGCGAGCTTCAGCCTGGATCAGGTGATGGAAAAGATGCTGACGCCGACCAACAACTGATAAAGGTCGGTTCTACTCTCGAGGGTCGCCGGCTTGATCGGCGACCCTCATTTCTTTGATGCGAAAGGATATTTCATGTTCCGCCTGATCTTCTCAGCCGCCGTTTTCGCGTTGCCTGCGGGCCTTGCGGCGGACCCTCTGCCCAGTTGGACCGACAGTCCGGCCAAGGAACGGATCATCGCCTTTGTCGATACGGTGACGACGCCGAACTCGGACGACTATGTCACCCCCGCAGACAGGGTGGCGGTGTTTGACAATGACGGAACGCTCTGGGCCGAGCAGCCGGTCTATTTCCAGTTCATCTACGCCATGGATGAGTTGGCCGAGATGGCGCAGGACGATCCCTCGGTCCTGACTACGCCGACCTTGGAGGCCGCGGCCAAGGGCGACGCCGAAACCGTGCTGAAGGGCGGTGAGGATGCCTTGATCGAAGTCGTCAGCGCCACGCATTCGAGGCTCAGCGTCGATGCCTTCCAGGCTTCCGTTGCAGAATGGCTTCAGACGGAACGCCATCCCGATACGGGGCTGGCCTACGACCAGATGACGTATCAGCCCATGGTCGAACTACTTCGGTATCTGCGCGACGAGGGGTTCACGACCTACATAGTGTCGGGCGGAGGCCTGCATTTCATGCGCGTGTTCGCCGAGGACGCCTATGGGATACCGCCCAACCAGATCTTGGGAACCTACGCGGACAGCACCTACGAACTTGTCGAACGCACGCCCACGATCATGAAGGCGCCAGCGCTGGCGTTCATCGACGACAAGGAGGGCAAGCCGATCAACATCGAGCGTACGATCGGGAAACGACCGATCCTGGCGGTCGGGAACTCGGACGGTGATTTTGCCATGCTGGAATGGACTACCGCTGGCGACGGGCCGCGGATGGGCGTTCTGATCCACCACACAGATGCCGAACGGGAATGGGCCTATGATCGCGACAGCCACATCGGGCGGCTTGTCGACGGGCTGGACAAAGGCCCAGAAATGGGCTGGGTTATCGTGGATATGGCCAAAGACTGGTCCCGGGTTTTCACCGGCTCGAACTAAAGCGCGGAAAGGTCGGCACACACATGTGGACATTCATCGCCTCGCTGTCCGTCTTTGCCATCTACTGTGTCGCGGTTTTTTTTGCAGTACGGGCCGCTCAGACGGCGCGCACCCCGCAGGGCGCCGTGGGATGGGTGGTGTTTCTGCTTTCGGCACCGTTTCTGGCGGTGCCGCTATACCTGTTCTTGGGACATCACCGGTTCAAAGGGTATCGGATCGCCCGCAAGGAAAGCGAGCGCGTGGTCGAAGGGATCCGCAGCTTTGCCGATCACTCAAAACCCGATCCCGCGACGCTGACCGTCAATCCGCGCCCGTTTGAGGCGCTGGCTCACCTGCCCCTGTCCCGCGGCAACGGGGCCGAACTATTGATCGACGGAGAGGCGACGTTCCAATCCATCTTCCGCGCGATCGATGCGGCCAAGAACTATGTCCTCATTCAGTTCTACATCGTGCGCGATGACGCGCTGGGGCTGGAGCTGCAAGACAGGCTGATCGATGCGGCCAAACGCGGGGTCAGCGTCCGGTTCATGACTGACGCGGTGGGCAGCTATGGCCTGCCGTCCTCATACCTGGAGGAGCTGCGCTCGGCCGGTGTGGATGTCGCTGATCCACGGGACCAGCGCGGGCCGAAGTTCCGGTTTCAGCTGAATTACCGCAACCACCGCAAGACCGTGATCATCGACGGTGAAACCGGGTTCATCGGCGGGCACAATGTGGGCGTCGAATACCTGGGGCAGGATCCGTATTTTGGCCGCTGGCGGGACACCCACATCAAGATGACCGGCCATATCGTTCGTCAGTTGCAGCTGATTTTCACCGAGGACTGGCACTGGGCCCGCGGAGAAGACCTGATTGACGTGCTGGACTGGGCCGGATCGGAATCCGATCAGGACATGAACGCGCTGCTGGTCGCCACCGGACCGGGCGACGCGACTGAAACGGGGTCGTTGATGTTCTTTTCCACGATCGCTGCGGCACAAGAGCGGTTGTGGATCGCATCACCCTATTTCGTGCCGGATATCGACGTGATGACGGCACTGGAACATGCCGCACTGCGCGGCGTTGACGTCCGCATTCTGGTGCCGGACATGATCGACCACCGCCTGCCCTGGTTGGCCGCCTTTGCCTATTTCGATGAAATCCGGGATTCCGGCGTGCGTGTGTTCCGCTACACCGACGGGTTCATGCACCAAAAGGTCATTCTGGTGGACGATACGTTGGCCGCAGTTGGCACCACCAACCTCGACAACCGCTCGTTCCGTCTGAATTTCGAAGCGATGGCGCTGTTTTTTGACAGCCGGGCAGCCGCTGCCACCGAGGACATGCTGAAGACCGATTTCGAAGCCAGCTACGAAATGACCAGAAGCCTCGCCCAGCAACCGCCGCATATCCGCTATGGTGCGCCTTTGGCGCGGTTGTTCTCGCCGATCCTCTAGGTCAGGAACCGTTCCTGGAATACGCGCGTCATCAGCGCGACCATGAATGCCGTGGAAAGACCGAAGGCCAACAATCCGGTGACCGAGGCGAAGGCCCCGAAAATCCGCAAGCCCTCGCCCAATACAATGTCGCCATAGCCCAGCGTCGTGAAGGTCACGAGCGAGAAATACAAGGCCGAGTTCCAGTCCGGCAGGACATCTCCCATCACCCAGACGATCGCCCAGATCCACACCTGAATCGTATGCGTCGCCACGATGACGGCCAGCGCCAAGGCGATTGGGCCTGCCGTGGGCAGAAAGGTTCCCTGCCCTTCCCATCTGTCGATCACCTTGCGCACCATGATGGTGCACCATGTGAGCAGCCCGATCTCGATCAGGAAACACAGCCCCAGATAGAAGCTGCCCCAAAGGATCTGCTGCGACAATGTCATGGTAATACCCTGCATCGGCCCGGAAACTGAAACTGCACAATGGCGGCTCTGCCCTCAAGGCACAAGGCCGGACAGCGGGCAGTCGTGCGACGAAAAGAACCGAAACTTTTTGAAGGCTGGACAGCGGATCGGCGCGCCGCACATTGTAGAGCGCACCAAGTGGAACCGATCATGTTGTTGGAAATACAGAATATCCACAAAACCTACCCGCGCGGGCGGCCTGTCCTGAACGACGTATCGTTGTCGCTGGAACGCGGTCAGACGCTTGCCATCACCGGCGAAAGTGGCAGCGGCAAAAGCACGTTGCTGAACCTTGCCGGCGCGCTGGACAGTTTTGACAGCGGTGAGATCGTTCTGGATGGCACGGCGTTGTCGCGACTGGACGATCGCGGCCGCGCATTGCTAAGGCGCGAAGACGTGTCCCTGGTGTTCCAGCAATTCAATCTGATCCCGTCGCTGACGGTTGCGCAGAACCTGTCATTTCATGCCCGGCTGGCAAATCGCGTTGACCCCGAGTGGGTCGCGCATCTGACCGCGACGCTCGGTCTCGCCGAATTGACCCAACGCTATCCCGAACATCTGTCGGGCGGCCAGCAACAGCGGGTCGCGATTGGCCGGGCCCTTGCCGTCCGTCCCAAGCTGCTGCTGGCGGACGAGCCAACGGGAAACCTGGACGAGACTGCAAGCGCGGCGGTTCTGGAGCTGATGCTGTCCTTGGTTGCAGATACCGGGGCAGCCCTGCTGTTGGTCACGCATTCGCCCGTGATCGCAGCCCGGCTTGATCAAACGGCACACCTGGCAAACGGGCGGATCGCATGACGCGCACCGTGATCCAGGCCCTCTGGTCGCATTGGCGTTGGCACCGTATCCAACTGGCCACGCTGCTGATCGGAATCGCGCTTGCGACAGGCCTTTGGTCGGCGGTCCAGGCCATCAACGCCGAAGCCCGTGCCAGCTATGCGCGTGCCAACCAACAATTGGCGCTTGGGCAGATGGAGATGCTGCGGCATCCATCCGGCCACATTCCTTTGGAAACATACGTAAATCTGCGTCGCGCCGGATGGCAGGTCGCAGCCGTTCTGGAAGGTCGGTACAGGGTTGGGGACCGATCGGTTCTTTTGACCGGAGTGGACCTTGTCTCCTACCCGCCGCTTCCGGCGGTAACGCAACTGGAACAGGAAGAGGCCCCACCCGACCCGGCGACCATGCTGACCGCGCCCGGCCGACTGCTGGCGCCACCAGACTTGGTGCCAATGCTGCAGGATCAGCCCGATCTTCCACCGGCGATCGCCAGCACTGCGCTTCCCCCCAATGTGGTTCTGACCGATATCGGCGTGGCTGAGACACTGTTGAACAAACCGGGTGAGATTTCGCGACTTGCCATCCTGCCCGATCAGCCTCGCGGCATTGCGCCCCTGTCCCAGGTTGCGCCAGAGCTGAACCGTCAGCCCCCTTCCAACAGCGTCGACACTGCACGCCTGACCGACAGCTTCCACCTTAACCTTTCCGCGTTCGGCCTGCTGTCCTTCGCCGTAGGGCTGTTCATCGTGCACGGAACGGTTGGGCTGGCCTTTGCGCAGCGCCGTGGAATGGTCCGCAGTCTGCGCGCGATGGGTGTCCCGATGGGTACGCTTTCCCGCATCATTCTGGCCGAACTTTTAGGTCTGGCTTTGATCGGTGGATCCATGGGCCTGCTGCTGGGTTTTTTCCTGGCCGGAGCGTTGTTACCCGATGTCGCCGCAACCCTGCGCGGGCTCTATGGTGCACCGGTGGATGGTCAGTTGCAACTGAGGGTCGGTTGGGTGCTGGCCGGGCTGGGTATGTCCATCACAGGAACCCTGGCAGCCAGCGGATACGCCCTGTGGCGTCTGGGCCGAATGCCGGTATTGTCCGGCCCAGGCTTGCAGGCATGGCGTGGCCGCAGCACACGAGCCGTCGTGACCGGACTGGCGGGTGTTGGGCTCGCTCTTGGCGGGGTCGTGATCTTTCTGCTCTTTGACGGATTGGTCGCTGGTTTCGCTCTGATGGCAGGCATTCTGACCGGCAGCGCCCTTTTGCTGCCTCTGGTTCTGTCCAGCATATTGCACCTGTGCGCGGGGCGCGCCCGTGACCCGGTTCGGCAGTGGGTGCTGGCCGACATGCAGGCCCAGCTGCCGGGCCTGTCGCTTGCGCTGATGGCTCTGCTGCTGGCCCTGGCCGCCAATATCGGTGTCGGAACCATGGTGTCCAGCTTCCGGCTTACCTTCGTCGGTTGGCTGGACCAGCGCCTGATGGCCGAGCTATACATCACGGCAAGGGACTCGGATCAAGGTCTCGAGATCGAGACATGGCTGACCCCGCGCGTTGACGCAGTCCTACCGATACGGAATGTGGAGCTGGATCATCCAACAGGCCCGCTGTTTCTGTACGGAGTGGTCGATCACGCGACCTACCGGGACAACTGGCCCCTTGTCGCCGCTGCCCCGGACGTATGGACCAAGGTTCTGGCCGACGGCGCCATCCTGATCAACGAACAACTGGCCCGCCGTGCTGATCTGTGGCCCGGGGATTCGATTGCGCTCAACGCCGATCACACTCTGGCAATCGCTGGCGTCTATTCCGACTACGGCAATCCGACCGGGCAAGGGATCGTCTCAATGGACCTGTTCGGCAGGGTCGCGCCAAATGCCGAAAACCGACGGTTTGGTATTCGCATCGCTCCGGAGCGCGTAGATGAGCTGGCGGCGGATCTGCAGAACAGGTTTGATCTGGACCCCGGCGCGATCATCCGGCAGGCCGCGGTGAAGGCGCAGTCTATGGCGATCTTCGAAAAGACATTTGTCGTGACATCCGCGCTGAACATCCTGACGCTTGGCGTGGCCGGCTTCGCCATTCTGACCAGCTTGCTTACGCTCTGGACCCAGCGGCTGCCTCAGATCGCTCCGGTCTGGGCAATGGGGCTGACGCTGTCGCATTTGTCCAAACTGGAACTGGCGCGGAGCATGGTTCTGGCTTTCCTTACCGCCTGCCTCGCCTTGCCGCTGGGTCTGGCACTGGCTTGGATTCTGCTGGCCGTCATCAATGTCGAGGCGTTTGGATGGCGGCTACCCATGCACCTTTTCCCGTCGTCATGGGTGCAGCTCATGCTGTGGACACTTGTGGCCGCCGCCCTTGCCGCGGCGCTGCCTGCCTGGCGGCTTCGGCGGATGCCGCCGGCCGATCTGCTGAGGGTCTTTGCCAATGAACGCTAAACTACTCGTGTGCGCGCTGTTCTGGCCCCTTGCGGCAATGGCGCAGGGGTTTGCCGGTTTGGGCGGTTCAGCCGACGGGTTTGACGTACCACAACCAGAGTACCAGTTCGAATTCCCCGCCGACCACGGCCCGCATCCATCCTATCGGATCGAATGGTGGTACCTGACGGCCAACCTGACCGGAGAGGACGGTCGGGACTACGGCATACAGTGGACTCTGTTTCGCTCTGCCTTGAAGCCATTTGAAACCGCCGGCTGGCAAAGCCCACAGATCTGGATGGGCCATGCCGCGCTGACAACTCCGGAACGCCACTTTTTTGCCGAGCGCCTGTCTCGTGGTGGAATTGGTCAGGCTGGTGTCACAGCCTACCCGTTCGAAGCATGGATCGACGAATGGCGCATGGCAGGACCAACGCTCCAGACCCTGACCCTGACTGCAAACGGAGCCGATTTCGGGTACGACCTGAACCTGTCTGCTTCGGGGCCGCTGGTTTTTCATGGTGAGAATGGGTTTTCCGTGAAATCCGCGGATGGGCAGGCCGGCTACTATTATTCGCAGCCGGGCTACGCCGTCCAGGGCACGCTGCATCTGCCCGACGGCGATGTAGCGGTCACCGGGAACGGATGGCAGGACCGAGAGTGGTCTTCGCAGCCTTTGGCCGCCGATCAGTCAGGGTGGGACTGGTTCTCACTCAATTTCGAGGACGGCGACAAGTTGATGGCGTTTCGCCTGCGCGGCGGACGTGGGGACTATACCTCGGCCACCTGGATCAACGCGGATGGTTCCAGCCGCAGCCTGCCGAACGGGTCAGTAACCTTCACACCACTGGAAACCAGCCGGGTGGCGGAGCGCGATGTTCCGACGGATTGGCGCGTGACCATCCCGGGCGAGGATGTGGACATTCGCGTCCAGGCCCAGAATACCCAAGCCTGGATGGGGACGCGCTTTCAGTATTGGGAGGGTCCGGTCACCGTGTCAGGCAGCCATAAGGGGCGCGGCTACCTTGAGATGACCGGGTATTAGCGGGACTTAGCGGACCACGTAGACCGAAACGTTCGAGTGGCGCACCACTCGCGCCGCGTTCGGCCCCAGCAGGTAGTCCTTGAAATCCGGCTTGTGTGCGCCAATCACGATCAGATCGCTGCCGGCGCTTTCGGCGGTCTTCAGGATCTCCTGATAGGCCGTGCCGGTTGCAACGACATGGCGGATCGTGGCGTTGCGCTCCGACCCGACCGCATCGACACACAGCTCAACCAGCTTGTCATGCGCTTCGTGCTGCGCCTTGTCGTGGAAGTCGGGCCGGAAAAAGCCGGACACCCAGCTTTCACCGAAATCCGGCAGTACGGTCACCACGTCCAGCTGCGCCCCGTCAAGATCGGCCAGTTTCGCGGCAATTTTCAGGACAGGAGCATCGATATTGCCGTTGCTGATATCAACGGCGCACAGGACGGATTTTGTCATGCGGGCACCTCTTGTCTGGCGGCACGGCCGCGTTGCAGGAAGGCGATCAACCCCAGCAGCAGCATGGCCGGGATATAGATCAACTGTTTGGGCGGCTGGCTGACCGGAAGATCGGCGGATGCGATACGCACCGGCTCGTCCGCGTAATAGTCGAAATTGGCCAGGTCATCGGCGATGGGCGAGCCGAACATAGGTTCGTCCATCTTCACCAGGCCATCTTCCTCGATCAGCAAAAAGCCCATGGCATCAACACGCGCCGCACCATCGGGTTCGGCCCCCACCGTGACGACGACCGTCGTCTCGGTCATGTTGCCGGTGTCGAAATCCGGACCACTGACCACCACCCGCACGTCGGTGCCGGGTTCAGCCTCACCAATGGCCTGCACGAATCCGGCCGGCTCGACCTCGAGGTGCGAGGGCGAGATGCGATCCATGAAATAGTCCGGCCGGAACAGCGCGAAGGCGATCGCAATCAGCGCAACGCTTTCGTAGATGCGGCTGTGGGTCAGGAAGTAGCCCATCGTTCCGGCCGTGAACACGAGGATCGCAATCGTGGCGAATATGGCCACTATGATCCCCTCAACCCAAGTGACATCGATCAGCAGCAGGTCGGTGTTGAAGATGAACACGAAAGGCAGCGCCACGGTACGCAGGCTGTAGAAGAACGCAGTAAAGCCGGTCTTGATCGCGTCACCGCCCGATACGGCGGCCGCAGCAAAGCTGGCCAGACCCACAGGAGGCGTCACGTCGGCCATGATGCCGAAGTAGAACACGAACAGGTGCACCGCGATCAGCGGCACGATCAGGCCGCTTTGCGCGCCCAGTTCGACCACAACGCCCGCCATCAGCGAGCTGACGACGATATAGTTTGCCGTGGTCGGCAGACCCATGCCCAGGATCAGGCTGAGCAGCCCGACCATCACCAGCATCAGGATCAGATTGCCGCCGGACAGGAACTCGACCAGATCGGCCATCACCTGCCCCACACCGGTCAGGGTCACGGTACCGACGATAACGCCGGCCGTGGCCGTGGCCAGCGCAATGCCGATCATGTTGCGCGCGCCGTCGATCAGGCCCTGCCACAGATCGGCAACCCCATCGACAAAGGAGTTTGCCAGATCGCTTTGACCCCGGAAAATCGCCTTGAGCGGTTTCTGCGTCAGCAGGATCACGAACAGCAGCGCGGTTGCCCAGAAGGCCGACAGACCCGGCGACTTCTGTTCGATCATCAGGAAGTAGACCAGAACGATGATCGGCAGCAGGTAATGCAGGCCGGCCTTGTAGATCTCGGAGATCACCGGCAGCTTCACTTCGGTCGCGTTCGGGTCATCGGGCTCAAGGTCGGGAACCTGAGCCGCCAGGTACAGCAGAGCAACATAGACGGCGCACACCGCCAGGCTCAGGATCAGACCAGCGCTGGACGGCGCCCAGCTTGTGACGGCATCCACTGGGAACTGCGAACCATAGCAGAGCCCCGCGAACACCAGGAAGAACATCAGCATCCCCACGACCGTACGCGCCAGATGCACGTCGCGGTCGCCCAGAGTGGGCATGTTCCGCTTCACGGCCTCGAGATGGACGATGTAGACCAGCGCAATGTAGGAAATCGCCGCCGGAAGGAAGGCGTGGGTGATGACCTCGACATACGAGATGCCCACGTACTCCACCATCAGGAAGGCGGCGGCGCCCATCACGGGCGGCATGATCTGGCCGTTGACCGAACTTGCAACCTCGACCGAGCCGGCCTGCTCGCTGGTAAAGCCTACGCGCTTCATCAGCGGGATGGTGAAGGTGCCGGTGGTGACGACGTTGGCGATGGACGAGCCCGAAATCAGGCCGGTTGCGGCCGAACCGACAACGGCGGCCTTGGCCGGACCGCCGCGCAGGTGACCCAGCGCGCCGAAGGCCATCTTAATGAAGTAATTCCCTGCCCCGGCCTTATCCAGCAAAGCGCCGAACAGAACGAAGAGGAACACGAATTTCGTCGAAACACCCAAGGCGATGCCGAACACACCCTCGGACGTGATCCACATGTGGCTCATCGCCTTTTTCAAGCTGGCGCCTTTCCAGCGGATCACCTCGGGCACCCACTCGGACGAGCCGAAGAACACATAGGCCAGGAAGATCGTCGCAATGATCGCCATGGCGGGGCCAAGCGCGCGCCGCGCGGCTTCGAACAGCAGGATCAAGCCACCGAGGGCGATCCACTTGTCGACATCATCCGCCAGACCGCCCGCATTGACGATCTTGTCATAGAAGAAATAGCCGTAAAGGGCGACACCGGCCCCCAGTACACCCATGATCCAATCCTGGATCGGAATGTAGTTTCGCGGACTGGATTTAAGCGCTGGATAAGCCGCGAAGGCCAGGAACATCGCGAAGGCCAAATGAAACTGACGCGCGTTGTTCACAACGCTGCCGGGCAGCACATAGTTGGCAATCGGTGACGCCAGAACGACTTGAAAGATCGACCAGATCGCGGCCACGATCGCCAGGAACAAGCCGACATTGCCAGCCGGGTCCCGCGCCCCCGCATCCGAGGATGCGACCAGTTCCTGTAGTTCTTCTTCGGATAACGGACGATTGCCCTGTTGATCAGCGCTCATCAAATGTCTCCCCGTCCAACGGCCGGTTTCCGGCGCAGTTTTGGTATTACCGGCCTCTCACCGGTGAAAACGAGGCGCGAACAGCGCCTCGTTTCTGGACTTGAAGGTGGATTACTGGATCCAGCCTTTTTCTTTGTAGTACTTCTCGGCGCCCGGATGCAGCGGAGCCGACAGACCGTCCTTGATCATTTCCTCAGGCTTGAGGTTGGCGAAGGCCGGGTGCAGCTTTTTGAAGTCGTCGAAGTTCTCGAAGACCGAGCTGACAACCGCGTACACCGCATCGTCAGACACGTTTGCCGAAGTCACGAAGGTCGCGCCCACACCGAAGGTCTGGGTGTCAGCGTCCGAACCGCGATACATGCCGCCGGGGATGGTGGCCGTACGGTAGAACGAGTTGTCGGCAACCAGCTTGTCAACGGCTTCGCCGCTGACGTTCACCAGAACCGAGTCGCACGCAGTGGTGGCTTCCTGGATCGAACCGGACGGGTGGCCGACGGTGTAGACCATCGCATCGATCTGGTTGTCACACAGCGCAGCCGACTGTTCGGCGGCCTTCAGCTCGGTTGCCAGTTCGAAGTCATCCGTGGTCCAACCCAGGGCTTCCATCAGAACTTCCATAGTGCCGCGCTGACCCGAACCGGGGTTGCCGATGTTGACGCGCTTGCCCTTCAGGTCTTCGAAGTTCTTGATGCCGGAATCGGCACGGGCCACCACCGTAAACGGCTCGGGGTGGACAGAGAATACGGCGCGCAGCTCTTCGAACGGGCCGTTTTCCTCGAATTTCGACGTGCCGTTGTAAGCATGGTACTGCCAGTCGGACTGGGCCACACCGAATTCCAGCTCGCCTTCGCGAATGGTGTTGATGTTGTAGACCGATCCACCCGTCGATTCGACCGAGCAACGCACGCCATGTTCTTTGCGGCCCTTGTTCACCAGACGGCAGATCGCGCCACCGGTGGGATAGTACACGCCGGTCACACCGCCGGTGCCGATGGTGATGAATTCTTCGGCATAAGCCGCCGGAGCCATGAGGGCAGCGGTCACGACCGCGCCGAGGCTGAGCTTGCTTTTCTTGATCATTTAGGAACTCCCAAGATTCTTATTGTGGACGGAAGACAGGCCAAAGGCCCCTTGTCCGGGGGACGAGCCATTATGACAATCCGCATGAGCAGGCAACGGATGAGCTCAAATTTTCCCGAATTCTCCCAACAGTCACGATGGTTTGTTGCCCGTACCGCTGTTGTCAAGCGTTATGCGCCCGACCCCGGCGCCGGGACGCACATATGACGTAGAACCCGAAAATTTCCCCGGCTTGACCCCGCAACTATGGGTGTCGCACCGTGTTGACCGGTCCGCGGCGCGTCAAGTATGATCTATCAGGTCGCTGAGTTCGAAGATTTTTTGTTTTCTGACAATCGGTTATTTGTTTTTTCCTGTTCGTGTGAGTTCACAGCGTGATTGGTTATTCTTCTTTGCAAAGCAAATCGTCATCAATCAGCGAGTTCCGCTGGCATTTGTTTCTGGCGCTGGTCTTTACGGTCGCCGCCGGAGAGATGTTTTTCGACACATATCGCGTCGTTTACTTCGGCGCGGTCTCTTTCGACGACTATTCCCACTACCTGCTGTATCTTCTGGATGAAGAGCGTGGCCGCGTTCCCCCTTCGCCGCATGTTTACCGCATAGGCTCGGTCATACTTGCGCTGCCGTTCTACAATCTGCCGTTCGTGTCACTGTCTACCGGGTCAGGAGAAGTCTTTCTTCCTGACAGCGTTGCCGACGCCAAGGCTCTGGCCGCGATGTGTGCCGCCAACGTCTTCTACCTGGTCCTGACGGCGCTTCTGGTTTACGCCTATTTGCTGCGGCGTGTTGGAACCACTGCGCAATGGGCATTCATCGGCGCCGCGTCAGTTCTGTTTCTGGGGCAGTTTCTGGCGCTGGAAGGCAATGACGGCATATCGGTCTTTCCATTGACGGTGGCCCTTTTGTTGGCTGCCGAGAAGAAATGGAAGTGGTTTGTTCTTACCGTGTTTCTTGGCGCGTTCATCAATGAAAAGATCATCATCGTGACGCTGCTGATCTTTGGTCTGCGCGCATTGGTAATGATGTCCTTGCGCAGCGACGAGGCCAGGGTCACGGCCGCCCTGTTCTGCCTGTTCGTTGGATTTCTGGTTGTCATTACCGCATTTCCGTTTCCCGGCGTGAACGACAATCAGAGACAGGTTGGGCAATTCATCACCAGCGCGCTGTCCACGCTGAAAGGCAGCACAAGTGTCAAAGGACTGTATCTGAATGTCTGGCCGTTGTTGGTTCTGACCGCCTGCTGGTGGATTGCCGTAACCGGTCAGGCTGCAAATCAGGTCCTGCGCCGGACGGACGTTTTGGCGCTGCTGGCGTTTTTCTCGCTCATCGCCATGTTGAACGTACAGTTCAATATCGGTCGTCTGGTCACGTATTTCATGCCGTTTTTTGTCGTGGGCTGCATTCAGGCCCTCGCAGCCAGCGACAGCCAGCGCGCGACTACGCCCAGAGACGGTAATGGGTGACCGGTTCACCCGGCAACGCGAGGTCAGATGCTGAGCTTCTTGAACACCGGCTCGGGGATGTTTCGGATGATCGCCATGATCAATTGCCAAATCGGCTTGACGTAGATTACGTTCCGACCGCGCTCGACCGCCCGGGCCGTTGCGGCTGCAACCTCGGACGGCTGCGCGGTCAGACGCTCGGGCAAGTCCATTCCTTCGGTCATCTGCGTGTCGACGAACCCCGGAAGAACCGTCACGACATGCACACCTTTCTTGGCGAGCCGGTTGCGCAACCCTGACAGAAATGCGGTCAGGCCGGCCTTGGCTGATCCGTATACATAGTTGGTCGCCCGGCCCCGATCACCAGCCACGGAACTGACACCCACGATCGTGCCCGATCCGCGCTCTTCGAACCGGTTGGCAAAGGCTCCGAGGATCTGAGCCGGCCCTTCGAAGTTGCTGCGCATCACCAGAGAAGCCGCGGCGGCGTCCCTTTCGTTCTCGGCCTGCTCGCCCATGTACCCGACAACGCAAACGACGATGCCCGGCAATTCAGGCAACGCATCGATGAACCCATCGAAGCTGTTGGCTTCCAGAACGTCGAACTCGTGCAAGGTTGCCCCTATACCATAGCGCAGTTCGATATCGGCCTTGTCGGCCTCGAGCGTCTCAGCATTCCGGGCGGCCAGCTGGACCGGGTGCCCCCGCTCGGCAAACTCATGAGCGATGGCCTTGCCGATATCCGACCGGGCACCAAGAACGAGAACGGGTTCCATTGTCATATTTCAAGCCTTTCTGACTGGGCCGAGCGGAACCGGTCCCGCCAACCATTGACGTTGCGCGCCTCGCGGAATCGGGTCACGCGATCGTCTGATCTGTTCAAAGTATTGGCCGACATCCTGCTGTCTTTGGCCAGGTAGAACCGTCCACCATGTTCCAGAGTTATCCGATCCAGCTTGTCCATGAGAATGAGAGTTTTGTCGGAAATCGGGAAATCTAGCGCCAGCGTGTATCCCTCCATGGGGAAGGAAAACGGACTGTCCTGCGGGCCGAACCGTTTCAGCACGGACAAAAACGAACCCATGCCCTTGCCAGCGATGGCTTGCAAAAGCTCGGTCAGGCCGGCGCGTGAACGATGTATAGGCAACGCGCATTGAAACTGGGCAAAGCCGCTGCGACCGTAGATACGGTTCCATCCCAATATGGCGTCCAGCGGATAAAAGAACGTATCCCAGTTCACCAGCTTGGTGTCGCCGTTTCGAACTCCCATCCAGTAGTAACCGGCGTTGAATGCCCGAACCGTATGGCGATTCAAGGCAAACGACGGCAGATCCATCGGAACGGATTTTTTGCGCTTGGTCGGGCAGATCAGGGGTTGCCGGGCATACCGCCCCGGCAGGTCCGAGACCGCAGCGTGTTCTCCCAGCATCACCAGAGACCGCCCCAGGTTTCGGCCTGTGGACAAGCAGTCGATCCACGCGACCGAGTATGTTGCATCCTGTGCGGCCTCGAATGCATTCATCGCATCCTGAAGGCTGGGTGCGGCTATGGTCTTTTGCTTGATCCAACCTGACTCGACCGGCTGCAATCGAACCGCCGCCCGCACGATGATCCCGGTAAGGCCCATGCCGCCCAAGGTGTGATCGAACAATGCGCTGTTCGACGCGCGGCTGCATCGGGTGATCTCCCCGTCATCGCCCATGACCTCAACCCATTCGACGCAATGGCGGAAACTACCGACACGGTGGTGGTTCTTGCCATGAACATCTGCGGCGATGGCACCGCCGATCGTGACGAATTTGGTGCCCGGTGTAACGATCGGAAACCAACCCCGAGGCAGAAACGCTGCGATCACGTCGCCCAGCAGAACCCCCGCCTCGGCAACCAGCACTCCGGTCTGGTTGTCGAAGGAGACCATCCTGTTCAGATGCCGGGTGTGTACGGTTGTCGTGAGGCCAATTGCGCTGTCCCCATAGGCGCGCCCATTGCCGCGCGCGATCACATCGGGTCCCTCCCGCACGACCGATCGAAGGCTTTCGACGCTGCGCGGCGCGATCACTCTGGTCTCAAGAACGGGGTACCTACCCCAGCCGGAAAGCCTCATGCCCGCGCCTCCGCCGCGCCGGTGTTGAATACGAAGCGCTTATCCAGATGGTACTTGATCACGTAACCCACCGTCAGCCCGATAACCGCGCCAACCTCGCGCATTAGATCGGTTTTCCAAACCACCCAAAAGGCCGTCTCGGTGCCCCAAAAAATTGCGGTGGTGACCACACCCATCGCCGTATACAGCGAAAATTTCTGACCGTGGGCCTTCAGTCCCGTCTGCCGGTCATAGAAAATCCAGTGCTTGTCGAGGGTATATTTGACCACAAGCCCGACAAGTGTACCCGCAAACACTGCAGCCGCGAAGTACCAGCCACCCTCGCCAAGCGACAGGACTGCGCGCTGCGCAGCGAGGTTCAAGGTCATCGCCACGATGGCAAAGGCGGAATAGCGCAGAATCAACCCCTGAACCGTCACAGCATTGACCCCGCGACAACGAACAGCAGAATTATGGCAAAGCAAAGCAGGCTGACAGGGTCCTTGGCCGCGTAGATCACGGGATCATCGTGCATGTTGCCACGATGCGTAATCATGACGGTCCGGGTGATCCAGAACAGCAGGACCGCACACACGCCCCATAGGGCTTGCGGGTAGGAGTAGAGCTGCACCACCGCCGGCGAGCTGACGTAAAGTGCCATCACCAAAACGGCGACATAACCCGCGCTGACGGCGATCATGGAGATAATCGGAAGGTCATCCACGTGATAGCCGCGCCCGGTTGCCGACAATTTACCGCGCGCCGCATAGTCCACCAACTCGGCCTGCCTTTTGACCGCCGCAAGCGACAGGAACAGAAACATCGAAAATGCAAGGAGCCAGACTGAAAGCTCCAACCCTGTTGCCGCTCCACCCGCCACGATCCGGGTCGTGTAAAGGCCGGCCAAGACACAGATGTCGATGACCAACTGGCGCTTTAGATACAATGAATACCCGGTCGTCAGCACATAATACGCCACCATCACCAGGAAAAAATCCAGCCCGACCATGGCTGCAATGACCGAGCCTGAAATCAGCAGACCGGCAGCCATCCACGTTCCGGACGAAATCGGAATGCTGCCCGAAGCAAACGGCCGCGCGCGTTTGCGCGGATGCGCCCGATCTGCTGCAAGGTCCAGCAAGTCATTCAGGACATAGACACTGGATGCGATCAGGCTGAACGATATGAAAGCCAGCAACGACAACCAAAACACCTGCCCCGTCAGTTGATGGGCCGCCAGCATCGGCAAAAAGACCAGAAGGTTCTTCATCCATTGATGCGGACGCAACGCCTTGAGATAGGCCTTGGCGGTCACTTCGTGTGTGTGCAGATGCTCGACCTTGGGTGCGACCGCTTCCGCTTGTTTCGCCAGTCCCGGCCCCGCGTTCACGGAAACCGCCAGATTGGCCCTTCGCCACACCGCAAGGTCGGCGTGGGAATCGCCCATATAGGCGTATCCGCCCGGACCAAAGCGTTCGTCCAGAAACTCGGCTTTGTTTTCACCTTTCAGGTTCAGCGACCCGTCGGAGCCATAAACCTCGTCGAAAATACCCAGATGGGCTCCGATGCTTTGGGCAATGCCCTCATCCGAGGCCGTCACAAGAGCGGTCTTGCCGCCATCAGCGCGCCATTTCTCGACGTATTCCACCACCTTGGGATCATAGGGCAACGAGGTGACGTCAATTTCGGCCTCTTCGGCCAGGTAACGTTTCAATGAAGCGCGTCCACCCAACAGAGCCGCGGCGGAGTGAAACGGGCTGCGCCAGTTCCGTCCGAAAGCCGACCAAAAGCTTTCGTACAGCATGTCACTCTTCAAAAGAGTGCCATCCAGATCTACCACAAGGATTTTGCACATAAATCAACCAACTATAATCATTACCCGGGACGGGGAACTATGAGGTCCGTTATTGCAAAGCTCAAAAGGCATGGCAACTGCACAGCCGTGCCAGCCAACCCTTCTCGTCATAGCCTGCTTCGATATCACGTCAGTGCCTGTCACGGCTCTTTGTTTCACCAATTTCTATGGCCAAATGATGGCGTCACGGCCTGTCCCGGTGACGCTGTACCATAATCGCGTTCTTTCAAGTGTTTGACGGCTCTGCACCCAAAGCGGCCGTATTCATATTGCGCGAGCTTGAAGGATCACGTCACTCTGGAATGCGCCCACTTCAGCGCCCAGACACGCGCGGATACGCTGCCAGAGACACCGTGCAGCGGAGACACAGACGACCCTTGGCGTAGCTATAGTTGACGATCTGGAAACTCTACCGCCGCGCCCGATATTGCATCGAAGACGGTCCGGATCCCACTGTTCCGTGTACAGTTTCGTCGCACCAATTCGAGGCCGGATGCCCGTGCCGCAGTCAGCCGCACACGCGACAATTGACAGAGCAAATGCCCTGAACACTATAGCAAAACGGTTGCGGTGGTGGTGCCCAAGGAGAGACTCGAACTCTCACGCCCGTGAAGGCGGGGGATTTTGAATCCCCTGCGTCTACCATTCCGCCACTTGGGCCACGCGCATTGAATTACCGCCCATCTCGCCGAAGGTCCAGAGGCAAAAATCGGTCAATCGACGATCAGCCCGGGACAGATCGGTTGACGCCCCGTCGGACGCGTGGTTTGCCTCGTCATGACAAAGCTTGGGAACACGCGCTGATGCTGCAATCGCTTTATGATCGGACGATCCGACTGGCCGACCACCCGCACGCCCTGTGGGTGTTGGCATTTGTGGCATTCATCGAAAGCTCGGTCTTTCCGATTCCACCCGACGTGCTGATGATCCCTATGATTCTGGCCCGCCCATCGCGGGCATGGCTGATTGCCACCGTCGCGCTGGTGTTCTCGGTCCTGGGCGGGCTTTTGGGATACGCAATCGGCGCGTTCTTCTACGACAGCATCGGACAACCCATCCTCGAAGCGATGGGCAAGGGTCACGCGATGCAGGAATTCAACCAACGGTTCAACGATTTCGGGTTCTGGGCCGTTCTGACCGCCGGTGTCACGCCTTTCCCGTACAAAGTCATCACGATCATGTCCGGTTGGACAGGAATGCCGCTGGGAACTTTCATCGCCACTTCGATTCTTGCCCGCGCTTTGCGGTTCTACATCGTCGCCGGGTTGCTTTGGGGCTTTGGCGAGCCTATCCGAGACTTCATCGAAAAGCGGCTCGGGCTGATGTTCACATTGTTCATCATTCTTCTGATCGGCGGATTTCTGGTGGTGAAATACATATGACGCGGAAACGGACACTCATTTTGCTGGCCGCGGGTGGGTCCGCCGCATTACTTCTTGCGGCTTGGGGGTTCCAGTATCTGGGCGGCATGGCCCCGTGTAAATTGTGCATCTGGCAACGCTACCCGCATGGTGCGGCTGTGCTGCTCGGCGTGCTGGCTTTTGCATTTCCGGGCGTTCGACTGCTGCCCCTCCTCGGCGCAGCCGCTGCCGCCGCCACGTCCGGCATCGGCGTCTATCACGCCGGGGTCGAGCGCGGCCTGTGGGAAGGTCCGTCCAGTTGCACATCGGGCAGTATCAGCGGCCTGTCCGCCGAGGAGCTGATGGAGCAGATCATGGCCGCCCCGTTGGTACGGTGCGATGATATCCCGTGGGAAATGTTCGGGCTGTCCATGGCTGGGTGGAACGCACTGCTGTCCGCAGGTCTGGTTCTGGTGTGGCTGGCCGCCTGGCGCGCGCGCTGACCCTACTGTGCGTCCAGTTCCGCGTCCCAGTACAGAAAGTCGATCCAGCTTTCGTGCAGGTGGTTCGGCGGAAATTTCCGTCCGATATTCTGCAGCATACTGGCGTCAGGCTGCCGAGGCGGCTTGCGCAGGCTCATCCCCGCCTGACGCAGCGATTTCGACCCCTTGCGCAGATTGCACGGGCTGCAGGCGGCCACCACGTTCTGCCAACTTGTGACACCCCCTGCTGCACGCGGCACGACATGGTCGAAAGTCAGTTCGCCCCGGCTGCCGCAGTACTGGCAGCGGAATTCATCCCTCAGAAATAAATTAAAGCGCGTGAAGGCCACGCGCTTTCTGGGTTTCACATAGTCTTTCAGGACAACCACCGACGGTATTCGGATCACCGTACTCGGGCTGCGGACCACTTCGTCATACTCGGCGACGATATCGACCCGGTCCAGCCAGGCGGCCTTTATCGCCTCCTGCCAGGGCCACAGCGACAGCGGATAGTAGGAAAGCGGGCGATAATCGGCGTTCAAAACCAATGCCGGATGGTGCTTGAGGGCACCTGGCTCCCTGACAAATTCGGTCCTGAAATCTCCGTCCATGGCTGAATCGCTCCTCGCTCTCGGCTGCCTGTATGGGACACCAGAGCGGGGAGCACCCGCCCCGGTCTTAACTTAACTATATATCGTGTTAAAACTCTGACAAGTCCTGTTTTTCCACAACATCTCGGTAACGGACTATTCTGAATCCGTAACAATCACGTGACAGTTATCCACAGCTTGCGCAGGTCCGGAACTGAGAGTATGGCGGAGCTCATGTCATGGTTCATCCGCTTCAACAAACCCTTTGACGTGCTGCCGCAGTTCACCGACCGGCAAAATGCCGACTCGCCCCGCAGCACCCTGTCGGATTTCATCGACCTGCCGGGGGTCTATCCGGCCGGGCGGCTGGACCGTGACAGCGAGGGGCTGATGCTGTTGACCGACAATGGGCGGCTGCAATCCCAGATCTCGGATCCCAAGCACAAAATGCCCAAAACCTATTGGGTCCAGGTCGAGGGCATCCCGGATGCGGCTGCCATTCGGGCCCTGCGCGACGGGGTCGAGTTGAATGACGGCATGACCCGCCCAGCCAAGGCGCGGCTGATCGACGAACCCGAGGGTCTGTGGCCACGCACGCCCCCAATCCGCGAACGCAAGACGGTGTCGGATTGCTGGCTGGAACTGACCCTGCGCGAGGGGCGCAACCGGCAGGTGCGCCGCATGACGGCCGCCGTGGGCCACCCCACCCTGCGCCTGATCCGCGCCCAGATCGGAGACTGGACACTGGACGATCTCGCACCCGGCAGTTGGGACAGCTTGCCGATGCCCGTTCTGGAAACCGCCCCCCAACGCAAGCGGGACCGGCGACCGCGGCGGTGACTTTTTCGGCGATTTCCGCTATCATATCTTCATGAAAGTAGCAGCCGGAATCCCGTCGCCTTCGGGCATTCTCGAGGCCGCGCTGTATGTCGATGATCTGGACGCCGCCGAACGGTTCTATGGCGAGGTTCTGGGCTTGGAACGCATTCAGCGCGTCAAAGGTCGGCATGTGTTCTTTCGGGTCGGCGCCTCGGTGTTGCTGTTGTTCAACCCGGACCAGACGGAACAGCCCACGACCAACCCTAACCTGCCGGTGCCGCCGCATGGCGCACGCGGTCCGGGGCATGTGTGCCTGATCCTGACGCGCGACCAGATCGCGTCGATGCGCAAGCATCTGCTGAACTGGAACGTCCCGGTCGAGGCCGAGTTTGACTGGCCCAACGGGGCACGATCGCTCTATGTGCGCGACCCGGCCGGAAATTCGGTGGAGTTTGCCGAGGGTCACCTGTGGGGGTGACCCTGCCGCGTCACAGGCTCAGCTTGTCGCGCATGAAGGCCAAGGCGACGCCCAGCCCGTCGGGCGCGATACCGTGGCCGGTGCCCTTCATGACATGAGCAAAGACCTCCTTGAAGCCTGCGCGCTGCAGGGCCTCGGCGGCCTCGGGCAGCGATTGCGGCGGCACTACGTCATCGGCATCTCCATGAACCAGCAGTACAGGCATCCGGCTGACCACCTCGTCGGCCAGCAGGTCCGGCTCCAGCAGGCGGCCGGAAAACGCGATCACGCCGGCCACCGGATCTTCGCGGCGCGGAGCCACGTGCAGGCTCATCATGCTGCCCTGGGAAAAGCCGAACAGCACCACCTGCTCGGGCAGCACGTCCTCGTCCACCATCAGGGCATCGAGAAAGGCGTTGAAATCCTCGACCGCCATTTCCATGCCGCGCCGAGCCTCTTCCTCGGACGAGCCGTCGATCCACGGGATCGGAAACCACTGATACCCGTTGGGCATGCCGGGGATCTGCTCGGGCGCGTCGGGGGCCACGAACAGCGTGTCGGGCAGGTGTTCGCCCAGAACGTCCGCAAGCCCCAGCAGATCGGCCCCGTTGGCGCCATAGCCGTGCACGAACACCACGACCGAGCGCGTGTCGCCCGAAACCGGCTCTTTGCGGAGCGCGTTCAAAACCCGTGTCATCTGATCCCTTCCCTATCCTTGGCCACGCGGTAATAGGCCCACAGAACCCGGGCTGCAACCGACCGCCACGGCGACCACGCCTTGGCCATTTGCCGCAGCGCCTTGTCGGTCGGCCGATCCGGCAGGCCGTACAGCATCCGTGCGGCCTCCTGCAGGGCCAGATCGCCGGGCGCGATCACATCCGCCCGCCCCAGCGAGAACATGGCATAGATCTCGGCCGTCCAGACCCCGATGCCCGGCACTTGCGTCAGGGTCGCAATGACCACGTCATCGGGTGCCTGGCGCAGGGCCTTGTAGTCGATCCGCGCATCGGCCAGCGCACGGGCATAGCGGATCTTCTGGCGGCTCAGCCCCACGGCGCGCAGCTCATCATCGGTGGCCCATTTGATCTTGCGCGGCCAGGTCAGGCCGGCCTGCTGCATCCGCCCCCAGATCGCGTTGGCCGAGGCTACGCTGACCTGCTGGCTGACGATGGCGCTGAGCAGTTGCGCGAAGCCGTCGGGCCGGCGGCGCAGGGGCAGCGGGCGGGTCAGTTCGATCGCGTGCGCCATGCGCGGACAGGCGTCAGACAGCCACTCGGCCCCTTCCGCAACGCATTCTGGTGTCTCGATAATTCGACCAACGGTCATGGCTGCTCCGGGTGGCGGTTCGGGGCGCAGGTTAGGCTGCTTTGTCGCATATGCAACCCGCTTGTATGTCCGCCGGTTCGCCGATACCCATTTGCGCATGACGATGACCAGCACTGCCCCCGACGATACCCGCGCCAAGCGCAACGTTGCCGTTCTGGTGGCGGCGCAGGCGATTCTGGGCGCACAGATGCCGATGATCTTCATCGTCGGCGGATTGGCGGGCCAGTCGCTGGCCAGCAACGCCTGCCTCGCCACGCTGCCGATTTCGCTGATCGTTCTGGGGTCGATGCTGGCGGCCACGCCGGTCTCGGCCATCATGCAGCGCTGGGGCCGCCGCGCCGGGTTCCTCGTCGGCGCAACCGCCGGAGCGGTGGGCGGCGCCGTAGGAGCCTATGGCCTGTACCTAGGGTCGTTCCCCGTCTTTCTTGTCGGCAGCCTGCTGACCGGCATCTACATGAGCGCACATGGCTTCTATCGCTTTGCCGCCGCCGATACCGCGTCGGACGCATTCCGGCCCAAGGCGATCTCTTACGTCATGGCTGGCGGTTTGGCTGCGGCCATCATCGGGCCGCAGATCGTCAAACTGACCTCGCAGGCCTATGTCATTCCGTTTCTGGGCACCTATTTCGCGGTGATCGCGGTGAACGTCATCGGTTCGGTCCTGTTCCTGTTTCTGGACATACCGACACCCGACCGCCCATCGCAGGATGCACCCAAAGGCCGGTCGCGGCTCGAACTGCTTAAAACCCCGCGCATCGCCGTGGCCATCATCTGTGCCATGGTCTCATACGCGCTGATGAACCTTGTGATGACTTCGACGCCGCTGGCCGTTGTCGGCTGTGGCTTCTCCGAAGGTGATGCGGCGGATGTGGTCACCAGCCACGTTTTGGCGATGTACGTTCCCAGTTTCTTCACCGGCCATCTGATCGCCCGGTTCGGGGCCGAGAAGATGGTTGCCATCGGGTTGGCGATTTTGGGCGGCGCGGGTGTCGTCGCGCTGCAGGGCGTTGAGATCGGGAACTTCTTTCTGGCCCTCGTGCTGCTTGGCATCGGCTGGAACTTCGGCTTCATCGGTGCCACCAGCATGCTGGCGGCCGAGCACGATGTGCATGAACGCGGCCGCGTGCAGGGCCTGAACGACCTGCTGGTGTTCGGAGGCGTGACGATTGCGTCGCTGGCCTCGGGCGGATTGATGAACTGTTCTGGCGGGTCCCCGGTCGAGGGATGGACCGCCGTCAACCTGGCGATGGTGCCGTTGCTGACTTTGGCGGGCGGCGCGCTGCTGTGGCTGGTGCTCAGACCCCGCGAGGCCAAACTCTCCTGATCACCACCGACCGGTGGTCGCGGTCCAGATCAGTGACACGCGCCGTCGGATCTCGCCCACGTTCAGCGCACCAGCAGCGACCCGACCGGGCTCAGCCAGCACATGACGCAGGACGCGGTCTGCCTGCCAGCCGCCATAAAGCGCAGGGCGCGCCTGATCCGAAACATCGGCGCGACGCGCCCGGGCCGCGGCCATCCGGTCCAGCGCGCGCTCGGCCAATTGGCGCACCCCGTCCGGTGTCCCATCCAACAGGGGGACGCGCCCGCGGGCTTCAAGCTCGGGGATGGCGCGAAACCAGTTCGCCACACCGACCGCATAGCCAAAGTCGCGCAGGACCGTTTCGTCGGCGGCACCCAGGGCTTGCGCCGAGGCGACCATCAGCGAGCCCGCGCTGTGGGTCAGGTATGCCTCGAAGTGTTCCTTATCCTCGAACGGATCCCGGTAGATATCCCAACGCCTTACGGCCACATATTCATCCAGAATCGCCGCCAGATGCGGGGACAGGACGCGCGACAGGGGCGTGACCACCTCGTGCCGCCGCACCGTGGGTCCTTCAGCGATCTCCTGCAGCGCGTCGCGCCACCATTGCAGGCGCATTTCCGCGATCATCGGCTCTTGGGTGACCCACGGCGCGCGGGCGACCTCGATATTCATCGCATAGATGGGAAATAGCACAGCCCGCGCCTGAACCGGCGCCGCCATCGCGGCCATGAACCGATCAGGGTCGGCCCGGTGGACCAGCGCCGCGCAGGCCTTGACGTCGTCGTCGAAGGGCACGCTCACTCGGCCACCACCGATTGCGGGCTGCAATCGCGCACCAGCTTCCACTGGATCGCTTCCAGCAGCGCCTCGAACGAGGCATCGACGATGTTCGCGCTGACCCCAACCGTGGACCAACGCCGCCCCTGCCCGTCTTCGCTGTCAATGATGACGCGGGTCACCGCCTCGGTCCCGCCTTGGGTGATGCGCACCTTGAAGTCCACCAGGTGCATATCGTCCAGGATGGGCGAGTACTGCCCCAGATCCTTGGCCAGCGCCTTGGCCAGCGCGTTCACCGGGCCACGGTCGCCGCCGCTCTCGTCCATCGACTCACTGACCGACAACTTCTTCTCACCGTCCACCTTCACCACGACGACCGCCTCGGACAGGCTGACCATCTGGTTGTACTTGTTCTTGCGCCGCTCGACCGTGACCTTGTAGCGCTTGACCTCGAAGAATTGCGGCAGCTGGCCCAGTTCATCGCGGGCCAACAGCTCGAAACTGGCCTGCGCTGTGTCATAGGAATACCCCTCGGCCTCGCGCGCCTTGATCCGTTCCAGGATGCGCCCCAACGCCGGGTCGCCCGGCTCCACCTGCAACCCGGCCTCGGTCAGGCGTTTGCGCAGGTTCGACTGGCCGGCCTGGTTCGACATCGGAATGATCCGCGCATTGCCCACGGTGGCCGGATCGACATGTTCATAGGTCGAAGGGTCCTTGAGGATCGCACTGGCATGCAGCCCCGCCTTGTGCGCAAAGGCCGACGCCCCGACATAGGCCGCCTGTTTGCTGGGCACCCGGTTCAGGATGTCGTCCAGCATGCGGCTGATGCGGGTCAGACCGGTCAGCGCATCGCGGCTGACCCCGATCTCGAAGGCCGAGGCATAGGGTTCCTTCAACAGAAGCGTCGGGATCAGGGCGGTCAGGTTGGCGTTGCCGCACCGCTCACCCAGCCCGTTCAATGTGCCTTGGATCTGGCGTGCGCCGGCATCCACGGCCGCCAGAGAACAGGCCACGGCATTTTCGGTGTCGTTGTGGGTGTGGATGCCCAGCCGGTCGCCGGGAAAACCCGCCGCGATCAGCTCGGACACGATCCGCCCCACTTCGGCCGGCAGCGCGCCGCCATTGGTGTCGCACAACACCACCCAACGGGCACCGGCCTCCAGCGCAGCCTGGCAGACCCGCATGGCATAGGCGGGGTTGTCCTTGTAGCCGTCAAAGAAATGCTCGGCGTCGAACAACGCCTCGCGCCCCTGCGCCACGATATGCGCGACCGAGGCGCGGACGTTCTCGACATTTTCCTCCAGCGAGATCCCCAGCGCGTCGGTCACGTGATAGTCATGCGACTTTCCGACCAGACAAACCGCCCGCGTGCCGGCGTTCATGACGGCGGCCAGCACGTCGTCATTCTCGGCCGAGCGCCCGGCCCGCTTGGTCATGCCAAAGGCGGTCAGGCAGGCGCGCGTCTTGGGCGCGGCGTCAAAAAACGCGCTGTCGGTGGGGTTCGCGCCGGGCCAGCCGCCTTCGATATAGTCCACCCCCAAAGCATCCAGCGCCTGCGCGATCTGGACCTTTTCGGCGGTCGAGAACTGAACGCCCTGCGTCTGCTGCCCGTCGCGCAGCGTGGTGTCATAGAGGTACAGGCGCTCTTTGGTCATTCCACGCCCTCCAGCCTGCTGGCATCAAAGCCAGCGCCGGGCACCAGTTCGACCCCGTCCTTGCTCATCCGCACTTCCAGACCAGCCGCCAGATAAGCGGCCTTCAACCGATCCACTTCCGAGAAATCCTTGGTCTGCATCGCCTCGGCCCGAACACGGGCCAGCCGGTCGGCATGGGCCGACAGATCCACGTCGTCGGTTTCGGCCCAGGCCCCCATGTCAGGCTCCAACAGGCCCAGGACCCGCGCACTGGCCAGCAAGGTCGCGGCGTCGCCGTCCGAGGCCAGACGATGCAGCTCGGCCAGGGCGCCCGCGGTGTTGAGGTCATCGGCAAGCGCCTCGATCACCTCGGGCGCCGCGCTGGGTGCGGGCTCGATGCCCGCAGTCAGCGCCCGCCACTTGCGCAACGTGGCCTCGGCCTCGCGCGCCTTCTTCTCGGTCCAGTCCATCGGCTTGCGATAGTGGGTCTGCAGGAAGACGAACCGGATCACCTCGCCCGGCACGCCCTGATCCAGCAGGTCATGCACGGTGAAGAAATTGCCCAGTGATTTGGACATCTTCTTGCCTTCGACCTGCAGCATCTCGTTATGCAGCCAATAGCGCGCAAATTCGCCGTGCGGATGGGCGCATTTGCTCTGGGCAATCTCGTTTTCGTGGTGCGGGAACATCAGGTCATTGCCGCCGCCATGGATGTCGAAACTCTCGCCCAGCAACTCATAGCTCATGGCCGAGCATTCGATGTGCCAGCCCGGACGCCCCCGGCCCCAGGGCGACTCCCAACCGGGCAGTTCATCGTCCGAAGGCTTCCACAGCACGAAATCCATCGGGTTCTTCTTATAGGGCGCCACCTCGACCCGCGCGCCTGCGATCATGTCGTCGACCGAACGGCCTGACAGCTTGCCATACTCGTCGCGCCAGCTGTCCACCGCGAACAGAACATGCCCCTCGGCCTCATAGGCGTGCCCCTTGGCGATCAGGTCCTCGATCATGGCGATCATCTGGTCGATATACCGCGTGGCCCGCGGCATCTGGTCGGGCTCCAGCGCCCCCAGCGCGCCCATGTCATGCAGGTACCAGCCGATCGTCTCGTCCGACCGCTTCTGCACCAGTTGCTCGAGCGTACCTTCAGCTCCGGCCTGCTTGCGCGCCAGGGCCGTCGCGTTGATCTTGTCATCGACGTCGGTGAAGTTGCGCACATAGGTCACATGCTCGGGCCCGTAGACGTGACGCAGCAGACGGTACAGCACGTCAAACACCACCACGGGCCGTGCATTGCCCAGATGCGCCCGGTCATACACGGTGGGACCACAGACATACATCCGCACGTTGTCGGGATCGATCGGAACGAAATCTTCCTTCGTCCGGGTCCGCGTGTTGTGCAGTTTGATCGTCGTCATGCGTCTGGCTCCTGGATACAGCAATAGCGTGCGCGTTGACGCGGGCTTAGCAACTTGTCTCAGGGAAGAAAACGAAAGAAACCGGCCCGCGTGAAAGTTCAGCAGGGAATGCAGCAGATAATGATGCAGGTCTTCCGGTTCATGGCCCATCGCATAACACGCCCGGTCCCGCGCGCCAAGACTTCTATTGCCGGCGGGGGAAGCTGATTGACAAATCATCGCGGCTCTGACCCATTCGGCGGACTTGCTGCAACGGAGGCGCGCCATGAAACTTTCGCACCGCATCACGCATCTGACCGGAGGCGGTTCGGACGGGTGGGACGTGTTCTATCGCGCGCGCCGCATGATTGCCGAAGGCCAAGCCGTGACCGAACTGACCATCGGCGAGCATGACATCCGCACCCACCCCTCGATCCTGGCCGAGATGGACCGGTCGGCCCGCGCGGGCCATACCGGATACGCCATGGTGCCGGGCACGGATCTGCTGCGCGATACCGTAGCCGCGCGGGTGCAGACCCGCACGGGCGTTCCCACCACGCGCCACAACGTGCTGATCACCCCGGGCGGACAAGCCGCACTGTTCGCCGCGCATATGACAGCGTGCGACCCGGGCGATGTGGGTCTCTATCTCGATCCATTCTACGCGACCTATCCCGGCACGATCCGAGGGGCGGGCGCGATCGCGCGCGCGGTTCAGACCCGGGCCGAGGACGCCTTTCAACCCGACGCGGCCCGGATCGCGGAACGGGCCGAGGGTGCCGCATCATTGCTGATCAACACGCCGAACAACCCGACCGGGGTCGTTTATTCCCGCGAGACCCTGACCGAGATCGCCGATCTGTGCCGCGAACGCGACATCTGGCTGATTTCGGACGAGGTCTATGACACGCAGGTCTGGGACGGCGCACACCTGTCGCCCCGCGCCCTGCCCGGTATGGCCGACCGCACCCTGGTCGTGGGCTCGATGTCGAAATCCCACGCCATGACCGGGTCGCGCTGTGGCTGGATCGTTGGCCCCGAAGAGGCCATCGAACATCTGATCAACCTTGCCACGCACACCACCTACGGGGTTCCGGGATTCATTCAGGACGCTGCCAGCTTTGCGCTGACCGCCGGGGACGAACTGGAGGAAGAGGTCGCGGCCCCCTTCCGCCGCCGCCGCGCCCTGGCGATGCAGGTTCTGGCCCGACAGAACACGGTGGGCCTGATCCCGGCTCAAGGCGCGATGTATCTGATGCTGGACATCCGCGCGACGGGGCAAAGCGGCGAAGACTTCGCCAATGCGCTGCTGGACACCCACGCCATCGCGGTCATGCCCGGAGAAAGCTTCGGCCAAGCCGCCGCTGGACATGTGCGCGTGGCCATGACCATTGACGATGACCGGTTCGCCGCCGCCCTTCAGACCCTATGCGATTTCGCCGCCCGGTTGGCGAGCCAGACGGCGGCCGAGTGACCGAGACGGGTTTTGTTCAGAACCGGAAGGTCGTGCGCAGATTGAAGGTGTTGGTATCCAGATCGCCGCGCGACCGCGTGACATCGTTGAAATTCTGCCGCAAGGCTTCGCCACTGATGATCAGGCGGTCGCCCAGAGGGTAGGCTACGCCGATCCCGTAGACGGCCGCCGTGTCGCTGTCGCCCGAAGTATTCGCCCGCGCGGCACCCACCACGACGTAGCCCAAAGCGCGCCCGAACTCATACCCGCCGCGCAGTTTCACGCGGGATACGCTGTCCAAACTGCCCTCCGAAGCGCCCAGGTCGAGGTTCAGCCGGTCATATTCCAACTCACCCCCGACGACGAAGCTGCCCAGATCCAGATCGTATCCGATATTCGCGCCGATGCTGCCCGAGTTGCCCCCACTGCCGCCGGGGCCGTCCGCGTCGGTATATCCGAAGGTGAACCCGGCATAAGGCCCGGTCCAATCCTCGGCCAACGCCACCTGCGCCGCTGGAATCAGCAGGACCGACAGCAAGGCGCGGATCAGTTTCATGCAGACCTCCGGTTTTCGTTCAGCACCCTTTGCGATTGCAACAGATGCGGTAATGTGCACCTCAATTAAACATGTGCTTTGGTGCCGTCAGATCAATTCAAGTCACGCAAATCTTAACAATAAGTAATGGAAGCATAACATATTTCGCCCTTTGCATGAGGATTTCCTGCGGCGTTCATCGAAGTTCCAAATTTTCGGGGCCAAAAGCGACATCGGTCGCAAACAGGACAGATTGCTTGCGCGGACCCTGACACCATTCGTCACAGGAGTTGAGGACCACATGCCAAACGATATCTGGAAGATCTGCCTGATCAGCCGCACCATCGGTGCCGATCGGGGGCGTGCGGCACGAGGACGGCCGTGACGGGTTGAAGCTTCCCCCTTTTGACCTGACTTTCAATTTGGAATCCTCACCATGAACGACCACTCCCGCTCAACGTCCCGCAGTGGCGGCCGCGCCGCCCGACGGGCCGCCCGTGCCGCGGCCCTGCCCGAACATCTACGCCCCGTCCGCCCGGGGCTTGAGGGCGGCACCTACAAACCGCTCAGCCAACAGGACATGGAGCGTATTCACTCCGCCGCTCTCGATGCGCTCGAAACCATCGGTCTGGCCGACGCGCCACCCAGCGGGATCGATTACCTGGTCAATGCCGGCTGTACGCTGGGCGATGACGGACGCATCCGTTTTCCCCGGGCGCTGGTCGAGGACACGATCGCCCGCGCCAACCGGTCGGTAACGCTGTACAGCCGCGACGGCAAAACCGATCTCGAACTGTCCGGCGGACGCGTTCATTATGGAACCGCCGGTGCAGCCGTCAGCATGGTCGACGCCCAAGGCCGCAACTACCGCGACTCAACCGTGCAGGACTTGCACGATGCCGCGCGGATTTGCGAACAACTGGACAATATCCATTTCGTGCAGCGCCCCATGGTCTGCCGTGACATCACCGACAACCGCGAGATGGACCTGAACACGATTTATGCTTGTTGTTCTGGGACTTACAAGCATGTCGGAACATCCTTCACAGACCCCAGCTATGTAGCTCCGGCCATGGAAATGCTGCATATGATCGCTGGCGGCGAGGATAAATGGCGTGAACGGCCCTTCGTCTCGAACTCGAACTGCTTTGTCGTGCCTCCGATGAAATTCGCGACCGAGAGCTGCCAGGTGATGGAAGAATGCATCAAGGCGGGGATGCCGGTCCTGTTGCTATCCGCTGGGATGGCGGGTGCCACGGCCCCGTCAACGGTGGCCGGTGCGATTGTCCAGGCTACGGCGGAATGCCTGGCAGGTCTGGTTTATGTAAACGCCGTAAGCCCAGGCGCCCCGGCGGTTTTTGGCACTTGGCCTTTTGGCCTTGATCTCAGGACCGGTGCAATGAGCGTCGGATCTGGCGAGCAGGCCCTGTTGACGGCAGGTTGCGCCCAGATGCACAAATTCTACGACCTGCCCGGCGGCGCTGCAGCCGGTGCTTCGGACTCCAAACTGCCCGACATGCAAGCCGGATGGGAGCAGATGTGTTCCAACGTCATGGCCGGGCTGTCCGGCCTGAACATGGTCTACGAAGCAGCCGGCATGCACGCTTCGCTGCTGGGTTTCTGCTTTGAAAGCCTGATCCTTGGTGACGATCTGATCGGTCAGGCCCTGCGATGCGTTCGTGGGATCGAGGTCACGGACGAAACGCTGGCGCTGGACCAGATCGCGTCGGTCTGTCTCGGTGGTCCGGGTCACTACCTGGGAACCGACGCAACACTCAGCCGGATGCAGGCCGACTATGTCTATCCGGCGCTTGGCGACCGGACCTCGCCCAAGGAATGGGCCGAGCTGGGCAAGCCGGACCTGGTCGAAAAGGCAACCGCGCGCAAAGAGGAGATCCTTGGCGCTCCGTCCCCGGCGCGTTTCGATCCGGCGCTGGATGCGGAACTCAGAAGCAGGTTCAACATTCACTTACCCGCATAACCAATTGAAAAGCAGCCCAGATCACTCTGGGCTGCCTCGTACTTCAAGCTGTTAACCGTTGCTGGGCGGCAGCAGACCGGCTTCTTGCGCGGCTGCGATTTCGGCCTCATCCAGAGCGCCGTCACCATTCGCGTCCAAAAGCGAGAACGCATCGGCATCCATGTCGGGCACAACGGCCTGAACCTCTTCGATGGTCAGAACGCCGTCGCCATTTGCGTCAGCCGAGCTCTGCGCGAATGCAAGCGCAGGGAACCCGAGGGCAACTGCGGCCAGAACGGCCAGTTTCTGAGAGTTCATTGTCAGTCTCCTGATAGGGGGTTTGTGGTAGTCTGTCCGGACAGGCACACAAAACACCTGCTCAGCCGCACTGTCATCGGCCGCAAAGATTTTCCAGCAATTCGCGCCAATCCCTGCCCGTTTGGGCCATTTGGAGTCGCAAGCTTTCGCTGTGCCAAGCCGCCCGCTGGCGCATCGGCACAACTTCCCTCATCCGTACCCCCGTTCCCGGCAATCTGCCGCTCAGCCCGACCGAGTCGAAAAAAGAAAGGGGGCCGAAGCCCCCCTGTCAGTTTTGCTGTCCAGGCTCAATTCGTTGACCGCCCGGTATTTTTTTGCCTGCGGCCTGGACTGCACATGGGACGAGCGCACCCGCCCCGTGAGAGAGTGGGAAGGACCGATATTCCGCCCCACCCTGTTCCCGGCCAGCACGGGCATGCCGGCCGAGTGGACCAGGGCGACCTAGGGTAAGTCTCAACGCCCTGATCCGTATTCGTCGGGACCGGAAGTCCGGGGGGAAATCCAGGT
Organism: Ruegeria sp. BF8; assembly: GCF_056538625.1. Lineage (NCBI taxonomy): Bacteria > Pseudomonadati > Pseudomonadota > Alphaproteobacteria > Rhodobacterales > Roseobacteraceae > Ruegeria > Ruegeria sp. BF8. The sequence continues at coordinate 871,602 of NZ_JBQFTL010000001.1, read as the reverse complement.
CCCTACACCCCGCCTGGCGGGGCGTTTGCCTTAGCTACACCCGCTGGTTGCCCCGCAGGTGTTGCATTTCATGCAGGTGCCGTTGCGCACCAGCGTGTAGTTTCCGCATTCGCCACAAGGATCACCCTCGTATCCCTGCATTTTGGCTTTGGTCCGGGCATCCATCCCGGTAGCCGTTTCGGTGACGACGGTGGTTTCGCTCTTGGTTTCAAAGGTCACGGCCGCCTCGGACAGTCCGGTCGCTTCGCCGGCGGCGCCGTTGAACATCATCAGGTCCTGCGGCAAACGCTTGCGCAAATAACCGGTCGAGCTGATCTGTTTCAGAACCTCCAAGGATTTCGAAGCCGCGCTGTCGCTGATCTCCGAGACGTTCGATACACCCTCTTCTTCGCCACGACCCAAGTCGTCGAATGTTGCGCCCTCGGGTTTCACATGCGCCAGGTCGGTGCGATCGAGGTACGACACGGCCAGTTCGCGGAAGATGTAGTCGAGGATCGACGTCGCGTTTTTGATCGAGTCGTTGCCCTGAACCATCCCGGCCGGTTCGAACTTGGTGAAGGTGAAGGCATCGACAAACTCTTCCAGCGGCACGCCATATTGCAGACCGACCGAGACGGCGATGGCGAAGTTGTTCATCATCGCACGGAAGCCAGCGCCTTCCTTGTGCATGTCGATGAAGATCTCTCCCAACTGCCCGTCTTCGAATTCGCCGGTGCGCAGATAGACCTTGTGCCCGCCCACGATCGCCTTTTGGGTATACCCCTTGCGACGATGCGGCAGCTTTTCGCGGTGACTGCGGATGATCTCTTTGACCACCACCTTTTCGACGACCTTCTCGGCCAGGGTCACGGCCTTTTCCTGGATCGAGCCGCTTTCGAGGATTTCAGCCGCTTCGTCGTCATCCTCGACCAGCGCCGCTGCCAGCGGCTGGCTGAGCTTGGACCCGTCGCGATACAGCGCGTTGGCCTTGACACCCAGGCTCCAGGACAGCTCGTAGGCCTTCTGGCAATCTTCGATCGTGGCGTCATTGGGCATGTTGATCGTCTTGCTGATCGCGCCCGAGATGAAGCTTTGCGCCGCAGCCATCATGGTGATGTGGCTGTCAACACCCAGGAACCGCTTGCCCTTCTTTCCACACGGGTTGGCGCAGTCGAAGATTGCATAGTGCTCGGGCTTCAGATGCGGGGCCCCTTCCAGGGTCATGGTGCCGCAGACATGGTCGTTGGCCGCGTCGATATCCGACTTGCTGAAACCCAGATGGCGCAGCATGTCAAAGGTCGGATCGTTCAGCTTGCTGGCCGGGATGCCCAGGACGCCGGTGCAGAAATCCTCGCCCAGCGTCCACTGGTTGAAGACAAACCGGATGTCGAACGCGCTTTCCAGCGCTGCGTCGATCTTGGCCAGCTCGTTCGGGCCGAACCCGTGACCGGTCAGCGAGGTGTGGTTGATCCCCGGCGCGTTGCCGATGGTGCCATGCCCGACTGCATAAGACACGATCTCCTCGATCTGGGCCGAGGAATAGCCAAGCTTTTCCAGCGCCGACGGCACCGAGCGGTTGATGATCTTGAAGTAGCCGCCCCCGGCCAGTTTCTTGAACTTGACCAGCGCAAAGTCGGGCTCGATCCCGGTGGTGTCGCAGTCCATCACCAGTCCGATCGTGCCGGTCGGCGCGATCACGGTGGCCTGCGCGTTGCGGTAGCCGTTCTTCTCACCCAGGCTCAACGCTTCGTCCCAGGCGCTCATGGCCAGATCGACAAGGCGTTTGTCCGGACAGTTGGCGTGATCCAGCGGCACCGGCTTGACCGACAGCTTCTCATAGCCCTCGGTCACACCCTGGGCAGCGCGACGGTGGTTGCGGATAACCCGCAGCATATGCTCGGCATTGCGCTTGTAGCCAGCGAACGGCCCCAGCTCTCCGGCGATCTCGGCCGAGGTGGCGTAGGCAACGCCGGTCATGATTGCGGTCAGTGCGCCACAGATCGCCCGACCCTCGTCCGAGTCGTAGCCATAACCCATGTTCATCAGCAGCCCGCCGATGTTGGCATATCCCAGACCCAGCGTACGGAAGTCATAAGACAACTGCGCGATCTCTTTCGACGGGAACTGCGCCATCGTCACCGAGATTTCCAGCGTCAGCGTCCAAAGACGGGCCGCGTGCATGTAGTCGGCCGCCTGGAACTCGCCATCCTTCAGGAAGGTCAGCAGGTTCATCGACGCCAGGTTGCAGGCCGTGTCATCCAGGAACATGTATTCCGAGCACGGGTTCGAGCCGCGAATCTCGCCGTCTTCGGGGCAAGTGTGCCATTCGTTGACCGTGTCGTGGAATTGAATGCCCGGATCGGCGCAGGCCCAGGCCGCGTGGCCGACTTTTTCCCACAGATCGCGTGCTTTGACCGTGCGGGCAACCTTGCCGTCGGTACGATTGATCAGCTCCCAATCGGCATCTTTCTCGACCGCCTTCAGGAAGGCATTGGTCACACGGATCGAGTTGTTCGAGTTCTGCCCCGAGACCGAGCTGTAGGCCTCAGAGTCCCAATCGGTATCATAGGTCGGGAACTCGATGCTGTCGTGGCCCTGCTTGGCGTAGTCAAGCACGCGCTTGATGTAAGTCTCGGGGATCGCGACCTTTTTCGCCTCGCGGATCGCCGTTTTCAGCGCGTCATTCTTCTTGGGATCATAGGCATCCGCTTGCGCGCCGTCCCAGGCGCGGATGGCCTCGAAAATGCCGTTCAGCATCTTCTCGTGCATCTTCGATCCGGCAACGATCGAGGCCACCTTCTGCTCTTCGATCACCTTCCATTCGATGAATTGCTCGATGTCAGGGTGATCTGCATCGACGATCACCATCTTTGCTGCCCGACGGGTTGTCCCGCCTGATTTGATCGCGCCAGCGGCGCGGTCGCCGATCTTGAGAAAGCCCATGAGGCCCGAGGACTTGCCGCCACCCGACAGCGCTTCGCCTTCCGCGCGCAGATGGCTGAAGTTGGTCCCGGTACCCGAGCCGTATTTGAACAGGCGCGCCTCGCGCACCCACAGATCCATGATGCCGCCTTCGTTCACCAAGTCATCGTCGACCGACTGGATGAAGCACGCATGCGGCTGCGGATGTTCATAGGCCGATTTCGACTTGGTCAGTTTGCCGGTCTTGTAGTCCACATAGTGGTGACCTTGGGCCGGGCCGTCGATCCCATAGGCCCAGTGTAGACCGGTGTTGAACCATTGCGGGCTGTTCGGCGCGGCACGCTGTGTCGCCAGCATATAACGCATCTCGTCGAAATAGGCGCGCGCGTCCTCCTCGGTCGAGAAGTAACCGCCCTTCCAGCCCCAATAAGCCCAGGCACCCGCGAGGCGGTCAAACACCTGCTTCGAAGACGTTTCGCCACCAAATTCGGCATCGTCGGCCGGAACCGAGCGCCACAGAAACTCGGGCACGTCCTTCTCACGGACTTTTTTCAGTTTGCTGGGAACGCCGGCCTTGCGGAAATACTTCTGAGCGATCACGTCGCTGGCGACCTGGCTCCACCGAGAGGGGACCTCGATGTTATCAAGGCGAAACACGATCGTTCCATCCGGATTGCGGATCTCGGACGTGACGGACACGAAGTCCAATTCTGCGTATGCGTCCTGCCCTGCCTTGGTAAATGTTCTTTCAATCTTCATGTCCGCCGCCCTAGATCAATCAGCCCAAATTCGGTTGTCCGGCACCAATTCCGTTTTCTGGCGGGGTGCCGCCCGCCTTGACCGCCGATCAGGGACGCAAAGGACCGGGCGCTGCCTTTGGCAGCGCGAACCCGTTTGCACGGTTGCACGTCAGTTTGGAGTGCTTTCCGACCCTCGCCCTATGCCAACTCTGGCTATTCCTACCAGATTTAGTGGCAACTCACTCGGCCCATACAATCTGGCGTATCTACCCATAGTTGGTCAACGGCATTTTTTGTCTCCGAACCAAAACTTTTCTGTTGACCGCAAAACCGCAAGATGGGCCAAGACAGAACGCGCCGATTCCTCCACAACGCTGTCCACAAAACCGTGCAGATCGGTCAAATCGGATTTTCTTTTTTCCCGGCCCGGTTACGAGAAAATGGTCACCTGCCCGCCCGTGCCCCATACTGTGAGGAGAATCACCAATCTTCGTGGCAGCGCAACGCGACGCATCACGACACACAAATGACGGAGTGCGCCGTGAGAACCTCGATTATCCGTTTGTTTCCGGTCCTTACCTTGCTGGCCGCTTGTGCGACGCCCGAGCCGGAACAGTCTTCACGCAGCGCTCAGTTCGCCGAATACCCCGATCAGTTATTCAGCACGTTCGAGATCAGCTGCGAAGGTCCGGAGGAACGGTTCACACGGCCCGAGCGCAGCAGTTTCGAGTGCCGTTCCTCTCTGCCTCCGGAAACCACCGCGTTCTTGATCCTCAACTATGACGGTTACCCGCAGGACTTGCCCAAAGGGGTGCGCCGCATGTCTTCGACCCGCAATCAGGCCGGTTACCGGGTCGATGCCGAGTTGTTTTTCCTGGTCCCCCAGAAGGACGGAGCGACGATCAAGGTTCCCGTCGAAAGCTCGGTTCTGGATGATGAATTGACACGGCTCTACCGGTATTTCGGTGGAACTCCGTTGTAAGGAAAGTGGTCGGGGCGGCGAGATTCGAACTCACGACCCCCTGTACCCAAAACAGGTGCGCTACCAGACTGCGCCACGCCCCGGACCGTGCGCCTTCCTAACGGCGTCATTCGGATTTGAAAAGCCCTAACAGGGCCAGAATGCAGGGCCTTGCGAAAAAATTTCGTGCCGCATGACCGTACCCGGTGCGATCGAGTAACGGGCGGCAAGCCCCGCATTCACCTCAAGAACCGCAAAGACCGAATCGCCGCCCTCGATTGGGGTCAGATCCCCCGGTACGGCATCGGAATGAACACGGGTCACCAAACCTGTGCGATCCAGAAAGATCATGTCCAGCGGGATCAAGGTGTTCTTCATCCAGAATGCGACCGGCTGGGGCGGATCGAACACGAACAGCATCCCTTCGCCCTGAGGCATGCTTTCGCGGAACATCAAACCCTTTGCCCGCTCCTGCGGGGAAACTGCCAATTCGACCAGAAACCGGACCTGTGCCTTGTCATTGCGAAGGTCCACCCGGTCAGACCGGCATTCAGCAAAGGCGCCTTGTGACAGAAAAATACTCAGAAGAAGACCGCCCAGAATCCGCATCACGCGCAGCGCTCAGTCATTGAGCGCGGATTCCCACGCAAGCACTTGTGCGGCCATGCGGCCCCGCTTGCCGTCGATGACCCGCATCGCCAGCGCCTCGCCCGGTTGGAGATCCGCCAACCCGGACCGGCGCAGAACTTCGATATGCAGAAACACGTCCTCGCTGCGACCAAAGACATTGGCAAAGCCGAAACCCTTGCTCTTGTCGAACCACTTGACCCGCGCGGCCTCGAGCGGCGCATGCGCGATCTCATTGGGATCCATTTCGGCGAAATCCGCCAGCATCACCGAGTCGGCCCGCTCGGGCGGATCAATGCTCACGACCTCAACCGCTTGAACGCCACGATCGGTGCGGTGAGTCATGATCTCAATGCCCGCGCCATCCGCGACCGAGCTTTGCCCGAAGTTCCTCAGAACGTTCACGTGCAGCAGGATATCAGGACCGCCATCGTCGGACACGACAAAGCCATACCCCTTTGCAGGGTCAAACCATTTTACGTGTCCACGAACGCGGTACATGCTGTTCAGGTCTTCTGGCACGGTGTTCCCATCACGAGATTCAAAGGGTCGTTAGGGGTCTGATGTGTATGGAAACGTCGGGCAAATTCAAGCTGAAAAAATTCAGACATTTCCGGGTGTTGCATTTCACGATACGCGAACGTCATGGATTCAACCTCTGTACGTTCCACTTTTGCTCGGACGGGTCGCGCCGCCAGCGGAACCTGTCGTGCAGCCGAAAGGCACCATCCGCCCAAAACTCGATTTCAACCGGCGTCAGCCTGTAGCCACCCCAGAATTCGGGCCTCGGCGGGTTGGATCCCAGCTTTGCCGTCACCTTTGCAACTTCGGCCATCAAAGCAGCCCGGCTGCTCAGAGGTTCCGACTGTCGCGATGCCCAGGCACCCAGCCGGCTTTTCAGCGAGCGTGACGCATAATATTCGTCGGCCAAGGGACCGTCTTCTTTGGTGATTGTACCACGAACCCGGATCTGACGCCGCAGTGATTTCCAGTGCATCACAAAGGCGGCTTTGCCGGCCGCATCCAGCTCTTGGGCCTTGGCACTGTGATAGTTGGTATAGAAAACGAAGGAGTCCGCCTCGATATCCTTCAGCAACACCATCCGTGCGTTCGGCATACCATCGGGGTCCACGGTCGCCAGGGCAATCGCGTTCGGATCGTTCGGTTCCGTCTTTTCGGCCTCGGCCAACCAACGGGCCGCGATCACGAACGGATCGTCACCGGCAAAGATGCCGTTTCGCTCACTCATGTCCATCCCCTGGAACGAATTGAACATGACCCTACGGCGAGAACCCGCCCCGGGCAAGAGTGCATGGCCTTGATGCAGCGCAATCAATGGCATAAACCAACGCAACACATCGCGACGACAGGCGGAGAACCGAACATGTCAAATCAGTTGATGGCCGGCAAGCGCGGCCTCATCATGGGACTGGCCAATGACAAATCAATCGCATGGGGAATCGCCCGCGCCTTGTCCGAAGCCGGAGCCGAACTGGCTTTCTCTTATCAGGGGGATGCACTGAAAAAACGGGTCGACCCGTTGGCGGCCCAACTGGGGAGCGAAATCGTCCTGCCGTGTGACGTCAGCAACGAAGAGTCGATCGATGAACTGTTCGCAGCGCTGAAAGAGAAATGGGGCAAGCTGGATTTCGTCGTCCACGCCATTGGTTTCTCCGACAAGAACGAACTTCGCGGCCGTTATGTCGACACGTCGCGCGCGAATTTCAAGCTGACGATGGACGTGTCGGTCTACTCTTTCACCGCGGTGATGCAACGCGCCGAGAAGCTGATGACCGACGGCGGCAGCGCCATTACCCTGACCTATTATGGTGCTGAGCAGGTCATGCCGCATTACAATGTCATGGGTGTGGCCAAGGCCGCGCTCGAGGCGTCGGTGAAATACCTGGCCGAGGACTTGGGCAAGGACAACATCCGCATCAACGCGATCTCCGCCGGGCCGATCAAGACTCTGGCCGCCAGCGGCATCGGCGACTTCCGCTACATCATGAAGTGGAACGAGTACAACTCTCCCTTGCGCCGCAACGTGACCATCGATGACGTGGGCAAATCGGCCCTTTATCTTCTGTCCGACCTCAGCAGCGGCGTGACCGGTGAAAACCTGCACGTTGACTCGGGTTATCACATCGTCGGCATGAAAGCCGTCGACGCGCCGGATGTGGAAAAGGGATAAGACCATGAGCGCAAAGGACCGCCTGCCACACGAAAAAGGCTTTCATATCAGCTGGGACCAGATTCACCGCGACTCGCGCGCGCTGGCCTGGCGGCTGGACGGTCAGGGACCGGATGAGGGCGCATGGCGCGCCGTCGTCGCGATCACGCGTGGCGGCATGGCACCTGCGATGATCGTCAGCCGAGAGCTGGACATCCGCACCGTAGATACGATCAGCGTCAAATCCTATCACCATCAGGAACGTGGCGAGGCAGAGGTGCTCAAGGCCCCCGATGCCGATCTGATGGGGGATGGTGAGGGCGTGCTGATCATCGATGATCTGGTCGACAGCGGCAAGACGCTGGAACTGGTGCGCAAGATGTACCCCAAGGCCCATTTCGCCACGGTCTATGCCAAGCCCAAGGGCCGCCCGATGGTCGATACCTTCATCACCGAGGTCAGCCAAGACACCTGGATCTTCTTCCCTTGGGATATGGCCCTGCAATATGTCGAGCCCTATCGCGGCACCGACTGATCCCACTTTTCCACCACAAATCAGCAAGACCGGACACCTGATGACATTGACCCGCACCGCCGCCACCTTCGCCCCTCCGGTGATGGAGGCGCGGCGTTGGCTCGAAGGGGTCACGTTCTCGGAAGACCGCCCGCTGATCAACGTCAGCCAGGCGGCGCCGGTCGATCCGCCGCCGCTGGCGCTGCGGCAGGCGATGGCCGATTTTGCGATCAATCAGGACGCCGCACATCTCTACGGCCCGGTATTGGGCAACCCCGATCTTCGCGCAGAGCTCGCGCGTGAGATCGGCGATCACTACGCTGCCGAGGTTCGGCCGGAGCAGACAGCCATCACCTCGGGCTGCAATCAGGCCTTTGCCTCGGTCATCTCGGCGATCACGGATCAAGAGGATGAGGTCATCCTGCCAACGCCTTGGTATTTCAACCATAAAATGTGGTTGGACATGGCCGGTGTCAAAACGGTTGATCTGCCGACCGGGTCGGACCTGCTGCCCGATCCGGAACAGGCGCGCGCGCTGATCACCAAGCGCACGCGCGCGATCGCGTTGGTCACACCCAACAACCCGGGTGGCGTCGAATACCCGGCGGATCTGGTCCGTGCCTTCTATGACTTGGCGCAACAGCATGGCCTGCGCCTGCTGGTCGATGAAACCTATCGTGATTTCGACAGCCGCAGCGGCCCGCCACACGCGCTGTTCCAGCAGCCCGACTGGGATCGGACGCTGGTGCATCTCTATTCCTTCTCGAAGGCCTATCGCCTGACCGGTCACCGGGTGGGCGCGATTGCCACCGGTGCGCCGCTGCTGGCAGAGGTCGAGAAATTCCTCGACACCGTCGCCATCTGCCCCGGCCAGATGGGCCAGTTCGCGGCGCTGTGGGGGATGCAGAACCTGTCACAGTGGCTGGCCGGGGAACGCGCCGAGATTCTGGATCGCCGCGCCGCAATCACCGAGAACATGCCCCGCCTGACGGACAAGGGCTGGCGGCTGTTGGGTCTGGGGGCCTATTTCGCCTATCTCGAACACCCGTTCGACATGCCGTCGGACGAACTGGCGCGCAGATTGGTCGGTGACGCCGGTATTCTGCTGCTGCCGGGCACGATGTTCATGCCCGATCACGACCCCGCCGGGAAACGCCAGGTGCGCATTGCTTTCGCCAATCTGGACCGCGCCGGAATCGGGCTATTGTTCGACCGCTTGCAGGCTCTGTCCTTCTGAGCTTGCCCCCCGGCATCCCGCGTCGTATTCAGGGCCGCAACAGTCACGGCAGAACCCTGCCGCAAGATCCAAGAGGGCACTATGGCCGCAGGCATTAACAAACTCTCCAAAACCTTCGTCTGGATTCTCATGGGCATGCTGATGCTGGGTCTTGCCGGTTTTGGCGCCGTCAACCTCAGCGGAACGGTTCGCACAGTCGCCCAGGTCGGGGATGAGGACGTTTCGGTCGATGCCTATGTCCGCGAGCTGCAGCGCGAAATCCGCGCAGTCGAGGCGCAGACCGGTCAACCGATGCAGATGTCACAGGCCCGGGAACTGGGGTTGGATCAGCGGGCCTTGGCGCGCCTGGTTTCGCTGGCAGCCCTGAACAATGAGGTCGCACAGCTGGGTGTTTCGATCGGTGATGCCAACCTGCAGAAGGAAATCGTCGGCATTCAGGCCTTTCAGGGCCCTGACGGATCTTTTGACCGCGAAGCCTACCGCTTCCAGCTGGAACAGATCGGCATGACCGAAACCGAGTTCGAGGAAGACCTGCGAAAGGAAACAGCGCGGACAATCGTCCAAGGCGCGATGATGGACGGTGTTGAAATGCCCGCGATCATGACCAAAGCCCTGGCCGACTATGTTCTCGCTCGCCGCAGCTTTACCGTCGCAACTCTGTCGCAGGACGCTCTGACGACCCCGATCCCCGAGCCGACGGACGCCGAGATCCAAGCGTATTACGACGCGAATACCGATCGGTTCACCCTGCCGCGCACCAAAAAGATCACCTACGCCGTTCTGTCGCCGGAGATGCTGCAGGATACGGTCGAAATCGACGAAGACGCGCTCAAGCGTCTGTATGAGCAGCGCAAGGACCAGTATCAGCAACCCGAACGTCGTCTGGTTGAGCGGCTGGTCTACCCCTCGGAGGAAGAGGCGACTGCGGCGATGGCGCAGCTGGAAGTCGGCGGAGCGGATTTTGAGCAGCTGGTACGCGAGCGCGAACTTGAACTGAGCAGCGTCGATCTGGGTGATGTGACCCGCGAAGATCTGGGCGAGGCCGCGGATGCCGTTTTTGCCGCAGAGATTGATCAGGTCGTGGGCCCCCTGCCCTCGGTCTTTGGTCCGGCCCTGTTCCGGGTCAACGGATCGCTGGCCGAACAGAACGTGAGCTTTGAGGACGCCGAACCGGAACTGCGTGCAGAGCTGGCCGGCGAACGCGCCCGGCGCCTGATTGAGAGCCAGGCCGAAGACATCAACGACATGCTGGCCGGCGGCGCCACGCTGGAAGAATTGGCCAACGAAACCGAAATGGAGCTTGGCAAGATTGACTGGACCCGTCAAAGCGATGACGGCATCGCCGCGTATGACGGCTTCCGCCAGGCTGCGCAGGCCGTCCGCGAAGATGATTTCCCTGAAATCGGATTCCTCGAGGATGGTTCGATCTTTGCCCTGCGACTGGACGAGGTTCTGCCGCCGCGCCCCGAGCCGCTGGAGTCCGCACGCGACCGCGTCGCCGCCGCATGGGTACAGGAACAGACAGCCAAGGCGCTTGAGGAACAGGCCAACGGCATCGTGACTCAATTGGCCGTCGACGGTGATTTCACGGCGACCGGGCTGCCATTCCGCGTCGAAAACGCGCTTACCCGGACTGCGTTTCTGGATAACGTCCCGGCCGACTTCATGACCCAGATCTTTGAGATGGAGCCCAATGAACTGCGCGTGATCGCGGGACCGGATGCGGCATTCATCGTGCGGCTGGACGAGGTTCTTCCGCCTGCGGAAACCGACGAACAGCGCCTGATGCAAGAGGCCGCTGCCGCTCAGCTGAACCAGGCACTGGCCCAAAACATTTTCGACATCTATGTGCGCGACGCTCAGACACGCGCGCAGCCGACCCTGGACCAGCGCGCGCTGAACGCGGTTCAGGCCAACTTCTGACCAGAACGAAAATGGCTCTGACACCCGATTTCGACAGCTTTGCCCGCGCCTATGAGGCCGGACAGAACCAGGTCGTTTATACCCGTCTGGCCGCGGATCTGGACACACCGGTTTCGCTGATGCTCAAGCTGACGGGCGCCCAGAAGGACGCCTTCGTCCTTGAATCGGTGACCGGAGGCGAAGTTCGCGGGCGGTATTCGATCATCGGGATGAAGCCGGATCTGATCTGGCGCTGTCGGGGCGAAACCTCGGAATTGAACCGTTCGGCGCGGTTTGATGCGGATGCGTTCGACGCGCAAGATGGCAACCCGATGGACAACCTGCGCGCGCTGCTCGCCGAAAGCCGCATCGACCTGCCCGATGACCTGCCCCAGGCTGCGGCCGGCCTGTTTGGTTATCTGGGATACGACATGGTGCGCCTTGTCGAACACCTGCCGGATGTGAACCCCGATCCTTTGGGCCTGCCGGATGCGATACTGCTGCGCCCGTCGGTGGTTGCGGTCTTGGACGGCGTGAAAGGCGAAGTCACTATTGTGTCTCCGGCCTGGGCCAGCGACGGGCAGTCAGCCAAGGCCGCTTACGCTCAAGCGGCCGAGCGTGTGATGGACGCGGTGCGCGACCTGGAACGCGCAATGCCCTCGGAGTCTCGAGATCTGGGCGAAGCACACGAGATCGCGCCGCCGGTATCCAACTTCACCAAGTCGGGCTACATGGAAGCCGTGGAAAAGGCCAAGGAGTACATCCGGGCTGGTGACATCTTCCAGGTGGTTCCGGCACAACGCTGGACACAAGATTTTCCGCTGCCGCCCTTTGCGCTGTATCGATCCTTGCGCCGCACGAATCCGTCGCCGTTCATGTTCTATTTCAACTTCGGTGGCTTCCAGGTGATCGGCGCCAGCCCCGAAATACTTGTGCGCGTGTTCGGCAACGAAGTGACCATCCGGCCGATCGCCGGAACACGTCCTCGCGGTGCCACCCCCGAAGAGGACAAGGCGAACGAGATGGATTTGCTGGCCGACAAAAAGGAACTGGCCGAGCACCTCATGCTGCTGGACCTGGGCCGCAACGACACAGGACGCGTGTCCAAAATCGGCACCGTCCGCCCGACCGAGGAATTCATCATCGAGCGCTACAGCCACGTGATGCACATCGTGTCGAACGTTGTGGGCGAGTTGGCCGACGACAAGGATGCCCTGGACGCCTTCTTTGCCGGGATGCCTGCGGGCACGGTGTCAGGCGCACCGAAGGTCCGGGCGATGCAGATCATCGACGAGTTGGAACCCGAAAAGCGCGGTGTCTACGGCGGCGGTGTCGGCTATTTCAGCGCCGGTGGCGACATGGACATGTGCATTGCGCTGCGTACGGCCATCGTGAAGGACCAGAAACTGTATATCCAGGCCGGCGGTGGTGTCGTCTATGACAGCGACCCCGAGGCCGAATACATGGAAACCGTGCACAAATCGAATGCCATCAGGCGAGCCGCGGCGGATGCGGCGCGGTTCACCGGATCCGGGAATTCATAAAAAAGGCGGCCAATCTGGCCGCCTTTTCTTCTTTTTCTGCATTGATTACTGGATCTGGCTTTTCATCACCGCCGAGATCGGGGCCAGGGCAACTCGGTTGCCGCGATCCTCAAGCCCCCAGAGCAACAACGCCGAAATTGTCTCGGGCCGCAATCGGCCCAGCATCACAACTGCGCCTTCCTGCCCGGCACGAAAAGCGGCCTGGTCCAGGAACCGGCGCATGACCGTTGGATCCTGACGCGCGCCGTCGATGTCGCGGAACACCACACTGGATGGAATGCCATTCCGCGCGGCCAGCTTTTGGACGGTGTTCAACCCGTTGTCCTGCACGACCAGCCCACGGCCCGTTCCTGCCGCGATGGCAGCCACCTGATCGGCCAACTTGCGGTTGCCCTGTATCCCGGTGTTCACGCCCTCGAGCAGGCCAACGGTTTCAGGCAAGGTTTCAAGCCAGACCGCCAGCGAAACTTCGGCATCCTGCGCGCTGGCCGCCTTTGGCAGGTCGGTCAAGGCAAGAACTTCGAACCCAGCCTCGCGATAGCGCTTCATCTTCTCCGCCGCTTGCGGATCCGAAGGGCTGACCGCAAAGCTCAGCGGATACGGAAAATCCTTCAGCGCCTCAGCCCCGAACGCACCTTCGTCATCGATCAGGATGATCGACATCAGCGGTTTGGCATCCGGGTTGTCAAAGGCGGCGGCATAAGCATCGATCGGCTTACCGGGCATGCCCTCACCCTCTGCCGGCTGATCGGCCGGGGAATCATCGCGTTCGGTCAGCGGGATCACGCGTTTGCCGGCAATCGAAGATGAGGCCGTTGCCTGTTCGCCGCCGATCTGGGGCAAGGTCGCGATCCGGGCCCGTTTGCGGGGCTGCGTGTCTTCGTCCCCCTCGACCGCGATCGGGCTGTCGCCGGTTCCGGTCGGTTGATCCGGCTCAGGTGTCGACGGCAGCGCGGCTGTTTCCGGCGCCGGGGTCGCCTCGAGTTCCGCATTTGCCGCGGTCTCTGGTTCGGCGGTCTCTGGCTCGACGGTCGTGACCTCTTGCGCCGGGGGCTGTGGTGCGGCCGGCGGTGTCGCGTCCACGGTAACGGGCTGGACCTCCTCGTCCGGACTGGAGGGAACCGGTCCGGGCGCCGGGGGCGCGGCTGGCGCGTCGGTCGTCACATCGACCGACGCGGCGTCTCCCGCACCCGGGTCGTTCAGGCCTGCCACGGTGTCACCGACCTGCGGACGATCATCCGGCTCGGCCTGAATGCCATCCAGTCCAGTGGCCCCATCCGCCGTATCGTCCAGCGCCTCCAACGCTCGTGGTGCGATTTCGACAAGATCGGAATCCGGACCAGCGCCCTGCACTTCCGTATCCGCCTTGGGCAGATCGGCTTCCACCGCGGCTGGCGCCGCTGTCTGAATATCCGGTTTGCTGCCAAGTGGCGTGTTCAGGGAAAGCACTGCGCCCAGAACCAACACAACGACCGCGCCGGCGATCATTCCACCGATAAATCCGCCCATCTGTTCTTGCCTCTCGTCTTTCATCCTGCCTCGGCAGCCCGTGCACCGTCTCTGCGGCACTCACCCGTCCGGTCGCCTTGTTGGGGTTGTCCCCTTGACGCTGCCGCACAAGCCTGAGCATGTATGTCCCGACACTATACCGTGGCGCGGGGCTGTATCGCCAGTCCGAATTGCCCAAACACAAGACAAGTGCCAAATGCTGCTGCTGATCGACAACTACGACTCGTTTACCTACAACCTTGTCCACTATTTGGGCGAATTGGGCGCGGAAATGGTCGTGCGCCGCAATGATGCGCTGGATGTGCAGGAAGCGATGGCCATGAACCCTGCCGGCATCTTGCTGAGTCCCGGCCCTTGTGATCCTGACCAGGCAGGGATCTGCCTCGCCCTGACCGAGGCAGCTGCGGAAACGCGCACGCCTTTGATGGGTGTTTGTCTGGGTCACCAGACCATCGGTCAGGCCTTTGGCGGCAAGGTCGTGCGGTGCCACGAAATCGTGCACGGCAAAATGGGAACCATGCATCACACTGGCAAAGGCCTGTTCGCCGGCCTGCCGTCACCGTTTGAGGCGACCCGCTACCACTCACTGGTCGTCGATCGGGATACCCTGCCCGATTGCCTCGAAATCACGGCAGAGTTGGAAGACGGCACCATCATGGGCCTGCAACACAAAGAGCTGCCGATCCACGGTGTTCAATTCCACCCGGAGTCGATCGCCTCGGAACACGGCCACGCTCTGCTGAAGAATTTCCTGAACGAAATGAAAGTCCCCGCATGAGTGACGCGCTGAAACCGCTGATCGGAGCTGCGGCCGATCGCGCCCTGACCCGTGCCGAAGCCGAACAGGCCTTTGAGATCCTGTTTGAGGGCCGCGCCACGCCCAGCCAGATCGGCGGTCTGTTGATGGCCATGCGGACGCGCGGCGAAACGGTCGAGGAATATGCCGCCGCTGCCGCCGTGATGCGCGCGAAATGCAACGCGGTCAAAGCGCCATCTGGCGCGATCGACATCGTTGGAACCGGCGGTGACGGGAAAGGCACGCTCAATATCTCGACCGCAACGGCTTTTGTCGTGGCTGGCGCGGGCGTGACCGTGGCCAAGCACGGCAACCGGAATCTCAGCTCGAAATCCGGGGCCGCCGACGCATTGGGACAGATGGGAATCAACGTGATGGTCGGGCCGCAAGTCGTTGAAAAGGCTTTGCAGACCGTCGGCATCGGGTTCATGATGGCGCCCATGCATCACCCGGCCATCGCCCTTGTCATGCCCACCCGGCAAGAGCTTGGTACCCGAACCATCTTCAACATCCTTGGCCCCCTGACCAACCCCGCCGGTGTCAAGCGGCAGCTGACCGGAGCCTTCAGCCGCGACCTGATCCGACCGATGGCGGAAACCCTTGGTCTGCTCGGGGCCGAGCACGCCTGGCTGGTACATGGCTCGGACGGGACCGACGAGTTGACGATTACTGGCATCAGCTGGGTCGCGTCGCTTGAGGACGGACGGGTGAAAGAGGTCGAACTGCATCCCGAAGATGCGGGCCTGCCGGTTCATCCGTTTGAAGATATTCTGGGCGGAACACCCGAGGAAAACGCCGTCGCGTTCCGCGCATTGCTGGATGGCGCGCCGTCGGCCTACCGGGATGCGGTCCTGCTGAACGCGGCTGCGGCCCTTGTGGTCGCCGAAGCTGCACCGGACCTGAAACAAGGCGTCGAAATGGCCGCCGAAAGCATCGACAGCGGCAAGGCGAAAGACAAGATTGCTGCTCTGGCACAACTCACACAGGAAGCCGCATGACCGAAACCGTTCTGGATAAGATCAAGGCCTACAAGCTGGAAGAAGTCGCCGCCGACAAAGCCCAAGTTCCCCTTGACGAGGTCGAGCAACAAGCCCGCGAAGCGTCTGAAACGCGCGGCTTTGTGGATGCTCTGCGCACGGCCAGTCGCCGTGGTTATGGCCTGATCGCCGAAGTCAAGAAGGCAAGCCCGTCCAAGGGTTTGATCCGTGAGGATTTCGATCCGCCCGCGCTGGCAAAAGCCTATGAAGAAGGTGGCGCCGCCTGCCTTTCGGTTTTGACCGACACACCCAGCTTTCAGGGCGCCAAGGAGTTTCTGACCGCCGCCCGGGCTTCATGCTCGCTTCCGGCACTGCGCAAGGACTTCATGTATGATCCCTATCAAGTGGTCGAAGCGCGGGCACTGGGTGCCGACTGTATCCTGATCATCATGGCATCGGTCGACGATCAGCAAGCCGCCGAACTGGAACAGACCGCGTTTGATTGGGACATGGATGTCCTGATCGAGGTACATGACGAGGCCGAGCTTGAACGCGCGGCCGATCTCAAAAGCCCTCTCATCGGGATAAACAACCGCAATCTCAAGACATTCGAGACCTCACTTGATACCACTCGCCGCTTGTCCAAGCTGGTTCCCGCTGACCGCATGATCGTGTGCGAAAGCGGGCTGAACACCCCGGAAGACCTTGCGGATATCGCCCGCTATGGTGCCCGGTGTTTCCTGATCGGAGAAAGCCTCATGCGGCAGCAGGACGTCGCCGCCGCGACCCGTCACATTCTGTCGAACCCGCTGGTGCCGGGGGTCATGTGATGCCCTTGACGCATTTTGACAGCGACGGCCAGGCCCATATGGTCGATGTATCGGACAAGGACACGACAAACCGCGTCGCCGTTGCCGCGGGTTACGTGAAAATGGCGCAACAAACCTTTGAAATTATTTCCGAAGGCCGCGCGAAGAAGGGCGATGTTCTGGGGGTTGCCCGGTTGGCCGGGATCATGGGGGCAAAGAAGACACCGGACCTGATTCCGCTGTGCCATCCCTTGCCTGTCACCAAGGTGTCGGTTGACCTGACATTGGACCCGGACCTGCCGGGCGTGCAGATCGAAGCGACGGTCAAGACCACTGGACAGACTGGCGTCGAGATGGAGGCCCTGACAGCCGTGTCTACCGCAGCACTGACCGTCTATGACATGGCCAAAGCCGTTGACAAGGCAATGGAAATCGGCGGCATCCGCGTTCTGCTGAAAGATGGCGGCAAATCAGGTCGTTACGAGGCGAAATGATAACGGTTGAAGAAGCCCGACAGCTGCTGTTCGGCCTGGTAGCCACCATGCCCGAAGAGCAGATTGCGCTTGCTGACGCGGCCGGTCGAGTGCTGATGCGGGATGTAAAAGCCGAGCGGGACCAACCCCCGTTTGCCGCCTCTTCAATGGATGGATATGCGCTGAAGTCAGCCGAAGTGGAACGTCACGCGATGTTCAAGGTCATCGGTGAGGCCGCCGCTGGCCAGCGTTTCACCGGCAAGGTTGGCCCGGGCCAGGCGGTTCGAATCTTCACCGGGGCTCCGGTCCCCGACGGGGCAGATTTCGTCGTCATCCAGGAAGATACCGACCTGCGCGGCGATCTGTTGACGATCACGGAAGAACCCGGCCAAAAAACCAACATCCGACCGGCAGGCGTGGACTTCACCATCGGCGATGTAGTTAGTGCGCCGCGAGTCCTCTCGCCCGAAGATCTTGCATTTCTGGCGGCGATGAATGTTCCAACCGTCTCCGTGGCCACCAAACCTCAGATCGCGCTGATCGCCACGGGAAACGAGCTGGTCATGCCGGGCGAAACTCCGGGACCTGACCAGATCATTGCCTCGAACTCGTTTGGCATCAAAGCGTTGCTCGAGAAAGCCGGCGCACATGTTCGCATGTTGCCAGTGGCACAGGACACCCTGTCATCGCTGGAAACCGCGTTTGGCTTGGCCGAAGGCTCCGATCTGGTCGTGACAATTGGCGGAGCGTCGGTGGGTGACTACGACCTTGTGGCCGAAGCATCGCATCGGCTGGGGCTCGAGCAATCCTTCTACAAGGTCCTGATGCGCCCCGGCAAGCCGCTGATGGCCGGGCGGCTGGGTGATGCGGCGATGATCGGGTTGCCCGGCAACCCGGTCAGCGCGATGGTTTGCGGATATCTCTTCCTGGTCCCCTTGGTCAAAAAGATGCTGGGCATCCAGACTGTTGACCCGATACCCCATCAGGCCATCCTGTCAGAGGCCCTTCCACCAAACGGCCCGCGCGAGCACTATATGCGCGCTCGATTGGAAAGCGATGGGATACGCGCATTCCAGGATCAGGACAGTTCGCTGCTCAGCGTTCTGGCGCGGTCGAACGCCTTGCTGATGCGCCCTCCAAACGATCCCGCACGGGCTGCGGGGGAAACGGTGTCCTACCTGCCGATTTAGGTTCAGCCGGCAAATCCATTGACACAAAACGTGAACATGCGTAGAACAAAAGAAAACGCATGGGCAACGAGGTGTGAGCGATGCTGACCAAGAAGCAATTGGATTTGCTGGAATTCATCCACAAACGCGTTCAGGCGGACGGTGTTCCACCCAGCTTTGACGAAATGAAAACGGCGTTGGACCTGAGATCCAAATCCGGCATCCATCGGTTGATTACTGCACTGGAAGAGCGTGGGTTCATCCGGCGTCTCGCCCACAGGGCGCGCGCGATCGAGATCGTGAAACTGCCCGAGAGTCTTGGAGGCGAGCCGACCGCCGGCTTCACGCCCCGCGTGATCGAAGGTGACAAGCCCAGCATGCCCCGCCCCGCCAATGTCGATCCTGTGT
This sequence comes from Ruegeria sp. BF8, assembly GCF_056538625.1. Lineage (NCBI taxonomy): Bacteria > Pseudomonadati > Pseudomonadota > Alphaproteobacteria > Rhodobacterales > Roseobacteraceae > Ruegeria > Ruegeria sp. BF8. Next base: position 852,865 of record NZ_JBQFTL010000001.1, on the reverse strand, counting down.
CGGTGGACGCTCTCGAACTTCCGGTGATGGGCAGAATTGCCGCCGGTGTTCCTATCGAGGCGATCAGCCACATTTCCCATCATGTTGCGGTACCGGGCACGATGGTATCGGGCCGTGGCGAACACTATGCCCTTGAGGTGCGGGGAGACTCCATGATCGACGCCGGTATCAATGACGGGGACGTGGTCGTGATCCGCGAAACGTCTTCGGCAGACAATGGCGACATTGTCGTGGCTTTGGTCGAAGATCAGGAGGCAACCCTGAAAAGGTTTTTCCGGCGCGGCCAGGCGATCGCGCTCGAGGCCGCCAACCCCGCTTACGAAACGCGGGTATTGCCCGAGGATAAGGTCAAGGTTCAAGGGCGTCTCGTCGGACTTATTCGGACTTACTGAAGCCGTCGGGCCGAGCCGGTGACCAAAGGCGCGGCCCCGTCGCATCAGCGCTGCTGAACATCTTTCCTTGGCGGATCGCAAGGCTGCCGGTCTTTCGCAGTCGGTCAGGATCAAAAACGGCGCAGTCACCGGTCAGTTTGATCGGCACGGCAGAGACCACGAGTTCGCCCGGTCGGCAAACGGTGACCTGCTGCGCCGCGCGCTTGCCCGTGATGTGGACCAGCTGGAAATCCTCTAAAGGATATCGCTGAACAAGATCTGGGGCCGATGGCCACCGGCCCGCAGCCTCCGGCTGGGTTGCTCCGTCTCCATCGTTTTCAAGCCAGACCGAAGCGACGAACCCAGCGCCTTTTTCCTTGCTCAACGCGCGGCCCTTCTCGGTCATCACCCCGACCAAACCACCTGAATCGGCGATCAGCACCTCGGGCCGCTGGCCTTGTCCCCAGAATACTGCGGCGAATGCCATCAGAAAAACTCCGACCCAGCGGCTGCGTCCCTGCCACAAAATGACCCACAGCGCACCCAAGGAAAACAGCGGCAGGACAAAACCGGGCGAGCTGGCAACGAAGCCCCGTGCACCATCGAGGCCGGACACCCAGTCCGAGACGGCCAGGATCCACGCCAGTCCGATACCCATCACATGGATCGCAACGGCCTCGAGCCCGAAAGGCGCGAGGATCGCTGCCAGAACTGCCGAGGGAACCACGACGGATCCCATAACCGGCACGGACAGGGTGTTGGCCAGCAAGCCGTAGTGCGACACCATGTTGAAATGTGCCGCACCAATTGGGGCCGTCGCCAAACCAGCGACCGCCGAGGAGCACAGAAGCCCACCCACCGGGCGCAACCACTTGGGTACTCTTGGAACCTCGACGTCGCGAAGGGCACCGAAAACCGCGACCAGTGCTGTCGTGGCGGCAAAGGACATCTGAAAACCGGGGCTGAGCAATGATTCGGGGCGAAGAAACAGCACCAACAGCGCGGCAACCGCGACGGCCCGCAAAGATATGGCACGCCGATCGATCAAAACCGCCCCAAACAGAACCGATACCATCACGAAGGCGCGCTCGGTCGCGACATTGCCCCCAGAAAGCAACAGATAGAGCGTTGCAGCGATCAGCGCGCAGACCGCGGCAACCTTGCGAACCGGCCACCGCAACGCCAACGCGGGCAAGGCCGCAAGCAGTACCCGGCAAGTCACAAAGACGAACCCTGTCAACAACCCCATATGCAGGCCTGAGATTGCAAGCAGATGAGCAAGGTTCGACGCACGCAAATTGTCCAAAGCGGCGGCGCTGATGCCGCTGCGATCCCCGGTCGAAACAGACGCGGCAAAGCCGCCGACATCACCTGGCAGCACTTCTCTCACTCTGTCGGAAATGGCCATGCGCACGGCAGCGACACGCACCCCGGCCTCAAAGCGGGACGGAGCGGCAGTGACCACTGGCGTGCGCGCGTATCCGACCGCGCCCAAGCGCTTAAACCAGGCATGTCTGCGAAAATCAAAGCCGCCGGGTTCGACGGGACCTTGCGGCGGTGACAGATGGGCCGTCGTCATAACGCGTTGCCCTGGCACAATCGGTACATGGTCGCCATGCAACGAAAGTCGGATGCGCCGCGGGGCTTGGTCCGACGGCACGTCCCCGATCCGTACCTGGTCCAGCGTAACCCGCAGCGCATCCGAAGCAGAGCGATCCAACGCCACGACCCTCCCCTCAACCGGGCCGTAATAGCGCCATTTCAAAACCGGCTCTGCAACCATGTGAGCGCGAGCACCCGCCAGGATGAACCCAACGGCGACCAGCGCCCCCCCTATTGCCAACGGAGCCCAGGCAGACGACATCCGGCGGCTGGCCCAAATGGCAAGCAGGGCCAACCCGGACAGGCCCGAATAAATCCGCGCATCCGGCTCGAACCGGATTGCGAAATACAGGCCTATGCCGATGGCCAGACAAACCGGAGACCAAGGCAAAAGGTGCCCTCGCTGGTTTAGCAACGCACCTTCGACCCACGCCACAACACGCATGGTTGCCCCCGTCCTTGAGGCTCGTTAGACAGGCTCGACTCTACGCTCAACGCGGTTACCAAAAGGTTAATCACTATAATGTCCGATCAGGTCGTCACCCGATTTGCACCCTCGCCCACCGGCTATCTGCACATTGGCGGAGCCCGTACTGCGCTGTTCAATTGGCTTTACGCCCGTGGTCGAGGCGGAAAGTTCCTGCTGCGGATCGAAGACACGGACCGCGAACGGTCAACGCCCGAAGCGACCGAGGCTATCCTCAAGGGCATGAGCTGGCTCGGGCTCGACCACGACGGAGATGTCATCAGCCAGTTCGAGGGCGCAGTTCGTCACGCCGAAGTCGCGCATCAGCTGCTGGCAGAAGGCAAAGCATACAAGTGCTTTGCGACCCAGGAAGAAATCGCGGCCTTTCGTGAACAGGCCCGGGCCGAGGGCAAGTCGACCCTGTTCCGCAGCCCGTGGCGCGACGCCGACCCTAGCACACACCCCGACCGCCCCTTCGTTGTGCGGATCAAGGCTCCGCAGGATGGCACAACCGTCATCCGCGACAAGGTCCAAGGTGACGTAACCATCCGAAACGATCAGCTGGACGACATGGTCCTCCTGCGTTCGGACGGCACACCGGTCTATATGCTGGCGGTGGTCGTTGATGACCACGACATGGGTGTGACGCATGTCATTCGTGGCGACGACCACCTGAACAACGCGGCGCGGCAGATGATGATCTATGAAGCCATGGGCTGGAAAGTTCCGGTCTGGGCGCACATCCCGCTGATCCACGGCCCTGACGGAAAGAAACTCAGCAAGCGGCACGGCGCATTGGGCGCGCAGGAGTATCAGGCCATGGGCTATCCTGCCGCCGGTATGCGAAACTATCTGGCGCGCCTGGGCTGGAGCCACGGGGACGACGAGTTCTTTACCGATGAACAGGCCAAGGAATGGTTCGACCTGGACGGAATCGGGAAAAGCCCGGCGCGGTTCGATCTGAAAAAGCTCGAGAACTTGTGCGGACAGCACATCGCCATATCCGATGATGCTGCATTGCGGCAAGAAATCGAAGAATATCTGGACGCCGCTGGCCTGCCTGCGCTGACAGAAACACAATCGGGTGATTTGGAACGTGCGATGTATTGCCTCAAGGATCGGGCGCGTACATTTCCGGAACTCCTTGAAAAGGCGCATTTTGCACTGACTTCGCGACCGATCGAGCGCGATGAGAAGGCAGAAAAGGCGCTGAGTTCTGTATCCGACGGTATACTGGATCAATTGACGCCGCAGCTGCAAAATGCTAGCTGGACCCGGAACGAACTGGAGGAGACCCTCAATTCGTTTGCCGAGGCAAACGGGTTGAAGTTCGGCAAGCTGGCTGGCCCCCTCAGGGCTGCGTTGGCGGGTCGGGCCGTCACACCTTCGGTTTTTGACATGATGCTCGTGCTAGGTCGGGATGAGACCATTGCACGGATTTCTGATGCAGCGGCACAGTCCTGACTTCACATTCGGGTAACGCTGCTCCGCTACGACCTGACTCGCGCAGACTTGCGCGATCACCGCCCGTTTTGTCGGTCAGCGAGCCGGCATTCGTATGATTGAGGAAGGGAAAACATGACCGAGAGCAACAAGACAGCGACTCTGACCGTCCACGGAAAAACCTATGAGTTGCCGGTTCATTCGCCAACGGCCGGACCCGACGTAGTCGACATCCGCAAGCTCTACGGTCAGGCCGGCGTGTTCACCTACGACCCAGGCTTCACTTCGACCGCAAGCTGCGACAGCACCATCACCTATATCGACGGTGAAAAGGGCGAATTGCTGCACCGTGGCTATCCGATCGACCAACTGGCCGAGAAATCGCACTTCCTCGAAGTGTGCTTCCTGCTGCTGTACGGATACCTGCCCAAGGCCGACGAACTGGAAGAGTTCGAAACGACCATCACCCGCCACACCATGATCCACGAGCAGATGCACTATTTCTTCCGTGGCTTCCGCCGCGACGCGCATCCGATGGCTACGATGGTGGGCGTGGTCGGAGCCATGTCGGCTTTCTATCACGACTCGACTGACGTGGGCGACGAGCGCCAGCGCGAAATCGCGACGCACCGCCTGATCGCCAAAATGCCGACAATTGCGGCGATGGCATACAAATACTCGATCGGTCAGCCGTTCATCTACCCGCGCAATGACTTGGACTACGCGTCGAACTTCCTGTACATGTGCTTCGCCGTTCCGGCCGAGGACTACGTCGTCAACCCGATCCTCAGCCGCGCCATGGACCGGATTTTCACCCTGCACGCCGATCACGAGCAGAACGCCTCGACCTCGACCGTGCGTCTGGCTTCGTCGTCGGGCGCGAACCCGTTCGCCTGCATCGCGGCCGGTATCGCCTGCCTCTGGGGCCCGGCGCACGGCGGCGCCAACCAGGCCTGCCTCGAGATGCTGGAAGAGATCGGCAGCGTCGACCGCATCCCCGAGTTCATCGAACGCGCCAAGGACAAGAACGATCCGTTCCGCCTGATGGGCTTTGGTCACCGCGTGTACAAGAACTTTGACCCGCGCGCCAAAGTGATGAAGCAGTCGGCCGATGAGGTTCTGGACTTGCTGGGCATCGAGAACAACCCGAAACTGCAGGTCGCCAAGGCGCTTGAGAAACAAGCACTGGAAGATCCGTATTTCGTCGACAAGAAGCTGTTCCCGAACGTCGATTTCTACTCGGGCATCATTCTCGAGGCGATGGGTTTCCCGACCTCGATGTTCACCCCGATCTTCGCGCTGTCGCGCACCGTTGGCTGGGTCAGCCAGTGGAAAGAAATGATCGCCGATCCTCAGAACAAGATTGGCCGCCCGCGCCAGCTGTACCTGGGCGAAACTCTGCGCGACTACGTCGACATCGAAAACCGCTGAGACAGACAAAAGGCCCCGCCATCGAGCGGGGTCTTTTCTTATTGGAACAGTGACAATTGATCCCCGGCCCGCGCAGGCCGTGCAAAGAGGTCGCAACGCAGTTTGGGAGTTGTGGTCGCCAATCCAAGTCGCGCAATCGCAGACTTGAACCGCTTGGCGACCATTTCGGCGTAGACCCCCTCGCCGCGCATCCGATGCCCCCACCGCGGGTCGTAGTCCCTGCCCCCGTGCATTTCGCGCAACCGCGCCATGACCTTTTCGGAGCGACCAGGCTCGTGTTCGGACAACCACTCCTGCCACAGTTGCGAGACTTCGCGGGGCAACCGTAGCATGATCCAACTGGCCGCATCCGCGCCTGCGTCGCGGCCCGCCTCCAACAGCGCTTCAAGCTCGTGATCGGTCAGTCCCGGAATGATCGGGGACGTCATGACGCGCACGGGAATCCCGGCCTCGGTCAACTTTCGGATCGTGCGCAGCCGACGTTTTGGCGCAGGGGCACGCGGTTCCATCCGCCGCGACAGGCCAGAATCCAACGTGGTCAGCGAGATGCCGACCCGGACCAGCCCGAGGGCGGCCATCGGCGCGAGAATGTCGATATCCCGTTCGATCAAAGCACCCTTTGTCACGATCGCAACCGGGTGGTTGAAATCTCTCAGAACCTCCAGGCAGGCCCTTGTGATCGAAAGTATTTTTTCGATCGGCTGATACGGGTCCGTATTTGTACCCAGCGCAATCGGCGCCACCTTGTACCGCGCGGACGAAAGCTCGCGCGCAAGCACATCAGGCGCGTTCGGACGTGCGATCAGTCGCGTTTCGAAATCCAACCCGGCAGATAGTCCGAGATATGCATGTGTGGGTCGGGCAAAGCAGTAGACGCAACCGTGTTCGCACCCGCGATACGGGTTGATCGACCGGTCAAATGGCAGATCCGGTGACTTGTTGTAGGTGATCAGAGACTTCGCGACCTCGTCCCGAACCGAGGTTCGCAAGGGAGGCAGAGGCTCGGGATCCTCCCAGCCGTCATCGACCGCTTCGTGCGCATACGCCTCGTACCGACCAGCATCGTTCGATACGGCACCTCGCCCGGAAATAGTGTGGCGCAACGGCATATTTGTTCCCTCTTTGTTCACGTAATTCCTAGCATCTGCGGGTTTCCGCGGCAAGTCTGCCATCACAGTTGCCGGCCTTGTCTCAAGCACAGAACCCATGAATACCGCTCAGAAAGATCATGTGAAATTTGGCGTCGAGCGCGGCAAGATTTTCACCTATAGGTCGGTCTCGGAACCGCCGAGGTCGCAATCGTCACAGTCTAACTGCGGCGAAATGGCCAAAACGGGAAAAACAGCCACCAAGGGCGCAAGGCCCGCCAGCTCAGGGAAATGACCCATGTCCGATGAAGAAGACATCGTCCTGTCGGAACTCAACGACGACGAACTCGTCGAACAGATGTTTGATGACCTCTACGATGGTCTGAAGGAAGAGATCGAAGAAGGCGTGAACATCCTGCTGGAACGTGGATGGGCACCTTATGACATTCTGACCAAGGCGCTTGTCGGCGGCATGACTATCGTCGGCCAGGATTTCCGCGACGGCATCCTGTTCGTGCCCGAAGTTCTGCTGGCCGCCAACGCGATGAAGGGCGGCATGGCCATCCTCAAGCCTCTGCTGGCGGAAACCGGCGCTCCGCGCGTTGGCAAGATGGTGATCGGCACCGTCAAGGGCGACATCCACGACATCGGCAAGAACCTCGTCTCGATGATGATGGAAGGCGCCGGTTTCGAGGTTGTCGATATCGGCATCAACAATCCGGTCGAAAACTACCTGGAAGCGCTTGAAACCGAGCAGCCTGATATTCTGGGCATGTCGGCCCTGCTGACGACGACCATGCCGTACATGAAAGTGGTCATCGACACGTTGGTCGAACAGGGCAAGCGTGACGATTACATCGTGCTGGTAGGCGGCGCCCCGCTGAACGAAGAGTTCGGCAAGGCGATCGGCGCTGACGCCTATTGCCGGGACGCGGCGGTTGCGGTCGAAACCGCCAAGGAGTTCGTCTCGCGCAAGCACAACCAACTGGCGGGTTGATCCTGCACGCCTTGTTTTGTCAAAGCCGCCTGTCCGGGCGGCTTTTTCATTTCCGGGCCGTGGCATCACAACGAGATCGAAACTCAGGTGCCGAGTGTGTGATCCCAAAGGCCGCGAACTTGCATCCGGGGCTTTTTCGCAGTCATTTGACATTGGAACCTTGCGGAGGCGAAACATGCCGCAGCACGACATGCCTGACGACAAACGCCTGACGGAAAAGGGCTTTGACGAGATGGATGCACAGCAAAGCATCCTGTTGATCGCCTGCGGCGCGTTGGCGCGCGAGATTCTGGACCTGAAAACACGCAACGGCTGGGACCACCTTGCTCTGACGTGCTTGCCTGCCATCCTGCATGTCTATCCCGAACGGATCACTCAGGCCGTCGAGGATGCCGTCGCCAAGCATCGCGACCAGTATGACCGGATTTTTGTCGTCTATGCCGATTGCGGGACCGGCGGACTGTTGGAGCAGGCCTGTAAACGACTGGGTGTCGAAATGGTGCGGGGACCGCACTGTTATTCCTTCTTCGAAGGTAACGACAAATTCGCCGAACGCGGCGACGATGAGACTACGGCCTTTTACCTGACCGACTTTCTGGCCAGACAATTTGATGCGTTCGTCTGGAAACCGCTGGGGCTGGATCGGCACCCGGAACTGCGCGACATGTATTTCGGAAATTACACCAAGCTGATCTACCAAGCGCAGACAGATGACCCCGAACTGACCCGTCGGGCACAGGAATGCGCCGATCGGATGGGGCTGGAGTTCGAACGCCGTTTTACCGGATATGGCGATCTCGAGACCACGCTGAAAGACTGGGCCGACGCACGCCCCAATTCTTCCTGATTGGCCCCCGAATGGCGAAACCGGCTCAGGCGTTTTCGCGCGCTACGTCTCGGATTCGGTCGATCATCGCACGCACACCGTTCGACCGCTGGGCCGACAGATGTTCATTCAACCCCAATCGGGCAAGCTCGGCCGCGGCGTCGACCTTCTCCACTTCGGCAACGGGCAAACCGTTGTAAAGCGAACGCAATACAGCGATCAGACCGCGCACGATCAGCGCGTCGCTGTCGCCGTCAAACCGAAAAACACCATCTTCGATCACCGGATGAAGCCAGACCTGACTGGCGCAGCCATGGACTTTGGTTGCCGGCACCTTCAAGGCGTCATCCAGCGGCTCCATCGCCTTGCCCTGCTCGATCACGTGGCGGTACCGGTCTTCCCAGTCCTCAAGGAACTCGAAATCCTCGACAATCTCCTCAAAGGCAGGCGTGGCCATGAACGTGGGTCCTCTGGTTGCGGTTCTGGTTCTGACCTAAGTCGCTCGATGTCCGGTGTCCACCCCCATGGGCGGCTTTTCAAACGACCGAAAGTAGGCTAACCCAGTGCGGGTAATACCTTGCAAAGCTTTGGGTCCATGCAAAAAACTGTTTCCGTCCTTCTTGTCGCCCTGTTGACCCTGTCCGCCTGCAGCAGCTGGCGCGATTCCCGGGCAAACCCGTCGAACTGGTTCGGGAACAGCACCCCTGCCCCGGTCGAGACATCGGCCAGCGACGCAGATGCGCTGGTGCCGAAGCAAAGCTCGGGCCGGGGACTGTTCGCGCGCCCTGAACCCGAAGATACCAGCGTACCGATCACCACCATCACCGAGCTGCGGATCGAACCGAACGCCTCGGGGGCAATCGTTGTCGCGCAAGGCACCGCCTTCCGCCAGGGCGCCTATGACGCAAAGCTCACCTTCGTGGAATCCGAGGAAAACCGGAAGAACGGCGTAATGGAGTTCGTTTTCCGCGTGAACTACCCGACCTATGCCACTGCGCAGGGGCCCGAACGTACGCGTGAAGTGACCGATGCGGTCAATGTCAGCCGTCAGGACCTTGAAGGCATTCGTCTGATCCGCGTGGTCGGTCAGCAGAACGCCCTGGAATCGCGTCGGCGCTGAAATCGGTCTTACAGGGGGACGACCTGAACAGTTTGTCCCTTCGCTGCCAAGGCGATCTCGCCTCTGCAGAGTTTGAGCGCGTCCTCGCCAAAAACCTCGAACCGCCAGCCGGACATCGCAGCAACGTCACGGTCCCCAGCCGCGATCTGATCCAGCTCCGAGCTGGTCGCGATGAGCTTGGCCGCGACCCCTGCGGTTTCCGTCTTTGACTTCAGCAATACCCGCAGCAGGTCAGCCAGCGCGGGGTTCACCTTGATCTTGTCCCGGCTGTTGTCCACCCGCGGAAGATCCTCAGGCGGGCAACTCACACCGGCCTGAACGGCGGCCAGAATACCGTCGGCGATGGCACCTTTGCGCGCTTCGCGCAGCAGCAAACGCGAGCTGCCCAGATCAGCATGCGTGCGTGGTTTGGTCGACGCCAGCTCGACCAGCGCATCATCCTTGAATACACGGCTGCGTGGCACGTTGTTCTGCTGGGCATATTCCTCACGGAACCGGGCAAGCTCCCGCACCACCGCAAGGAACTTGGCCGAGTTGGTTCGGGTCTTGACCCGCCGCCATGCCTCTTCGGGGCGGATGTCATAGGTTGCCGGATCGGTCAGAACGCGCAACTCCTCCGCTACCCAATGGCTGCGCTTGGATTTTTCCAGCTCTGCGGCCAGATGTTCATAGATTTTGCGCAAATGCGTTACGTCCGCCAGCGCATAGGTCTGCTGGGCCTCGCTCAGCGGGCGCCGCGACCAATCAGTAAACCGCGAGGTCTTGTCCAGACCCTGTTTGCAGATTTTGCGAACCAGCGTTTCATAGCCAACCTGTTCCCCGAAACCACAAACCATTGCAGCGACCTGCGTGTCGAATAGCGGCTTGGGGAAAATACCGGCTTCCACCCAGAAAATCTCAAGGTCCTGGCGGGCGGCATGGAAAACTTTGACGACGTTTTCGTTCTGGAACAATTCGTAAAGCGGCTCAAGCGACAGTCCTTCTGCCAGCGGATCGACCAATACCGCGCTGTCCTCTTCTTCAGAGGGCACGGCCAACTGGACCAGACATAACTTGGAGTAGTAGGTCCGCTCGCGCAGGAATTCGGTATCGACGGTCACATAGGGGTGTTGGGCGGCAGCCTTGCAGAAGTCAGCCAACTCTCGCGTGGTTTTGAGGGTCTTCATGCGCTTGCTAATCTTGCTCTTGCTCTGGTCATTGCCCGTTGGTTTCTTCTGCCCCGAGCGCTTGGCCAGACCATAGGCCGAATTGGCCGCTCATGTAAATCTCTGGCGCAAGATCAGGGGAGTAACACCGGTGCGCGATCGCCACGGGCAAAGCGCTCCAGAACCGCCGGATACAGCTTGTGTTCCCAGGCCAGCACCTTCCGAGCAAGCGAATCCGGGGTGTCGCCGGGTTCGACCGGAACCCGCGCCTGACCCAGGATCGGACCGTCATCCAGCGCCGCGGTAACCTCGTGCACGGTGCAGCCATGTTCGGCATCTCCCGCCGCTATGGCGCGGGCGTGGGTGTTGAGCCCTTTGTACTTGGGCAGCAGCGAGGGGTGGATATTCAGCATCCGCCCCTGAAAGCGGGACACGAAATCGCCCGTCAGAACGCGCATGAACCCGGCCAGGCAGATGATGTCTGGCTGCGCCTCGAGCAGCGGCTTGCACAGCTCGGCCTCAAACGCGGCGCGGTCACCGCCGAACGGCCGGTGATCGACCACGGCTGTGGCAATCCCGCGATCCGCCGCCTTGGCCAAGCCGCCAGCATCTGCATTGTTCGACAGAACCAGACAGGGGCGCGCCGGGTGGTCGCCTGTCATGCTGTCGACCAGCGACACCATGTTCGACCCGCCCCCGGAAATCAGGATGGCGACGCGCTTGTGGCTCACAGCAGCGTGCCTGCGTAGCTGACGCCCGCCCCTTCGGTGACCGATCCGATGCGCGCGACGCTCTCGCCGGCATCCGTCAGCAGGGCGGCCAGGTCATCGGCGCGGTCGGCGGCACAGACGACGATCATGCCGATCCCGCAGTTGAAGGTCTTGAGCATTTCCGCCTCGGCGATGCCCCCGGTTTCCGCCAGCCAACGGAACACCGGCGGCAGATCCCAGGCGTTCAGGTCGATTTGCGCACCCAGGTCGTCGGGCAGCACGCGCGGCAGGTTCTCGGTCAGCCCGCCGCCAGTGATGTGCGCCAGCGCATTGACGCCACCCGCCCGGATCCCGGCGAGGGCAGGTTTGACGTAGAGCCGCGTGGGCGTCAGCAGCGCCTCTCCCAAAGGCCCGTCGCAGAACGGCGAGTCCGCGTCCCATCCCAGGCCCGAGATCTGAACCAGCTTACGCACCAGCGAGTAGCCGTTGGAATGCACCCCGTCCGAGGCCAGCCCCAGCAGAACATCCCCGGCCTGCACACCGGCGGGCAGATCGCTGCCGCGCTCCATCGCGCCGACAGCAAAGCCTGCCAGGTCGAAGTCGCCATCGGGGTACATCCCCGGCATCTCGGCGGTTTCACCCCCGATCAAGGCACAGCCCGATCGGACGCAGCCCTCGGCGATGCCCTCGATGATCCGCGCGGCGGTCTCGGTGTCCAGCTTGCCCGTGGCGAAGTAATCCAGGAAGAACAACGGCTCGGCCCCCTGGCAGATCAGGTCGTTCACGCACATGGCCACCAGGTCGATCCCCACACCATCGACCACGCCCGTGTCGATCGCAATCCGCAGCTTGGTGCCCACGCCATCGGTTGCCCCCACCAGGATCGGGTCGGAATACCCTGCCCCTTTCAGGTCGAAAAGCGCGCCGAACCCGCCAAGGCCGCTCATGACGCCGGGGCGGTTCGTCCGCTTGGCGGCGGGCTTGATCCGGTCGACCAGCGCGTTGCCCGCATCGATATCCACGCCCGCATCTGCATAGGTGATGCCGTTCTTGCCCGCTGTCATGGCCGTTCCCTCATGAATGCTTTCAGCGCGGGTTAGTCGATTGTGCGCCGCGTTGCAACGGTCAGGCTTGACGCGGCTGTTCTGCGTGGTACCCAAGCGCTCAGGCGGGCCTGTAGCTCAATTGGTTAGAGCAGAGCGCTCATAACGCTTTGGTTGGGGGTTCGAGTCCCTCCGGGCCTACCAAATACGGCCGAAATCACCGCCCGATGATGATGTCTGCGCACAAACCGCCCAAGCGTTCGCTTTGGCCCAAGCGCAAAACACCGCCGTGGACACGAGCGATATCTGCAACGATCGCCAGCCCGAGGCCCACCCCGCTGCCCTGATTCTGGTTCCGCGACGGGTCCAACCGGCTGAACGGCTTAACCGCCTCGGTCCGCTGTTCGGGCGGGATGCCGGGGCCATCATCCTCAACTCGAATGCGCAGCGATTTGTCAGTCAGGGTCATGCTGACCATCGCGTGCGACCCGTAGCGCACCGCGTTGCCGATCAGGTTTTCCACGGCGCGGCGGATTGCAGTCGGACGCAGCATCACTGCACCCTGCCCTTCGGGCGGCAGCAACTCGACACTTTGTCCGGCCCGTTGCGCATCATCCACGATCGAGCGCAGAAGCTCATCCGGACGAACCTCGACCTGCTCGCCCTCGGACGCGCCGCGCGAGAAATCAAGGAAGGCATCCAGGAGTGATTGCATTTCGTTCACGTCCTGAAGCAGCGGCTTTGCATCTTCCTCGGGCAGCATCGACAGGCCAAGCTTGAGCCGGGTCAGAGGCGTTCGCAGGTCATGGCTGACACCCGACAGCATCAGGGTCCGCTGCTCGATCTGCCGCTCGATCCGGGCGCGCATGTCAAGAAACGCGCTACCGGCGGCCCGCACCTCGACGGCCCCTCCGGGGGTGAACGGCACGACCCGACCGCGACCAAAAGCCTGCGCCGCATCGGCCAGCCGAGTGATCGGCCGCAACTGATTGCGCATGTACAAGAACGAAATCGAGGTCATGATCACCGCAAAGAACAGCATCGTGACGATCAACTGGTGCGGGGCGACCGTCGACAGACGCCGGCGATCAAAGCCAAGCTCCAACACACCCAGATGGGTGTTCAAGAACAAAGTCGCGACCTGACTGTCCGGCAACGATACCGCTACGAGGTTCGGCAGCAGCTCTCGAAGATCAGCGTCGATCTGCGGTGCGATGAAATCATACCAGCGCCGAGGTTCAATAGTAGGCGTTTCGTTGATCCCCAGAAAACGGGCCTGCATGTCCAGCACCCTCAGATCCGGACGCACCGCGGCCAGCGCCTGCTGTTGGGTTTCGGCACCCTGAATGTCTTCCAGAACCAGCCGCACTTCGCGCGACGCCGCCCGGGTCATCTGACCGGTCACATCCTCGAGGTGTTCACGCACGAATGCCACCGACACCACCAACAGAACCACGATCACCGGCAGCACCAGAATCAGGGCCGCCCGGGCATACAAGCTGCGGGGCAAATAGGGTTTGAGCCAGCGCGAGGACATGCGCTAAACCTAGCGGGCTGCCCCGCCAAGAGAAAGAGGCCAAGATGCTGCAAGCAGACGATTTCAACCCGAAACCGGGGATCCCTGTCGCCCTGCAGCCGGGCCTCAGGCTCTTGCTGGCCCCAAACCCGTCGCCGATGACCTATCTGGGGACAAATACATACCTCCTGGGCACCAGCGACCTTGCCGTAATCGACCCCGGACCGTTGAGCGACAGTCACATGCAGGCCATTCTGGATGCGCTGCAGCCCGGGCAAATGATCAGCCATATCGTGGTCACCCACAGCCACCTGGACCATTCGCCGCTAGCTGCTCCGCTGTCAGAGCGGACAGGTGCCCCGATCTACGCCTTTGGCGGGCCACAGGCAGGGCGCAGCGCGATCATGTCCCAACTGGCCGAGCAAGGCCTCGCCGGCGGCGGCGAGGGAATCGACACGGAATTCCGCCCGGACATCGAGTTGGCGGACGGCGACAGGATCGAGGGGAACGGATGGGGCCTTGAGGTCATTCACACGCCGGGTCATCTGGGCAATCACATCGCGCTGGCCTGGGGAGACGTGTGTTTCACCGCCGATCACGTGATGGGCTGGGCCAGTTCGCTGGTTTCGCCTCCGGATGGCGATCTGACAGACTTCATGAAAGCCTGCCACCGGCTACGCGCACGCGACTGGTCCGTCTTCCATGCCGGACACGGCGCGCCGATCACAGACCCTTCGGGTCGGCTTGACTGGTTGATCCGCCACCGGCTCGAACGTGAGGCACAAATCCTCGACGCGCTGGCCGAGCGCCCGGGCACAGCCCGGGATCTGGCCCAGCGGATCTATGTCGAAACCCCGCCTGCCCTGCTTCCAGCGGCCGAGCGCAACGTGTTTGCCCATCTGGTGGACCTGACCGGAAAAGACCGCGTCGCCCCCCGGGGCGCGCTGTCGGTGCAGACCAGTTTTCATCGCATCTCCTGAACGCACAAAAAATTCGCCCTCGGTGCTTTTCCCCTCTGGACGCCGAAAAACCGGATTGCTATATGCGCCTCAGTTCCGGCGTAGCTCAGCGGTAGAGCAGTTGACTGTTAATCAATTGGTCGTAGGTTCGATCCCTACCGCCGGAGCCAAAATCCTCTGATTTCAGAAGTTTGTGGCGCACCCAACCGCTCGCGTCCCGTGTATGGTCGGTTGCCGATCCGACAGGCCGGGTTTTCAGCTGGTTCCAGGCATACAATCAGCCTGCCCCCAAGGACCTGCGCCGTTAGTTTGGAGTTGGTCTTTCGATCAGCCCAATCCTGTCAATCACACCCGCGAAACATCAGAGAATTTTCCAGCGCCTGTGACGCAAGTTTGGTCCGCCATGCATTTGCACAGCAGATCGTCCGCTACAGTTCGTTTTTGTAGATCACCCCGCCCTTCATGATCAGATCTAAGCGCTCTTCGTATTCGGTCATGACAGACATGTCCTCAAGGGGGTTGCCGTCGATCAGAAGGATATCCGCATGAGCACCCTCCGCAATGACACCCAGCGCCCCGGGATAAGGATTGCGCGGCCCCGACAAGGCAAGCAACTCGGCTGATTTCGAGGTTGCCTGACGGAGTATTTCGGCATTGTCGAACCATTCCGTTCTCAGAACGAACTCCTCGTTTGCGCGCTTGATCATCTCAGGAGAAGTGATCACGTCCGTGCCGAAGACGATATTCTCGAATCCAAGCTCCTTGGCCATGGTGAACATCTGGTTGATGCCGTCATAGGCTTCGTCATGCTTGGCTTTTTGTTCGTCGTTGTAGCCTGCCGGATGGAATGTGTAGACGATGACCTGCGGCGACAGCCAGGCATCATGCTCCATCATCACGCGCATGGCCTCTTCGCTCATCAGATTGCCATGCTCGATGGACTTCACCCCATTCTCGACGGCGCGGATGATGCCATCCGAGTTGTAGACATGGGCGGTTACGTAGGTGTTCCAGTCTTCTGCCGCTTCGACGGCTGCACGGATTTCGTCTGCCGTGTACTGCGTGGTGTCCAGTGGATCAGCAAATGACCCGGTACCGCCACCGACCGAAATCTTGATCTGCGAGGCCCTGCGGCGCAACACCTCGCGTACGGTCTTCAGAACCTCGTCACGCCCATCGGCAACTGCGACATGGAAGTATTTCATCGGAATGCTGGGCTCGAACACCAATGACCCGGGCTCGTTTGCGTCCGTCCGATGATCCGAGTGGCCCGAGCTCTGCGAGATCATGGGACCCGAAGGATAGACCCGAGGCCCCGTCAGAATGCCCTCGTCTATGGCGCGTTTCAGTGAAAACGAGTTCCCGCCGACATCGCGGACCGTCGTGAACCCCTGCATCAGGTATTGTTCGGCGACGGTTGCGGCAACATAGGCCCAGTATTCGCGATCGGCATTGAATGCGATACCGAACGGCATCTGAAACATCAGATGCGCATGCATGTCGGCAAATCCGGGCATCAGGAACCGACCCTGCGCATCGATCACCGTCGCCCCCTCCGGCGCATCCAGATCAGGGCCAATGGCCGTGATCATGCCGTCTTGGATCAAAACGTCCTGACCCTCGATCAGGTCGGAACGGACACCGTCGAAAATCCGAGCGCCGGTGATCAGGGTTCCGGCCTCTTGGGCGATCCCCGGCGCGGCGAGAACAAAGAAGAAAAGCTTCGCTGCAATCCTGCAAGCTGTCCGCATCTTGGGTTCCTTTCCGATTTCAACAGGTTCACCGAAGAATGGTGCATTATCGAGAGGCTAGTCTCTTTCTGATCCGGATGAAACGATCACGTCGCGGCCGGTGCGTAGATCAACGCAACGTTTCACTGCCGCACGAAACAACAAACCTGTTCACCCCGATTGAAATCCGAAACGGAAACCTGGGGCGCGCAATTCGTCCAAAGAAAGCAATTTTCGTCTGGACCTCGTCTTTGCAGATTGGTACACGCCCCTCAGTTCCGGCGTAGCTCAGCGGTAGAGCAGTTGACTGTTAATCAATTGGTCGTAGGTTCGATCCCTACCGCCGGAGCCAAAAATCATTAAAAATCAAGCGTTAACCTGCCAAGGCGTCCTTGAATTCATCCCGCAGTTTGCGTTTCAGGACCTTGCCAGTCGCATTGAGTGGCAGCGCGTCGACGAAGACCACTTTGTCCGGCACCTGCCACTTGGCAATCTTGCCGTCGAAAAACTCCAGAAGCTCGGCCTCGGACGGGTCTTCGCCCTCGGCCTTGACGGCTACCAGCAGCGGGCGTTCGTCCCATTTGGGATGTGGCACGCCGATCACCGCCGCGGTGGCCAGTTTCGGGTGCGCTACGGCGATGTTTTCCAATTCGACTGAGCTGATCCACTCACCGCCCGACTTGATGATGTCCTTGGAGCGGTCGCGGATGGTCATGTAGCCATCGGGGTCCAGCGTTGCCACGTCGCCGGTGGCGAACCAGCCATCCTGCAGAAGATCTTGATCCTGCAGCTGGAAATAGCTGTCCAGCACCCAGTGTCCGCGCACCATCAGGTCGCCCTGCGTGACCCCGTCATGCGGCAAGTCGTTGCCGTCGTCATCAACGATCTTCAGCTCGACCCCAAAGGGCGGACGACCCTGATTCTCGCGCAGTTTGTGCTGTTCCTCGATCGGCAGCTTGCGATGCTTGGCCAGCGGAATGTTGGCAGTGCCCAGCGGGCTCATCTCGCTCATCCCCCAGGCATGCACGGTGTCGACGCCGTATTTTTCCCGGAAGGTCTCGATCATCGAGGGCGGGCACGCCGCACCGCCGATCACCGTACGTTCGAGGCTTTCCAGCTTGGTGCCGCATTTGGCGGCATGGGCCAGCAGGCCCTGCCAGATGGTGGGAACCCCCATCGCCAGCGTCACGCCATAGGTGCCGATCAGGTTCACCAGCGCCTCGCCATGCAGGTCGGGCCCGGGCAACACCATCTGCGAACCGGACATGGCGCAGCCATAGGGCGACCCCCAGGCGTTGACGTGGAACATGGGCACCACCGGCATCACCACATCCATCGCCGAATACCCGATGACGTCGCGGGTGTTCGAGGCAAAGCTGTGCAGAACGGTCGAACGGTGCGAATACAGCACGCCTTTGGGGTGGCCGGTCGTGCCCGAGGTGTAGCACAGGCTCGAGGCGGTGTTTTCATCGAAGACCGGCCATTCGAAATCGGCGTCGCCGGTCTCGATCAAGTCGTCATAGAATTCCAGTCCGGGGATCTGCTGCAGTGCGTCCTCGCTGCGCGGTCCCATCAGGACGAAATGCTTCACTTCGGTCAATTGATCGCGGATCGCGGCAACCAGCGGGATGAAGGTGGCGTCGAAGAACAGCACCCGGTCCTGCGCGTGGTTGATGATGTAAACCAGCTGTTCGGGGAACAGGCGCGGGTTGATCGTGTGGCAGACGAAACCCGCACCCGAGGCCGCATAGTAGATTTCCAGATGCCGGCGGTTGTTCCAGGCCAGGGTGCCGATCCGGTCCTGCGGCTGCAAGCCCAGCTTGGTCAGCGCCGACCCCAGTCGCCGGGCATTGGCGGCGATCTCGCCCCAGTTCGTCCGGGTGACGGTTCCGTCGGTTTCGACCGACACGATCTCGGTCTGACCGTGATAGCGCGCAGCATGATCGATCAGTGACGAAATCAACAGCGGCTGCGTCATCATCTGTCCCAGCATGGACATCCTCCCATTCATCGCGCCGGCCTGATGCGGCGTCTGTTGCGGCCAGGCGACACGGCGGCATGGCCGGCCCCAGGGCTTCTCCTCGGGGCCGATCCTGCCAATCATTTAATTGTCTGACAATAAAAGAATGCGGCCTGCCGTGGCGGCAGGCCGTCAGATTTGCAGGGCTTCAGCCCCGGTGCCGCAGCGCATAGGCCACAAGTGCGGCGGTCGAGCCGTCCTTGCCCTCGGTGCCCGCATCGCCATCGACGATTGGCCCCAGCGAGGTGGCCAACTCCTTGCCCAGCTCCACCCCCCACTGGTCGAACGAGTTGATGCCCAACAGCACGCCTTCGACGAACACCCGGTGTTCATACAGCGCAATGATCTGGCCCAGAACGAAGGGCGTCAGCTGCGGATAGATCAGCGTGGTCGAGGGCCGGTTGCCCGGGAACACGCGATGCCGGGCCTGACGCTCCAACTCGTCGCCATGCAGGCCCATCTCGGCCATGCGCACTCGCGCTTCCTCAAGCGACCGGCCACGCATCAACGCCTCGGACTGAGCCAGGCAGTTGGCCAGCAGCAGACGGTGATGATGGGCCAGTTCGGGCTCGTGGCCTTCGGCGGCCACCATGAATTCGCAGGGGATCACGTCGGTGCCCTGATGGATCAGTTGGTAAAACGCGTGCTGCCCGTTGGTGCCGGGCTCACCCCAGACCACCGGCCCCGAAGGCACGCTCAGCGCCGAGCCGTCCATGGCCACCGATTTGCCGTTCGATTCCATCTCGAGCTGTTGGAAATAGGCCGGCAACCGCAGCAACCGTTGATCATAGGGCAGCACCGCGCGGCTGGCATGGCCCAGCACCTGACGGTGCCAGATGCCCACCAGCGCGAGCATCACCGGCATGTTCTCGGCCCAGTCCGCGGCGCGGAAATGCACGTCCATCGCCTGCCCGCCGCGCAGGAACGCGTCAAATGCGTTCGAGCCCACCGCAATCATCACCGGCAGTCCAACCGGACCCCAGACCGAATAGCGCCCGCCGACCCAATCGGCGAAGCCGAACACGCGGTCAGACGGGATGCCGAAGTCCGCCGTCTTGTCCACGGCGCTGGACACGGCCGCGAACTGCCGCCCCGGGTCGCCGCCGCCGTCCAGCATCCAGGCCCGCGCCGTCCGCGCGTTGGTCATGGTTTCGATGGTGGTAAATGTCTTGGACGCCACGATCACCAGCGTCCGCGTCGGGTCCAGTTCGCGCAGCGTGTCGGCGATATGCGCGCCATCCACGTTAGAGACATAGTGCAGGCGCGGCCCATCGTGATAGGGCGCCAGCGCCAGCGTCGCCATCACTGGCCCAAGGTCCGAACCGCCGATCCCGATATTCACCACGTCGGTAAAGCTGCCCCCGCCCCCCTGGGCCGTTCCGCCCCGGACCTCTTCGGCGAACACGCGCATGCGCTGCAGGGTGTCCAGAACCTCGGGCATCACGTCCTGGCCGTCAACCTCGACCGGGCCGCCGTCCAGATTGCGCAGCGCCGTATGCAGCACCGCGCGGCCCTCGGTCTCGTTGATCTTGTCGCCCCGGAACATCGCGTCGCGCCGCTCGGCCAGACCAGCCTGATCACATAAGTCGATCAGCGCCGCGTGTATGTCCGCGTCGATCAGGGTCTTCGAATAGTCGAAAAGCAAATCGCCGGTCGAGGCCGAGAATCTCTGCGCCCGGTCGGGATCCTGCGCGAACAGGTCGAGGATGCGGGTATCCGCCGCCTGCGCGGCAAGGGTTCTGAGAGTGTCCAGTTGCATGAGATCAATCCGCCCAGTGTACCGTCATTCCATCCAAGACTGCCGCAATTGGCGCCTCCTCGGGCGGCAGGCTCATGGCACGCTCAAGCGCTGCGCGCTTTTGTTCACCATAGATGACCACGTGTTTGGACAGCGCCCCATCCAGAACCGGACCCGTCAGTGTGATGCGCGTCTCGGGCTGCGTCTGCGGGCGAGCAACGGCCAATGCCGGTGCGTTGCTGGCCAATGCCTGCGCCAGCCCCTCCATCCCCGGAAACAACGAGGCCGTATGCATGTCGTCGCCCATTCCAAGAACCAACACCGCCAACGGGCGCAGCGGCTCGATCAGAGCTTCGATTTGGGGCAGAACCTCTTCGGGCGCCTTGCCGGGAATATAGAGCGGGACATAGTCCGCCGCCGCCGCCCGGTTGGTCAGAAGACGGTCGCGAATCAAGCGTTCGTTCGACCGGTCACTGTCTGCCGGGACGCAGCGTTCGTCGGTAGGCAGCACACGGACACGCTCCCACTCAAGATCCGCGGCGCACAGGCTGTCGAAGATCGGTCCGGGCGTGGTGCCGCCGGGAACAGCAAAAGCCACGACATCGTTGTGCAGCAGTGCGGCCTCCAACTCTCCGGCCAGAACGTTGGCAACATCAATGGCCAGCATGTCCCTGTCGGCATATTCCTGAATCTTCATGGCTTGATCCCTTGCCAATGGCGACCGTCGCGTTTCATCAGCAGTTCGGCGTCGCCGGGACCGGTACTGCCGCTGTCATAGGGTTTTGGCACGTCGCCGCGTGCCTGCCACCCCGCAATGATCGGGTCGGTCCAGGCCCAAGCGGCCTCGACCTCGTCTCCGCGCATGAACAGGGTTTGATTGCCCCGGATCACGTCCATCACCAAACGCTCATAAGCATCCGGCGCTTCCTGGTTTTCGGGCCCGAGCGCTTCGGCAAAACTCATATCCAACGGGACGTCGATCAAACGCATTCCGCCCTGCCCCGGCTCTTTGATCGTGACTTTCAGCGTTATGCCTTCGTTCGGCTGCAGCCGGATCGACAGCGTGTTGGCATGCCGCCCGGCCTCGGCCCCGAAGATCGAATGCGGCGCATCCTTGAAGATGACGTTGATCACCGAGGACCGCGCCACCAGCCGCTTGCCGGTGCGCAAGTAAAACGGAGTCCCCGCCCACCGCCAATTGCTGACATGCGCCCGCAGCGCCACATAACTTTCGGTGGTCGAGCGCGGATTGCCCACCGCTTCGCGGTAGCCCGGCCCGTCGGGACCACCCGAATACTGCCCACGCACGATGTGGTGCGGCTGCACCGGGTCCAGCGCGCGGATTACCTTGAGCTTTTCATCGCGCACGGCGTCCGAATCGAACTTGGCAGGCGGCTCCATCGCGATCAGGCACAGAAGCTGCATCAGGTGGTTTTGCACCATGTCGCGCATTGCCCCAGCGCGCTCGTAATACTCTTCGCGACCATCCACGCCGACGGTCTCGGCGACGGTGATCTGGATATGGTCGACATACTGACTGTTCCACAGCGGCTCGAACAGCATGTTGCCGAACCGGACTGCCATCAGGTTCTGGACGGTTTCCTTGCCCAGATAATGATCGATCCGGTAGATTTGGTTTTCGCTGAAATACGAGGCCAGCGTGGCATTCAACGCCCGCGCGCTGTCCAGGTCGTGACCGAACGGCTTTTCGACGACGATCCTCGTCTGCTCGTTTGCCAGACCGTGCTGGCGGATTTTTTCCGCCAACGGGGCGAACAATCCGGGTCCGACCGAGAAATAGAAGGCGCGGATCCGCGAATCCGTCAACAGACCTGAAAGGTTTTCCCACCCATCATCAGAGCTGGCATCCAACCGCAGATACTGCAGCCGGTTCAGGAACCCATCAAGGTTGCCGGGATCTGCCGCTTGACGAGGTGCGTGCTGGGCCAGCGACTCGGCGACGATCGCACGATAGCCCGCCTGATCATGTGCGGACCTTGCTGCGGCGATTATCCGAACATCGTCATTCCACTGTCCCGCGCAATAACGGCGAAACAAGGCAGGCAAAATCTTGCGCTGCGCCAGATCCCCAGTGCCACCAAAAATGACCAGATCAAATGGGTCGACGGGTATAACGCGAGAAACCATGAGCCGTCCTTAACGCGCCATCGCCGGCATGTCCAATGTTAGCGCAATCATATCCTGGACTTTCTCTGGTTTTCCAATCTGTACCAATCGTGTGCGCCGCACCGGACCGCCACCGAAACGCACAAGAATATTCAACCGCTCAACGCGTCCGCCGTCAACGGATTGCCAAGATCTGGTTGTGTTCAGAAATTATGAGAGTGAGTAACCTGCGCCGAAACGCAGGTCGGCATTCATTCGATGATCCATCGGCCGGATCAAGGCGCATTGGCCTCGAGCGCAACCTGGCCGAAACGCTAGTTCAGCCGGTATTCTCCGACGACGTTCCGCCATTCTCCGGGTGCGATCATCTTGCGGTGGGTAAAGCGCACCGAATGCAGCGGACCCTCGATTTCGCGCTGCCAGAACTCGATGAAATTGAACAACTTGGGATGATCCGGCGCCAAGTCGTAATCCTGCCAGATGAACGTGTTCAGAACATGGATGTAATCCGGCATGCGATAGAAGATTTCAGCCGTTGTCAGGCCATACCCCTTCAGCATCAATTCGGTTTCGTTTTTCTCCATTCAGACCTCCAGATTTCCTCAAAGGTCCCTTCAGGGTAACATGATTCCTTTTCAATCCGTATTAAAACAATGTGTTACCCGAAAAACACCGCGGTTTCAGGCCACTTCCGGGTTGCTTGCTTGCACCCTATGTGCCGGGTCTGATAAGATGCATCCACAAGATATAGACCCAGCACAATAAACGGGCAGTTTACGTGAGCGATACGCCAGAAATCCCCGAAAACATGGATGAAACCCCGCCCGAGCGCCCGGTTTACGACGGCCCGACGGTATCCATCGAATCCGAGATGCGGACGTCCTATCTGGACTATGCGATGTCGGTCATCGTGTCCCGTGCGATCCCCGATCTGCGCGACGGCTTGAAACCGGTGCATCGGCGCATCCTCTATGCGATGCACGAGACCGGGAACACCCACGACAAAGCTTACCGCAAATCGGCCCGTCCCGTGGGCGATGTGATGGGTAAATACCACCCGCACGGTGACAGCGCGATCTATGACGCGCTGGTGCGGATGGCCCAGGATTTCTCGATGTCGCTGCCGCTGCTGGATGGTCAGGGCAACTTCGGCTCGATGGACGGCGACAACCCGGCGGCCATGCGCTACACCGAGGTCCGCATGGACAAGCCCGCCGCCGCTCTGCTGGCGGATATCGAGAAAGAGACGGTCGATTTCCAGGACAACTACGACGGCAAGGACAAGGAACCCACCGTCCTGCCCGCGCGGTTCCCCAACATGCTGGTCAACGGCGCTGGCGGCATCGCGGTGGGTATGGCCACCAACATCCCGCCGCACAACCTGGGCGAAGTGGTCGACGCGACGCTGGCGCTGATCGACGATCCGGACCTGACCAGCGAACAGCTGATCGAATACATCCCCGGCCCCGATTTCCCCACCGGCGGCGTGATGCTGGGCCGGTCCGGTGCGCGCAAGGCCTATCTGGAGGGCCGTGGCAGCGTCATCATCCGCGCCAAAACCCGCGTCGAGGAGTTGCGCAAGGACCGCTATGCCATCATCGTGGACGAGATCCCCTATCAGGTGAACAAGGCCTCGATGATCGAGAAGATCGCCGAAGCCGTGCGTGAAAAGCGCATCGAAGGCGTCAGCCACGTTCAGGACGAATCTGACCGCAACGGCGTGCGGGTGGTGGTCGAGCTGAAGCGCGACGCAACGCCCGAGGTGGTGCTGAACCAACTTTACCGGTTCACGCCGATGCAGACCTCATTCGGCTGCAACATGCTGGCGCTGAATGGCGGTCGCCCCGAGCAGCTGACCCTGCGCCGGTTCCTGACCAGCTTCATCGACTTCCGCGAAGATGTCGTTGCCCGCCGCACTGCATACGACCTGCGCAAGGCACGGGAACGCAGCCATATCCTGTGCGGTCTGGCCGTAGCGGTCTCGAACGTGGACGAGGTCGTTGCCACGATCCGGTCCTCGGCCGACGCGGCAGAGGCGCGCGAAAAGCTGATGACCCGCCGCTGGCCCGCAGCCGAGATCGAGAGCTATCTGCGGCTGATCGACGATCCGCTGTCAAAGATGAACGACGACGGCACCTACAACCTGACCGAGGTTCAGGCCCGCGCGATCCTTGATCTGCGCCTGCAACGCCTGACCCAGA
Organism: Ruegeria sp. BF8; assembly: GCF_056538625.1. Lineage (NCBI taxonomy): Bacteria > Pseudomonadati > Pseudomonadota > Alphaproteobacteria > Rhodobacterales > Roseobacteraceae > Ruegeria > Ruegeria sp. BF8. Next base: position 828,332 of record NZ_JBQFTL010000001.1, on the reverse strand, counting down.
TTGGTGTCAAAGAGGTCACGGACGAGCTGGAAGACCTGGCCGCCAAGATCAAGGAATACCTGGACATTCTGTCCTCGCGCGAGCGCATCATGAGCATCATCGCCGACGAGCTGCGCGAGGTTCGAGAGCAGTTCGCAGTGCCGCGCCGCACTGAAATCGTCGACTGGTCCGGCGATATGGAAGACGAAGATCTGATCGAGCGCGAGGACATGGTCGTGACCGTGACCTCGGGCGGCTACATCAAGCGTACGCCGCTGGCCGACTTCCGCGCGCAGAAGCGCGGTGGCAAGGGTCTGTCGGGGATGCAGACCAAGGAAGAGGACGTCGTAACCAATCTGTTCGTGGCGAACACGCATACGCAACTGCTGTTCTTCACCACCGATGGGATGGTCTACAAGCTCAAGACATGGCGCTTGCCTCAATCTGGGCGCACCGGCAAGGGCAAGGCCATCGTCAACATCCTGCCGATTCCCACCGGTGTTTCGATTGCGGCGATCATGCCGGTCGATGTGCCGGATGAAGAATGGGAAAACCTGCAGATCGTCTTCGCCACCAGTGCCGGTGACGTGCGCCGAAACGCGCTGAGCGATTTCACCAACGTCAAGCGCAACGGCAAGATCGCGATGGATCTGCCCGAGGGTGTGGAACTGGTCAACGCGCGCATCTGTTCCGAGGATGACGACGTGATGCTGGTCACCAACTCCGGCCGGGCAATCCGCTTCCCGACCACTGCCGTGCGCGTGTTCAAGGGCCGCAAATCGACCGGTGTGCGCGGCATCAAACTGACGAATGGCGATCGAGTCGTCTCGATGTCCGTCATTCGCCACTTCGAGGCCACGGCAGACGAGCGCGCCGCCTACCTGAAGATGCGCCGCCTGATGGCAGGCGTCACCGAAGAGACCGAAACCGACGAAGACGAAGGCAACGCAGACAGCATCCTGCCTCAGGAGCGCTATGCCGAGATGTCTGCGGCGGAAAACCTTATCCTGACTATCACGGCTGGCGGGTCGGGCAAGCTCAGCTCGTCGCATGACTACCCGGTGCGCGGCCGCGGTGGAATGGGCGTGATGGCGATGGACAAGGCGATGCGGGGCGGCCCGCTGGTGGCCTCGTTCCCCGTCGAAATCGACGACCAGATCATGCTGGCCACGTCCAAGGGGCAGTCGATCCGGGTTCCGGTCGACGGTATATCGTTCCGGTCCCGCAGTGCGGGCGGGGTCAAGGTGTTCAACACCGGCAAAGGCGAGGAAGTCGTCAGCGTCGCTTGGATCGCAGACCAGGGTGACGAGGAAGACGATAGCGAAACGTAAGGATGGCCGCCTCTGATCGGCGGCCCTCATTTCAACGACGACGGAGCGGCTCTGCAACAGCAGCCGCTCCTTTTCGTTTCGGCGAATGTCGAAGCGTTCTTTCTGGGGTCAAGCCGGGTTTTGCGGTAGGCTCATCCAATGAGACCCGAACCCAGACTGGACATCATCGGCGCCGCCCTCGCCGACCCAACCCGCGCACGCATCCTGTGCAAAATGATGGACGGGCGGGCGTTCACCAACAAAGAGTTGTCCTGCGCAGCCAACATAACGCCGCCAACTGCAACGGCCCATCTCAAGCAGTTGGAGCAGGCCGGCCTGACCACTTCGATACGCAGCGGCAGGCATGTCTATCACCGGGTCGCAAACGCACAGGTCGCATCGGTTTTGGAAAAGCTGTCCACGCTAACCCCCAGCGATCATGTCCGGCGGGCCGCGAAACCGGACTCGGGCGTCCTGTTGGCCCGTTGCTGCTATAACCATCTTGCCGGGCGTCTCGGTGTGTGGATCACGGACAACCTGCTGGATACGGGCGTTCTGCAACTGGCACATGGGGCTCTGGCGCCGGGTCCGCGATATCACGCGTTTCTGACCGATCTCGACCTGGACCCACCGCGGATCAGCGCCCACCGACCGGTCGCCAAATTCTGTCTGGACTGGACGGAACGCCGCCATCATATTTCAGGCCCCTTGGGAATCGCGATTCTGGAAAAAGCTCTGAAAGAAAAATGGTTGGCGCGCCAAAGGTCCAGCCGCTCCCTGACCATCACGCCGGACGGCAAGGCCGCTCTGGCTCGTCATTTCGGCATGTCGGACGCCGCGCTTGATTGCCTCGGGCCGTCAGTTCGGTCGATGGCGAAGCGATAAGTCACACTTGAGGTGCAAACCCGGCCATTCTGACGTTGCTTGGTTAGGAGACTGGAATGACGCAAAAACCACAGGATACCGAACGGTATCTGACAGACGAAGGTTGGCGCGTGATCGTTCAGGTTCCCGAGGACCGCGCGCAGGCGGTGATTGATGCTGTTCTGGCCGAAGCCAACCTGGTTTACGGCGATTATGATCACGTCACCTTCCGGTCGACGCCCGGAACTCAGAGCTTTCGGTCACTCGGGACCGGACGCAATGCCGTCACCTGCGACACGGTCGATGTTCCCTGCGTCGAAGTCTCGTTCTTTCTGGATGTGTCGGACGGCGTGCGTTCGAAGGTGCTGCGCGCAATCTACGCGGCCCATCCCTATGAAGAACCGGTGATCTTTCTGCACCCGTGTTTTCGAACGCTGCACATCCGCGGGCAGGACGAAAACAACCCGAACCGGTTCTGGAACCGGCCACTGGAAGACTGGGTGCCTGATGCACACCGCGGCTAGATGACCCCTATCATACCCATAGCGGTCATCTTTCGAGGTCAAAGGCCGTAGAGCGTGCCGAATTTGTCTTCGAGATAAGCCAACAGCGGCTCGGGTCCGGGTTCCATGCCGCTGGCGCGGCGGATAACATCGCGTGGGGCATACAGACCGCCATGCTGCTGAACATGCTCGCGCAGCCATCCGGTTGCCGCGGAGGTATCGCCCTGCGCCAGTTGATCATCCAGACCTGGAACTGCCGCCCGCAGAGCCTGATACAGACAGCCTGCGTACACATTGCCCAGCGAATAGGTCGGGAAGTAGCCAAACAGGCCGACCGACCAATGCACGTCCTGCAGGCACCCGTTCGACGGCTTGTCGACCGCATAGCCGAAATCGGCATGGAAGCGGTCGTTCCACGCGGCCTCGAGGTCCTGCACCTGCAGATCGCCCGACATAAGTGCGCGTTCCAGATCGAACCGCAGCATGACGTGCAGATTGTACTGAACTTCGTCCGCTTCGGTGCGGATGTATCCGTTGTGCACCCGGTTGACGGCGGCATAGAAGGCATCTTCATCCGCTATGCCGAAATCACCGAAGGTGCCCGTCATCTGCCGGAACAGCCAGCCCGTGAAGGCACGCGAGCGGCCCAGTTGATTTTCGTAGATGCGGCTCTGACTTTCATGGACGCCCATCGAAACGCCCTCACCCAGCGGTGTCAGAGCGTAAGCCGGATCGATGCCCTGCTCATAGCAGGCGTGCCCGACCTCATGGATGGTCGAATAGAAACAGTTGAACGGGTCGGTTTCGCTGGTCCGCGTCGTGATCCGCACGTCATCCCCGCTGCCCGAGCTGAACGGGTGCACCGCCTTGTCCACCCGACCGCGGTTCAGGTCGTACCCGAAAGACACGGCCAGCTTTTGCGTCAGCTTCATCTGCGCAGCTTCGTCGAACGTGCCGGTCACCCCCGCCGGGGACGGCCGGTCCAGCACAGCCGCGCGCAGCGCAACCAGGCGTGGGCGCATGGCATCAAAGATCGCACCAATCTGGGCAGCGGTCGTGTAGGGCTCGTAATCCTCGACCAGTGCGTCATAGACATCGCCGCCTTGCGCCAGAGCCGCCCCTTCCTCGCGCCGCAGCGCCACAACTTCCTCCAGAACCGGAAGAAACGCGGCAACATCCTCGTCGGCGCGGGCCTGTGCCCACTTGCCCTGCGCGGCCGATGTCACGCGGGCGATGGCGGTGGCCAGATCAGCGGGCACCTTGACCGTGCGCTCGAATGTGCGACGGATTTCGCGCAGTTGCGCCTGACCAACCTCGGTGTCGGCATGGGCGTTTTCCAACCACTCGGCCACGCGCGGATCCGAGCGGCGCGCATGCAGGACGGCTTCGATCGCGGCCATCTCCTCGGCGCGCTGGTTGGCGGCCCCGCGCGGCATGACGGTCTCCTGGTCCCAGCCCAGGCGCCCGGCGATCTGTGCCAGTGCCGAGGTTTCGCGCTGAAAGGCCATCAGGTCATTGAATGCAGTCATTGGGTCAAGCTCCGCGCAGCGAGGTTGCGATGGGATAAGCGGTCAGGAACCGGGCGCGCAGGATCAAGGTCCAGACGACCACGGCCATGAACTGGTGGAAGATGGCGATCTGCCAGGGCGCGCCATAGACCACGGTGAGGATGCCCACGACCACCTGCAGCGACAGCGCCGCGAACATGGCGTTGAAGGCGAACCGGGTCTGCGGGTGGGCGCTGCTGCTGCCGCGCCGCCAGACGAAGATGCCGAAGGCGAACAGCACATAGCCCACGCAGCGGTGGATGAACTGCACCAGCCCCGGACTTTCGAAAAAGTTGCGCCACATCGGTTCAAGCGCGGTGGCGTCCGGCGGCAGCAGTTGCCCGCCGATCAGCGGCCAGTCGGTATAGGACCGGCCGGCGTCGATACCCGCCACCAATGCGCCGATCAGGATCTGCAGAAAGGCAAAGTGCAGCAGCCCGGTCGACAGGGAGAACAGCCGCGCCTCTTTCGCGCGGCGGGCCTGCATCAGGTCGCGTTCCTCGCGCCCCAGCATGAAGATGTACCAGGCCAGAAAGCCCAGGATCACGAACGCGAGGCCAAGATGGGTGGCCAGACGATAACTGGCAACGGCGGTCATCCCTTCGCCCTGCGTCACCCCCGAGGCCACCATCCACCAACCGACGGCGCCCTGCACGCCGCCCAGCAGTCCGGGGATCGCAAGGCGCCCGGTCCAGCCTGCGGGGATCTTGCGCAGCACCAGAAAGCCAAAGAACCCAAGCGCCCAGACCAGGCCGATCACGCGGCCCAGTTGCCGGTGACCCCATTCCCACCAGTAGATGGTCTTGAAGTCATCCAGCTCCATCCACTGGTTCATGATCCGCCACTGGTCGATCTGTTTGTACTTGTCGAACTCGGCCTGCCAGTCGGCCTCGGACATCGGCGGGATCGCTCCGGTGACCGGTCGCCATTCGGTGATCGACAGGCCGCTGTCGGTCAGGCGGGTCAGCCCACCCACCGCGATCATCACGACGACAAGCGCGAACAAGATCATCAGCCAGATACGGATGGCCTTGCGTGCACCGCCCCGGCCGCGGTCGATCATGCCGGGCTGGACCGTTTCCTGCTTTTGTTCACCCGAGACTTCTTCGAAGATGCTGCGCTTGCCGCTCATGCCGTCCTCATGTCCTTGATTTTCCCGCAAGCTAGGGCCAGTGCCCGGGAAGGTCCAGCCTCAGCCCTTGTCCTTCCAGCGGACCATCTGACGCATGATCCCGTGCAGCATCTGCACATCGGCCCGCGTCATGCGCATGCGCGACCACAGGTTGCGCAGGTTCACCTTCATCCCTTCGGCCTTTTCCGGCGGGTAGAAGAACCCGGCCTCCTCCAGCCGCTGTTCGTAGTGTTCTACCAGTTTCTCGACCTCGATGCCGGTGGCCCAGTCGCCTTTGCCCAGATCGGTGGCCTCGTGCACCACGTCGCCGGTCTGGCGCATCCACTCATAGGCGGTCAGCAACACGCACTGCCCCAGGTTCAGCGAGGCGTATTCGGGGTTCACCGGCACCGAGATGATCGCATTGGCCTTGGCGATGTCTTCATTCTCCAACCCGGCCCGCTCGGGCCCGAACAGCACGGCCACCTTTTCGCCCGCCGCCACCTTTTGGGCCGCGATCTGCATGGCACGCTCGGGGCTGTAGACGGGTTTGGTCAGGCCACGCTGACGGGCGGTGGTGGCGAAAACGTATGTGCGGTCGCCCAACGCGCCGGCCAGATCGTCGAACAGTTGCGCCTCGTCCAGCAGCCGCCCGGCACCGCTCGACATGGCCACGGCCTTGGGGTTGGGCCAGCCGTCGCGCGGGGCGACGATACGCATCCGGTCCAGGCCGAAATTCCACATCGCCCGCGCCGCGGCGCCGATATTTTCGCCCATCTGCGGGCGGACAAGCACGAATGAGGGCTGGGGTCTGTCGCTGGGCATTTTGATCTCCGAAAGTTGCGCCTGCCATACTGCCGCCGCTTGCACAGGGCAAGCCCGGCCGCCCTGCCCGATTGCAAATCACGCGCTCTGCGGGCAATAAAGTTTGCTTCGCCGCCGCAATCGGCTAAACCGCGCCAAAGACCAACCGCGAAGGATCCGCCAATGGACACCCCCGAGCAGCCTCAGATCTATCTGATCACCCCGCCGACCATCGACCCGGCCACCTTTCCCGACCGGCTGGCCCGCGTTCTGGACGGGACCGAGATCGCCTGCATCCGGCTGGCGCTGGCCGGCAGCGACGAGGACGCCATCGCCCGCGCGGCCGACGCCTGCCGCGAGGTGGCCCATGCGCGCGACGTGGCGCTGGTGATCTCGAACCATGTCCTGCTGGCGCAACGGCTGGGGCTGGACGGGGTGCATCTGGAGGATGCGGCCCGCTCGGTCCGGGCCGCGCGCAAAGAGCTGGGTGCGGATGCCATCGTCGGCAGTTTCTGCGGAACCTCGCGCCATGACGGGATGACCGCGGGCGAAGCCGGGGCCGACTATGTGGCCTTTGGGCCCGTGGGGGACGTGTCGTTGGGCAAAGGGACCCGCGCCGAGCGTGATCTGTTCCAATGGTGGTCCGAGATGATCGAGGTTCCGGTTGTCGCCGAAGGCGGCCTGACACCCGAACTGGTTGCCGAACTGGCTGAATGTACCGACTTCTTCGGTATCGGAGACGAGATCTGGGCCGCAGAGGACCCGCTAAGCGCCCTGAACACGCTGATCGCGCCGATGAATACCGGCGGTTAGGACATAACCGCCCAGTACAGACCCAAGCCCGCCAACAACAGCGAGGCTACTGTGGAAATACGGCCGCGCAGCCTGGGCGAATCCGGCAAGAGCACGGTCAGGGTGGCGAGGATCAGGATCGCGACTCCGCTCAGCGCCAACAGGATGCCAGCGGCAAAACCCAGCACCGCCGGCGCGACATGGTGCGGCGGCACACCAAGGCGCGACGATGCTTCTGACAGTGTCAGGCCAAGGACTGCACCGGCCGCCAAAAGGAACAGCACGCGCCAGACCCCCAACCGGTCGGTGACGAGGTTCCAAAGCGCCAACAAGGCGATGGCAGCCGGCACGACCGGCCACGGCAGGAACGGCCTCGCACTCAACACGTCGAACATCCCAAGCGGCAGCGTCACCAGAACGCCCAGCCCCAGCGCGGCAAGTTGAACAAGGACCGGGCGCAACTTCAGTGACAAGAAAACCAGCACCGAGGCCAGCGCCAGAAGCTGTGCCCCCGCGCCCGCGACATGCAGCAGCCCGGCCCGGAAAAAAGCCTCGGCCGCTTGCTGCGCCCCCAGCCCGGCCCCGCCTGCCAAGGGAATGCGAGGACTGACCTCGCCGCCGCTCAGAAACCCGGTATAAGGCGCCTCGACCCCTTGCTGGCGCAAGACCACGGGGCCGATTCCTTCAGGCCAGGTCAGGCGCAGACTGCTTGCATCGGGTGGCAGAGGACCGGCCAACAGCACTCGGGAAATCCGCGGCACGTCCGGGTTGCCGACCACCGGAATACTTGCGCCTTCATAGGACAACGCAACCGGCCCGTTCACGTCGATCTGCAAGGATTGCTTCCAATCCGTTACAAAATCGTGGACGTGTTCCTCAAGCTCGGACGAGACAAGCCGGCGCAGCTGTGCGTAGCGCGCGCTCCCGCCGTCGCCGCCCTGCGCGACTTCTTGCGGATCGAACCCGGCCAGAACGGCCTCGGCGTTCATGGCGATTTCGACCAGAAGCCGACCGTCCCGGACCTGAAAGTCAACGATTGTCCGTCCGCTTTGTTGCGCCCATGCAGGCATGGCCAAAAAAATAAATGCCAGCAATGGCGCAATTATCCAGGCGCGAAACCTCAGGAAGGTCAGCAAACGGATATTGAGACCCATCCGAAAAAATCCAAAAGAACCAAAAAACACTGTGTCCGAGTGTTTCGTCCCTCCAAACAATTGGCAAGCCAAATCGCCGACGTGGACCCAGCCCGCGCAGCTTCCGGCTTGCGCGCGCCCTGCGCCTGCGGCATGACGAGGAAATGACTCAGAACAGCGACATCCTGTGTATCGGATCCGTCCTGTGGGACGTGATCGGACGATCCGCCAGCCACATGCGGCAAGGATCGGACGTGCCCGGCCGCATCACGCGCCTGCCCGGTGGCGTGGCGATGAACATCGCCATGACCCTTGTGCGCTTCGGCATGACCCCGACCCTTCTGACCGCCATCGGCAGCGACCCCGAGGGCGACGAGTTGGTCCATGCCTGCAAGCGGCTCGGTATGGACACGACCCATATCTATCGCTCGCAGGACCTGCCCACCGACCGTTACATGGCGGTCGAAGGCGCAAACGGACTGATCGCCGCCATTGCCGACGCCCACTCGCTGGAGGCCGCCGGCGCCAAGATCCTGCGCCCGCTGATCCATGGCCCGCTGGGCTATGAAAACACCCCGTTCGAGGGGCAGATCGCGCTGGACGGCAACCTGACGCTGGACCTTCTGGAAGAAATCGCCGTCAGCCCGGCCTTCGCCCGTGCCGACCTGCGCGTAGCCCCGGCCTCGCCCGGCAAGGCCGAGCGGCTGCTGCCTTTCCTCAAGCACGGCCGGGCCACGCTGTATGTGAACCTCGAAGAAGCCGGGCTGCTGTGCCAGCGCGAGTTCGCCGATTCCGAAACCGCCGCCCGCGCTCTGCTGGACCGGGGCGCGCTGCGTGCGCTGGTGACCGACGGGGGCAACTCGGCCACCGTGGCCAGTGCCCAGGCGGTGATCACCCAGAAACCCCCGTCGGTTCTGGTCACGCGCGTGACCGGCGCGGGCGACACGTTCATGGCGGCCCATATCGCCGCCGAAGCCAATGGCGCCAGCATCGACGAGGCGCTGACCCGCGCCCTGCATGCCGCCGCAACCTATGTATCCGGAGAGACCCCCCTGTGATCGACATCCAGTATTCCGCCGAAGTGCGCGCGGCCAAGGACGATGGAACCCCCATCGTTGCCTTGGAAAGCACCATCATCACCCACGGCATGCCCTACCCGCAGAACATCGAGGTGGCGGCCCAGGTCGAGCAGGACATCCGCGATGCGGGCGCCGTTCCGGCCACGATCGCGGTGATAGACGGTCGGCTGCACGTAGGGCTGGAACCCGATCAGCTGAAGGATCTGGGACAGGCGCAGGGCGTGGCCAAGATCTCGCGCGCGGATATGGCGGCCTGCATCGCTTCGGGCGGGACCGGGGCCACCACCGTTGCCGCCACGATGATCGCGGCCCATTTCGCAGGGATCGAGGTCTTTGCCACCGGCGGCATCGGCGGGGTGCATCGCGGCGCGGAAACCAGCTTTGACATCTCGGCCGACCTGCACGAACTGGCGCAGACCCCGGTCACGGTCGTGGCTGCCGGGGCCAAGGCCATCCTCGATCTGGCCAAAACGCTCGAAGTGCTTGAAACGCTTGGCGTGCCGGTCATCGCCCATGGGCAGGATGAATTCCCGGCCTTCTGGTCGGCCAAGTCGCCCTTCGCCGCGCCCTTGCGGATGGACACGGCCGAGCAGATCGCCAAGGCCCATGCGACGCGCCGCGCTCTGGGTCTGCCCGGGGGGCAACTGGTGGCCAACCCGATCCCGCTGGCCGATCAGATCCCGTCCGAGGAACTTGACCCGATCATCGCCTCGGCCCAGCAAGACGCCGAAGCGCATCGCATTACCGGCAAGGCCGTCACGCCCTATCTGCTGCAGCGCATCTACGAGCGGACCGAGGGCCGATCCCTGATCGCCAATATCGCCCTGGTGCGCAACAATGCGCGCCTTGCGGCTGGTATAGCCAAGTCTTTGAAGGCTCAGGCTGACTAAGCGTCAAACGGACCTATTGTACCAAGGCGCCGGACTGATTAACTAGTCCGGCAAACCGCTCGGAACCGCGATGAACACACCGTTTGATGAAGAACCCCACCGCCGCCCCGGCCTGCTGTCGCGGCTACGCGCGTCGTTTCTGACGGGTATCGTCGTCATCGCACCGGTCTGGCTGACGCTGTGGCTGATCCTGTCGGTGGTCGGCTGGATCGACAGCGCGGTCCTGCCCCTGATCCCGCACCAGTTCCGCCCCGAACAATATGTGGGTATCAACCTGCGCGGCGTGGGCGTCCTGTTCTTCCTGATCTTCACGGTTCTGGTCGGCTGGATCGCCAAAGGTATCCTGGGCCGGTCACTGATCCATTTTGCCGAAAGCCTGGTCAACCGGATGCCCGTCGTCCGGTCGATCTATTCCGGGATCAAACAGATCTCGGAAACCGTCTTTGCCCAGACCGAGCGGTCGTTCGAGAAGGCCTGCCTGGTGCAATATCCCCGCCGGGGCATCTGGGCCATCGGCTTCGTCTCGACCGAGGCCAAGGGCGAGATCAACAAACGCGCCGAAACCGGCGGCGGCCTGCTGAGCGTGTTCATCCCAACCACGCCGAACCCAACCTCGGGTTTTCTGCTGTTCTTCCCCGAGGAAGACGTGATCCTGCTGGACATGACGATCGAGGATGCCGCCAAACTGGTGATCTCGGCCGGGCTGGTCTATCCGAACCAGAAAGACCCCACGCAGCCGCCCGAGTGATCAGCCGAACATCGCGGGCAGATCAACGGAGCTTCGCGCACCCAGATCGGGTTTGTGATCGGCCAGAAACCGGTCGGCCGCGGCCCGTCCCGCCTGTTTCAGGCTGTGCAGAACCACCGGGTTGGGCACTGTCTTGGTCGCCACCGACAGGCTGTTCATCAGCGCGTCATCGGCGATCATGTGCACGAAGACCCGGCTCATTTCACCCGCCTTCAGCTTGCCCTTGGCCAACAGGCGCTGCACGAAGTTGATCGCCCGCAGCTCGCGCAGAAGGGAAGAATTGAAGCTGATCTCGTTGATCCGGTTCTGAATCTGCTGCGGGGTCTTGGGAACCTCGTCGCGCTCCAGCGGGTTGATGTTCACGATCACAACATCTTCGGGCAGGCCCGCGTTGAACAGCGGAAACAGCGCCGGGTTGCCGGTATAGCCGCCATCCCAATAGGCTTCGGTCCGGTCGGTTTCGGGGTCGTGGATTTCAACCGCCTGGAACAGGTTCGGCAGGCAGGCCGAGGCGAGAATCGCGTCAGTCGTCACCTCATCGCCCGTGAAAACACGGATCTTGCCGCTGCGCACACAGGTGGCGCAGACGAACAGGCGTGGCCCCTGATCGGCGCAGACCTCGCCAAAATCAAACGCCTCGACCACCGGGGCCAGCGGATTGCGGTAGAACGGTCCATAGGCATAGGGCGACACCATCCGCGACCAGGTATCAGCCACCGAGAACGGCAAGGAATACTCCATCGCCTGCGCGATCTGGGCGGGTTCCATCCCGGCCAGCCAGTTGGCGATGCGCATGTCGCCCACCGCGCCCATCCTCTCCCACAGGGCGTTCAGGGTCTCGCGCGCGCCATCGCGACCGGCATGAACCATGCCGGCCTTGAACGCGGCTCCGTTCAGCGCCCCGGCCGAGGTTCCGGTAATCGCCGCAACCTCAATGTCTTCGTCGTCCAGCAGACGGTCCAGCACGCCCCAGGTAAATGCGCCATGCGCGCCGCCGCCCTGCAGGGCAAGATTGATGCGCTTTACCATGTCCGCCGGCCCCGGCGCGCGCCGCGGATCACAAGGCGGTCCAGCCGCCGTCGACCGAGATCGTGGTGCCGGTGATCTGGGCCGCGGCGTCCGAGCACAGGAACACGGTGGTTCCACCCAGCTGTTCGACGGTCGCGAACTCTTTCGAGGGTTGCCGTTCGAGCATGACGTTCTTGATCACGTCCTCGCGGCTCATGTTGTATTCCTTCATCGTGTCGGGAATCTGAGCCTCGACCAGCGGCGTCAGCACATAGCCCGGGCAGATGGCGTTGCAGGTGATCGGCTCCTGCGCGGTTTCCAGCGCAACGGTCTTGGTCATGCCGACGACCCCGTGCTTGGCCGCCACATAAGCCGCCTTGTAGGGCGATGCAGTCAACCCATGCGCCGAGGCAATGTTGACGATCCGCCCCCACTCGGCCTTGCGCATCATCGGAAGCGTCGCCGCCATCGTGTGAAAGGCCGAGTTCATGTTGATGGCGATGATCGCGTCCCATTTCTCGACCGGGAACTGGTCGATCGGCGCGACGTGCTGGATGCCTGCATTGTTGACCAGGATATCGCAGGCTCCGGCCTGTTCGATCAGCGCGCGGCATTCCTCGCCCTTGGACATGTCGGCCTTGATGTAGCGCGCGTTGGTTCCGGTCTCCTTGCTGATCTCGGCCGCCAGCGCGTGATCTTCATCGCGGTCTGTGAACGAGTTCAGAACCACGTCGGCCCCCGCCTTGGCCAATTCGCGCGCAATGCCCAACCCGATGCCCGAGTTCGATCCGGTGATGATTGCTGTTTTTCCCGACAGGTTCATTTTGGGTCTCCCACAGACTCATGATTTGGAGACACAGTGCCATGCTGCACCTGCAAAATAAACGGGAAAGACCCGGTTGCGGATACGGTCAATTTATGGGCGGGAAGTTCGGAGCTCGAGGCAGAAAAAAACGCCCGCACGAAGCGGGCGTTAAGTTATTGAGGCAGGTTTCATACAGGCAAGAAACCTATCGAGCAGTGGAACCTTTATAAGCAATTCCGCGCCGTCATCCAAGCTAAAAGTTTGATAATAAGAAAAATCATCGGTACGGTGAATCCCAACAAAATAAGGCCAGAGCAGGATTGTTTCCAAAATGAGCCCCGATATTCTCCGTCCCATCCGCCCGTTGATCGCGGGAATCGCTGCCTCGGTTGTCGCCACGTTAGCGCAAGCAGAATCGACCCATGGCATAGCTATGTATGGAGACCCGGCCCTACCACCGGATTTTGTGTCGCTGCCTTATGCCAACCCCGACGCGCCCAAGGGCGGCAAGGTCGTGTTCGGCAATACCGGCGGCTATAACAGTCTCAACCCGTTTGTGCAAAAAGGCACCGCCCCTTGGCAGCTGAGATTTTGGACCCACGAGGGGTTGATGGGCCGTTCGTGGGACGAACCTTTCACTCTTTACGGGCTTTTGGCCGAATCAATCGACACCGCGCCGGACCGATCCTGGGTCGAATTCACCCTGCGTGAGACTGCCCGATTCTCTGACGGATCGCCGGTCACGGTTGACGATGTGATCTGGTCTTACGAGACCCTCGGAACGCAGGGGCATCTGCGCTATCGCGGTCTGTGGGCCAAGATCGACAGTATTCAGCAGACCGGACCACGCTCGGTCCGGATCATCTTCAACGAGCCAGACCGCGAGCTGGCCCTGATCGCAGGGCTGCGGCCGATCCTCAAGAAAGCCCAATGGGAGGGCAAGGATTTCGCCGAGGCATCCCTGCAAGATGTCCCGATTGGCACCGGCCCCTATGTCATCGATGACTACGAGGCCGGGCGTTTCGTGAACCTCGAACGCAATCCGGATTATTGGGGCAACGATGTCCCGTTCCGCCGGGGTACCATGAATTTCGACGAGATGCGGTTGGAGTTCTACGGCGACCAGACGGTTCTGTTCGAGGCCTTCAAGGCCGGCGCGCTGTCGGCCGTCCGCGAGTTCAACGCCGACAAATGGGCCACGCAATACGATTTCCCGGCCGTTCAGCGCGGCGATGTCGTCAAAACCGAGATTCCGCATAAAAAGCCCTCGGGCATGACAGGTCTGGTCATGAACACGCGCAAAGCGCCCTTTGACGATTGGCGCGTGCGCGAGGCGCTGACCCTTGCGTTCAATTTTGAATTCATCAACGGCACGATCACTGGCGGTGCTCAGCCTCGGATCACCTCGTATTTCTCGGGGTCTGAACTGGCGATGCAACCCGGACCGGCAACCGGTCGGGTGGCTGAGATGTTGCAACCCTACGCGGCTGATCTGCTGCCGGGAACCTTGGAAGGGTATGTTCTGCCCGAAGGCGACGACTCGGTTCGCAACCGAAGGGACATCCGCAAGGCGGCTGATCTGCTGGAGCAAGCCGGATGGACAATCCAAGACGGCGTGCTGAAGAACGCAGCGGGAGAGCCCCTCAAGATAACCCTGGTCATCAGTCAGGGAAGCTTGAATGTGGTTCAGAACGTGGATGCGATCGCCGAGATGTATGCCCGCGCGCTGGAACGGCTGGGGATCGAGCTGACCGTCGACAAGGTGGATGACGCACAATACACCCAGCGGGTGTCCGAGCTGGATTTCGACATGACCCCGTTCCGCCGCGCGCTGTCGCTGTCGCCGGGCAACGAACAACGCCTCTACTGGGGCAGCGAAGGCGCGGATGCTTCAGGGACACGCAACCTGATGGGGGTCACCTCTCCGGCAGTGGATGGGCTGATCGATGCGATGCTGGCCTCGGAAAGCCGTGAGGATTTCGTGGCCGCCACCCGCGCGCTTGACAGGGTTCTGACCGCCGGACGGTATGTCATTCCAATCTGGAGCTTTGATGTTGGCCGCATCGCCCATGTGAAGGAAATGAAGCATCCTCAGATCTTGCCAATCTACGGCGACGGACCGCAGTTCATGCCCGATGTCTGGTGGTACGAGGAGTAGCAGGCAACCGGTAGGGGCTTGTGCCCCTGCCCATTTCAAGTGATGCACTTAGCTCGGATCGGACGCCGCGCGGGCGTCGGCAATTTTCGGCACATGTGACCAAACACCAAAAGGCGATCGAACAAATCCGCTGGCCGCTATTTCTAGAGCATTTGACTACTTTTTGCGGGTGGAACGCTTGTTACCACGATATCTCGCAATCCAAGTGAGGATCGACGCAACGGACACCTGCACCGAAAACAGATTTCTTAGATAGAACAAAGCCCTGTATTCGGCGCAGTCCAGAGTGCGAGCATTTGAACGATCGCCAAAACCGACAGTGAGTGGGAAAACGGGCCGAGCACGGCGTGAAAAACCGCTTTGATTTTCCAGCACCCCGACCTGCGACATTTTGTCATGTCTTCGCGCGGGCTGCGCGCTCCGTACGCTGGTCTGGGGAAGAGCAGTCCTGAAACCCGAACCACGGAAGGCTCGCAGATGTTGAACTGGACTGATTTGACACAAGACTGGAGCGCGTCCTACGCACGCGCCAAGCGCCGTTTTCCGAACCTGCGCGATCAGGATATGGCGCGCGTGAGGACGGACAGGAAACGCTTTGAGGCCTATCTGGCCGAGCGGCACCACCTGACGGTGAACGAGGCCCATGAAGAGGTCGAGGATTTCCTTTACACCGAAGGCCTGAACCGCGAGCTTGCCCGGCGTTAGGCCAGCGACGTGACCCACAGGATGGTTGCATCCTCATCGCTTACCGAGATCACGTTGTGCCCCATGCTGCCGTCGTAATAGGCGCTGTCGCCCCGACGCATCTCAACCGGTTCATAAAACTCGGTGTACAGGCGGATCACGCCGGTCAGCACATACAGGAATTCTTCGCCATCGTGACGCACCCAGCCGTCGAACTCGTCCATTGACCGGGCGCGCACGCGGGCCCGATAGGGCAGCATCTGCTTCTTGGTCAGCGTTTCGGCCAGCAACTCGTGCTCGTAGGTCGTTGTGGCGTGCGCGGTGCCTTCGCCCATCTTGGTCACTGCCATGCGACCGATCACCTGATCCCGCTCAGGCGGGGTGAACAGCTGCGGTACAGAGATTTCGAGCCCGATCGCCAGCTTCTTGAGCGCGTCATAGGTCGGCGACATTTGGCCATTCTCGATCTTGCTGAGCGTGGACCGGGCCAACCCGGCCTGGTTCGCCGCCTGCTCGAGGGTCCATTTCCGCGCCTTGCGCAGTTCACGCACGCGGGCACCCAGATCTACCGGCTCCAGCTCGGTGCGGGAACCGTTGTCGCGGGCGATGCGTACGATGGATTTGTGGTCTTTGCTCGTCATGCGTCATTCTATAGGGCCAGCGCCGCGCGCTTGCAACGCGTGACAAAGGGCAATAGCCAAGGCGCATGTTGTCGATCTTCGATCAGGGGCCGCCGACGCCCTGCCCCGCGCTGTTCAACCTGGCCGCCCATGTGCTGCGCCGCGCCGATGCCACGCCCGACAAGGTGGCCCTGTCCGTGCTGCGCCCTGACGGTTCGGACGACTGGACCTTTGCGAAGTTGAAATCCGCGGTTCTGGGCACCGGAACCGGGCTGCTGCGTGCGGGCCTGGTGCCCGGCGACATCGTGCTGATGCGTCTGGGCAATACGGTCGATTTTCCCATAGCCTATCTGGGGGCGATCGCCGTCGGGCTGATCCCGGTACCGACCTCCTCGCAACTGATCGAGCCGGAAACGGAGCGGATGATCCGGGAACTGTCTCCAGCCGCCATTCTGCGCGATCCGTCCGTGGCCTGTGCCGCGCACCCCAACCAGATCGGCCTGGCCGACCTTGCCGCCATGCGCGACCTGCCGCCCGCGTCGTTCGACATGGGCGATCCGGAACGCATGGCCTATGTCGTCTATACCTCGGGCACCTCGGGCAAACCGCGCGCCGTGGCCCATGCGCATCGCGCGATCTGGGCACGGCAGATGATGGTCGATGGCTGGTACGGCCTGCGCGAGGCTGACCGCCTGTGCCACGCGGGCGCGTTCAACTGGACCTACACGCTGGGCACCGGCCTGATGGACCCGTGGACCATCGGCGCCACAGCGCTGATCCCCGAACCCGGAACCGACCCGGCCGCCCTGCCCGGGTTGCTGCGCCGCCACCGCGCCTCGATCTTTGCGGCCGCCCCCGGCGTGTACCGCAAGATGCTGAACGCGGCGGACACGCTGCCTCTGCCCGATCTGCGCCACGGCCTGAGCGCCGGCGAGAAGCTGTCGCGCGCCTTGCACGAACGCTGGGTTCAGGCCACCGGGACCGAGCTGTACGAGGCCTACGGCATGTCGGAATGCTCGACCTTCATCTCATCCAGCCCGTCCCACCCCGCGCGCGGCGATGCGCTGGGCCAGCCTCAAACGGGGCGCCGCGTGGCGATCCTGGGGCCTGACGGGCCGGTTCCGCAGGGGCAGGAAGGCACCATCGCCATTCACCGCTCGGACCCGGGGCTGATGCTGACCTACCTCAACGCCCCGGACGAGGCCCGCGCGCGCATGCAGGGCGACTGGTTCCTGACCGGCGATCAGGGGGCGATGGCCGTGGATGGGCAGATCACCTATCTGGGGCGCGACGACGACATGATGAACGCCGGCGGCTACCGGGTGTCCCCGGTCGAGGTCGAATCCGTCCTGTCGCGGTTTCCCGGAATCGCTCAGGTCGGCGCGGCGGCGGTCGAGGTCAAACCGGACACTTTCGTGATCGCCGCCTTCTATTCCGGGCCGGAAAAACTGGACGAAACCGCCCTGCGCGCTTATGTCGAGGCCAACCTGGCGCGCTACAAGCAACCCCGCGCCTTCATCCACCTTCCCGAACTGCCCACCGGGGGCAACGGAAAACTCCTGCGCCGTGCATTGCCGGCCTATTTCAAGGCACCCGAAGAATGACCCAGACCGTCAAGCTTGATATCCTGTCCGACCCGATCTGCCCGTGGTGCTATATCGGCAAGACCAACCTGGACAAGGCGCTGGCCTCGGTCCCGGACCATCCCTTCGTGATCGAATGGCATCCGTTCCAGCTGAACCCCGACATGCCCGAAGGCGGCATGGACCGGCGCGAATACCTGGAACGCAAATTCGGTGGCAAGGAGGGTGCGGTTCGCGCCTATGCGCCGGTGGTGGAGCATGCCGAAAAGGCCGGCCTGAACATCGATTTCGAGGCAATGAAACGCACCCCGAACACGCTGGACGCCCATCGCCTGATCCATTGGGCATTGATCGAGGGTAAGCAGAACCAGGTGGTGGATGCGCTGTTCACTGCGTATTTCGTGCAGGGCCGCGACATCGGCGACCACGAGGTTTTGGCCGACATCGCCGACAGCGTGGGCATGGACGCCGCAGTTGTTCTGAAGCTGCTGAAATCCGACGCCGACCGGGACGACATTCGTCAGCGGGATACGCACTCGCGTGAGATGGGCGTAAACTCGGTCCCCACCTTCATCGTCGCCAACCAGCACGCGGTCCCTGGGGCGCAACCACCGGAATTGTGGGCGCAAGTGATCGGCGAAATCATGTCTCAGCTTGAGCCTTCCTCTGCAGAATAGCACAGAGTTCTGTGCGCGATTGCACCTAGCCCACCTTGCCCTGTCGTGTTAGCGCGTTGGGGCAAGGAGTCCCCGCATGGCTGACCGTATTTCCAAGGCCGAATTCATCGCGCTGATCGCGATGATGTTTGCCACGATCGCATTTTCGATTGATTCAATGCTGCCTGCCCTGCCCGAGATCGGCGCGCAGCTCAGCCCTGATGACGTGAACCGGGCGCAGTTGATCCTGACCAGCTTTGTTCTTGGCATGGGAATCGGCACGTTCTTCACCGGCCCGATCTCGGATGCGGTCGGACGCAGGCCGGTGATCTTTGCCGGAGCAGCAGTCTATATTCTGGCATCGGCCGTGGCTTGGGCCAGTTCGTCGCTGGAGTTGGTTCTGGCTGCCCGGGTGGTTCAGGGACTGGGGGCCGCCGGGCCCCGCGTAGTCGCGATGGCGATCATCCGCGATCTGTTCTCGGGCCGGGAAATGGCGCGGATCGTGTCCATCGCGATGATGATCTTCACCCTAGTGCCCGCCATCGCGCCCATGGCCGGTGCCGCCGTGATCGCCTTTGCCGGTTGGCGCGGCGTGTTCATGTCGTTTATCCTGTTTGCGTTGGTCATCATTGTCTGGATGGGGTTCCGTCTGCCGGAGTCCCTCGCGCCGAAAAACCGCCGCCCGTTCCGCCTGCCACTGATGGTCGGTGCCGTGAAAGAGATGTTTGCCCACCCCACCGTGCGCCTGTCGATCTTTGTCCAGACCCTGTGCATGGGCATGCTGTTCACCATGCTGACCATGGTGCAGCCGGTCTATGACGTGATCCACGACCGCGCCGACAGCTTCCCTTTCTGGTTCGGATTCGTGGCGCTGATGTCCGGCTCGGCCAGCCTGCTGAACGCGGCCGTCGTGGTGCGCGTGGGCATGCGCCGGATGGTGACCTGGGCGCTGGCCGGACAGATCCTGATCACCTCGTTGGTGATTGCCCTCAACATGTCGAACCTGTCGTCCCAGGCCTCGTTTGCGCTTTTCGTGTTCTGGCAGACCACGGTCTTTTTCATGGCCGGCGTCACCATGGGCAACCTGAATGCCATCGCGATGGAGCCGATGGGTCATATCGCCGGCATGGCGGCCTCGGTCATCGGGTCGATCTCGACCGTGCTGGCCGCCGCCATCGCCGCGCCTGTGGGGCTGCTGTTTGACGGTACGCTGGGGCCGCTGACCTTCGGCATCCTGACCATGTGTGTGCTGGCCTTCGGGCTGATGGTCCATATGGGCCGGATCGAAGAACGCGTTCCCGCCTGACCTGTCCCGCGCGCCCGAACTGCGCTAGACTCGCCCCAGTCAGGGGGAATTCGGCATGAGCGACTATTACGATCTGGGCACGCATAGCTGCCCCGTCACCACGTCCTCGGATCAGGCGCAGCTTTGGTTCGACCGGGGCCTTGTCTGGACCTACGGCTACAACCATGAAGAGGCGGTCGTGTGTTTCCAGCGCGCGCTGGAGCATGACCCGGACTGCGCCATGGCCCATTGGGGCGTGGCCTATGCCGCCGGGCCCAACTACAACCTGCCCTGGGATCTGCTGGACGACCGCGGTAAGGCCAAGGCCCTGAACTGCGCCTATGACGCAACCCAGTGCGCACTGGCCCTGCTGGATCGCTGCACGCCGGTCGAACGCGAACTGATACGCGCCCTGCCTGCCCGCTATCCCCAGCGGGACCCGGCGCCCGACATGCACCGCTGGGACCATGATTTTGCGGACGCCATGCGCGCCGCCTTCGCGGCCCGACCCGACCATCTGGACCTGCGCACCATCTATGCGGAGTCGCTGCTGAACCTGACCCCCTGGCAGATGTGGGACCTTAGGACAGGCCAGCCTGCCGAGGGCGCCGCGACGCTTGAAGCGCAGGAGGCGTTGGAATGGGCCATGGCCAACGATCCGGCGGCGATGTCGCATCCGGGGCTGCTGCACCTCTATGTGCATCTGATGGAGATGTCGCCCACACCGGAAAAAGCGCTGAATGCCGGTGATGTGCTGCGCACGCTGGTGCCCGATGCCGGACATCTGGTGCACATGCCCACCCATATCGACGTGCTGTGCGGCCACTACCAGAACGTCGTCCACTGGAACGAACAGGCGGTCATCGCCGATCTGAAATATTACCAGCGCGAAGGCGCGTTCAACATCTACACCGGCTATCGCCAGCACAATTACCACTTCGTCATCTATGGCGCGTTGTTCCTCGGTCAGATGGAGCCCGCCCTGCGCGCCAACAAGGGCCTGTGGGACACCACGCCCGAGGAAATGCTGCGCATCGAAAGCCCGCCGATGGCGGATTACTTCGAAAGCTACATGGCCATGGGGCCGCATATCCTGATCCGCTTTGGCCGGTGGGAAGAAGCCAAGGCCCTGCCCCTGCCCGCCGATCCCGGCCTGTATCTGACGGTGACGGCCACCACGCATTACGCCCGCGCCATCGCCCATGCCGCCACCGGCGACGTGGCCGAGGCCGAGGCCGAAGAGCGCCTGTTTCTGGCCGCCAAGGACCGCGTGCCCGAAACCCGCCTGCTGCACAACAACCGCGTGACCGACCTGCTGGAGATCGCGCGCGAGATGCTGCGGGGCGAGATCGAGTACCGTAAAGGCAATTTCGACACGGCCTTCGCCCATTTGCGCCGCTCGGTCGAGTTGGACGACAATCTGCCCTATGACGAGCCCTGGGGCTGGATGCAGCCCACCCGCCACGCGCTGGGGGCGCTGCTGTTCGAGCGGGGCCACGTGGCCGAGGCCGAAGCCGTCTACCGCGAGGATCTGGGTCTGGGCGGCAACCTCAGCCGCGCCTCGATCCATCCCGACAATGTCTGGAGCCTCAAGGGCTTGCACGATTGCCTCAAGGCGCGTGGCGCGGTAGAGGAATTGCAGCTGATCCGACAACGACTTGACCTGGCCCTGGCGCGGGCCGACCGCAGCGTCGGCGCCTCGTGCTTCTGCGCCCAGGCCGCGATGAGAGCCGCTGAATGAAACTGTTGAACGCTGCGCTGATCGCGCTGTGCTGCGGTCCCGCTTGGGCCGACCGTCAGACCTTTCCGCCTGTGGACGAGGCCAGCCAAGACCCGGCACTGGAAGCCTTTCGTGCGGACCTGCGCGCAAAGGTCGCCGCCCGCGACCTCGAGGGCGTGATGGCCGCCACCTGCCCCGAGATCTACACCAGCCACGGCGACGAGGACGGCCCCGAGACGTTCCGCGCCAATCTGACGGTCGATCCCGAAACCCTGCCCGAGGCCGACCGCCGCCACGCCGCCACCATCCGCGAGGACTACTGGCGCGACCTCGAGACCACGCTGGCCCAGCCCGGCTATTTCGACGAGGATGGCGAATTCTGGATGCCGCACCAGTGGCGGCTTACCCTGCCAGCGAAGCTGGATCCGTTCACCGCCTATTTCGTGACCGGTCAGGATGTCACCCTGCGCCAGGCCCCAAACCGCGGCGCGCCCATTCTGGACCTGATCAGCCACGAGGTGGTGATCGTGCCGGACTATCTGGAAGAGGCCGAATATCAGGGCGTCATCCTGACCGACGGAACGCGCGGCTATATCTATTCCGAATTCCTGTGGTCGATGGTCGGCTATCGCGCGGCCTTCGTGAAGTCGGACAGCGGAAACTGGCAGCTGTGTACATTCGTGGCCGGGGACTAGGCCGCGCCCTCAGGCGCTGGCCTTCTTCTTTTTCTCGGCGGCGACCTTCTCGGCCAGATCGCGGGCAATGGCAAAGGCGCCCTTGATCTTGTCGCTGTCCTTTTTCCAGTCGCGCCGCACCACGATCTTGTTGTCCTTGACCTTGGCCAGCCCGCGCTGGCTCTGGATGAACTCGACCAGACCTTGCGGCGAGGCAAACTTGTCATTGTGGAACTGGATCGTGGCCCCTTTGGGTCCGCCGTCCAGCTTGGCGATGCCCGCGCGTTTGCACATGGCCTTGATCCGCACGACCAAGAGCAGCGTGTTCACCTCTTTCGGCAGAGGGCCGAACCTGTCGATCAACTCGGCGGCAAAGCCCTCCAGCTCGACCTTGGTCGACAGCGACGAAAGGCGGCGGTAGAGGCCCAAACGCACGTCCAGATCGGGCACATAGTCTTCGGGGATCAGTACCGGAACGCCCAGGTTGATCTGCGGCGCCCACTGATCGTCGGCCTCGCTCAACCCTTCCATCTCGCCGGCCTTGATCTTGGCGATCGCCTCTTCCAGCATCGACTGGTAGAGCTCGTATCCCACGTCGCGCATCTGGCCCGACTGTTCCTCGCCCAGCAGGTTGCCCGCGCCGCGAATGTCCAGATCCTGGCTGGCCAGCGTGAACCCCGCCCCCAGCGTATCGAGCGAGCCCAGAACCCGCAGCCGCTTTTCGGCCGCCGGGGTGAGCCGCGCGCGCGGCTTGGTGGTCAGATAGGCATAGGCGCGGGTCTTGGACCGCCCCACCCGGCCCCGGATCTGATAAAGCTGCGCCAGCCCGAACATGTCGGCCCGGTGCACAACCATCGTGTTGGCGGTGGGAATGTCCAGCCCGCTTTCGACGATCGTGGTGGCCAGCAGGATGTCATACTTGCCGTCATAGAAGGCATTCATCCGATCATCCAACTCGCCCGCCGCCATCTGGCCGTGGGCCACCACATAGGTCAGTTCGGGCAGCTGTTCTTTCAGGAATTCCTCGATCTCGGGCAAGTCCGAGATGCGCGGGACCACATAGAAACTCTGCCCGCCGCGATAATGCTCGCGCAGCAGCGCCTCGCGGATGGTGACGGCGTCGAACTCGCTGACATAGGTGCGGATCGCAAGGCGATCGACGGGCGGCGTGCCGATGATCGACAGGTCGCGCACGCCGGTCAGGCTCAGTTGCAGGGTACGCGGAATGGGCGTCGCGGTCAGCGTTAGCACATGCACGTCCGAGCGCAGTTGCTTCAGCCGCTCCTTGTGGGCCACGCCGAAATGCTGCTCTTCGTCGATGATCAGCAGGCCCAGATTCTGGAACCGGATGCCCTTGGCCAGCAGCGCATGGGTCCCGATCACGATATCGACCGTGCCCTTTGCCAGCCCTTCGCGGGTCTGCTGCGCCTCTTTGGCCGAGACGAAGCGTGACAATTGCCGGACTTCCAGCGGGAAGCCCCGGAACCGGTCCTTGAAGCTGGCGGCGTGCTGACGGGCCAGCAGCGTTGTGGGCGCAATCACCGCCACCTGCAGGCCGGACATGGCCGCAACAAAGGCCGCGCGCATGGCGACCTCGGTCTTGCCAAAGCCCACGTCGCCGCAGATTAGGCGATCCATCGGCGTGCCCGAGTGCAGGTCCTCCATCACGTCGGCGATGGCGCGCAACTGGTCTTCGGTTTCCTGATAGGGAAATCGGGCGCTGAACTCCTCCCACGCGTGGGGCGGCGGGTCCATGATCGGGGCCTTGCGCAAGGCGCGTTCGGCGGCAATGCGGATCAGCCGGTCGGCCATCTCGCGGATGCGTTCCTTGAGCTTGGCCTTCTTGGCCTGCCATGCGCCACCGCCCAGCTTGTCGAGCAAACCTTCCTCGTGCCCGTATTTCGATAGCAGTTCGATGTTTTCGACCGGCAGGTACAGCTTGGCGCCTTCGGCATATTCCAGCAGCAGGCATTCATGCGCGGCGCCCAGGGCGCTCACGACCTCCATGCCCATGTACCGGCCGATGCCGTGATCGACATGCACCACCAAATCGCCGGGGCTGAGCGACTGGGTCTCGGTCAGGAAATTCTCGGCCTTGCGGCGTTTCTTGGGCTGGCGGATCAGGCGGTCGCCCAGCACGTCCTGTTCCGAGATCACGGTCATGTCGGGCGTCTCGAAGCCGTGCTCCAACGCCCAGACCGCCAAGTGCAGGCCGCGTTTGCCGATGCGCGAGCCGTCGGAAACGGGAATTGCCTCGGCCAGGCCCTCATCCTCGATCAACCCGGTCAGGCGTTCGCGCGCGCCCTCGGAGTACGAAGCGACCAGAACCGGCCCCTTCTCAAGCTTGTTCTTGATGTGGCTTGCCAGCGCGCCGAACAGGCTGATGCTTTCCTGCTGGCGCTCGGGGGCAAAGTTGCGCCCGATCCGACCGCCCGCGTCGATCACCCCCGGGCCGCTGGCCTGCGGCAGGGGGCTGAACTGCAGCACCCGCCGCTGCGCCACCGCCCGGGTCCAGGCGTCATCGTCCAGATACAGCAGGCCCGGCGGCGTGGGTTTATAGACCGAATCCATCCGCGAGCGGTT
Source organism: Ruegeria sp. BF8 (assembly GCF_056538625.1). Taxonomy (NCBI): domain Bacteria; kingdom Pseudomonadati; phylum Pseudomonadota; class Alphaproteobacteria; order Rhodobacterales; family Roseobacteraceae; genus Ruegeria; species Ruegeria sp. BF8. The sequence continues at coordinate 803,796 of NZ_JBQFTL010000001.1, read as the reverse complement.
CTCGAGCGCCAGACGCCGGGTTTCGTATTGATCGGCGATGCTGTCCCACCGGGCCAGACGCGCGGGCGTGACCTGATCGTCCAGCGTGATCGGCGCATCCGGCAGATAGTCGAACAGCGTTTCCAGCTTTTCGTGGAACAGGGGCAGCCAGTGCTCCATGCCCTGATGCTTGCGCCCGGCGCTGACCGCCTCGTACAGCGGATCATCCGTGCCGGCCGCACCAAATTCGATGCGATAGTTCTGACGGAACCGGGTGATGGCGGCGTCGTCCAGTATCACCTCGGAAACCGGGGCCAGTTCGACCAGATCAAGCTTTTCGGTGGTGCGCTGAGTGGCCGGATCGAACCGGCGCGCGCCGTCCAGCACGTCACCGAACAGGTCCAGCCGCACCGGCCCTGCTTCGCCCGGCGGGAAGATGTCGATGATCCCGCCGCGCACGGCATAGTCGCCGGGCTCCATCACCGTGGGGCTTTGGCTGAAACCCATGCGCACCAGAAAATCGCGCAGCGCGGCCTCGTCGATGCGCTGGCCGACCCGAGCGGTGAACGCCGCCTGCCGCAGCACGTCGCGCGCCGGCACGCGCTGGGTGGCCGCGTTCAGCGTGGTCAGCAGAACGAACCGCTCGGGCATCTGGTGCACCAGTGCCGCCAGGGTCGCCACCCGCGCCGCCGCGATGTCGGGGTTGGGCGACACCCGGTCAAAAGGCAGGCAATCCCAGCCGGGAAACAGGATCACCGGCATGTCGGGCGCAAAGAAACGCAGCGCGGCGCGCATCGCCTCGGCACGTTTGTCGTCGCGCGCCACATGCAAAACCGGCCCGCCCGAGCGGGCAACCTCGTTCAGCACCAGCTGCGCGTCAAACCCCTCGGGGGCGCCGCCGACTGTCACGTGGTTCGGAGCCTTCATCACGCTGCCTTTCTGAATCTGCTATCCCAGAACGCCTATCGAAAGGTTCTGATACATGCCCCACATCGAAGTGACCAGTATCGCAAACATGCCGATGACCTGCGTCGCCAGCCGGCATCGATGCAGCGCCTTGGACACAGCTTCAATCGTCAACTCCTGCCGCCGCAGGTTCCGGGCCACCCGCAGGCTGTTTGCGCCGACAAGAACCATCGGGAACAACAGCAGGAACACGGCCTGGGCGAACTCGACCTGATAGTAAAACCCAAGCGTCGCCAGCCCTGCGAACAGGAAACAGCACAGCGCCAAGATTACGACCCCCGAAACGTCGGCAATGTAGAGGATGCGGTTGGTGTTGATCCGTACGATGTCCAGCAGGTCGGTCTCGGCCTGGCCTCCGACGCGGCGGGCGCGCACGACCAGATCATAGGGAACGCCCATCACCCAATGGCTGGCTGTCGACCACAGCACCGCAAGCGCGATCCAGTACCACAGATTCGAGAAACTGCGCATGTCGATGAGCTCGAAGATCGTGGAGTACCAGTCCAAACTTGCCTCATTGTTCAAAATTCTCAGGCGGTTCTATCGCAACGGCGCGGCCATTGGTACCCTTGAGACCTGTGCAAATTCATGCCACCCAATGCGCGACTGTTCAAGGAGAACGCGCCATGAAACCGACAATCGCCCCCTACCCCCACGGCCGCTTTCGTCGCGCCCGCCAGTCCGAGGCGATCCGGGGCTTGGTGCGCGAGAACACCCTGACCGTGGATGACCTGATCTGGCCGGTTTTCGTGCGCGACGGCGAGGGCATCGAAGAGCCCGTGCCCTCGATGCCCGGCGTGGTGCGCCGCTCGGTCGATCTGATCGCCAGGGCCGCAGCCGAGGCGCAGGCTATGGGCATTCCGGCGATCTGCCTGTTTCCCTACACCGATCCCAGCCTCAAGACGCAGGATTGCGCCGAGGCGTGGAACCCCGACAACCTGTCGAACCGCGCCATCCGCGCGATCAAGCAGGCCGCGCCCGAGATCGCGGTGATGACCGACGTGGCGCTGGACCCCTACAACATCAACGGCCACGACGGATACGTGGTGGACGGCAAAATCGTGAATGACGAAACGGTCGAGGCGCTGGTCAAGATGACGCTGGCCCAGGCCGAGGCCGGAGCCGACATCATCGGCCCGTCCGACATGATGGACGGCCGGATCGGCGCGATGCGCCAGGCACTCGAGGCCGCCGGCCATCACGACGTCATGATCCTCAGCTATGCCGCGAAATATGCCAGCGCCTTCTACGGACCTTTCCGCGATGCGGTGGGCGCCTCGGGCGCGTTGACCGGCGACAAGAAGACCTATCAGATGGACCCGGCCAACTCGAACGAGGCGCTGCGCTTGATCGAACGCGACCTGACCGAGGGCGCCGACATGGTGATGATCAAGCCCGGCATGCCCTATCTGGACATCTGCCGGAGGGTCAAGGACACGTTTGGCGCACCCACCTATGCCTATCAGGTGTCGGGTGAATACGCGATGATCCAGGCCGCGGCGCAGAACGGTTGGATCGACGGCGAAAAGGTGATGCTGGAAAGCCTGCTGGCCTTCAAACGCGCGGGCTGTGACGGCATACTGACCTATTTCGCACCGCAGGTCGCCCGGCTTCTGCACGGCTAATCCCGCGGGACTCCGCGATTTTTCGCCGATCGGCCGGCCTTGGCCTGCCGGTTTTCCCGTGACACCCGACGCCGTTCGGCGTATTCTTGCACACAAGACCGGGACCACCCGGCTTTTCAGGCACATCGACAGAGAAAAAGAAACATGAGCAGTTCCAACACACCACGACTGAGCCGTCGCGGCTTTGCCTTTGGCATGGCCGGACTGACCCTGACCGCCGCTTGCGGCAACGGCGTCGGAAACTCGAACGCGGCAACGATCGATGCACGCGTCGATGCCACGCTGACCGAGATGTATACCCGCTACCCGAACACCCAGGAAATCGCCAACAAGGCCAACGGGATGCTGGTCATGCCGCTTATCACCGAGGCGGGGTTCGTCTTTGGCGGTGGCTACGGAAAAGGCGCCTTGCGCATCAATGGCGCGACGGTCGACTACTACTCGGCTGTCAAAGGCACCGCCGGGCTGCAGATTGGCGCCCAGCAATACGCCCATGTCCTGTTCTTCATGACCGAGGACGCCCTGAACGATTTCCGCCGCTCAAGCGGATGGACCGCCGGCGCGGACATTGGATATGTCGTCAGCGACCAGGCGGACCAGTTGTCGACCGACCTGACTACCCTGCGCAAACCTGTGCTGGCGGCGGTCTTCGGTCAGGCTGGGCTGCAATTGGGCGCGACGGTCGAGGGCATCAAATACACGCGCATCATTCCCTGACCCCCTGCCCCCTCAAGAAAACTCCGTCACTGGCCAATGCCGTGGCGGAGTTTTTCGTTTCGGACGCAGATTCCGCGGCGCGGCCTCTTTCGGTCGCCAGAGCCATGAATTAACCTTCGCCTGATCTGCAAATTCAAATGGTGCGCTGCTGATGGGTGTCGTCTTTCGCTGGTTGATGCGTATCGCCTCGGGTCTGGTCCTGCTGACCCTCGCGGCGATCGGTCTGGTGTATTTCCTGGCCAGCCAGTCGCTGCCTGACTACGATCAAACGCTGCAGGTCAAAGGCCTGAATGCCCCGGTCGAGATCGTGCGCGACACCGCCAACGTGCCTCACATCCTGGGGCGGACCGACCCCGACGTGTTCTTCGGTCTGGGCTATGCGCATGCCCAGGACCGGTTGTGGCAGATGACAGTCATGCGCCGGACCGTGCAGGGGCGCCTGTCCGAGGTTTTTGGCCAGCGAACCGTGCATATCGACAAGCTCATGCGTCGGCTGGATCTATACGGGCTGGCGCATCAGTCCTTCGAGGTTCAGGACGATTACACCAAGGCCGCTCTTCGCGCCTATGCCGCAGGTGTCAATGCACGGCTGGACGAAATCAACGAAAACGCCTTGGGCCGCGGAGCGCCCGAAATGTTCTTGTTCAACGCACCGGTTGCTCCTTGGCAACCGGGTGACAGCATAGCCATGATCAAGCTGATGGCGATTCAGCTGTCCGGGCACTTGCAGGACGAAGTGCTGCGGGCGCGCACCTCGTTGATGCTGAACGATCCGCAGCGGCTGTCAGATATTCTGCCCGACGTGCCTGGCGCGGGCATTGCAGCGCTGCCCGAATATGCGGCGTTGTTTCCCGACCTGCCCCGCTATGCCGCCAGTTCTGAACCCGCGGCCGCATGGCTGAACCCGGTCCCGCAGCGCGGGTTGGCGGGTGCCTCGAATGCATGGTCTGCGGCTCCTTCGCGTTCGGCCACCGGTGGAACCCTGTTGGCCAACGATCCGCATCTGGGCCTGACTGCGCCGGGGATCTGGTATCTGGCGCGTCTTGAACTGGCCAAGGGCGGCGTGATCGGCGCCACCATCCCCGGCATTCCGGCGGTTATGTCCGGCCGCAGCGACCGGCTGGGATGGGGCCTGACCTCTTCCTATCTGGACGATCAGGACGTGCATATCGAAAGAGTGAATCCCGACAACCCCGAGGAATACCTGACGCCTGAAGGCTTCAAACCCTTCAAGTCGCGCCCTTCAATCATCGAGATCAAGGGCGCCCCACCGATCACTCTGACTCTGCGCTGGACCGAGAACGGCCCCGTCCTGCCCGGCACCCATTACAACCTGGAAACCATCACACCGCCGGGGCATGTCGCCTCGCTGTCCTGGACGGCGCTCAGCCCGCGCGACACCTCGATCAGCGCGTCGATGGCGCTGATGAGCGCGGATACCGTGCGTGAAGCGATTGAAGCTGCCGAGCGGTTCATCGCACCGTCGCAAAACCTGTCGGTGGTCGACAAGACGACCGTCGGCATGAAACTCATCGGCGCAATGCCCAGCCGCGACCTCAACAACCAAAGCCGCGGCCGCATCCCGACGCCGGGCTGGATCGCGGCAAACCGCTGGCAGGGGCGTCTGCCCTATTCCGACAACCCCGAATTCGTGGCCCCCGCCGGCGGCGTTTTGGGCAACACCAACAACAAGATCATCGACCGGCCCTTCCCCCTGCATGTGTCCTATGAATGGGGCGATACGCAGCGCGTCCACCGCTGGGAATTCCTGATGCAATCCCGCGAGGTGCACACCCGCGACAGCTTCATCGAGGCGCAGCTGGACACGGTCAGCTTCACCGCGCGGTCGCTGCTACCGTTGATCGGGGCCGACCTGTGGTTCACCGGCGAGGCCGCGCCCGAAGGCACCCCCGAACGCCAGCGCCAGATCGCCTTGACCCTGCTGGCCGAATGGAACGGCGAGATGAACGAGCACCTGCCCGAGCCGCTGATCTATGCGGCCTGGGTCCGCGCGCTACAAAAACGACTGATCGCCGATGACCTCGGGCCGCTGGCCAAGGAATTCAAGCATGTCGAGCCCTTGTTCATCGAACGCGTCTTTCGCGACATCGACGGGGCCTCGGCCTGGTGCGACGTCCGGCAGAGCGCACCGGTGGAAACCTGCACCGACATGGCCCGGCTGGCCCTTGACGATGCGCTGGTCTGGATCTCCGAACGTTATGGCAGCCAACTGGAATCCTTGCGCTGGGGCGATGCCCACCAGGCCACCCATGACCACCCGGTGCTGGGCGAGGTTCCGGTGCTGCGCTATTTCGTCAACATCCGCCAATCGACCAGCGGCGGCGACAACACCCTGCTGCGCGGGCGCACGTCGGGCGAAGGGCCTGACCCGTTCCAGAACGTGCACGGCGCGGGCTATCGCGGGGTCTATGACTTTGCCGATCCCGACAGCTCGGTCTTCATCACGGCCACCGGGCAATCGGGCCATTTCCTGTCGCGCTACTATGACGATCAGGCGCAGCTGTGGCGCAGGGGTGAGTACATTCCAATGTCGCTGGATCTGGATCTGGCCCGCGCCGCCGCTGTCGGGACCACCCGTCTGATGCCGCAATAGGCGGGATTTCGGCGGACCCCCGCCCCTTTTTTGTCGCCCCGTGGACGTGGCCCCGTGGCTTGGCCTACCATTCCGGAGCGCCCGGACCGCAGCGCGAGGGGGAAAATCATGGCCAGTTTGCGCGATACCCTGAACAATCTAGCCCGCGACTATGCCATCGCCTGGAGCTCGGGTGACGCCGATGCCGTGGCCGAATTCTTTACGTCGGACGGGCAGATCACGATCAATCGCGGCGACCCCATTGTCGGGCGGGCAGCCATCGCCGACATGGCGCGCGGGTTTCATACCGACTTTCCCGATCTTGAGGTGCGCTGCGACATGCTGCGATGGGCCGGTCCCCACGCCATTTTCGTGTGGACCCTTGAAGGGCACCACGCCCGGACCGGCAATGCGGTGATCACGCGCGGCTGGGAAGAATGGGAGCTGGATGCAGAGTACAAAATCCGCTCGTCGTTGGGCTGGTTCGATGCCGACGACCATCAGCGCCAGATCGACGGGGCCTGACCGTCAGAGGCCCGCGAACTGGTTGGCCTGCTTGTCGGTCCACAGAACGGTGATCTCGAACCCGTCCTCGGTCTGTTTTTCGCCGCGCACCACGTCCTGCCGGAATAGCCAGGCGCGTTTGTCGCCATCGGCAAAGCCCAGCTTCAAAACCTCTTCCCGGCGCACGCCCTGCAGGATCGTGGCGATCTCGGTCAGCAGCGGATCGATCCCCTCGCCGGTCACGGCCGAGATCGGAAACACCGCCGGATCGCGCTCGGCCCGGGCCTGCACGGCCTGCCAGTCTTCGTCGGACAGCAGGTCGATCTTGTTCCAGACTTCAAGCTGAGGGCGGGTGTCGTCCACACCCAGCGAGGCCATGATCGTGCGCACATCCTCGGCCTGCTCTTCGGTCTCGGCATGGCTGATGTCGCGCACATGCACGATCAGGTCGGCGGCCAGAACCTCTTCGAGCGTGGCGCGGAAGGCCGCGACCAGTTCGGTCGGCAGGTTCGAGATGAACCCCACCGTGTCCGACAGGATCACTTCGGGTCCGTCGGGCAGTTCGATCCGGCGCATGGTCGGGTCCAGCGTGGCAAACAGCATGTCCTTGGCCATGACTTCGGCCCCGGTCAGGCGGTTGAACAACGTGGACTTGCCTGCGTTGGTGTAGCCGACCAGCGCCACGATCGGATAGGGCACCTTGGCCCGCGCGGCCCGGTGGAGCGTCCGGGTCTTCACGACCTTCTGCAACTGGCGGCGCAAGCGCACCAGTTGATCGTCGATCGCGCGCCGGTCGGCCTCGATCTGGGTTTCCCCCGGTCCGCCGACGAAGCCCAGCCCACCGCGCTGACGTTCCAGGTGGGTCCAGGCCCGCACCAGGCGCGTGCGCTGATAGCTGAGCGCGGCCATCTCGACCTGCAACACACCCTCGCGCGTGCGGGCGCGGTCCGAGAAGATTTCCAGAATCAGCCCCGTCCGGTCGAGGATCTTGACCTTCCACGCCTTCTCCAGATTGCGCTGCTGAACCGGGGTGACCGGCCCGTCGATCAGAACCAGCTCGATCTCGTTTTCCGCAAAACGCGCGCCCAGTTCCTCGATCTTGCCGCTGCCGAACAGCAGGCCGGGCTGCGCCCGCGGCAGGCGTACGATCTCGGACCCGATCACATCCAGATCGGGCAAGGCGGCAGCCAGTGCCACCGCCTCTTCCAGCGCCGGAACGGGGTCGCGGCGCTGGTCATCTGACTTGATATCGGGATGCAGCACCCAAGCCCGGGTGCGCCTCCGGTCATGTTCCATCAAGAGGCGTCTTCGCCCTCATACAGGTTGATCGGCTGCGACGGCATGATGGTCGAGATCGCGTGCTTGTAGACAAGCTGCGACTGTCCGTCGCGGCGCAACAATACGCAGAAATTGTCGAACCAGGTGATGACACCCTGCAATTTCACGCCGTTGATCAGGAAAATTGTAACGGGAACCTTTGCTTTCCGTACATTGTTCAGGAAGGCATCCTGAAGATTCTGTCTGTCCGAAGCCATATTTTGTTATCTCGCCGTTGTTCTTGCTTACGCGCTGCGGACCAACGCGCTCCCTCCGCGCGAGTATGGAGTGACGCGCAGAGATATTCCAGATGAAAAATCAGGCAGTAACGTGAAGGTCCGAATTGCCGGTTCAATCCCGCCACAGGGCCGGAGTGATCAACGCGATGATCGCCAGAGTCTCCAGCCGGCCGATCACCATCCCGGCGCACATGGTCAGCTTGGACCCGGCCGACAGATCGATCAGGCGGATCGGCAGATCAGTGGCCAGTTCGATCAACGGACCGGTCGTGCTCAGCACCGCGACGCTCAGCACCATGGCGCGCTCAAACCCAACCCCCTCGGCGGCCAGAACGACATCAAGCAACGCGAGCGTCAGCGCGAACATCATCAGAAAGACCCACGCGATGAACGCGCCCTGGCTTTGGATGCGGCGGTTGCCACCGCCCGCCCCGCTGACCGATGACGGGTGGATCAGCCTGTCCAGTTCACGCGCGCCATTCAGGTACAAAGCATAGACCCGCAACAGCTTGACCCCGCCGGCGGTGGTGGCGACCCCGCCCCCGATAAGCGCAAGCCCCATCAACACAAGCCCCGGTGTTCCCAGGCCAGACAACTGTTGCGCATCGTTCCAATAAGCGCTTTCGAACCCGGCCGTCGTCAGGAACGACATCACCGTGAACAACATGCCCCAGATGACGTTCAGCGTTTGCAGGCCCGTCACTTGCCCGCCGATCTCGGCAACGCCGGCCAGCACTCGGAAGACCAACAATGCCGCCACGCCGACGACGATCATCAGGCCGATCCGAAATTCCGGATCGTGGTCCAGCCGGGAATAGCCGGTTGTTGCGGTGTCCTTTGAGAATGTCAGGCGGGACAAGGCAAAGAACAGGAACAGAAACAGGATGGCCTCGCCGGTGATCCCGGCGGTGGACCCTTCCAACCCGCCCACTGGCGATATGCCGGACGTGGCCATCACCGACATTGCGTGGCAGATGGCCGTCAGGCCCTTTTCTCCGGCGATCAACAGCAAGACCCAGATTACCGCTGTGAGGCTGGCGTAAACCGGCGTCAGTGTCGCCGTCACACGGAGCAGTCGCCCCCGCGGGTCGACCTTTTCGCTCTGGGCTACGCCCGAAACCGGGCGGCCCGGCTGCCCGCGCGCGGTAATCTCGAACCCGCCCAACGACAGTGGCGCCAGGATCGCAGCTGCCGAGATCCACATCAGCAGCCCACCCATCCAGCCGACGAGCGCCCGCCACAGGTGAACCGGCGCCGACAGGCGCTCGGGGTCAGGAAACAGGTCCGCTCCGGTGGTGGTGATGGCGCTGACCATGTCAAAATAGGCGTTCAGAAAGGTCGTGTTCCCCAACGCGTCATGGACCGGAACGGCCAGAAACAGCGGCAATACCGTCAGCGAGCCCAGCAGGACCGCCAACTGTCCCAAGGTCCCGCGCCGCGGTTGCCTGCTGGCCGTCGCCAGACCAACGATCGTGACCAGGAACAGCCCAACCAAACCCGAATAAAAAAACGAACGCGACGTGGGGTGGTCATCCAAGGCAAGGGCGTAGATTGCCGGGATCCACATGGCCAGGGACACAACCGCCGTGATCAACAGAAACAGCGGCAGCCGCCGAATAACGCTGATTTTGGGTGCGCGGGCGACAGCCATCAGAAAAAGTCGATCGAAACCTGCATCAGGCGTTCGACCTCGGGTACATCATTGGCCATTGCGAAGATCGCAACCACGTCCTTTTCGTCAATCCGCAGACTGCCAGTGGGCCGCAGGACCTCGTCGCCCTTGCGCACCGCGCCGACCAGGACGCCTTCGGGAAAGTCGATGTCGCGCAGTTTCTGCCCGGCCATTGGCGAGGTTGATAGCACTTCGGCCTCGATTACTTCGGCCTCGGCATCGCCGATCGAATAGACCTGTCGCACCCGGCCATGCCGGATATGGCGCAGGATCGAACTGACGGTCGTGGCCCGCGGGTTGATATAGGCGTCAATCCCCAACGGCCCCATCAGGGCCACCATGCTGGGGTCGTTGATCAACGCAATCGCCAGCGGGCAACCTTCGGCCTTGGCCCGGACCGCAGCCAGCATGTTGGTCCGGTCGTCATCGGTGACGGCCAGCATCGCGTCCGCGCGCTCGATCCCCGCTTCGCTCAACAGCGCGGAATCCAGACCGTCGCCGTTCAGAACGATCGTACGCTCCAGCGACTCGGCGGCCAGTTCCGCACAGCGCCGGTCACGCTCGATAACCTTTGCACGGATGCGGCCCTCGCGTTCTTCCAGTGTCCGGGCGACTTCAAGGCCGACGTTCCCGCCACCCACGATGACCACGCGATCCTGCTTTTTCTGTGATTTACCAAAGACCTCCATCGTGCGGTCAACGTCTTGGACGCTGGTAAATACATAGCATTCGTCACCGACGAACAATTGGTCCTCGGATTCCGGCGCGAACAGCGTTCCGTCGCGGCGAATACCCACCACGATGGCGCTGAGCGTTGAAAACAGGTCTGTCAGTTGGCGCAAGGGCGTGTTGACGATCGGGCAATCCTCGGCGATCCGAATGCCCAGAAGCTGCGCCTTGCCATCCATGAACAGTTCCGTGTCAAAAGCCGCAGGCGCCGACAGGCGGCGCATGGCTGCGGCGGCCACTTCACGTTCGGGGCTGATCACCACGTCGATCGGAAGATGGTCGCGGCGGTACAAGTCGCGATGGATCGCTTCGAGGTAGGATTTTGACCGCAACCGCGCGATCTTGCGCTGGATCGAGAACACCGAGTGCGCCATCTGGCAGGTGACCATGTTCACCTCGTCCGAATGGGTCGCGGCGATGATCATGTCGGCGTCACGGGCTCCGGCCCGCTCGAGCACGTCGGGATAGCTGGCAAAGCCGGCGATGCCCTGAACGTCCAGCGTCTCGGTCGCCCGGCGTACCAGGTCAGGGTTGTTGTCCACAACGGTGACGTCATTCAACTCGCCCGAAAGGTGCCGAGCAATCTGCCAGCCCACCTGGCCGGCGCCACAAATGATGACCTTCATGCCTTTGGCCTTTCTGCCTGAGCGTTTTGAATGACAGATGCCCACAGAGCGGTCAATCGAATTGTCATGACGGCCTGTGTGATGCAAGATAAGCGAATGAAAACAGTGCTTCGATTGCTTGTTCCCCTTGCCCTGCTGGCCGGATGCGGGCCGTTGTCGATGTATTATCGCGAAGGCGAAAGCGTCTCGCGGATGCAGGCCGAAACGACCGAATGCCAAGTGCAGGCGCTGAAGGATGCACCGGTTGCAAACCAGGTGCGCCAAAGCCCGCCCACCTATTGGCCGGGCCGCACCTATTGCGACGGGCGCGGGCGATGCTACCACACCGGAGGATGGTGGGAGCCGGGCCGCGTTTACACCGTAGATGTAAATCAGGGGCTGCGAAACACGGTCGAGGCGCAGTGCATGGCCAAGAAGGGCTACCGCCCCATCAGCCTGCCGCCCTGCAAACAGTCGGTCAAGTCGGGCGTTCCACCGACCCGAACAACCGTACTGCCGCCATTGGGCACGGCCTCTTGTTTCGTAAAATTCGACGACGGCTCATTCCAGATCATCACGCCGGGGTTGCCGGGCTGACCGGCTGACCTCAGGCCAGATCGCCAGGCGACGATCGCCGGCGGAGTGACAGGAACAGATGTGCTGCGATGGCGGCTGCATAGAATACAAGTACGGCCACGAACATCGAGCCTTCTCCGGCACGCCATAGGATTGCAAGCAGAACAGGTGTGCCCAGCAGGTTGCCCGCATTTCCCATCTGCGCCATCGCCCCATAGCTCAGCGCCTGATCCCGGGCCGAGCCATTCAGTTGAGGAACCGCCGCGAAACTGCCGCCCTGCACCAGGCCCAACACCGCAAACAGTGCAATGCCGATAATGGGCAGAGGCGCTCCGAAAAACAGCAGGGCAAGGGCAGCCATCCCGGCCGCAAAACCAAGATTTACAACCGTGACCGCGGTCAGGAACGTCAAGAGCACGGGTACCGCGATCCACGACAGCACGATACCTGCCAGCGGCATCAGACTGGCTACAAGAACCGACTGATCTTCGGGCATACGGCCGGGCAGGATCGCCAGCAACGACACGAAGGTCAGTGTGTAGAAGAACCATCCGATCGCCGGTGCTGCCATGCGAGGCGAGCGGTAGGTTTCTAGATGCGTCTGCAGGATGGATCCCAGCCCCCACCCATGCCGTTCCGTCGCGATGGGCGGAACCTTTGGCGGAAACAGGGCGACTAGTCCTGCAATCAGCGCCATCAGGAACCCGTGGCCCATGAAGAAATCCGCCAATCCAAAACGCTGGATCAACGGAAGGCCGAACCAAGCGTTCAGCGCAAAGGCAACTCCAAAGAAAGAACTCCACAACACCATGGCGGCATTGCGCGCGGCTCCGCGTGTGATCTGTGCGATCAGCGTCGGAGCGGCAACCACGATCGCCAGATGCGAAACGCCCTCGATGATCCGGCTGCCCACCATCACGTGAAAACCGGGAATGGTGGACTGGAACACCGATACAACGCCGCCCAGCAGCAAACCGAACACCAGCAGGCGGACCGGTCCGAACTGCGCGGTAATGGCGCCTGACATGGCCCCCAGCACAGCGCCCATCAAACTGATGATCGACAACAACCAGCCGATCGAATCCCCATAGCCTGGGTACAATGCACCAACCGCGTCGAAGGCAACGGCGATCTTGGCGAACTGCGTGGCCGCGCCCAGTCCGGCCACCCATAACAGGATCACCTGCAGGAATATGCGAAAAGATTGTGTCACACCCGCGTTCTACCCTCGGCCTCCGGCGAGGTGAACGCATATATTATGCGGCGCGTACGCGCGTGCCGCTGACAAGGCGCACTGGGGTTCCATCGGCCAGATACAGTCGCTCCCACACGATTTGGCCTGCGCTGATGGTGATCTGGTCGTGCACGGCCTGAGAAGTGATGAAAGCTTTGGGATTTGGCACCTGCAGGTCCCACCAACCCTCGTCCGTCAGCTCCATTTCGGCCTGGCGGATCTCGTCGGTCGCAAACTGCCACAGCGACACCCCCAACAACGAGTGCTGGCTGGCTGACCAATCCCGTGCGCGGCTGGGTGAATAGGCCAGACAAACATGGCTCGCTTCGTCCACCAGATGCAGACAGGCTTGCGAACTGCCGACAAGCCGCTTCAGTGCTGCATCGTCGGCGCGGTGATCCGAAAGCGCCGTGAAAACCGCAGCTTGTTGTTCAGGGCTTGGGGTCTGGACCCCGTTTTCCCAGCGCGACACCGTGGCCTGATCGACCCGCATCACATGTGCAAGCGCCGCCTGCTTCATCCCGGTGGCCCGCCGAAGCCGTTTGAGACGACGACCAAAGGCGGGAAATCCCTTCTGGATCATCGATAGCGTCATGGCCGGGCGCCTCCCGTTGTCCTGCCGGTATGGCCGGCCCCTATTCCGCCGGTTCAGGCTCGTCCAGTTGCGCCACCCGCGCGCCCGACTTGTTCGACGTGACTACACCCAGTGATTTCAGCTTGCGGTGCAAGGCGCTGCGTTCCATTCCAACGAAACTGGCCGTGCGGCTGATATTGCCGCCAAAGCGATTGATCTGGGTCAGCAGATACTCACGCTCGAACGCCTCTCGTGCCTCGCGCAGTGGCAGCGTTGCCAGAGCGCCCGACAGCACGACCCGGCCGGAATCGTCGGCCTTTTCCTCCTCATTCGGCAATTCCCGCGCTTCGATCGGTCCGGTGCCATCACCAAGGATCAAGACCCGCTCGACCAGGTTCTTCAACTGGCGCACGTTGCCGGGCCAACTCATGGTCTGCAGCAGAGCGACGGCCTCTTCCGACAACTCGCGCACGGGGAGGCCCTGGGTTTCGTTGCACATCTCGATGAAATGCTTGGCTAGGACAGGAATATCTTCGCGCCGTTCTTCCAAAGACGGAACCGCGATCGGGACGACGTTGAGGCGGTGATACAGCTCTTCGCGGAACCGGTCCGCGGCAATCTCGGTTTCAAGGTCGCGGTTGGTGGAAGAGATCACACGCAGATCGACACGGACGTTGTCCGAGCCACCCACCCGCTGAAACTGCTGATCAACGAGAACGCGCAAGATCTTGGACTGCGTGCCCAACGGCATGTCGGCCACCTCGTCGAAATAGACCACACCGCCATGGGCCTGTTCGAGCAGACCGGATTCAACGCCGCGTTCGGCGGATTCACGGCCGAACAGAACTTCTTCCATGCGCTCGGGTTCGACGCCGGCGCAGTTGACCGTGACAAAGGGCGCGTTCGCCCGGTTCGAGTGCGCATGAATGTAGCGCGCGGCGATTTCCTTGCCCGATCCGGCGGGACCGCGCAGCATGACCCGACCGTTGGATTTGGTCACCTTGTCCAACTGGCTCAGCATCGCGCGGAACGCAGCCGACTTGCCGATCATATCGGAATTGCTGACTTCCTTGCGCTTGAGCGAGGCATTCTCGCGACGAAGGCGCGACGTTTCCATCGCGCGGCGGATCACCACCATCAACTGATCGATGTTGAAGGGTTTTTCGATAAAATCATATGCCCCCTGCTTGATCGCAGCGACGGCGATTTCGATATTTCCGTGCCCCGATATGATCACCACCGGAACATCCGGATTGTCGCGTTTGACCGCCTTCAGAATGTCGATCCCATCCATGCGGCTGTCCTTGAGCCAGATGTCCAGGATCAGCAGCCCGGGTGGTTCTGCGTTGATCGCGGCCATGCACTCGTCCGAGTTGCCGGCCAGCCGGGTGGAATATCCTTCGTCCTCCAGAATGTCGGACACCAGTTCGCGAATATCGCGCTCGTCATCTACGATCAGAATGTCGCTCATCTTTGGCCTGCTTTCAGTGTCTTGGATTTAATTGCCTGCTTCTGCGGCGCTGCGACCGGGGCCGTGTTGGCCTTCGGCAACCGGATCACGGCCATTGCGCCAAAATGGTCCTGTCCGTCGAACACGGGCGCGTCCTCAAGGGTCAGCGTACCGCCGTGTTCTTCAATAATTTTCTTGACGATGGGCAGGCCGAGGCCAGTCCCTTCGTCGCGCGTCGTCACATAGGGCTCGAACAGCCGCGCCCGGTCTTCCGGCAGCCCGATGCCGTTGTCCGCGATGGTGATCAGTGTTCCGTCGTCATCCGTGGACAGGCGCACCTTGATCTGCGGGCTGAGGTTGTCGGGCGGGCCCTTCTTTTTCAGGGTTTCGATCGCTTCGCCGGCGTTCTTGATCAGATTCGTGAGCGCTTGGTTCAACATCGTCGCGTCCACATCAGCCAATACTGGCTGGTCCGGGATCTCCGCATCGATCTGAACGCCCGGCTGACCGGCCTGCTGCAGCAGAACCGCCTCACGCACCAAGCCCGCGATGTCTTCCTCGTGCCGGTCGGGCTCGGGCATGCGCGCGAACTTCGAGAATTCGTCGACGATCCGGCGCAGATCGTTGGTCTGGCGAACGATCACGTCGGTCATGGACTCAAGGCTGGCGCTGTCCTCTTCATCCAGCTTCCGCGCAAACTTCCGCCGGATGCGTTCGGCGCTCAGCTGAATGGGGGTCAGCGGGTTCTTGATCTCATGCGCGATGCGGCGTGCCACATCACCCCAGGCCGCCATCCGCTGGGCACTGACCAGATCGGTAACGTCGTCAAAGGCGACCACGTAACCTTCCAGCCTGCCGTCCTCGCCGCGTCGGGTCGCCATCCGGACCAGCAGGTTTTCCAACTGTCCCTTGCGGGTGACCTTGATTTCGTCCTGAATTGCTTCCTGGCTGCCTTCTTTCAGCGCTTCGAACAAAGGCAGGAACTCGGGCACGGCGATGCCGATAGCCAGTTGTTGTTCATGGCCTTTCCAGTCAAGCAAGCGCTCGGCCGAGCGGTTGACGAATGTCACCTGACCATCCGGATCCACCCCGACCACGCCCGAAGTCACCGAGCTGAGCACGGAGTCGAACAGCCGGCGGCGGCTTTCGATCTGGCGGGTGTTTTCCAGCAGCGTACCCCGCTGCACCTTCAATTGCCGGGTCATCTGGTTGAAATACCGCCCCAGCATGGCGATTTCGTCGTCGCTGGCCTCTTCGATGACCTGCACGTCCAGATCACCGGCCCCGACCCGCTGCGCGGCCGTGGTCAGGCGACCAACCGGGCGCGAGAGCCGCTCGGCGAACCACATGCCCAGCGAAACGGCCGCCAAGATGAGGATTACCGCGAACCCCAGATACAGCAGCCCGAACTCGAACAGCACCCTGCCCCGTTCGTTTTCCAACTGTTGATAAAACTGCGCGGTTTCCTTGGTGTCATCCAAAAGGGTCAACAACTGGCCATCTACTGCGCGGCTGACATACAGATATCGGTCCAGATAGGCTCGCAGCGGCACCAGAGCCCGGAATTCGTTGTTGGGCCAGTCCGCGATGATCAACAGCCCCTCGTCTCGGGCCTGCTCCAACTGCTCGGGTGTCGGCGGTTCGTAGTTGAACAGATAAGACCTGTCTCCGCGGGCCCGGATTTCGCCACTGCCGTCAATCACGTAGGCTTCGCGCAGTCCGCGCTGAATCTGTGCCTGCCCCTGGGCCAGCACCTCGCGCAGCTCGGCATCCGAGATGTAGAAGTCCAGCTTGCGTGCATTGTCCAGAAACCGCGCAAGAACCGAGGCATCCTGCGTCAGACCCTGTTCGTGCTCTTGTTCATAGGCCTCGGCCGCCGTCAGCGAAGATCCGACAACCTGCCTGACCCGGTCCGAGAACCATCCCTCAAGCCCGATATTCACGGTCAGACCGGCAAAAATCGCAACCGTCACCGTTGGCACCAGCGCCAACAGCGTGAACGCCCCGATCAGCCTCAGGTGTAGGCGAGAGCCCGCCGATTTGGCTCGACGCGCCGCAACCAGATTGCCCAGCTGCCCCAGAACCAGGGCCGCCACGACCAGGATGTAAACAAGGTCTGCCAGCAGAATCAGCCGAAGCGTGGGCGCATTCGCACCCAGGTCAAACGGCCCGATAACAAGGTAGGTCGCAAGGGTCAGGACCGGTCCCAACACAACCAGCCCCAATGTGCCGAAATTGCGCAGTTTCCGGGACTTACGCCACCGATTCAGGGATAATACCGGCCGTTTCTGTGCCCGGGATACCACCGTCTGCCCTCATCCTGATGTGCCGCTTTCGCGGCGTACCGCCATATGTCGTGGTCTTTTCCGGGACTGTGCTCGGATGCCACGGTTTGTGTGGCGAGATTACATCAGTTTGCGCCGACGTGTCACCTGAATATCGAGATCAGTGATTTTTTTGCGCAGCGTATTCCGGTTGATCCCCAGCAAATCGGCACATTTTGCCTGATTTCCTCCGGTCGCATCCAGCGCGATTTCGATCAGCGGAGCCTCGACCTCGCGCAGAATGCGCTGGTACAGACCCGGTGGCGGCAGCATGTTTCCATGAAGGTCAAAGTAGCGCCGCAGATGCCGCGCAACCGACGAAGACAGCTTCTCTCGTTCGCTCCCGCTCAGCAGTGGTTCGGCCTCGGGCTGACTGCCCAAGACGGCCTCGACCTCGGACTTGGTGATTTCGTCGGATCGGCTTGTCAGGCTCAGCCGCCGGATAGCGTTTTCCAGTTGGCGCACGTTGCCGGGCCAGGAATACCGGCGCACAAGTTCGATCGCGTCAGGGCCCAACCGCCGCTTTGTGCCGTTTTCGCGTTCTTCACGGGCCAGAAAATGCTCGGCCAGCAGCAGGATGTCGTCGACCCGCTCGCGCAGGGCTGGCACATGGATGGTGGCACCGCAGAGGCGGTAATAAAGGTCCTGCCGCACCCGCCCGCTTTCCATCGCCTCTGTCAGGTCCGACTGGCTGGTCGCCATGAAGCGCGGAACGTGGTCGCCGGGCGTGTCCATCATCCGCACGATCCGGGCCTGGATTTCATCGTCCAGGTCTGCAATTTCGTCGATCAGCAAGGTACCGCCGCGCACCCGGGCCATGACCCGGGCCGGACCCTCCAGGTCGCGCAGGTCTGCTGCAGTAGCAGTCACAAAGGGCAGTGTCCGCCGGTCTGAGAAATCGTGAATTGCCCTCGCAATCAACGACTTGCCCGTGCCACTTTCACCGGAAATCATGACCGAAAGATCGGTGTTCATGACCCGGGCGACCAACCTGTACAGGGCTTGCATCACCGGAGTTCGACCGACCAATGGCAACTCGTCGGGGCGGTCTTCGGATGTGTCCGCGGGTTCGATCTGAACCCGCTGCTTGCGGTCCAACGCCCGGGCGGTGCGCTTCATCAGATCCGGCAGGTCGAACGGTTTGGGCAGATAGTCATAGGCATCCGCCTCGGCCGCCTGGATCGCCGTCATGATCGTGTTCTGGGCCGAGATCACGATCACCGGCAGGCCCGGCCGGTCCTGTGCGATCTTGGGCAGCATTTCCAGCCCGTTGCCATCGGGCATGACCACGTCCGAGATCACCACGTCGCCCTTGCCCTCGCCGACCCAACGCATCAGCGTCGTCAGGGACGAGGTCGCATGCACCTTGCAGCCCGCCCGCGTCAGGGCCTGGGTCAGAACCGTCCGGATCGTTCTGTCATCATCTGCAACCAGTACCGTGCCATCCATCTGGTGTTCTCCTTGATTATTCTTTGTCCTGCCCTGCCTCGCGCGGCGCGCGGCGCAGTGACAGCCGGAAGACTGTCCGCCCCGGCACCGACTCGGCCGTGATCCAACCGTCGTGGTCGGATACGATCTTGCTGACCAGTGCCAAGCCAAGGCCGGTGCCGTTTTCCTTGCCGGAAACGAACGGGTCGAAAATATCGCCGCGGATGTCCTCGGGCAGGCCCGGGCCATCGTCGATGATCTCGATCTGCAACGGCAACGAGTGACCCGAGCCATCACTGCGCCGCAGACGGAAGGAATGTTCGAAATAGGTGTGCAGGCGGATCGTCCCGCCCTCGGGGCCGGCGGCCTCGGACGCGTTCTTGAGCAGGTTCAGAACCACCTGCAACAGCTGATCCGGATCACCATAGGCCAATGGCAGCGACGGGTCGTAGTCCTCGATGATAGTCATGTCCGCGCCAAAGCCCAGCAGCGCCGAGCGGCGCGCGCGGTCCAGAACATCGTGGATGTTGACCGGCTTGAACTCGGGCCGCGAGAGGTTTCCGAACTGCTCGACCTGCTCAAGCAGCTTCACGATCCGGCGACTCTCGGCCACGATAAGGTCTGTCAACTCAAGATCTTGCGGGCCGATATTCATGCTCAGCAACTGTGCAGCACCGGTGATCCCAGCCAGCGGGTTCTTGATTTCATGCGCCAGCATCTCGGCCATGCCGATCGCCGACTGCGCCGCCGATTTGACCGTGTTGCCGCGAGTCATGCGGGTGGCCAGTTCGCGCGGCGAGACGATCATGATCATCGACCCCGGATGCCCCAGCAGAGGCGCGATCTGCAGCGCGCATTGCAGCGGCGCGCGATTGCCCGAACCCACATCCACGTCATTCACGAACAACGGCGTGCCCTGCGCGCGGGCGCGCGTGAACGCCTCTTCCAGCGGCGCGTCCACGGCGATCTGGTCCCAGACCGGATGCCCGACCACCGATTTGCGCGAAGCGTTCAGGAACCCCTCACCCGAGGAATTGACATCCGCGATGCGATCCTCGGGGTCGATGATGAAGGCGGGAACCGGCAGCGAAGCCCAGATGACCTGATCCGAAATCATGCTGCCACCTCGGAATTTTCCGTCAACGCGTCGCCGATCAGCCGCAGAACCTCGGCCGGATCGCGCGAGGTCAGGACCGCGCGGCGCAGGGACGCCGGCGTTCTGGCCTCGTCCATGTACCAGCCCAGATGCTTGCGCGCGACACGCAGGCCCAGATCGGCGCCATAGAACCCCAGCATCGCTTCATAATGCACCCGCACCATGTCGGCCAGATCGTCGCCCTCGGGAACCTCTGGCGCCGGCGTTTCCCACAGCGCGTGCGCGATCTGCGCCAGCAGCCAAGGTTTGCCCTGCGCGCCACGGCCCACCATGACGCCATCCGCGCCCGACTGCCCCAGCGCTGTCTGCGCACGCTCGGGGCTGGTGATGTCGCCATTGGCCACGACCGGAATGCTGACGGCCTCTTTGACCGCCCGGATCGCGGCCCAATCCGCCTCACCCTTGTAGAACTGACAGCGCGTGCGCCCGTGGATCGTCACCATCTGAACGCCGGCCTCCTGCGCCCGCCGCGCCACGTCCGGCGCGTTAAGCAGCGTGTCGTCCCACCCCAGCCGGGTCTTGAGCGTCACCGGAACGTCCACTGCGCCCACGACCGCCTCGATCAGGGTCAGGGCATGGTCGGGCGTCTTCAGCAGGGCCGAGCCGGAATAGCCGTTCGTCACCTTCTTGGCCGGGCAGCCCATGTTGATGTCGATCACCCGCGCGCCCCGATCGGCAACCTGCCGCGCGGCCTCGGCCATCCAATAGGCGTCGCGCCCGGCTAGCTGTACGGCAGTGTTTTCCACATCCGCCGACAGCTCGGCCCGTTCGCGCACCCCGGGCTTGGCCTGCACCATTTCCTGGCTGGCGACCATCTCGCTGACCACCATGCCGGCGCCGAACCGCATGACGAGGTCGCGAAACGGCCGGTCGGTGATTCCGGCCATCGGCGCCAGCAGAACTGGCGGGGTCAAAGTTTTCTCGGCAATGCGCAGCGTCAACGTGCCTAATCCTTGAGCAATTGCGGTTTTCATATCGAATACGGGGCGTATGAACAACAAATCCGCGACCAACAAGCCCGCAAAATCATCATATGCCTATTTTTTAATCAGCTTACCGCGAGTGATTGCCTCTGCTTTCACCGCCGCCTAAACACGGAAGCCAAACGAAGGTCGGAAATTCAAACATGACAACCGCCGCCATCATCGTCGCCGCCGGGCGCGGCCTGCGCGCCGGAGGAGGCCAGCCCAAGCAGTGGCGCCCCTTGGCCGGGCGACGTGTGGCCGACTGGACGATCGAACGGATCAAGGCGCAGGTCCCGCTGGTCGTGCTGGTCCTGTCCCCCGACGACCCCGAGGCCTGGACGGAATTCGCCGACAGCGGCCTGATCCTTGCGCCCGGCGGCGCCGACCGAGCCGAATCCGTGCGCAACGGGTTGCAGGCGCTGGCCGACCGCGGCGTCAGCAAGGTTCTGATCCATGACGTCGCCCGGCCCTGTGTCAGCGCGCGGGTCATTGGTGACGTGCTGGCGGCCCTCGACACCCACGCCGCTGCGGCGCCGGGGCTGCCGGTCACCGATGCGCTGTGGACCGGGGCCGACGACCAAGTTACCGGCACCCGAGATCGCGCGGGCCTGTATGCCGCGCAGACGCCGCAGGGGTTCCGCTATGACGCCATCGTCGCCGCGCATGCCGCGCATCCCGGTGGGGCCGCCGATGATGTCGAGGTTGCCCGCGCCGCCGGGATCAACGTGGCCATCGTGCCGGGCGACGCGGACAATCTGAAAATCACACGGCCCGAGGATTTTGCCCGGGCCGAAAGGATATTGAGGTCAGATATGGATGTAAGGCTGGGCAACGGATATGACGTGCACCGGTTCGGACCGGGCGATCACGTGATCCTGTGCGGCGTCGAGGTCCCGCATGATCGGGGGCTGCAGGGCCATTCCGACGCGGATGTGGGCATGCACGCCGTCACCGACGCGATCTATGGCGCGCTGGCGCAGGGCGATATCGGTCAGCACTTCCCCCCATCCGACCCGCAATGGAAGGGCGCCGCCAGCGAGATCTTTCTGCGCCATGCGGTGGATCTGGCCACGCGCATGGGCTTTCGCATCTCCAACATCGACTGCACGCTGGTCTGCGAATACCCCAAGATCGGCCCGCACGCTGCGGCGATGCGGCAGAAAATGAGCGAAATCATGGGGCTGGAGGCGGACCGCGTGTCGATCAAGGCCACGACGTCCGAGCGGCTGGGCTTTACCGGCCGCAAGGAAGGCATCGCCGCTATCGCAACCGCCTGTCTGGTGAAACCATGACCCTGGCGCGCCTGATCGGAACCGTGGGCGGGGTCGGATATCTACGCCCTGCCCCCGGCACCTGGGGTTCGCTGGCCGCCCTGCCTTTGGCCTTGGCGCTGCACCTGCTGGGCGGCTTCCCGCTGCTGGCCGTCGCAACCGTCGCCGTTTTTGCGGCCGGCACCTGGGCCACGGGCGTCATGACTGCCGGGCAGGACGATCACGACCCTTCAGAGATCGTCATCGACGAGGTCGCGGGCCAATTCATCGCTATCTGGGCCGTGTCTTATCCGGCCTGGGCGCATGACATCGCGGTCACCGCCCTGTGGCCGGGCTGGATCGCCGGGTTTTTGCTGTTCCGCTTGTTCGACATCACCAAGCCAGGCCCCATCGACTGGGCCGACCGTCGTGGCGACCCCTTGGGCGTGATGCTGGATGACGTGATCGCGGGCTTGTTCGCGGCCGTGGGCGTTCTGATCCTGGCCGGGATCTCACATGGAGTACTGGGCTTATGACCGTCGCCGAACTGCTCGACCGCGCCAAGGCGCTGAACGTCATGATCGCCACAGCAGAAAGTTGCACGGGCGGCATGGTCGCCGCCGCGCTGACCGACATTCCCGGCAGCTCGGCCGTGGTTGACCGAGGCTTCGTCACCTATACCAACGCCGCCAAGCAGGACATGCTGGGCGTGCGTGCCGAGACGCTGGCGGCCCATGGTGCCGTCTCTGAAGAGGTCGCCCGCGAGATGGCCGAGGGTGCGCTGGCGCATTCCCAGGCGCAGCTTGCGGTCTCGATCACCGGCATCGCGGGGCCCGGCGGGTCCGAGTTCAAGCCCGAGGGCCGGGTCTGTTTCGGCCTTGCCGTCACAGGCCACCCCACCCTGACCGAAACCGTCGAGTTCGGCGCCGCGGGCCGCGCCAACGTCCGACGCGCGGCGCGGGATCATGCGCTGAAACTGCTGGAAAACGGGCTTTCCGAACTCGCCTAATTTTTTGGCACCTTCCGGGATACGGCGCACTTTTTGTCACCACTTGGAAAAAGGACGCCAAAACAGGCACCTTTTTCGCACCCCGCCTCTTTTTTCCTCGACGTCCGTTCGGTTGAACCCACGGCACGTCACTCACACCGCGCCCCTTGGCGCAGCTTCAGGAAAGAGGAGAACGGCCCAATGAACGGAGCCGATACCGCCTGGATCATCGTCGCGACGGCGCTGGTCCTGTTCATGACTTTGCCGGGCCTGGCCCTGTTCTATGGCGGGCTGGTGCGCGCCCGCAACGTGCTGAGCGTTTTCATGCACTGTTTCGCGATCGCCTGCCTGATGAGCATCCTGTGGCTGGTCGCGGGGTATTCAATCGCCTTCGGTGACGGCGGTTCAGGCCTGTGGGGCGGGCTGGGCAAGGCGTTTCTGAACGGCGTTGATGCCGACAGCCTGTCGGGTACCCTGCCCGAAGTGCTGTTCTTTGCCTTCCAGATGACCTTTGCCATCATCACCCCGGCCCTGATCGTCGGTGCCTATGTGGAACGCGTGGGCTTTGGTTTCGTGCTGGTCTTTTCGGGCCTTTGGATGCTGCTGTGCTATGCGCCGGTGGTGCATTGGATCTGGGGCGGTGGCATCCTGACCGATGGCGGCATCCTGGGCGAGGTTGGCGTGCGCGACTTTGCCGGTGGCATCGTGGTGCACGAAACCGCCGGTCTGGCCGCTCTGATCATCGCGTGGGTCCTGGGGCCGCGCAAGAACCGCACCACCCCGCCGCACAACCCCGGATACGTCATGATCGGGGCCGCGATGCTGTGGGTCGGCTGGTTCGGCTTCAACGGCGGCTCGCAGCTGGCCGCGGATGGCGGCGCGGCCATGGCGCTGACGGTCACGCATATCTCGGCCGCCACCGCATCGCTCAGCTGGGCGCTGTGGGAGCGGATCAAATACGGCAAGGCCTCGCTGGTCGGTCTGGTCACCGGGACCATCGCGGGTCTGGCCTCGATCACGCCGGCCTCGGGCTATGTCGATCCGGTTCAGGCGCTGATCATCGGCGCGGTCGCCGGCATCCTGTGCCAAGAGGCGGTGAACGTGGTCCGCAACGTGCTGAACATCGACGATACGCTGGACGTGTTCGCCGTGCATGGCGTGGGCGGCATTTTCGGCACCATCATGATCGCCGTCTTCGGCCTGGGCGCCTGGACCGCGCAATTGGGCGGGCTGGTGATCGTGGGTGTCTTTACGTCAGTTGTCACGTTTGTGCTGATCAAGGTGGTTGCGCTTGTCACCCCGCTTCGCGTAGACGCCGAGACCGAAACGAACGGGCTCGACCTGTCGGTCCACGGCGAACGGGCCTATGACATGAGCAGCTAAGCCCACCTTGGCTGACTCGACTGCCCATCCGGGCATCAAGCGGACCTCTTGGGAGGTCCGCTTTTCTTTTGCGCCAACCCCTCTCGACATCGGGCCGGTCGGCAGGCTATCAGCCCGCAACGTCATTTCAGCGCCGAGGTCCCGCCATGATCCCCAGTTCCTTTCCCGACAGCACGGAAATCGCCCGCCTGACCGCGCGGATGCTGCTGGAGATCAAGGCGGTGCATTTCAACGCGCGCGAGCCGTTCACGCTGGCCAGTGGCCTGCCCAGCCCCACCTATATCGATTGCCGCAGGCTGATCTCGTACCCGCGCATCCGGTCGACCCTTATGGACTTCCTGACGGTCACCGTCATGCGGAATGCCGGGTTCGAAGCCTTCGACAACATCGCCGGTGGTGAGACCGCGGGCATCCCCTTCGCCGCGATGGTGGCCGAGCGCATGGCCCTGCCGATGACCTATGTGCGCAAGAAGCCCAAGGGCTATGGCCGCAACGCCCGGATCGAAGGGGCCATGACCGAAGGCCAGCGCGTGCTGCTGGTCGAGGACCTGACCACCGACGGCGGCTCAAAACTGTCCTTCGTGGACGCAATCCGCGAAACCGGCGCCACCTGTGGGCATACGGCGGTGATCTTCTATTATGGCATCTTCCCCGAAACCGAAAAGACGCTGGGCGATCACGGTGTGCAACTGCACCACCTGTGCACCTGGTGGGACGTTCTGGCCGAGGCCAAGGCACAGGGCACGTTCGACGCCGAAACGCTGGACGGGGTCGAGGCCTTCCTGAACGACCCGCGCGGCTGGCAGGACGCCAACAAGAGCTGACTGTCGAGCCATTGTTGCCGGCCGGGAAACACTGGCCGTCAGCCTTGCTACCTATCCACAAGATGTTGACGAATGACCGATCCCTGCGGCAAGATGCAGGAGCGGAAGATATGCACAGCATATCCCCAGAAAACATACAATTTGCCCCGACTCACGGGGCCGCGATATGACCTTTGTCCCATGGGGACAGCGAGAGCAGCAATGAACGAGATCAGCAGTATCGAGCAGGCAGCGGCGCAGATTCAGAACGCCGAGACCATGCCGCATTCCATCGAGGCCGAACAGCAGCTTCTGGGCGCGATCCTGACCAACAACGACCTGTATGACCGGGTCGCCTCGATCATCGGGCCCGAGCATTTCTATGACCCGGTCCATGCCCGCATCTATGAGGTCGCCGCCGCGCGCATCGCCAAGAACGCGCTGGCATCGCCGGTGACGCTGAAATCCTTCATGGCCGAGGACGAGGGTTTGAAGGAACTCGGCGGCCCGGCCTATCTGGTCAAGCTGGCCGGGGCCTCGATCAGCGCCTTCGCCGTGCATGACTATGCCCAGATGATCTATGATCTGGCGATCCGGCGCGAACTGATCCGGCTTGGTCGCGACATCTCGGACAAGGCCGCGCGGGTCGAAGTGGCCAGTGAGCCCAAGGAACAGATCGTCGAGGCCGAGCAAAAGCTCTACAAGCTGTCCGAACAGGGCCAGACCGAACAGGGGTTCAAATCCTTCCTCAAGGCCGTGACCGAGGCGGTGAATGTCACCAACGAGGCCTATCAGCGCGGCGGCGGCATGGCCGGGATTTCGACCGGGCTGGTCGATCTGGACAAACAGCTGGGCGGGTTGCACCCGTCGGACCTGATCATCCTTGCCGGGCGTCCGTCGATGGGTAAGACCTCGCTGGCGACCAACATCGCGTTCAACGTGGCCAAAGCCTATAAGCGGGGTCAGCGCGCCGATGGCACCGAGGGTGCGGTGGACGGCGGCGTCGTCGGATTCTTCTCGCTGGAAATGAGCGCCGAGCAGCTGGCCGGACGGGTTCTGGCCGAGGCGTCCGAAATTTCCAGCCACAAGATCCGTCAAGGCGACATGACCGAGGACGAGTTCCGCCGTTTCGTCGATGCGGCCAAAGCGCTGGAAGCCTGTCCGCTTTACATCGACGACACACCGGCTCTACCGATCTCACAATTGGCGGCCCGGGCGCGGCGGCTCAAGCGGACGCATGGGCTGGACCTGCTGGTCATCGACTATCTGCAGCTGTGCCGCGGCATGTCCGACAACCGCGTGAACGAGATCGCCGAGATCTCGATGGGCATGAAGGCCATCGCGAAAGAGCTGAATATTCCCGTCATCGCCCTGTCGCAGTTGTCGCGTCAGGTGGAAAACCGCGACGATAAGCGCCCGCAGCTGTCCGACCTGCGCGAATCCGGCTCGATCGAGCAGGACGCCGACGTGGTGATGTTCGTGTTCCGCGAGGAATACTACAAAGAGCGCGAAAAGCCCGGCGATCACGAGCTGGAGAAGATGGAAGAGTGGAAGCAGGCGATGGAGCGCCTGCACGGCAAGGCCGAAGTCATCGTCGGCAAGCAGCGCCACGGCCCCATCGGCACGGTCGAGCTGTCCTTCGAGGCGCAGTTCACCCGATTTGGCAACCTTGTCAAACCCTGGCAGCAGGGTGGCCAGATCGAAGGCTACTAAGCCCATCAGGCCCGAATCCATGTGCCGCGGCCCAATGCGCCGGATGAACGATCTGGATCAGCCAACGGTTTTGGCCCGGATAGGCGGACAATGCTGGCAGGCTGTCTTGCCCGCGTTCAAGCCCGCCCGGACCTGCGCAACCCGGCTACAAGCCGCCCATGGCAAGGACTTTACGCGCGTTTGCAGCGCATTCCCCCTTGACCTCGTGCGGCGCAATGTCATGAACGGGTCATGAGTACTGCACGTTTGACGATCAACCTTCATGCGCTGGCCAGTAACTGGCGGGCGCTGGACGCAAAAACCGATGTCGAGACCGGAGCCGTGGTCAAGGCCGACGCCTATGGTCTGGGCGCCGGACCTGTCGCCAACACGCTGGCCGAAGAAGGCGTCCGCAAGTTCTTTGTCGCCGTTGCCGAGGAAGGTGCCGCCGTCCGTCAGGCGATTGGCCCCGGCCCGCTGATCTGCGTCTTTTCAGGCCATATGGAGGGCGACGCCGACCTGTTGCGCGATCACGACCTTGTGCCGCTGATCAACTCGCCCGAGCAATTCCAACGCCACCTGCAGGCGCTGCCGGTCCATCCGTTCGGGATTCAGTTGGACAGTGGCATGAACCGCCTCGGGCTGGAGCCTTCCGACTGGGCCGCTCTGCGCAGCCGGGCCGAGGCGCTGAACCCTGTCGTGGTCATGTCGCACCTGGCCTGTTCGGACGAACCCGACCATCCCATGAACCGGCAACAGCTGAAAACCTTCCGCGAGATGACCGATGGCGTATCAGCTCCGCGTTCGTTGGCGGCCACCGGTGGCCTTCTGCTGGGGCCGGAATTCCACTTTGATTTCTGTCGGCCCGGCATCGGCCTGTATGGCGGCTTGCCTTTTGCGGGCGCCAAACCTGTGGTCACCGTCGATCTGCCGGTGATACAGGTGCGCGACCTAGCAGTCGGAGAAACCGTCGGCTACGGCAACACGTGGAAAGCCCGGCGCCCCTCGCGGATCGCAACCGTGGCCGCGGGTTATGCCGACGGGCTGCACCGCGCCATCGGTGGCGGCATCGACACCTTCGCCGGCGACCTGCCCTGCCCCGTCGTCGGACGCATCTCGATGGATCTGATCACCGTCGACGTCACCGACCTGCCGCACACGCCCGAACGTCTGCGCATTCTGAACGGCCATCAGACGGTGGACGACCTGGCCGAGGCCGCGGGCACCATCGGGTACGAGATCCTGACCTCTCTCGGCAGCCGCTATTCGCGGGGCTATGTCGAATGAATCCACTCGCATGGCTTGGCGAACTGGGCCGCGCGGTCCTGAACCTGCTGGCGGCGTTCGGCCGCGTGGCGCTGTTTGCATTGGATGCTCTGTCACACATCTTTCGACCGCCGTTCTACCCGCGTGAACTGGGCATGGCTCTGCTGAACATCGGCTGGCTGTCGCTGCCGGTCGTAGGCCTGACGACCATATTCACCGGCGGCGCGCTGGCGCTTCAGATCTACGCCGGCGGCGCGCGTTTCAACGCCGAAGCCGTCGTGCCCCAGATCGTGGCCATCGGCATGGTCCGCGAGTTGGGTCCTGTCATGGTCGGCCTGATGATTGCGGCGCGCGTCACCTCGTCGATCGCCGCCGAGATCGCCACAATGAAGGTGACCGAGCAGATCGACGCCCTGGTCACCCTGTCGACCCACCCGATGAAATACCTGGCGGCCCCGCGCGTTCTGGCCGCATTGATCACCGTCCCTGTTCTGGTTGCCGTGGGCGACATCATCGGCATCGCGGGCGGCTACGCCGTGGCGACGCAGAACCTCGGCTTCAACCCGGCAGCCTATCTGAAAAACACGGTCGATTTCCTCGAGCCGCTCGACATCCTGTCCTCGCTGGTCAAAGGAGCGGCGTTCGGCATGATCGCGGCCATCATGGGCTGCTATTTCGGCATGCATTCGGGGCGCGGCGCGCAAGGCGTGGGCCGCGCAACCAAGGGCTCGGTCGAGGCCGCCGCTGTGCTGATCCTTGCCGCCAACTTCGTTCTCACGGGGGTGTTCTTCTCGCTATGATCCGGATGGAGAACGTACACAAGGCCTTCGGCGACAACCACGTGCTCAGGGGCATGAACCTCGAGATTGCCAAAGGCACGTCCATGGTGATCATCGGTGGCTCGGGCACCGGAAAATCCGTGGCGCTGAAATGCATCCTTGGTCTGATCAAACCCGACAGCGGCAAGATTTTCGTCGATGGGCAGGACGCCCAGACCGGTGACCGAGACGCCTTTCTAGCCAGGTTCGGTATGCTGTTCCAAGGGGCGGCCCTGTTTGACTCGTTGCCCGTCTGGCAGAACGTGGCCTTCCGCCTGCTGCGCGGCTCGCTGAAACGACCGACGGACGAGGCACGTGAAATCGCGATCGAGAAACTGCGCCGCGTGGGCCTGCGCGCCAAGGTGGCAGATCTCTACCCGTCCGAACTGTCGGGCGGCATGCAGAAACGTGTAGGTCTGGCCCGCGCCATCGCCGCCGAACCCGAGATCATTTTCTTCGACGAACCCACTACGGGGCTGGACCCGATCATGTCGGGCGTCATCAATGACCTGATCCGCGAGATCGTGACCGAAATGGGCGCCACCGCAATGACCATCACGCACGACATGAGCTCCGTCCGCGCGATTGCCGACAACGTGGCGATGCTGCATGACGGGGTGATCCAGTGGACCGGACCGGTCAGCCAGATGGATTCCTCCGGCGATCCTTATGTCGAACAGTTCATCAGTGGGAGTGCGGAAGGGCCGATTGAGGCGGTGCGGTAGGTCTATTCTACATCCATCCACAGTTTCGCTTTTTCTGAAACATCACCGGGCAACACCTCAGCCCGGCGTGTTTCCAAGTTCAGCAAAACACATTTAAACACAGCGGTGAAAACCGTTTCACCGTCCGCTACTTTTCTAAGCGTGTGGCGGAAAGTCATGGATTTCTTTCCAATTTCCAGAATTTCGCTCTCCATTTGGATCGCTTCGCCCGAACCAAGTTCCTGCCGGAAGTCGCTGTTGATATTCACCACTGCGAAGGAAAGCCGCCTACCGCTCCGCATATCGTCTGCCGTCAAACCCATTTCTGCCTGCATGGCGAAAACGGAATCTGAACATGCTGCAAAATACCTGGATACATTCATGTGCCCAAGGAAATCGCAATCGGAAGGATCAACCACCGACTTGAACGCCAAATAGGCGGGCATAGAAATTATCTCCTTGCCGAATGACTTTATATGACTTCACTTGTACACGTTATCACATCGTTCAGTCGAAGAAAGCGTCGTCCATAAACCCTACGATTTAAGCATAATGACCCTCCGCCTCGCCACCCTCTCGCTCCTGATCCTCTACCCCATCGCGTGGTTCGCCCCGCTGATGCGCGCGGGCCTGCTGCCGATCTTCGGCCTCAGCGAGATCAGCGTCATCACCGGCCTCCAGTCCTTGTGGAAATCCGACATCTTCCTCGCGCTGGTCGTCACCGTCTTTGCCCTGTTCGCCCCGTACATCAAAACCATCGGCACCGCGCTGGTCCAATGGGACCTGCTGGACCCGCGTGTCCAACCCGCGCTGAACATCATGGGCAAGCTCGCCATGGCCGATATCTTCCTCATCGCGCTCTACATCACGTTGGCCAAGGGCATCTCATACGCAACGATCGAAACAGCGTGGGGCCTGTACCTTTTCACCGGCTGCATCCTTGCGTCGATCGCGCTGGGATACGTTACCGAAGTGAAACTTGGTTCACGAAACCTCCGGACCTGATTGATTGAAAACGCATTTCTGGCTATGATGGCCAGTATTCGAGCAGCCAAGTCATTTTTGTTTCAGGGTCCGACGCGGACCGTCTTGCACGTTTGATGGATACTCCGCCCGGGCCCGGTTTTGCCGGTTTCCAAAGGAGTAGGACTGCCATGGCCGCCCTCCATTCGATTTCAATTCATTTCCAGAACGTATTCCTGCGACTGACTTTTTTCCTGATTTGCGCCGCCGCTCTGTTTGCCGTATCCGCCACCCTGCTTGCCGCCGTGAATGTCTGGCCTTGGCTGACGATGCAGGCTGGATTGGGCGGGCAGGACATTCCGAACGCCGGCGTCTACATCCAGATCGGCCTGACCGCTCTGGTTCTGATGCTCGCCTTCTATCTGCCCTCCAGCGCGCGCATGATGGCGTTGGAAAACGCGCATCGGAAGTTCTCGCTGCAGATGCAGGACGTGGTCGATGCCTACCAGATCGCCCATGCGGCCGACCGCAGCGGCGTGTTCGCGCTGGCCTCGGAATTCGACGCGGTAAAGGAACGCATGGCCTTCCTGCGCGATCACCCCGACCTGCAATCGCTGGAGCCCGAGATCCTTGAACTGGCCGCGCAGATGAGCCAGGTCAGCCACGAACTGGCCGAGATTTACGGCGCGGCCAAAGTTGCCCGAGCGCGGGCGTTCCTGCAACAGCGGCAGGAAGAGGTCGAACTGTTCCAGCAACGGATCGAAGACGCCCAGACCATACAGCATGAATTGCGCCAATGGACCCGCGACATCGAGATCGAGGAGTCCATCGCCAAGGCGCAACTGGCCCGCCTGCGCGAGGAATTGTTCGAGCTTTTGCCCGAGCTGTCAGCCCAGTTGCAGACACCGCCGGACGACAGCGACCCGACCGCATCGAGCGTCATCGCCATGCCCCCGCCCCGCGCCGCCGAATAGCCACTCACTCACCAGATGCGGCAGCATCAGCCGCGAAGGATGGCCCTCCCGGGCCTGACGCCGCGGCCCGTCAGTCCGGATTGAACACCGGAAGGGCTTGAAGAACCGCGCAAGCTCGGGCACGAATTGCGCCATGGCAAAGACGACGACTTTCACCTGCTCGGCCTGTGGCGCCTCGCATTCCCGCTGGTCCGGCCGCTGCGACGGCTGTGGCGAGTGGAACACCATAGTTCAAGAGGCCCCATTGTCGGCAGGCCCGGCCAAGAAATCGCTGGGCGGCAAACGGGGCCAGGCCGTCACCCTGACGGACCTCTCCACCGAGGAGGCCCCGCCGCCCCGCACAGTCTGCGGCGTCGAGGAACTGGACCGTGTCCTGGGCGGCGGGCTGGTCCCGGCCTCGGCCCTGCTGGTGGGCGGCGATCCGGGCATCGGCAAATCCACCCTGCTGTTGCAGGCCGCCGCGCGCTTTGCCCGGTCAGGGCTAAAAACCATCTATGTCTCGGGCGAGGAAGCCAGCGCCCAGGTTCGCATGCGCGCGCGCCGTCTGGGGCTTGAAGACGCGCCGGTTCAACTGGCGGCCGAGACCAACCTACGCGACATTCTCACCACGCTCGAGGCCGAGAAACCCGGCCTGGCCATCATCGACTCGATCCAGACCATGTGGGCGGACAATGTCGACAGCGCACCGGGATCGGTCAGTCAGGTCCGCGCCGCCGCGCACGAACTGACCAGCTTTGCCAAGCGCCACGGCGTGTCCATCATCATGGTCGGCCATGTCACCAAGGAAGGCCAGATCGCCGGCCCCCGCGTGGTCGAGCACATGGTCGATACCGTCCTCTATTTCGAGGGCGAGCGCGGCCACCAGTTCCGCATCCTGCGCGCGGTCAAGAACCGCTTTGGCCCCGCCGACGAGATCGGCGTGTTCGAGATGACGGGCAAGGGTCTGGCACAGGTCACCAACCCCTCGGCCCTGTTTCTGTCGGAGCGCGGCACACCCAGCCCCGGCTCGGCCGTTTTCGCAGGCATCGAGGGCACCCGGCCGGTTCTGGTCGAACTGCAGGCGCTGGTCGCGCCCTCGCCCCATTCACAGCCCCGCCGCACGGTCGTCGGCTGGGACAGCGGACGGCTTGCGATGATCCTCGCCGTGCTCGAAGCGCGCTGCGGCATCCCCTTTGCGGGGCTCGACGTCTATCTGAACGTGGCCGGGGGCCTGAAGATCAGCGAGCCCGCGGCCGACCTTGCCGTGGCTGCCGCCCTGCTGAGCGCGCGCGAGGACACCGCCCTGCCCGCCGACACCGTGGTTTTCGGAGAAATCTCGCTATCCGGGGCACTTAGACCAGCGCCGCAGACCGAAAACAGGTTGAAAGAAGCGCAAAAACTTGGTTTCACAGCAGCAATTGCTCCGGCAGGCGGCAAAACCGGTACTGTGGCAGGTCTGACACTCACCCGACCCTCTGATTTGGTTGGGTTTGTTGGCGAAACCTTCGGAGCAGGTTAAAGTCGCGCCTCGAGGGGCAGAAAAAGAACAGGCGAGGGCCATGGAAGGTTTTACAATAATTGACGGGCTCGTTGCCCTGATCATCGTGCTGTCGGGGATTCTGGCCTATTCGCGCGGCTTCATGCGCGAGGTCATGGCCATTGCAGGTTGGGTCGCCGCCGCAGTTCTGGCCTTCATCTTTGCACCGCAAGCCGTGCCGCTGGTCAAGGAAATCCCGGTGGTCGGAGACTTCTTGCGTGACAGCTGCGAATTGTCGGTGATTACGGGCTTTGCCGCGGTGTTTGCCATTGCGCTGATCGTGGTCAGCATCTTCACCCCGTTGTTCTCGTCCCTGGTACAGCGCTCGGCGCTGGGTGGGCTGGATCAGGCGCTGGGGTTCTTCTTCGGCATCGCCCGCGGCATTCTGCTGGTTGCCATCGCCTTCTTTGTCTACGACACCGTGATGACCGGCCAGTCCTACACGATCGTCGATGAAAGCCGCTCGGCCAAGGTATTCGAGCAGTTCAGCGACAGGATCGAAGAGCAGAACCCCGAGGCCGCCCTGGGTTGGGTGACCACCCAGTACGAAGAGCTTGTTGCATCCTGCACAGCGGATTCTCAGGGGCAGTAACAGCTACCAGCCAAGCAAAACGAAGCAGCCCGGCGGCCAGCCGGGCTTTTCTTTTGTCAGAGGGTCAGACGAACCCTTCGCCCCCACAAACCGAGCAGCGGTTGGTTTTCAGGCCAAAGCATCCGTCGCACCGGCTGAACTGGGGCTTGCCCAAGTGATCTCGACCCTTCAGGACTTCGCCCTTGCCATTGCATATCTGGCAAGGTGCACGTCCCATTCCGCGGCACCGATGGCACCGGCGTTTGACGTGCTCGTCCTTTTTCTGGCTCGGTCGTCCCTGCCACATACCTGTTTTGCCCTCGGTCAAATGCTGCCGGCGTCATGCCACGCAGCGCGTTCAAAACACGGGAAACACTCATGTTCGCGGCCCCATCAAACCAGAAACCCGGCCTGCGGCAAAACGAATTATGATCCTTTGGTGACATGGGGGGCATTAGGCATTATGTGAGGGCCAACTCGCCATGGAATCGGAGCTGCCTGTCTTGCATAGCCCGCAGATGCCCCCCGCCCACCCGTTCGATGATGACAAGCTCCGCGAGGAATGCGGGATTTTCGGGGTCGTCGGCGTCAAAGATGCCGCCAATTTCGTTGCTCTTGGTCTGCATGCCCTGCAGCACCGCGGGCAGGAAGCCGGCGGGATCGTCACCCATGATCCTGAACTCGGCTTCAACTCGGCCCGTCGATTTGGCTATGTGCGCGACAATTTCACCTCGTCCGACGTGATGGAAAGCCTGCCCGGGCCTATCGGGATCGGCCATGTGCGCTATTCCACGGCCGGGTCCAAGGGCCAGACCGCCATCCGTGACGTACAGCCATTCTTCGGCGAGTTTTCGATGGGCGGCGCCGCGATTGCGCACAATGGCAACATCACGAACGCCAATGCCCTGCGGCGCGAGCTGATCGAGCGCGGCTCGATCTTCCAGAGTTCGTCCGACAGCGAATGCATCATCCACCTGATGGCCCGCTCGCTACAGCGCAACATCCCCGAACGGATGGAGGACGCGCTGCGCCGGGTCGAGGGTGCCTTCTCGGTGGTCGCCATGACCCGCACGAAGCTGATCGGCGTCCGCGATCCTCTGGGTGTGCGCCCGCTGGTATTGGGCAAAATCGGCGATGGCTGGTGCCTGGCCTCGGAAACTTGTGCCCTGGACATCATCGGTGCCGAATTCCTGCGCGAGATCGAACCCGGCGAAATGGTTGTGATCAATGCCCAGAACGGTGTTGAGAGCCACTTCCCGTTCCGCCGGCAACCCAGCAAGTTCTGTATCTTCGAGCATGTCTACTTCTCGCGCCCAGACTCGATTCTGGGTGGACGCTCGGTCTATGAGACACGCGAAGCCATCGGGCGCGAGCTGGCCAAGGAAAGCCCCGTCGACGCGGACCTGGTCTGCCCCGTGCCAGACAGCGGTACGCCCGCGGCCATTGGGTACTCGCTGGAGTCGGGCATCCCCTATGCGATGGGGATCATCCGCAACCAATACATGGGCCGCACCTTCATCGAACCCACCGAACAGATCCGCAATATGGGCGTGCGGCTCAAGCTGAACGTGAACCGCGCCCTGATCGAGGGCAAGCGGGTGATACTGGTCGACGACTCGGTCGTGCGCGGCACGACCAGCCGCAAGATCAAGGAAATGATCCTGGATGCCGGCGCGAAAGAGGTGCATTTCCGCATCGCCTCGCCGCCCACGGCCTGGCCCTGTTTCTACGGCGTGGACACCCCACAGCGCGAAAAGCTGCTGGCCGCCACGATGACCGAGGAAGAAATGACCAAGCATCTGGCGGTCGATAGCCTCAAGTTCATCTCGCTGGACGGGCTGTACCGGGCGGTCGGCGAATCGCAGGGTCGCAGCAAGGACTGCCCGCAATACTGCGATGCATGTTTCTCGGGCGAGTATCCCGTCACTCCGGCGGACATGGTTGAACAAGGGTTCAAGATGCAACCGGCGGCCGAATAAGGCCGAAATTCAGAGACTTCTCAAAGGGGCCGCAGGGCCCCTTTTTTCATGGGCCGGATCGGCGTGGCGAAACATGGCCGACACCTGCTGCACCGGCTTTTCCTTCTCCTTTGGCTCTGCTAGCCAACCGGCTGCTCACTCACGCAATCACACGGAGGCCGGGCCACCGGGCCGGCCAGTTTACATGGCAAATCCCAGAGTCGACAGCGCGGCCACCCAAAAGGGCGCGCTCAGCAAGAATGGTACGACCGTCCTGGGCGTCTTTGGCCCGCAGAACGACATGCGCGCCCTGATGCGCTCATCGTCTGGACGGGTGAAAGAGGTCAAGACCGGCAGCCGTTTTGGTTCGGGCACGATCGTGGCCATCGACAAAGACGGCATCATGCTGCGACAAAGCGGCCGGACCCAGCGCATCGCCATCCCCGGAAGCTGATCCGGGCTTGACGGGCTGCGCGCTTGGGTTCAAACCCCGCGCATGACCGATCAGATCAAAATCGCACTTGTCACCGGCGCGTCGCGCGGCCTTGGTGCCGCTCTGGCCGAGGCGCTGGCGCCCGAGTATCACATCGTCGCCGTTGCCCGCACCACCGGCGGGCTGGAAGACCTGGATGACCGCATCAAGGCCAAAGGGGGCGCGGCCACCCTGGCGCCGATGGACATCGCCGACCCCAATGCCATGGCCACGCTGTGCCGGGGCATCCATGACCGCTGGGGCAAGTTGGACCTGTGGCTGCATACGGCCATCCACACCGCACCGCTGACGCCCGCAAATTTCATCGACCCCAAGGATTGGCAAAAGTCCGTGGACGTGAACGCCTCGGCAACTTCGGTGCTGATCCCCTATGTCGCGCCCTTGCTGGGTGAGGCTGGACAGGCCGTGTTCTTTGACGATCCCCGCGCGGGCGAGAAGTTCTGCGCCACCTATGGTGCAACCAAGGCCGCGCAGATCGCCATGGCGCGCAGCTGGGCCGCCGAAACCGTGCGCACCGGGCCGAAGGTTTATGTGTTGCAGCCCGAGCCCATGGCCACAGCCCTGCGCGCGCGTTTCTTCCCCGGTGAGGACCGGTCGAAGCTGGCCAGCCCCTCGGACGAGGCAGCGCGCCTGCTGTCCATGCTGGGCTGAGACCTTTCGGTCAGATCCTTTGACACATGCAGCGGCGCCCAATACGGGCGCCGTTTTCATTCGATATGGACGCCCTGACGGCCAGCCAGATCGACAAAGAACTGCCACGCCACCCGGCCCGAACGCGCGCCGCGCGTGGCCTGCCATTCGATCGCCTCGGCCCGCAGAACGTCGGCATCGACGCTGACGCCATAGGCCGCGCAATACCGGTCGATCATCGCAAGGTATTCGTCCTGATCGCAGGGGTGGAACCCCAGCCACAGGCCGAACCGGTCGGACAGCGAAACCTTTTCCTCGACCGCCTCGGACGGGTTGATCGCGCTCGAGCGTTCGTTCTCGATCATGTCACGCGGCATCAGGTGGCGGCGGTTTGACGTGGCATAGAACACCACGTTTTCGGGCCGGCCCTCGATCCCGCCGTCCAGCACGGCCTTCAGCGATTTGTAGTGCTGGTCGTCATGGCTGAACGACAGGTCATCGCAGAACAGGATGAACCGGTAAGGTGCGGCGCGCAGGTGGTTCAGCAACCGCGCGACCGAGCCCATGTCCTCGCGCTGAAGTTCGACCAGCTTCAGGTCGGGAAACTCGGGCTGAAGGGTCCCATGCACCGCCTTGACCAAGCTGGACTTGCCCATGCCGCGGGCACCCCACAGCAGTGCGTTGTTGGCCTTGTACCCGGCGGCGAAGCGGCGCGTGTTGTCCAGCAGCGTATCGCGCGACCGGTTGATGCCCACCAACAGATCCAGATCGACGCGGTTGACATGGTGCACCGGCTCCAGCCGGTCGGGCCCGATGTGCCAGACAAAGGCGGGGGCTGCCGAGAAATCAGGCGCGGCCAGCGGCGCCGGGGCCATGCGCTCCAAAGCGTCGGCGATGCGGTTCAGGGCTTGGTCGTCCATGGGTCCTCCGAAGTCTTGCGGCCGATTTCAACCACGTTCACGGGCCGCCAACAAGACCCGCATGAAGAAAGGGCGCACCCGCCAAGGCACGCCCTTCCCCATTTACTGCTCGGGTTTATTTGCCGTCTTCTGCGTCAAACTCGTCCATCATCGCATCATCGGCGGCTTCTTCATCGTCATAGTAGCCTTCGGCCCGCAGCTGTTCTTCACGCTTTCTCTCGACCCGGGCCACCAGGAAGATCGAGATCTCGTACAGGCCATAGACCACGACGAACAGGATGATCTGGGTGATCACGTCCGGCGGGGTCACGATGGCGGCCAGAACCAGAATGCCCACCACGGCATATTTGCGCACCGCGCCCAAGCCTTCGGCGCTGACCAGCCCGGCCTTGCCCATCAGGGTCAACAGAACCGGCAGCTGGAAACACAGGCCAAAGGCCACGATGAACTTGATCGTCAGGTTCAGGTATTCCTGTGCCGAACCCTGGAAAACCACGCTCAGCGGCGCAGTGGCACCATCCGCTAAGGCCTCACCCTCGGCCCCGAATTGCTGGAACCCAAGGAAGAAGTCATAGGCCAGCGGCGTGACCACGTAAAAGGCAAAGCTCGCGCCCAGCAGGAACATGAAGGGCGAGGCCAGCAGGAACGGCAGGAAGGCGTTCTTCTCGGATCGA
This sequence comes from Ruegeria sp. BF8, assembly GCF_056538625.1. Lineage (NCBI taxonomy): Bacteria > Pseudomonadati > Pseudomonadota > Alphaproteobacteria > Rhodobacterales > Roseobacteraceae > Ruegeria > Ruegeria sp. BF8. The sequence goes on along the minus strand of NZ_JBQFTL010000001.1, from coordinate 765,540 downwards.
TAGAGCCCCGGCGCCACGAACCGCCACATCTGCATACCGATATACGGAAAGGCCAGAATGAACCCACCCAAGAGCGAGACCTTGATCGCCACGAAGAAGCCCTCCTGCGGCGAAATGAAGATCAGGTCGCAGTCCTGTCCCCGCTCGGACAGAACATCGCACAGGGGCTGGGTCAGAAAGTTGAAGATCGGCGTGGCTACCGTGAAACAGATGATCATACCGATCAAAAATGCCACGACGCTGTGGATCAGCCGCGTGCGCAGCTCGGCCAGATGCTCGATCAGGGGGGCCGAGGTATCTTCGATCTCGTCGGTCTTGCTCATGTCTTGCCTTCGGTTCTCAGCGCGGCTTCGGCCTCTTCAGCCTTGGCCAGGGCCTCGGCGGCTTCTTTCGCTTTGCGCTCGGCAGCCGCACGGGCGGTAGAGGCCTGGATCTTCTTGGCCTGCTCGGCGCGCTCAGCGGCCAGTTTGCCGGTTTCGCTGTCGGGGTCGAACTTGGTCGGGTCCATACTCTTGGCCATGTCCTGGGCCGCCTGCTTGACGCCGTCCATCGCACTGCCCACCGGGTTGGTGGCCGCGTCCAGTCCTTTCTTTATGTCATTCACGCCCGCCTGGTCGGCCGCCTCGTTCATGGCGCTTGAGAACTCGCGCGCCATGCCGCGGGCCTTGCCGACGAACCGTCCGACATTGCGGAACAGAACCGGCAGGTCCTTGGGCCCCACGACGATCAGGGCAACGATGCCGATGACCAGAAGCTCGGTCCAGCCCAGATCAAACATGGGCGATTAGACCTTGTCTTTGTCGGACTCGGGCGTGACATCCTTGGCCAGCTCGGACGCGTCCTGTTCGATCTCTTCGGTACCGTCCTTGACGCCTTTCTTGAATGCGGTGATGCCCTTGCCCACTTCACCCATCAACGAGCTGATCTTGCCGCGGCCGAACAGCACCAGCACCACGACGGCGATCAGCAGCAGGCCGGGAAGGCCGATATTGTTGAGCATGTCTCTTCTCCTTCTACGTCGGCGCGCCGCGCCGGGAATGTGATCTGGAAGCCTGTCTACGCCCACCGGGCAGCCGAAAAAAGTGACGCAAGTCAAATCCGCGTTCAAATCCGGGCCGCTCGGGCGCTTTTTGCGGGCTGGCAATTCTCTACTGACAGGTTTATGTCAGTTGCAGGCGACTAGGAACAGGGCATCGAAACCTGGTCAACGGAGACTCACATGACCCATGTTGCTGAAATCGTCACCTTCACCCTCGCCGATGGCACCACGCCGGAGGAGTTCGTCAGGCTCAGCCAGACGACCGAGGCCTTCGTGCGCGCGGCCCCGGGCTTTGCCCACCGACAGCTGAGCCAGGGCGAGGATGGCCGCTGGACCGATTATGTCATCTGGACCGACATGAAGGCCGCGCAGGACGCCGCCGCGCAGTTCCCGCAGCAGGATTTTGCCGCCGGTCTGATGGCGGCCATCGACCCCGCCAGCATCCAGATGCGTCACGAGAAAGTGCTATGGAACATGACCGCCTGATCGCGGTCCGGACGGCGTGTCATGCGCCGCACTGACCGCCTGTTCGACATCATCCAGATCCTGCGCGACGGCAAACTGCACCGCGCGCAGGACATCGCGGACCGGCTCGAGGTTTCGGTCCGCACCATCTATCGCGACATGGACACGCTGGTGGCGTCGGGCGTCCCGGTCGAGGGTGAACGCGGCGTGGGATACATGGTGCGCGAGCAGATCACCCTGCCCCCGCTGAACCTCACCCCGGCCGAGCTTGAGGCCCTGAACCTCGGCATGGCGATCGTGGCCGAGGCCGCCGACCCCGACCTGAAAGCCGCCGCCGAGTCGCTGGCCGCCAAGATCGACGCGGTACTGCCCACCCAGGTGGTGGCCGAGGCGGATGCGTGGAAATTCGCCGTCTACCCCTTTGCCGATGCCGCGCGCGGGCTGGCGCATATGGCTCCGATCCGGGCGGCCATCAAATCGCGCCAGAAGCTGCGGCTGACCTACCGGCGAATCGACGGAACCCTGACCGAACGCACGATCCGCCCCCTGCACATGGAATACTGGGGCCGGGTCTGGACCCTAACCGCCTGGTGCGAGCTGCGCGACGCCTTCCGCGTGTTCCGCATCGACCTGATCGAAAGCGTCACACCGCTGCCCGAGATATTTGCGGACGAGCCCGGAAAGCGACTGGCTGACTACAACCCGACCGCCTGATCCCGTTTTTCGCGCAAGGCTACTTGGAACGGCGCTCAGACCCTCAGCGCAGATAGGTTTCGGGGTCGACGGACTCGAACCCTTTGCGTACCTCGAAGTGCACATAGGCGTTCTCACCCCCGCGCAGCTTGGCAATGCTCTGGCCGCGGCTGACCCGGTCGCCCTTCTTGACCGAGATGTTCTCGACATTCGCGTAGACCGTCAGCAAATCGTTGGTGTGCTTGACGACGATGATCGGGATCTGATCCGCATCCGCCGTAATGGCCGCCACGGTACCGGCTTCGGCCGCCTTGACCGATGCACCGGGCGAACCGGCGATGTCGATCCCTTCGTTCTTGCCCTTGGCATAAGGGCGAATGATCTTGCCGGTCACCGGCAGAGCCAAGGCTGACGAGCTGGAATTCGTCGGGGCCTCGGCCGTCACGTCCGGAGCGGGCGTCAACGGCGCAACTTTTTCGTCCGGCAACGGCTGCGTTGCACTGGGCGGCGTCGGGGTGGGCGATCCCTGCCCCGGTTCGGTGGTCGCCGTGGGCGCTGCGGCGGCAGCTTGGCGCGGTGCAGCCTGATTCTTGACGGGGATCAGCAGAAACTGCCCTTCGCGCACGGCGAAGTCCGAACCCAAACCGTTCCATTCAGCCAGCGCATCGACCGGAACCTGATACAGGCGCGAAATGGTATAGGCCGTCTCACCCCGCTTGACCTTGTGCCGGATCGGCTCGTCCGTCGAGGTGACGGGCGCCGGTTTGGCCGGCTCAAGGTTCGTGACCCGCACGCCGCCCGTGTCCGGCGCCTGATCAATCGCGGTCGTGGCAATCGAGGCGATATCGACGTTCCCCGCTCCGGCGCCGACGGACCGTGGCAAGGCCAGCACCTCGCCCTCGCGCAGCTGGTCGGTGGGCTTGAGACCGTTGAACCGGGCCAGCTCCGCCTGGGGCAGACCGACCCGCGCAGCCACGGCGGCGACGTTGTCACCCCGTTGCGCGACGGCAACCTGATATGTCGGATAGGTGATCACGCCACGGCTGTCCGGCGCCGGTCGGTTCGTGGTGGCTGATTGTGCGGCCGGAGTGGTCGAAAAACCGCCGACCTGACCGCGCAGGTCGTAATCCAGCGGGCCTTCGCAACCGGCAAGCACCAGCGCGGCAACCATCGCCGTTGTTCCACGACCCAAGACTGACTTGGAAACTGCTCTCATATCACTGTCCTCAACACCTGCCCCTGTTTGCCGGGGTTCTGGCGCCCAATTCCTAAACCTACGTTACGCCTCGTCCTTTCCAAGCCCTTCCAGCAAGGGCACGAACCGAACAGGCAACAGTTCGTCATATTCCAGCCCGGTCTCGGTTCTGGTGACCCGTATCAGGGTCTGAACCGCATCCGACTGCCCAACGGGCAAGACCATGATACCGCCGATTTTGAGCTGCGCCAAGAGCGGGCCCGGCGGGTCCTCGGCCGCGGCGGTGACGATGATGCGGTCAAAAGGAGCCTGTTCGGGCAACCCGAAAGATCCATCCGACAGCATCGCCGTGATATTCGTCAGCCCCAACTCTCGAAACAGCTCTCCTGTTTCGCGTACCAGACGCTTGTGGCGTTCCACGGTGTAGACCCGCCGCGCCAGCTTGGACAGCACCGCAGCCTGATACCCCGAACCCGTCCCCACCTCGAGCACCTTGTCGCGCGGCGTGACCTGCAGCGCCTGCGTCATCAGACCCACGACCGAGGGCTGGCTGATCGTCTGGCCGCATGCAATCGGCAGCGGCGTGTCCTCGTAGGCACGCTCTGCGAACAGGCCCCGCACGAACTTGCCGCGGTCGATCTGCTCCATCGCGTCCAGAACACGCGCATCCGTCACCCCGCGAGACCGCAGGGCGAACAGGAACTGCATCTTGGTTTCGGGGTCCAGTCCGGTCATTCGATCGTCTTCAACGCCTCCAGCGCATCATTGGCGGTCAGGTCGGCCCGCATCGGCGTGACCGAGATATAGCCATCCAGGTTCGCCGCAGCATCCGTTCCTGGAGCCGTCGGGTTGTGCTGATAGCCCCCTTTGATCCACAGGAAACGGCGACCCGAGGGCGAGCTGTGCGGTTCCACCCCAAAATGCGTGTCGCGTCGGAAACCCTGACGCACGACGCGGGTACCAAGAACTTCATCGGCAGGCACCGGAGGGAAATTCACGTTGTAAAACAGGCGGTAGTCTTCCTGCGCGGGCGGATCGGCCTCAAGGATGCGTCGTACCAGGTCCGCTCCGAACCGTGTGGCGGCCTCGAACGGTTCTTCCAGCCCAAGATTGCGCGGGCCAAAGTACTGCGACAAGGCGATCGCCGGAATGCCCTGAAGTGCGGCCTCCATCGCGCCGCCGATCGTGCCTGAGTACAAAGTGTTCTCGGCCGAATTGTTGCCCCGGTTCACGCCTGAAAGAACCAGATCAGGTCGCGCGTCCTTCATCACGTCATGAAGCCCGGCCAGTACGCAATCGGCCGGCGACCCTTCGGCCGCGTAACGACGCTCGCCCAGTTTGGCCACCATCATGGGATGGGTATAGCTGATGCAATGCCCGACCCCTGACTGTTCGAAAGCCGGAGCCACGATCCAGACCTCACCATCCGGGCCGGCCACATCCGCAGCAATCGCCTCGAGCGCGATCAGGCCTGGGGCGTTGATCCCGTCGTCATTTGTCAGAAGTATGCGCATTGCCTGCCTGTGCCCCCGCGTTTCGCCCTTGATAGACGGCCCCAAAGGATGCGGCAAGCGATGCCCCGGCGCATTCTGCGGCATTCGCGCACCACTCGCCGGGAAATCGACCGGTTGCGGCGTCTAGGCTGGAAAAACGAAGCAGCGATCCCGCCGGATGGTCAACCACATCACCCGGCCCGGATTGGGCACGAACACGTTCGGAACGGTCGCCTTGAGGATCGAGCCGTCATAGTCCATCCGAAACTCGATCAGGCTTTCGTTGCCCAGAAAGCGAGCGCGCTCGACCACGCCGCGGGCCGCAACACCATCGGTCGCCGTCGGCAGCGGTCCCTTGCCGTTGCGATCAAAGTCCAGCCGCACATGCTGAGGGCGGAAAACGATTTCGACGTCCGTGCCATCGGGAACGCCCGGCGCCAGGAATTGACCAAATGGCGTTTGCGCCAATGCTCCATTCACCTGGGATTGCAACACATTGACATCACTAAAAAATGCCACGGCAGCCTTGTCTACGGGTCGGGTGTAGACATTGTAGGGCGCGCCCTGCTGCACGATCTTGCCGCGGCGCATCAGTGCAATCTCGTCGGCCATGCGCATCGCTTCTTCGGGCTCGTGCGTGACCAGCAGCACGGCGGCGTCCTCTTCCTTGAGGATGGCGAGGGTCTCGTCGCGGATGCCGTCGCGCAGACGGTTGTCGAGGCCAGAAAACGGCTCGTCCATCAGCATGATCCGCGGACGCGGCGCCAACGCTCGGGCCAGCGCGACCCGCTGCTGCTCGCCCCCTGACAGTTGATGCGGAAACCCGTCGATATGGCGGATCAGGTCGACCTTTCTCAGCAACTCTTCGACACGTTCCCGTTTTTGCTCTTTGGCCCCCTTCAGGCCAAAAGCCACGTTGTCGGCCACGCTGAGGTGCGGAAACAAAGCGAAATCCTGGAACATCAGTCCGATCTCGCGACGTTCCGGCGGCACCCTGAACACCGTGTCACAGACCAACTTGCCATCGACGTAGATTTCGCCCGAGTCCTGCATTTCGACGCCGGCAATCATCCGCAACGTAGTGGATTTGCCGCAGCCCGACGGGCCCAGCAGACAGGTCACCTGCCCCGCCTGAACGGTCAGCGAGACATCATCCACCACCGTGCGCCCGCCGAACCGACAGACCAGATTGCGGATTTCCAATCGCGGAGGAGCTGTGTTGATTGCCACCGACGGACCCCAATTGCCTTTTCCCGATCAAATTCATCGGGCTTGCGCCGGGATAACAACCCCGCCCATCGGGCGCAAGAGAGGCGCTAGGTCAGCAGCTCGAACGGCACGCCCGCGCGGACCTTGCCGTTGACCTGAATCTCAAGCCTGTGCGGCCCCGGAACCAGCCGAAACGTGGTGGCGTCGCCCTTGAGTTTGTGACGCTTGCTCAGCCGCAGGCGGCCATCTGACAGATTGGCTTGCTTGAGCTTGTGAACCTTGGGTGAGATTTTCCCGCCAGGTCGCTGAAAATGCACGATATAGTCAATCAAGACCGGCTGATCATCGGGACCTGAAACCGAGACGGCGAACTCCAGAACCCCGCCGATGCGGGCCTCGCCAATCACCTCAACATTCACCTCCAGCGGTGCGTCGGGATCATAACCCAGCAGCGCCATCGCCCCGCCATGGCCGGACTTGACCAGCCCGCGCAGCGCATGTGCGGTGATCCACCGCATCTCGTCGGGGTCTTGCGCACCGGAGGCGTGCCACGCCTTCAAGCGGGTCAGCGCCAAGTCGGGGTCTTTCTTGGTGATGTCGTTGAGATGGTTCGCCACCGACCGCGTGACATAGCGCGTCGGATCCGAGTGCAACCGATCCAGCAGCGGCAGCGGGTCAGACAGGTCCAGCCCGACCGCCTGCCCCCAGGGCAGCCGTGGGCGCGTGCCTTCGGAGACCAGCCGCCGGACGTGATAGCTGGAATGCCCGCACCAGTCCTGCATCCGATCCAGCACCAGATTGGGATGACTGTTCAGAAAAGGCCGGATCGCCCATTCCATCGAAAATCGCTGAGTGATCTCTGCAAGCACATCCAGCGCCACGTCGGGATGGTCCGCGCCGACCTGCGCCACCCACTCACCCAATGGGGCAAAGATGAAGTCACCGAAATCATCATCGCTCAGGGTCGGATCCAAAGGCGGCGGCAAGGCGCGCAGGATCACCGGGGCCACGTCGGGCAGCGCGCCGGGAAAGGCCGTCTGCAAACAATCGGCAATCCACGCGATCCGCTGCTTCAGCTCCAGCTCCGGTAGGCGCGACATGACCCGAGCCTCGAACGCCTCTCCGTCAAACCCGGGGTCGGCCTGCGCGAACAGGCCGACTAGGTAACGGGTCTTTTCCGCGTTGAACAGCTGATCCTTCAGCGAAAACCCCTGCGCCACGGTCACATCGTCAGGTTGGTCGCGCCACCATCCAGCAGGATGTTCTGCCCCACGATGAACCCGGCATGTTGCGAGCACAGAAACGCGCAAGTCGCGCCGAATTCCTGCCGCGTACCATAGCGCCGCGCCGGGATCGTGGCCGCGCGCTCGGCCCGTGCCTCGTCCAGCGAGATGCCCTTCTGCGCCGAAACCCCGGCATCCAGCGAGTCCGCCCGGTCGGTGGCATGAATGCCGGGCAACAGGTTGTTGATGGTCACGCCGTAGGGCGCCACCTGCCGCGCCGTTCCGGCCACATAGCCGGTCAGCCCCGTGCGCGCAGCGTTCGACAGGCCCAGCACCGCGATGGGCGCCCGCACAGATTGCGAGGTGATGTTCACCACCCGGCCCCAACTCTTGTCCATCATTGACGGCAACAGCGCCTTCATGAAGGCGATCGGCGTCAGCATGTTGGCATCCAGCGCCTTGATGAAATCGTCGCGATCCCAGTCGGACCACAGGCCCGGCGGCGGACCACCGGCGTTTGTCACAAGGATATCAACGCCCTGCGCGGCCTCGATCACCTGCGCCTGGCCTTCGGGCGTGGTCACGTCGCAGGCGACCGTCTGCACCTCGACACCGTAATCGGCGCGCAACCGGTCGGCCTGCGCCTCCAGCGCGTCAGGCCCACGTGCGTTCATCACCAAATCGACACCCTCGGCGGCCAGCGCCTCGGCGCAGCCCAGCCCCAAGCCCTTGCTGCTGGCACAGACCAGCGCGCGTTTTCCTTGTAGTCCCAGATCCATGTGATCCCCCCTGTCATTTGTTACCCGCATGTCTAGCACCGGCCAGACAGGGAAGACCAGATTGGCGTCGGCAAATCAGTAGAAGAACTCTTCCCGCACGATCTTGCCGTTGACCACGTGATAGACGCCGACCTCGCGCATGTCGAAAGCTTCACCGCTTTCCTTCACCTTGCCCTGCACTTCAAAAATCACGGCAAAGCTGTTTTCACCATGCAGGAACGGGTCGCTGACCGACGCGCCCGAGACCTCGTGCGCGCTTTCCCACCAATCATGCTTGCCGCGGATGCCCTCGATGCCGTGGGTCTCGCGGCCCATGCCCTGCATGTCCATCGCCTCGACCGAGACGGCATCGGCTGCATACAACTTGTCCAGATTCTCCTTGGCGCGGTTTTCGCGGCAACCCGCCACCAGTTCCTGGGCGATTTCTTTCAAATTCATTGATCCACTCCATTATTTGTTCACTATATGTTCTTATTGGCATATCCACCTGATTCGAACCACCCCCTTTGTCTTGCCTCGGCAGGATTCCCCGCCTATACGCGCCTTCATGCTTGATACCGCCTCGAACCAACCCACCCTGCCGCCCGAGATCGCGCGGCGCCGGACCTTTGCCATCATCTCGCACCCGGATGCGGGCAAGACGACCCTGACCGAAAAGTTCCTTCTGTATGGGGGTGCTATCCAGATGGCCGGACAGGTGCGCGCCAAGGGCGAGGCACGGCGTACGCGGTCGGACTTCATGCAAATGGAAAAGGACCGGGGTATATCGGTCTCGGCCTCGGCCATGTCGTTTGACTATGGCCCCTACCGGTTCAACCTGGTGGACACACCCGGCCACTCGGACTTTTCCGAGGACACCTATCGCACGCTGACCGCCGTTGACGCCGCGGTCATGGTGATTGACGGGGCCAAAGGCGTGGAAAGCCAGACGCAGAAGCTGTTCGAGGTCTGCCGCCTGCGCGATCTGCCGATCCTGACCTTCTGCAACAAGATGGACCGTGAGAGCCGCGATACGTTCGAAATCATCGACGAGATCCAGGAAATGCTGGCCATCGACGTGACCCCGGCCAGCTGGCCCATCGGCGTGGGGCGCGATTTCATCGGCTGCTACGACATGCTGCGTGACCGGTTGGAACTCATGGACCGCGCCGACCGCAACAAGGTGGCCGAAAGCATCGAGATCAACGGGCTGGACGACCCCAAACTGGCCGAGCATGTGCCCGCAGAACTGCTGGACAAGCTGCTGGAAGAGGTCGAGATGGCGCGCGAATTGCTGCCTGCGCTGGACCCGCAGGCGGTGCTTGAAGGCCACATGACCCCGATCTGGTTCGGCTCGGCCATCAACTCGTTCGGCGTCAAGGAACTGATGGAAGGCATCGGTGCCTATGGACCGCAGCCGCAGGTGCAATCGGCCGAACCGCGCCAGATTTCGCCGGACGAGAAAAAGGTGGCGGGCTTTGTCTTCAAGGTGCAGGCCAACATGGACCCCAAGCACCGCGACCGGGTGGCCTTTGTCCGCATGGCCAGCGGCCACTTCAAGCGCGGCATGAAGCTGACCCATGTGCGCAGCAAGAAGCCCATGGCGATCACGAACCCGGTTCTGTTTCTGGCCTCTGACCGGGAACTGGCCGACGAGGCATGGGCCGGCGATATCATCGGCATCCCCAACCACGGCCAGCTGCGCATCGGTGACACTCTGACCGAGGGCGAGGCGATCCGCGTTACCGGAATTCCATCCTTCGCGCCCGAGCTGTTGCAGGGCGTGCGCGCGGGCGATCCGATGAAGGCCAAGCACCTGGAAAAGGCGCTGATGCAGTTTGCCGAGGAAGGCGCGGCCAAGGTGTTCAAACCCTCGATCGGCTCGGGCTTTATCGTCGGCGTGGTGGGCGCGCTGCAGTTCGAGGTGCTGGCCAGCCGGATCGAGCTGGAATACGGCCTGCCGGTGCGGTTCGAGGCCTCGCAATTCACTAGTGCGCGCTGGGTGTCGGGCGACAAGGCTGAGGTCGAGAAGTTCGTAAATGCGAACAAGCAGCACATTGCCCTCGATCACGATGGCGACATCGTCTATCTCACCCGCCTGCAATGGGACATCGACCGCGTGGTGCGCGATTATCCCAAACTGACGCTTACCGCGACCAAGGAAATGATGACCTGATGCTGACCCCGCCCCCCGCCAAAGCAACAGAGGCCGTCATCGCATGACCGCAGCCAGGCCGAGCTGGGGCATCGTCTCGACGGTGCGTGGATCGGCCCGCGACATTCTGAGTTTTGCGGCCTACCACCTGGATCTGGGCGCGGATCACCTCTACCTCTACCTTGATGAGCCCAACCGGCGGGCTTTTCGCGCCCTGCGCCGCCACACCAAGGTGACCGCCCGCATCTGCGACGATGCGTTCTGGGCGGCGCGCAAACGGGACAAGCCCGAGCGCCACCAGGTCCGCCAGACCGTTCATGCGACCTTTACCTATCGCCACACCGATCTCGATTGGCTAGCGCATATAGATGTGGACGAGTTCCTGTGGCCCACGGCCCCCATCGCGGACTTGCTGGGCGAAGTGCCCGAAACGGTGCACGCGGTTCGGGTTCGTCCGATCGAGGCCCTGGCCTGCGGCAACGATCTCTACAAAGCGTTCATCCCCCAGGGCCCCGAACGCGAAGCGCTTGTCGAGACGATCTATCCAAACTACGGCGCTTTCGTTCTGGGCGGCTTTCTTAGCCACGTACAGGGCAAGCTGTTCGTGCGCACGGGGATGGAGAACCTCAATTATCGCATCCACAATCTGTTTCAGAACAAGGTCATCTTGCCCTGCAAGACCGAGATGCCGCAGATCGACCTGTGCCACCGCCACGCCCCGGATTGGGAGCATTGGTGGTCACACTATCGGTTTCGACTGGAACGCGGCTCGTACCAGCCCGGCATGGCTCCGAACGTACATCGCGATCGGGGCGGGTTGAACATGAACGAACTGCTCAGTTGGATCGAGGCCGAAGAAGGCGAGCAAGGTCTGCGCAAGTTCTTTGACGAACTCAGCGCCACCGACCCGAAGGTTCGCGCGCGCCTGCAGGAACGGGGCCTCATCAAGCACCGACCGCTTGATCTTGAGGAAAAGCTGCAGAAACACTTTCCCGGAAGCTGCTGAATTGTTGCACGAAATCGCCAGTGACGCGATGTAGCGGTATAGATGAAACTGTCTTCATTTGACCCTGCCACACCTTTTTGTTATGTCCGCATCCAAGCCGAAACGCGCATGGTGCGCATGGCCATCCGGGCCCGGCATTTTTCATACGCGCGGGCCAGGTCAGTGTCCGCATGAACCGGACATACATGACGAAATTCAACGATCTGAACCTGAACCCCAAGGTCCTCAAAGCTATTGAGGAAGCCGGCTACGAAACCCCGACCCCGATCCAGGAAGGCGCCATCCCACCGGCGCTGGAAGGGCGAGACGTTCTGGGCATCGCCCAGACCGGAACCGGCAAGACGGCCAGTTTCGTCTTGCCCATGATCACCCTGTTGGCGCGCGGTCGTGCGCGGGCGCGGATGCCGCGTTCGCTGGTGCTGTGCCCGACGCGGGAACTGGCGGCGCAGGTGGCCGAAAACTTCGACACCTATACCAAGCATCTAAAGCTGACCAAGGCGCTGCTGATCGGCGGCGTCAGCTTCAAGGAACAGGATGCCCTGATCGACCGCGGCGTGGACGTGCTGATCGCCACGCCCGGCCGTCTGCTGGACCATTTCGAGCGCGGCAAGCTGCTGCTGACCGGCGTGCAGATCATGGTCGTGGACGAGGCTGACCGGATGCTGGACATGGGGTTCATCCCCGATATCGAACGCATCTTCTCGCTGACGCCCTTTACCCGGCAGACGCTGTTTTTCTCGGCTACCATGGCGCCCGAGATCGAGCGGATCACCGACACGTTCCTGTCGGCCCCGGCCCGGATCGAAGTGGCCCGTCAGGCCACCGCGTCCGAGACCATCCAACAGGGTGTCGTGATGGTCAAAGGCGGCCGCCGCGACCGCGAGGGCAGCACCAAGCGCAAGGTCCTGCGCGCACTGATCGATGCCGAAGGTGACAAATGCACCAACGCCATCATCTTCTGCAACCGCAAGACCGATGTGGACATCACCGCGAAATCGCTCAAGAAATACGGCTACAACGCCGCACCGATCCACGGTGATCTGGACCAGTCGCAGCGGATGAAGACGCTGGACGGGTTCCGCGACGGCTCGGTACGTTTGCTGGTGGCGTCTGACGTGGCCGCGCGCGGGCTCGACATTCCGTCGGTCAGCCATGTGTTCAACTTCGACGTGCCCAGTCACCCCGAGGACTATGTGCACCGCATCGGCCGCACCGGCCGCGCCGGGCGCGAGGGCAAGGCGATCACCATCTGCTCGGCCCGCGATGAAAAGGCGCTGGATGCGATCGAGAAACTGATCCAGAAGGAAATCCCGCGTCTGGACAACCCGGTTCAGGCCGAACCGGCCGAGGCCGAGGACAAAAAGCCCGAAAAGAAATCGCGCGCCTCGACCCGCAAGGACGAGGTCAAGAAGGACAAGCCCGCCAAGGACGCCGCGTCGAACGACAAACCTGCCAAGGAAAAACGTGGCAAGGGCCGTGGACGTCGCGACGATGGCGGTCCGGCCGTCGTCGGCATGGGCGATCACCTGCCCAGCTTCATCGCACTCAGCTTTGACGAACGCCGCGCGGGCTGACCCGCCTGCATGGCCAAAGATCAGAAGGCGCACGGACCTCCGCGCGCCTTTTTTGCATCTCAGATCGTGGCGACCAGGATCAGGATCGAGAGGCCCAGCAGGACCATCCCCGCAATCTCGCGCCGGGTCACCGTCTCGCGGAACACCAGAACCGAGGCCATGAGGCTGAAAATCAGCTCGACCTGCCCCAGCGCCTTGACGTAGGCCGCGTTCTGCAGGCTGAAGGCCCAGAACCAGCAGAACGACCCGCCCAGGCTGGTCAGCCCGACGAAGACGCCGGTGCGCCGCGTGTCCCACACCGCGCGCAGCTCGGCCCGGTCGCGCCAAACCAGCCACAGCGCCATCGATAAGAACTGGATCGAGACCACGACCGCCAGCGTCACCAGCGCCCGAAACCAGGCCTCGCCATCGCCCAGTTGCAGCGACGCGCCGCGATAGCTGACCGCAGAAAAGGCGAACAAGACGCCCGATCCCAACCCCAGTTGCGAGGCGCGGTTGGTTAGGTGACGCCACCACGCCCCACTGCCGCCCGGAGTTTTCGACAACAGGAGAACCGCCAGAAGCCCCAGCAGGATGGCCCCGAACGCACCGGTTGAAACCCGGTCGCCGAGCACGACGAAACCGACGATTGCGGTCTGGATCACCTCGGTTTTCTTGAAGGTGATGCCGACGGCAAAGTTGCGCTGTTTGAACAGTGTCACGACGCAGATCGTGGCAAGGATCTGGGACAGCCCGCCGATGGCGGCATAAAGCCAGAACAGAGGCGGCAGCGCCGGCAGCGGCAGACCGCTGAGCCGGATTGCTCCTGCCAGACCCAGCAGCACCAGAGGCATCGAGTAGGCAAAGCGCGCAAAGGTCGCGCCGGTCGCCGACAGCTTCACGCTGCTCAGCGATTTCTGCAGCATGAAGCGCACCGTCTGAAAGGTGGCGGCGGCCAAGGTTACGGGAATCCACAAACTCATGGCTTCCCTTCTGTCGTCAAATCAAGGTTTTGGCCAGAGCGGATGCGCCACCGGATCCTTGGCGCGCCAGATATACTGCCGGAAAACCTGCCCGTAGGAACGATAGACATAGGCCTCGTTGCAGGCCAGATAGCGCTCTTTCCCTCGGCGATAGAGCGCGGGCAACCGATACCATGGCGCCGCCGGGTTCATGTGATGAACGACGTGCAAGTTGTTGTTCAGAAACAGAAAGGCAAGCGGCCCTCGGTCTTCGACAATCACCGTGCGGGCGCGCGACTTTTCGTGCGCGCGGTGTTCCAGAAAGGTGCGTATCTTGACCAGCGCAAGTCCCAGATAGGCCGAAAGGACAAAGGCCCAGACCGGCATCGCTGATTGCGCCACGACCCACAGAACCACCGCCACGCCGAGCAGATGGAAAGCCCAGGCTAGCCAGATGTCGCGGTCCCCGCGCACCGCACCGCGCCAGTCGTCGCGCAGAAAAGCCAACTGGCCGATGATCGGACCCAGCGCCATGCGCCCCAACAGCGTGTTGTTCGCCTGATAGACCCACCGCTGCCACCGCGGCAGCCTGACCCAGACCGCCGGGTCCAGATAGTTGGATTCCGGATCGTCGTAGGGGTCGGTCAGGTTGGCATCCTGATGGTGCGCCAAATGCAGATCGCGGAAGCGGTTGTAGGGGATGAACAGGGTCAGCGGCAGCGCCATCAGCGCCTCGTTCAGCCACTTTGCGCGGAACGGGTGGCCATGCAGCGCTTCATGCGTCAGCGATGAATGCAGCGCCGCGACGACCCCCATCAACGGTACCGCCAGCCACAGCGACCACGCCGCCACGCCGAAAATCGCAATCAGCCAAAGGGCATAGCAGGCTACGATCAGGGCAAAGGTCGGCCATTCGGGGGTTTTGGGGGTGGTCGCCTCAGCCATGCCGCCCCCAGGAGATTCCGGCCCAGATGCGTTCGTAAATCACGTAGAGCGTCAGCCCGATGGCCGTGTTCACCACCGCCAATGCGCCTCCGACAGCGGCCGAGCCGGTGGCGACCAGCCCCACCACGGTCATGACCGCAAGGCCCATCGCATTCCAAATGATTGCCTTCACGACAGATCTTCGCCGCGTTTCCATTCCGGTCCCCAGTCTTTTTTGGTTTTCACACAAGCGTTACCTGCCGCCGGCCCTGTCGAGAATTCCGAATATGATTAACAAATCTCAGCGACCGTGATATTTATCATCACATGCAGGAAAATTTCGACAAACGAGACCGCGCCGCGCAGTTCCGCCTGCGCCTGGCCCGCGCGATGGACCAGCGGAAGATGAGCCAAAGCGCACTGGCGCGCACCATCGGGGTCGATCGCTCGACCGTGTCCCAGTTGCTGACCGATACGGGCGCGCGCCTGCCCAACGCCCATGTGGTGGGCAGCTGCGCCTCGGCTCTGGGGGTGTCGGCGGATTGGCTGCTCAGCCTCTCGGACCGACCCGAGAGCGCGGCCGAGTTGCTGGCCAGTTCGCTGACCATGACCGAGGCACCCCGCGCGCTGGTCGACGAACGCATCTTTGAATGGCACCAGCAGGCCGCGGGGTACAAGATCCGCTATGTTCCGGCCACCCTGCCCGACATGCTGAAAACCCGCGCCGTGCTGGAATGGGAATACGCGCCGCATCTGGGCCGAACCGCTGACCAGGCCATCGGCGCCTCCGAGGACAGACTGACCTGGATGCGCGGTGCCCAATCCGACTATGAAATCGCCATGCCGCTGTACGAGATTCACAGCTTTGCCCATGGCACTGGCTATTATGACGGGCTGCCCCTGCAGGTGCGGCTGGACCAGATCGACCACATGCTGGAGCTGTGCGAGCAGTTGTATCCGCGTATGCGCATCTACCTTTTCGATGCCAAGCGGCTCTATTCCGCGCCGGTCACCATCTTTGGTCCGCTGCTGTGCGTTTTCTATGCAGGCAGCCATTACATGGCCTTCCGCGACCGGGACCGGATCGAGGTTTTTACGCGCCATTTCGATACCTTGGTCCGCGAAGCTGATCTGACCGCCCGGCATTTCCCGACCCATCTTCGCCAACTGCGCGCGGCAATGGCGGCCGGGTAACGCCAGTCCACAGGTGCAATTTCCCACCTGATCCCCTATATTGAGGTGCGCGAAAATCCGAACGATCCGACCCAAAGGAGGATATCAGGAATGGACGCTCTCAAGACCGCTCAATACGCACGCGCCCTCTACTCGGCGCATGGCGACAAGGCCGAGGCCGAAGCCGCCCAGAAAGCCCGCGAATTCGAAGCCGCCGGAAACGTGGAAGAGGCACAGAACTGGCAGGCCGTCCGCGCCTCGATCCGCCAGATGCGCGGCCCAAACCAGGGCTAAAGCTTGGGGTCGGGGTTCACGGTGTGCCCATCGACGGCGATGACCTGCCCCGACACCAACCGTGCCGCATCCGAGGCCAGGAACACCGCCATGGCGGCAATGTCATGCGCTTCGACGAAGCGGCCCATCGAAGTACCCGCCGCATAGCCCTGATAGACCTGATCCCGGGTCATGCCCTTGGCGACCGCTTCGCGCTGCAGCACGCCCTCCATCCGAGGGCCTTCCACCGCGCCGGGGCAGATGACGTTGCAGCGCACGCCGTGCGGCCCCAGCTCCATCGCCAGGGTCTTGCCCAACCCGATCACCGCCCATTTCGCCGCCGCATAGGGCGCGCGGTTGGGATAGCCGTACTGCCCGGCGGTCGAGGATGTGATCAGCACCACGCCGCGCCCCTGCCGTTTGAGCATCGGCGCCGCGTATTTCGCGCACAGAAACGCCCCGTCCAGATTGACGGAAATACATTTTTGCCAATCTCTTAGCGCCACATCTTCGACCAATGCGGTCGGCCCCGCGATACCCGCATTCGCGCACAGAACATCCAAACCGCCCCACTGCGCCGCGATTTCGGAGAACAGCGCTGCGACGGCGGCCTCATCCGACACATCGGCCTGCGACCGCCCCCAGTGATCCGGGCAGGCCTGAAGCGCCTCGAAGTCCACGTCCGCCACCCAGACCTGCGCGCCCGCGGCGTCGAACGCCTCGGCCATCGCGCGCCCGACGCCCGAGGCACCGGCAGTGATCAGAACCCGACCGGTCATGACGGTTTGCGGATGGCCGCCCCTGCGCCCTCGGGATAGGGCAACCCGGCCTGCGCTTCGGCGATGCGGGCCATTGCGGCTTCGATCTGCGGCGACGGCGCACAGGGCCGACGGGTTTCCAGGCTGACATGCAGCAGAAAGCTCTCGCCCGTGGCCAGCAGTTTGTCGCCCTCGAACATGCTGTGGAACAGGTGCAGCTTCTTGCCCTGCCCCAACAGCATCTGCGTGCGCACCTCGATTTTCGCCCCGGCATGGGCCTCGTCCAGATACCGGATGTGATTTTCAGCCGTGAAATAGCTGCCGCCCGAGGCGATGTAGTCGGCATCGCAGCCGATGATCTCCATGAAACGGTCGGTCGCTGCGGCAAAGGCCTCGAGATACCGCGCCTCGTTCATGTGACCGTTGTAGTCGGTCCAGTCCAGCGGCACCGCGCGGGCCAGCGTCAGGATCGCCTGGCCCAAATCCGCCTGTTCCAGCGTCGGCAGGGCACCCGGCTTCAGCAGCGCGTCATGCCGGTTCAGAACTGCCCCCGCGCCCCAGTCGCGCGCCTTCAGCGCCCGCATCATGCCCACCAGATTGTTGTCACGAATGCGCTCCAACTCGCGGATCGAGTGCATCCCCGATTGCGCGTCCGACTGGTCGGCGATCATATTGACCAAATCATCGGTGAACTCGGGCACATCCATCAGCTTGGTCCAGGGCCATTTCAGCGCCGGGCCGAACTGGGCCATGAAGTGCCGCATCCCGGCCTCGCCCCCGGCCACGCGATAGGTCTCGAACAGGCCCATCTGCGCCCAGCGGATGCCAAAGCCCATCCGGATCGCCTCGTCCACCTCCTCGGTCGTGGCCACGCCGTCCTTGACCAGCCACAGCGCCTCGCGCCAGACGGCCTCGAGGAACCGGTCGGCGATATGCGCGTCGATCTCCTTGCGGACCTGCAGCGGGAAAAAACCGACCGAGCGCAACACGTCCTTGGCCTGCCCGACCTGTTCAGGCGGGTTGACGGCCGAGGGCACCAATTCGACCAGCGGCAGCAGATAGACCGGGTTGAACGGGTGCGTCACCACGATCTGTTCGGGCCGCAGCGCGCCTTCCTGCAGCTCGGAGGGTTTGAACCCGCTGGTCGAGGATCCGATGATCGCCCCCGGATCACAGGCCTCCTGCAGCCCCTTGTAAACCTTCAACTTCAGATCCAGCCGCTCGGGCACGCTCTCCTGGATCCACGTTGCCCCCTGCACCGCGTCGGCCATGTCGGCATGAAAGCTCAACGCGCCTTCGGGCGGCAGCGGCACATCGCTCAGCCCGGGCAATGACCGCCGGGCGTTGTCCAGGACCTCGCCGATCTTTCGCTCGGCCTCGGGGTCCGGGTCGAACACCCGTACATCCCAACCATTCAGCAGAAACCGCGCGGCCCATCCGCCGCCGATCACGCCACCACCGATGATCGCTGCCGTCTTCATCTTCTCTCCTTCGCCCCGAACGTTCGCGCCGCACCGGGGGCCATCGTTGTTTGACAGATTTTGCGAGGGTCGCCCCGCCCGTCAGGACGCCACAGGCGCCCGTTTGACCAGCCCCAGTTTCTCGCGCACCTCGGCCGGGCCGATCACCCGCGCGCCCATGTTCTCGATGATCGTTCCGGCGCGCTCGACCAGTTGCCAGTTCTCGGCCAGCACCCCCTTGTCCAGCCACAGGTTGTCCTCGAGCCCCACGCGCACGTTGCCGCCCGCCAGAACCGAGGCCGCCACATAGGCCATCTGATGCCGCCCCAGCGAGAACGCGCTGAAGGTCCAGTCGTCGGGCACGTTGTTCACCATCGCCATGAAGGTGTTCAGGTCGTCCGGCGCGCCCCACGGCACGCCCATGCACAGCTGCACCAGCGCATTCGGGGCCAGAACGCCCTCTTTCACCAGTTGCTTGGCAAACCACAGATGGCCAGTGTCAAAGGCCTCGATCTCGGGCTTCACGCCCAGATCGGTCATCATCTGCCCCATCGCCCGCAACGCGCCCGGCGTGTTGGTCATCACATAGTCGGCCTCGGCAAAGTTCATGGTGCCGCAATCCAGCGTGCAGATTTCGGGCAGACACTCGGCCACATGGGCCACGCGTTCCGAGGCACCGATCATGTCGGTCCCCTCGGCCACGGGAAAAGGGGCTTCGACTCCGCCGAACACGATGTCACCGCCCATGCCGGCGGTCAGGTTCAGAACCACGTCCACCTCGGCGTCGCGGATGCGGTCCGTCACCTCGCGATACAGGTCAAGACGGCGGCTGGGCGCGCCGGTTTCGGGGTCGCGCACATGGCAATGAACCACCGCCGCCCCGGCTTTGGCGGCCGCGATCGCACTGTGGGCGATCTGCTTGGGCGAACGCGGCACATGCGGGCTGCGATCCTGCGTCCCACCCGAGCCGGTCACGGCACAAGTGATGAATACTTCGCGGTTCATTTCCAAAGGCATGGTGTTATCCCCAAGTTATACACGGCTTCGCCATGGGTTTTCCCCAGGCTTCTCCCCGGATTCCGATTTGCGTCTGGCCCCGACTCTGGCGCAGCCTTGACCAGACAACTTGCCAGAATGCGAATCAGACTTGATGAAATCCGCAAAAAACATCCTCCAGCCCGAGCACCGCGCGCTGAAAACCGCCGTTCTGGTGCTGGACGAGTGCAACACGCTCAGCTTCGCCTCGGCGGTGGACCCGATGCGCGCCGCCAACCGGCTGGCCGACCGCCCGGCCTTCGACTGGGACTACGTGACCGCCACGCCCGAGCCGGCGATGCTGACCAGCGCGTTGCAAGTGCCGGGCATCCCGCTGGCGCGTCTCGACCACTGCGACCTAATGATCGTGATCGCGGGGTTCAACCTGGTGCGCCACGCCACCCCCAGCCTTCTGGCCGGGCTGCGCCGCATCGCCAATACCGGCGCCACGATGGCGGGCATCGACGGAGGCCCCTGGCTGTTGGCCGAAGCGGGGCTGCTTGACGGTCACGCCGCCACCACCCATTGGGAAGATCTCGAGACCTTCGCCAGCCGCTTCCCCGAAGTCGACGTGCGCCCCGACCGGTTCACCGTGTCGGGCAACCGCCTGACCTCGGGCGGCGCGATCCCCGCGGTCGAGATGATGCTGCAAATCATCGCGGCACGCCACGGCGCCGGCTTCGCGGCCCGTGTCTCGGGCCTGTTCCTCTACGAAGGCGCCCCCGAACCCGGCAGACCACAGAGCCGTACTGGGGCGCCACACCGCCACAGTGCCCTGACCGCCCGCGCCAACGCGATCATGCAGGCCGCGCTGGACGACCCGCTGCCCCTGGCCGAGATCGCAAAGGCCCTGGGAACCAGCCCGCGCACCCTGCAGCAGCAATTCCGCCTGCGCCTCAACACCACGCCACAGGACCACTACCTGCAACTGCGCCTGGCCGAGGCCCGCCGTCTGGTCACCGATACCGACATGCCGCTGATGGATGTGGCACTGGCCACGGGGTTCACGTCACAATCCAGCTTTGCGCGCGCTTTCCGCACGGCGCATGGACTATCCGCCCGCGACCTCAGGCAGGACCGCACCCAGCCCACCCATCACTGACGGGCGAGCTTCATCTGGTCATAGATTTGGGGGGAGTTGGCCACGGCGACGGGCGCAGCGCCCCCATCCCTCAATACGGCATCGGATGCGCGCGATGGGCCGCGTTGATCTCGGCCATAACCTCATCGGACAGCACGACATCCCGCCCCTCCAGGATCCGCTCCAGCTGCGCCTGCGTGGTCGCGCCGAAGATGACCGAGGTCATGAATGGCCGCGCCTGGCACCAGGCCAGCGCCATGTGCACCGGGTCCAGCCCGTGTTTAGCGGCAATCGCCAGATAGGCTTCGACCGCGTCGAAAACCCGGTCGCCTTTGCGCCCGCCCATCTGCGGCACGATCGACATGCGCGATCCCTCGGGCACCGCCCCGCCCTGATACTTGCCGGTCAGAAATCCGGCGGCCAGCGGCGAGAAGGCCAACAGACCCACATCCTCATAGGCGCTCAACTCGGCCATGTCGGTGTCATACAGGCGGCACAGCAGGGAATACTCATTCTGGACCGAGGCCACCCGCGGCGCACCCATCTCTTCCGACAAGCGCAGCCACTGGGCGGTTCCCCAGGCGCTTTCGTTCGACAGGCCGAAGGCGCGGATATTGCCCTTGTCCACCTGCGCCTGCAGCGCCTCGAGGCATTCGCGCATGTTGTCCAGAACCGCCTGCCTGTCGCCGCCCGAGGGGTCATAGTCCCAGTTCTGCCGGAACATGTAACTGCCTCGGTTGGGCCAGTGAAATTGGTACAGGTCGATGTAGTCGGTCTGCAGACGCCGCAACGATCCCTCGATGGCCCCGGGGATCGTGCTGGCCGAGATCGGTGCTCCGTCCCGCGCATGCGCGAAGCCGGCGCCCGAATGCTTGGTAGCCAGTACGTAACTGCCGCGGCGGGCCGGATGTGCCGCATTCCAGTTGCCGATAATCTGCTCGGTCTTGCCCACGGTCTCCTTGGTGATCGGGTTGACCGGGTACATCTCGGCGGCATCAAGGAAATTGATCCCGGCTGCCAGCGCCGTGTCGATCTGACGATGCGCATCCGCCTCGGGGGTCTGCGTGCCGAATGTCATGGTTCCGAGGCACAGATCCGAGACCTGAATGCCCGTGCGGCCCAACGGTTTCATTTTCATCAATCAATCTCCTGTCGCGCGGATCGCCACGCCTGCAATCTGATTTTGGTCCCAAGTCAGCCGGATTCGGCCTTTTTCTCCCAACGGCCGGATTCCTCCGACCAATACTGCGCCGCGCAACCCGCCGCGGTGAGCGTCTTCCATTGACCACGCGCATGGTCCACCGCGCTTGGATCGTTGCCGTCGAACAGGATGCAAACCCGCTCCGAGGCGGTCACCTCATCCGGCGTCACCTCGGCCCCGTCCACCGCCATCAGGCAAGACGGGTTGTTGGCAGCGTCCGCCTCGGTAGTCAGCAGAATCGGCTGAACCGCGTCATACGGCCCACCTGCCTGCCCATGCGGCAGAAACGCGTCTTCGGGGCCCCGCCAAAGCCTTTCGTCCAGCCAGTCCATCCGCGCAGGGTCAGTGCCTCGCACCGCAATCCGCCACCCGGCCTGTCGTGCCTTGTCCAGCAATACCGGCAAGGTCTGCTCAAGTGGATGGCGGGTCAGGTGGTAGAAGTAGACGGCGCCCATCGACCTACTCGAAATTGTCCTGCACGAAACGGCTGAGCGCACGGACGCCCCAACCCGTGGCGCCCTTGGGCGCATAGGACGTTTCCGCCGCGACCGAGGCCACGCCCGCGATATCCAAATGGATCCAGGGTGTTTCTTCCTTGACGAAACGCTGCAGAAACTGCGCTGCGGTGATCGAACCGGCCGGCCGGCCGCCCACGTTCTTCATGTCCGCGATGCGCGACTTCAGCAGATCGTCATAAGCCTGCCCCAGCGGCATACGCCACGCGCCTTCATCCTCGGCCCGGGCCGCCTTCAGGAACGCGTCGCAGAAGGTGTCGTTGTTGGAAAACACGCCTGCGTTTTCATGCCCCAGCCCGATGATGATCGCGCCGGTCAAGGTGGCCAGATCGATCATGCCGACCGGATTGAACCGCTCCTGCGCGTACCACATGACGTCACACAGCACCAAACGGCCTTCGGCGTCGGTGTTGATGATCTCGACCGTATCGCCCTTCATCGACTTCACGACGTCGCCCGGCCGCGTGGCACTGCCCGAGGGCATGTTCTCGACCAGCCCGACCAGGCCCACGACATTGGCCTTGGCCTTACGCTTGGCCAATGCGCGCATGGTGCCCGCAACGACGCCTGCGCCGCCCATGTCCATGGTCATATCTTCCATACCAGCGGCCGGTTTGATCGAAATACCGCCGGTGTCGAAAACGACCCCCTTGCCGACCAGAGCCAGCGGTGCGTCATCAGCATCGCCGCCATTCCACTGCATCACGACGACTTTCGAGGGGCTGTCCGACCCTTGCCCGACGCTCAGCAGGGTCCGCATGCCCAACTCGGCCAGCTTGTCTTCCTCCAGCACCTCGACCTTCAGGCCCAACTCCTCCATCTCTTTCAGACGGTTGGCAAATTCGCTCGTTGTCAGGATGTTGGCGGGTTCGTTCGTCAGGTCGCGGGTCATGCGCACACCATCAGCAACCGCATAGAGCGGTGCGAAGGCGGCCTTGGCGTCGTCGGGCTTGGCGTGGCAGATGGACACCGCGCCTTTTGCGTCATCGTCCGTGGTTTTGTGCGCGTCAAAATCATAGCTGCGCAAAGCAATGCCCAAGGCCAGTTCCTCGGTCCGTACGTGGTTGCCCGCCATGACCAGCAGGTCCTTGCCACCTGCCAGCTTGGCCAGCGCAGCACCGCCCTTGCGGGCTTCGTCCGGTTCGGGGCGGCGTGGCAGGACGAGGATGTCCAATGCCTCTGCCTCCATCCCGCCGGGCCAAGCCAACGAGATCACGTCGCCAGTCTTGACCTTGGCGAAACGGTCGCTTTCCACCAGCCGGGCCACGGCACCACGGGTCAGTCGGTTTGCGCGACGCGCGGCGGGGTTCATCTTGCCATCGGTCGGTATGAGAATGGCCACCCGGCCTTGGGCCTGTGCCATCAGGTCCAGTTCGAAGGCTTGAAAACGGATCGGTACCAGACTGCTCATTTCTTGCTCCTGAAAAACTCTGCCCACAGACCTAGCCCGCGCTGCCGCCATTGACCAGATAGCAGTTTTCCCCGCCCGCCAATTGCATTAAGGTCGCGCCAAAATGACCGGCAGGCTCGGGGGAGAAAATTTGGCATCATTCGGCAGGCATAGGCCGTCGCGCATGTTTTTGTGCCTTGGCGATTCTGGCAACAGGCCTGCTGGACGCCCCGTGCCGGGGATGCGGCCGTGATTCTGGACCGGTACTTCGCCCGCCGCTTTTTGCAGAGCTTTCTGGTGATTGGGGCCATCTTCCTGACACTGATGATCCTGATCGACCTGATCGAACAGGCCCGTCGGTTCAATGACGCCGACCTGTCATTTGGCCAGGTTCTTCAGCTGACGCTGTTGAACACACCCGCTGCGATAAGCGAGATGCTGCCGCTGTTGATGATCCTGTCGACCATTGCCCTGTTTGTCGGCCTCGCACGCAGCTCGGAGTTGGTGGTGACCCGGGCGATCGGCCGCTCGGGTATCCGCGCGCTGTTGGCACCGGTCCTTCTGGCGCTGATAATCGGAACTCTGGCGGTGGCCCTGCTGAACCCGATTGCGGCGGCCACGTCCGAGCAGTACCGGCATTTCTCGGATCTATACAAAAACGGTGGCAGTTCCGCCCTGTCGATCAGCCGCGATGGGCTTTGGCTGCGTCAGGGCTCGCCACAGGGCCAATCGGTGATCCATGCCCGCGCATCGACCAACGACGCCGAGCTTGAATTGATCGACGTGTCCATCATCACGTTTTCGCCCGAAGGTCTTCCGACCCGTCAGATCATCGCCGACGGCGCTCGCCTCGACGACGGGGCCTGGATCCTGCGCAACACCAAGGAATGGCCCCTGTCCAGCGACACCAACCCCGAGACCCACGCCGTCACGCATGAGACCCTGCGGCTGCCCACTTCGCTGACCCGTCAGCGCATCCTTGAAACCTTGGGCCAACAGGACAGCGTCTCGGTCTATGACCTGCCCCAACTGATCCGCGACCTGCGCGAGGCGGGCTTTTCAACCAAGCAATACGAGGTTTGGCTGCAGGTGCAGCTGGCGCGTCCATTCTTCCTGATTTCGATGGTGTTGATCGGCGCGGCCTTCACCATGCGGCACGTGCGGTTCGGCGGCACCGGCGTCGCCGTGCTGACGGCTGTTCTTCTGGGGTTCGGCGTATATTTCGTGCGCAATTTCGCTCAGATTTTGGGAGAGAACGGCCAATTGCCGATTGTGATTGCGGCCTGGGCACCACCGTTTGCGGCCATATTGCTGTCGCTCGGCCTTCTGCTGCACGCGGAGGACGGTTGATGCGGCGCCTTCTGCCCCTTCTTTTGTCCAGTGCCGTGTTCTTTTCCGGTCCGGGGCTGGCATTGGCCCAAACCTCGGAGACCAGTACGCCCGCGCCTGACACGGCACAACAACAGGATCAGCCTGCCCTGCTGGTGGCTGACAGGATCTTCATCACCCCGGATCGCAAACTGGTGGCCGAGGGTAATGTCGAAGCCTTTCAGGGCGACGTCAAGCTGTCCGCGCAGCGCGTGGTGTTCGACCGCGAGTCGGGCGAGCTGACGCTGGAAGGTCCGATCCGGATCGATCAGGGCGGACGCTCGACCGTCCTTGCGGACTCAGCGCAACTGGATGACGGCATCCAGAACGGGTTGCTGACCGGCGCACGGCTGGTGTTCGACCAGCAGGTGCAGATCGCGTCGGTTCAGGCGACCCGCGCGGCAGGACGATACACGCAGTTCAGCAAGGTCTCGGCCACGTCCTGCCATGTCTGCGCCGACGGTCGGCCGCCCCTCTGGCAAATCCGGGCCCGCAAGGTCACGCATGATCAGCTCGAACGGCAATTGTATTTCGAGGGCGCCCAGTTCCGCATTCTGGATGTGCCGGTTTTCTACTTTCCAACCCTGCGGCTGCCGGACCCGACACTGGACCGGGCAACCGGATTTCTGGTGCCGTCAATCCGCACGACCTCGCAGTTGGGTACCGGCGTCAAGACGCCGTATTTCTTCAAACTGGGCGATCACAGGGATCTGACGCTGACCCCCTACCTGTCGTCCAAGACCACGACGCTTGGCTATCGCTACCGGCAGGCCTTCAAGAACGGCCGCATCCAGTTTGAAGGGGCCTATACCCGCGACGATGTCCAGCAGGAGCAGGATCGGGGCTATTTCTTTGCGAATGGCTGGTTCAATCTTCCGAACGACTTCCGGCTCACCTTTGACGTCCAGACCGCATCGGACGACTCATACCTGGCGGACTATGGGCTGCCTGACTATGACCGCCTGCGCAGCGAGATCGCGCTTGAGCGCATCAAACGCGACACGGCGTTTCGGACCAGCTTCATTCACTACAAGACCCTTCGCGACAGCGAGGAACAGGATGAGATCCCGTCGCAGGTCTTCGATCTGTTCTACCAGAAACGCTATTTCCCCGCGTCCGCTGTCGGCGGTGAGGTGCGGTTGGGCTTCGTCACCCACACCCACACCCGGACCAGCGACGAGGATACCATCGGGCGCGATGTGGCCCGCGCCACATTCGACGCCCAGTGGCTGCGCAGCTGGACCTTTGCCTCCGGGCTGCGCGCGGATGCTGAACTGGGGGCTTCGGTCGACACGTTCGACATTCGCAATGACAGCGCCTACCCCGACCAGATCACCCGGTCGACCCCGCGTGCGGCTTTGACACTTCGCTATCCGATGACCCGGCGCGAAGCCTCTGGCGCGACCCAGTTTCTTGAGCCGATCGCGCAGTTTGGCTGGACTCATGTTTCGGACACCGATGTGCCCGATGACGAAAGCACCTTCCAGGAATTTGACCAGGGCAACCTGTTGTCCCTGTCGCGCTTTCCGGCCGAGGATCGACGCGAAGACGGCACGACCGCGGTCGTGGGCGTGAACTGGGCGCGGTATGCCCCGGGCGGTTGGCGGGCATTGGCCACGGTCGGCCAGGTCTTCCGCTCGACCGCCGATCCGAACTTCACGGCTACGTCCGGCCTGCAGGGAACTTCGTCCGACCTGCTGCTGGCAGGGCAAATCAAAACGAACAATGGCCTGACGCTGGCCGCACGTGGATTGATGAATGGCGATTTCAGCTTTACCAAGGCTGAATTGCGCGGAACCTGGGCCAACGAGGGGACCCAACTGGGCGGAAGCTATATCTGGCAGCAGCCGGACCCGGCCGAAAACCTTGACATGGAAACATCCGAGATACGGTTGACCGCACGTCAACGACTGGATGAAAACTGGAGAGCCAACGCCCTGGCCCGCTATGATCTGGCAGAATCCGAACCGCTGCGGCTGGGCTTGGGTGTGACGTATGAAAATGAATGTGTGCAGGTTAACATGTCCGTCAGCCGGCGATATACTTCGACATCAAGTATTGAGCCTTCGACGGAATTCGGCTTTACCGTTGCACTGACAGGATACGCCGTTGAAGGCGGGGGCAAGAAGTATAAAAGAAAATGCAGCTGATTTCAGGTTTTTCCAGGTTCTTTCGTTCCCGTTGGCTGACGGCATTTGCGCCCGGCCTCGCGGTCGCCATGCTGTCAGTTGCGCCTCAGCAAGCCCCTGCGCAAAGCTTGTTTTCACCGGCGATCCGCGTGAATCAGGACATCGTCACCTGGTACGAACTGGATCAGCGCCAGCGGTTTCTTGAGATTCTGGGTATCCCCGGCAGCTCTGAGGCCGAAGTCCGTAAGGCACTGATCGACGAACGCCTGCGCAAACAGGCCATGCGTGAAGCCGGTATCCAGCCCACACCCGAAGACATTCAGGTTGCGATCGACGAATTCGCCTCGCGTGGTCAGCTGACCCCGGATCAATTCCTGAAGGCATTGGCTGATGCGGGCATCGACCGCGAAACCGTGCGGGATTATGTATCCAGTCAGCTGGCATGGCGCGACTATGTCAGCGCCCGCTTTATCTCTCAGGCCCGTCCGACCGACGACGAAATTGACCGTGCAATGGGTCAGACCGGCGGTGGCGGTCTCCAGGTTTTGCTGTCCGAAATCATCATCCCCGTGAATGCGCAAACCTTGGCACAGGCCGAAGCCTTGGCCGACGAGATCGCCCGTGTCGAAACCATCGATGCATTTTCGGCCGCCGCCACGCAGTACTCGGCAGCGCCGACACGCGAAAATGGCGGACGCCTGGACTGGTTGAACGTCAGCAACCTGCCTCCGGCGCTGCAACCGGTTATCCTTGGCCTGAAAAATGGCGAGGTCACGGCCCCGCTGAGCCTGCCCAACGCCGTAGCCCTGTTCCAGATGCGCGGCCTGCGAGAAGTGGCCGCCAGCACGCCGCGGTTCTCCAAGATCGACTATGCGGCCTATTACCTGCCTGGCGGGCTCAGCCCCGAAACATTGCAAAGAGCCGCCGAACTGAAGGAAACGGTTGATACCTGCGAGGACCTGTACGGCATCGCCAAGGGGCAACCGCCCGAGGTACTCGACCGGGTCTCGGCAAGTCCGTCCGAAATCCCGCGCGACATCGCGCTGGAACTCGCCAAGCTGGACCCCAACGAGGTGTCGACCTCTCTGACCCGAAACAACGGCCAGACGCTGGTGTTCCTCATGCTGTGCGGTCGGACGCGCGATCTGGGTGAGGATACGTCGCGCGAAGACGTGGCCAACGCGCTGACGCAACAACGCCTGCAGGCATTCGCCAACAGCCTCGTCGAACAGCTGCGCGCCGACGCCACCATCATCGAGCAATGACCGCGCCCATCGCGCTCAGCTGCGGCGAACCCTCGGGCATCGGTCCGGAAATCGCCGCCAAGGCCTGGGCCGCATTGCGCGACAGCTGCCCATTCTTCTACATCGGCGATCCCGACCATCTGCCGGACAACATTCCCACGACCGAGATCGTAGACCCCGCCCAGGTGGCTGACATCTGCGCAGGGGCGCTGCCGGTGTTGCCGCTGACCTTTCCGGCCCCGAACCTGCCCGGCCACCCCGATCCAGCCAATGCGCCTTCGGTGATAGACGCCATCGAAACCGGCGTGTCACTGGTGCAATCGGGCGCGGCCTCGGCCCTCTGCACGGCACCGATCCACAAGAAGGCCCTGATCGACGGCGCCGATTTCGCCTATCCTGGCCATACCGAATTTCTGGCGGCGCTGGCAGGCCGTTCCCGCGTGGTGATGATGCTAGCCAGCGAGCAACTCCGCGTGGTACCCGCCACGATCCACATCCCACTGTCGCAGGTGCCCTCGCGCCTCACGCCCGACCTGCTGCGCGACACGATCGCAATCACCGCCGACGGCCTGCGCCGCCAATTCGGCATCCCGCATCCTCGCATCGCGGTGGCCGGGCTCAACCCCCATGCCGGCGAGGGTGGCAAGATGGGCCGCGAGGAACTGGACTGGATCGCCCCTCTGCTGGCCGATCTCACCCCCGATGGCTACAGCGTCACCGGCCCGCACCCGGCCGACACGATGTTCCACGCCGCCGCGCGCGCCCGTTACGATGCCGCCATCGCCATGTATCACGATCAGGCGCTGATCCCGATCAAGACCCTCGACTTCGACCGTGGCGTGAACGTGACCCTGGGCCTGCCCTTCATCCGCACCTCGCCCGACCATGGCACCGCGCTCGATATCGCCGGACAGGGCATCGCAAACCCCACCAGCCTGATCGAGGCGCTGAAACTCGCCCAACGCATGGCACAAAGCACTTGATCCTTCATCTGGCGCCAAATATCCCCGCCGGAGGCAAAAATTCTCTGGCGCACCGCCTGCCCCTCGCGCCACGGTAACCGGATCATGAGCGCAATCGACACCCTCCCCCCGCTGCGCGAGGTCATCGCCAAGCACCAGCTCTCGGCGCGCAAGTCGCTGGGTCAGAACTTCCTGCTCGATCTCAACCTGACGGCCAAGATCGCCCGGCAGGCCGGCGACCTGAGCCAATGCGACGTGCTGGAGATCGGCCCCGGCCCCGGAGGCCTGACCCGCGGTTTGCTGGCCGAAGGTGCGCGCAAGGTGGTGGCGGTGGAAAAAGATATCCGCTGCATCGCCGCGCTTCAGGAAATCGCCGCTGCCTATCCCGGGCGGCTCGAGGTCATCAATGGCGACGCTCTTGAAATCGATCCGCTTGAACATCTGAACCCGCCCATCCGCGTGGCGGCCAATCTGCCCTACAATGTGGGCACGGAACTGCTGGTGCGCTGGCTGACCCCGCCGGAATGGCCACCCTTCTGGCAGAGCCTGACCCTGATGTTCCAGCGCGAGGTGGCCGAGCGCATCGTGGCGCAGCCCGGCACCAAGGCTTATGGGCGGCTGGCGATCCTGGCCCAGTGGCGGGCCGAGGCGCGCATCGCCATGTCCCTGCCCCCCGGTGCGTTCACGCCGCCGCCCAAGGTCAGCAGCGCCGTGGTCCACCTGACCGCCCTGCCCGAACCCCGCTTTCCGGCCGATGCCGGTATTCTGTCACGTGTCGTGGCCGCTGCGTTCAATCAACGCCGCAAGATGCTGCGCGCGTCGCTCAAGGGGATGGCCCCCGATATCGAGGACCGCCTGAACGCCGCCGGCATCAAGCCCACCGACCGTGCCGAGCAGATATCACTCGAAGCGTTCTGCGCGCTGGCGCGTGAGATACAAAAAACCTGATCCCGAACGAAAACGGCCCCGGACATCTCTGACCGGGGCCTTTGAACTCTGTGCGCAACCGCTATGGCTTATTCGGCAGCCTCTGGTGCATCACCGCCGCCTTGGGGGGCCTGCTCTTCTACGGCCTTAGGCTTGCGTGCGCGCGGTCTCCGGGCAGGTTTGTCCTTGCGCTCGGCCGCTTCGGCCTTGGCGCCCGCGCTTTCGGGCGTCTCGACAAGCCCGGATTCAGGAGTATCCGAATCGGCGTTCAGATCAACGATGTCCGGCTGCGGAGCCTCGGCCGGGTCCGCCTGGCGTGCGGCTTCACGTTCCTGCCGTTCCGCCCGCTCCCGATCGCGCTCGGCCTGACGCTCGCGGTTCTGGCGTTCCTGCTCTTCCCGACGCGCTTCCATTTCGCGTTGCGCCTCGCTCAGCAGGCGCAGGTAATGCTCGGCATGTTGCTGAAAGTTTTCGGCAGCGACGCGGTCATTGGCCAGCTGTGCATCGCGCGCCAGCTGGTTGTACTTGTCAATGATCTGCTGCGGCGTGCCGCGCACCTTGCCCTCGGGCCCCGAGCTGTCGAAAACCCGGTTAACGACGTTTCCACCAGAGGGACGATTGCGGTTGTTCTTTGCCCGCGAGCGGGATTTGGAGGATCTCATCTTACTGTACGTCAGCCTTGTCTTGCACTGTCGATCCACCCGTATTCTGCGCTGCTCTGTGGCCTGTGCCGTCACGGGATGTCGACTTTTTTGGGCTTGGCGTCAGGGGTGCGCCGAAGGGGCGTCAACCGCGCTGACTACTCTGAGTAAGCATGTCCTGACGGCGCAGACAAGGGGTTAATACACCAAATGCCGGGTTTTTTACCCCGACCGGCGTAAATCGGCCTCAGAATCCGCGGCTAGCCCGGCATTCTGGCGCCCACCACCCGGTCCCGCCCGTCCAGATCAGGAACCACACGGATATCCGCCAGCCCCGCCGCGTCGAACAACGCGCCGACCGCCTGCGCCTGTGTCGGGCCGATTTCCACCAGAAGCCGTCCGCCGGGCACAAGGTGATCAGGGGCGCCGGCCGCAATCCGGCGATAGGCGTCCAGCCCGTCCGCTTCATCCGTCAAGGCCAGGCGCGGCTCGTGCTCGCGCACTTCGGGCGACAGGCCGTCCATCTCATCCAGCGCGATATAGGGCGGATTGGAAACGATCAGGTCGAAATGGCCACCAATGTTTTCGAACCAGTCCGAGCGCTGGATTTCCGCCCGATCCTGCACCCCATGGGCCACTGCATTGGCGCTGGCCTGCAGGCAGGCGGCCTCGCTCAGATCGACGCCCAGCCCGGTTGCGCTGGTGCGTTCTGCCAGCAGGGTGATCAGGATGCAGCCCGAACCGACGCCCAGGTCCAGCACGCGGTCGAACGGCTGGCTGAGGGCCGCTTCGATCAGCGCTTCGGTTTCGGGGCGCGGGTCCAGCACGTCGCGGCTGACGCGGAAGCGTCGGCCGTAGAATTCGCGTTCGCCCAGAAGATGGGAAACCGGCACCCGGATCGCGCGCAACGACACCAGTTGCTCATACCGTTCGGCGATCTCGGGCGAGAGCTCTTCGGGCGCGATCAGGGTCACGCGGCTGGCCTCGATCCGGGCGGCATGGGCCAGCAGGACCCGCGCGTCGCGCGCCGGGTCGTCCACGCCTGCGGCCCGCAGGCGCGCGGTGGCGGCCACCATGGCCTGGGCGGCCGTCAGCGCCGCGATCATTGCGTCATCTCCGCCAACAGGCGGGCCTGATCATCGGCGGTCAGCGCGTCGATCACCTCATCCAGATCGCCCTGCATGATCTGGTCCAGCTTGTAGAGCGTCAGGTTGATCCGGTGATCGGTCATCCGGCCCTGCGGGAAATTGTAGGTACGGATGCGCTCGGACCGGTCACCCGACCCCACCTGGCTGGCCCGGTCGGCCGAGCGTTCGCTGTCGATCCGCTGACGCTCGAGGTCATAGAGACGCGTCTTGAGCACCTGCATCGCGATCTCGCGGTTGCGGTGCTGCGACTTCTCGGAACTGGTCACCACGATTCCCGTTGGCAGGTGGGTGATCCGCACCGCCGAGTCGGTGGTGTTCACGTGCTGCCCGCCCGCGCCCGAGCTGCGCATCGTGTCGATGCGGATGTCATTCGGGTCGATCTGGATGTCCACGTCCTCGGCCTCGGGCAGGACGGCGACGGTTGCCGCCGAAGTGTGGATGCGCCCGCCGCTCTCGGTTTCGGGCACGCGTTGAACGCGGTGCACGCCGGATTCGTATTTCAGTCGGGCAAAGACGTTGTCGCCCTTGATGTGGGCCACCACTTCCTTGATGCCACCCAGTTCGGTCTGCTGTTCTTCGATGATCTCGAACTGCCAGCCGCGCGCCTCGGCATAGCGCTGATACATCCGCAGCAGATCGCCCGCGAACAGCGCCGCCTCGTCGCCGCCGGTGCCGGGGCGGATCTCCAGCATCGCTGGCCGCGCATCGGCCGCGTCCTTGGGCAGCAGCGCCAGTTGCAGCGCATGCTCGGCCTCGGGGATGCGCGCCTTGAGCTGCGGGATCTCCTCTTCAGCCAGCTCTTTCATGTCGGGGTCGCCCAGCATCGCCTCGGCCTCGGCCAGATCGGACCGCAGCTGACGCCAGGCTGCGATCTGTTCGACCACCGGCTTGAGGTCGGAATATTCCTTGGCCAAAGCCGCGATATCCCCGCCCGAGGCGCCATCGGACATGGCCGCTTCGAGGTACTGGAATCGCTGGGTGATCTGTTCAAGACGTTCTTCGGGGATCATTGGGGCGGTGTCTATCATCCGACGGCTTTGGTCAAGGCCCCGGCTTGTGCTAAGCTATGCGCATGAAACGGATCATTGCCCTGCTGATTGTCTGCGCAACACCCGGTCTGGCCGATGTCATCGGCCCCGGTGGCAAGGTGCAGGATTGCTATTGCACCGACACGTCCGGCAGCCGCGTCGAACTGGGCGAGATGGTCTGCCTGCAGGTCGATGGCCGCATGTTCATGGCCCAATGCCAGATGTCGCTGAACGTGCCGATGTGGCGCGAGGTGTCCGAGGGGTGCCTGTCTTCAGGACTGCATAGCCGCCAGCCAACCGTCGACCCGGGTGCGGTTGACGTCGAAATCCCGTCGGCCAAATCGTAACCGTCCATAGATGCGCAACGAGTCGCCGTCCTGCTGGGCGGTAGTGTAGTCGGGAAAGCCGAACACCCGGCTGCGGGACACATAGGTGATCAGGCCCTCATCCACCGATCCGGCCAGCACCGTCGTACGCGGCGTCGACCGCGCCATCTTGTCCAGCCGCGCGAGGCCGTCCGGCCCGGTCTGCACCACGCGGATCACGCCTCCGGGCAGGTCACGATCTGCCTCGGCCACGACTGGCACATGCCAGCGCGCGGGATCGGCCGGTGCCAGCCGCACATAGAGGCCAAGCCCGACAACCGCGGCGACGATCAACCAAAGAACCATGCGTTTCATTCCAATCAGACCTTCCGGCAGAACCCTAGCCGCCCGCTGGTAAGGGGCAAGACCTGCCGGCGCTGCCTACCGTGACGTCACGCCGGGCAGAATGCACAGCAGTTCGAACAGCAGATTTGCCGCCGTCAGCGCGGTGTTGCCCGACGGGTCATAGGGCGGCGAGACCTCGACCAGATCGCAGCCCACCACGTTCATGCCCCCCAGCGCGTGGATCAGCTGCAGCGCTTGCGGCGTGGTCAGCCCGCCGATCTCGGGCGTACCGGTGCCGGGGGCATAGGCCGGGTCCAGGCTGTCGATGTCGTAGGTGACATAAACCGGATGCTCGCCGATTTCCTTGCGGATCAACGCTCCGATTTGAGTCAGGTTTTGTTGCCACAACTCCCACGCAGGAAACTGCCGGAACCCCCAGCCCTTGGCCTCGGTGAAATCGCTGGCCGCATAGCCCGAGCCGCGGATACCGACCTGAAAGGTCCTGTCGGGCACGATCAGCCCCTCTTCATACGCGCGGCGGAAGACGGTTCCGTGGGTCTCACGCTCACCGAACATCTCGTCATTGACGTCGGCATGGGCGTCCACATGCACCAGGGCAACAGGCCCATGTTTTGCGGCAACGGCCCGCAGAATCGGCAGGGTGATCGAATGATCGCCCCCCATCGCCACCGGGATCACGCCCTGCGCCAGGATCGCGTCATAGCTTTCCTTGATGATCCGAAGGCTGTCGGCCAGCGAGAAGGTGTTGATCGCCAGATCTCCGATATCGGCGATCTGGAGGCTGTCGAAAGGCGCGGCGAAGGTAGCCATGTTGTAGGGCCGGATCATCGCGCTTTCGGCGCGGATCTGCTTGGGGCCGAACCGGGTGCCCGACCGCCATGAGGTTCCGATATCCATCGGCACGCCCAGCACCGCCACGTCCAGCCCCGCCAGCGTATCGGCCGCGGGCAACCGCATGAAGGTGTTCGGCCCGGAAAACCGCGCCAGATCATTGCCGCTGATGGGTTGGTTGTATTGGCTCATGGCGTGCGCGTCCCCTGTCCCGTTGGTTCACCTGATATCGGCCATAGCAAAACCATGGCTAACCAATGGTTAAAGCCGCCCGTCTTTCGCCAGCTTGGTCCATCCCAGCAGGCAGATGATCTGGGTCGCCACATGCGCCCCCGCAATCGCCGTTGCGCCGGACGTATCGAACGGCGGAGACACCTCGACCACGTCGCCGCCCTTGATGTTGATCCCGGCGATGTCGCGCAGAATGATCTGCGCCTGGATCGAGCTGAGCCCGCCCCAGACCGGCGTGCCGGTGCCGGGGGCAAAGGCCGGGTCCAGCCCGTCGATGTCAAAGCTCAGATAGACCGGACTGTCGCCCAGGATGCCCTTGATCTTCTGCGCCACGGCGGCGGGGCCGGATTCATAGACCTCGCGCGCGTCGATGATGTTGACGCCCAGCGTGTCCTCGTTGGTGGTGCGGATCCCGACCTGGACCGAGCGTTTCGGGTCCACGATTCCCGACTTCACCGCCTTGTAGAACATGGTTCCGTGGTCCACCCGGCTCATGTCGTCATCGGCCCAGGTGTCGGTATGGGCGTCGAACTGCAACAGGGACATCGGGCCGTATTTCTCGGCATAGGCCTTGAGGATCGGAAAGCTGATATAGTGGTCGCCCCCCAGCGTGACCGAGGCCACATCCGCCGCCAGAATGGTACGGATATGATTGGTCAGCGTGTCGGGAAAGGCCGGGATGTTGGCATAGTCATAGGCCATGTCGCCATAGTCGATGATCGCCAGCTCGCTGAGCGCATCGAAGGGCCAGCCATAGGGCGCATCGGGCGATTGCAGGGCGCTGGCCTCGCGGATCGCGCGCGGACCCAGACGGGTACCGGGGCGGTTGGTCACCGCCTGATCGAACGGCACGCCGGTCACCGCGATATCGGCGCCGGTCAGATCCTTGGTGTACAGCCGCCGCAGAAAGGACGTCGCCCCGCCAAAGGTGTTTTCATAGCTCAACCCCTTCAGGTCGGGGTTGGTAAAGGCCTCATCGACCTGATTTTTTGCGTCTTCCAATGCCATTTTGGCCCGTTTCCTTCCTGATATCGACCGGACCGTCAGGTCAACGGCTGCGCCTTTTCGACGATGCGCGCAAAGAACGAGGCACCCACCGGTGCGATCTCGTCGTTGAAATTGTACTTGGGGTGGTGCAACCCGGGCCCGTCGCCCTGCCCCAGGAACAGATAGGCGCCCGGACGTTCCTGCAGCATGTACGAGAAATCTTCGGCCCCCATCTCGCGCCCGGCTTCGGCGATCACCCGATCGGCTCCCGAGACCTCGCGCGCAACTTCGGCGGCGAAACCGGTCTTGTCCGCATCGTTGACCGTGGCCGGATAGCCGACGACATAATCCAGCGTCGCCGTGACCCCGTAGGACGCCGCCTGCCCCTGCACGATTTCTTCAAGACGGTTCATCACCATCTGCTGCACCGCCGGATCGAAAGTGCGGACGGTGCCGTTCAGATAGGCGGTGTCGGGGATCACATTGTTCACGGTCCCGGTGTGGATCTGGGTGACCGAGATCACCAGATCGTCCAGCGCATAGTGGTTGCGGCTGACGATGGTCTGGATCGCCTGGGCGATTCCGCAGGCGGCCATGACCGGGTCGCGCGTCTCGTGCGGCATGGCACCGTGGCCACCCACGCCCTGAATGTGGATGTCGAACGTATCGACCGCCGCCATGATCGGCCCAGGCGTGGTATAGAACGCGCCCTCGGCAAAGCCCGGCGCGTTGTGCAGGGCATAGACCTGAGCGATGTCGAACCGGTCCATCACACCCTCTTTGACCATGATATCGGCACCACCGCCCTCTTCCTCGGCGGGTTGGAACAGCAACGCCACCCGGCCCCGGAAATTCCGCGTCTCGGCCAGGTACCGCGCCGCGCCCAGCAGCATAGTGGTGTGCCCGTCATGCCCGCAAGCATGCATCATGCCCGGTGTCTTCGAGGCATAGTCCACACCCGTTTCCTCAGCGATCGGCAGCGCATCCATGTCGGCGCGCAGCCCGATCGTGGGGCCATCGCCCTGCCCGGTGATGATCGCCACGATCCCTGTCTGCGCGATCCCTTCGTGCAATTCGTCCACGCCGAATTCACGCAGCCGCTCGGCCACGAAAGCGGCAGTCTGGTGGCAGTCGAACTCCAGTTCCGGGATCGTGTGCAGGTGCTGGCGCCATTCGGCCATGTCGGCGGCGTAATCGGCAATGCGGTTGACGACGGGCATCGGGGGTGGACTCCTGATCCAAGCTGCGGGATGGATGCATCTGACACCGGAACAAGGGGCTTCGCAATGGCTGAAAATCCACTGATCCACGATACCGACGCCGGAATCGAGCGGCTGCTGGAGATCATGCGCCGCCTGCGCGACCCGGAAACCGGCTGCCCGTGGGACATCGAACAGGATTTCGCCACCATCGCCCCCTACACGATCGAAGAGGCTTACGAGGTCGCCGACGCCATCGAGCGACAAGCCTGGGACGAGCTCAAGGGCGAGCTGGGCGACCTGCTGTTCCAGTCGGTCTTTCACGCGCAGATGGCCGAAGAGGCGGGGCATTTCACCTTTCAGGACGTGGTGCGCACCATGTCCGACAAGATGGTGGCCCGCCATCCGCATGTCTTCCGCGACGAATCCCGCGACAAGTCCGCCGAACAGCAGACCCGCGACTGGGAGGCGATCAAGGCCGCCGAGCGCGCGGGCAAGGAACAGAAAGGCGCTCTGGACGGGGTGGCCGCCAACCTGCCCGCCCTGCTGCGCGCCTACAAGCTGCAGAAACGCGCCGCGCGGGTGGGTTTCGACTGGCCCGATGTCAGCCATGTGCTGGCCAAGATCACCGAAGAGGCCGCCGAACTGACAGAGGCGCGCGACCAGATGGACGCGGACGCGCTCGAGGACGAGTTCGGCGACCTGCTGTTCGTGATCGTCAATCTCGGCCGCCATATGGGCATCGAGCCCGAGGCCGCGCTGCGCCGCACCAACGCCAAGTTCACCCGCCGGTTCGAACAGGTCGAAGCCCGGCTGGCCGCACGTGGCAAGACGCCGTCAGACAGCACGCTGGAAGAGATGGACGCCCTGTGGGACGCGGTGAAAACCGAAGAACACCGGGCAAATGGCAAACTCCCGCCGGTGGCCACCGGAACAGGGGCCTGAAACCGCTGGACAAGCGGCGCGCGGATTGACAGTCTCCGCCCTTCAAGACCCCGGAGGCCCCGTGACCGCGCGCAAGATCATCATCGACACCGACCCCGGACAGGACGACGCCGTCGCCATCCTGCTGGCGCTGGCCAGCCCAGACGAGATCGAGGTTCTGGGCATCACCGCCGTCGCCGGCAACGTGCCGCTGGAGCTGACCGCAAAGAATGCGCGCATCGTCTGCGAACTGGCCGGGCGCACCGACATTCCGGTCTTTGCCGGGTGCGACCGCCCTTTGAAACGTCCTCTGATCACCGCCGAGCACGTGCATGGCAAAACCGGGCTGGACGGCCCCGTCCTGCCTGACCCGCAGATACCGTTGGCCGAGGGGCATGGCGTCGATTTCATCATCGACACGCTGCGCGCGCAGGATTCCGGCACCGTCACCCTCTGCCCGCTGGGGCCGCTGACAAACATCGCCACGGCTTTTCAGAAGGCGCCCGACATTGTTGAGCGCGTGCAGGAAATCGTGCTGATGGGTGGCGCTTACTTCGAAGTCGGAAACATCACACCCACCGCCGAATTCAACATTCATGTCGACCCCGAGGCCGCTGATATCGTGTTCAAATCCGGCGTTCCGATCGTGGTGATGCCGCTGGACGTGACGCACAAGGCGCTGGTTACCAAACCGCGCAACGACGCCTTCCGCGCCCTTGGCACCAAGGTTGGAATCGCAGTGGCCGAGATGACCGATTTCTTCGAACGTTTCGACAAGGAAAAATACGGAAGCGAGGGCGCGCCCCTGCACGATCCCTGCGTGACCGCCTATCTGATCCGCCCCGAGCTGTTCTCGGGCCGCCATGTGAACGTCGAGATCGAAACCCAGTCGGACCTCACGCTCGGCATGACCGTCGCCGACTGGTGGGGCGTCACCGACCGCAGGCCCAACGCGCTGTTCATCGGCGACGTGGACGCCGACGGGTTCTTTGCCTTGCTGACCGAACGGCTGGCGCGGCTATGAGTGCCGCTCTGCGCCTTGCCCGTCCCGAGGACCTTGATCGCCTGATGGGCCTGGTCGCCTCCTTTCACGCTGAGGCCGGGATCGAACAGGACCCCGACCAAAGGCGCGATGCGCTGACGCCGCTGCTGGAAGGCATCCCGCATGGCTGTATTTATCTGATCGGCCCGTCGCGCGCACCGTTGGGCTACATCATCCTGACCTTCGGTTGGTCGGTCGAGTTCGGGGGGATGGACGGGTTCGTCGATGAAATCTACATCCGACCCGCCATTCGCGGCCGCGGAATCGCCACCGAGGTTCTATTGGACTTGCCCAAAGCGCTGGCGGGTGCCGGCCTGACGGCCCTGCATCTGGAAGTGGATCGAACCAACGAAGCCGCGCAGAAACTCTACCTTAGGACCGGTTTCAAACCGCGCGACCGTTACATGTTGATGAGCAAAAAGCTCTAGCGTGACTCGCCGCGGAAGATCAGCCCGGGATTGTAGTACATCTCTTGCACCGGATCGTTCTGCGACACCGGCTCGCCGGTGATCGGGTAGGTGTCAGGCCCTGCGCAGGCCGCCAGAACCCCGACGGAAAGCACGGAAATAACGAGAAGGATTCTTGAAGCGGACATCACGTTCTCCTTTTCTGCTGTACCGTCAAGCTACGCCCGACAACCTCGCACTTGTAGGAACAAGTTCACACATAATCACATTTATGTTTGCTTTTTTCTCCCTGCCTGCCCCAAACTCGGGCGTAAAGGGAGATTACCCTGCAATTCCATCGGGTTCGGCAGAGTCGTCCGCCAGTGACATTTCGAAGAACAACAGCTGGCCTTGGGCGATCTTGGGTATATCCGAATAGGCATCGCGCAGCTTGAACCCCAGCGACAGATACAGCCGAGTCGCCGCTTCCAGCGGTTTTCCGGTGTCCATCCGGATCATCTCAAACCCGTCCTTGCGGCACTGGGCAATCAGCGCCTGCATGATCGCACACCCCGCGCCAGTGCCCCGAGCGTCATCGGTCACGAACACGCGCTTGATCTCGGCGATACCCGGACCGATCGTCTGGAACATCCCGCAGCCCACCGCCTGCCCGTCCAGCATCGCCAGCCGGGTCCCGCCCTTGGGTGGCATATGCTCGACTTCGATGGCGGACAGAACAGCTGCATATTTCTCGGGTGGATAGAACGTGTTCACGACCTGCCGCGATCGTTCATCCAACGTCAGCAGATAGGCGTGATAATCCCAACACAAACGCCGGACAGCATCGAACTGGTCCGGCGTTCTTGGTTCAACGATACTAAGCATGACGGACCCCCGGCCAATGTCGGGGGTCAGCCTAGCAGCTTGAGCGTTACTTGCGAAGGATCGAACGCCCCGCGTATTCCGCGACCTCGCCCAGCGTTTCCTCGATGCGGATCAGCTGGTTGTACTTGGCCAGCCGGTCCGACCGCGCTAGCGAGCCGGTCTTGATCTGACCGCAGTTGGTCGCCACGGCCAGATCGGCGATGGTAGCGTCCTCGGTCTCGCCCGAGCGGTGCGACATCACGTTGGTATAGCGGGCGCGGTGCGCCATATCCACGGCACGCAGGGTCTCGGTCAGCGAACCGATCTGGTTCACCTTGACCAGCATCGAGTTGGCGCAGCCCTTCTCGATCCCTTCGGCCAGACGCGCGGGGTTGGTCACGAACAGGTCGTCACCTACCAGCTGCACCTTGCCGTCCAGCTCGTCGGTCAGCGCCTTCCAGCCGTCCCAGTCATCCTCGGACATGCCATCCTCGATCGAGATGATCGGATAGTCGTTCACCAGGGCTGCCAGATAGGCCACGTTCTCGTCGCTGCTGAGGGTCTTGCCCTCGCCCGACAGGACGTATTTGCCGTCCTTGTAATACTCGGTGGCGGCGCAATCGAGCGCCAGGTAGATCTCGTCACCCGGCTTGTAGCCCGCCTTCTCGATCGACTTGAGGATGAAATCCAGTGCCTCGCGGGTCGAGGCGATGTTGGGGGCAAACCCGCCCTCGTCGCCGACACCGGTGGCCAGCCCGGCGGCCGATAGTTCCTTTTTCAGAGTGTGGAACACTTCCGAACCCATGCGCACCGCTTCGCGGATGTTGCTGGCGGCCACGGGCATGATCATGAATTCCTGGATGTCGATCGGGTTGTCGGCATGTTCGCCGCCATTGATGATGTTCATCATCGGCACCGGCAGAACCCGCGCCGAGGTGCCCCCCACGTAGCGATAGAGCGGCTGGGTGGTGAAATCCGCCGCCGCCTTGGCCACGGCCAGCGACACGCCCAGAATGGCGTTGGCGCCCAGGCGGCCCTTGTTCGGGGTGCCGTCCAGCTCGATCATGGCGGCGTCGATCGCCACCTGCTCGGTCGCGTCAAAGCCCACCAGCTCTTCGGCGATCTCGCCGTTCACGGCGGCCACGGCTTCGAGCACGCCCTTGCCCATGTAACGGGACTTGTCGCCATCGCGCTTTTCCACCGCCTCATAGGCGCCGGTCGATGCGCCCGAAGGCACGGCGGCCCGGCCCATGGTGCCGTCTTCCAGAACCACGTCCACCTCGACGGTGGGGTTGCCCCGGCTGTCCAGGATTTCGCGTGCGTGGATGTCGATGATGGTGCTCATGATACCGGTCCCTGAAAATGCGTTCGGTTGCATGCCTCATACCAGCACGCGGGGAAAAGTAAACCGGGTCCGTTATCGCTAACACGCATATTTTCCGGCCTTTAGCGCCAACAGCGGCGTGTTTGCGCCAACAGGTCAGCAGACCGCCGGAGCCATGGCCCGGGCAATGCGCCGTTCGCGGATGAACGTGTACATGCCCGACCCGATGATCAGCGACGCGCCGATCATGGTCATCAGGTCCGGCCGTTCGCCGAACATCCACATCCCTGCCAAGATCGAAAACAGCAGCCGCGTATAGCGGAACGGCGTCAGGGCCGAGGCCTCGCCCACGCGCATTGCGGTCACGATCCCCAGATAGCCTAGAACACCGAATCCAACGGCACCGAGATAGGGTCCGATCTGCCCCATCTGCAGCGGCGCCAGAGGCTGCGCCGAGGTCAGCATCAGCACGCCGCCGGCAATTGCGACCGCCGCGTAGGCCTGCAGCGCCACCACGGCCGAAGCCACGCGCGCGTCCAGCCGGCGGGTGATCAGGTCCCGCGCGGCGATCGCAATGACGCTGGCCACCACGAACAGAGCCTCGGGCCGAAACCCGTCCAGACCGGGGCGGATGATCATCAGAACGCCGATGAACCCGACACCGATTGCGCTCCAACGGCGCCAGCCGACCTGCTCGCGCAGGAAGAGTGCGGCCCCCATCGTGACCACCAGCGGCATCGCCTGGAACACGGCCGCAACGGTTGACAGGTCGACCAGGGACAAGGCCGTGACAAAACTCAGCGCCCCGACCGCCTCGGTGCACGCGCGGATCACGAACAGCGGTTGCCAAGCGGCCGAGTCAAAGATCGGTTTGCGTGTCACGATGGCCATGGCGGCAAAGACTAGCGCGCAGAACAGCCCCAACACGATCATGACCTGACCGGTCGGCACGGTGACCGACAAATGCTTGATGAACATGTCCTCAAGCGTGAAGGCGGCCATAGCGCCGATGACCAGCAGGATGCCGTTCGCGTTGTTCATGTCATTGCCTATTGATTTCGGAGGGCCTAATTGCCGCGTCGCAACTCAGAAGACCCGGATCGCGCCGCCGTGGCAAGCGCGAAGAGGGCTTGGAATCATGAATAGATTTTAGATGACCAATCGCTTTTGGTGATGTGTCCCGGCCGGATCAGTCCTTGTCCAGCGGAACTCCGTACAACTCCAGCCGATGACCTTTCAGGCGATAGCCCAGCTTCGAGGCGATCTTTTCCTGCAGGGCTTCGATCTCGGGGTCCACGAATTCAATCACCTCGCCCGAGTTCATGTCGATCAGGTGATCGTGGTGGTCGCGCTCGGCGTCCTCATAGCGCGCACGCCCGTCGCCGAATTCCAGCCGTTCGAGAATGCCGGCCTCTTCGAAAAGTTTGACGGTGCGATAGACGGTTGCGATCGAAATGCCCGCATCCAGCGCCGAGGCGCGTGCGTACAGTTCCTCGACATCGGGATGATCATCACTGTCCTGCAGTACCTGCGCGATGGTTCGACGCTGGCCGGTCATGCGCAGGCCTTTGGCTTCGCAACGCGCGATGATCGTGTCCGCCATGTCATCCCCCAGAATCCGTTCGGGTTTCTGTCTTAGTACGTCCGCGCAGATTTCGCCACTGTGATTTGCGCCCGCTGCGCCTTAGCCCGCCAGCCGCAGATCGGCCCAGACCGGCAGGTGGTCCGAGGCGATATGCGCGGGCCGTTCCCCGTGCACGCCGTGGGCCAGCGCCTCGAGCCCACCGCCCAGCGCGATCCGGTCCAGCGCGCCCAGAGGCTGCGCGGCGGGAAAGCTGGGCACAGGCGGCAGGAACCGCATGTCGGGAGCCAGACGGTCAAGAATCGGTTGGCGTGACCATTCGTTGAAATCCCCTGCCCAGACGGTGGGCATCCGGTCCAGCGCGCGGCCGTCCTGCCGCAGGTGGATGATCTGCTGACGGCGCCACGCCGAGAACAGCCCCAGATGCATCCCCATCACCCGCAAAGGCCCGATATGGGTGTCGAACTCGACCCGGACCGCCCCGCGCGGCTCCAGCCCCGGCAGATCGTGATGCGCGGCGCAGCGCACCCGGATGTGGTCTCCCCGCCAGATCACCGCGTTGCCATGCCAGCCCAGACTGCCCGCACCGCCCAGATCGACGATCTTCCACCCGGCCTCGTCCAGCATGAAATGCGGCAGCGCCGCCGGGCGCGGCGGCAGGCGTTTGTCGGCCTCTTGAAGCACCACGATATCGGCGCCCAGCCGGTCCAGCACCTGCAGGATGCGCTGCGGCTGGCGTCGCAGGTCCAGTCCGACGCATTTCTGGATGTTGTAGCTGGCAAGGCGCAGCTTGGGCAAAGTGGTCATCGGTTTTCTACGGTTGTACCCCGTCAGGATTCGCAGGATCGCGCCTGGACGCAAGCCGATAGTTCAGCACAGATGCCGAAACCCGCTCAGGTCCCGCAAAAGGTGGCATGCACCACCTCGTCCTGCGTGGGCGGGCGTATCAGGTCGGCGGCGTCGGGCTGGTCGCCATAGGGCCGGGCCAGCACTGCATTCAGCCGGTGGAACGGGGCATAGTCGCCCTGAACGGCGGCCTGGATCATCTGTTCGACCCGGTGGTTGCGCGGGATGAAGGCGGGGTTGGCGGCGTGCATCACCGCGGCCGGGTCCGCCTCGCGCGTCAGTCGCGCGCGCCACCCCTCGGCCCAGCTGTCGAAAGCCGCCGGATCGGTGAACTGGTCCCGCGCCGCATCGCTGCCCAGCGCGCGGAAGGTATTGGTGAAATCGGCCTGATTCTGCGCCATCCGCGTCAGCAGGTCCGAGATCAGCGCAAGGTCGCCGTCCTCCTCGGTGGTCAGGCCGATCTTGGCCCGGAACCGGCGCAGCCAGTGCTTCTGCATCAAATCGGGCATGGCGTGTACGATCTCGGTCGCCTCTTCCACGGCGGCCTGCTTGTCCTCGATCTGCTGGATCAGCGCCGTCGCCAGCTGCGCCAGGTTCCACACCGCGATCTCGGGCTGGTTGGAATAGGCATAGCGCCCCATCCGGTCGATCGAACTGTAGACGGTGTTCGGATGATAGCTGTCCATGAAGGCGCAGGGGCCATAGTCGATGGTTTCGCCCGAAATGGCGCAGTTGTCGGTGTTCATCACCCCGTGGATGAAGCCCACCGCCATCCACTGCGCGATCAGCGCGGCCTGCGCGTCACGCACGGCGCGCAGCAGGCCCATCGGCCCGACGGCGTCCGGGTAGTGGCGCGCGATGGCATAGTCGGTCAGCCGCTGCAGGTCGGCGATCTGGCCGCGTGCGGCGAACACCTGAAACGTACCCACCCGCAGATGGCTTTGCGCCACGCGGGTCAGTACCGCACCGGGCATAGGGCCCTCGCGCAGCACGACCTCGCCGGTTTCCACCGCCGCCAGCGCCCGCGTGGTGGGAATACCCAGCGCGTGCATCGCCTCG
Source organism: Ruegeria sp. BF8 (assembly GCF_056538625.1). NCBI lineage: Bacteria > Pseudomonadati > Pseudomonadota > Alphaproteobacteria > Rhodobacterales > Roseobacteraceae > Ruegeria > Ruegeria sp. BF8. The sequence goes on along the minus strand of NZ_JBQFTL010000001.1, from coordinate 720,586 downwards.
GACACGACATATTCGCGCAGAACCGGCCCCAGCCAGGCCCGCCCGTCGCCCTGCCGCGAAAACGGCGTGCGCCCCGAGCCCTTGAGCTGAATGTCGCGGCGAATCCCGTCCGTGCCCACCACCTCGCCCAGAAGCACCGCGCGCCCGTCGCCCAGCTGCGGGTTGTAGTTGCCGAACTGGTGGCCGGAATACAGCTGCGCCAGCGGCTCGGCCCCGTCCGGCAGGGTGTTGCCCGCAAAAACCTGGGCCATGTCCTGCGCGTCACCGGGCGAGATACCCAGCACCTGCGCCAGATCGTCATTGAAAGCCACCAGCCGCGGCGCGCGTACGGGCTCGGGCGACTGGCGCGCATAAAACGCACCGGGCAGCCGGGCATAGGAATTGTCGAACGGGATCGTCAGGGTCATGGCGCAAACATATGATCTGTGCACAGTATTGCCAGCACCAAATCCCATCGCCGTGAAAGGCCCGCCATGACCGCCGACCAGATCATCGACCACCTGCAACTGCAGCCCCACCCCGAAGGCGGCTGGTATGCCGAGACCTGGCGCGCAGACAACACAGGCCGCCCCACCGCGACTTGCATCTATTTCCTGCTGAAACGGGACGAGGCCAGCCACTGGCACCGGGTCGATGCAACCGAGATCTGGCTGTTTCACGCCGGCGCGCCGCTGATCCTGTCGATCAGCGAAACCGATACTGGACCGGCAAGCGATCACATGCTGTCCCCTGACCTGAGCGCGGGCGCGCCGCAGGTCATCGTACCCGCCGGGCATTGGCAGGCTGCCCGCAGCACCGGGGACTACACGCTGGTCAGCTGCGTCGTCTCGCCCGGGTTCCAGTTCGACGGGTTCGAATTGGCGCCGCCGGAGTTCGACATTCCCAGGAACTAAACCTCAAGCCCCTGCCGAACCATGCTTGAACTTGCCCTGCCCGATGCGGCAAGGTTCGCGTGTGTATGATTGGGCAAAGACGAGGGCGCGATGCGGCTGATCAAGACTTTGGTGACCGTGGCTGTGATCCTCGGCCTGGGCGTGCTTGGGATGCGGTTGGCTTTTCCGCTGCCCGAGACCAATTTCTCGGAGCGGACATACCGCCAACCCGCGGATTGGACTGGTCCGCTGGGCCAAGCCATCGAGCCGGCGATGCAGCGCAACCCCGGACTGGACGGCGTCCGCCCCCTTGGTCAGGGGCATACCGCATTTGCTGCCCGCGCCATTCTCGCGCGTGAGGCGGTCTCGTCCTTAGATGCCCAATACTACATCTGGCAGGATGACGTGACCGGCCTGATGTTGCTGGACGAATTGCGTGCGGCGGCGGAACGGGGCGTACGCGTGCGCCTTCTGGTCGATGACAACGGCATCTCGGGGCTGGACCCGCTTCTGGCTGAACTGGATGCCATGCCAACGGCCCATGTCCGCATCTTCAACCCGTTCACGCTGCGCAATCCCAAGCTGCTGTCCTATGCGTTCGATTTCGGCCGGTTGAACCGCCGCATGCATAACAAGTCCATGACGGTGGACGGTGTGGCCACGATTGTCGGGGGCCGAAACATCGGCGACATCTATTTCGACTACGGTGCCGGGACGCATTATCTGGATGTCGATACCATCGCGATCGGTCCGATCGTGGACGAGGTGGCCGAGTCGTTCGATGCCTACTGGAACAGCGGATCAGCCTATGATGCCGCGTTGTTCCTGCCCGCTGCGACCGACCCAAGCCTGAAAGCACTGGCCGAGGCCGCGCGTCAGACCGCGGCCGGGGCCGGATACCAAAAGGCGATCCGCGACAATGAGCTGGCCGACCGCATCGCCGCCCGCGATCTGCCGTTCGAATGGAGCGCGGTCGAACTTTTTGTCGATGACCCGGCCAAGGGGCTTGGAGAGGTCGAGGACGAGAACCTCATGGTCGAGCGTCTCATCACCTTTGCCGAAAGCTCGGAGACTTCGCTCGATCTGGTCTCGGCCTATTTCATTCCCGGTCCCCGCGGGGCCGAGCTGCTCGAGCGGTTGTCGTCATCCGGGGTCAAAGTCCGGGTCCTGACCAACTCACTGGATGCGACCGATGTGATGCCGGTTCATGCGGCCTACATGGCCTATCGCGACGACCTGCTGGCAAGCGGGGTTCAGTTGCTGGAGCTGCGCGCGTTGCGCGACGAGCACAAGGAACGCAGCCTGCCCGAAATTCTTGCAGGCTCCGCCTCCGGCCTGCATGCAAAGGTTTTTGGCTCGGATGGCAAACGGATCTTTATCGGCTCATACAATCTGGACCCGCGTTCGGCCCGGTTGAACACCGAGATGGGCCTGCTGATCGAGAGCCCCACGATCGCGACAGATCTGGCCCGGCAACTGGACAAGCCGGAATTTGCCTATCGCGTCGAGATGGATGTTGACGGTGGGCTGGTCTGGGTTCAGCAGACCAAGGACGGGACGACCACGACCTTTGAGACCGACCCGAACACCTCGCGGTTCCAGCGCGGCCTTGCCGCCGTCGTCAGATGGCTGCCGGTCGAGTGGATGCTCTGACCACCGCCGGCGTCAGTTCAGGATCGCGATCGACAGGTTCAGAACGGTCGCAAATGCCACCCATGCCAGATAGGGCACGAACGCCCATGCCGAAACGCGATCCACAGGGCGGACACGTGTGATGAACAGAACAATCACCACCAGAAGCGCCAGTATCACTACCAATGCCAGCCACGGCTGGTGCAGCACGAAGAATGCGGGCGACCACAGGAAGTTCAGGCCCAGCTGCGCCCACCACAGGCGCATTGCGGGCGATCCCCGGTCGCGTTCGAACTGCCGCCATCCCGCCATCGCAATCAGCACGTACAGAACCGTCCAGACCGGGCCGAATACCCAGCCCGGCGGGTTGAAGACCGGTTTGTTCAGGTTTGCATACCACTCACCCGGCCCCGTCAGAGTGCCGATCAGTATGCCGCCACCCAGTACCAGAACCAGAAATGCGATACGTGTCAGGGTCTTGGTCATGCCGGTTCCATCCGCAGGTGCACTGCCCCTCAGCAGGTCCCGACCGGTATAGCCGCGCGGGCCGCCGACGAAAAGACACCACGCTGCGGGTTCTTCGCGCCTTCCAGAGAGACCGTCGCGCCCTGAATCTCAGCCCCCGACACGGTGATCTCGCGTCCGCCGCCCGTGTCATCCACGTCGATCGTAAAGGCGATTTCCGCACCGGGCGGCATGGCCCGGATGTCCAGATCGACCATCGACTGCCCGTCCTGAACCTGAGGCAACCCGTTCAGATACTCGGACCCCGAAACCATCTCAAACGGCTGAAACACTTCGACCCCTGCCCCCGCGCCAGTGACATCAAAGATCAGCCCGCCCTGCGACGAGGACAAATCCAGACGCACCGTTGCAGCAGACAGGCTGCAATCGCTGGCGTTGCGAAGAACGAAGCGGTCCTTTGGCGCTCCCTCGACGAACTCAACCTGCACGTCGGCCATGGCGGGCACTGCGAGCATGAACGCGACGGCACACCCGGCCGCATTTTTGACAAGGGAACCGATCATCTTCATCTCCGGCGTTTTTGTGGCTACTGCTACAATTACGCCCGAGCGCCTTGGCAGGATCATTTTTCGCCGCGTTTCAGCGCGGTGCGCCCTGCGACACCCGGCTGACCGTGCCCCCGCCAACCAACGCCTTGACACCGGTGGTGCCGGGGCAAGAGGTCGGCATCCCCCGCGCCACGCGCACCGCCAGATAGGCAAAGGCCTGCGCCTCGAGCATGTCGCCATCCAGACCTACGGCCTCGACCGGATCGACCGGGCAGTCCATCGCCACGCGCAGCATCTCCATCAAGACCGGGTTCCTGCGCCCGCCGCCGGTGACCAGCACCCGCGCGGGCGGTCTGGGGCAATGCTCCATCCCCTGCACCACCGCCGCCGCACTCATGCCTGTCAGGGTGGCGACGGCGTCAGCGTCGCTCAATTCCCTCACCAGGCCGATCATCTCGGCAAAATCGTTGCGGTCCAGCGATTTGGGCGGCAGGCGGTTGAAATAGGGCTCGGCAAGGAACAGCTCCAACGCTCCGGTCTCGACCGTGCCCTGCCGGGCCAGCGCGCCGTCGCGGTCCATCGGCAGGCCCAGACGCGCCTGCACCAGGTCGTCGATCGGCGCGTTGGCCGGGCCGGTGTCAAAGGCCAGCAGCGCACCGGGCGCCTCGGGCCCGTCAAAGGACGGGTCCACATAGGTCAGGTTGCCGACACCACCCAGATTCAGAAAGCACAAGGGCGCCGTGGCCCCGACATATTTTGCGCAGGCAAAGTGGAAGAACGGCGCCAGCGGCGCGCCCTCGCCGCCCATGGCCACGTCATCGCTGCGGAAATCCCAGACCACGGGCACACCCAGCGCGACCGCCAGCCCCTCGCCATCGCCCACCTGCAACGTGCCCTTTCCGCGCGGCTCATGCGCAAGGGTCTGGCCGTGAAAGCCGATCAGGTCCACGTCCTCGAATTCCGACAGCAGCTCGGCATGGGCGCGGGTCACCAGGTCTTCGGCGGCGTGCACTTCGGGTCCGCTCCATTTGCCCAACGCGGCGCGCAGCAGCTTGCGCTCGTCCTCGGTATAGGGCCTGTACGCGCTGTCGCCGAACCGCAGGATCTGCCGCCCGTCGGTTTCCACCACCGCCGCGTCGACCCCATCGAGCGAGGTGCCCGACATGGCCCCCAGTGCCCGCACTGCCCCAACTTTGCCTCGGGCCTTATTCATGGCCTTTTCCTTCCCTCGTTCGCCGCCTATAACGTGCCCCGCAATTCAACCCCGAGGCAAGACATGACGTATCACCCCAAATCGGATTTCATCGCCACGATGATCGAGCGCGGCTTTCTCGCCGATTGCACCGATTATCAGGGCCTTGACGATGCTCTGACAAGCGGGGTGCAGACAGCCTATATCGGGTATGACGCCACCGCCCAGTCCCTGCATGTCGGGCATCTGATGAACATCATGGTTCTGCGCTGGTTCCAGAAGCTGGGGCACAAGCCGATCACCCTGATGGGTGGCGGCACCACCAAGGTGGGCGATCCGTCTTTCCGCTCGGACGAACGCCCCCTGCTGGGCCCCGAGCAGATCGACGCCAACATCGCCGGCATGCAGAAGGTGTTCGACAAGTACCTGTCCTATGACAACAGCGACACCGGCGCGCTGATGCTGAACAATGCCGAATGGCTTGACGACCTGAACTATCTCGATTTCCTGCGGGACATCGGGCGGCATTTCTCGGTCAACCGGATGCTGTCCTTTGAATCGGTGAAATCGCGGCTGGACCGGGAACAGTCCCTGTCGTTCCTCGAGTTCAACTACATGATCCTGCAGGCTTATGACTTTCTGGAACTGAACCGCCGCTATGGCTGCATCCTGCAGATGGGCGGATCGGACCAGTGGGGCAACATCGTCAACGGCATCGACCTGACCCGCCGCGTGCTGGATCACGAGATCTATGGCCTGACCACGCCCCTGCTGACCACCAGCGATGGGCGCAAGATGGGCAAAAGCCAGGGCGGCGCCATCTGGCTGAACGGCGACATGCTGTCGCCCTACGAATTCTGGCAGTTCTGGCGCAACACCACCGACGCCGATGTGGGCCGCTTCCTGAAGATCTTCACCGAGCTTCCCGTGGACGAATGCGACCGCATGGGCGCGCTGCAGGGGTCCGAGATCAACGAGGCCAAGATCCGTCTGGCCAACGAGGTGACGACCCTGCTGCACGGGGCCGAGGCCGCGGCCAAGGCCGAGGCCACCGCGCGCGAGGTGTTCGAAAAGGGCGGCGTGGGCGGCGACCTGCCCACCCTGACCCTGACAGCCGAGGATCTGGGCGACGGCATCTCGGTCGTGCAGCTGATCGTGAAGTCGGGCCTGGCGAAATCGGGCAAGGAGGCCAAGCGCTTGATTTCCGAAAACGGCGCCCGTCTGGACGACGCACCGCTGACCGATGCCGGGCTGATGATCGACGCAGCGGCCCTTTCCTCGCCCATCAAGCTGAGCGCGGGCAAGAAGCGGCACGCGCTGGTGCAGCTGGGCTGAACCCGATCTCCACGGCCGCCTTCGGGCGGCCGTTTTTCTATCCGCGCTCGACCGAGCCCAGCGGCAGGTCCAGACCAGCCGGCGTCACGAACAGCTCGATCTGATCGCGCGACAGCGCCCAGTGATCGGCCGCCAGCTGCCCCGCCGCCGCCTCGTCACGCGCCTCGATCGCGGCGATGATGGCCTCATGCTGGTCGCAGGCCAGATCGAGGCCTTCACCCATCCCGTCCTGACCCGGGCGATAGAAGGTCATGCCGATGCGCGCATGGTCGATCAGCAGCCGCTGAAACGACGGCAGCAGGTAGACATTCGCCGCCATCTCGCCGGTGATCTCGTGGAACTGGTTGTTGGCCAGCGCGCGATCTTCGGCCGAGCTCGCCCGCAACGTTTCCCGAAACGCCGCCTGCGCCGCCTTCAACCGGTCGATCTGGTCGCCCGTGGCGTTCTGCGCCGCCAGCCGCAGCACCGCGCCATAGATCATCGGCGCCACCAGGAAGAAGTCGCGCAGCGTGGCATAAGACATCTGGGACACCCGCGCGCCCCGGTTTTCACGCAGTTCAAGATAGCCCAGCCCGGCCAGATGCCGGAACACTTCGCGCAGCGGTGTGCGCGACAGGCCGAACGCCTCGGACAGCTGCGCCTCGTCCAGGTCATCGCCAGGGCGCAGTTTCAGTGTCATCACCGCCGCCTTCAGATGCGCGGCCAGCGCCGCCTTGCGGCTTTTCGTGTCGTCTTTCATCCCCAACCTTCGATTTGGTCGAATCGCGACACCCAGGATGTCGCCTCTGCTCTTGCCCGATAAAATGCAACTTGTACACAATCAGTCTGACCGCCCGTGATAGACTGAGCGCATGACCCGCCCGCAACATTTCTGTTTCATCCTCGTTCCCGAGTTCTCGCACCTGGCCTTCTCCTGCGCGGTCGAGCCGCTGCGGATCGCCAACTGGGTCAGCGGCGAGGAACTGTACCGCTGGTCCTTCGCCTCGGAGGACGGCGCGCAGGCGGTGTGTTCGAACGGGTCCGTGACACTGGTGCATGGCGGGTTGGCGGACCTGCCGAAATGCGACCAGATCTTTGTTTTGTCGGGCATTCACATGCGCGATCACGTCAGCCGACCCCTGCTGGCCGCGCTGCGCCGCGAACGGGCGCGCGGCACGGCCATCGGGGCGCTGTGTTCGGGTGCGTGGCTGCTGGCCGAGGCCGGGTTCCTGAACGGGATGCAGGCGGCGATCCATTGGGAATATCACGACGCCTTCATGGAGGCTTTCCCGGACGTGAATCTGGTGCGCAGCGTCTTCGTGGCCGATGAAAAGCACATGACCGCCTCGGGCGGCACCGCAACGGCCGACCTGATGCTGCACCTGATCGAGCGCGACCACGGGCAGGACCTGTCGATCGCGGTGGCCGACCAGATGGTCTACAACGCCGTGCGCAACGCGACCGCCGATCAGCGTGTGTCGCTGCAATCGCGCAACGGCATGCGCAACGCGCATCTGGCCAAGGCGATCCAGATCATGGCCGACCGCATCAACGACCCGATCTCGCCGGCGGTGATCGCCGAACAGATCGGCATCTCGACCCGCCAGCTGGAACGGCTCTTCGGCAAATACCTCAACGCCTCGCCCAAGAAATACTTTATGGAACTGCGGCTGGACCGCGCGCGCAACCTGTTGTTGCAGACCGAATCCTCGGTCACCGACGTGGCCTTTGCCTGCGGCTTTGAAAGCCCAGGCCATTTCTCACGCGTGTACCGCGCCGCCTTCGGCGTCACCCCGATGCAGCAGCGCAGCCGGCTGGACTGAGTCACTGCCGACTGGACAGGACGTGCCATCTCGGATTATTTGAACGAACGTTCAGATCACTGGGGAGGAGCCCGCCATGCAATTGTCCACCACCGCTGCCGTCATCACCGGCGGCGCCTCGGGCCTCGGAGAGGCCACCGCCCGTTACTTTGCCGAGAACGGCGCGCAGGTCACCATCCTCGACCGCGATGCCGAGCATGGCGCGCAGGTCGCAGCCGAGATCGGCGGACATTTCGCCCAGACCGACGTGACGGACGAGAACTCGGTGGCCGCGGCCATTGCGCTGGCGATGGAGAAGATGGGCAAGATCACCGCCTGCGTGAACTGTGCCGGCATCGCCTATGGCATCAAAACCGTCGGCAAGGACGGCCCGCATCCGCTGGACGCCTTTCAGCGCACCATCGACATCAACCTGGTGGGCACCTTCAACGTGTCGCGTCTGGCCGCCGCCGAGATGGCCCAGAACGCGCCCGAGTCGGATGGCGCGCGTGGCGTGATCATCAACACCGCCTCGATTGCCGCGTTTGACGGACAGAAAGGTCAGGCGGCCTATGCGGCGTCCAAGGGCGGTGTCGTGGGCATGACCCTGCCGATGGCGCGCGATCTGGCCTCGACCGGGATCCGGGTCATGACCATCGCGCCCGGCATCTTCATGACGCCGATGCTGGCCGGCCTGCCCGAAGAGGTGCAGCAGCAGTTGGCCGCCGACGTGCCCAACCCCGCCCGTTTGGGTGACCCGCGCGAATATGGCCGGCTGGCCGGATTCATCGTCGAGATGGGCTATCTGAACGGCGAGGTCATCCGCATCGACGGCGCCCTGCGCATGCGCTGACATGACCGCATGGCGTGGGCAGAGCCGATCTGCCCGCGCCTCGGGTCGAGCCTGGCTAGGCCCCGGCCTCGGCCTTTTCTTCCAGTTCCAGCCATTCCTCCTCGGCGGCGGCCAGCTTCTCCTGCCGCTCGACAAGGGCTTCGGTCGCCTTCTGGAACTTCACCGGCTCGCGGGTGAACAGCTCGGGGTCCGACATCAGCTCCTCCAGCTTGGCGATCTCGGCTTCCAGCCGCGCGATCTCGGCGGGCAGCTTCTCGAGCCGGTGCTTTTCGGAAAAGGACAGGCCGGCTTTCGGCTTGGCTTCCTGCTTGACCTTCGGCTTGTTCTCTTTTGATTTCTCAGTCTTTTTCTCGACCATATCGCCGCGCTGCGCGACATAGTCCGACCAGCCGCCTGCATAGACCGTCGCGCGGCCGTTGCCCTCCATGGCGATGGTCGTGGTCGCCACACGATCCAGGAAATCGCGGTCGTGGCTGACCAGCAGCACGGTGCCGTCATAGTCGTCCAGCAACTCCTGCAACAGGTCCAGCGTCTCGACATCCAGGTCGTTGGTCGGTTCGTCCAGCACCAGCAGGTTCGACGGTTTCGCCATCAGCTTCGCCAGCAGCAACCGCGCTTTTTCCCCGCCCGACAAGGACTTGACGGCCGCTCGTGCCTGCCGCTCGTCGAACAGGAATTCCTTGAGGTAACCCACGACATGCTTGGGCTGGCCGCGCACCATCACCTGATCGGCCTTGCCCGAGACGCGCATCTCGGGGTCGCCGGTCAGGCTGTCCCACAAAGTCATCTCAGGGTCCAGCTGCGCGCGGGTCTGGTCGAAGACCGCGATTTCCAGATTGGTGCCCAGGCTCACGCTGCCGTCATCCGGCGCGACCTCGCCCAGCAGCATCTTCAGGACGGTGGTCTTGCCCACACCGTTCGGCCCGACAAAGGCCACCCGGTCGCCGCGCTGCACCAGCAGGTCCAGGTTGCGCACGATCGGCTTGCCGTCGAACGCCTTGCTGACGCCGCGCGCCTCGATCACCTTGCGCCCGGATTTCGGACCAGACTCCAAGGACATGGCCGCCGAGCCCTGACGCTTGATCTGCGCGGCGCGTTCAGCCCGCAAGGCCTGCAAGGCGCGCACCCGGCCCTGGTTGCGCTTGCGGCGAGCGCTGATCCCCTCGACTGCCCAACGCGCCTCGGATTTGATCAGCCGATCCAGCTTGTGGCGTTGCTGATCTTCCTCTTCCCAGATCTTGTCGCGCCAGGCCTCGAAGGCCTCGAACCCCTGCTCCTGCCGGCGCACCTCACCGCGGTCGATCCACAGTGTTGCCCGGGTCAGCGCCCGCAAGAACGCGCGGTCATGCGAGATCAGGACAAAGGCCGCCCGCGTCGCGCCCAGTTCACGCTCCAGCCAGCCGATGGCCTCGATGTCCAGATGGTTGGTCGGCTCGTCCAGCAGCATCAGGTCGGGGGCCTCGGCCATCAGCTTGGCCAGCGCCGCGCGCCGCCTTTCACCGCCCGAGGCGGTCTGAACCGCGCGCGAGGGGTCGAATTTCAACCCTTCCCCGGCCCGTTCCACCTTGTACAGCTCGCCGGGTTCAAGCCCGCTGGCCGCATAGTCGCCCAGCGTGGCAAAACCCTCCATCGTCGGGTCCTGCTCCATGTAGCCGACGGATTTGCCGGGCGGCACCACGATTTCGCCCCGGTCCGGTTCGACCAGACCGGCCATAACCTTCATCAGGGTGGATTTACCCGAGCCGTTCCGCCCGACCAGCGCAACGCGGTCGCCGGGCTGAACCACCAGGTCCAGGTCGGAAAACACCGGCTCGCCCCCGAAGGTCAGCGAGATACCGGACATCTGCAACAAAGGAATACGTGCCATAAGCGCCAGCTAAACCGGCAGACATTGGGCGTCAACGCCCCAGCCTCACCTTTTGACAGCAGCGCGGCTTCAGCCCGCGATCATCCGCAAGAGGCGTTTCCGCGCCGCGGGAATCGCACCGATCTCGACGCCGGTGAACACATGCAGCGTGTTCAACTGGCGATCCACCACCGCATGGTCGCTGACCCAACCGCCCATCATCAGATAGGTGCGCAGCAGCGGCGGCATTCGCAGCATGGCCTTTTTGGCATCCGGGCGTCGCCGCAGCCGCGCGGCAAAGCGAAACACGTCCGGCGCCTTGACCCGCGGCAACCAGCGTTTGGGCGCAAGGTGGCGATGTTTGAGCATCGCGAAGGCATCCAGGTATTCCGCAGTCTCAGTCCCTGCGAAGGACGAGCATCCAAACAGCAACTGGACGCCGTTGCGGTCGACGAAGGCCGTCATCGCGCCCCAGGCCACCCTCAGGATATCGGGGTCTGTCCAATCGGGATGGATGCAGAACCGCCCCATTTCCACCATGCGCCCATCAAAGCTCTGCAACGCGGAAAGGTCATAGAACTGGGCCGAATAACTCCGGCTGATTTCGCTGCCGCTGTCCATGACCAGCATCCGGAAACAGCAGACTAACTGGCCGCCTGCCTGCGAATCCTCGACCAGAACATGGGCGCAGGCAACATCGAAGTCGTCCTGATCCGTCTCGGCTGTTCGGAATGCAAGAGTACGAAGATTCTTGGCCGCCCGCACGTCCTCGGGACACCGCGCCAGGCGCGCGCGGTAGCGGCCCTTGTCCAGCAAAATATCATCGGCCATGGTCGCATCCTCCACGGTTTCTCACCGATTGCGATCTGCCTGATCCCATGCACCAATAGTGTGACCGCCGTGTGAAGCTTTCAACCGGCGGCCGGAAATTAGCTGGCCCCCGGGATGTTCGACGGGCTGAATTGGCCGATGTTGCCCAGCAGCTGCCGCAGGAAGCCTTTGTCCTGAACACTGGAGTCCGTCACACGGCGATCCAGCACGATGACATAGCCGTCTTCGAGACCGAATTTCTCGATATTGCGGACGACGCCACGCTGGTCAAAGCTGATCGCCACCAATTCGCGCGAGACGACCTCGGGGCGTTTGGGGCCATAGTGGCGAACGCGCGACGCCACATAATAGAAACCCGAATCCTTCAACACACCTGACGAGCTGGGCGCGCCAGCCTTTTCCAGAACCGTGTCGCGGGTATCGACGCCAACCTTGATCTCGGCCAGCTCTTCCGGGGTGGGGATATAGCCGTGTTTCTTGTAGACCGGGGTACAGGCAACAGCGGTGGCCAGAACAAGCGTGCAGGCAACCGCCCTGGACGCCGGTTTCAGCCTGTTCAGTACTTTCAACATGTTCACCCTCTTGCCTTGGTCCCTTGCGGCTTCTATCCGATTACAGAAACCCATGCCCCGGTTCAACACAGGAAAGGGTCACAATGTCCGACCTCTCAACATTGCGCGTCGCCGATCTGCCGCAAAACAGCCCGACCGCGTTCGAATTGCGCCCCCTTGCCCGGCAACTCGAGGAATTTCGTGATGCGTTGGGCCTGCTCGGGCTGCGCAAGCTGAGTTTTGTCGGCGAGCTGCGCGCGAAGGGCAAGCGTGATTGGGTGTTGACCGCCAAGCTGGGCGCAACCGTCATTCAGCCCTGCGTGGTGTCGCTGGACCCGGTCACGACCCGGATCGAGGCCCCGGTGCGGCGCGTTTTCCTGGCCAATTGGACCGAACCCGACGAACCCGAATTCGAAATGCCCGAAGATGACGAGACCGAAGCCTTGGGCCCGGAAATCGATCTGGACCAGGTGATGCGCGAGGCATTGTCCCTTGCGTTGCCCCAATACCCCCGGAAAGACGGTGCACATTTGGGCGACGCGAACTATACCGAACCGGGCAAACAGGCGATGACCGACGAGGATGCCAAACCCTTTGCCGGGCTGGCGTCCCTGCGTGACGCACTGAAAAAAGACGAGTGACAGGGGATCGATTTCCTGTCATAGCAGGCGCTCAGAAAAATCGCTTGAACATGTCGAGAATCGCAGTATTTTCGCGCGCTCATCGGAATTTGGGTTGGACATCGCGGGGCTTGTTCCCTAAACGCACGTCACACCACGAGAAAACGAAGAATGAAACCCGGCCTGCAGCGAATCTGCTGGCCCTTAGTAGACAAAGGTTGAGACCATGGCCGTCCAACAGAACAAAGTTTCCAAGTCGCGTCGCAACAACCGCCGCGCACACGACGCTCTGGTTGCTGCAAACCCGAACGAATGCGCGAACTGCGGCGAGCTGAAGCGCCCGCACCACGTTTGTGCAGCCTGCGGCCACTATGACGACCGTGAAGTCGTCGCTCAGGCCGACGACATCGACCTGGACGAAGACGCGGCCTAAGCCTGATTGAACGCAGGTTCTGGCATGACAGCGCAGCCCACGCAGACCGGAAAGATCATCATCTCGGTTGACGCAATGGGCGGGGATTCAGGTCCCGGCGTGGTCGTGGCTGGAATCGCGAAGTCAGCAAAGAAGAACCCCGAAATCGGATTTCTTCTGCACGGCCCGGAAGATGTGCTGAGCAAGCTTGTATCGAAACGGCGTGTCCTCGACGGACGCGTCGTTTTTCGTGATTGCCCGGACGTGGTCACGATGCAGGACAAGCCCAGCCAGGTGGTGCGCAGCGGCAAGAACACCTCGATGTGGTCGGCGCTGGAATCCGTGCGTCAGGGCGAGGCCCGTGGTGCCGTGTCCTGCGGCAATACCGGCGCGCTGATGGCGCTGTCGATGATGCGACTGCGCAAACTGCCCGGGGTAAACCGCCCCGCCATCGCGATTCTGTGGCCATCCCGCAACCCTCAGGGTTTCAACGTCATGCTGGACGTGGGCGCGGATGTGCGGGCCGACGCCAAGGATCTGCTGCAGTTTGCACTGATGGGCGCTTCTTATGCGCGCAACGGCATGGAACTGACTCGCCCGCGTATCGGACTGCTGAACGTCGGCACCGAAGAGCACAAAGGCCGCGCCGAACTAAAGGAAGCCCATGCCCTGATCACCGAATTCGCGGATCAGGCAAACTTTGATTTCGTGGGCTTCGTGGAAGGCAGCGACATTCCAGGCGACAAGGCGGATGTCATTGTTACGGATGGGTTTACCGGAAACGTCGCCATCAAGACCGGAGAAGGCACGGCCAGCCTGATCGGTGACCTGCTCCGCGAGGCCTTCAAGTATTCGCCCCTATCTCGCCTGGCCTCGGTTCTGGCCATCACCTCTCTGCAGCGATTGAAGAAACGCATCGACCCGCGCCGCGTCAACGGCGGGGTCTTTCTTGGCCTGAACGGCACTGTCATCAAATCCCACGGAGGCGCCGACGCCACCGGCGTGTCTGCCGCGATCAAGCTGGCTTTCACCCTGGCCAAGTCCGGCTTTGCGGAAAAATTGGCAGCACGGGTTGCATCCACGGCTGAGCTTGAACAAGATGCGGCGCAATCTGCGCTGCAGACCAAATAAGAACAAAGAAGGCAGTACCCCAGATGGCAGGCCGTTCAGTCGTTGTAGGTGTCGGGCATTACCTGCCCAAGCGGGTGGTTCCGAACTCCGAATTCGAAAAGACGCTTGATACGACCGATGAATGGATTCGCACCCGTTCCGGTATCGAACGTCGGCACTTTGCGGCCGAAGATGAAACCACGTCCGATCTGGCAACCTATGCGGCCAAAGCCGCTTTGCAGGACGCCGGCCTTACAGCTGATGACATTGACGCAATCGTACTGGCGACCTCGACCGCGGATCTGACGTTCCCGTCGGCCGCAACCATGGTTCAAGCCAATCTGGGCATGACCCGGGGGTTTGCCTTTGATGTTCAGGCCGTCTGCGCCGGTTTCGTGTTTGCGCTGAGCAACGCCAACGCCCTGATCCTTTCGGGTCAGGCCAAGCGGGTGCTGGTGATCGGCGCCGAAACTTTTTCGCGGATCATGGACTGGACCGACAGATCGACTTGCGTGTTGTTCGGGGATGGGGCCGGTGCTCTCGTGCTCGAGGCGCAGGACGGTGCCGGAACAAGCGATGATCGAGGTATCCTGTCCACGGATCTGCATTCGGATGGACGTTACAAGGACCTTCTGTACGTGGACGGCGGGGTGTCGACGCAATCGACGGGCCATCTTCGGATGCAGGGCAACCAGGTGTTCCGCCATGCGGTCGAAAAGCTCACCGCCACGGCCGAAACCGCCCTGGAACGCGCCGGACTGAACAGCCAGGACGTCGACTGGATCGTGCCGCATCAGGCCAATATCCGCATCATTCAGGGCACCGCAAAGAAGATGGGCCTGCCCATGGATCACGTTGTGGTGACCGTTCAGGACCACGGAAACACATCGGCCGCCTCGATTCCCCTGGCCCTGTCGGTGGGCAAGGAACGGGGCCAGATCAAGCAAGGTGATTTGATCGTGACCGAGGCGATTGGCGGCGGTTTGGCATGGGGCTCGGTGGTCCTGCGCTGGTAACCGGCGCAATCCGGCTTACACAGCCGCCCGCAATTCATTGATATTGACAGCGAATTTGCGCTACCCCTATGCTCGAAAATCAATAGGGGAAATGTCATGGGCGATAATACACTGACGCGAATGGATCTGAGCGAAGCCGTGTTTCGCGAAGTTGGGCTGTCACGCAACGAAAGTGCACAGCTTGTCGAAAGCATTCTGAACCACATGTCGGACGCGCTGGTGCGTGGCGAACAGGTCAAGATTTCGTCCTTCGGCACTTTCAGCGTTCGTGACAAATCAGCCCGTATTGGACGCAACCCGAAAACCGGTGAAGAGGTTCCGATCCAGCCGCGCCGCGTGCTGACTTTCCGCCCGTCGCATCTGATGAAGGATCGCGTCGCCGCCGGGAATCGCAAGTAAACCCGGGGCCAGGAGGATATGAGCAAGTCACCCGACGCGTTTCGCACCATCAGTGAAGTTGCGGATTGGCTCGGTGTTCAGGCCCATGTCCTGCGATTCTGGGAAAGCCGGTTTGCACAGGTCAAACCGGTTAAACGGGCTGGCGGTCGCCGTTACTACCGCCCCAACGACATGCGCCTGCTGGGCGGCATCAAGAAGCTGCTGCACGAGGACGGCATCACGATAAAAGGCGTTCAACGCATCCTGAGGGAACAGGGCGTGGCCCATGTGGCGGCGCTGTCACCCGACATCGATGTCAGCGCAGAATCACCACAGACGCCACAGGACGTGGTGGTGTCCTTTCTGCCCAAATCGACCGGTCAGCAAATCGACCTCGATCTGCAGGCCGGCACTGATGGTCCCGGATCGCCAGAGCCTCAGGAAACACCCAGTTCCCCAGACCCCGAGCCGGCGCCCGCGCCCACTGCGGTCAACGGGGACGATGGCATCAGCCCTGCCCCGCTGTTCGGCGGCATCGCCTCCAAAGCTTGGCAGACTACGGATTTTGACGCTGAGGCGCTGCGCCAGATCGCCCCGATCGCGAGGGACCTCAGGGCATGGCTCAGCCGGGTCGAAGGTCAAAAGGCGGGATAAGAAGAAAGGCAATGTTTTCCTCTTGCCCCTGCCGGGAAAATCATTATGAACAGCCCAACGTCGGGCTATGGCGCAGCCTGGTAGCGCGTCCGTCTGGGGGACGGAAGGTCGCAGGTTCGAGTCCTGCTAGCCCGACCAAATCACACCGACGTTTATGGCAGACAGGCCAGATCCCGCTCTGGCACCAGGGGGGATCGGAATGACAGGTGTATGCCCGAACCAGCAAATCGAGGCGATGATCGCGCGCGGTGAGATCTCCGCCGAGCCGGCCATTCTGCCCGCTCAGATCCAGCCCGCCAGCCTTGATCTTCGTTTGGGAACAGTTGCTTACCGCGTCCGTGCGTCATTTCTGGCGGGCGAAGGGCGTTCGGTGTCCGAACGGCTGGCCGAGTTCGAGATGCACCGTATCGACATCACCGACGGCGCCGTTCTCGAAAAAGGTTGTGTCTACCTTGTGCCCCTGATGGAAGCGTTGTCCCTGCCCGGTGACGTGACCGCTGTCGCCAACGCCAAAAGCTCGACCGGGCGTCTGGACCTTCTGACCCGTACCATTACCGATGGCGGAACCGAGTTCGACCGGGTGCCCGCAGGCTATTCGGGGCCCCTCTACGCCGAAATCTGCCCGCGGTCCTTTTCTGTTCTGGTGCGTCCGGGGATGCGGCTGAACCAGATCCGTTTCCGGCAAGGCCAGGCGGTTTTGTCCGATGCAGACCTGACCGCTCTGCATGCGGAATCACCATTGGTCGATGGTCCGGCCGTCATTCAGGACGGTCTGGGGTTTTCGGTCGACCTGCGCCTGCCCAACACTGACCTTGTTGGCTATCGCGCGAAACCGCATACCGGCGTGATCGACCTTGACCGGATCGGCGAATACGACCCACAGGAATACTGGGAAGAGGTGCGTACCAAGGACGGGCGGATCATTCTGGATCCGGGCGCATTCTATATCCTGGTCAGCCGAGAGGCAGTTCACATCCCACCGATGTACGCGGCCGAAATGGCGCCCTATCTGGCGATGGTGGGCGAATTCCGGGTGCACTACGCGGGCTTTTTCGATCCGGGCTTCGGTCATGCCGAAGCCGGAGGCGCCGGGTCACGTGGAGTTCTGGAAGTTCGCTGTCACGAAGCGCCCTTCGTACTGGAGCATGGACAGGTCGTCGGGCGGCTGGTCTATGAGCGTATGGCCGAGATGCCGACACAGCTGTACGGCGCAGGAATTGCTTCGAACTATCAGGGCCAAGGCCTGAAATTGTCGAAGCATTTCAAGTCCGTACAGTAAACCTCAGAACCGCATGAACCGCCGCATCTGGCGGGTCAGCTGCTTGGCCTGTTTCATGCTCGGGCTCTGTCCGCCTGCACTTTGCGCCATGCGCCGGTCGGTCTGAGGATCGCGCGGCTGGCTTTGTTGGCCCGACTTGCGGGTCGCACGATCGGCAAGGTCAAAACCTTTGTCGACACCGCGCGTGACCAGCCTGCGCATGACTTGCCGAACGATCATGTCGATGATGCGGTTTGCGTTCATTTCGGTCTCCGTTCCTCTGCGCCGAACCTAACGGCGATATGCGCCGACAAATGGGCGACGCAATCAATCTTCCTCGAACAGTTCGGACTGATCTTCGTCACCCGTTTCATCTTCGTTGGCCTCGCCGATCGGCATCGCCCCCGGCGGCGGCCGGTTTTCCAGCAAGCCAGCAGCGCGCAGTTCCTTAAGGCCCGGCAAGTCACGCGCGCTTTCCAGACCGAAATGGTCCAGGAATTGAGGCGTTACGACAAAGGTCACCGGACGGCCCGGCGTCATGCGGCGACGGCCCAGCCGGATCCACTCCATCTCCAGCAGCTGGTCGATGGTTCCCCGCGACACGGACACGCCGCGGATTTCTTCGATCTCGGCGCGGGTGCAGGGCTGATGATAGGCCACGATCGCCAGGGTCTCGATGGCGGCGCGGCTCAGCTTGCGGGTCTCGACCGTTTCCTTCTGCATCAGGAAGCCCAGATCGGGGGCCGTGCGGATGGCCCACGCCTCACCCACTTTGACCACGCGGACCCCGCGCCCTTCATAACGTTTCTGCAGCAGTTCCAGCGCTTGCGCGGCGTCGCAGCCATGCGGCATCCGCGCCTCAAGATCGGCCACTGTCACCGGCTCAGCGCTGGCGAACATTACCGCCTCGACCATACGCTCCTGCTCAGCCAGCGGAGGCGCTTCGAACAGGGTGCCGGTGCCGTCGTCTTCGGGGGCGTCAGTCACGTTTGTCAGTCCTTCTGCGCAGTTGGATCGGAGCAAAGGTCTCGCTTTGCTTGATCTCCATATGTCCTTCCTTGACCAGTTCCAGCGAGGCCGCAAACGTCGCCGCCGTGGCCGAGCGCCGCCGCACCGGGTCAACGTCCCATCCGTCGGGCAGGTAGGTTTCCATGTCGGTCCAGGTTCCGGCAAATCCGATCAGCGGGCGCATCCGTTCCAGCGCCTGCTCCATCGTGAAAACGGCGTCGCGGTCCATCACGAAGGGCCGGAACTCGTCGCGGGTGCGGATGCGGGCATAGCCCTGCATCAGGTCCAGCAAGGTCGCGGAATAAGTGACCGTGCGGATGCGGGTGACATCCTCGCCCTGCCCGCGCCTGAAGAAATCGCGCCCGAGTTGGTCGCGCGCCATCAGGCGCGCCGCCGCGTCGCGCATCGCCTGCAGGCGTTCCAGCTGAAAGGCCAGGTGAGCGGCCAGTTCCTCGCCCGTCGGCCCCTCTTCGTCGGGGTCGGGCGGCAGCAACAGCCGGGATTTCAGAAAGGCCAGCCACGCGGCCATCACCAGGTAGTCGGCGGCCAGTTCGATCCGCAGGGCGCGGGCCCGTTCGACAAAGGCCAGATATTGCTGCGCCAGCGCCAGAACCGAGATCTTGCGCAGATCGACCTTTTGCGTCCGCGACAGGGTCAGCAGAACGTCCAGCGGGCCTTCAAACCCGTCGACGTCCACGATCAGCGCCTCTGCGGCCAGCCGATCGGCGACCGAAACCGGGTCTTCGCTGAAAAGGTTATCCGTCATATACCTGCCCGCCCATCAGACGGGATAGTTCCGTCTCGGCGGCACGGATGTCAAGTTCCTCGGGCGATTGCCGCTGTGCCAGCGCCTTGTCTGCGCGGGCTTGTGCCGCCTCGGACATCTCGCCCGCAGCTTCCATGACCGCCGCCCTGTCGGCAAGCGAGCCGTTGCAGTGCAGCACAACATCGCATCCTGCGGCCAGCGCCTGACGTGACAGGTCGGCCAAAGACCCGCTGAGCGCCTTCATCGAGATGTCGTCGGTCATGATCAGGCCATCAAACCCGATCTGATCCCGGATCACAGCCATCATCTGCGGAGAGATCGTTGCCGGTCGTTCATCGAGCTGCTCAAAGACCAAATGGGCTGTCATGCCCATCGGCAGGTCGTTCAAGGCGCGAAACGGGGCAAAATCGGTCTGCAACAGATCGACCAACGGCGCATTGACGTGTGGCAGATCGAAATGGCTGTCCAAGGTCGCCCGCCCGTGGCCGGGAATATGCTTGACGATGGGCAACACGCCACCGTCCAAATGACCCTGCGCAACGGCCCGGCCGATTTTTGCGACCGTAGCAGCATCGCCACCGTAGCACCGGTTGCGCAAAAACGCGTGGGTGTCTGGACGCGCCAGATCCACCATCGGTGCGCAGTTGCTGTCGATCCCCATGGAATACAGTTCATGCGCGATCAGGCGGTACCGCAGGTACATGGCCCGCTCGGCATGGTCGCCGGCACGTTCCGCATGATCCAATGGGGGCATCCATTGCCGGGCAAGTGGCGCGCGCAAACGTTGGACCCGTCCGCCTTCTTGATCGATGGTGATCGGACAGTTTCGGCCGACAGCCTCGCGAAAGTCGCCACACAAGGCACGGACCTGATCCGCGGTTTCGATGTTGCGGGCAAACAGAATGAACCCGAACGGGTTCATTTGGCGAAACAACGCCTTTTCTTCGGGTGTCAATCGCAGCCCGGCCGCATCCGTGATCGTGGCGCCAAACCTCACCGCACGGCAACCGGGATACAGTCAGCGTCCTGTGCGACAAGGGCGGCGCAGAACTGGCGCGAGTCGCTCAGGTCATCGAACCCCAGGACCCGCAGACGGTAAAACGTGCGGCCTCCGCTTGAGGTTTTCTGGATAACCCTCTGCTTTCCATCCATATATTCGCCAAACCGACGATACAGCCTGTCCCATTCGGCCTGCGCGACCTCGGGGCTTTCAAACGCACCCAGCTGCGCCAGCCGGGTACCCTTGGTCAAGGTGTTCGGGTCGACATCCAACCCTACAGCAGCCTTGACCGCGGCGTTGATCGCGGCTTCGTTGACCGCAGGGCGCACAGCGGAAGCCGCGCGCGCCGGGCGGCGGAGCGGACGCAGGGACCGGCGCACGCCCGGCAGGGCCGCGATTTCGGGATCCGGCAACTGAGCGGCGAGATCGGCCGGATCAATGGCTGGCTCGTCATCGGCCAAGTTCAGGGATGCAAGCTGCACACCCGCTTCGGTCTGCGGTGTCTCAACGGCAGGCGCGCCGGACAGTTCGGCCACCACGGCGTCAACTGCGCCTTGACGCAGTTCGGCCGCTTCCTGGTTCGAGATTTCTTGTTCGACAACATGCACGGCGGGGGTCGGCTTCAGCTCGCCCATCGCCACGTCTTCATCCGTCAGGGAAACGGGCCGCGGCGCAAGGATCAGCCGGTCGGCCGGAGGCGCCGCGGTTCCAACCGCGGCAACTGCATTGACCGCAAGACCCTGGTGATCGGCGGGTGTGCCCCCGGGAGTTTCCGGCTGCACCCGCATCGGTCCCTCGGCCGCGCGTACGACCGGTACGCCGCTCACATCGCGCATGACCAGCTTGTACCCCCAGATCGCGACGCCAGCGACAAGCGCCAGAGACGCGGCAGCACCCAGCAGGTTGACGACGCGCCCAAGGCCCGCGCCCGCCGGCGCACCCTCTGCCTGGTCCATCATGTCGTCGGGATATTCATACCCATCTTCGGGGTGGAACTGATTCGAGTAATGCGCGTGCTCGGGGCTGGTCTGCCCCGAGAAATCGTAACTGGTCATATCCGCCTCACTGCCCGTTTCGCGCCTGAAATTGGGGCGCGCGGGTCATTTCTTGCCTACCTCGGGCCGGCGGTTCGGGCAGTGTTGGTTACCGCATCTCCTGCGCCGGCGTGACACCAAGAATACCCAAGCCTGCTGAAATCACAACAGAAACGGCCCGGGCCAGCGCGATTTTTGCCTGGCTTGTTGCCGCGTCACCATCTTGCAGGAAGCGCAGCGACAATTCTTCGTTGCCCTTGTTCCACAACGCATGAAAATCCCCTGCAAGTTCATATAGATAGAAGGCAACCCGATGTGGTTCATTGGTACGCGCAGCGATCTCGACCAGCCGTGGCCATTCGGCCAGCTTTTTGGCAACAACCAACTCAGCCGCGTGGTCGATCTTGCTCAGATCGGCAGCTTTGAGGGTCGCGTCGTCCGCGGCAATGCCCGCTTCGGCGGCACGGCGCAGCACGCTCATGACCCGGGCATGGGCGTATTGCACGTAGAACACGGGGTTCTCGCGGCTTTGCTCAAGCACCTTGTCGAAATCGAAGTCCAGCGGCGCATCGTTCTTGCGGGTCAGCATCACGAACCGGGTCACGTCCGGGCCAACCTGGTCAACCACATCACGTAGCGTGACGAAATTGCCGGCCCGCTTGGACATCTTGAACGGCTCACCGTTTTTCCACAGTTTCACCAACTGGGTCAGCTTGATGTCCAGCGGCACCTTGCCGTCCGACAAGGCCGAAACGGCGGCCTTCATCCGCTTGACGTAGCCACCGTGATCTGCGCCGAACACGTCGATCAGCGCGTCGAATCCGCGGCTCACCTTGTCGTAGTGATAAGCGATGTCCGGAGCAAAATAGGTCCAGCTGCCGTCGGATTTCTTGACAGGGCGATCCACATCGTCGCCATGCGCGGTAGACTTGAACAGGGTCTGCTCGCGGGGTTCCCAGTCTTCGGGGGTTTTGCCCTTGGGCGGCTCAAGAACGCCTTCATAGATAAGACCCTTGTCGCTGAGCGACTTCAGTGCAGCCTCGATCTTGCCGGTTCCGTACAGCGACTTCTCCGAGAAGAACACGTCCATCTCGACGCCCAGCGCCTTCAGGTCGGCGCGGATCAGATCCATCATCGCATCGGTTGCGAAAACGCGGACCTCGGCCAGCCACTCGCTTTCAGGCTTGTCCAGCAAGCTGTCGCCGTATTTTTCCTTCAGCGCCTCACCGATCGGAATCAGGTAGTCGCCCGGGTAAAGGCCTTCGGCGATCTCCGGGCTTAGGCCGTTGGCCTCGCGGTACCGCTCAAACGCGGACCGGGCCAGCACATCCACCTGCGCACCGCCATCGTTGATGTAGTATTCACGGGTCACGTCGTGGCCGGAATAGGCCAACAGGCTGGCCAGCGCGTCGCCGAACACTGCGCCACGTGTGTGGCCCACATGCAGCGGTCCCGTGGGGTTGGCCGAGACGTATTCCACGTTCACCTTCAACCCCTGCCCCATGGTCGAGCGACCATAGTCCGTGCCCTGTTCCAACACCGCACCCAGAACGCCCTGCCAGACCGACGGAGCAAGCCGCAGGTTGAGAAAGCCCGGACCTGCAACCTCGGCACTCGTGATCCGCTCATCGGCGGCCAGTTTCGCGGCCAGCGCATCGGCAATGTCACGCGGCTTCATCTTGGCCGGCTTGGCCAACACCATCGCGGCATTGGTCGCCATGTCTCCATGGGCGGCGTCGCGCGGGGGTTCGACCGCAACGTTGTCAAAGCTCAGCCCCTTGGGCAGCGCGCCTTCGGACTGCATCTGCGTCAGCGCGTCCAGAACAAGGCCGCGGATCTCGGAGAACAGGTTCATTTCGGATGTCCTTTTGCTTGCGCAGCGGTTTACCACGCAAGGCGGCAAGGTCAATGCGGGCAAGCGGTCCAAACCAGCATTCGCAGCATGCAGCCCTAAACCTGCGGGGGCTGCGCGCCGGTCAGGCGCGCATGATCCTGCAATGCAAAGCGATCGGTCATGCCCGCAATATAGTCTGATACGATCCGGGCCAACGCAGTCTCGTCCGGCGCCGCTTCGATATCCGAATGCCAATGCCGAGGCATCTGGCGCGGGTCGCTCAGATAGATCGGGAACAGCTCCTCGACTACGCGACTGACCTTGGCGCGCACCTCCATGACGCTGGGCGCCCGGTACATGCGGGTGAACAGAAACGCCCGGATATCGTTGAGCTGCGCCCAAAGATCATCCGAGAAGCGGATGACAGGCGCCCCGAGGTGACGAACATCCTCGACTGTTTGCGCACCCGATCTCTCCAGAACCTCGCGCGAGGTGTCGATTACATCCGAAACCATCACGCCGAACACCCGCCTCAGCGCCTCGTGACGACGCCGGTAGAAATCCAACCCGGGGTACCTGCGATCCACCTCTGCATAACACTCCCGGACGATCGGCAATTGGGCGATCTCGTCGTCGTTAAAAAGTCCGGCCCGCAGGCCGTCGAACAGGTCATGATTGTTGTAGGCGATGTCGTCGGACAGTGCCGCAACCTGCGCCTCTGCGCTGGCATGGGTGTGCAGTTCAAGGTCAAAATCGGCATTGCACTCGGCCAGCGCCCAGGGCAGCTCGCCCGTAACCGGGCCGTTGTGCTTGGCGATGCCCTCAAGGCATTCCCATGTCAGGTTGCACCCGTCGAAATCCGCGTAATGCCGTTCCAACTTGGTGACGATGCGGATCGCCTGGGCGTTGTGGTCGAAGCCCCCGTAGGGCGCCATCAGCGCATGCAGAGCGTCCTCGCCGGTATGGCCAAACGGCGTGTGGCCCAGATCATGCGCCAGGGCCACGGCCTCGGTCAGTTCGGGGTTCAGCCCCAATGCCCCCGAGATCGTGCGCGCGACCTGCGCCACCTCGATCGAATGGGTCAGGCGCGTGCGATAGCTGTCGCCCTCATGCTCGACAAAAACCTGTGTCTTATGCTTAAGACGTCGGAACGCGCTGGCGTGTATGATCCTGTCCCGGTCCCGCTGAAAGCACGACCGGAAACTGCTTTCTTCCTCTGGCACCAGCCGCCCGCGCGCCCGGCCCGGATCGGCAGCAAATCCTGCTCGCTCCAATGGTCTTGTCCTTGTCGCCTGTCTCCGGGGTTTCTATATTGTAGACCAACGAGGAAATAAACCTTTGGAGCATGGCATGAATCTGCCTCCGAGAGTCACAGAACGCGCCTTCGAGAGGCTTGCCGAGATCGGCGCCGCCGACAACGGCAAGGCCCTGCGCATCGCCGTTGAAGGCGGAGGGTGTTCAGGCTTTCAGTACGAAATCGCGTTGGACGAGCCCAAGGACGATGATCTGGTACTGGAAGGCAAAGGCCAGAAGGTTGTCGTCGACGAAATATCTTTGCCGTTCCTGGAAAATGCGACGATTGATTTCACTCAGGAACTGATCGGCGCCCGGTTCGTGATCGACAACCCCAACGCAACCTCTTCCTGTGGGTGCGGCACGTCTTTTTCGATGTGATCAATCGTGGGGGCGTTGCGCCCCCGTCCTCTGAATATCTCTATGATCTGCAGGAGCGCCCGCTGTCCCGCGATCAGGCCTTAGGGCGCGGTTGACCGTTTTTGGTCCCGCGCCCTCTGGGCCAGTTCGTCATCGCGTCATCCGTCCCCAAACGCCCCCGGTGCCCGCGGCAGGCCTGACTGACACCTTGTGATGGCCTCCGTTCTGGGCGATAGGTTTCGGCAGAGCTTCGGAGGGACCGGGATGAAAATCGCAACATTCAACATCAACGGCATCAAGGCGCGGGCCGAGGCTCTGCCCCGCTGGTTGGACGAAGCCCAGCCCGATGTAGTCCTACTGCAGGAAATCAAATCCGTCGACGAAAACTTTCCCCGCGAGATCTTTGAGGAACGCGGCTACAACGTCGAAACCCATGGCCAGAAAAGCTTCAACGGCGTGGCGATACTTTCGAAATATCCGCTGGAAGACGTCTCGCGCGGGCTGCCCGGGGATGAAGAGGACGAGCAGGCGCGATGGATCGAGGCAACCGTCATCGGCAAGCGGGCGCTGCGGATTTGCGGGCTTTATCTTCCCAACGGGAACCCTGCTCCGGGGCCGAAATTCGACTACAAGCTTGCGTGGATGGAGCGGCTGTACGAGCGCGCCCGTGATCTTCTAGCCACGGAAGAGCCGGCCCTCATGGCCGGGGACTACAACATCATTCCGCAAGCCGAGGACGCGAAACGCCCGGAGGCCTGGCGCGAAGACGCCCTGTTTCGGCCGGAAAGCCGCGCGGCGTTTCGCAAGGTGCTGAACCTTGGCTTCACCGAAGCGTTCCGCGCGCGGACACAAGGCCCGGGCCACTATTCGTTCTGGGATTATCAGGCCGGCGCGTGGAACCGGAATGACGGCATTCGCATTGACCATTTCCTTCTGACACCACAAGCGGCGGACCTGATGCGCGATTGTCAGATCGACGCCGCAGTGCGCGGACATGAAAAACCGTCCGATCACGTCCCTGTCTGGGTGGACCTCGACATCTGACCCGTCAGGCCGTCGGATCGTAGTCGTAGATCCAGTCGTATCGACGCGTCAGGCGAGGACCAATCAGGGCCAAGGCCGCCTGCGCCGCCAGTCGTGCGGGACCGCGCAAATGAAAGTTCCGCGCGTTGGCACCGGCAGCTGCGACCACCTTGCGCGCGCGGGGTTTCCTCGTGCTTTCATAGGCTTCGAGTGCGCGGCGGACACCCGACTGTTCGTCAAAAGATCGGGCCAGGATCCAAGCATCCTCAAGCGCGAGGCACGCCCCTTGAGCCATAAACGGCAATGTGGGATGCGCGGCGTCCCCCAGAAGGACAACGCGACCATTCTGCCATTTCTGTGCCACCGGGCGCAGAAACAAAGCCCACAGATGGACATCCTGCACCTGCGCAAGCGCGGCGCCGGCCAGACCGCCGAAATCGGAAAAACGCGCCCGCAGGTCCTCGGGGTCACCGCGCAGGCGCCAGTCCTCTTCCCGCCAGTCGGACCGCTCTTCTACCGCCACGATGTTCAACATGGACTGCTTTCGCAGCGGATAGGTCACGACATGACGCCCGGGGCCCATCGTCAGCGATGCCATGGGCTCGGCTTCGTGGTCGGTCCAGGGCACAGTTGACCGCCAGGCCACCTGATGCGTGAACGCGGGCGCTTCGGTTCCGTTCAGGATGGGCCGGATACCGCTGCGCCCGCCATCCGCTGCAACGGCGAATTCAGCGCGCAGCCGGGTGCCATCCTGCAGCGCAATCTCGGCTTCGGCTGGATGCTTCCGAACATTGGTGACGCGGGCATTCAGTCTGATCGACACCCCTGCGCGCTCGGCCGCCTTTTGCAACACGTCCAGAAGGTCAGCGCGATGGAAATACCACGTGGGTCCGGCCGAAGGTGCCGGAAGACGGCTGACGACGCGGCCCCGCCGATAATCGCGCAGAAGAGTGCCGTGAGAGAGTTGTGCGACCCGACCGGGATCATCCACGACACCCAGCGCACGCAGGACCGCCATGCCGTTGGCGCTGATTTGCAGGCCGGCCCCGACCTCGGTCAAGGCCTCGGCCTGCTCGAGCACGGTCACCCGTGCACCGCGTTGCTGCAAGGCCAGCGCAGCGGCCATTCCGCCGATCCCGCCGCCGATGACACAGATTTGCAAACCGTCGATCTTCATGACACGGGCCTAACGCAAAAAGGCCGGAGCCACAGGCCCCGGCGCATGTCGCTTTTGAAAGAACCCAGCGATCAATCGTCGCGGTGAACTTTTTCGCGACGCTCGTGACGCTCTTGCGCTTCCAGCGTCATGGTCGCGATCGGACGCGCATCCAGACGCTTGAGCGAGATCGGGTCGCCGGTTTTTTCGCAGTAACCGTATTCGCCCTCGTCGATCCGGCGCAGAGCCGCGTCGATCTTGGCAACCAGTTTGCGCTGACGGTCCCGGGTGCGCAGCTCCAGCGCACGGTCGGTTTCCTCGCTGGCGCGGTCTGCAACGTCGGGAATGTTACGGGTGCTGTCCTGCAGCCCCTCGATCGTGTCCCGGCTGCCCGCCAAAAGTTCGTGTTTCCAGTTCAGCAGCTTGCGGCGGAAATACTCAAGCTGGCGTTCATTCATGAAAGGTTCATCTTCGGCCGGACGATAGTCCTCCGGCAGAAAAACTTCCTGCTTCATATTGGCTCCCTCGGTATGGCCAGAAACGTCTTTTGCGGTCGTGTCGCCTGACATTTGGCACCCCCTTCTGCGCAGCGTTTAACTGACGGGACGGGGAATGTCACTATCCAAACGCAACCCCGACGCGCCGTTATGAGAACCGGTATAAATATGAGACTTTGGGCACCAAATCGTTGCCATTCTGTGAAAGCGAAACGACCATTTTCCGGCAGAACACCCGCGAGCGGATGATGGAATCGGTGCGATTCGTCCCTCGCACCCGTCGTTGGCAGCCCGCGACGCTGCGGCCCGGCTTGTCATTCGGCCGCGCCCTAGGTAACCCGGTTCCCGTCTCCTGTTGCTGCGACCATCATACGAGGGCCCCATGACCGCACGTTTCAAAGGCACAGCCGAATACGTTGCCACCGACGACCTGACCATTGCCGTAAACGCAGCCGTCACGCTGGAACGACCACTGCTGGTCAAGGGTGAACCCGGCACGGGCAAAACCGAACTGGCCAAACAGGTCGCCGGCGCACTGGGTCTCAGGATGATCGAGTGGAACGTCAAGTCGACAACCCGCGCGCAGCAGGGTCTTTATGAATATGACGCAGTCAGCCGACTGCGCGACAGCCAGCTGGGCGACGAACGTGTGCATGATGTGTCGAACTATATCCGCAAAGGCAAGCTGTGGCAGGCCTTCGACGCCGATGAAAAGGTCGTGCTGCTGATCGACGAGATCGACAAAGCCGATATCGAGTTCCCCAACGACCTGCTGCAGGAGCTCGACAAGATGGAGTTCCACGTTTACGAGACCGGCGAAACGATCCGGGCCAAACACCGCCCCATCGTGATCATCACTTCGAACAATGAAAAGGAACTGCCAGACGCCTTCCTGCGCCGCTGTTTCTTCCACTATATCCGCTTCCCCGACGAAGCCACGATGCGCCGCATCGTCGAAGTGCATCACCCCGGCATCAAAGAGGCGTTGCTGACCACCGCCCTGACACAGTTCTACGAAATCCGCGAGACGCAGGGGCTGAAGAAAAAACCCTCGACCTCCGAGGTGTTGGACTGGCTGAAACTGCTGCTGGCCGAGGATCTGGATGCCGAGGACCTGAAACGCGACGGGGTAAATGCCCTGCCCAAGCTGCACGGGGCGTTGCTTAAGAACGAGCAGGACGTGCATCTGTTCGAACGGCTGGCCTTCATGGCGCGCGCCAAGCGCTGAAGCCCGCCCATTCATGAATACTTGGTGATCACGGCTTGCCTTGCGGCAAGCCTGATGCCAGCATTGCTGCAACTAAGATCAAAGAATACGACACCGAGCACGCTGTAGAGCAGGACCACCCGAATTGACCCAAGCGCCGCGCATTCGCCCCCTCAAGCCCGAAGACCGGCCGAGCTGGGACTTGTTGTGGCGGGCGTATCTTGAATTCTACGAAACGGTCTTGCCCGACGAGGTCTACGACAGCACGTTTGCGCGCCTGCTGGGGGATGATCCGCAGGACTTTTCATGCCTAGTGGCCGAGTTGGACGGCGAATTGATCGGGCTGACCCACTTCCTGTTTCACCGCCATGCCTGGAAGATCGAAAACGTCTGTTATCTGCAGGATCTCTATGCCAGCCCGCATGTACGCGGCAGCGGTGTCGGTCGAGCGTTGATCGAGGCCGTCTATGCCGAAGCCGATCGAAAAGGCGCGCCCGATGTCTATTGGTTGACGCAAGAGTTCAACCATACGGCGCGCCAGCTTTATGACCGCGTCGGCCAACTGACGCCTTTCCTCAAGTATCGGCGTCCATGAAACGTCTTGCTGGCATATTTCTTGGCTTTGTCCTTGCCGGCTGCAGTTCGGTCGACCGGATTGAGTTGCCCGATGAAATCAAGGTGACCGAGGCCGCGGCACCGGTGACTCAGGCTTTCGGCACGCCACGTCCTTTCCCGCCGGCCCGGTCGAATACGAACATCGCGGCGGATTTCGTGGAGCTGCATTTCTCGCTGGAAAGTGGCACTGCCCTGCCGGTGTTCACGCGGTTCGAGGGTCCGATCACAGTTCGGCTGACGGGCGCCCCTGCCCCCACGATGCAATCCGACCTGACGCGTCTGCTGACCAGACTGCAGCGCGAAGCCCGGATCGACATCCGCCAGATCAACGATGGGCAGGCCAACATCACGATCGAAGCAGTGACCCAGCGCCAGATCCAGCGGCTGCTGCCGCAGGCCGCGTGTTTCGTCGTGCCCAACGCGTCCAGCCTCGAGGAATACAATCGCGACAAGCGCAAGACCAAAAGCAGTTGGCGCGCACTGCGCAGCCGCGAGCGATTGGCGATCTTCATTCCCAACGATGTCAGTCCCCAAGAAATGCGGGATTGCCTTCACGAAGAACTTGCACAGGCGATCGGGCCTCTGAACGACATGTACCGCCTGCCGGATTCGGTCTTCAACGACGATAATTTCCACACTGTCCTGACCGGGTTCGACATGCTGATCCTGCGCGCGACCTATGTGCCGGAGCTTCAGACCGGCATGACCCGGGAACAGGTGGCGCAGGTCATACCCGGGGTCATCGCCCGCCTGAACCCGCGCGGTGCCAATCTGCCCGTCCAGCCAATCTCGGAGACCCCGCGTGAATGGATCGACGCCGTGCAACTGGCGGTCGGCAAGGGCCGAGCCTCGCCGCGGCAAATGCGGGCCATCGACCGCGCGATGCGGATCGGCCGAGAGCAAGGTTGGACCGATCACCGCCGGGCGTACCCCCATTATCTGAAGGCCCGTTTGGGTGAATTCGACGCCCCCGAGGAAGCGCAGCGCGAATATGCCATCGCTCTGCAATACCTGCGCGCGACCCCCGGAACCGAGCTTCAGCGCGCGCATATCTCGGTTCAGACGGCGGCCTATGCCCTGACCCAAGGGCGCGGCCCCGCAGCCCTGCCGGACCTCGACCGGGCCATCGCGACGATGACGCGGGCCGAAAACGCCTCGATGTTGGCGACGCTGCTGCTGCTGAAGGCCGAGGCCTTGAAGCAGGCCGGCAAACCCGAACAGGCACGCTCCGTCAGGCTGGACAGTCTGGGGTGGGCGCGCTACGGGTTTGGCTCGGAATTGGTGGTCAGCTCGTTGATGCAGGACGTCGCACTGGGGGCCCCATAACATCGCAAAAGGCGGATGACTAACACATGCTAGTGGTTGTGGGAATGGCGGTCCTGGGGGCGGCTCTGGGCGCGCTGACGGCACGAAAACGCAAAGGCAGCGGCGCGGATATCGCCCAGTATGCGGCCGGCTACGGCATTGCATTTGCATTGGCGGGACTGGCCATTTCGCTTGTTCTAGTGCGGGTGATAGGCTGAGCCGATGTTCATCCCCTTTTTCGAAAACCTCAGAAAAGCAGGCATCCCCGTCTCGTTGCGGGAATACCTGACTTTTCTGGAGGGGATGAAAAAGGGGCTGGCCACCTACGACATCGAGGCGTTCTACTACCTCGCCCGTGTCTCGATGGTGAAGGACGAGCGCAACATCGACAAGTTCGATCGCGCCTTTGCCGCCAGCTTCGAAGGGCTGTCCGAGATCACCTTCGATCAGGTGCTCGAGGCCGTGGACATCCCGGCCGAGTGGCTGGCCAAGATGGCCGAGAAGCACCTGTCAGACGAGGAAAAGGCTGAGATCGAAGCGCTTGGCGGTTTCGACAAGCTGATGGAGACGCTGCGCGAGCGGCTGAAGGATCAGCAAGGCCGCCACCAGGGCGGCAACAAGTGGATCGGCACCGCGGGCACGTCGCCCTTCGGGGCCTATGGCTACAACCCCGAAGGTGTGCGCATCGGTCAGAAGGAAAGCCGCCACCAGCGCGCGGTCAAGGTCTGGGATAAGCGCGAGTTCCGCAATCTGGACGACACGGTCGAACTTGGCACCCGCAACATCAAGGTCGCGCTGAAACGCCTGCGCCGCTGGGCCCGTGAGGGCGCCGCCGAAGAACTGGACCTCGACGGCACCATCCGCGCCACGGCCGAGCACGGATACCTGGACGTCAAGACCCGGCCCGAACGGCACAATGCGGTCAAGGTGCTGCTGTTTCTCGATGTGGGCGGCTCGATGGACCCGCATATCAAGGTGGTCGAGGAATTGTTCTCGGCCGCGCGGTCCGAGTTCAAGCACCTGGAATATTTCTATTTCCACAACTGCCTGTACGAAGGCGTCTGGCGCGACAATCGCCGCCGGTGGGATGCGCAGACCCCCACGCATGAGATGCTGCGGACCTACGGCCCCGACTACAAGTGCATCTTCGTGGGTGATGCGTCGATGTCGCCTTACGAGATCGCCTATCCCGGCGGCGCCAACGAGCACTGGAACGCCGAGGCCGGGCAGGTCTGGCTGCAGCGCGCGCGCGAACAGTGGACGTCGAACCTGTGGATCAACCCGGTGCCCGAGAAATACTGGGAATACACCCATTCCATCGGCATGATCCGCGAGATCTTCGAAGACCGGATGGTGCCGATGACGCTGGCCGGGCTGGAACGCGGCATGCGCGAGCTGACGCGATAGCGCCAGCCCGGCTTTGCTTTTATCCGGCGATTGCCTGAATCCCCAGGAACAGCAGACCTGACAGCAGGGCCGCCGCGGGCACGGTGATCACCCAGGCCGCGATGATCGTCAGGAAATGCGACCGGCGCACCAGCTTGCGGCGGCGGCGCTCTTCGGGGGCCAACACCGGGCGTTCCGGCACAGCGCCGCGCGCCTTGATCAGGCGCCGCTCGGCGTCCCATTCCCGGAAGAACCCGACACCGAACACTGCGCCCACGGCGATGTGGGTCGAACTGACCGGCAGGCCAAGCCAGCTGGCCACGATCACGGTGATCGCCGCCGACAGCGCCACACAATAGGCGCGCATCGGGTTCAGCTTGGTGATCTGGCTGCCGACCACCCGGATCAGCTTGGGCCCGAACAAGAACAGACCGAACGAAATGCCGAAGGCGCCGATGATCATGACCCAGGGCGGAATGTTCACCGCATGGGTGAAATCACCCACCGCCGAAGCCTGAACGATGGCGGCCAGAGGTCCGACGGCATTTGCCACGTCATTGGCCCCATGCGCAAAGCTGAGCAGCGCCGCCGAAATGATCAGCGGGATGCCGAACAGGATCTTCAGCGACTTGTTGCGGTTCTCCAGCCCTTCGGCCTGACGGCGAATGACAGGAATCGTCACCATCCAGATCAGCACTCCGCTGACCAGACCGATCACCAGGGCCGTCTGCAGGTTGATCTTGAACAGATGTTTCAGGCCTTTCAGCGCAAGGTACGAGGCAAACGCCCCGGCCATGATGCCGACCAGAACTGGAACCCATTTGCGCGCAGCGGCGATCTTGTCGTCCTGGTAGATGATCCGCGCCTTGATGAACCACAGGAATCCGGCGGCGATGATGCCGCCCAGAAGCGGCGAGATGACCCAGCTTGCAGCGATCTGGCTCATCTTGACCCAGCTGACCGCGCCGAACCCCGCCGCCGCGATCCCTGCCCCCATGACGCCCCCCACGACCGAATGCGTGGTCGAGACCGGAGCGCCAACCCAGGTGGCCAGGTTGATCCAAAGCGCAGCAGACAACAGCGCGGCCATCATGGCCCAGATGAAGACGGTTGCCGTTCCCATGCTTTCGGTATTGATGATGCCCTTGGCGATGGTCGAGACCACATCTCCACCCGCGATCAGGGCGCCGGCGCTTTCGAAAACTGCGGCAATCGCGATGGCGCCGCCCATGGTCAGGGTGTTCGCGCCCACCGCCGGGGCCATGTTGTTGGCCACATCGTTCGCCCCGATGTTGAGCGCCATGTAGGCTCCGAACATGGCCGCAATCACGACGATCATCGTGTTGCTGGCCTGTCCGAACAACAAAGCAGCCGTGATCCCGGCGATCACGATGAACACGAAGGCGATGCCCGATCCGACGAACGGCCGCCCGACCTGCGCCGTTGCAACCTCGAGGCGGGAAAACCGCCGCAGGTCACGATCCAGTGTTTCAAGGTGCCGGGCTTCTAAATCATTGTTGGCCATTTGTCCCTCTTGCAAAGCGCGCGCTCGCACAGCGTGCGCCGTGCCCTAGAAGGCT
Organism: Ruegeria sp. BF8; assembly: GCF_056538625.1. Lineage (NCBI taxonomy): Bacteria > Pseudomonadati > Pseudomonadota > Alphaproteobacteria > Rhodobacterales > Roseobacteraceae > Ruegeria > Ruegeria sp. BF8. The sequence continues at coordinate 687,168 of NZ_JBQFTL010000001.1, read as the reverse complement.
TTTGCCTTCATTTCAACCTTTGAAATATGGAAACTGCGATCTGACGCCGCGCGATTTCCGTCTCACGAACTGCCCCAGGTCGCCCATGTTGCCCGAAAGTGATGAGGAACGACTTGCCCCCGCATCCCGATCCGCCCATATCTGAGATATGTTGCGTCTGACCCCAATTCTGCTGGCGATCGCCTATGCCATTGTGATGTATCGGATTTCCGTCTGGCGCACCCATCGCGAGCTGGATGCGAAGTCGACCGAACTGGCTGATCCCGAGTTGAAGCGTATGACCGACCGCCTGGCCGCCGCCTTGGATGTGGCGCGCGTGCCGGTCTATATCTATGAAATCGACCCGGTGAACGGGCTGGCCGCACCGGACGGGCGCATTTTCATCACCCGAGGCTTCTATCGCAAGTTCCGCAACGGCGAGGTCTCAGCCGAGGAGATGGCCAGCGTCATCGCGCACGAGCTGGGACATGTTGCGCTGGGCCACGCCCGGCGGCGGATGATCGATTTTTCCGGTCAGAACGCGATGCGGGCGGCGCTGATGATGCTGCTCAACCGGTTCATTCCCTTCATCGGCGCGTGGATCGCAAATGCGCTGACCGCGCTGCTGGCCTCGCGCCTGTCGCGGGCGGACGAATACGAGGCGGACGAATACGCAGCCGCCCTGCTGACCAAGGCCGGAATCGGGATCGGGCCGCAGAAATCCCTGTTTCACAAGCTTGAGGATCTGACCCAGCAGCGGGCGGGCGTGGTTCCGGCCTGGCTGATGAGCCATCCCAAGACGGACGAGCGGATTGCCGCGCTGGAGGCCCTTGAACAACGTTGGGAGCGTGGCTGAGGGTCAGAGTGCGAGAGGCCACACTCTCGCGATATTTGGAGCCAGGGGAAGAGGTCAGGCCGCCAAAGCCTTGCCGAGACGCGGCAGGCGGGCTTTTTTCATCAATGCGCGCAGAGTCCATCTGTCGCCCGACAGACGGTTGGCTTCGGTCAGGACCGATTGAGCCATCTCTTCGACACTGCTCGGGTCACTCTGCCAGATGCCGTGAAGGAAGCTGTCGGGGTCGATACGCGCAAGGCCCTCTTCCGCCAGAATATTCCTTGGAAAGTCTTTGGCATTCACGGTGATGATCGTGTCGGCCGAAGCGGCGACCGCGGTGGCCAGCACATGGGTGTCGGCCGGATCGGGCAGCCAGAGTCGCTGTTCGAGGCCGGGTGCCTCGGGGCGTTCGGCCTGCGGCCAATGTGCCTGCACCAGCGCGATTTCGGCCCGGGCCTGCGCCTCGCCCTCGGGTCCGAGTTTGCGGGCGGCGCGGGCCCATTCCTCGAGGATGCGAGCCGACCAGAGCGGGGTGAAATGGCCCCGCGCCGCCACGCCCAGCAGCATCTCGCGCATCACCGTCGGATAGATGACGCAGGTGTCGAGAACCGCCTTCACAGCCGGTAGAACACGGATTTCAGATAGCCGCTCTCGGCCAGTTGCGGCAGTTGCGGATGGTCGGGGCCGGCAAAGCCAGTATGGATCATCTGCGCCTGGCGCCCGGCCCGGCCGATGCCGCGGGCGCAGGCCTCGCGAAAGCGGGTCAGGTCGGCGGCATGTGAGCAGGAACACAGGCCCAGATACCCCTCCGGTTTGACAAGCGGCGCGGCCAGACGGGCGAGCCGTTCATAGGCCCGCAGCCCGGCATCCAGCGCCTGTTTCGACGGCGCAAAAGCCGGCGGATCGCAGATGACCACGTCGAACTGCACACCGTCCTCACCCAGCTGGGTCAGAACGTCGAAGGCATCGCCCTGTCGGGTTTCAAAGCGGTCACCGAAGTCCGATGCGGCGGCGCCCTGCTCGGCCAGAGTCAACGCGGCGGCCGAGCCATCGACCGACAGCGCATGATCTGCCCCACCGGCCAGCATGGCCAGGCCAAATCCGCCCACGTGGCTGAACACGTCCAGCACATGCGCGCCGGGGCCCGCCAGCCGGGCGGCAAGAGCGTGGTTGGGGCGCTGGTCGTAGAACAGCCCGGTTTTCTGGCCCCCGGTCAGGTCGGCCATGTAGGTCGCGCCATTCATCGGGACGGGCAACGGAGCATCGGGCGCGGTGCCGCGCAGTGTCTGGTTCACGTCATCCAGACCTTCCAGCCCGCGGGTGCGGCCCGAGGCGTTCTTGAGCACGGTCGTCACCCCCGTCACCGAGACCAGCGCGTCGGTCAGAAGGTCCAGATGCGCCTCGGCCCAGGCGGCGTTGGGCTGGATCACGCAGGCATCGCCAAAGCGGTCGATGATGACACCGGGAAAACCGTCGGCCTCGGCATGGACCAGCCGGTAGAAGGGCGCATCGAACAGCCGTTCGCGCAGGTCGAGCGCGCGGCGCAGGCGGGTTTCGAACCACCCGGCGTCCAGCTGTGCCGACAGGTCACGATCCAACACCCGGCACATGATCTTGGAATCCGGGTTCACTGCCACCAACGCGATCGGGGCGCGTTTGTCATCCTCTAGCACGGCCAGCGCACCAGGCGCGATCTTGCGGGTGCGCCGGTCGGTAACGATGTCATTGGCATAGACCCAAGGAAAGCCGTGGCGCAGACCGCGCGCATTGGCTTTGGGTTTCAAACGGATTCTGGGGCGGTCGGGCATGTCGGCATGGGTCATGGCGCCCTCATAGTCGCGATTGCGCGGGCAGAAAAGCCCCTCTGGCTATCCGTCAGCGTTGGCGCGCCCGCCAGCCGCCGCGCCGGCGCGGAGCCTGCGCGGTGTCCAGCCCTTCGCGCAGAACCTGTGTCATGGGATGGTCGGCATCCTGTGCGGTATAGACAGCATGCAACTCGGTCAGCGCCTGCTTCTGGTCGCGCCCGTCCGGCAGGCTGAGCGCCCAGTCCAAAAAGATGCTGCGACACTCGGGCAGCGTGATTCCGTCGATGCGATAGGCCTCGCGAATCAGGCCCTTGGGGTCGTTCGGGTCGTCACTGCGCGCCATCCGCACTCTCCTCGATCACCGCGCCGATCACTTCGGCTGCGGCAGCATAGCTGTCCTGCAAGGCGGACTGTAACTGCTCGACCTGCTCGAACCCGGTCGCCCGGCACAGAAAGGCCGTGCCCCCCTGCCCGATCTTGTCGGCCTCGATCACCTTGCCCGACAGTAGCCGCGCCGCGCATTGCACCGACCAGCATAGATCATATGCGTCCTTCAACACCTGCGCCTGAGCGACATCCAAGAGACCCGCAGCGACCGCTCCGTCCAGGCCCGAGTCGACGTCGCGCCGTGGCGCGCCGGACAACAGTGCGCCGGTTTCGGCCATCAGTTCGATATCCAGCAGACGGCCGGGGCCATTCTTGACATCCCAGACACCGGCGGGAGATTTCGCGGCCGCGAGGCGTGCGCGCATGTCGGACACTTCGCGCAGGACCTGATCCTTGTCGCGCGGGCGAGACAGGAACTGCGTGCGGAAAGCTTCGAAATCGTCGGCCAGATCCGTGTTGCCTGCAACTGCGCGCGCGCGGGTCAGGGCCAGATGCTCCCAAACCCAGGCTTCCTCTTGTTGGTAATGAGTGAAGCTGGCCCAGCTTGTGGCGACTGGCCCCTGATTGCCGGACGGCCGCAGTCGCATGTCGACCTCGTACAACCGTCCTTGCGCCATCGGTGCCGACAGGGCGGTAATCAGCGCCTGTGTAAAGCGCGCATAGTAGGTGCGCGTGGCCAGTGGCTTGGGGCCGTCGGACATGTCCACCGCTTGCGGGTCGTAGATCACGATCATGTCCAGATCGGATTGCGAGTTCAGCCGAGCGGCCCCCAACGACCCCATGCCCAGCACCACAGCGCCACGCCCTGGGGGGGAGCCGTGCTTCTGCGAAAACTGCCGCTCTACGCAAGGTAAGATCGCGGCGATGACAACCTGCGCGAGGTCCGCGTATTGCCGCCCGGCCTGCAATCCGTCGATCAGACCGCGCAGGTGGTGCACACCGATACGGAAATGCCATTCCTTGCACCAGCGCCGCGCCAGATCCAGCTGCGTTTCATAGTCCGACTCAGCCGCCAGCGCGTGGGACAGTTCAGCCTGCAAGGCGGACTGACCGGGCCAATCGGCAAAGAAGCTGCCACCGATCACCGCGTCGAACACCTGCGCATTGCGCGACAGGTGCGCGGCCAGTGCATGCGAGGTTCCGACGATGTCGACCAGCAGGTCGATCAGATGCGGGTTGGCTTCGAACAGCGAAAACAGCTGCACACCGGCGGGCAAGCCGGCCAGAAACCCATCCAGCGCCAGCAGCGCCTCGTCGGGACGGGCGGTCTTGGCCAGCCGGGCCAGCAATTCGGGTTTGAGCCGCTCGAAAATGCGCGCGCCCCGTTGCGAACGCAGCGCGGGATAGGTTGTCCACCGGGCCAGAACGCCGGCGTCGAACTCGACCGGGGGTGCTGCGGTCGGCGTGGGGCCGCCGCCGGGCGCGAAAAAGCCCTCGGTCAGCTCGTGCACCTCGGTCAGGCGGCGGGTCAGTTCGGCTGTCAGGTCGGCGCTGGTGGTGCCCATCAGGCAGGCGATGCGCTCGATCCCGTCGGGCGACTGCGGCACCTTGTGGGTCTGCGCGTCATGCACCATCTGGATGCGGTGCTCGACCTCGCGATGTGCGCGGTAATGGTCGGTCAACTTGTCGGCCACGTCCTGCGGCACCCAGTTCTTGGCCGCCAGCGCGGCCAGTCCCGGCACCGTGCCGCGCACCCGCAGGTCGGGGTCACGGCCCCCGGCAATCAACTGCCGCGTCTGGGTAAAGAACTCGATTTCGCGAATGCCGCCCTGCCCCAGCTTCATGTCATGGCCGGGGATCGTCAGAGCCCCCCCGGTGCCCTTGTTCTCGCGAATGCGCAGGCGCATGTCGTGAGCGTCCTGGATGGCGGCGAAATCCAGATGGCGGCGCCAGACAAAGGGCCGCAGGGTCTCCAGAAACCGCTGCCCGGCGGCGATGTCACCGGCGCAAGGGCGGGCCTTGATATAGGCTGCACGCTCCCATGTGCGGCCCAGGCTTTCGTAATAGCGCTCGGCCGCCTCGGTCGCCATGCAGACGGGGGTGACCGCAGGATCGGGGCGCAGCCGCAGATCGGTGCGGAACACGTACCCATCGGCCGTCTTGTCGCTGAGCGTAGCGCAGAAATTGCGCGTGGCCCGCACCATGCCCTGCCGCGCCTCATAGAAATCGTCGGGATCGTACCGGGTTTCGTCGAACAGCACGATCAGGTCGATATCCGAGCTGTAGTTCAGTTCGTGCGCACCCATCTTGCCCATCGCCAGGATCACCATCCCCGCGGCGGTTTCGACGTCGTCTTCGGTCATGCCGGGCAGCTTCTTGCGCCGGATCAGCGCCGCGATCTCGGCCTTGGCCGCGATGTCCACGGCAAGCGCCGCAAAGTCGGTCAGTGCCGTCGTGACCTGCTCGAGGTTCCAAGCTCCGGAAAGGTCGGCCAGGGCCGTCAGCAAGGCAAGCCGATGCTTGGCCTGCCTCAGGCCCGGTTTCAACTGGTCAGGAGCCAGCGCGCGTGCGTCGTCCATGATCTGCGCAAAGCCGTGCTGCGGCCGATCCAGCGCCGGGGCCAGCCAATTGCGCTCACGGTCGATCAAGCTCTTGAGGTACGGGCTGCTGCCTGCGGCACCGGTCACCAGCTCGGACTGATCAGCGGTCAGATCCGGCACTGCGGCGCAGGCTTCTCGCCCCAATTCGGGGTCGTAGGGACGCGGGACGCGTTGGATGGTAAGATTGTCGGTCATGGGCGAATTCCGGTCAGTTAACGTCGACTGGAGTGTCCTGGCTGAAGGTATTGATCCAGCCATCATCCCGGCGTTCCCACAACGATGAGATCAGCATCGCCTCGCGCGCGGACGCACCCGGCCGCTGATAGTCCGCCCGGTAGGACAACAGGACGATATCCGATGTCAAAACGCGCAGTTGCGCCGCGCTCAACTCATATGACTCCATGGTCGGGCTGTCTGCGAACTGACCCACATGATCGTCACGATTGGCGAAACCGGATGGGTATACGCCCAGAAAATCGGCGCTCAGCAACGCCCGGTCCGCCTGCGCATCACCCTCGACCAAAGCGGTCCAGACCTGTTGCTCCAGGTTCAGGATTTCTTCAAGCGTCGGGGCGGGCTTGTCGTTGTGCGTGTTCATGCCCGCACGTTGCGCAGGATCAGAACTGCCGTCAACCGGGGCACTTAATGTAAATCTTTTTCACATCACCCCTTGCATCCGGGCCGGGCCACCCCATCTAGATCAATGTGAACACAATTTACATCAACCTGGAGAGCCCAAATGACCGCATTGTCCGAACACGCCGTCCCCCGCAACCCGGGATGGTTGCACCGTGCAGAGGCCTGGCTAGACGACAAGGGCAAAGGCGCCTGGATCGCTGCCATGGTCCTTGGTTTCATCTTCTTCTGGCCCGTTGGCCTGGCCCTTCTGGCCTATATGATCTGGAGCAAACGCATGTTTAGCAAATCCTGCAGCCGCCGCCATTCCTGGCACAGTCACATGAGCGCGATGAAGCCCTCGGGCAACAGCGCATTCGACGCCTACAAGGCAGACACGCTGGCCCGCCTGGAACGGGAACAACAGGATTTCGAAGCCTTCCTGCACCGCCTGCGTGAAGCCAAGGACAAGGCCGAGTTCGACCAGTTCATGAACGAACGCACTCAGGAGAATACGGCGGACGACAAGGACGAAACCGCCTGATACCCTACCGCCCTGCCCCTCTCTGTGGGACAGGGCAAACCTCAACAACCGACCGGAAATTCCTTCATGTCTCATCTGCCCGACCCGGATCGTCAGCCGGACTTCTACAAATCCGTGGCGATCAAACGCTTTTTCGCGTGGCTGTTCGATATCGCCTTCATTTCGCTGCTGTGCACGGTTGCCATTCTGCTGACCTTCGGTATGGGCCTGTTCGTCATCGCGCTGATATATGCGGTCGTCAGTTTCATCTACCGTGTCGTCACCATCGCAAACGGGTCTGCCACGCTGGGTATGCGCTTTATGGGGATCGAGCTGCGCGACGCATTTGGCGAACGCATGGATACCGGCAAGGCCGTCGCGCATACAGCCGGTTACTTTGTCAGCATGGCGTTTCCGATCCTGCAGATCATCTCGGTCATCATGATGCTGACCAGTGCCCGCAACCAGGGCCTGACCGATGCCTTCCTCGGCACCGTAATGCTGAACCAGCGCGCCTGACACGGCCCGTTTCTGGGACTTGGCGACCCCAGAAACGGTTGCTATCATCGGCCCCGAGGAAACACGGGGCCTTCATGCGACACACGCTGCCGATTGCGCCGCAGTTCTATGTGACTGCACCACAGCCCTGCCCTTATCTCGAGGGCAGGATCGAGCGTAAGCTGTTCACCGCCCTGCAGGGCGAAGGCGCGGATCAGCTGAACAACTCTCTGTCGCAGCAGGGTTTTCGCCGGTCTCAAAACGTTCTGTACCGGCCCTCTTGCACCGATTGTGCGGCCTGCCTGTCGGCCCGGATCGACGTCTCGGCCTTTTCTCCGACCAAAAGCCAGAAACGCGCGGCGCGGCGCAATGCGCACCTTCAGCGACGCGCGACCTCACCTTGGGCCACCGACGACCAGTACGAGCTGTTTCGGCGGTACCTGGACACACGGCACGCTGATGGCGGCATGGCAGATATGGACGTGTTCGAATTCGCCGCGATGATCGAAGAGACCCCGATCCGCAGCCGCGTCGTTGAATACGCCGACCCCAAAACCGGAAACCTGATCGCCGTCAGCCTGACCGATGTTCTGGATGACGGGTTGAGCATGGTCTATTCGTTCTATGACCCGAACCAGCCGCAAAGCTCGCTGGGAACCTATATGATCCTCGATCATATCGACATCGCGCGCGAGGCCGGGCTGCCATATGTATATCTGGGCTATTGGGTCCCCGGCAGCCCCAAGATGGGCTACAAGGTGAAATTCGCCGGGCTCGAGGTCTATGTGAAAGGCGGGTGGCAGCGTGTGGACGACCCGGAGGCATTCACCGACTCAACGCATCACCCACTTTCGACTGCTCCGATTGCCGAGCAGGTCGCGAATATCCAACTTCCCGATCGCCACCCTACCAAAGGTTGAATTCTGATGCAGCAAGGTTTGCACGCCGTCACCCTGGTGGTGCCGGACTATGATGACGCGATCGCGTTCTACACCAAGACGCTTCGGTTCCGGCTGACCCAGGACATCGATCTTGGCGAAGGCAAACGATGGGTTTTGGTTACGCCCCCCGGCAGCGATGGGGCTGCTCTGCTGTTGGCCAAGGCTGACGGAGACAGCCAACGGGCCGCAATCGGTAATCAGACCGGAGGTCGTGTCGGGTTTTTCCTCAGAACCGATGATTTCGCCCGCGATCACGCAGACATGCTGGCCAACGGGGTCCGGTTCGAGGAAGAGCCCCGCCATGAACCCTATGGCATCGTTGCCGTCTGGCAGGATCCGTTCGGGAACCGTTGGGACCTGATCCAGTTCACCTGACAACCGGCGTCAGCCGGGACCAAAGCAAAGGGGGCCTCGCGGCCCCCTTTTCACTTTGATAACGCCATCACCGATCAGTTCGGGATCAGGTCCGGCACGATCGTCACGATCGACGGGAAGAACCACAGGATTCCAATGCCAACCACCTGGATCAGCACGAAGGGGATGATCCCGCGGTAGATATGGCCCGTCGTCACTTCTTTCGGCGCCACGCCGCGCAGATAGAACAGCGCAAAGCCAAATGGCGGCGTCAGGAACGAGGTCTGCAGGTTCACCGCCACCATGATCGTCACCCATTTCGGGTCGAACGACCCGCCATAGATCACCGGCCCCACGATCGGGATCACGATGTAGATGATCTCGAGGAAGTCCAGCACGAAGCCCAGGATGAACAGCACCAGCATCACGATCAGGAAGACCGTGAACTCGTTGTCGAAGCTCTTCAGGAACTGCTGGATGTAGTGTTCCCCGCCGAACGAGATCACCACCAGGTTCAGCAGCTGCGAGCCGATCAGGATGGTGAAGACCATCGAGGTCACCTTGGCGGTTTCCCGCACCACCGGTGTCAGAACACCGCTGGCATACAGCACCCAGCAGGCGAACAGCAGGCCGAACAGCGCATAGAGGTAGGTGGCATAGGCCAGGATGAACGCAATCCAGGTCTCGACGCTTACATCGCCTTGGTTCACGCGGAGGTCAAAGTTGACACCCAGCAGAAGGCAGATGATGACAGCGAAGGTGGACCAGATGATCACTTTGCCCGACCGTCCCTGATCCTGCAGTTTGCGATAGGCCGCCAGCATGATGGCCCCGCCTGCCCCCAGCGCTGCTGCCGGAGTCGGGTTGGTCACACCACCCAGGATCGATCCAAGTACCGCGATGATCAGAACCAGCGGCGGGAATACCACGCGGATCAGATCATTGGTCGCACAGCGCGCCGCCGCTTCCTTGCAGCCATACATGGCAAGCCCGAAAGGCAGCGCCAGCAGCAGGAAGGTGGCCCCCGACGAGGTGGTCGGCGCAATCAGCAGCACATCGACCAGCAGCATCAGGATCAGCCCGATTGCACCCACGATCAGCGGCTGCGGCGATCGCGAGGGCGCGATGCCGCGACCCAGAACCAGCGTCAGCCCCAGCAGCACGACCATGACCGCAACACCGGTGCCGATCGGGGCGGCAGCCGCAATCTTGGCTTCACGGGCCGAGGCCAGTTCTTCCTCGCTCAGCCGTTGCGCTTCGGTTGCGCCGCCGGCGGCATCGATGGCTTCCTGCTCGGCCACGGCCTGGTCCCAGGCCGCCTGACCATGCAGGTCGATCATCGAGGCCTTGCACTCTTCGGACACATTGGTGCGCAACGAGGCTGCCTCACCGATATCCGAGAAGCCGGAAACCGTGATGTTCTGGCTGCCGATGACACCGGCGCTTCCCAGCAGAACCGCGCCCACGATCAGTGCGACCGGGGCACCCAGCAGCCAGGTCAGCCCTTCCGAGCGGGTGATGGTCTCGCCGCTGCCCCCTGACAGTTCGACCGCAGGTGCCTTGTGCGGGTTGAGCAGCGCGTAGCCAAAGGCATAAAGCGCATAGAGCAGCGCCAGCATGATCCCCGGCAGCAGCGCCGCCTGGAACAGCGTCCCCACCGAAACCACGGCAGGCTCGCCCAGATAAGTCAGCGCGTCGGTACATCCAGCTTCGACTGCGCGGGTCTCCTGCGCCGTCGAATACAGGTCACCCGCCAGCGTGCCCAGCAGAACAATCACGATCGAGGGCGGAATGATCTGCCCCAGCGTGCCCGAGGCCGCGATCACGCCCGTCGCCAGCTCTGGCGAGTAGTTGTTGCGCAGCATGGTCGGCAGGGCCAGCAGGCCCATCGTCACCACGGTCGCGCCCACAATACCGGTCGAGGCCGCAAGGAATGCCCCCACAACCACGATCGACACCGCCAGACCACCCGGCAGCGGGCCAAAGACGCGCGCCATCGTGGTTAGCAGATCGTTGGCGATTTTCGAGCGTTCCAGCGTGATGCCCATCAGCACGAACATCAGCACCGCCAGCAGAGTCTCGATCGACTGACCGGCCAGAACTCGTTCGTTGATACGGTTCACGATGAAGGACACGTTGCGGTCCAACGCGGTTTCCCAACCCTGAACAAAGACCGGCTCGGCGATCCTTGGCAGGTCCGGGTATCGGAACACGGATATCACATCGGGTTTCACACCCGAATTTACGATGTCCCGATAGGCTTGCGAGCTTGTGTCGATCGCCTGGTGGATCAGCAACCCGGCGCTGTCCAGCGCGGCGATGATCCCGAAAGAGATGATGCCGGCCCCGCCGATGGCAAACGCCACCGGAAAGCCGCTGAGAATCCCGCCAAACAGGCAGAGGAATACGATAATGAGGCCTATCTCGACGCCATCAAGTCCGAATAGCATTGTCTTGGTCTCCGTCCTTAATGTGTGCCTTCGTAGGCTTCTTCACCCTCGCCAAGGCTGTCCTTGTCGAGGTATTTTCCAGCGCTTTCCGGGCCTTCGACATATTCGAGATAGGACCGGTAGAAGAACGCGATCGCGTGCAGGAACACCATCGCGGCAAAGGCCACAAGCAGGATCTTGAACAGGAAGTAGGCATTGAAGCCGTTGGGGCTGAAGCCGATGGTTTCTACGTTCCAGCGCAGCGCGCGGGATTTCATCACCAGCCGGTCCAGCGTGTCGCTGGCCGAGGGCTTCGGCACGATCAGGTGACGCCACATGAAGTACCAGCCATACATCCAGGTCAGCACGGCGATGGGCATCATGAACAGGATCGAACCCAGCATGTCGACCACGCGCTTGGCCCGGTGCGAGATACCGGCATAAACGAGGTCCACGCGGACGTGGCCGCCCTGCACGAAGGTGTAGGTGCAGCACAGGCAGACGACGAGCGCGTTGTACAGCTTCAGCTCTTCGGCGTACCAGCTGATATCCATCTGGAACGGGATACCCAGACCAAACGCCATGTCAGGCCGCGCGAACACGCGCTGCATGAATACGATGACGATTTGCTGGATCACCATCAGCAGGCCCGCCCAGGCAAAGAAACGCCCGGTCGTGTTGGCGAACCCTTCCAAAACGCGCACCATGCCCCACATGAAGCCGCGGAAGTAAAGCCCGATCGCGGTCAACACGAGGAAGATCGTGAAGACCACGAAAAAGAACTCGACCGACCCGCCGTAGTAGACAAAGCGCATGATTGCTTCTTTGTCCGACCAGTTCAGCCACAGCTGCGGATGCGTGATGGCGTATCCGAAATTATAGAAGGCTTCGGCGATGCTCTGAACGAACCAGACCAGTCCGTTCCACAGGGCGCCGAAGAACGAGATACCGTTTTCGTCCTGCATAATGTCCCCAGGTCCCGTTGGTTGCGACGCTGATTATAGCGGAAAACCGTGCGATCCGCGCATCTGCAACAGGAAAGGTTTCCCCGCACGTGGCGGGGAAACCGTTTGATTGCCAGACGGCCAGTTAGCCCAGAACGCGGTCGCGCTGAGCGGTGTAGACGCCCGACGACATGTTCAGCCACGACGACGAGGCTTTCATCGATGCCATCGCGCTGTCGTGGATCTTCTTGAACAGCTCGTCGCTCATGTTCTCGGCCAGAACTTCCTGGCTGGCTTGTCCGAAGGCATCCCAAACACTGTCGGGGAATTCCATGACCTTTACGCCACCGGCCTGCAGACGCTGCAGCGCCGCGCCGTTGTTGGCCAGGAACTGTGCCAGGTTCCACTGGTGCGCTTCGCCGGCAGCGATCTCGATGATCTTCTGGTGCGCCGGCGAGAGGCTTTCGAACACGTCGCGGTTGGTGGCCAGCGACAGGCCTGCGCCCGGCTCGTGGAAACCGGCGGTGTAGTAGATCTTGGTGATCTCCTGGAAACCGGCCTTTTCGTCGGCCCAGGGACCGATCCACTCGGTGCCGTCGATGGCACCCGAGGACAGTGCCTGGTACACTTCCGAACCCGGAATGTTCTGAACCGATGCGCCCAGTTTGCCCAGAGCCTTGCCGCCCAGACCCGGCATACGGAACTTCAGGCCGTTGAAGTCTTCGGGGCTGTTGATCTCTTTCGAGTACCAGCCGCCGGCCTGCGCACCGGTGTTGCCTGCCAGGAACGATTTCAGGCCGAAGATCTGGCCCAGTTCGTCATGCAGCTCCATGCCGCCATCGAAATAGTACCAGTTCACCAGTTCCTGCGCGGTCATTCCGAACGGAACGGCGGTGAAGAACGCATAGCCCGGGTGCTGACCGACAAAGTAATAGTCAGCGGCGTGATACATGTCAGCCTGACCCGACGAGACCGCGTCGAACACTTCGAACGCGCCCACCAGTTCGCCCGCGGCCTTGATGTCAACGGTTAGGTTGCCGTCGGACATTGCGGTGATGCTGTCGGCGCAACGCTGCGCGCTGTCGAACACACCAGCCAGACCGCGGCCCCACGAGGTAACCATGGTCAGCGTGCGCTTGCCCTGCGCATAGGCAGGTGCCGCCAGTGCGGTTGCCGCTGCGGCCGAGCCGCCCAGTGCCGACGTCTTTAGAAACTTACGACGATCCATAAGAGTAATCCTCCCCTTCATAGTCACGACTCGGGCAGCGCCCGAGCCAGTCGTTTACGGTAGCGTCACCCTAATGAAGGCCGTTTGAAAAGGAATACCTATTACTACGTAGATCAGATGGTTTTTTCTGCGGAACGCGCAATTGAGGGGCTCATTTTTTCCCGCAAACCGCGAGTCCTGGGCGTTTCGAGCGCCGGAATGCCCAATCTCTTTGCAATTTCACCCCCGCTTGCGTATCGATTCGACCATGGGGAAACTCCGCGCTCTGCTTTCACTGACCTACGCTCAGAAGCTGTCGCTGGTGGCGGCCATTCCGCTGGTCGTGGCCGTGGCCGCGATCGCGGTCATGGTGGCCTACGAATCCCGCGCGACGGCTGAACGCGAGATCAAGGCGTTGGAGCGTCGGCTGATCGAGGCCAAGAAGGAAGAGCTGCGCAATTACGTGACACAGGCCCGAAACGGGTTCGCTTATATCTACGGACGCGCGTCTCCGGATGACAAGGTCGCCCAGAATCTGGTGACCCAGATCCTGTCGGCGATGATCTACGGAAAGGACGGGTTCTTTTTCGTATACGATTATGACGGCAACAACCTTGTCAGCCCGCGCCAGACCGAGTTCATCAATCAGAACTGGGAAGGCCTGACGGACAGCGAGGGTGTTCCGGTCGTCGACGAGTTCATCCGCCTAGCCCGGCAAGGTGCCGGATGGCACAATTTCATGTGGCAGAAGCCCTCGACCGGGGAAGAGGCGATGATGATCGCCTATGTCGTCGGCCTGCAGGATTGGCGCTGGGCCGTGGGCACCGGTGTATTCATCGACGACATCGTCGCAACCGTTGCAAATGCCCGCGCCGAGGTCGAAGCGCGCGTACAACGCACGTTCCTGTATATCGGCGGAATCGTTCTGGCGGCGGTTCTGATCGTCTTCGCCTCGGGGATGCTGTTGAACATCCGCGAACGCCGGCTTGCGGATGCCAAGCTGAAGGAACTGACCAAGCGGGTCATCGACGCGCAGGAGGAAGAGCGCGGCCGCGTGGCGCGTGAACTGCATGACGGGATCAGCCAGATCCTGGTCGGGGTGCGCTATGCGCTGGACAATGCCCGGCGGCGCCTGTCCAAGGGCGATCATGACGGCGCACGTGCGCCGCTGGACAAGGGCATCGACAACCTGGGCACCGCGATTACCGAAGTGCGTCGCATCAGTCGCGACCTGCGGCCCGGCGTATTGGATGACTTGGGCCTTGGCCCGGCCCTGAAGGCGCTGACCGATGATTTCCGCGAACGGACCGGGATCGAGACCGAGTTCTCGACCGTCGTGTTCCGCAATCGTCTGGACCAGGACAGCAAGATCGCCCTCTACCGTATCGCGCAAGAGGCGCTGACGAATATCGAACGCCATTCTGGCGCAACCCGCGTCACGATCGACCTGCGCGGCCACAAGAAGGGCGCGACCATGCGCATCACCGACAACGGCCGTGGCCTTCGGTCACGACCGGGCCGGGTCAGCACCGGGATCGGGCTGCGCAACATGCAAGAGCGCATAGAACAGCTTGACGGATCCCTGCGTATCCTGTCATCACGCGGCGCACAAAGTGGTACAGTGATCGAAGTCAGCCTGCCGCTGAGCCACCTGTTGCCGCCGCAGGAAGACGCGACACCCAAAGGAAAGGCCGGTTCCTGATGACCGAAACGATCCGAGTCCTTATCGTCGACGATCACCCCATGGTCGCCGAGGGCATCCAGTCGATCCTCGAGAGTTTTGACGACATCAAGGTCGTCGGCACGTTGGGCAATGGCCGTGACGCGGTGGATCAGGCCGCGCGCCTGCAGCCCGATGTCATCCTGATGGATCTGAACATGCCGGGGCTCGGGGGGCTCAGCGCCACGGAGCTGATCCTCGAACGGCTGCCCGACACCCGCATCCTCATTCTGTCGATGCATGACAGCCCGGAATACATCTCGACCGCATTGAGCCACGGGGCCAAGGGCTATGTTCTCAAGGATGTGCCGACGGACGAAATCAAGCAGGCCATAGACGCGGTCATGCGTGGAGAGCGCTATCTGTGCACCGGGGCGATCGGATCGCTGGAACCGAAAGAGGATGCGGCGCGCGAAGCACTCACCGGACGCGAGCAGACGATCCTTCTGGAATTGGCGCAAGGCAAGTCGAACAAGGAAGTCGCGCTGGCGCTGGATATTTCGGTTCGCACGGTCGAAACCCATCGCAAAAACATCAAGCGCAAGCTGGGCATCTCATCGACTGCCGGCCTGACCCGATACGCGCTGGAACATGGCGTTCTGCAAGGAACCGGCGTGGCCTTCTGACGGCCGCGCCATCAGCGCAGCTTCCGCGCTTCAACGGATTCCTTCGCCGAAAAAGATCAGCGTGCCGTCCTCATCCAGAACGTGAAACTCTCGCTGTTGATATGGCTGATCAAATGGCGCACGAACCCGCCCTTCGGGCAGGTCTTCGAGTTTGGGACGCAGGCTTTCGTACAAATCGTCTATATCCTCGACATCGATATAAAAGGATTGCTCGTGGCCCAGCGGCAGGCCATCCGCGCGCGGCGGGCATTCCAGCAGGCGAATTGCAACCGGGCCAAGCCTGAGAAAAGCATAGTTGTCTTGCGTGAACCCACACGCGAAACCCAGACGATCGCAGTAGAATGCAATTTGCCGGCTCAGCGAGGAACACAGGACAAAGGGGGTCAGCTGAACAACACGTGGCACCTTGCACTCCCTGGCAGGATCTGACTGCTCCACCCTAGCACGGGTCAGTCCAGAAGCTCATCGTTTCGCACCCCCTCCCTGTCGCGATGACACGGCAGCACACGGCCGTAGAGCTGCCGTGTACGCTCGACCCCGCCACACATGCCTTCGGCCTCGACAAAGGAGAATATCCCCACGTAGCGCGGCCGTGCACCCGACACTGGCGCCACGCGATGCAAGGAATAGCGCCCCCGAAAGATTTGCAGATCACCGGGATTGAGCTCCAACTGGCGTACCATTCCCATATTGCCGTCTAACACCGAGGCCACCTTGTCAAAGTTCTCCTCCTCAGCGGTGCGCAGGTTCGGCGCGTATTCAAAGGCGCCGCCTTGCTCGCCATTCTGGATCGCCAGAGTAACCGTGTAGTTGTTCGTGTCGAAATGCCACGGAAAGCCCTGCCCCTCTTCGACCACGTTGATGATCACATCCGCCAATGGATCATCGTAGCGAAAGAACCGATCCGCGGGTTCATTCAACGCTTCGCGGATGAAGGGCAGAAATCCTTCGAACTCGTAGATTCTGCGCAGGGGACTGGTAGACGGAAAATTGTCGGCCGGAACAAAGGCGTTCGACCGATCATAGAACCGACGGATCGGGTGGGCGATACCAAAGCGGGGATCGTCCTTGGTGAAATAGGCGTTGGTCCGGTTGAAACTGCGATGCGCACTCGGCGCGACGGCTTCGGCTTCGGTCAGCAACTGACCCAACCCGTCTTCGTGGACAAATCCGGGTAAAACTGCGCAACCATCTTTTTCGAGGTCACGACGAATGTCATCGATCAACCGATCATAGGCCGCCGAATTCGGACGATCTATCGGATAGCGCCCGAGGTCCACCAGATCCATCAGCATGCCGTCCTCCCTGACTTGTTCGCAGCCCCAGCCTGACCCAGCCCGGACCCCGCATCATGCCCGTTTCAGACATCGCTCTGACGCATTCTGACCTCGACCACCGCTCGGAACTCGGCAAAACTCGGCCAGTATTTCCGGAAATTTCTCCACATGCGGCAATCTGCGCAACAAAATGTCGCAAAATTCGACACCAGAGTCAGGAAATTGGCCAGATTGCCTGTTGACGCCCCTTCGCGCCGCCCATAATGTCTGCCCCACGCAAAAAGGAGCCTCTGGCGATGAGAACGCTAGTCGTAATCGTAGGAACCACGCGCATGGGCCGGTAACGGTAAGCCATAATCGAACCCATGCGCCTCCGAAACTTCGGGGGCTTTTTTTTGTCAAACGCAAGACACATGTCGCGAACGGAGCAAAGCAGATGACACGTGAGATGACCGGCGCAAAGATGGTGGTCCAGGCCCTCAAGGATCAGGGCGTGGACACGGTATTCGGATACCCCGGCGGCGCCGTGCTACCGATCTATGACGAGATCTTTCTGCAAAATGACATCCGCCACATCCTGGTGCGGCATGAACAGGGCGCGATACATGCCGCCGAGGGCTATGCCCGGTCGACCGGCAAACCCGGTGTTGCACTGGTGACCTCGGGGCCCGGCGCGACCAACGCGGTGACCGGCCTGACCGACGCGCTTCTGGATTCGATCCCGATCGTGGTTCTGACCGGTCAGGTCCCGACGTTCATGATCGGCTCGGATGCGTTCCAAGAGGCGGACACGGTGGGCATCACCCGGCCCTGCACCAAGCACAATTGGCTGGTCAAAGACACCAACTCGTTGGCGGAAACCATGCACGAGGCGTTTCATGTCGCCACCGCGGGCCGTCCCGGTCCTGTGTTGATCGACATCCCCAAAGACGTTCAGTTTGCCACCGGCAAATACACCGCGCCGAAACCATCGACCTCGCATTATCAACCGGCGCTCAAGGGCGACATCGAAGAGATCACCGAACTGGTCGCCGCCATCGAAACCGCCAAGCGGCCCGTGTTCTATACCGGCGGCGGCGTGATCAACTCAGGCCCCGCTGCCAGCCAACTTCTGCGCGAGCTGGTCGACGCGACCGGGTTCCCCATCACCTCGACCCTGATGGGCCTGGGCGCCTATCCGGCATCGGGCAAGAACTGGGTCGGGATGCTGGGCATGCACGGCCTCTACGAGGCGAACATGGCCATGCATGACTGTGACCTGATGATCAATGTCGGCGCCCGTTTCGACGACCGGATCACCGGGCGTATCGACGCGTTCTCGCCCAAGTCGAAGAAGGCGCATATCGACATCGACCCGTCCTCGATCAACAAGGTGATCCGGGTGGACATCCCCATCGTGGGGGACGTGGCGCATGTTCTGGAAGACGTGCTGAAGGTCTGGAAGGCGCGTGGTCGCAAAACCAACACCGAAGCGATCGCCAAGTGGCAGGCCCAGATCTCGGACTGGCGCAAGGTCAACTGCCTTGCCTACACCAACAGCGAAAAGGCGATAAAACCCCAATACGCGCTGGAACGGCTCGAGGCGCTGACCAAGGACCACGATCGCTATGTCTGTACCGAGGTGGGCCAGCACCAGATGTGGGCCGCGCAATTCCTTGGGTTCGAAGACCCCAACCGCTGGATGACCTCGGGCGGGCTGGGCACCATGGGCTATGGCTTCCCGGCTTCGATCGGGGTGCAGATGGCACACCCGGACGCGCTGGTGATCAACGTCGCGGGCGAGGCCAGTTGGCTGATGAACATGCAGGAGATGGGCACCGCCGTCCAATACCGCCTGCCGGTGAAACAGTTCATCCTGAACAACGAACGCCTGGGCATGGTGCGCCAGTGGCAGGAACTGCTGCACGGCGAACGCTACTCGCATTCGTGGTCCGAGGCCCTGCCCGATTTCGTCAAGCTGGCCGAGGCCTTCGGGGCCAAGGGGATCATCTGCAAAGACCCCGCCGATCTGGATGACGCGATCATGGAGATGATCAATTACGACGGTCCGGTGATCTTTGACTGTCTGGTGGAAAAGCACGAGAACTGCTTCCCCATGATCCCGTCGGGCAAGGCCCATAACGAGATGCTGCTGGGCGAGGCCGAAACGAAGGGTGTCATTCAGGCTGGCGGCGCGGTGCTGGTTTGATATTGCTTGCGGACACAGGGCCACGCTGTTGGCCCTGATGGACGCTCACAGGACAGGACGGAACATGCCCGGCATCCCCACTCAGACATCTCCACGCGAGAACCTGCAGATTTTTGCGGGGCGTCGCGGCTGGCAGTTGGGCATTCTTGTCCCTGCGCTGGTGCTTGGGGTCTTTGTCATCTGGCTCGGCCTCAGCTGGAGCGAGATCGCGGCCAATGGCAGCGCCGGCTTTCCGATCGACTTTCGGGTCTTCTGGGCCGCCGGACGTCTGGCCCATCTGGGTGAGCCTCTGTCGGCTTTCAGTGTCGACAGCCTGACCGCCATGCACAACGTCATCAAGGAAGATGACTGGATGCCCTGGTCTTACCCGCCGGCGTTTCTTGCAACGCTGCAACCCTTGGGCGCCCTTCCCTTCCCCATTGCCTGGCTGGTCTTCTCGATCGCGTCGATCGTCGCGATGATATTCGCCGCCCGGCCGTTCGCGGAAGGCATCACACCGGTCTGGTTCGCATTTGCGCTGCCTCCCGCGATATTGCCGACCCTGTTCATGGGGCAGACCGCAGCCCTGTGGATGGCCGGTTTGCTGGCGGCACTTGCAGCGCTCAAGAACCAACGTTTGGTTCTTGCCGGCTTTTTTGTCGGCCTTCTGACGCTCAAACCTCAGCTGGGCATCCTGATTCCCTTTGCTTTGCTGGCGTGCCGGGCGTGGCCGACCATCATTTCGGCCGGCGTCACGACCCTGGTCATCTCGGGGTTGGCGACTGCGCTCTACGGTCCGGAATACTGGCTGGAAATGCGCAACATGATGGCGGTCCACTTTTCGGTGGTGCGTGAAACCATCGTCGAAAACAATCTGATGCTTAGCCCCTATTCGACGCTCGCCAGCTTTGGGCTGCCCGAGCCTGTCGCCTTGGCCGTTCAGTGGACGATCACAGCCTGCGCGGCCATCATGGTCACGATCACATGGCGCAGCCCCCGGATCGGTTTTGACCTGCGTGCCGCGGTGCTGGCGCTGGCGGTTATGCTATCCACCCCATACCTGTGGTTCTACGAGTCTGCTCTGATCTCCGCTGCGGGACTATTCCTCTTGCGCGCAGGTGTATTGACGAACAGCCCATGGGGCCTGGCGCTGGCCGGAGCGATGTGGCTGGGTGCCGCCCCCGCTTTCTTCGCCTTTCTGTTCCGCGGCGAGGTCGACATCTCGATCCGCCTGCTTTTTGCACCGCTTTTGTATCTTTCCTGTCTGGTTTGCATCGGTGCCGTTGTTCAACGGCTGCGGGCGCCAGACAATTCCTCTGCCAACGATGAGGTCTTCCAATGACTGCACTCAAGATCCGAAAAGGTTCCACCCGCCACTCGGCCTACAACCTGCGCCCGACCTTCTCGGACGTGCAGGAACGCCACACGATCGCTGTTCTGGTCGAAAACGAACCGGGGGTTCTAGCCCGGGTCATCGGGCTGTTCTCGGGGCGCGGCTACAACATCGAAAGCCTGACCGTGGCCGAGGTCGACCACACCGGGCACCTCAGCCGCATCACGATCGTCACCACCGGTACACCGCAGGTGATCGAACAGATCAAGGCTCAGCTGGGCCGTATCGTCCCGGTGCATGACGTGCATGACCTGACAGTCGAAGGCCCTTCGGTCGAACGGGAACTGGCGATCATCAAGGTCGTCGGCGAAGGCGACAAGCGGGTCGAGGCGTTGCGCCTTGCCGACATTTTCCGGGCCAATGTCGTGGACAGCACGTTGAATTCGTTCATCTTCGAAATCACCGGCGCGCCGGACAAGATCGATGCATTTGCCGATCTGATGCGCCCGCTGGGCTCTGTCGAGGTTGCACGGACAGGCGTCGCGGCCCTGCTGCGCGGCAACTGATTTTTCGCGAACCCATCAAAACGCCCCGTCGCGCAGATCGACGGGGCGTTTTGCGTTTTCGGATCGAATTCCGCGGGTGCGTAACTGAGCACTGATAGGAAAAAGACCATACAAATAGGCTTAATGCCTATTGCGTTCGCGCCTGAGCGCGTTACGCTTGGACCAGAATACGCAAACTGCGTGTTCCATGGGGTCAATTTTGCGATTTCTTGACTGGCGACCGACCTTTCTGGCCGATCCGGTCGTGTTTCCCGAACCGTTGCAAACCAGAGTGAGACATGGCCGTAGACACTCGCACGCCCGCCGAGCTGCGCAGCATGCTGGGGGCGAATCTCAGGCAACTTGCCGACCGCTATCCTTCGGTCGCCGAACTGTGCAGACAGCTGGGCGTCAACCGCACGCAGTTCAACCGGTATCTTTCTGGCGAGAGTTTTCCACGCCCGGACGTTCTGGACCGCATCTGCCGGTTCTTTGACGTGGACGCCCGCATTCTGCTGAAACCGCTTGAGGAAATCCCCGCGCCCCGGCGCTGTGACCTGCCCGAAAGCGTGGTCCAGTTCCTTCGGCCCGGACTGGCAGCCTTGACCGAGGACACGTTTCCAAGCGGCGTCTATCTTGTGACGCAACATGGCGGCGAAGCCGATCCACGCGCCCATCATTGGCTGGTTCAAACCCGGCACCTGCATCAGTGTGCTGTCCTGCGCGGCTTCCTGCCGCCGGCCATGGCCGGTACGCGTTCCGCCACGGGCCGTGAACTTCGTGGCTTCGCCGCCTGCGCCGGACCCAATATCTACGCAGTCTTGTCGCGCGAGGCTGGTCGTGACAGCAAGACGATGGTGATCCGCAAGGACATGACCGATGGCAACGGCGTCTGGATCGGTTCGTGCATGGAGCACTCTGCGGCTACTCCGCACATCTACAGATTGGAAATCCGCCATCTGGGCCACGATTTCCGGGCAACGCTGGAGGCAGCAAGACTGGCGCGCCGGACATAGGAAACCGCCCAAACTCCCGTGCATGTCGTTGTGAGAAAAGCCGGAGTCGCAGAAGTGTAAGCAAGGGCTGGCCCCGGATGCCTAGGCTGGTGGAGAAGCGAGGAGAACCAGATGGCCAGCACCCCAACCGAACTGTCGGCTGTTCGTCAGAGCATTGAAACCGCTCTGGGCCTGCCCAACGCACATTATACGGACCCTGCCCTGCACGCCGAAGAAACTCGCGCCCTGCTGCTGGATGGCTGGGCCGGTCTCGCGGTCACCGCCGATGTCCCCGAGCCCGGTGACGCGGTTCCGCTGGAGTTCATGGGTATTCCGCTCCTGTTGCTGCGTGACCGTTCCGGTACGGTCCGTGTGTTTCAGAATATCTGCCGTCACCGCGGCATGATCCTGGTCGAAGAGCCCCGCAAGATCGAAGGCGCCATTCGCTGCCCCTATCACAGCTGGTGCTATTCCACCGAAGGCCGGCTGGTCGCCACGCCGCATGTGGGCGGCCCGGGCCAGAACGCACATGACGCGGTCAGCAAATCGGAACTCGGCCTGATCGAGGTGCGTAGCCATATATGGCGCGACGTGGTTTGGATCAACGTCTCGGGCGACGCGCCGACGTTCGAGGATGCCAACGCCAGGCTGATCGAGCGTTGGGCCGAGTTCGACAAGCCGCTGTACCACGGCGGCCCGGAAAGTTCCTTTCGGTTGGACGTCAATTGCAACTGGAAACTGGCGGTCGAGAACTACTGTGAAAGCTATCACCTGCCGTGGGTGCATCCCGGGTTGAACAGTTACTCGCGGCTTGAGGACCACTATCACATCCAGGAGCCCGGCCTTTATTCCGGTCAGGGAACCTTGGTCTATCGGCAACTGAAAACTGAGGACGGTCGGGTTTTTCCCGATTTCGAAGGTCTCAGCGAGAAATGGGACACCGCAGCCGAATACATTGCCGCCTTCCCCAACGTGCTGCTGGGCGTGCACCGGGACCACGCCTTCGCCATCATTCTGCGGCCCGAGGCCCAGAACCGGACCTCGGAGCACATCCACCTGTTCTATTCGGCGCCAGATACCGATGCGGATCTGCGCGCCCGCAATGCCGAGCAGTGGAAAGTGGTCTTTGAAGAGGATGTGTTCGTCGTAGAAGGGATGCAGCGTGGCCGCGCGGCGCCGGGGTTTGACGGCGGACATTTCTCGCCGGCGATGGACGGGCCGACCCATCTGTTCCACGACTGGGTGGCGCAGCGTCTGATGGCACATCGCAACGAACTGGCCGCTGAATGACCGACCTGCACACCCGCCTTCTGCAGGCGCATGCGGCGGGTGACATCACGGCTTTGGCTGAATTGTACGAATTGGCCGCCGCCAGCCAGCAGGACGACGACGCCCGGAGCTTTTTTCTGACCCACGCCTATGTCCATGCGCTTGAAGCCAACCTGCCCGGCGCGGGACGTCTGCGTCAGATGCTGGTCGACATGGGCCGCGAAGTGCCCGATTCCTGACCCCGAGAACCTAGGCTTGGGCCGCTTCGATAACCGGCTCCGCCGCTGCGTCGTCTTCGGTGATCTGCCGATACAGGTGCCAGCTGGCATGACCGAACAGAGGCAACACGATCAGCAATCCCAAAAACCAGGGCACCATGGCGACAAAGGTCGTGACCGCAATGAAGGCACCCCAGCCCAGCATGACCCGCTTGTTCACGCTGACATAGGCATAGCTTGAGATCATGGCAGTGACGAAGTCGAGTTCCCGGTCCAGCAGCATCGGGATCGACAACACGGTGATCATGTAAAGCAGGATGGCAAAGATCGCGCCTACAGCAGTGCCGACAGCCAGCATAGCCAGACCGTTGGGTGTCAGAAACACCTCAAGCGATGACGACACGTTTGTCATTGTCGACAGCCCCATGAACAGCGCAAAGATCATGTGGCCGAGAAAGAACCAGAACAGAAACATCACGACGATGATCGCGCAGATCGACGGCAACTGACGGCGGCTCTGCTGGATCACGACACCGAAGATGGCGCCATAGTCCAACGGCTCATTCCTCTCGAGCCGGTGCGATACCTCGTACAAACCCACGGCGGCGAACGGCCCGATCAGCGGAAAGCCGATGGCAGCCAGAACCAGCCAGAACGAGGTGCCCGTTTGCACGGTTACCCAGGCCATCAACCACCCGACCAGAACGTAGAAGCCGCCGAACAGCAGGCCAAAGACCGGTGCGCGGCGATAATCCTGCCAGGCGCGATGCAGCGCCGTGCGCAACATGCCGATATCCGCCGGTTTCAGCGTTGGCACTCCGAATGGCTTTTCCATGTTACGTTTCTCCTCCCCTTGCCCTCAGGCCATGGCCGGGCGTTTTTGCGGCCAATGCGTCACGGCGTGATAGGCGGCCCCCAAAGCCAGCAGTTGCGCGTCGCTGCCGCGCGGCCCGAACAGTTGCATTCCCATCGGCAGGCCTCCGGGGCCGAACCCCGCCGGTATCGAAAGGCAGGGCAGACCAATCAGGCTGACCGGCGTGACCACCTGCATCCAACGATGATAGGTGTCCATCGCGACCCCACCAATGCTGCGCGGATACGGCTGATCCACAGGGAACGGCCACACCTGAGCCGCCGGCAACACCAGCGCATCATACTCGGCAAACAGTTCGACCGCCCGACGGTACCAATCCGAACGGGTGACGCTGGCTGCATGGACCTCCATCGCCGTCAGGGCCAGACCTCGCTCCAGCTCCCATTGCGCGGTGTCCTTAAGGGCGTCTTTTCGGTCGGCCAAAGGCAGCAGACTTGCTGCTACGCTCCACGACCGCAGGGTGATCCAGCTGTTCCACAGGCGTTCGGCATCGAAGGGCGGCGGTACGTCCTCGACGGTTGCGCCAAGTCCCTCAAAAATCGCCAACTCGTTGCTGCATTGGGTCAGAATCCCTTCCTCGGTCGGGAATGCGCCGCCCCAATCGCCCAGCCATCCGATCCGCATCCCGTCCAGGCTTTCGACAGACAATGGGGTGACGGGTTCGCAGGGAACGCTCAAAGGCTGCCTCGGATCGGGGCCAGAGATCACATCCAGCAATAGTCCGATATCCTGCGGGCTGCGGGCCATCGGTCCCAAGGTCGAGAGCTGGTGCAGGAACAAATCACCCTGTGGTTCCGAGGGAACCCGGCCCCAGCTGGGCCGGAAACCGTACACGTTGTTCCACGCGGCCGGATTGCGCAGGCTGCCCATCATGTCCGACCCATCCGCCAGCGCGACCATCCCAGTGGCCAAGGCCACCGCTGCGCCACCCGACGACCCACCGCAGGACCGGGCCGGATCGTATGGGTTCCGGGTTGCGCCATAGACCGGATTGAAGGTGTGCGAGCCCAACCCGAACTCCGGTGTGTTCGTCTTTCCGATCAGGATAGCCCCGGCAGCCCGCAAACGTGCTGCGATCAGGTCGTCGACGGCTGGGACGTGATTGCGAAAAACCGGCGACCCCTGGGTCGACGCGATGCCAGCCACATTGACCAGGTCTTTGACGGCAATCGGAAGCCCATGAAGCGGCCCGCGGCCCGACTTGTCGTCGGCGGCCCGGGCTTGTGCCATAAGCACATCCTCATCCTGCAGCGCGACAATTGCATTGACCTGCCCGTTCACCTGGGCAATCCGGTCGAGCGTCGCGCGCATCAACTCGGCGGCCGACAAATGCCCTGTCGCGAGTTTCTCGAGAAGATCAGCGGCTGAAGTATCGCTTAGGTTCATGGGGTTACGTCCGAGCTTTGCTTGCGCTCAGCCTAGCGACCCCATGTGTGCATTTAAACCCGGTGTTTTGGATATATCTTTTCCACGCAGTTCAACTGCGCGGCATCAGTCGTCCGACTGCGCCTCGGCCCGGCTTTTGCCCGAGACCTTGAGGGCCAGAGTGGCTGCCATGAATGCATCCAGATCACCGTCCAGGACCCCTTTGGTGTCCGACGTCTCGTAGCTGGTGCGCAGGTCTTTGACCATCTGATAGGGCTGCAGAACATAGGACCGGATCTGGTTGCCCCAGCCGGCATCGCCCTTGGCTTCGTGCGCGGCGTTGATCTCGGCGTTGCGGCGGTCCAGCTCCATCTGGTACAGGCGCGATTTCAGCGCCTTCATGGCGATGTCGCGGTTCTGGTGCTGCGATTTTTCCGAACTGGTCACCACGATGCCGGTCGGGATGTGGGTGATCCGCACCGCCGAGTCGGTGGTGTTGACGTGCTGACCGCCCGCCCCCGAGGACCGGTAGGTATCGACGCGGATATCGGCCGGGTTCACTTCGATCTCGATATTGTCGTCCACCACCGGATAGACCCAGACCGAGCTGAACGACGTGTGCCGCTTGGCCGCCGAGTCATAGGGCGAGATGCGCACCAGCCGGTGCACGCCGCTTTCGGATTTCAGCCAACCATATGCGTTGTGACCCGAGATCTTGTAGGCCGCCGACTTGATCCCCGCCTCTTCGCCCGGAGTTTCCGACTGCAGCTCGACCTTGTAGCCCTTTTTCTCGGCCCAGCGGACATACATCCGCGCCAGCATCGAGGCCCAGTCGCAGCTTTCGGTCCCCCCGGCGCCCGCGTTGATTTCAAGGAAGGTGTCATTGGCATCGGCCTCGCCGTCTAGCAGCGCCTCGAGTTCTTTCTCGGCCGCCTTGTCGCGCAGCTTCTTCAGGGCCTCTTCGGCATCCTTGACGACCTCTTCATCGTCCTCCATCTCGCCCAGCTCGATCAGTTCGATGTTGTCGTTCAGATCGGTCTTGATGGACTCGTAGGTTTCGATGGCATCGACCAGAACCTGCCGTTCGCGCATCAGCTTCTGCGCGTTTTCGGGGTTGTCCCACAGGTTGGGGTCCTCGACGCGGGCGTTGAATTCCTCCAGCCGGTGCGGCGCGGTTTCATAGTCCATACGCTGGGCCAGCAGCTCCAGCGATTTTTGGATCTCGGCCACGATGTTCTGGATTTCGGCGCGCATGGTCAGGTCCCAACTTGCTCAATCAGGCCTGCGTGATAGCAAGAGGTTCAGGCCACCACAAGATGACCCGAAAGGCAAATGCAGCACGGACCGGAGCAGTTCCTGAAGAAATGGTATCTGGCCGACCCGCGGCTGGTGGCGGATACCGGCGCGGCGCGTGTCTGGCGGGCCAAACGTGAGGACGGGTCTGAAGTCGCGCTCAAGCTCTATCGCCGCGCCGATCGCGGGAACGAGGCGCCGGGATGCCGCCTGCTGGCCGCCTGGCGCAACCGGGGCGCCGTCGCGATCCTGGCCGAAGACCGCCGGGCGGTCATGATGGAGTGGCTCGAGGGTCCGACCCTCGGCGATCATGCACGGGCGGGCAACGTGGCCGACGCCCTGACACTACTGGCTGAAACGGCGCGGAACCTGCATGCTGATCCGATTGTCGAAGTGAGCGGGTTGAGGCCTTTGGAGCAAGTGTTTGCACCGCTTTTCGACGTCGGATTTGCCGATCAATGTACGCGGCCCCTGCAGGCCGATATGCGGCGCGCCATAGCTTTGGCTCAGGATTTGCTGCAGATGCAACCCGTGCATCTCCCCCTGCATGGAGACCTGCACCCCGACAATGTCATCTTGACTGCGTCCGGCCCGCGCGTGATCGATGCCAAGGGTTATGTCGGGGATCCGGCGTTCGAACTGGCAAATGCGCTGCGGTACCCAAAAGGCATGCCGGACCTTGTGCGCGAAGTCGGGCAGATTTCCGCGTGCCTGGATCTATACGCCGCGGCGATGAATGTTTCGCGGACGCGTCTGGCCCGATGGGCGGCGGCCAAATGCGCCCTGTCCATATGCTGGCGGTCCGGCGGATCGGTCGAGAGTGACCCGGAGGCCGATCTGCTGCGCCTGTTTCTAAGCGCTGCAGATCAGTAAAGTCCGCCGCCCTGAAGATCGCCCTGGCTGGCCTTGGGCCCCACGATGATGGTCTGCCCGGTCGAGGTCTGGACCTGGCGCCCGCCATTGGTCACTTCTTCGAACAACGGCAGATCGGACCCCATCGCAAAACCACCGTCATAGACACGGTCGATGAACCCGTCGACGCCATCACGGAAATACTCGGCCACCACATAGTCACCCGATGCGTCATCCGGCAGACGGGCACCGCTGAAACGGTCGATCTTGATGAAGTGCCCACCCGGCGGCACTTCGAACGGACCGCCGCCGTATTTCTCGACGGCCTTTTCCATAAAGCTCTGGAAGACCGGACCGCACAGCGTGCCGCCGTAAGCACCCCGCCCCATCGGGCGCGGGCGATCATACCCGATGTAGCACCCGGCAACGATGTTCGAGGTGAAGCCGATGAACCAGGCGTCCTTGGATTCGTTGGTCGTACCGGTCTTGCCAGCCGTCGGAACCGGCAGATTGACCACACGAGACGCGGTGCCGCGATCAACCACGCCCTTCATCATCGACGTCAGCTGATAAGCCGTGATTGCATCCATCACCTGCTCTCGGTCGGTCACGATCGTGGGTGAGGCGTCGGGCTCCAGCCAGCTGGAGTTGCAATCCAGGCACTGCCGGTCATCATGCCGATAGATCGTTTTGCCGAACCGGTCCTGGATCCGGTCGACCAGAGTCGGTTCGACCCGCTCGCCGCCGTTGGCGAACATCGCATAGGCCGCCACCATCTTGTAGAGCGTCGTCTCCTCGGCCCCCAGCGCATTGGCCAGGTAGGGACCCATGTTGTCATACACACCGAACCGCTCCGCGTATCCCGCAACCACCGGCATCGAAACCTCTTGCGCCAGTCGGATGGTCATCAGGTTTCGCGACTGCTCGATCCCGGTGCGCAGGGGCGTCGGCCCGTAGAATTTGTTGGTCGAGTTCTTCGGGGTCCACAAGCCCTGCGGTGTGTTCACCTCGATCGGGGCGTCTACGACGATGGTCGCTGGGCTGTAGCCACTGTCCAGTGCTGCCGCATAGACGAAAGGCTTGAAGGCCGATCCCGGTTGGCGCTGCGCCTGGGTTGCCCGGTTGAACACCGAGTCCTGGTACGAGAACCCGCCCTGCATCGCCAGAACGCGGCCCGAGTTCACATCCATCGCCACGAAGCCGCCTTGGACCTCGGGAACTTGACGGGCGGACCACTGGCCCTCTTCCCCGGCAACGACCAGGATCACGTCGCCGCGTTTGAAGTTTGCCTTGAAGTCACCCTGCATCCATTTGATGTCGCTGCGCGGGATGATGCCGTCAGCCGGACCGTTCTCGATCCCTACCGTCAACTGCTGATCGGCCACATCCAGCACCACCGCGGGGTACCATTGCGTGGGCAGCACCACGTCCCGCGGAATTTCCATGATCGCCAGAGCTTCGCGCCACTGCGCTTCGTCTGCCAGTTTTTCCTCGGGGATGGTTTCACCCGTGCCGCGCCACTTGCCGCGCGACTGGTCATATTTCTGAAGCGCCTCGCGCAGGGCGCGTGCGGCTTCAACCTGCATCTCCTCGTCAACCGAGGCCCGGACGGTGAAACCACCGGTAAAGAACTCACCCTCGCCGAAGTCCTCGCTCAGCTGGCGGCGGATTTCGTCGGTGAAATAGTCGCGCGGTGGCAGTGCGGTGCGGAAGCTTTCGAAATCACCGTTCTGAACCGAACGCAGCGGTTGCGCCACTTCAGTCTCATAGGTTGCCTGATCGATATATCCGTTCTGATACATCTCGCGCAGCACGTAGTTGCGGCGATCCAACAGACGCTGTTTCTGGCGCACCGGGTGATAGTCCGAAGGCGCCTTGGGCATCGCAGCCAGCGTCGCGGCTTCATGCGGGGCCAGTTCCTGCAAAGTCTTGTTGAAATACGTCTGTGCAGCGGCGGTCACGCCGTAGGAGTTTTGACCAAGGAAGATCTCGTTGAGATACAGCTCAAGGATCTGTTCCTTGTTCAGCGTTTTTTCCAACCTGGTCGCGAGGATGATTTCCTGAATCTTGCGTTCGACCCGCCGGTCGCCGGACAGCAGGAAGTTCTTCATCACCTGCTGGGTGATGGTCGACGCGCCGCGCAGCGTCTCGCCCTTGGATTGGACCGCCTCGATTCCGGCTGCGATGATCCCGCGTGGGTCGTACCCCTGATGCGAATAGAAGTTCTTGTCTTCCGCCGAGATAAACGCGTGCTTCACTAGGTCCGGGATTTCTTCGGACGGGGTGAACAGACGGCGCTCCTGCGCGAATTCGTCGATCAGTTGACCCTTGCCCGAATAGATACGGCTGATGGTGGGCGGCTTGTACTGGGCCAGCGACTCGTGGCTGGGCAGGTCGCGGCCATACATCCAGAAGACCGCGCCAATCACCAGCGCGACCATGAAAATACCCAAGGTGACGAGGCTGAAAACCGCCCCGAAAATCGAAAGAATGAACCGGATCACGTTGCTGCCTTTTGTTCGCGGTGACGCCTATATAGTGTCGCTGCACCCAAGGGTCAAAACACACGGGCGCATTCTAGCCACTTTGCGCCGCAGGGTCACTGCCCAATCAAGCCGCGGCGGATCAGATCCTGCTGGCGCCAGGCTTCAAGACCTTGGTGGATTCCCTGCGCCATTCCGATGCGCCACTCGGGATTTACAAGGTTTTTCAGGTCTCTGGGGCTGGAGATGAATCCGATCTCGACCAGAACCGAGGGAATGTCGGCTGCCTTGAGGACGGAAAACGACGCACTGCGGATCGGGCGCCGATTCATGGGGCCGCCCTGCTGCCCCATGCCGTGCGCCAGCGCATGGGCCAAAGCTTCCGAGCGCGGCTGGGTCTCCTGCCGTGCCATGTCCAGCAAAACGTCAGCGATCTGGTCGTCCGAGCCGCTCAGGTCGATACCCGCGATCAGGTCGCTGCGGTCGTGCCGCTCGGCCAGTTTCTGGCTGGCCACGTCCGAGGCCTCATCGGAGAGGAAATAGACAGTGGCCCCATGAGCCTGCCCCTCGGACAATGCATCCGCGTGCAACGAAATGAACACATCGGCGCTGGCCCGATGGGCCAGAGATATTCGGCGTTCGAGCGACACGAAGTGATCGTCCACCCGGGTCATCACGACCTCGTATCCGCCAGCGCGCAGCAAGTGTTCCCGCAGTTCGCGCGCAAACGTGAGCATCAGGGTTTTTTCGTTAACGCCACCCGATTCCGCGCCGGGGTCGATGCCACCATGCCCCGGGTCCAGCATCACGCGCAGCGGTCTTTCGCCATCTCGCGGCACGACCGGGGGCGTGGCGGCAGGCGCAGGCAAATCCCAGCCCGGATTGCGCGGCGCACCCGCGCTGGCGGCAAAATTGTCGAAATCCGTACCTTTCAGATTCAGAGTCAGAACCGCGGCCCCGCTGTCGGGGTCCACGCGCATGGCCGCCGTATCGACGGCCAAGGGCGCCCCCAGATCCAGCACCATCCGGGACCATCCGGGCACATAGGCGCCGAACTGGACCCCGCTGATCCGACGGGTCTGCAACAGCTTGGCCCGATCAAGGCCGCTCCAGTCGACCTCCTGGAAATCGATGACCATACGGTAAGGGTCTTGAAGCGTGAAAACGCGATACGGGACGCCCTGACTGAGCCCCAGCTCAAGCGTCACCCCCGCACCCTTGCCGTCAGTGATCCGGCTCTGCTCGGGCAGGACCCGCGCCAAGGCGTTGAATTCCTGCGCCCAAACGGCTCCGGCCAGCGCCCAAATCAGCGCACATACGAAGAAGATCCTGCTCATGGCCTCAAGTTTTCCCGAGATCGTTTGGCAGGAGCCTATCGCAGCGTGGCCGGTTTGTGAACGCCTCAGGCCGACTTCTGCGCCGTCCGGCGATCCGCCATGAAGCTGCGCAACCGTTCAAGGCCCTGTTCAATGTCCTTGGTCGACCGGGCGTAGGAAAAGCGCAGGGTCGTGTGGCCGCGCACCGGGTCGAAATCAAGCCCCGGCGTCACGGCGACGCCGGCTTTGTCCAGGATCTCGGCGGCAAAGGCGCGGCTGTCCTGGGTCAGGTCCGAGACATCGGCATAGACATAGAACGCCCCGTCGGGTGGCGCGATGTTGGTGAACCCGGCCTCGGGCAGGCCCTTCAGCATCAGGTTGCGGTTGCGCCGATAGACGGCCAGGTTGCCCTGCAGTTCGTCTTCGCAATCCATCGCGGCCAGCGCGGCGACCTGGCTGGCATGGGGCGCGCAGATGAACATGTTCTGGGCGATGCGCTCGACAACGCGCACCTGATCTTCCGGCACCACCATCCAGCCGACGCGCCAGCCGGTCATCGAGAAATACTTGGAAAACGAGTTGATGACATAGCACTCGTCGGTCAGTTCCAGCGCAGTGACCGCCTTGGCCTCGTATTCCAACCCGTGATAGATTTCGTCGCTGATGAACGAGGCCCCCTGCCCCCGCGCGGCCTCGATCAGCGCACCCATGGCGGCGTGGTCCAGCATGGTTCCGGTCGGGTTCGCGGGCGAGGCCACCATCAGCCCCTGCAGGTCGAGCCCGGCAAAGTCCTGTGGCACGGGTTGCAGGCGGTTTTCCGGCGCGGTCGGCAGATCGACCGGCACCAGACCCAGCGCCCGCAGAATCTGCCGATAGGAGGGATAGCCCGGCGCGCCGATCCCCACCCGGTCGCCGCTGTCGAACAGCGCAGTGAAGGCCAGCAGGAATCCGCCCGAGGATCCGGGAGTGATCACCACCCGCTCGGGGTTCAGGTCGACGTCGTACCATTCGCCGTACATCCGTGCGATGCGTTGCCGCAGCGCCGGCAGGCCCAGCGCGACGGTATAGCCCAGCGGGCCTTGCCGCATCGCCTCGGCCAGCGCCTCCAGCGCGCCTTGGGGCGCGCCGGTTCCGGGTTGGCCGACCTCCATGTGGATGATGTGGCGCCCGGCCTCTTCAGCGCGGCGCGCGGCCTCCATCACGTCCATCACGATGAAGGGATCAACGCCCGACCGGGTTGAGTTTCGCATGCCCATCTCCCATGTTGCGACCATGGCTTTTGAACGCGGATCCCGGCTGGCGTCAATCCCGGCAATTCTGCTGGCGGTGGCGCTGTGGATGGCGTCGACCGCGCAAAGCCACGCGCAAAGCCTGATCCGCGACCCCGATATAGAACACGGGCTGCGCGAACTGGCCTTTCCGATCTTGCGCGCCGCCGGCCTGAACACCAACCGCGTGCGGGTGATGGTCGTCAAGGACGGGACGTTCAACGCATTCGTCATCGACTACAACACGATCTACCTGAACCACGGACTGATCCTGACGGTCGACAGCCCCGAGATGCTGCAGGCCGTGATCGCGCATGAGGCGGCCCATATCGCCAACGGGCACCTCGCCCGTCGGGCCGAGAACCTTCGGGCGGCTCAACGCGCGGCCGGTTTCGGCACCGCGCTGGCTCTGATTGCCGCCGCTGCGGGCGGCGGAGAGGCCGCCGCGGGCATTGCCGCCGGCACCCAAGGGGCCGCAATCCGCAGTTTTCTGGGCCATACGCGGGCCGAAGAATCCTCGGCGGATCGCAGCGCCGCCAGCTACCTGCGTTGGGCCGAGATTTCCCCCATTGGCATGGTCGAACTGCACCGCAAATTCGCAGGCCAAGAATTGCTGAACGAGATCAATCAGGATCCCTATATGCGCTCGCACCCGACCAGCCGTGAACGCCTGCGCGCTGCCGAGGAATTTCTCTACCAATTCGGGGATCGGGCGAAATCTAACCCGAATGCCGACTACTGGTTTGCGCGGGTCAAGGGCAAGCTGTCCGCGTTTCTGCGCTCTCCCGGCTGGACCCTGCGGCGGGCCAAGGAAGAAACGGCGCAGGATATTCGCCTGATGCGCGAGGCCGCCGCCCATCATCAGAACCGCAACCTTTCGGCTGCGCGGGCAGCCATTGATGGTGCGCTGGCCATCCGCCCTGACGATCCGTTCTATCACGAACTGAAGGGGCAGATCCTTTTGGAGAACCTTCGGGTCTCGGAGGCGGTCACGGCCTATGCCAGGGCGTCCGAGCTGGCTCCGACCGACGCATTGATCATGGCTGGCTACGGGCGCGCCCTGCTTGCTGACGGACAGACCAAAAAGGCCCTGCAGGTGTTGGAAAGCGCACGCGCCCGCGACTACCGGAACGGCCGCCTGATGCAGGATCTGGGAATGGCCTATTCAAAGGTCGGCAACAACGGTATGGCATCCGCCGTCACTGCCGAGCGTTTCGCTCTTGAGGGGCGCCTGCTGGATGCCGGAATTCACGCAAGACGAGCCATCGGTCAGTTGCCCGAAGGCTCGACGGGTTGGCAACGGGCACAGGATGTGCTGATTGCCGCAGAACAAGCTGAGAAATCGAAAAGGAACCGGAAATGATCCTCAGACACGCAGCACCTGCCCTTCTGGGGCTTTCCCTGATTACCGGTCCGGCCAATGCGCTGGATCTGTCCTCGATGACCGACTCCGAAAGAGCAGAGTTCGGCGCGCAAGTGCGGGAATACCTCCTGGAAAATCCCGAAGTCATTCTCGAGGCGATCAACATCCTTGAGCAACGCAACGCTGCGGCCGAAGCACAGGCCGACCAGCAATTGATCGCTGAAAACGCCGACGAGCTGTTCAATGACGGCTATAGCTGGGTCGGTGGCAACCCGGACGGCGACATCACCCTCGTCGAGTTCATGGATTACCGTTGCGGATACTGTCGCCGCGCGGTCCCCGAAGTGGACGCGCTGCTGGCCGAGGATGGCAACATCCGCCTGATCATCAAGGAGTTCCCAATTCTGGGCGATGCGTCGGTTCTTTCGTCGCGCTTTGCCATCGCCACCAAGCAGGTCGCCGGGGATGACGCGTACAAGCAAGTCCATGACGCCCTGCTGGAATTCACGGGCGAGCCTTCGGAAGTGACGCTGCGCCGGATCTCGGACGGGCTGGGACTGGACAGTGACGCCATCCTTGTGGCGATGGACAGCGACGAAGTGACCGAAGAAATTGCCAAGACGCGGGCACTGGCGCAGCGCATGCGGATTTCGGGCACCCCATCCTTTGTTCTGGGCACCGAGATGCTGCGGGGCTTCCTGCCCGCAGATCAGATGAAACAGATCGCTGACGGTGTGCGGGCTGAACGCGGCTGAAGCAGCTGGGGCGGCTTGATCGCCGCCCCGTTGAAACGACGCCCTAGTCGTTTGGATACGGGGCGTCGCATTTCATCGACACGACCCATGTCGGAGTTCCAGTTTTCTAAATTGGGTCGCGGGTACGGATTTGCCCCGAATTCCCGATGGAATGACGTCACGCCCCTGCCGTTTGCTTTCAGCCAGAATTGCCTGCAGGTCCTGGGGATTGTCGTACTTGCGAATACCGGTGTTTTCAGAAATTGGGCCGGTTGGGCAGTAGGTCGCCCCTGCGATCTGTTTCGCCAAAGCATAGGCCGCCTGGGCATCCTGACCGGTTTTGAACGATACCGCGACCCGAGACGCCAGCTGCGGGTCGACATTCATGATCGGGGTCAAACGGCCCCGCGGTTTGCCGGTCCCGCCCGGGCTGAGCCGGACGTCTGCGCGCGTTGTCACTCCGTCATTTCCGAAACCGGACACATGCACCGACATATACCCAAGTTGCGTCCCCGGTGCAGACTGCGGAACTGGAACACTGAAGAAACCGGGGCGTTTGTCCGACCCGGTAGAGGGGCTGCTGCACGCAGAAAGAAGGATGACGGCAAGGGCCGTCACAAAAGGCATTGGTTTCAAAGAATCGAACTCCGGTCCAGACAGTCGATATCGCGATTGATACCGCAAAAATGGGCCTAAAAATGGCTTATGATGAATTAGTTCCGGATCGAAGTTAAAGTACTACTCCGCCGCCTCGGCCGCGGCTTCCAGCTCGGCCGCCTTCTTTTCCACCTGCTCGACGATGTGGTCGATCATCTGTTCGTTCGACATCTTGTGGCTGGCCTTGCCCGCCAGATACACCATGCCCGAGCCTGCGCCGCCGCCGGTAAAACCGACATCGGTCATCAACGCCTCGCCCGGGCCGTTGACGACGCAGCCGATGATCGACAGGCTCATCGGCGTCTTGATATGCTCCAGCCGATGTTCCAGCGTCTCGACGGTTTTGATCACGTCGAACCCCTGCCGCGCGCAGGACGGGCACGAGATGATGTTCACGCCCCGATGGCGCAGGCCAAGAGACTTGAGTATCTCGAACCCGACCTTCACCTCTTCGACCGGATCGGCGGACAGGCTGACGCGGATCGTGTCGCCGATGCCCATCCACAGCAGGTTGCCCAGCCCGATGGCCGACTTGATCGTGCCGCTGACCAGCCCACCGGCCTCGGTGATGCCCAGATGGATCGGGGCGTCGGTGGCCTCGGCGATGCCCTGATAGGCCGCGGCCGACAGGAACACGTCGCTGGCCTTCACGCTGATCTTGAATTCGTGGAAATCGTTATCCTGCAGAATACGGATATGCTCCAACCCGCTTTCCACCATCGCTTCAGGGCACGGCTCGCCATATTTCTCCAGCAGGTGCTTTTCCAGGCTGCCCGCGTTCACGCCGATGCGGATCGAGCAATTGTGGTCGCGTGCGGCCTTGATGACCTCTTTCACCCGCGCCTCGTCACCGATATTGCCCGGATTGATGCGCAGGCAGGCGGCACCGGCCTCGGCGGCCTCGATCCCGCGGCGATAGTGGAAATGGATATCCGCCACGATCGGCACCGGGCTTTCGCGCACGATCTCCTTCAACGCTTTCGACGACGCCTCGTCCGGGACCGAAACGCGCACGATATCGGCCCCCGCCTCTGCCGCAGCTTGTACCTGCGCCACGGTCGCGGCGACATCGGTCGTCAGCGTGTTGGTCATGGTCTGAACGGCAATCGGCGCGTCGCCACCTACCGGGACATTGCCAACCATGATCTGGCGGGATTTGCGGCGATAGATGTCGCGCCAAGGGCGCACATGGTTCAGAGACATGAAAACGGATCCGCGTCAGCCTGGGGTCTGGCCTTTAGATAGTCCGGGGGCAAGCCCGCCGCAATGGCAAGATCACTCTGCCGGCGCCTCGGCGGATTGTGTCTGAAGCTCAGCCACCAGCTGTTTGAGCGCAATGTTTTGCTCAGCCTCAAGATCCGCCACGGCATAAGTCTCGGCCACAGCGTCCTTGGACAGAACCACACCCTTGGCGACGGTTCCCGGTGCACCAGCCGGCCCATAGAGCTCGCCGTTCATCGAGAAATACACGTTGCCCGACGCACCGGCCCGCAGTTGCGGCGGCTCTTCCGTCAAGGGAACCTCAAAGCTCTTGCCGTTTTCGACGGTTCCCAACGTGCCTTCGAAGATCACGCTGCCATCCGCTGCGGTGACCCGCATCCAGGCCGGTTCGACCGCGACGATTTTCAGCGACGTGTCGACCTTTTCAACCACCTGTGGAAGGGTCGCGGCAGTTCTTTCGACGGTATGAATTTCAGCCAGCGCGATTTCCGGGACTTCCGGCGGACGGAACGTGCCTACGGTCCGAGGATCGAGTGTGGAAATCGGGGCATCCCGTGCAACCATCACCGGTACATCCAGTGCTTGGGGGCGGTAGAGACGGTCCAGCGCTTCGGGGCTGGGAATTTCAGCGGCCGCAACCTCGGTCGTTCCGGACTCGGTCCGGATGGCCGACAGCGGGTCAAGATCGGACAGCACGACCGGG
The DNA here is from genome assembly GCF_056538625.1 of Ruegeria sp. BF8. NCBI lineage: Bacteria > Pseudomonadati > Pseudomonadota > Alphaproteobacteria > Rhodobacterales > Roseobacteraceae > Ruegeria > Ruegeria sp. BF8. The sequence goes on along the minus strand of NZ_JBQFTL010000001.1, from coordinate 649,832 downwards.
GCCTGTTCGACGGGCGAGACCTGAACCTGCTGGATCTTGTTCAGAACCGACCAGCCGCCATATCCGATCCCGGCGATCAGCGCGAGGAGGACAAGCGACGAGCCTACGGCGCGCGGCTCGATCTGGCTGAACACGGACTCGCGGCCGGGAATGTAGGGCGTGTTCGGCGAAATGAACGGATCGCGCCCCATCGGGCCACGGTTCGGAAGGTCCCCGACAAATTTTTTGACGACCGATGCCTGTGCGGACATACCATGGGCCACTTCGAACCCGCTTTCCTTGCAGAACGCAGCAAAAGTGTCGTCAGGGTTCATCCCCAGATAACGGGCGTAAGAACGCACATACCCGGCGATGAAGCCGGGTGTGTCGAATGCGTCTGGATCGGCATTCTCGATGGCAGCGATGTAGTTGGCCTTGATCCGCAGTTCGCGCTGTACGTCGAGAAGAGACTTGCCCATCGTCGCGCGCTCACCGCGCATCACGTCGCCAAGCCGTACTTCGTAGTCGTCGAACCCCTTGGGCCTGACGTCCACGTCTTCTTCGGAATTGCGCTGTGTCCTGCGCCCAATCATTCCTGCTGCCCCATTCTGCCCATCGCGTGTTTCACGCTAACGGCGAATCATCCCCATAACGATTCGTCCGCTACTTTTGTTAGCGTAAGCTTAACACGCGGCAAACAAGTTGCACATGTCGGCGTTAGGTTAACCAGCAAGTTCGGCGCGATTTAGCGCACAATGTGACCAAAGTTCGTCCATGGCCTGGACCAGACGGTTCATCTCGTTGGGTCCATGAACCGGCGAAGGCGTAAAGCGCAGACGCTCCGTCCCCCGCGGAACGGTCGGGAAATTGATCGGTTGCACGTAGATCCCGTAGTCGTCCAGCAGCATGTCGCTGAGCTTTTTGGTGTGCACCGGGTTGCCAACGATCACCGGAACGATGTGGCTGCCGTGATCGATCAGCGGCAAGCCCAGACCCTTCAGTCGCAGCTTGAGGATCTTGGCTTGGGTCTGATGCTGCTCACGCAGTTCGGGCGCTGTCTTGAGATACGCCACCGAGGCCGCAGCACCGGCCGCAACCGATGGCGGCAGCGAGGTGGTGAAGATGAAGCCCGGCGCATAAGAACGGACCGCATCGCACATCTTCGCGCTTGCTGCGATATACCCACCCATCACGCCGTAGGCTTTGGCCAAAGTGCCATTGATGATGTCGATCCGGTGCGCCAGGCGGTCTCTCTCGGTCACACCGCCGCCGCGCGGGCCGTACATCCCAACCGCGTGCACTTCGTCGATATAGGTCAGCGCGCCGAATGCGTCGGCCAGATCACAGATCTGTTCGATCGGACCGAAATCGCCATCCATCGAGTAGACCGACTCGAACGCGATCAGCTTCGGCGCCGCCGGATCGTCGGCTTGCAGCAGCTCGCGCAGGTGCTCAACGTCATTGTGACGGAAGATCCGCTTGGCCCCGCCATTTCGGCGGACACCTTCGATCATCGACGCGTGGTTCAGCTCGTCGGAATAGATGATCAGCCCGGGAAACAGCTTGGGCAGCGTGCTGAGCGTGGCGTCATTGGCGATGTAGGCGCTGGTGAAAAGCAGGGCCGCTTCCTTGCCGTGCAGATCGGCCAGCTCGGCCTCGAGCCGCTTGTGGTAGACGGTCGTCCCCGAGATGTTGCGCGTCCCGCCAGAGCCCGCTCCGGCTGCGTCGATCGCCTCGTGCATCGCCTCCAGCACGACGGGGTGCTGCCCCATGCCAAGGTAGTCGTTGCCGCACCAGACGGTGATGTTCTGCTGTGACCCGTCGGGACGCGTACGCACGGCATGGGGAAAATGTCCGTTGCGGCGTTCGATGTCGATGAAGGTCCGGTAACGGCCTTCGTCGTGCAGCCTGGCAATCGCTGAGTCGAGCTGAGCAGTGTAGTCCAAAGGACCCTCCTTCGTGACCCCGCCGCAGGGTGATTGCACGGCAAGGCTGTGTTCCGATGCGTATCATAACCGATTTTTCGGCCGCATCCGCGCCTATTTTCAGGTTTCCTGCCTAACGCCCAGACAGGGGTCGCAACTTTGATTTGCATCAATTATCGCCTTGAACCCGCAGCGACAAGTAAAGTTGAGACCATAAGGCGCGAGGAAACGACGCAGGTTACGTGCCGTTTCGCGCAGAATGTTTCCGATCAGACGCGCGTTTTCCCGCCGCTACGGGCTGGACGGCGCTGCCAGCGCTGTTAGGGTCCGCCGCAATATCTCATACATTCAGGAGTACACCCATGTCGCTTGACGCCACTCTGAGCAAAATCGACTCCGACCTCTCAGCCTCCATCGAGCGGCTGATGGAGTTTCTGCGAATCCCGTCGATTTCCACCGATCCGGCCTTCAAGAAAGACGTGGACAAGGCAGCCGACTGGTTGGTCGACGACCTCAAAAGCATCGGGATCGATGCGAAAAAGCACCCCACCCCGGGCCACCCGATGGTCGTGGGCCATGTCGGCGACGATGCGGACGCCCCGCACGTGCTGTTCTACGGCCACTACGATGTGCAGCCCGTTGATCCCTTGGACCTGTGGAACCGTGACCCGTTCGACCCGGCGCTGGAAGAGACAGAACACGGTCAGGTCATCCGCGGACGGGGCTCTTCGGATGACAAGGGCCAGTTGATGACTTTTGTCGAAGCCTGCCGCGCCTGGAAGGCGGTCAACGGCAAGCTGCCTTGCCGCATCACGTTTTTCTTCGAAGGCGAAGAGGAATCCGGTTCACCTTCGCTGGTCCCATTTCTCGAGGCCAACAAGGAAGAGTTGAAGGCCGATCTGGCGCTGGTCTGCGACACCTCGATGGTCTCACGCGGTGTGCCCTCGATCGCATCGCAACTGCGCGGCATGCTCAAGGACGAATTCACCATCATCGGTCCGCGCATCGACCTGCATTCCGGCCATTACGGCGGCCCCGGCTTGAACCCGCTGCGGGAAATCTCGCGGATCGTTGCCTCGTTCTACGATGAGGAAACCGGACGGGTCGCTGTGGAAGGTTTCTACGAAGGGGTCCACGAAGTCTCCGCCGAGCAGCTGCGCCAGTGGGAGAACTGTGGTTTCGACGAGGCCGAATACCTCAACTCGGTGGGTTACACGCGACCGCATGGTGAGAAAGGGTACTCGACCCTGGAACAGCAGTGGGCGCGCCCGACGCTGGAGATCAACGGATTGTGGGGCGGCTACAACGGCGCCGGTTCGAAAACGGTGATCCCCAGCCAGGCACATTGCAAGATCACCTGTCGCCTGGTCGGTGAAATGGACCCGGACAAACTGCGCGACAAGATCCGGAAGCATGTTGAAGACCGGCTCTCTGCTGACGCCAAAGTCGTCTGGGACAATGATCTCGAAGGCTCCCCCGCATCCGTGATGAACCTGGATCGCCCGGAATTCGAAGCGGCACGCGCCGCACTGTCCGACGAATGGGGGCGCGAAGCCGTTTTCACCGGCATGGGAGGATCGATCCCGGTGGTGGGGTATTTCAATACGGTCCTGGGTCTGGATTCAATGTTGGTCGGCTATGCCAACGACGATGACGCAATCCATTCGCCCAATGAAAAATACGACGTGAAGAGCTTTCACAAAGGGATCCGCTCGTGGGCCCGAATTCTGGACGCTCTGAGCCGATAGCCGCGAATATCGCAAGGCGCTGCCTTGCGCTCCGGGATACTCCGAGCCGGGTGAAGCGCGGATGCGAACTTCATCTGGCCGGCAGTATCCCGGGGGTGTCGCGGGCAACGCGGCCGGGGGCACCGCCCCCATAAGCCGCAGCCCGCGGACAGACCGTTTTACATGTGGATCACGCGCCCGTAGGCGTCCAAAACCGATTCATGCATCATTTCCGACAAGGTCGGGTGCGGGAAGACTGTATTCATCAGGTCTTCTTCGGTAGTCTCCAACTGGCGACCGACGACATAGCCCTGAATCAGTTCGGTCACTTCCGCACCAACCATATGGGCGCCCAGCAACTCGCCGGTTTTCGCGTCGAATACGGTTTTTATCATGCCTTCCGGCTCGCCCAATGCAATTGCCTTGCCATTGCCGATGAACGGGAAGCGGCCCACCTTGACATCAAAGCCAAGCTCCTTGGCCTTGGCCTCGGTATAGCCAACCGACGCGACCTGGGGATGACAATAGGTACATCCAGCGATGCTCTCCGGTTTCACGGGATGGGCATGTTTGCCAGCGATGAGTTCTACGACCATCACGCCTTCGTGGCTGGCCTTGTGCGCAAGCCAAGGCGCCCCGGCGATGTCGCCGATTGCATAGAGGCCATCGACCCCGGTCCGGCAGTATGCATCCGTCACCACATGGGTGCGGTCAATTTTGACGCCCAGCGCCTCAAGCCCGAGGTTCTCGACATTTCCGACGATCCCAACGGCAGAGATGACAGTATCGAAATCGTGCTTTTCGACCTTGCTGCCGGTTTCGATATGAGCCGTCACCTTGCCTTTGCCGCGATCCAGCTGCTTGACCATGGATTTCTCCATGATCTTCATGCCCTGTTTGACAAACGATTTCTTGGCGAACGCGCTGATCTCGGCATCTTCGACCGGCAAGACCCGATCCATCACTTCGACCACGGTCGTGTCTGCGCCCAACGTATTGTAGAAGCTGGCAAACTCGATCCCGATCGCTCCGGACCCGATAACAAGCAGCTTTTTCGGCATCCGGGCCGGTTGCAGCGCATGTTTGTAGGTCCAGACCAGATCGCCATCTGCTTCCAGGCCCGGCAACTCGCGCGCACGGGCACCGGTGGCCAAGATGATGTTCTTCGCCGTCAGATCCTCGGTGCCCTTGTCGGTCTTGACCGTCACTTTGCCTTTCGACGGGATTGTCGCCTCGCCCATCACGACGGTGACTTTGTTCTTCTTCAGCAGATGACCGACGCCGCTGGTCAGTTGCTTGGCAACCCCGCGCGAGCGTTTGACGACCGCGTCCAGATCGTAACCGATCTTGTCGGCACTCAGACCGAAGTCCTTTGCACGCTCCATCAGGTGGAACACTTCGGCCGACCGCAGCAAGGCCTTGGTCGGGATGCAGCCCCAGTTCAGGCAGATGCCGCCCAGATGCTCGCGCTCGACCACGGCGGTCTTGAGGCCCAGTTGGGCCGCACGAATGGCAGCCACATAGCCGCCGGGGCCCGCACCGATTACGATCAGATCAAAGGATTGTGCAGCCATGTTTACCTCTCGGCGCAGGTCGATTGAAAACTAGTTTACCGTTAAACTATTTTTTTGAACGCATCAATATGCTGCCCCGCGACATATGTGACGCAGGGTCATCAAAACAAGAGCGCGCGGTATTCAGCCTATACCCCGCGTCCCTTGAAGGCTAGAAAAGACCTGCAACCATGTTCGAATTTCGGATCTGCAGATTTTAGGGAAACCAATCATGGCCAAGACTGTCAAAGATTTGTTGCTTGCCCTTTTGAACGCCACACTGATCCTTGTGGCTCTGTGTCTGTTCCTTGGTTGGAAGCTGGCGCGAAGCGTCGAGAATATTCAGGACAACTTCAGAGAAAGCCTGCAAATCGTTCAGCCGCTGCGTGAACAGGCGCAGGGCGTCCGAGAGGATCTTGCAAGTCTGCGCGCTGATCTGTCCGGTATTCGCATCCTGGGAGATGATGAGCCGGAGTTGAAGCAGAAGCTTCAGCAGGCGCTGGTGCGATTGGACGAGGTCCAGGCCAAGCTGGAAACCACGCAGGCTCGCCTCAACGAACTGGTCGAAAACCCTCAGCTACTGATTGATTACGCAATCACCACGGCCGTCGATGCCGCAACGGCCAGGCTGATCGAATTGCGCGGATGTGGGAAGGCGGCCTAACCCGCCGCCTGCAACTCACGCACCGTTGTGCCGTATCCGCCGCCGCTGACATATGCGGCTTCGGGTGCCGTCGTCTCACGGGCAAGCGCCGCGTTGCGGTATGGGAAACGCCCAAACTTGCGGATCACCTCACGATGGGCGCGGGCATGCAGCAGATTGCTTGCACCATGTTCCGGCATGCGCTGGCACATCAGGCGCACACAGCGCTCCTGATCGCACAGGTTCTCTGAGTGCATCATCGGCAGGTAGAAGAACTGTCGGGCTGGCTCGTCGATCTTCAGATCCCATTCCTTGTCGACGGCACATTTCGCTGCTGCCAGTGCCGCCTTGTCGGATGAGAAGGCTTTGCCGCTGCCTCGGAACATGTTGCGCGGAAACTGGTCCATGAGGATGATGTAGGCCAGCGATCCGCTGGGATATGTCAACCACAGAGAGAACTTACCCTCGCACGCGGCTTGCCATGTCTCAAGGAAGCGGTCCCGTATCTGCGCATCCAGCGCTTCATCTTCGCGGTACCACCCCTCGGGGCCTACTTCATCCAACCAGAAACTCAGTACTTCTTCAGGACCAACCATTGCCCTTGACTCCGTCTGTTCCCCCCCGAGGGACGTAACGTCATATAAGTCGGTTTTACAGACTTGTTACAGTAACATATTGCAACATTGACGACATAAATCCGGCGGTCAGGCAGGTTGGTGTTCTTCCTCTTCGTCCTGCGCGGCTTCGATCGCGACTTCTTGCGCAACTTCCAGTGCGACCGGCGATGCCGTCGGGTACAGCGGCGACATGGTGCCGGTTTCGTCCACGGGCACCGAGGCCCGCTGGGTCATCCGGTAGACCGCATAGACCGCCATGGCAAACAGTAGTGCGGCAATGAACAGGAAGAAGCCGGACGGCCCGAACACGGCATCCCCCATCAACCAGCCGGTGATCAGCGGGCCGGCAATTGCGCCGAGCCCGTTGATGAAAATCAGCCCGCCGGACGCGGCTGCCATATCTTCGTGTTCGAGGTAGTCGTTGGTGTAGGCGATCAGCAGGGAATACAGCGGATTGGACATTCCACCGATGACAAAGGCCGCAGCCAGCAAAACCGGGAAGTCGACCCCGAAAACCATGCCCACCGCCGCACTGATGCCGCCCACGACCGACACCAGCAGGATCAACAGGCGCCGGTCCATACGGTCCGAAAACCAGCCCAACGGGTACTGCAGAACCAATGCGCCGATGTAGAATGACGCCACGAAGGTTGAAATCTCGACCAGTGTCAGCCCTGCCCGCGCGCCATAAACCGCGGCCATGCCGAACTGAGCCGAGAAGATACCACCCAACAGGAACATGCCGACACAGCCCAAGGGCGACGTGTCCATCAACTGCCTGAGCGTCATCGGCTTGGTCGTATCAAACGCCGGCGTCGGTGAAATCGACAAAAGGATCGGAGCAAAGGAAACGGAAACCAGGATCGAGGCAATCACAAAGGTTTCGTACCCAGCCGGGTCCCCTGCAAGCATCAGTGCCTGAGCGCTGACAATGCCGATCATCTGGACGATCATGTAAAGCGACAATGCCTGGCCACGGTTTTCGTTGCTCGCGGCGTTGTTCAGCCAGCTTTCGGCGGTCACGTACACGCCGGAAAAGCAGAACCCGATCACCACACGGCCCAGCGACCACGCGATCGGATCGGTCAGCATCGGATAGCTGATCATCACGGCAGAGATGAAGGACGCCAGCGCCGCGAAGACCCGCACGTGCCCGACCCGCCGTATCATCTCGGGTGCAAGTCGGGATCCGCCCAGAAAGCCGACGAAATACGCGGACATGACAAATGACATCTGCAGGGTCGAAAACCCTTCGATCTCGCCCCGGACACCCAACAGGGTGCCCTGCAGGCCGTTGCCGATCATCAGCAGACCCATTCCGAGTAGAAGCGCCCACGCGCTGGCAAGTACCTGAAGCATGTTTGCACTCCAAATCCGCTGAACAATGGCTTTCGTTAAAGGATCAAACGATGTCCCGGTCGCGCTTGTCTACGACATTCACCAGATTCGATCCCGCGATCCCGCCCTCTAAGGGATCAAAAGCGACGCGTCACCATAGGAAAAGAAGCGATAGCCACTTTTGATCGCATGATCATAGACCCTCAACATCCTGTCCCTTCCCATCAGCGCCGAAACCAGCATCAGAAGCGTCGATTTCGGCAGATGGAAATTGGTCATCAGCGCGTCGGTGACCTGAAACTGGAAGCCGGGGTAGATGAAGATGTCGGTCTCCCCCTCCCAAGGCTGGATCGATCCATCGCGCGCGGCACTTTCGATCAGACGCAAGGCCGTGGTGCCAACCGGGATGACGCGTCCACCGGAGGCTTTGGTCGCCTGAATCTCGGCTGCGGCCTGCGGACTGACCTGCCCCCATTCGGCGTGCATCTTGTGGGTCGTCACATCCTCGACCTTGACCGGCAGGAACGTTCCGGCCCCGACGTGCAGGGTAACATGGGTGAACTCGACACCTCGATCCGCAAGGGCTTGCAACAATGGCTCGTCAAAGTGCAGAGAGGCGGTCGGTGCCGCCACGGCCCCGGCCTGCCGCGCCCAAACGGTCTGGTAATCGGTCTTGTCACGCTCGTCCGCCGACCGTTTGGCCGCGATGTAGGGGGGCAAAGGCATTGCTCCGGCCTGCTCGAGCGCCCGGTCGAAATCATCGCCCTTCAGATTGAAGCGCAGATGGGCCTGGCCGTCAGCGACCCCTTCCAGAACCGCGCTGAGGTCGACGGAGAACACGATCTCTTCGCCCACCCGGATCTTCTTGAGCGGTTTCAGCAATGCGCCCCAGGTGCCGTCCGCGCGGGGCTCAAGCAAGGTGGCCTCGATCGCGGCCGAGACCGGACCCTGGGCGCTGTCACGGTGACGCCGGCCGCTCAGCCGGGCCGGGATGACGCGCGTGTCGTTCAGCACCAGCCGATCACCGGGGCGAAGCCAGTCGGGCAGGTTGAACACCCGATCATCCGAGATCGCGTCACCCTGTGCCACCAGCAGGCGCGCCGAAGACCGCGGGCTGGCGGGCCGCGTGGCAATCAGGTCATCCGGCAGGTCGAAATCGAAATCACTCAGCTTCATGGCCGCGCCATACATCGCCCGAACAGATTCGGCCACACTCTGCGTCAGCGGTCCTCGCCCCGGCTTCCCACCGACGGGCTGGGTCCGTCCGGTGCGACAGGCGTTGCGTTGGGGCCGTCGGAAACGGTTGGGGCAGGTTCTCGTAGCAAGTTGCGCAGAAACAGTGGCGCCAGACCGGACAGCGGGTTCACGGACACTTGCGGGGCCGAGATCGGGCCCACCAGCGTATAGTTGAACGCGAATACGCCCTCGCCCTTCTTGGTCAGGACGCTGCCAATCGCGTTCACCATATAGATCGGAGAGATCGCGCCGCGCAGGTTCAGGAACTTTCGTTCGGTATCCACCGTCCCGTCGAAGGACAGCCCCATCGACGGCCCGACCGCACTGCCGCTGAGAATCTTGACCTCGGTCGGCGTGATCCGCATCTCGCTGTCGATTGAAGAGAAGTAGATCCCCTGCCCGGCCATCTCGGTCAGTAGACCGACAAGGCTGATGGCGTTCAGCAACGCCGCCATGGCCGGAGCATCCTGGATCCGCGTGTCCGTGATTTTCAGGGTCAGATCGTAGTTGCCCGGGCCAGCCACCGGATTCAACCGGAGTTGCAGCTTTCCTCCTCTGGCCTGGGTCAACAAACCGGCAGACCGCAGTACCGCACCGGCGTCCACAGATTGCAGGCTGACCGCACTGCGCGATCCGCTGGGCACAACCTGCCCCTGGACCGGGGCGCCTCCGTTGACCTGAGCGGAAAATCCACCCTTCAACCCTCCGGTCGTTTCGAAATTGCCCTTCAAACCGGTCAGGGCCACTTCCTCGGTCACCTGCAGCCGGTCCAGCGCCACGTCAAGGTTCGGACCTCGACCCGATGACGCGCCGCCGCCGCTGCCGCTGCCGAACGTCGCTTTGCCCAGGTTGAGAACGCCGCCCAAAACGCGGATATCCGGCGCCGCGGCACCACGGCCGATCAACTCGGCCGGAACAGCCAACCAATCGCCCAGTTCAAAAGAACTGAACTGAACCCGATCCAAAGCGCCATTTGCGATCGAGATCGAGGCCACCGCGCGCAATCCGGCGGCATCAATCCGCAGGCTGTCCACTCGCAGTTGATCGCCCAGCGTCGCCTCGGTGGCCAACGTCCCGGCAGTGGCTGCGGATTTTTGCCACCCCAGTTCGGGAATTGCCATTCCGACGCCGACCAGATCAGAGGTCGCGGTCAGCTTTGTCGGCTCTCCCCCTCCAATTCCAAGACTGATCTCAGCCACGCCTTGCCCGGTCAGCATACCGGACGGCAATCCGGCCTTCAGTTCATCCATCAACCGCGGGGACAGTTCGATCTGCCCACTGAGTGTGCTGCGTTGTGCTGTCTTGCCGCCGATCGGTTGTCGCCAAGTCGCCTGTATCGGCACCTCACCGAACAGACCGTCTCCGTCTATGGCCACCTGGGTCTGATCCCCGCTCAGGCGCAGTTTGGCGGCGCTGATGCGGAAGCCCGGAACCAGTTTTTCCGTATCCAGATCAATCAATTCTCCCAGAAAGTGAAATTGCGTGTCCTCGAATTTCAACCCCTTGATCAAGGGCAGAGACAGAGTGCCGCCCAGTCGCACGCTGCCCGAAGCCAGATCAACCGGAAGGTTTGCCTTGGTCAGCAATTGCAGCGGCGCCCGGTCAAGCAACGACAAGGCCGAGGTCACACTGCCACTGGCTTGAACACGCACAATGCCCGGTGTATTCTTTTTGATGTCTGTATCCGGGATGATGAACGACGTCCCAGAGGCATCAACCGCGCCACCGTCATCGGCGATCACCACGCCCTTGCGGGCGGTCACCGTGAATCGACGGCCAATCAGCGTGGCCTGCCCACGCCCGCCTTGGATCGGCGGCAAGGTCTTGGCAAACCGAACCAGCGCATCATCGAAATCGAAATCAAGATACAGTTCGGGCTTGGAATCTCCGGGCCGCAGCCTCAGAACGAAGTCCATGTCCGAAAGATTGCCTTCGTACAGGTTCTCGGTCACCCATTTGCGCGGCTTCGGAGCCAATCGGGGCGGCCAGTAATGCAGCAGCTTGTCCGATGCCATGTGCCCCAGCCGCGCGTTCAGATCCACGCTCCACCCCTCCGGCAGGCCCACAAGCTCGCCCGAAGCGCGCAATAGGTCTTCGCCATCCTCGACCACGACCTGCCCCAGCTGCAGCCGGAAGGGGTTCAGGCGCACTTGAAAGTCCAGATCGGCCTGCTTGACCTCTAGCGCATCAACGAACAGGTCGGCTGGGTTCACCCGGATACCGTTCAGACGGAACTGCACCGCCATGCTTTCCAGCGCGCCGGCCTCTACACCCTTCAGATAGGCTTTGCCCTCGCCCTGTACGCTGCCCCAGCCCGACACCACGGAAACCTCGTTGAAATCCAGAACCTGCTGCGCCGGGTCATAGGTGAAATACGTGCGGGCCGAGTCGAACGGAACCGGTCGGGTCTCGGGGTTGGGCTGAACGGCCCCGGCCCCAAGGTTCAAGGTTGCAAATACCGGCCCGAGCGCGCCGGCCCCGTTGATACTGCCGCGCAATGCGCCCGAGATCGGCGTGTCCAATACCTGCAACCAGGCCAGTGCCGGGGTTTGCGCCGCCACGTCGGTCGCCGGAAGATCGGTGATCGAAATCCCGAACTGCGCCTCGGGTGAGCCGAGCGTGCTGGTGTAGTTCGCTTCGATCATGCTGACATAGTCACGGCCCGCCAACACCGAGAACCCGGTCGCCAAGCGCAGGGCGCCTTCGCTCCGCGTCGCCAGAATATGCCCGCCGTCCAGAACCCAGGACCGCCCAAGGCGCAGATCCCGATAATCCAGCGTAATGGCGTCAAGCTCGACCGAGGTCAGGGACGACAGAACCGGTGACAGGAAAACCTGATCGGACTGTTCAATCAATTCGGCCAAGGTTGGCGCATTCTGCACGGGCGCGCTGCCGGAACCGACGGTCAGCGAGAGCGATCCGTCCTCGGCTCGGGTCAATGCGATCTGCGCGCCGTTGAGGGTGATCCGCTTGGGCCGGACATGGCCGCGCAGCAGCGGGCGCATCGCCAGGCTGGCCTGCATGCTTGAGACCTGAGCGATTTGGCGCCCCTCAGCGTCGCTGATCGAAACATCGCTGAGCCGCAGACGCGGGCGCCATTCCTGATTGATGATAAAGCTGACATCGCCGAACCGGATCTGCAGGCCGCCCAAAGCGTTTTCCAGACGCGTTTCGACCCGGTCGCGCAGCCATTCCGGCGCGTGGATCCGATGGCCAAACACCATGACCCCGGACAGGACGGCCAGAAACACCAGCAGGAACACCCCGCGCAAGGCCCACAGCCCGGCTGTCCGCCGACGGGATCGGCGGCGCAGCGGTTTCCCGCCCTTCTCAGCCTCGTCCTGTTCGTCTTGCGCCAATTTGCCGTCCACGTCTTTCAACCTGCCCGAGCCGCCCTATGATACGCGGCATCACCTACAAATCCTGACCGGAGTTCAAAATGCCTGACGTTGCAGACATCGCCCCCGATTTCACCTTGCCCCGCGATGGCGGCGGCACGGTTACTCTGTCGGACCTGCGCGGTGGTCCCGTTGTTTTGTTCTTTTATCCCCGCGATGATACGCCGGGCTGCACCAAGGAATCCATCGGTTTCTCGGAGCAGCTTCAATCCTTTGCCGACGCCGGCGCACAGGTTTTCGGCATCTCTCGCGACAGCGTCGCCAAGCACGACAAGTTCGTCGCCAAGCACGGGCTGACCACTCCGCTGCTGTCCGACGAAGGTTCGACCGTGTGCGAGGATTACGGCGTCTGGGTCGAAAAAAACATGTATGGCAAGAAGTCGATGGGGATCGAGCGCTCGACCTTCCTGATCGACGCCGACGGAAAGATCTCCCGCGTCTGGCGCAAGGTCAAAGTTCCCGGCCATGTGGATGAGGTGCTGGAGGCCGTACGCGCGCTTTGACGCTGCGGGCCATCCGGTCTAAGAGGCGGCAGTTTTCATCCAACCCGAGGATTACCGTGGCCAAAACCCTGACCAAGATGGCAACCGAGGTTCTGACCACTGCGGATGGGCGGTCCAAGACCGCCCTTTCCAAACGCTATGCCGCCAAATGGTTTGCGGCGCGCAACAGCGACGCCCCCGCGATCGAAGTCGGGACAGCCACGCCACCGTTGCATCCGTCGCGTCCTGACAAGCCCGAGCTGCTGTCGCCGCGCGACGTGCCGCGCCGTCGCCCCGGCTCGGAGGCTGGACGCATCGCGCTGCTGCACGCTGTGGCCCATATCGAGTTGAATGCCGTGGACCTGCACTGGGACATCATCGCCCGGTTCGGGCATGTGCCGATGCCGGTCGGTTTCTACGACGACTGGGTAAAATGCGCCGAGGAGGAATCGCGCCATTTCGAAATGATCTGCGACTGCCTGGAAGCGATGGGCAGCCACTACGGCGACCTCCCGGCCCATGCCGGGATGTGGCGTGCGGCCGAGGACACCGCCGAAGACCTGATGGGCCGGCTGGCGGTGGTGCCGATGGTGCTCGAGGCGCGCGGCCTCGACGTGACACCGGGCATGATCGACATCTTCCGCAAGGCCAAGGCCGATCAGGCCGTGGCCGCGCTTGAAGTGATCTATGCCGAAGAAGTCGGGCATGTAGCCTATGGCTCGAAATGGTTCCACTTTCTGTGCGGCCGCGAGAATGCCGACCCCAAGGACGTGTTTCACCAACTGGTCCGGCGCTATTTTCATGGCGCGCTCAAGCCGCCCTTCAACGAGGAAAAGCGGGCCGAAGCCGGCCTGCCGCCCGATTTCTACTGGCCTTTGACCGAGGATCTGACGCCCCCGGGAGACGCGAAACGCTGACGGAATCGCGCCGCTTTCGGCAATTTTCTGCCGATGACGTGCGGGAAAACACCGTAATTGTCGACCAATCGGTTAACAAACTTGCCCAACCGGGACCGGCCCTTTAAGCAATCGGCCCAAGGGGCGGCGATCCACTCACGACCGGTCCCGACATTGGGGATGAGAGGTAAGGCGCGTGAGAACCCGTCTGGCAATCAAACTACACTCACTGCTCGAACGGCACTTCCCGGAACGCCGGGTCTTCCTGAAATCCGACAATGACACACGCTTCATCCGGCTCAGCTCGGAGACGCAGATCGTGGCAGCGCTTGGCGTTTCGATCATGGTCGGCTGGACGGCGGTCGCCACGGCGATCCTGCTGATGGACAGCATCGGGTCGGGCAACTTCCGTGAACAGGCCAAGCGCGATCAGGCGACCTATCAGGAACGGCTGAACATCCTGTCGCAGGAACGCGACGCGCGGGCCCAGGAAGCACTGGCCGCGCACGCCCGGTTCAACTCGGCGCTTCAGCAGATCTCGGCGATGCAGTCGGAACTGCTGGAATCCGAAAACCGTCGACGCGAGCTGGAAACCGGCATCGAGGTCATTCAGACCACCCTGCGGTCGACCATGAAGCAACGTGAGGAAGCCCGGGCGCAACTCGCCGAGCTTCAGGAGAAATCCGATGGCGCATCGGTTGCGATGTTCGCCTCTGCCGCTCCGGCACAGATCGAATTCATGGCCGACGCCCTGACCCGGACAGCACAGCAGCGGGACCAGATCGCAACTGATGCACAGGCGGCACTGGACCAGCGCGATGAGCTTGAGCTGGAAATCCTGCTGATGCAGGAACGCAATGACGAGATCTTCCGCCAGTTGGAAGAAGCCATGGTGATCTCGGTTGAACCGCTGGACAAGATGTTCCGCGAGGCCGGAATGCCCACCGACCGGATGCTTGACGAAGTGCGGCGCGGCTACAGCGGCATGGGCGGCCCGCTGACGCCGATTTCCTTCAGCACCCGCGGCGAAGAGCTTTCGGCAGATGAGGTGCGCGCAAATCAGCTTCTGCAGCAGATGGACCAGCTGAATCTGTATCGCATAGCGGCCGAAAAGGCCCCGTTTGCCACACCGGTCAAATCGGCGTTCCGGTTCACCAGCGGATATGGTTATCGCCGCGACCCCAAAACCGGCGGGCGCCGGATGCACAAGGGCACCGACTTTGCGGCTCCGACAGGCACGGATATCTTCGCCACCGCCGACGGTGTCGTGACCCATGCGGGCTGGCAATCCGGCTATGGCCGTCTGATCAAGATAAAGCACGCCTTCGGGGTTGAGACACTTTATGCCCATAACTCGAAGATCCGCGTGAAGGTCGGCCAAAGGGTCTCGCGCGGGGATCACATTGCTGATATGGGTAATTCCGGACGGTCGACCGGAACGCATCTGCACTACGAGGTGCGCGTGAACGGAAAACCTGTAAACCCAATGGACTTCATCAAGGCTGCGAACAATGTTTTCTAAAAGCAAAATCAACGAGCCCGCACCCAAGGCATCCGAAACGGCCAAGCCGGCAGCCCCGGCGCCTCAGGCGACCCCTGCCCCGACCGAACAGAAGGCCGCAAGCACCGCGCCCAAGCCCAAGCCGCCGGCATCGGTTCTGTCGTCGGACCTGCATATCACCGGCAACATCAAGACCACCGGTGACATCCAGGTCGAAGGAACCGTCGAAGGCGACATCCGCGCGCATCTGCTGACTATCGGCGAAACCGCGACCATCAAAGGCGAAGTGACCGCGGACGACGTGGTTGTGAACGGCCGCATCGTGGGTCGTGTACGGGGTCTCAAAGTACGTCTGACCTCGACCGCCCGGGTTGAGGGCGACATCATCCACAAGACCATCGCCATCGAAAGCGGCGCGCATTTCGAAGGCTCGGTTCAGCGTCAGGACGATCCGCTGAACCCGGGACGCAGCGGCAAAACCGGAGCCAATCCGGCGGCTGAAGTCAGCCAGTAAACCGCTCCGAGTACCGAGTTCCAAGAACGCCGCGGCCACTGTCCGCGGCGTTTTTCTATGCCCATCAGGCAACAATCCGTCCCCCTATCAAGACCGCAAAGCCCTGCACGCGCGATACATTTTCACAAAAGGTGTTTTTTGAATTAAACTTCACCTCGTTGAAATTGGGAGGTTTTATCATGCGAGCAAAACTGATGGCCGAATTCTTCGGCACGTTCTGGCTGGTTCTCGGCGGTTGTGGCAGCGCAGTGCTGGCTGCCGGGGTCGCCGATGTGGGCATCGGATGGCTGGGCGTGTCGTTCGCCTTCGGCCTGACGGTCCTGACCATGGCCTTTGCGGTCGGCCACATATCGGGTGGTCACTTCAACCCCGCCGTCAGCCTCGGGCTGATGATCGGTGGGCGTTTCCCGTCCAAGGATCTGCTGCCCTACTGGGCTTCGCAGGTGCTTGGAGCGATACTGGCCGCAGCCGTTCTGTACGTGATCGTCAGCGGCGCACCTGGCTTCGAAGGCGTGGGCAGCTTTGCCTCGAACGGGTATGGTGAGGCCTCGCCCGAAGGATATTCGATGATGTCGGCGCTGGTGATCGAGATCGTTTTGACCGCCTTCTTCCTTATCATCATTCTGGGCGCGACATCCGAAAAGGCTCCGGCCGGATTTGCGCCCATTGCCATCGGTCTTGGGCTGACGCTGATCCACCTGATTTCGATCCCGGTCACCAATACGTCGGTGAACCCGGCCCGCTCGACCGGGGTGGCGCTGTTTGCCGATGGACCCGCCTTGGCGCAGCTGTGGCTGTTCTGGGTCGCCCCGCTGATCGGTGGCGCTTTGGGAGCCGCGATCTGGAAAATGATGGCCTCGGACGAATAGAAACCCGTCCTACTAATGCAAACCCCCTCCCGGCCTACGCCGGGAGGTGACTCTGTTATACGGTTGCGTGGGCCACACCCGCGGCAAGAATTCGACCGGTCGGATCAGGGTGGTTGAATTTCCGGAACGAACCGCCAGAATTCGCAGAACTCTGTGAAAGACCTGATCATGATTTCCTGGCCAAAGTTCCGGCGCCCCGCTTCCGCAATTCCCGCATCCACCGCCTGGATTGCGATGGCCAGTATTCCGCTGGTTCATTATTTCTGGCCAGACCTCGGCGCGGTCTCTGATCGGGATCAGACTGTTCTGTTCGCTCTGACGATCTTTGCCATTCTGGCCCTATCCGAGATTTTCATAGCGCGAATTCATCGCAAGCCGGGCAGCGGCTTGGTCTACAACCCGGAAAACTTCAAAGACCCGGCGTATCTGGCTGATTTCTTGATCAAACTTATTGGTCTGTCGGCCAGTCTTGCGCTGCTTGCGCTGTTCTACTCCACCGCCGACCTCTACCGGGATGAATGGTATCAGCCGTTCTTTTCGCTGTTCGGTGACTACTGGCCGCTGATCCTTGCGATTGTCCTTTCCGTTGTCACGGCGGTTCATTTCTCGATGCGACATCCTCGCGACGGCATGTGGCATCTGGGGCGTGTGGTTTTGTCTTTTGGTCGCCAATCCACCGGGGCCCGCGAGTTGAAATCCTTTCTTCTTGGGCTGGGCGTCAAAGGGTTCTTTCTGCCACTGATGTTCTGCTATCTGGTCTATGACTGGAGCTTTCTGCAGACCAGTTCGCTGTGGGATGCGCAGGACTTTCAACAGATCTACGCATATCTCTACCGCTTTGCCTTCTTTCTGGACTTGACGATCGTCACCATCGGCTATGCCACCGCCACCCGGCTTCTGACCTCTCACATCCGCTGGACCGAGACGACGGTGAGCGGATGGCTGGTCTGCGTGATCTGCTATGCCCCGTTCTGGCAACTGCTGTCGCGCAGCTATTTCAACTATGTCGAGGATGGCTTCGCCTGGGGTGTCTGGCTGTGGGATTACCCTGTCCTCTACGGATTGTGGGGCGGCACCATCCTGTTCTTCCTGACGGTCTATTGTCTGACCGCCGCGCGCATGGGTCTGCGGTTCTCGAACCTGACCTATCGCGGGCTGGCCTGCGACTTTCCCTACAACATCAGCAAACACCCGTCCTACATCAGCAAGAACATCACCTGGTGGATGATTTCAATCCCGTTCATCGCGGTCGACTTCTGTGCAGGCCTGGCCAACTGTCTGGCCCTGCTGGGTGTGAACCTGATCTATTTCGCACGGGCCTGGCACGAAGAGCGCTGCCTGTCACGCGCGCCGTCCTACCGAGCCTACAAAAAGCACGTGAACGAATACGGTCTTCTGGCCCGCATCCGGCGCGGCCTGAGCGGCTGGACCCGGAGCGTTGCCAGACAGGTGAATTGATCGCGCGGCGCGCGGGTCAGCGCCCTGTCATCCAGATACCGTCGGGCCAGAAGGCGTGGAAGGCAAACGCGAACATCACATCATGCACGACATCCCGTCCGGCACCATCCGTGACGCGGATCGATCCTATGTCGCGTCCCTTGTCGACGCGCCCGGCGTCCAGAGCCGAAGCCTGCCCCGCCGACCAAACGATGACAACGCCTGCTTCTGACAATCGCCCAGCCGCACGCAACCGCGTCAGAGGCCAGGCCCGCTCACCGACACGCACCACCCGTTCGAGCGGTTGAATACCATGCGGAGGCAGCGCGCCGTCATACAGGAACGGTCTGCGCGCGCTGTCATACCCTCGATAAGGGTTGCGCCCGTAGTCCCGCGCAAAATTCGGCTCGGCCATCACCAGACCGTCGGGATTGCGCTTGCGGAACTGATCCCACCCTTCCATCCACGCTGGCAGCGCTGTCAACTGAGCACCGGTCAACTGGCCCACGATCGCCTCGCCGGTGGCTTGCTGCCACCAGCTTTCGGTTTCGCGGTCATACATGATCATGTCCGAATTTCGCAGCTTGCCGGACACGCCGAAACTGAGAACCCGTCCCGGGATACGCCGATCAAAAACCAGCCCCGAATTGCACAATGGGCAATATGTAACCGCGACTGGACGGTTGCCGATGCGATCATTCACGATCTCATGCCAGATCAGGTAACGCAGGGGATAGGCGCGCGAGCGCTTACCGGGCAGTTCCACCGTGATCACGGCCTCGGTCAGCCCCAACCCGGTTTCCGCCGAAGCCGGGACAAACTCGGGTTTGTCGATGGCAGGGATGTCGTCTTTCGGCGGCCCGCCGGACCGGACCTCAGACCAGTCACCGATCGAGGTGACCGCAAAATCGGTTTTGGGCCATTCGTCGCGCCACAGGTTCGGGTCCGCGGACACCGCGGTTGCGCAGAACAGCAGAAGGGCAAACAGACGGCATCGCATGAGGCACCTTTGGCTACCTGCCATCGTGCGTCAGGCCGTGCGGCCGGGCCAAGCCCCTTACACAGGGACGTGAAGCGCCGTGCGCGGACAACCCGGCGCGCAATCCGCGCCGGGTCTAGGGATCATTCGGTGACGGTAACCTTGGTCATGACGTCCGGTTGGCCGACCACCGCGCCGTTCGGGCCTGTGCCGCGTTTGATCGCATCAACAACGTCCATGCCATCGGTCACCTTGCCCACCACCGTGTACTGGCCATTCAGGGTCGGGGCCGGTTCGAACATGATGAAGAACTGCGAATTTGCGCTGTTCGGATTGCTGGCGCGAGCCATTCCGACAATGCCGCGCTCGTACGGAACTTCGGAAAACTCGGCAGGCAGGTCCGGACGGCTTGAACCGCCGGTACCGGCGCGACGCATGTCGCTGCCCAGTTTACCGTATTCCACGTCCCCGGTCTGTGCCATGAACCCCTCGATCACACGGTGGAACACCACCCCGTCATACTTGCCTTCGGCGGCCAGAGCGGTGATCTGCTCGACATGCTTGGGCGCGACGTCTTCGAACAGGTCGATGGTGATCGTGCCGTTGGCCTCGCCCTCGACTTCGATCTGCAGGCCTGCGGCCAGCGCGGGGCTGGCCAACAAGGTAAAAACGGCGGCCAGCTTATACATCGGCGGCCACCTTGACGCTGATCATGCGGTCGGGGTTCGCAGGCGGCTCACCACGGGTGATGGCATCGACATGCTCCATCCCCTCGATCACGCGGCCATAGACGGTGTATTGGCCGTTCAGGAAATGGTTGTCCTTGAAGTTGATGAAGAACTGCGAGTTGGCCGAGTTCGGGTTGGCCGAACGGGCGGCACCCAGCGTGCCCCGGTCATGCGGCAGCTTGGAAAACTCGGCCGGAAGGTTCGGCAAGGACGACCCGCCAGTGCCTGCCATGCGGATGTTGAAGCCGTCTTCCATATCGCCGTGCTGCACGTCGCCGGTCTGGGCCATGAAGCCGTCGATCACCCGGTGAAAGGCCACGTTGTCATACTCGCCCGCGCGCGCGAGTTCCTTCATGCGCTCGCTGTGCTGAGGCGCCACGTCGGGCAGCAGTTCGATGACGACGTTGCCGTCCTTCAGCTCGATGATGATGGTGTTTTCGGGATCCTTGATCTCGGCCATGGGGCCCTCCTGTGGAATTGATTTGCGCAAATACCTATGCGCCGGACGCGCGAAAGCCAAGTGACGCATTGACCTGAGGGCAAAATGCAGGAAAAGAACCGCTTACGCGTGGTGACAACGGCGAGGATGACACGATGGGCTGGAAAACTCTGGACGACATGGATTTGCAGGGCAAACGCGTTCTTGTGCGCGTGGACATCAACGTCCCGGTTCTGGATGGCGCCGTGACCGATGACACCCGGATCCAGCGGATCGTGCCCACGGTGCGCGACATTCTGGCCGCTGGCGGCAAACCCATCCTGCTGGCCCATTTCGGCCGGCCCGGCGGTGAGCGTCGACAGAACCTGTCGCTGAAACAGCTGGTGCCCGCGCTGGAAGCCGCCTTTGGAACCAAGGTCCGTTTCGGAGAGGATTGCGTCGGATACGAGGCTGAAATCGCTGCCGCAAACCAGGGTGACGGCGAGGTCTTGCTGCTGGAGAACACCCGCTTTCACGCCGAAGAGACCCAGAACAGCATGACCTTGGCCGAAGGTATGGCCAAGATGGGCGACATCTACTGCAATGACGCTTTCTCGGCGGCTCATCGGGCGCACAGTTCGACCGAGGCACTGGCGCGCCTTTTGCCCTCCTGCGCCGGGCGTCTGATGCAGGCAGAGCTCAGCGCACTCGAAGCCGCTCTGGGCAACCCTCAGCGTCCGGTGACCTCCGTGGTCGGTGGGGCCAAGGTATCAACCAAGCTAGATCTGCTGGGCAACCTGATCGAGAAGGTCGACAACCTGATCATCGGCGGCGGCATGGCCAACACCTTTCTGCTGGCCAAAGGGCTGGACGTTGGTAAATCGTTGGCCGAGCACGCGATGACCGATACCGCAGCCAAAATCATGGCAAAAGCAGACAAGGCAGGCTGCCGGATCGTCCTGCCCAGCGATGTTGTCGTTGCAGAGAAATTCGAAGCACACGCCCCACACAAGGTCGTCCCAGCGAACAAGTGCCCCGCAGATTCGATGATCCTGGACGCCGGGCCGGACAGCGTCGCCGCAATCTGCACCATCTTCGAACAGAGCAAGACTCTGATCTGGAACGGCCCATTGGGGGCATTCGAACTGGAACCCTTCGACGCGGCGACAAATGCCGCTGCATTGAAAGCCGCAGAACTGACGCAGGCGGGCAAACTGGTTTCGGTCGCCGGTGGCGGCGATACGGTTGCAGCCCTCAACGCGTCGGGCGCCGCGCAGGATTTCACCTACATCTCGACCGCCGGCGGAGCGTTCCTGGAATGGATGGAAGGCAAAACCCTGCCCGGTGTGGCAGCGCTGGCCCAATAACCCCATTCTAGTTGGCGATCGGCATTCGTGGTATTCTCTCACAGACCGGGAGACGGGCCATGAAAGCCGTTGCCACGTTTGCTGTTATCCTCCTGCCCAGTGTTTCTGGCGCGCAGTCCAATTGCGCCGGGCAAACTCAGATCGACGCCACTTTCTGTGCCAAAGAGAAATGGGAAATCGCTGACAAAGAACTGAACCGCCTCTGGAAAGAGGTCAAATCAGCGGCGGACAGGCGCGGAAACGGCGAGGCTTTGTTGAACGAACAGCGTACTTGGTTGAAACGCAGGGATGCAACTTGTGACCCCGAATTCAAAAGCGATGGCAGTGCCGCGCAAATGTTCTATTGGTCCTGCATGGAAGAACAGACCCTGAAGCGAAATAGGGAACTGACCGCTTTGCGTTGAGCGGATACCTACGTGGTCATGGCTCTTCGAGCATCACTTTTTTCGTCGAATTGCAAAAAGTGCGAATCGGGGGATTCACAACCCGAATCACCTGTGACATAGTGCCGACAGATGCCCGCAAAGGGCACGTTTTTTTGAGGCAGTATTCATACGGCGGTTAACAGAGTGTCCCGTTCCAATCGGCCCGGTCTGGGCGCAGTCGCATTCTTCTCGGTGGCTTTCATGCTGGGTGTCTATTTCACCTTTGCTGCCGTTCAGGGCGACTACGGCCTGTTCCGACGGATCGAGATTTCAGCGGAACGGGACGCTCTGTCACGCGACCTTGCGGCGCTGAACGCCGACATCGCTCGGATGGAAAACCTGACCCGACGCCTTTCAGACACCTACCTGGATCTCGACCTGCTGGATCAGCAGGCCCGAACCGTTTTGGGAATGATCCGGGCTGATGAAATCGTCATCCGCTAATTAGCTGTTTGCCCGACCGCCCTGGGTTCCTCTGCAGTTGGCAACTGATACCCGAAAGCGTCGATTTCCCGTCGGAACAGGTCAGCCACCACGTCCACGGCTTCGCCGTCCCAGTTTTCACCGTAGAAAACATCGAACTGCTTTGATTTTCGAATGCCGGAATTCAAACGTTTGTCGCCGAGGCTGACATCGCCAAGGCCGAAGTCATCCAGCACCTGCGCCAGATCGCTGTCCAGGCTTTCGTATCGCAACACCCGATCAAACGCGATCTCCCCGCCCTCAGAATAAAGATGGAAGTCAGAGAAGAACTTCAGGCGAGTCCGGCAAAAACTCAGGAACAGTGCATTTGCGTCGTTGATCTGCGTTCTGCGCTGATGCATCCAGAAATAGAACGCTGAGACAGCCTTGTCCCAGGGATTTCTCTCAACGCAAATGCTGCTGCAGCCCTCCGCAATATCGGACAGATACCGATTGACCACGCCGATCCCATTGTGGGGATACCTAGCCTGCACTTCGCCTTTGGCTCTGTCCCGCAAGAGCTTGACCGACCGGCGGACGATGTATTGCTTCCCCGGACGTTGAAGTTCGGCTTCCTTGCCGAACGGTGTTGCGAAATCTCCGTCCTGCAGTTTCGCGCTCAGTGCAATTTCGATGGATGATCCGGCGGTTTTCTTCGTTTTGATGAAAACCAGCTTCGGCTCTTTGAGGATCATCATGCCAATTTGTCTCCGGCGCCTGTTCAAAACTGCCTGCCAATGGAAGCATACTAACCGTGCATAGGGCGAACCAAAAGGCGAAAACCTGCCGGATATCGGGTAGAAACAGATACCCCCACCCCGTCCAGGACGCTGCGTCACATTTCCGCTCGCCAGAAAGCGCGAAATGCTTTATGAGATAGTTTAACGCTAAACTATCTTGCCGGAAGGGAGAGGTCGCCACGATGGCTGCGCGAAAAACCACAAAGAAACCAAATGTTTCTGCGGAAGAACTCAAAACCTACTACCGCGAGATGCTGTTGATCCGCCGATTCGAGGAAAAGGCAGGTCAACTGTACGGCATGGGTCTGATCGGCGGTTTTTGCCACCTTTACATCGGTCAGGAAGCCGTCGTCGTGGGGCTCGAAGCTGCGGCCGAGGATGGCGACAAGCGCATCACCTCCTACCGCGACCACGGCCATATGCTGGCCTGCGGCATGGATCCGGGCGGCGTCATGGCTGAATTGACCGGACGCGAAGGCGGCTTGTCCAAGGGCAAGGGCGGCTCGATGCACATGTTCTCAAAAGAAAAGCATTTCTATGGTGGCCATGGAATCGTCGGCGCACAGGTTCCGCTGGGTGCGGGCCTTGCCTTTGCAGACAAGTACAAAGACAACGGCCGCGTGACCTTTACCTATTTCGGTGACGGCGCAGCGAACCAGGGTCAAGTCTATGAAACCTTCAACATGGCGGCCATTTGGCAATTGCCGGTGGTCTTCGTGATCGAGAACAACCAGTACGCGATGGGCACGGCGCAATCGCGCTCAACCTCGACCAAGGACATCTATCACCGCGGTGAGGCGTTCGGCATCCCGGGCGAAATCGTCAACGGAATGGACGTGCTGGCAGTGAAAGAGGCCGGCGAAAAGGCCGTGGCGCACTGCCGGGCTGGGAAGGGCCCTTACATCCTCGAGGTCAAGACCTACCGTTACCGCGGACACTCGATGTCGGATCCCGCCAAGTACCGCACCCGCGAAGAGGTGCAGAAGGTGCGCGAGCAGAGCGACCCGATCGAACACGTGCGCGAGCTGCTGCTGACCGGCAAGCACGCCACCGAGGATGACCTGAAGGCGATCGACAAGGAAATCAAGGAGGTCGTCAACCAGGCCGCCGAGTTCGCCAAGGAAAGCCCCGAGCCGTCGCTGGACGAGCTCTGGACCGACATTTACGCCTGAGAGGACGAATAAGACATGGCAACCGAAATTCTCATGCCCGCCCTTTCGCCGACCATGGAGGAAGGCACACTGGCCAAGTGGCTGGTCAAGGAAGGCGACACCGTAAGCTCTGGCGACATTCTGGCCGAGATCGAAACCGACAAGGCCACGATGGAGTTCGAAGCCGTCGATGAAGGCATCGTCGGCAAAATCCTGATTGCCGAGGGCACCGAAGGCGTGAAGGTCAACACGCCGATCGCGATCCTGGTCGAAGAGGGCGAAGACGCCTCGGCCGTGACCGCGGCTGCCCCCGCAGCCGCAGCGGAGGCCGAAGCCGCCCCGGCGGCGGTTGAGGCCCCCGCTCCTGCCCCTGCTGCACCGGCCGTGCCAACCGTGGACCTGTCGCCGGACTGGCCAGCAGATGCCGAGATGAAATCGATGACGGTCCGCGAGGCTCTGCGCGACGCGATGGCCGAGGAAATGCGCTCGGACGAAGACGTCTACCTGATGGGCGAAGAAGTCGGTGAATACCAAGGCGCCTACAAGGTGAGCCAGGGCTTGCTAGACGAATTCGGCGCAAAACGTGTGATCGACACGCCGATCACCGAGCATGGTTTTACCGGCATTGCCGTGGGTTCCGCCTTTGGAGGCCTGAAGCCGATCGTCGAGTTCATGACTTTTAACTTCGCCATGCAGGCGATCGACCAGATCATCAACTCGGCTGCCAAAACGCTTTATATGTCCGGCGGTCAGATGGGCTGTCCGATCGTGTTCCGCGGCCCCAACGGCGCCGCCGCGCGCGTGGCGGCCCAGCACTCTCAGGACTATGCCGCCTGGTACATGCAGATCCCGGGCCTGAAGGTGGTGATGCCCTATTCGGCTGCCGATGCCAAAGGTCTGCTGAAATCGGCGATCCGCGATCCCAACCCGGTCGTGTTCTTGGAAAACGAAATCCTCTATGGCCGCTCGTTCGACGTGCCGCAGGTCGATGACCTGACCGTGCCGCTGGGCAAGGCCCGCATCTGGCGCGAAGGCACCGATGTGACCATCGTCAGCTTTGGGATCGGTATGCAATACGCATTGGAAGCCGCCGACAAGCTGGCTGAGGATGGCATCAGCGCCGAGGTGATCGACCTGCGCACCATCCGTCCGATGGACACCGGTGCGATCATCAACTCGGTGATGAAGACCAACCGCCTGGTCACAGTGGAAGAAGGCTGGCCGCAAGGCTCGGTCGGCAGCTACATCAGCTCCGTGGTCATGCAGGAAGCGTTCGACTATCTGGACGCGCCCGTCATCACGCTGACCGGCAAGGACGTGCCCATGCCCTATGCGGCGAACCTGGAAAAGCTGGCGCTGATTACCACCGACGAAGTGATCGCCGCCGTCAAACAAGTGACCTATCGGTAAGGAGCGACTGACAGATGCCCACCGAAATTCTGATGCCCGCCCTTTCACCGACCATGGAGGAAGGCACGCTTGCCAAATGGCTGGTCAAGGAAGGCGACACCGTCTCCTCCGGCGACCTGCTGGCCGAGATCGAGACCGACAAGGCCACGATGGAGTTCGAAGCTGTCGACGAAGGCGTCGTCGGCAAGATCCTGGTTCCTGAAGGCACCGAGGGGGTCAAGGTGAACACCCCCATCGCCGTGCTGCTGGAAGAAGGCGAAAGCGCCGATGACATCGCCGAAGCCCCGACCAAGGCACCCGAGGCTGCCCCCGCAGCCGACGCGGGCAACGAGGCTGCCGCCCCTGCGGCATCCGAGGCGCCCGCCCCTGCCCCGGCACCGGCGGCCCCGGTCAAAGCCGATGGCGGTCGCATCTTTGCCTCGCCGCTGGCCCGTCGCATTGCCGCCCAAAAGGGTCTGGACCTGGCGCAGATCAAGGGCTCGGGCCCGCATGGCCGCATAGTCAAAGCGGATGTCGAAGGCGCAACCGCTCCGACAGCGGCACCGGCTGCTTCGGCAAGCGCGGCGCCCGCCCCTGCTGCTGCTCCTGCAGGCCCCTCGGCCGACATGGTGGCCCGCATGTACGAAGGCCGCGAGTACGAAGAGGTCAAGCTGGACGGCATGCGCAAGACCATCGCCGCCCGTCTGGCCGAGGCCAAGCAGACCATCCCGCATTTCTACCTGCGCCGCGACATCAAGCTGGACGCGCTGCTGAAATTCCGCAGCCAGCTGAACAAGCAGTTGGAAGCCCGCGGCGTTAAGCTGAGCGTCAACGACTTCATCATCAAGGCCGTCGCCAACGCGCTGCAGCAGGTGCCCGAGTGCAACGCCGTATGGGCGGGCGACCGGGTTCTGCAGTTGAAACCTTCGGACGTGGCCGTGGCCGTGGCGATCGAAGGCGGGTTGTTCACCCCGGTCCTGCAGGACGCCGACACCAAATCTTTGTCGGCCCTTTCGACCGAGATGAAGGACCTGGCCGCGCGTGCGCGCGAACGCAAGCTGGCCCCGCATGAGTATCAGGGCGGCACATTCGCGGTTTCGAACCTGGGCATGTTTGGCATCGACAATTTCGACGCCATCGTGAACCCGCCGCACGCAGGCATCCTGGCCGTTGGCACCGGCGCCAAGAAGCCGGTCGTGGGCGAGGATGGCGAGCTGACCGTGGCGACCGTGATGTCGGTTACCATGTCGGTCGATCACCGGGTGATCGACGGCGCGCTTGGAGCACAGCTCCTGCAGGCCATCGTGGACAACCTGGAAAACCCCATGGTCATGCTGGCCTGATCCAAGTCACAAAAATCAAAAAAGCCGCCTCGGACCCCGAGGCGGCTTTTTTCGTACCTGAGAACAGGTTTACTGATCCTTGCCTAGCATGTGATCCATCGAGATCGAGGGCTGGTCGCATCCCGCCTCACCCACGATCTTGGCGGGGATACCCGCCACGGTCTTGCAGGGCGGCACGTCCTGCAGCACCACCGAACCGGCGGCGATGCGGCTGCAATGACCCACGCGGATGTTGCCAAGAACCTTGGCCCCAGCCCCGATCAGAACGCCATCCTCAATCTTGGGATGGCGGTCCTCTTCTTCCTTGCCGGTCCCGCCCAGGGTCACCGAATGCAGCATCGAAACGTTGTCGCCCACAACCGCAGTTTCGCCAATCACGATGGAATGCGCGTGGTCGATCATGATGCCCTTGCCGATCTTCGCGGCGGGGTGAATGTCGATCCCGAAGATTTCCGAACTGCGCATCTGGAAGAAATAGGCCAGATCGTGCCGGCCCTTCTGCCAAAGCCAGTGAGCCACACGATAGGCCTGCATGGCCTGGTAGCCTTTGAAATACAGGATCGGCTGTAGCAGACGATGGCAGGCCGGGTCGCGCTCGTACACGGCCATAAGGTCCGCGCGGGCGGCATTCATCAGCGCCTTGTCATCGGCATAGGCCTCTTCGACGATTTCACGCAGAACCATCATCGACATCTCGTTCGAGCAAAGCTTGGCCGAGATCCTATAGGACAACGCACGTTCCAAAGACTTGTGGTGCAGGATACAGGCATGCACCAGTCCGCCCATCAAAGGCTCTTTTTCGACGGCGGCCTGTGCTTCGGCCGTGATCCGGTCCCAGACGGGGTCAACTGACGTAACTTGGGTGCGCGTTTCAAACATGGCTTTTGATCCTCTGCTGCGCCTAGAATAGCCATCTAGGCCCAAAAAGGCCAAACGCAAACCCTTGATGTGCAACACAACAGAAAATGAACCGGTTCGAACTCAGGGAATTTGAAACACTTATCCTGTCCCGGCTGGAGGAATTGGAACGCAATTCCCTCGCCGGTCAGGACGCTCAATCCGTGGTCGAGCTTGACCAGCAGGCGGTCGGGCGGCTCAGCCGAATGGATGCGTTGCAGAATCAGGCCATGGCCAAGGCGCAACAAACGCGACGAGATCTCGAAGCCCGAAGGCTGAGAGCCGCCCTCGACCGGATGGCCGAGGGCGAATTCGGGTATTGCGAGGATTGCGGTGACGACATTCCGCGCAGACGGCTGGACCTGGACCCGGCCGCCAGCAAGTGCGTCAGCTGCGCGGCCGGTTGAGTTGAAACCGGATAAGATGGCGCAGTACCGTCTCGAAACACCGGCAATACTCGGTGTCGCTGAAACTTGGCTCGTCTGCCAGCGGGCGGCTGCGTGCAGCTGCCATCAATGCTCCGTTCCCGTAAACAGGATGCAAACGACCCGTCGCGGCCACGTGACGGTCAGCCAACTCGGCCTCGGCGATCATGCGCGCGCACAGCCGCTCACGCTGGGCTTGCGGCACGGTCAGCAAAACCCGCGCCGCAGAACTGACATCGCCGTGCAAAACAGGGCGCATGATCCCTCTACCCCACACTCAGACTCGCGACCGCGCCCGGCCCGTAGCTGGCCGAAACCTGCGCCACCTCGACCTCGTAGAGGCCCGCGACGCCGTCCGAAGACTGTGCCGCCGCGGAATAGGTCCAAATTGGCGTCGTGGCGATCTCTTCCCGAACAAGGGCGCCACCTGACCGAATCCGGATCAGATAAGTTTCGGACTCCTCGCCCAGCGGCACGTCCAGCACGTCCCAATCGTCGCCGTCGATCCGGGTTCGGCGTACCCAGGTGAACAGGTCATCGCCCCCGTGTCTTTTGACCTTCAGATGAACTGGCGCGTAGGGGCGCAGACCGTTTCCATCAAACGCCTCGACCTTATGGACAAAAGAATCGTCGTCGTATCCGCGGGTTGCAGGCCCGATCCGGTAGTGCCGGGCAATTCGGCGTTCGGTCCGCAGCAGACTGGTCTGAAGAACCCTCTCGTCAAGCAACACGAACACGGAACCCTCCGGCCAGATTTCGGGCAAGACTGCGTCCGTACCCAATTGGCCACGCAGGCGGCCAGACAGGGCATAGACCCCGGGTTCCTGCAAGACGGCATCCGCGAATTGAAACACTTCCCAATTTCCGGGCGTGCCGTCTCCGATCGCGGCCAAGTTGGCGCCGGTCAGAAGTGAGTCACGCGACCGCGACTGCAAGACGCCATCGACAAGGCGCACGCGCAACGGCTCACCTTCATCCCAAACCCCTGCGCTCGCGGAAGGCAAGGCGGATTCGGTAAACCCGATCACAGCCTGACCAGTCACCAGATCGCGCAGCGCGTAGCCCTCGTCGCTGTCCGAGGAATAGACGGCGACGCTGCCTTGCCAGGGATCGGCCGTGACGGCCAGATAAGGGGCGTGCGGCTCTTCGGCGCCTGTAATGAGTGGCAGATCAAGAAAAATCGGAAGAACCGGGACTGGGGCCACAAACGGTTGTGACACAAACCCATCATCCGCCATATCGGACGGCGAATAGACCCCGGGCTCGATCCGCACGGCATCTGCCAGCTGGATGTCAGCCTGTTCCAACCTGTCTATGCGATACAGCGCACCGGCTCCCCCATTCCAGGATGGAAGTCGAACAATGTCGCCGGCGCCCAGATTCATCTGCGACGGCGGCAGCGCAAAGCGAGCGGTATTGCGCGCGACGCGGGCCTCGGCCAGCCAGCGTTCGACCGTCTGCCGTCCTTCGGAGCGGGTCATCGACAGAGGCATTTCGTTCACGGCTACAGAATGGGTCCGATCATCGGGCAGCACGGCCTCCTCCGCTACCACATCATGGTCCGCATCCGACTGAACAAAACGCAGACGCACGCGGCCGGCCATTTCGGCCTCGGCTTCGCGCTGGTACTGGACCCTGCCATCGACCTCGGGGCTTTCCGCGACCTGATCCAGCGACAGATCGAATGCCCGGCGCCCGGCCCTCATGCGGAATGTCAGAACACCGTCCCGCTCGATCGCATCAAATCCGTAGCGCAGCATCAGTGGCTGCAGGGCCGCCCGCGCGTCCGAAACATCTTCGATCACGTATCCACGGACGACTCCGTCCAGCGCAGACACATCAAAATCGGAGACGTCTGCAGCCTGACAAATCTCGGCCACCACCGAGGCCAATGTCCTGGCACCAGAACGTCCGTTCAACCAATGACCACGGGCGTAGTTTTCGCCGTCGCTCCACTGTGAACGCAGGTTCGGGAATGTCGGGTAAGGTCTCGCGTCCCACGCCCATACATAGGCGTTCGAAACGTCCACCATCGGACCATCGTAGATGTCCGAAACCGGGTTGATCTGCGGATCGGCCCAATATCCAAGAACTGCCTTCAAATACTGAACCTGAATGAAATCGTCGCGTTGACCGTTCGAGTATTTAGGCAGATCGGATTCCGAGGATTTCGGATCCAAAAACTTGTTGGGCTGGTTCGTTCCCTTGTCTATGGCCGCACAGCCCAATTCCGTGAACCAGATCGGCTTTGATCCCGGAACCCAATCGGTCGGTTCAGCTTGGCGCACTCCTCCGATCCGTTCGTGGTGCAAGTTCGACCACCAGTTGCGGATGTCTTTGTATCGCCACACCCATGGCTCTGCATGTTCGCCGTCCTCGATCGGATACCATATCTGCGCGTCCTGTTCTTCTGGTGTTGGATAGTACCAGTCGTATCCTTCACCGCCTTCGATGTTGCCGCGCAAATAATCCAAGTCGTAGATTGACCTAGCACCATCCAGCGCATCCAGATGCTCGTCGCCATCCCGCCAGTCCGAGACCGGCATGTAGTTGTCGATCCCGACGAAATCGATGTTTTCGTCTGCCCACAGAGGGTCCAGATGGAAGTATCGGTCGCCACTGCCATCGGCAGGCTGGTACCCGAAATACTCTGTCCAATCCGCGGCGTAGCCTATCTTGGTGTCTGGCCCCAGTATCTGCCGCGCTTCCGCCGCCAATGCCTTCAGCTGAGCAACGGCCGCGAACCCGGACGCGCCGCGTATCTGGGTAAGGCCACGCATTTCCGAGCCGATGCAGAACGCCTCGACCCCGCCTGCTGCCTTGCACAACGCCGCGTAGTGAAGAATGAAACGGCGCATGCTCCATTCTTCCGGTCCGGTATAGGTGACAGTGCCATTACCGATGATGAAATCCGAGGCTTGGGCTGCACCAAAAAAGCTTGCCACCTGAGCGTCCGCACCTGCGGTTCCGTCCAACGACCCCGGACGCCCTGGAGCCACGTCCAGCGTGATCCGGCCGCGCCACGGCAGATGCGGCTGATCGCCGGCATCCGACCATGGGTCTGGAAGACCATTACCCTGCATCTGATCCATCAGGATGAAAGGATAGAACATTACCCGGCTGCCGGAGCCCTTGAGGTGTTGAATGGCCTGAACCACCGACGCATCGGCCGGGGTACCGCCATAGACGGGTCGCCCGTCCACATGTTGCACGACCTGGGCCGATTTGCGCTTTAGCCCAGAGACTTTCCACGGCATGTTGGCGCCGTCCACGTCGTCGCGGATCACCTTGGGTCGAACGCTGCAAGCGCCGCAACGCAAGTCATCTCCGAACCAAGAGACCACCAGTGACGCAGCCTTGCAGCCCGGAAGTTCTTTGTTCAGGGCACGCACCGAGGCCACCAGATCGGGCTCGCCCGAGGGCGAATTGACGTTGGCGGCCCAGCTTTGGCCCGACCCTTTGGAATAGTTTACCTGCGTGCTGGCCAGCGTGTATTCCCCGGTGCCAGGCATCAGGGCCACGGCCCGGACAATCTGTTGCAATTCGGATTCGTAGTCTGGTGCGGATTTCTGATCAGGCCGAACAACCTCGAAAGAGAACTGGGGAACGCGATTGCCAAATTGCGCCAGCGGCAGGTCTTCAATCACAACATACGCAGTGCCGCGATAGGCCGGAACCGTTCCGGCACCTTCGATCGTTTCGATCAGTGGATCCGGCAGCTGATCCTGGCTGCCGGTATAAACCCGCATGTTCAGACTGTTACGCTCAAGCTCTTCCCCATCGGCCCATATCCGCGCGATGTCCGCGATCTCTCCGACGCCGACAGCAATCGCCAGTGATATCGAGTAGCTGTAGCTATGGGTGGTCGTGGTGACTTCGGCTGGTTTTGGCGTTCCTTTGCCGCCAGCAGACTGCGTAGACGTCGTGGTTTTGCGGGTCTCAAGGAAATCCGACGCCCAGATCACCTGCCCACCGACCCGCATTCGGCCGAACACGGTGGACAACGGCGCGCCCTCGCCTGTTTCCGTAAGTCTGAACCGGTCCAGCCGGCCAGACTCGACCACCTCGCTTCCGGCACCCATGACCGACTGGCTCATCAATCGCTGGTCGATAACCCGCCCGAGCGTCGCGCCGACTGCCCGGCCCACGATGGCCGTTGACAGCCCAGCAACGGTTCCACCGATGGACCCGCCCAGCGCAGCCCCCGCCGCAGATAAAACTATCGTCGCCATCAGTTGCCCTCCAAAGGAAATTCAAAACAGGCGACCACCCGGCGGCGCCAGGGGTCGCTCAGTGCGTTTTCGACAACGCCATGTCCGGAATAGGCATGGATGAAGCGCGGCACGGCGCCCGCTTCACTCACGATACCAAGGTGTTTGGCCACACCGGCATCGCGCATCCGGAACAGCAGCACGCACCCGGGGACCAGAAAGTTGCGCGGACGTTCGACCAGATTGCGCCGCGCAGCCGCCCACATGCGCTCTTCGCCCTGCGGCTCGGACCAGTCCATGCTGTAGGTAGGCACCGCCTCGGGCTCGTGGCCGATTACGGATCGCCAGACGCCGCGCAGCAATCCCAAGCAATCGGTTCCCGCTCCCTTGACCGAGGCCTGATGCACATAGGGCGTTCCCAGCCAGCCTCGCGCTTCGCCCACGATATCCTGCGCCGTCACCATCACCGCCTACTGCCTCCATTGTTCGCGTTGCCCTGTTTCGGTACGGCCATCACCCAGTCTTCGCTCGGCAGATCCGGAAAACCCTGGAAATTTATGATGTTGTTGAATTTCAACCGACAGGTCTCCATCCGCTTGTCGCAGCCCGCCAGCACCCGCACACGGTCACCGGCGGCCAGACCCGAGCCCAGAGCGGTCCAAAGGTGCAATTCCCGCCCGATCTTGACGCTTCGGTCCGTCTTCACCGAAGCCCAAAGACCCTGAGAGCGGCCGGTCAGCACATCGACGCGGCCACGTTCGAACCAGCCGTCCTCAAACGCCTCCGCCCCCTGCAGTCTGAGGATCGGCCCATCGTCGATCTCGGCAATCTCGGCCTCGGCCCAGTAGCCGGGCGTCAACCTGTCGAAGCCGCAGGCTTTGTCACCCAGAACCGCCGTACAGGGTTTTTGGTAGATCCGCCCCAAGGGTCGGTTCAGCAGATCGGTCAGCCCGCGCAATTCGGCGTGAAACGCGCCCCCAGCGCGGCGCAGCTCGCCAATTGAGCCACGGAACTGTAACATGCGCTGTTCCGGCGCGGCCCAGTTGACCAGCCATGCTCGGACATCGGCACCGTCAAAGCGGCCGTCTTCGATATCCTCGTCGCGCACGGCCGCATCAGAAAGCGCCCCCATGGCCTCGGAATTGTCGATCGACAGGCCCGTCGCCTGTTCGATGGCCGAGGCTGTGAGACCGGTGCTTGCCTTGAACACCAGCCCGTCAAAGGCCAGTTCGCGGTCATGGTCGGTGAACCCGAAGGACACGCCATCGGTTCGGGTGATCGCCCAACAGCGGCAGACCGTAGTCATGCCGGACTGAAGATGGGTCAGCAATGCCTGCTTGTCGCCGCTCATCAGACCCGCACCTCCACCACCGGAACATTGGGCACGTCGCCAGCCTGAAAGCTGGCCACGCTGACTTGGATCCTGTCGGTGTCAAACCGCACCGGCACATCGAATTCGAACCCGGCGGTCGCCTCGACCCCCTCGGCCGGCGGGACCGCGAATTGGATCAGACCGCTATTCAGGTCCACCTCGAAATCGACGCCTTCTCGGGCCTCATCCTGATCCAGCCCAATCTTGACCGTACCCAGCACCGGCTTGACGATGGGCCTGACATAGCTGACCCCGCCTGAGGCATAGGTCTTGACCAGCTGAAACGCGGTCGTGACCCCGTCGCCTTGCCCGATCACCTGGTCGCCCTTGTCGACCTCGGCGGATGCGGCGCAGGACTTGTAGTCCGACCAGTCTTTCCAGCGGAACCCGTACATCTGCCCCTGGCGCGCCTCGAAAAAGGCGATCACCGTCTGGATGTCGTCCAGCGACCGCATCCCCAAACCGGCGTCATAGCGCCGTCGCGAATGCGCCCAGGGCGTGTTGCGTTCCTCGAACCCGTTGGCCAGCGCCACGATGTCCGTGCGCCGTTCGGGTCCGCCAACCGACCCGAAACTCAGGCTGGCGGGAAATCTGACTTCGTGGAAATTCATGTCCTGCTCCCCAATCTAGCGGTTGCGATTGCCGCGCCCCAGGGCGCGGCTCATCTGGGCCGCGATCTGGCCCTGGCTGCGGCGGAAGCCCTGAACGTCGGGTGTGGTGATGTTCATCACCACGTTCACCGCCCGTCCGCCGCCCGAGTTGCGCACCCCCAGCTTGCCGTCGGGTCCGCGCGCCAGCGGCATGATCGCCTCGGGGCCGGCCTCGCCCATCAACCCGGTCGCACCGCGCATCGGAAAGGTGGTCGGCCCGGTGACCACTCCGCCATTGGCAAAAGGCATGACGCGTCCTTGGGCGAAACTGCCGCCGTCGGCAAAGGGCAGCAGCCCCTGCACCAGGCCGCCGACCGTATTGGCCAGCATGCCGCCGAAATGATCCGTCACCGGCTTGATCGCCGCCGAATAGGCCGTGCGGATCATGGAGTTCTTCAGCACGTCCAGCGCGTCCGACAGGTTCATTCCGTCCAGAACCACGCCGTCGAAGGCCTTGCGCAGCCCGCTCGACATGCCCCGCTCCAGGGTGGCGACATCCTTCCCGGTCTCTTCGAAAGCGGCGCTGATCCGCTTCATCTGGGCATCGAAGGCCGCCGCCATCGTGGCGGCATCGCCCAGGGCATCGCCCAGCGCCTCGCCGCGCTCCTGCAGGTCGTCAAACCCGTCCCGATCCGTCATCACGCTCTCCTTGTATCTTGTCGGGCCAGGCGGCCAGCAACCTGTCCAGCCGCGCCCGGTTCATCGCCGGCATCCCGCGGCCCTGCCCCAGCATCAGCCGCAGTTCGGCCGGGGTCAGACGCCAGAACTGATCCGGCGTCAGCCGCAGCTCGTGCAGCCCGGCACGCATCAGGCCGGGCCAGTCAAAGCCGCTCATGACTCACCCGGCACCATGAAGGCCCGCGCCAGCAGCTCGGCCGCCGCCCGCGCCGCCGCCATCGGGCCGCCCTCTATCTCGGCCCGCAACATGTCGGCGCGGGTCACATCCATCCCGCCACCGCGCAACCCCGCCAAGATCAGCGCCAGCACGTCACCGCTGGAATAGGCGCCGCTCTCGAACCGCTGCACCAGTTCCACCAAAGACCCTGCGCCCAGCTCCTGCTCCAGCTCGGCCAACGCGCCCAGCGTCAGCTTCAGCACCCGGCGCTGGCCATCGACCACCAGCGCCACTTCTCCCGCCCACGGATTGACCATCACAGCGCCACGAAAGTCAGAGCGCCGGCGCTGGCCAGGCTCATCTCATAGGTCGCCTCGCCATTGTGCGAGCCCGCATACTCGATCCCGGTCACCTGGAACGGGCCTTCCACGATGCCGAAATCGGGGATGATCACCTGGAAGGCGGGCGTTTCGCCATCAAAGAACAACTGCCGCGCGCGTTCATCCGTGCCGGCGTCCTTGAACACGCCCGATCCGGAAATCGAGGCCGACTTGACCCCCGCCCCCGACAGCAGCTCGCGCCAGCCGCCCTGGCTTTCCAGCGTCGTGACATCCACGCTTTCGGCGTTGAAACTGATCCGCGTGGCCCGCAGCCCCGCGATGGTCTGGAACAGACCCGTGCCGTTCATGTCCACCTTGACCAGCAGGTCCTTACCGTTCTGGGCACCCATATGCTCTCTCCATTGATTGCTTAGTTGTCTTCCACGCGGGCGCGGAATCTCAGGTCGATCTGCCGGATCGCGCCGCCGGTCCCGGTGCGCCGGGCCGAGGCCCGCTCGAACCACAGCCCCACCAGCCGCCCCCGATCCAGCGTCAGCGCGGCGCCGTCCAGCGCGTCGCACACGGCCCCGGCCAGAGTCTTGGCCGCGCCGAACCCGGCCGCCTCGGACACCACCGACACGGTGAAGCGATGCAAAGTGCCCTGCCCCGTCGTGTCCGAGGCCTCGCGCACCTCTTCCGGACCCAAGGTGATGTAGGTTTGCGGCAACGTCCCCGATGGCACCGCGTCATAGACCGCGTCGCTGACCCGGGACGAAATGATCCTGTCATTGACAAGTTGCTGGAACACAGCCGCCTGCAGCGCGGCCGACACGCCATAGCTCATGCCGCCACCTCCTCATCCGCGAAACAGGTCAGATAGCGCCCGGCCGCGTCGTATTCGGCCACCGCGCGGATCACGAAGCGACGATTGCTCTCGCGAAACCTCTGATCGGGTGCCGGACGCATCGACGACCCCTCGGGCGCGCCGCGCACCACGATGCGGTAACTCACGCGCGACACCGCCACATTTGCGATCGCACGCTCGGTGCCGGTCCGGGCGGTCACCTCGGCCCACAAAGTGCCCAGCGGCGCCCATGTCTCGGCATAGCCGCCCGCGCCATCGGCTACCCGCACCGGGGCCTCCAGCACCAGCTGCCGGTTCAGGCGGGGCGCGCTCATTGCATCACCCCCGCGCCGAAACGCACCATGCGATAGCGCTGGATCAGGCTGGTCACGCCGAAGGGCATGCAGCCGTCACTCAGGCTGGTCTCGTCGCGATACTCATAGTAATGCGCCGCCAGCAGCAGCACCGCCTGCCCCAGATCCGCCGGCAGCCCGCCCCAATCCGCCGCCATCCCAGCCGTCAGCGCGATGGTCACCTCTCCACCGGTGGGAATGGCGGGCAGGCAAGCCCCCATTGGGCGCAGGCAAGGGCGCTGGTTGTCGCGCTCCAGGCGGTAGGTCCCGGGCGCCACCACCTGCTGAGTGCCCTGCGCGTCGGTCAGCGTCACCGCGTCGATACTCGTCACCGGCGCGACCGGCAGAACCTCGCCCGCGTCGTTGCGCCAGCGGCTCAGGGTCCAGGTGAAACTGCGCGATATCAGCACTTTGCCCGTGCGCGCCTCGATCGCGGCCATCGCCGCCCTCAGGAACCCCTTCAACACGTCGTCCTGCAGGCTGATCTCGGCAAATCCCGTGCCCAGCCGCAGATGCGCTTTGAACTGATCCACCGGCAGCGCCGCATCCGCGATGGCGGTTTCTTCGATCAACATCATCCATTCACTCCGCAATCTCGGACCCCTCCGGGGGCCGCATCCTTGGAAAATGGCGGGCACGTGCCGCCCCACGTTGCTCGGACGGAGGGGAGCAGCTAGACAACGCGGGGGATCTCACCCCGGCCCGCGCCCGCCGCCCGAGGGACCGGTCCACCGGCCCCCCGGATCCGTCACCGCTTAGGCGGTGCCGAATTTCACCAGCTTGATCGCGGCAAAGTCGCTGATGTCGCCGCCCACGCGCTTGGTGGCATAGAACAGGACATGCGGCTTGGCGCTGAACGGGTCGCGAAGCACGCGCAGGTCGGGGCGCTCGGCGATGGTGTAGCCGGCCGAGAAGTCACCGAAGGCGATCGAGAAGCTGTCGGTGCCCGGATCGGGCATATCCTCGGCGATCAGCACCGGATAACCCATCAGGCGCGCGGGCTCACCCGCAGCCAGGCCATCGGACCACAGGAAGCGGCCGTCGGCATCCTTCAGCTTGCGGATCACGCCCGCGGTTTTCGAGTTCATCACGAAGGTGCCGTTCACGCGGTACTGCGCGCCCAGCGCATAGACCACGTCAACGATCGCATCCGCGTCGATGCCGCCCGAAACACCCGTGGGCACATAGCCCAGGTTGCCCCAGGTCCAGACGTCGTTGTCCACCGCCGGATGGCTCAGGATGCCCTTCGGCTTGTCGATGCCGTCGCCGTTGATGAAAGCCGCCGCCTCGGCGCGGGCGAACTTGTCGGCGATACGGCCAGCCAGCCAGCCCTCGACGTCGAATGCGCTGTCATCCAGCAGCCGCTGCGAGGCCTTGGGCAGCGCGCTCAGCTCGTGCAGCGGGATCGAGATGCGGTCGATCGACGGGGTGCCGGTCTCGGTGGCGGCCGCGGTTTCATCGGCCCAGCCCGCGCCCACATCGGTGTGGTCGATCAGCACGTCGAACGAATTCGCCTCTACATTCACGACCGACGCAATCGAGCGGATCGACGAGGTGGATTTCAGCACCGACTTGATCATCTCGGCGGTCTGCGGATCGACCAAATAGCCGCCATCGCTGTTGACGGCCGCCGACAGCGACTTGGCCTCGATTTCCAGCCCGCGCAGGGCATCGTCATCGCCCGAGCGCACATAGGCGTCAAAGGCCTTCTGGTGCGGCGCTTCCTCCAGGGTCGAGGCCGCAAGATGCGGGCGCGCCGCGATGGTTGATTTACGATCCAGCATGGTCAGTCGCTCTTCTGTCTGTTGCAGTTTGTGTTGAATTTCAGCCTTCAGGCCCTTGAATTCACTAACGAAGCCAGCCATCGCCTGCTTCACCTCCTGAACCAGGGGCACACCCTCTCCGGTCAAGGCCGCGGTCTCGGTCTTGCTCATCAGCACTTCCTTTCTGGGTGGGGGTTGAGGCGCGCTAGGGTCGCGCCAGCTCCTGCCGGGCGCTCTGGAACACCTCGGCAATACTGCGCCAGGTGTCCTCGGCATCGGGGTCCGTCCCCTTTGCCGCCACCCGCGCACTGGGCAGCATCGGGAAGGTCACCAGCGACACCTCCCACAGCTCCAGTTCCGTCAAGAGCCGCCGGCCCTTGTCATCCTTCACGGCCCGCTTGGTGCGATAGCCGATCGACAGCCCGTCCAGCGCACCCGCGCGGATCAGCTCGGCCGCTTCGCGCCCCTTCTGGGTGCTTTCCAGCAACCGCCCCTTGACCCACAGGCCGCGCTCGTCCTCGCGCACCTCGTCCCACACGCCGATGGGCTGGGCCGGATCGTGCTGCCACAGCATCTTGACCCGCTGACCGGCCGCCTTCAGCCCGGCCAGCGATGCGGCATAGGCACCTTTCTGCACCACATCGCGGCCCTGATCGACCTGGCCGAACAGGCTGGCATAGCCCTCGATCACCGCATCCTCGGTCACCGACAACCCATCGCCGAACCGCGCGAACTTGCGCTCCAAATCCATGAACAACTCCTCGTAAGCCACTGAATTCATGGCGCCACCGTCAGGAAAGACTGGAACGCCTGCGCCAGGATCACCGCCGCCACGCCATAGACGGTCAGCCACAACCGCCGCTCCAGCCGTTCCATCATTTCCTCGATCTGATCCAGCCGCCTGCACAGATGCGCATGCTGGATCTCGGCCACCCTCTCATGCGCGGCCAGACGCAGGCCCGGCGCGCAGTCAAAGGGCGGGTACCCCGGCGTGTCAGCCATCCGCCGTCTCCGCCAGCGCCGGCAGGCCCAGCAGAGCACGCTTTTCGGCATCCGTCAGGAAATCGGCATTGGCCACCCGCGCCCATTGCGCGTCACGCTCCGTCGCCAGCGCCGGCACCTGGTCCAGATCGGGCTTCAGCACCAGATCTTCGCCGGTAAAGCCCGACAACCAGTCCGACAACGCCGCCGCCACCCGCGTCACCAGGGGCAGAACGGTCAGGCGATAGAACGCCCGGTTGGCCTC
Source organism: Ruegeria sp. BF8 (assembly GCF_056538625.1). NCBI lineage: Bacteria > Pseudomonadati > Pseudomonadota > Alphaproteobacteria > Rhodobacterales > Roseobacteraceae > Ruegeria > Ruegeria sp. BF8. Next base: position 609,799 of record NZ_JBQFTL010000001.1, on the reverse strand, counting down.
CTGATAGTTCGAATAGGTCGCGTCCCCCTGGATCCCCAGCAGCATCGGCGGGACACCGAAGGCCAGCGCGATCTCGCGGGCGGCGGCTTCCTTGGTCTTCTGAAACTCCATGTCCGAGGGGGAAAAGCCCATCGGCTTCCAATCCAGCCCCCCTTCCAGAACCATCGGACGCCCGGCGTTGCGCGCCCCGCGATAGTTCGCCTCGATCTCGTCGCTCAGGCGGCGGAACTGTTCCTCGGCCATCCCGCCCTGCCCGTCGCCGCCCTTCCACACCAGCGCGCCCGAAGGCCGCGCGGCATTGTCCAACAGCGATTTCGACCAGCGCGAGGCGCTGTTGTGCACGTCGATCGCCATCGCCGCCGCCTGCATGGGCGAAAAGCCGTAATGGTCATCCTGCGGATGGAACGACTTGATATGGCAGATGGCCTCGGCCGGGAACCGGTGCGTCTTGCCCCCGGCGGTGTAGTCATAGGCTCTGGGCCAGCCATCCGCCCCCGGCACCACGCTCATCCTGTCGGATCGCAGCACATGCAGCTCGACCGGCAGTCCGCCCTCGGCCTGCACCGCCTCGACATAGGCGTTGCCCGACAGCAGCAGCTGCCCGAACAGCGCCTCCAGCAGCTCGGCTTTGCCCTGCGCCGCGTTCGGCCGGCGCATCAGGCGCAGAACCGGGTGGGTCTCGTACCGCTGCGCGTCGTCCTGCAGAACCAGGGGCAGCGCCGCCGCGGCCTCGGCAATCAGCTTGACCGACCGGAACCCCACCGGGTTGCCCGAAAACCCCGTGCGCGTCAGAGAGGCGGTGTCGCGCGGGCTCCAGGCGACTCGCCCGCCGGTCTGCCAGGCCACCACCGGCCCGGCTGCGCTTGCTTTTGCCTCGGGGGCTTTCCCAGCCGATCCACGACGCAAGAAATCGAATACCATGTCCAGATGCTCCTTTCTGCCGCCGCTCTGCCCGGCTTGTTGAAAGGAGTTATGACGGAAAGATCTTTAAGCCTCGGGAATGGGGCGTACGGCCGTTGTGCAACGGCTGGGGAACATGTGCCCGCAGGATAAACCTCGGCATCCGACAGAAATGCGCTACCCTCAGCATCTGAGCATCACGAGGGACCAGCCATGTATGAAAGCGCAGTGAAAACCGGCGGGATCGCCGTCGTGACCGGCGCCGCCAGCGGTGTCGGGCGCGTCGCGGCACAGCGTTTTGCCCAAGCCGGGCTGGACGTCATACTGGCCGATCTTCCGGGACAGGCGCTGGACGAAACGACGCAAGACCTGAAGGCAGGCTTTGACGCGGCAAACATCACCGCGGTGCCGACGGATGTCACCTCTCAAGCCGACATGGAAAATCTGGCCGACACAGCTTTCGCCGCCGGGCAGGTCGCCGTCTTGATGAACAATGCAGGGATCAGCCTGCCGACGAAAACATGGGAGTCATTCGACAACTGGCGGAAAATTCTCGACGTGAACTTTCTGGGGGTGCTGCGCGGCGTCCAAGCCTTTTTGCCCCGCATGATCGAGGCTGACCGCCCGGCCGTCGTCATCAACACCGGGTCAAAGCAGGGGATAACATCTCCGCCAGGCAACCCCGGCTACAACGTGTCCAAGGCCGCCGTCAAAACGCTGACCGAACAGCTCGCGCACGAGCTGCGCGAGGCCGGCGCACCGATCACCGCGCATCTCTTCGTTCCGGGCTTTACCTATACCGGCATGGTCGCGTCATTCCTGCCCGAAAAACCGGCCGCCGCCTGGACCAGCGAGCAGACCGTCGACTATTTCCTCGACCGCATGGCCCAAGGCGATTTCTACATCCTCTGCCCTGACAACGACGTCGATGCCGAACGCGACCGCCGTCGCGTTCAATGGGCCGCCGAGGACATCATCCACAACCGCCCCGCCCTTTCACGCTGGCATCCCGACTACGCCGAGGCCTTCGCAAAGTTCGAAAAACCCAAGGGCTGATCACAAAACCCGCACCCGCGGCCGCCGGTAGACCGCCGCCGGCCCCACCACCAGCTCATGCAGTCCCCAGACCAGCGCATCGACCCGGTCGGGCGAGCCCTGCCCCTCGAACCCCCGCGCGGTCATCTGGCACATCTGTTCCTCCAACGCGTCCAACCCGGCCACATGGACCACCCGCCCCTGCTCATAGAGCGCCGCCACCGGCTCGGCCCGCGCCACCTTCCCGCGCGAGGCCCGCACGGCCCGGAACGGAACCAGAGGGTCCACCTGCCGCACCACCTCTTCCACCAACTGCCCGCCCTGGTTGACCTCGGCCACCAACCGTTCGGCCCCGAACTCGTCCATCGCGTCGATCGCCGCGCGCGCCCAGCCCGCCGGGCCAGCGCCCTGCACCGTCCGGTCGGCCAGCACATAGGCGCGCCAGTCCTCGGGCGGCCCCTGCACCTGCGCGCCGACCACCACGATCCCGCAGGCATCCGCGCCCGATCCGCTCGTCACCGCCGGGTCCAGCGCCACCACCACGCGGTCCAGCTCGGGCACCGCCTTGACCCGCGCCGCATCCAGCATCGAGCCAGTCCACAACGCCCCCTCGGCATCGGCCAGCAGCACCCCGTCCAACTCCTGCCGCCCCAGCCGGGTGCCCGCATAACGCGCGCGCACCTCCTGCAAAAAGGACTCCGCCAGGTTGGCCCGGTTCGCCTCGGTCGGCGCATGGGTCATCACCGTCGACGGTGCCGCCAACAGGTCCTTCAGCACCTTCACGTTGCGCGGCGTCGTGGTCACGCAGACCCGCGGCCGCTCGCCCAGTCGCAGCGCGAATTGCAGCATGTCCCAGGTCTCGCCTGCCTTTTTCCACTTGGCCAGCTCATCCACCCAAGCCGCATCGAACTGCGGCCCCCGCAGCCCCTCGGGGTCATGAGCCGAAAAGGCCTGTGCCTCGGCACCGTTGGGCCAGACCAGCTTGCGTTCCGACGCCTTCCACTGCGGTCGCCGGTCAGGCGGAGAGCACTGCATGATTCCGCTGTCGCCAAAGATCATCACGTCCCGCACCTGGTCAAAGGTCTCACCCACCAGCGCCACGCGCCGGGCCTCACCCTCATCAAACGGCTTGGCCCCCTCGACCACGGATCGCACCCACTCTGCCCCGGCCCGCGTCTTGCCCGCGCCACGCCCGCCCATGATAACCCAAGACCGCCAGTCGCCCTCGGGCGGCAGTTGATGCGGCAGCGCCCAGAACTCGAACAGGAAAGGGAGGGCACATAGCCCTCCCTCCCCGATCTCACTCAGAAACCTGTCCCGCACCGCAGCAGGCGCGGAGGCGAGCCAATCGGCACCCGATCTCAGATCGGGCCCGCTCCAGGTCGAGCGCATAGCCCCCTTGGGCAATTCCCGCTTGTCTGTGACATTGTTCGACAAAGCTTGTCTCCACTTTCTGGCAACTTCGGATCAGCCCCTCTAGCTGCCCGAGTTGTCTGGCTGAACTCGCCAGGTCTGCATCCTCCCCGGTCTCGATCCGCTTGCGCAGGTCTTCCGCCGCTTGCCGCAAACCGCGAATGGACACCTCCAACGACTGCAACAGCTCGGCCGTCCGGGACATCCGCTCTTCCGGGGTAATCAAAGTCATGTTTGCCTGTGACCTCATGCGTGAGTGATCTCCGCACGAGAGAAATGAAAAACGGCCGCCGGGTCGCCCCGGGGCCGTTGCCCACTTCTTCTAGCATGACACAACTTATACGTGAAATCGGGCGCTCAGTCAAGCTCCGACGCAACAGCGCGCAACAAGTAACGCACTGCCAGTGTTAACAAAATCCTAATCCAGATCAGGGACCGCAACCAATTCTGTGATCGGCAAGATTTCCGCGACGGAGTAATTTCCGTCGTGCGTTTCAAAAACGGATTGCACACGCAATCTGCATAAACACCAAGAACCGCAAGCATACGAAAAATTTCTGAAGGACAAAAAATGTACCATCCCCTCAGCTATGTCTCGGTAATCTGTCTGGGAGGCCTGATGCTCTTCGGCACAGTGGCGCAGGCTCAGACAGGGCACCGCGGACCTGATCTTGGCAAGATCGCCAGCGAGATTGGCATTCCGCAATCTGCGCTCCAAAACTGCCTGGGCGATCGTCCCAAGCCCGGCAAGCGCCCCGAGCGCCTTGACGCGGGTTTAATTGCTTCGTGCCTGTCCAAGGCCGGTCACCCCTCCACCGCACAGGCAGTCGAAAAAGCGCTGGCGGCCGCCGCCCCGACGCCCCGTGGTTGACCATCCATTTGCAACGGATAGGACACCGGCAGCCTTGACTGCCGGTGTCGGCTTGACATTCGCCTCAGCAGCGCTCATCTACGCCACAGCGCTGCCGCGTGAGCACGCGGACCGAACCTAGGTCCGAGATAGCGCCCAATTTTCCCAGTTCCCATTCACGCAGGGTTCTTGACGCAAAAGCCGGATGTTGCGGGACTCGCCCGCAAATCCTGAGGCTGCGCACACTCCCTGCCGGTCGTGCAATCCGCACGGCCAGCTACTCTTGTTCGCGCACGGCCAATGCCGGCGCGGATTACAAAGGAAGACGACTTGTTCGATTTCGACATGCTCGGCCTCGCGCCGGCACTGAACGACGCGCTCGAGCGCGCAAATTTCACTCAACCCACACCGATCCAGAACCAGGCCATCCCGTTGGCCTTGGAAGGACATGACATTCTGGGCCTTGCACAGACCGGCACCGGCAAGACGCTGGCCTTTGGCCTGCCGCTGATCGACCACCTTCTGGCGCAGCCCGGCAAACCGGCACCCAAAACCGCCAAGGCGCTGATCCTCGCCCCAACCCGCGAACTGGTGAACCAGATCGCTGAAAGCCTCCGCACGCTTACCAAAAAGACGAAACTGCGCGTGGCCACAGTTGTCGGCGGACAGTCGATCAACAAACAGATCATGTTTCTTTCGCGTGGGACCGATATTCTTGTCGCGACCCCCGGTCGTTTGATCGACCTGATGGAACGTGGCGCGGTCGATCTCGGCTCGGTTCGGCACCTAGTTCTGGATGAGGCCGACCAGATGCTGGACCTCGGCTTCATCCACGCTCTGCGCAAAATCGCGCCGCAACTGGGCACTCCGCGCCAGACCATGCTGTTCTCGGCCACCATGCCGAAGCAGATGGAGGAACTCAGCCGCGCCTACCTGACCAACCCGCAACGGGTGCAGGTCTCGCCTCCGGGCAAGGCGGCCGACAAGATCACCCAGTCGGTGCATTTCGTTGAAAAGCCGGGAAAGCCCGCCAAGCTGCGCGAGATCCTTTCGCGTGATACCGACGCCCTGACGCTTGTGTTCTCCCGGACCAAGCATGGTGCGGAAAAGCTGATGAAAGGGTTGGTGGCCGACGGCTACAACGCAGCATCGATCCATGGCAACAAGAGCCAGGGCCAGCGGGATCGCGCCATCAAGGCCTTCCGCGCCGGCGAGATCACAGTTCTGGTTGCCACCGACGTGGCAGCCCGTGGCATCGACATTCCAGGGGTGGCCTATGTCATCAACTATGACCTGCCGGACGTTCCTGACAACTATGTGCACCGCATTGGCCGCACCGCTCGGGCCGGCCGCGAAGGCGAAGCCATCGCCTTCTGCGCACCGGATGAATTTGATCTGCTGCGTCAGATTCAGAAATTGATGAAGATCGAGATCCCGGTCGCCAGCGGAGCGGCACCCGAAGCCGCGGAGGCCGCCAAACCCGGCAATCGCCAGCGCAATCGACGCCGTGGCCCGAAACCGCAGGGCACAAATGGCCTCGCCAACCGTCGGCGCCGTCCGCGCCGCAAATCGGCCGCATAAAAAAACTGCGCGCATGTCTCCTTGCGCGCAGTCTTTTTCCAGGATTTTGACTTTTCATTTCTCAGGCGGGTTGTCCGCCTGATTTATGCTGGCCCTGCTCTCGACCAACGAGCGGATCAGTTACCCGAATTGTTCCGCTCGGCTTCGATCTCACGCCATTTGGCAACGTTTCGGTTGTGTTCCTGCAGCGTCTTGGCGAAGGCATGGCCGCCAGTTCCATCTGCGACGAAGAACACGAAGTCGGTTTCGTCTGGAGCCACGGCAGCTTGCAAGCTGGCCAGTCCCGGGTTGGCAATCGGCGTGGGCGGCAAACCGTCTATCAAATAGGTGTTCCAGGGCGTGTTCCGCCGAAGCTCGCTGCGGCGAAGGCCTCGGCCCAGCGTACCCTGACCCTTGGTCACGCCGTAGATCACTGTGGGATCCGTCTGCAGCTTCATGCCTTGCTTCAGGCGGTTCACAAAGACACTGGCAACCTGACCGCGCTCTTCCGGAATGCCTGTCTCCTTCTCGATGATCGAGGCGAGGATCAGCATTTCTTCGGGGCTGGACAGGGGCAACCCGTCTTGACGCGTCTCCCAAACCCGGGCAATCCGCTCTTGCTGTCGGTCCTGCATCTTTTGCAGCAAAGCCGTTCGCTCATCACCCGGTGAGATTTCGTAGCTGTCCGGGGCCAACATGCCTTCAGGCGGAATTTCCGAGACCTCTCCGGTCAGGGCATCCACGGCCTTCAGCCCCTCAACGACCTGCCAACTGGTGACACCTTCTGCCAAGGAAACGCGGTATCGCGTATCGGCTTGGTTCCGCTTTTCCTGATAGACTTCAGGGACTTCGTCCTCACCAACGACAAAAGATGCGACCTCGACGAAATTCGATGTTGCAGGGTCCAGCTCGCGAACCCGTGTCTGAGTGCGGGTCACACCGATGCGGTACTCGACCTCGGTTCCACAGGTGCTGGCGCCGCTGCGGGTGACTTCGTCGATGATTTCCGCCATCGAAGCGCCTTCGGAGATCAGGAAACTACCCGCTTTCAGCTGCTGCGACTTGTCGGTGTAGTCTGCCGCCATACGAAAGATCGTTGCGCTGCTGATCGCGCCCTGATCTTCAAGATCACGGCTGACTTTGTTCATGTTCGAACCACCCTTCACCCGAAGGCAAATGGCGGTATCGAGCGGGCCCTCGGCCTTGTACTGCGACTGCCCCCAAAGGATCAGACCGCCAAGAAGAAACATGGCAACCACAAGAAAGGTCAGCGCATTGGATGCCAGAGCCCGCCACATTTACGATGCTTTCCCGAAAATCACGCTGGCATTGGTGCCACCGAAGCCGAATGAATTCGACAGCGCCACGTTGATTTCCCGCTCGCGCTTGGCATTCGGCGCAAGGTCGATCGGCGTTTCCACCGCCGGGTTGTCCAGATTGATCGTCGGCGGGGCGACCTGATCGCGGATCGCAAGGATCGAGAAGATCGCCTCGATCGCGCCCGCGGCCCCCAGCAAGTGCCCGGTGGCCGATTTAGTCGAACTCATCGTCGCCTTGCTGGCATGTTCGCCCAGCAGCCGTTCAACGGCCCCCAGTTCGATCGTGTCGGCCATGGTCGAGGTGCCATGCGCGTTGATATAGTCCAGATCCTTCGGCTCGAGCCCTGCGCTGCGCAGTGCCGCCTTCATCGAGCGTTCCGCCCCGTCGCCATCCTCGGCCGGCGCCGTGATGTGATAGGCATCGCCCGACATCCCATAGCCCAGAACCTCGGCATAGATTTTGGCGCCGCGGGCCACGGCATGCTCGTATTCCTCCAGAACCACGATGCCGGCGCCCTCGCCCATCACGAAACCGTCGCGGTCGACGTCATAGGGGCGGCTGGCGGCCTTGGGGTTGTCGGCATATTTGGTAGACAGCGCCTTGCAGGCGTTGAAACCGGCAATCCCGATCTCGCAGATGCAGCCTTCGCCGCCGCCGGCGATCATCACGTCGGCATCTCCCGACCGGATGATCCGGCTGGCATCGCCGATCGCGTGGGCACCGGTTGAACAGGCGGTCACCACCGAATGGTTCGGACCCTTGAAGCCAAAGCGGATCGAGACCTGACCCGAGGCCAGGTTGATCAGCGCGCCCGGGATGAAGAACGGCGACACGCGGCGCGGGCCCTTGTCACGGATCAGGTTGGCGGTTTCCGCGATCGAGCCCAGACCACCGATGCCCGACCCGATCAGAACGCCGGTGCGCAGACGCTCTTCCTCGTCCTCGGGCAGCCAGTTGGCGTCCTTGCAGGCCATCTCGGCCGCAGCGATCGAATACAGGATGAAATCCTCGATCTTGCGCTGTTCCTTGGGCGGCATCCAGTCATCGGGGTTGAAGGTTCCGTTGGTCCCGTCACCGCGGGGCACCTCGCAGGCATAGGTCGTGGTGACCCCTGCGGCTTCGGCATCGAACAAGGTGATCGGGCCGGCACCTGACTCTCCGGCCAGCAGCCGCGACCAGGTTTCCTCGACCCCACTGGCCAGTGGAGTGACCAATCCCAGACCGGTTACAACGACTCTGCGCATGAAATGCCTCTTGCCTGCTTCCTGTTTGAGAAACGCTCATACCCCGGCCCGGGGTCCGGGGGCAAGAGCAACAGCGTATTCCGCACCGGCAGCTTGCCGCCTGCCTCTGCGCTGCACACGGCGCGCGGCCAAAGCAGAACCACACGAGCCGCCCCCGACGACCTGTCGGGGGCGGCTCGGACGGATTAGGCCGCGTTACTGGAACTGTGCCACTGGTTCATGGGCGGTTTTGGCTACCGCCAATGCCTCGGACAGGTCGACCGTCTTGCGGAACAGCGCCCGTCCGACCAACGCACCCGAGATATTGGGAATGTAGGCCAGACGCGAGATGTCGTCGCTGCTGCGCACGACGCCGCTGGCGATCACCGGTGTGCGCGAATGCGCGGCCAGCCCCGAAATCAGGCCCAGCTGCGCCTCGACATCCACCATGTCGCTGTCGATATCGGTGACCAGAATGGCAGCCAGCGGAGCATCGGCAAACGCTTCGATGAAAGCCTCCGGGGTGAACGCACTTTGGGTACGCCAGCCGTCGGTCATCACGTAGCCCTGCCACACGTCCACGGCCAACACGATCTGGTCTGGGTATAGCTTGGCCAACTCTTTGAACAGATGAGGATCACGCGCCGCCAGGGTGCCGATCACGATGCGGCCTGCCCCTTTGTCGATCCAACGCTCGACCTGCTCGCGCGAGCGGAACCCGCCCGCCAGTTGAACAGGCAGCTCGGCGCTGCGGATGATCTGTTCGACCAGCGCAGAGTTCGTGTCCCGCCCCTCGATCGCATCGAAATCGGTCAGGTGCATCCACTCGGCACCTGCGGCGGCCCAGCCTTGGGCCGTTTCCACCGGATCGACATGCCAGATCATCGGTTCGTCCAGACGGCCCTTGTCCAGCGTGACACAGCGGCCGCTCTGCAATTCCATTGTAGGATAAACCCTCATGAGCACACTCCTCCGCTCAATCGTTCCGGATATCCATGATAGCATACTGGTCGCGCGCAGGTTCGCGTTTATCAGTTTCGGCAAACGACGATCCGTTTGCGGCACCGCAAAAAAAGAAGCGTTTCAGTTCCGGGCCGGAGGGCCGTCGCGTCGAAACAGTTTCACCGGGCTGTCCCGATACTCTGTCTCGCGCAGCAATTTATATCCAAGCTTGGCCGCCAGCTTTTGCGAGGCCTTATGATCCGTGTCAATCATCGACACCAAGGGCCCGGGCATGATCCGGTCGAACCAGTCATGCGCGGCCTGAACGGCCTCGTGCCCGTATCCCAGGCCATGCGCCTCGGGCGCCAACACCCAACCGGCCTCGGGGAAGGTGTCGAAATCCTCTCCCAGACAGCGGTTGCCGTAAAAGAACCCGGCCTGACCTATCAATTTGCGATTCGCCTGCAAGAACACGGCCCATTGCCCGAACCCAGCCATCTGCCAGTGTCCCGCATTGCGCAGGAACGCGTCCCACGCCTCGCCACGGGTACGGGGTTTGCCGCCGATATGGCGCACCACGCAGGGGTCGCGCCAAATCTCCGCGAACCTTTCAAAGTCCTCGGGACGCATTGCGCACATCATCAGGCGCGCGGTGTTGATCATCGGGGCGGATCTTTTCATGCCCTTACCCGGTGTTTTGTTGCCTCATCGCAAACAGTGCAAACCGATTTTCCACGAGGCAAGCGGGAATTCGAGCGGGCAAAAAAAAACGGCGCTTCCGTTGCCCGGAAGCGCCGTTTTCGGTCAAATTCAAAGCGATCAGGAAGCTTCGCTGATGAACTTCACGGCGTCGCCGAAGGTTTGGATGGTCTCGGCTGCATCATCGGGGATCTCGATGCCGAACTCTTCTTCGAAAGCCATGACCAGCTCAACGGTGTCCAGGCTGTCCGCGCCCAGATCGTCGATGAAGGACGCGTTCTCGGTGACTTTGTCCTCTTCAACACCCAGGTGCTCAACAACGATCTTTTTAACGCGATCTGCGACGTCGCTCATGTCTATTCCTCATTCCATTTCAGGGCGGTCTGCCCGGTTCTGCCCTTGCCCGCTCGGGGTGGCCTTGGTTTGCCCGATCCGGGCGGTTTGGGTCCCGGGTCTCCGGGAAAGTAGAAGGCCGACCTGAACGACCGGCCCCTGATTACATGCGCCGCCTATAGCACAGACGACGCAAGAGGCAAACGCTTTCGCATCTGCCCCTGGCTGCGCCTACAACATGGCCATGCCGCCGTTCACATGCAAGGTGGTTCCGGTAACATAGCCCGCTTCGGGGCTTGCAAGGTACAGAACGGCCGCCGCAATTTCAGATGGCTCGCCCATCCGACCGGCGGGAACTTGCGTCAGGATGCCGGATTTCTGCTCATCGGTCAGCTTGTCGGTCATCGCGGTCGTAATGAAACCCGGCGCGACGGCATTGGCGGTGATGCCACGGCTCGCGACCTCGTAGGCCAGCGACTTGGTCATGCCGACCATGCCCGCCTTGGACGCGGCATAGTTCACCTGACCCGGGTTGCCGGTTGCACCAACAACGGACGAGATGTTGATGATGCGGCCCCAGCGCGCCTTCATCATGCCCCGCAGCACACCCTTGCACAGCTTGGCGGTAGCGGTCAGGTTCACGTCGATCACGCTCTGCCATTCCTCGTCGGACATACGCATGAAGATGTTGTCGCGGGTGATGCCTGCATTGTTGACCAGAATATCAACGGACCCCATGGCATCGGCGGCCTGTTTCGGCAACGCGGCCACGGCCTCGGGATCACCCAGATTGCACGGCAGGACATGAGCGCGCTCGCCCAGTTCATCCGCCAGCTTCTGCAGCGGTTCGACGCGCGTGCCGGACAGACCAACAGTAGCCCCTGCGGCGTGCAAGGTGCGTGCAATCTCGCCCCCGATCCCGCCCGAAGCCCCGGTGATAAGGGCGCATTTTCCAGTCAAATCAAACATACCGGTATCCTTTTCGAGTGTCCTGTCGGACCAGCTTTGAGTTAATCGCCTGCCTGCAGCGCTTTTTGAACGTCTTCCGGCGTACCAACGGCGGAGCAGGCAATGGACCGGTCGATTTTGCGGATCATGCCCGACAGAGCCTTGCCCGCACCGATCTCCCACGCTTCGGTCACACCCTGCGCCACCATGTACTGAACGGATTCGCGCCACCGGACCGAACCGGTGACCTGTTCGACCAGCAATTGCCGGATCAAGTCGGGGTCGGTCACCGCCTCGGCGCGGACATTGGCAACCAGTGGAACCTCCGGCGCCTTGATTTCGACTCCCGCCAGAGCTTCGGCCATCACGTCGGCGGCAGGCTGCATCAGGGCACAATGGAACGGAGCGCTGACCGGCAGCATCACAGCGCGCTTCGCGCCCTTTTCCTTGGCGATTTCAGCGGCGCGTTCAACGGCGGCTTTGGCACCTGAAACCACGACCTGCGTAGGGTCATTGTCATTGGCAGCCTGGCACACCTCGCCCTGTGCGGCCTCTTCGGCCACGGCGCGAACGGCGTCGAGGTCCAGTCCCAGGATCGCGGCCATCGCGCCGTCGCCCACCGGAACGGCGCTCTGCATGGCTTGACCGCGGGTGCGCAGCAGGCGAGCAGTGTCCGCGACACTCAGCGCGCCGGCTGCGGCAAGGGCCGAGTATTCGCCCAGCGAATGACCGGCCACGAAGGCGGCCCGTGTCACATCGACCCCTTCGGCCTCAAGCGCGCGCATCGCCGCCATCGATGTGGCCATCAACGCCGGCTGCGCGTTCTGCGTCAGAGTCAGGGTCTCGATGTCGCCATCCCAGATCAGGCTGCTGAGGCTTTCGCCCAGCGCTTCGTCCACCTCGTCAAACACGGCCTTGGCGGTCGGATAAGCGTCGGCCAGCGCCTTGCCCATGCCGACGGTCTGGGCGCCCTGCCCCGGAAAAACGAACGCAAGTGTCATTGCAACCTCTTGGATGACGTTAGGTTGCGCCGGGGTGTAAACCGAGTGAGGGTCCGGCACAAGCACTGCCTGCACTCTGCGTGACGGCACCGGGTCTGTGCGCCACACGCTATTGTCTATGTGCGTCACACGGTTACCTTGGCCACAGCAGAAAACCCGGAGCGCAAGATCAATGTCCCTAACCAACACCAATGTCAGCTATGGCAGCGTGACCAAGACATTCCACTGGCTGACCGCATTGTTGATCTTCACCGCCTTGCCCTTGGGGTGGTTCGCCAACAACCTGGCCCATGCAATCTATGACCCGACCATCCCCACCACCGAGGCCGATCTTGCCCGAGCCGCCCGGCTGTTTTCCCTGCACAAAACCGTAGGGATCACTGTCTTCTTCGTTGCGCTGACACGCATTCTCTGGGCGGTCACCCAAACCAAGCCCGGACTGTTGAACGCCGACAACAAGCCCGAGGCCTTTGCGGCCGAGACGGTCCATTGGCTGCTGTACGGGTCCTTGGTTTTGGTTCCGCTGTCTGGTTGGATCGACCACGCTGCTACCGAAGGCTTCGCGCCCATCCTTTGGCCATTTGGGCAGAACCTGCCACTGGTGCCGAAGTCCGAGCATCTGGCCGAGGTGATGGCAACGCTGCACTGGCTTTTCATGCTGGTTCTCGTCGCAGCTTTGACCCTGCACATCGCCGGAGCACTGAAACACCACGTCATCGACAAGGACAGTACTTTGCGGCGAATGTTGCCCGGGGCGTCCGCTGCGCCGGTTCCGCCGGAACAGAAGCACTCGATGGTTCCCGCCGCGGCTGCTGGGCTTGTCTGGGTTGGCGTTCTGTCAGCCGGCCTGCTGACCGGCAGTTTTTCAGACAAGCCAGATGCCGAGGTTGAAACGGCCGAGTTGGCGGCCGTTCAATCGGATTGGCAGGTGGAAGAAGGCGCGCTTGCCATCACGATCACACAACTGGGCAACCCTGTAACCGGTCAGTTTTCAGACTGGACCGCCGCAATCACGTTTGACGACCCCGTCGAACCCGGTCCGGCCGGGTCGGCAGAGGTCACGGTCTCCATCGGGTCTTTAAGCTTGGGTACGGTAACCGATCAGGCCATGGGAGCTGATTTCTTCGACAAGTCGCAATTCCCGACGGCCCAGTTCGATGCCGAGATCTACAAAACCGAAACGGGGTATGAAGCAAGGGGTCCGCTGACCATCCGCGATCAAACACTGGACGTTGTATTGCCCTTCTCTTTGGACATCAAAGGCGAGACTGCCAAAATGTCCGGCAGGATGGACCTCAACCGCCTCGACTTCGGGGTTGGCCAATCGATGCCGAAAGAGGATTCGTTGGCCTTCGCCGTCACCGTTTCGGTCGAGTTGACGGCAACACGCAACGCTCAGTAAGCCGACGACACGAAAAAACCGCCGGGGCATCGGCCACCGGCGGTTTCTCTAGTTCTGAGGCCCGGATCAGTCGGCCTTCTGCGCCTCGATCGAAATCGCGATGGCAACTTCATCTCCGACGAAAGGCGCGAACTTGCCCAGTTCGAAATCGCTGCGCACCAGGGTGGTGGTGGCATCGAACCCGGCCCAAGGCTTGCCCGCCATCGGATGCTCGCCGACCTGATTCAGCTTGGCGTCCAGAACCACTGGCTTGGTCACACCATTCAAGGTCAGGTCCCCGGTGATCTTTGCGGTGTTCTCACCCGTCACCTCGATCGAGGTCGAGGTAAATGTCACCATTTCCTCGGCAGTCGCCGCGAAGAAATCTTCGGACATGAAATGATCTTCACGGGGTTTCCAGCCGGTGATCATCTCGACCACGGGCATCGAAACCGTCACGCTCGACGCTGCTGGATCTTCCTGATCAAACATGATCTCGCCCTCGAAACCCGAGAACATGCCGGTGGTGGTCGAAAAGCCAAGATGGTTGTAGCTGAAAACAACCTGGCTGTGGCTCGGGTCCAGAACGTATTTCTCCGGGGCCGCGATGGCCGAGGTCGCCGCCGTGGCAAGTGCTGCTGCAATAAGGGTGGATTTCATGGCAATCTCCGAAAGTTTTCAAAGCGCAAACCGGTTGGGTTGCTCCAAAACAAAGATGTGCCGCCCATGGGCGGCACACAACCTTCATTCTCTCACAAATTCTGTTCCTCAATGAACAGAATAAAATTCAGGCGAAAATTGTTACGCTTCCGCTGAGTTGCCCTTTCAGCGCTCGGCTGACATCCGCCGATTCCAGCGGCAGCTTCATCAGAAGGCTGCCATCGACTTCAAAGAGTTCAACTTGGTCGTCCACGAACCGGGCTCCGCCCAACGTATCGTAGCTGCGGCGCAGCACGGTCTGCGGACGCCCGTTTTCGTTCTTCTGCAGCACCCGAACTTCGCGGCGGATCGGGTCGAAATATGCGTCGGGACGCGGATCCAGAACCTCGATGGTCAGCAGGCTCACCCCGAGGATCAGGAACATCAGCGACGCGACCAACTTGATGGTCCAGACATCGGCGCCGATGACCGAACCCGGCATCAGCCACATCGAAAAGGCCGATACGATCAGAAATGCACCCAGCACACGGAACAGGACCAACCGGGCCTTCCAGTTCGGTGCAAAGGAAATAAGCACGGGCACGGATTTGTCGTATGCTGCGCCGGCTGCGGACTGTTGAAATGTGTTCGTGTTCATGACGGCCATCGCTTTTGCCCTGTCCAAGTTTCTTGAGACCCCCCGGGTAACGCCGGGCTTGCAAACAACCTCAAGCCGAAAAGCGTCAGGATTTGGGCAGCCCAAAGGTAATTGGGCGGCGTGAGAAAGGCATTCATGGCAGGGCTTGCCCCCCATCCAGAAACGTGTATACGGGGCCATCCTTCGCAATACGCATGAACCGCGCAGCCTCTCGTGGCAGGGTCGCGAAGGGTTGCTGGCCCCGCCTATGAAATGCGCCTTGATATAAACAGGAGTGAACATGCCACTGTATGAGCATGTAATGATCGCGCGTCAGGATCTGTCCAACGCGCAGGCCGAGGGCCTGATCGAACACTTTGGCACCGTATTGGCTGACAACGGCGGCAAGATCGTCGACAGCGAGTACTGGGGCGTCAAAACGATGGCCTACAAGATCAACAAAAACCGCAAGGGCCACTATGCCTTCCTGAAGACCGACGCTCCGTCGGGCGCCGTTCAGGAAATGGAGCGCCTGATGCGCCTGCATGAAGACGTGATGCGCGTTCTGACCATCAAGGTCGACGAACATCCCGAGGGCCCCTCGGTCCAGATGCAGAAGCGCGATGAGCGCGATGGCCGCCGCGAGCGCCGTTGATCAACGCCTGAGGAAAGGACACCAAACCATGGCCGCAAAACCGTTTTTCCGCCGCCGCAAGGTCTGCCCGTTCTCGGGCGAGAACGCGCCGAAGATCGACTACAAAGACACCCGTCTGCTGCAGCGCTACATTTCCGAGCGCGGCAAGATCGTGCCTTCGCGCATCACCGCCGTTTCGGCAAAGAAGCAGCGTGAACTGGCCCGCGCCATCAAGCGCGCCCGCTTCCTCGCCCTGCTGCCCTACGCCGTGAAGTAAGGAGAGACTGATATGCAAGTTATCCTTCTGGAACGCGTTGCGAAACTGGGTCAGATGGGCGATGTCGTCGACGTCAAGCCCGGATACGCCCGCAACTTCCTGCTGCCGCAAGGCAAAGCGCTGAGCGCGTCCGAGGCCAACATCGCCTCGTTCGAAGCCCAGAAAGCGCAGCTGGAAGCCCGCAACCTGGAAACCAAGAAAGAAGCTGAAGCTCTGGCTGAAAAGCTGGACGGTCAGCAGTTCATCGTGATTCGCTCGGCATCGGACGCCGGTGCGCTGTACGGCTCGGTCACCCCGCGTGACGCAGCCGATGCCGCGACCGCTGCTGGCTTCACTGTTGACAAGAAGCAGGTCGTTCTGGTCTCGCCGATCAAAGAGCTGGGTCTGCACACGGTTTCCGTCAAGCTGCACCCCGAAGTCGAAGTCGAAATAAAACTGAACGTTGCCCGCTCGGAAGAAGAAGCCGAACTTCAGGCATCGGGCAAGTCGATCCAGGAACTGGCCGCTGAAGAAGAGGCCGCCGCAGATTTTGAAATCGCGGAACTGTTCGACGACATCGGCTCGGCCGCTTCGGAAGACGAAGAACTGGTTGTCGCCGATGCTACGACCGAGGAAGACGAACCCAAAGCCTGATCCGATCAGGTCGGTTTATCTTAAAGGCCGCGCTGCATTGCGCGGCCTTTTTCTTTTCTACTGGCAATTTTTGGCCACCGCAGCGCGCCGGACTTGCGACCCGGGGCCACTTTCGTATCATCCAGCCGCGTAACAACCCGGAGAAGTTGCATGGCAAAGGTCCTGCGTCGAATATTGCTTTCAGTGCTTCTGGCTGCCCCGATTGCCGCCTGCAGCGACCCATCTGGCAAAGCGACGAAGGAACAGGCATTCGAGCCGCCGCTTTACCCTAACGAAACGCCTGAATTGCGCGAGTCGATCAACAAATGGGCTGATCACTATGAACTGCCGCGGGAACTGGTCCATAAGCTGGCGATCCGCGAAAGCACGCATCGCCCCTGGGCGACGAACCGGCCATATTACGGCCTGATGCAGATCCTTCCCGCCACCGCTCGTTCGATGGGCTACAAGGGCGACGCCAAGGGGCTTCTGGATGCGGACACCAATCTGGAATACGCGGGCAAGTATCTTCGCGGGGCCTGGATGCTGGCCGACGGCGACCAGCAGCGCGCGATCTTCCTCTATGCAAAGGGGTACTACCCCGAAGCCAAGGCTCGCGGAATGCTGGTTGAAACCGGCTTGCGGTCCGAATAGCGTAAATGGGGCAATCGACATCGGTCTATACAGCGTTCAATTTGACCGCGAATACCTCACAGGATGAAGTAATCCGGAGGTTGTCTGTTGCCATTAGCACTCAATAACTCCATGTGATATGTACAAATGGGTTGCGCAATCTGTTCAGATTGACGCAACGTAGGCTGTGATACGGACAGATACGGCATTTTTCGGGGGAAATGCCGATGGGACAAAGGTTGGACGAGTGAAACTTATTGACTTGGCCACAATTGATCATGATGAACGGTCGGCTTACGACATAATTAATTCTGTCTGCAACGAACTTGGATTCGACTATGCGTCCTATGCGACGACCCATCCCGTGAATGGTGACGTCCAAGGTTACGCAAACTACCCGGATGAGTGGAAGATCCACTACGCCACACAAGGCTATCATCACCTTGATCCCACCCTGTATCAGTCGGCGCTCAGCATCGCGCCGGTGGACTGGGGCCGCTTCAATCACGACGACAAGTTCAACGCGGTGTTCCGTGACGCTCATGATTTCGGGATCACCGACCGCGGCCTGACGGTTCCAGTTCGGGGGCCTTATGGCGAAACTGGCTTGCTCAGCGTGACCAAGGATTGCACGGACGAGGAATGGAAAAAGCTTAAGAAGCACGTGATGGGTGACCTGCAGATGGCCGCGGTTCACGCACATGACACCGTCATGCAATCGGGCCTTTTGGCCAAGGCTCTATACCTTCCGACCCTATCCTCGCGCGAAAAAGAAATCCTGCAATGGGTCGCCGAGGGCAAGTCCCAGCAGGATATCGGAGATATTCTGTGCATTTCGCACCGGACGGTCGAGGTGCACATGCGTTCCGGACGAGAGAAACTGGGCGCACTTACGACAGCCCAGGCGATCGGCCGTGCCATTGGTCTGGGGTTAATTTACCCCGGTTAACAATTAAGGCAGAAAAATACGGGATATCCCCAATAGTCTTCTTTCGAAACTTGGTTAATCTGCTCCTTACGGTAACCAAACTGTAGGGGGATGGAATGATCATCGTTATTGATGGCATCAACCAGCATAAGTTCAAAGACGTCTTGGATGAGATGTTCAAGCTGCGAGCACGCGTGTTCGGGGATCGCTTGGGCTGGGAAGTGAACATCCAGGACGGGCGCGAATTCGATCAGTTCGACTCGCTCAATCCTGCACACGTGGTCAGCATCAACGACGAGGGGGACGTCGTTGGGTGCATGCGCCTCTTGCAGACGACCGGCCCGCACATGCTGGCCGATGTGTTCAGCTCGATCCTTGATGACGAGCCGCCAATCCGCAGCGCCCAAGTCTGGGAAGCCACGCGGTTCTGTGTTGACACGAAAAGGCTCGGCCGGGGACGTGGCAAGAATTCCGTATCCTACGTGACCAGTGAGGTCATGATTGGGTCATTCGAATACGCCCAGGAAGCTGGAGTGCTCGACTCGGTCGCGGTCATTGATCCGGTTATGAACCGGGTGCTGCAACGGTCCGGAAATGCTCCGTACGACTATGTCGGAACGGCCAAGCCGATGGGCAAAGTGGTCGCAATGGCCGCCCTAATGGATTGTTCGGACGAGCGTATCCAATCGATCCGCGAGTATTCGAGCATCGACTACGACGTGTTCCTGACCGACGATCAGGCGCTCGAACTGTTCAATTCGGGTCAGCAAGCCAAGCTTGCACAGGCCGGTGCCGCCAATCTTGACCACCAGCCACTGACCGATCTTGAGAAATACTTCGTCGAGCAGATGCACGCTGCGACGACGAAAGAAGAAGTCCGGGCAGTACTCAAATTGATCGAGAGCCTGTCGGACCGCTTCACCCCAGAGCAGAAAACCGCTCTGTTGCAAACCCCCCGTGCTTTTGCTCATGAGGCCTGACCCCCTCACCTCATAAGTCCAAAAGCCACCCATGCGGAGCCGTCCCATTACAGGCGGCTCCGCTCTAATTTTTGCAACCGATCCGCCGCTGACGCCATACGTTCCGGTTCTCGGCAGCAACAGAGAAGGCCCTCCGAAGAGGGCCTGTTTTCATTTCATTCTGTCCGGACAATCGCCATTTGACAGACCGGGTGCGGCGGCACCCGGACCGACCAGTAAAAGCGGCTTATTCCTCTTCGAGGGCTTCGATTGCCTTCTGCAGCTCTTCCTTGCTGACTTCCTTTTCGGTCACTTTGGCCAGCTCGACCACGTAGTCCACAACCTTGTCCTCAAAGATCGGCGCGCGCAGTTGCTGCTGCATCTGAGCGTTCTGCTGAACGAACTCGAAGAACTGACGCTCCTGACCCGGGTACTGGCGAGCCTGGTTCATGATCGCCTGGGTCATCTCGGCGTCGGTGACTTCGACTTCAGCCTTCTGGCCCAGCTCGGCCAGCAACAGGCCCAGACGCACGCGGCGCTCAGCCAGTTTGTTGTGCTCTTCGGTCGGCTCGATCTCATCGTGGTTGTGATCGGTCACCTCGGGGTTTTCTTCGTGCCACAGCTGATGTGCGATCTGCTTGGCTTCGGCTTCGACCAGGGTCGGCGGCAGGTCGAACGACACTTTCTCGTCCAGCGCGTCCAGCAGAGCGCGCTTCATCACCGCGCGCGACGCACCTGCGTATTCGGCTTCCAGACGTTCGGCAATCTGTGCCTTCAACGCAGCCAGATCCTCAGCGCCGAACTTCTGTGCCAGTTCGTCGTTGATCTCGGCGGCAACAGGTTCCTTTACCTCTTTGATGGTGCAGGTAAACACGGCCTCTTTGCCGGCCAGGTGCTCGGCACCGTATTCTTCGGGGAACGTAACGGTGACGTCTTTGACTTCCTCGGCCTTCACGCCAACCAGCTGATCCTCGAAACCGGGGATGAAGCTGTTCGAGCCCAGCACCAGCGGGTAATCCTCGGCCGAACCGCCTTCGAAGGCCTCGCCGTCAACCTTGCCGACGAAATCGATAACGACCTGATCGCCTTCCTTCGCCTTTGATCCCTTGCGGCGGGCTTTGAAATCCTGAGCGGTTTCAGCCAGGTTCTGCAGGGCTTCTTCCACGGCTGCGTCGTCCGCCTTGACGACCAGCTTTTCCAGCTCGACCGATTTCAGATCAACTTCGGGGATTTCCGGCAGAGCTTCATAGGACATTTCGACGTGAACGTCGTCGCCTTCTTTCCAGTCTTCGTTGGTCATCTTGACCTGAGGCTGAAGCGCCGGACGATCACCACTGTCTTCGAAGTGCTTGTTCATCGCACCGTCGATGGTTTCTTGCATTGCTTCGCCCAACAGGCGCTGGCCAAACTGCTTTTTCAGCAGTGCCATGGGAACCTTGCCCTTGCGGAAGCCTTTCATCTCGATTTCCGGCTGAGCTTCGATCAGTTTCTCATTGACCTTCTCGTCCAGCTCGGCGGCGGTAACAACGATGTTGTAGCCGCGTTTCAGACCCTCGTTCAGCGTCTCGGTAACCTGCATTCTGGTAGTCCCCATAGGATTCGGGGCGCGCAAAACGGGCGCGCCGGGCAAATTTGACGCCTTCTATTTGCCTAGCCGCCGAAGGGCAAGGGGCAAGGTGCCAGATTGGCCTTGTTTTGCCACCCTGCCCCACAAAAAACGCCCCGGACAGAGCCGGGGCGCCACGAATTCACAACAACATCAGGATCAGAACTTCCAGCGGGCCCCCAGGACCCAAGCTTCGTTCTTGTCAAACGACGTTCCGTCGTTGAAGTCGTGGTTGCGATATTTCAGGTAGGCATCGGTGTTGATGCTGTCGATGCGCTGCACCACCGCGATACCCCAGGACTCGGTGCTGGACCCGTCCGTGTTGAAATCGGAACCATCATAGTAGTCGATGCCGATACCGGTCTTGCCCCAGGACACCCAATTATCCTCGTAGGCGATCTTGGTGTACCAGAAGTTGGGATCGCTTTCGCCCGACACGTTATTTCGGGTACCGGCGGCAGCGGTGAAGCTGAAGCCGCTGGGCAGCAGTACCGATGCCGAGCCGATCGTGTCTTCACGGTCGCCGGAACCATCGTCGAAATCACGCACTGCATAGGCCACGCTTGCCGCGAACTCGACGCCACCGGCAAAGGTGTTGTTGTAGTTCAGAGCAACGTCGTAATAGTCGTCGTCATCACTGCTGGACAGGATGTTCTGACCATAGGCGAAGCTTGCCGAAAAGCCGCTAAACTCCGGCGTGTCATACCGCACGCGGCCACGACGCGCGCCGTCAAAGTTGCTGCTGGAGTCGCCGACGGTGATGT
Source organism: Ruegeria sp. BF8 (assembly GCF_056538625.1). Lineage (NCBI taxonomy): Bacteria > Pseudomonadati > Pseudomonadota > Alphaproteobacteria > Rhodobacterales > Roseobacteraceae > Ruegeria > Ruegeria sp. BF8. The sequence continues at coordinate 588,505 of NZ_JBQFTL010000001.1, read as the reverse complement.
CGCTGAGGGTTCCGTCGGTTCCGCGGTAGAAGAAGCCCGAGTTTTCATCGTTGGTGAACGAATACAGCGCGGTGCCGACATAAGACAGGTCAGTTTCCGCTGCACCGTCAGACGCCATGCTGCCCTGACCGGCCGAGAATTTACCCCAGCCACCTTTCAGCGCAAAATCCACGTGACGAATGTCTTCCCGGGACCAGCCGCTAAAATCGGTGCCCAGCTGGTTCCACTCACTGGAGTTCGGCAGACCCAGCGCGGTTTCAAAGCGGAACGTGAACTCGTTCTGGCCAAACGGCTGCATCAGGCTCAGGCCGACGCGGCTGTTGGACAGGTCGTTGTCCAGCAGGCGGGTATCGGTCTCTTGGCCGTCGTCAACCGAGATGATTGCCGGGTTGAACTGCCCATATAGCAGAACATAGCCACCGCTGTTGTTCTCGTATTTCAGCTCTGCCGCGGCGGGGATGGCCGTGGTGGCCGCAAGAACAGCGGCGACTGAGGAGAGTTTGATATTCAATGTCATAGCACTCACCATGAAAGGTTCGGGTTTCAGGTACTGCCCAGATGTTCAGTGGAACTGTCCGGTTCCAGAGGCCCCTACGCCATTCAGCTCGATCATTGCAAATCCGCCACAAAGACAAAGTGGCAGCAAAGCAAAATGTCCGTGTTATCAATATTTTAACAACAAACGCATGCAGGCTTCAGACGGCCCGCAAGAGAATTCTGCCATCCGGCCATGCGTTTGGCAAACACTCGCTATGCATTTGCGCAGTCTTGACAGCAAAATCCTGCCGATATTCTAGCCTTGCGCCTTGGGAACACGCAAGAACTTCATATCTGAAGACGCTTGAGCACTCCGGGCAGTTGCTCGGGAAGGTCTTCCGCGATCAATCCCGGGCCAAAAGCGCGCGCGCATTCCACGTGAAGCCAGACGGCGGTTTCGGCGGCATTCAGCGGGTGCAATCCACGTGCCAGCAGCCCGGTCAAAAAACCCGCCAACACGTCGCCCGCTCCTGCGGTCGCCAGCCACGGCGCGGCCCGATCATAGTGGGCTGAATGGATCGAGCACCGACCGTCCGGACCCGCAATCACAGTGTCCGGTCCCTTGAAAAGAACCACGCACCCTGCCCTGCCGGCCGCCTCGCGCACGGCATCAACCTTTGAGAAAGCTGGTCCATCCTTGGGATGTAAGGAAAGCTTGGCCGAGATGTCGGGGAACAGACGGGCGAATTCACCGCCGTGCGGTGTCAGGACGCAGTTTTTATTCAGGATCGCCATCAGTGACGCTGGATTTTCAGCAAATGCCGAAAGAGCGTCGGCATCCAGCACGGTTGGTCTTCCGGACTCTAGCGCCACAGGGACCAGCGATCGGGCCTTGTCCAGGCCCAATCCGGGCCCCAGGCACAGCGCGTTCAGGCGTTGGTCCCGCAATGCAATGGCCAGCCCATCCGCGCCTGCGATCTGCTCAATCATGACCGCGGTGACTTGGCTGGCGACTTCCTGCAATGCGGCGGGAGGGACACCCAGTGTGACAAGACCGGCGCCCACGCGCAACGCTCCGCGGGCAGCCAATCGCGCGGCACCTGTTCTACCTGTGTCGCCTGTCAGGATCAGCGCATGACCGTGGCCGTATTTGTGATGGAAAGCCGATTTCCGCAGATCAGGCAGATTTTCGGGGCCCAACAACACGCTCGGCCGTTGATCCGGCGTTTCTTCAACTGACAGAGCCGGCAGACCGATATCGACAACGGAGATCCTGCCACAGCACTCTGGTCCCTCGGCCAGATAATGGCCCGGCTTTACGGTATGAAACGTCACCGTGAGGTTGGCCGAAACGGCGCAGTCTTCGGGGGCAAATCCCTCGGACACCAGACGCCGACCACTGTCGGCACATAGGCCGCTGGGAATGTCCACACAGACGACACGTGGGCAACCACCTTCCGACTGTGACGCTTTCCACTGGCCCAATTTACGCATTGTGCGGGGCAGCCCTGCTACCGGTCTCGTCAGCCCGGTTCCGAACAAGGCATCAACCGCCAGAACAGTATCCGAACAGGCCGCTGCGTAGGCATCGAGCGCGTCATCAGACAGCCCATGGCACGAACCCATCGCGCACCAGCGCTCATAATTCGCCCGCGCGTCTGCAGGCAACTTCTCGGGGTCGCCCAACAGGAAGAGGTCCACGACCCACCCCCACTCTTTCAGAATGCGCGCAACTACAAAACCGTCGCCGCCATTGTTGCCCGGCCCGCAGAACACAACGGCCCGGCCGGACCCGGCCGCGAGGTCAGGCCAGGTTTCAAAGACGGCCTCGACCACACCGCGACCTGCGCGCTCCATCAGTTCCAGGCCGGTGACAAGGCCGGATTCAATTGCGGCGCGTTCAGCCGCCCTCATCTGGGACGAACTCAACAGTTTTGGCATCCGAAACCCTCGCGCGATTCAAATCTGATTACTTTTTGTGCAACTTGCCTAAAAATTGGCCCGCCGCCCAGAATCCCTTCACCAGCAGACGGTCAATTCGGCAATCGCATTGCCGCCCGATCTTAGACGTGATCACTGCCATTCTGACAACCATGCGAGGTGAGCCCGGATGAAAAAGATCGAAGCGATCATCAAGCCGTTCAAATTGGACGAAGTGAAAGAGGCCCTGCAGGACGTTGGTGTCCAGGGCCTCAGCGTGATCGAAGTCAAGGGCTTCGGACGCCAGAAAGGACACACCGAACTGTACCGCGGCGCGGAATATGTGGTGGACTTTCTGCCCAAGGTCAAAGTCGAGGTAGTTCTGGATGCCGATCAGGTCGATGCGGCCATCGAAGCCATCGTGTCGGCCGCCAAGACCGACAAGATCGGGGACGGCAAGATCTTTGTCTCGTCCGTTGAACAAGCCATTCGCATCCGGACCGGCGAGACCGGCTCGGACGCGCTGTAAAACCAATTCTGCAATCTAGAGGAACATAGTAATGAGCAAGGACGCAGTTCTTCAGCTGATCAAAGACGAGGGTGCCGAGTATGTCGACATCCGCTTCACCGATCCGCGTGGCAAGCTTCAGCACGTGACCGTCATGGCCGACCAGGTCGACGAAGACTTCCTTGAGGAAGGCTTCATGTTCGACGGTTCGTCCATCGCCGGCTGGAAGTCGATCGAAGCATCGGACATGAAACTGATGCCCGATACCGAAAGCGCTTATGTCGATCCCTTCTATGCGGAAAAGACTATCTGCCTGCACTGCTCGGTCGTGGAACCCGATACCGGCGAAGCCTATGAGCGTGACCCCCGCGGCACCGCGCAGAAGGCCGAAGCCTACCTGAAGTCTTCGGGCGTTGGCGACGTGGCCTACATGGGCCCCGAGGCCGAGTTCTTCCTGTTCGACGACGTGCGCTTCTCGAACAGCATCAACAAGGTATCCTACGAAGTTGATGCAACCGATGCGTCCTGGAACACCGACACCGAATACGAGATGGGCAACATGGGCCATCGTCCGGGCGTCAAGGGCGGCTACTTCCCGGTCAACCCGATCGACGAGGCACAGGACCTGCGTTCGGAAATGCTGTCGACCATGAAGCGTCTGGGCATGAAGGTCGACAAGCACCACCACGAAGTGGCCTCGTGCCAGCACGAGCTGGGCCTGATCTTCGACAGCCTGACCAAGCAGGCCGACGAGCTGCAGAAATACAAGTACGTCATCCACAACGTCGCGCACGCCTACGGCAAGTCGGCCACTTTCATGCCGAAGCCGATCGCAGGCGACAATGGCACCGGTATGCACGTCAACATGTCGATCTGGAAGGACGGCAAGCCGCTGTTTGCAGGCGACAAATATGCCGATCTGTCGGACGAAGCCCTGTGGTTCATTGGCGGTATCCTCAAGCACGCCAAGACCCTGAACGCTTTCACCAACCCGTCGACCAACAGCTACAAGCGCCTGATCCCGGGCTTCGAAGCCCCCGTTCTGCGCGCCTACTCGGCCCGCAACCGTTCGGGTTGCGTCCGTATCCCGTGGACTGAATCGCCGAAGGCCAAGCGCGTCGAGGCCCGCTTCCCCGATCCGTCGGCAAACCCCTACCTGGCGTTTGCGGCACTGCTGATGGCCGGCCTGGACGGCATCAAGAACAAGATCGATCCGGGCGAAGCAATGGACAAGAACCTGTACGATCTGCCCGCCGAAGAACTGGCCGGTATCCCGACCGTCTGCGGCAGCCTGCGCGAGGCGCTGGAATGTCTGGCGGCCGATCACGACTTCCTGCTGCAGGGCGACGTGTTCACCAAAGACCAGATCGACGGCTACATCGCACTGAAGATGGAAGAGGTCGAAACCTACGAGCACACTCCGCACCCGGTCGAATACGGCATGTACTACAGCTGCTGACCCCGGTCGGAAGTCCAATGAAAAGACCTTGGGGGGCGTCCTGTCGGGCGCCCCTTTTCAGTGGTGCAAGGCCCCGATATTTCCCTTTGTGACAGGCGCCTTTGCCGCTAGGCTGAAGATCAATTCAATTATCAGGATTTTTCATGCGCCTTCTCGCCCTGACCCTCTCTGCAGCACTTCTTGTTTCAGGCGCTGCTGCGCAGACGATCGACCGGATCAAAGAAACACGCGAAATCCGGTTTGGGTTTCGTACAGATGCTGCCCCGCTTTCGTTCATCAACGACAAGGAGCGACCCGACGGGTTGTCCGTGATGGTCTGCGACCAAGTTGCCCGAGCCATCGCCAGCCGACTGGGTGCGGACGACCTCACCGCACAATTCATTCCGGTGCAGTCGGATACACGCTTTGACATGGTCGCCTCTGGCCAGATCGACCTGTTGTGCGGCGCGGCGACAATAACCTTGTCGCGGCGGGAAACCGTTGATTTCTCGATCCCGATCTTCGTAGACGGAACATCCGTTTTGCTGCCGATAGATGCGGAAGTCACGATGGCGTCGCTTTCCGGCAAGAAAGTCGGCATGCGCAGCAGCACGACCACCGAAGAAGCCGTGTTCAACTCGTTCGGATCAGCGGGGATCGAGGCAAAGCTCGTTCGGTTCGCCTCGCATCCCGACGGGATCAAGGCTTTGCGGGACGGAGAGATCGACGCCTATTTCGCCGACCAATCCATCCTTTTGGTGAATTATCTGGCAGCTGGATTGAAGGACGACTTCAAAATCTCGCAGGAGATTCTGACGATTGAAAAACAGGGCCTGGCCCTTGCACGCGGCGATGATGACTTTCGCCTGATGGTCGATGAGATCCTGTCGCAGATGTATGCACAAGGCACGATGGAAGAGATATTTCGCGCCGCACTCCCCGGGATTGAACCCAGCGAGGCCCTGAAAGCCCTGTACGTTATCGCACCCACCCTGCCCTGATTTCCAGGAGGTCGCCATGCGCCTTACGGTCCTGTCCGTTTTCATTGCACTGAGTGCACCCATTGCGGCGCAGTCCGCTCCCTGCGGGAACACAGGCGCTGGTTTTGAAGCCTGGAAGGCCGATTTTGCCAAGCAGGCGCGCAAAGCCGGAGTAAAGAAAAAAGGGCTGCAGGCTCTGGCGCAAACCCAATACGCCACGCGAACCATCGCCGCGGATCGGGGGCAAAAAAGCTTCAAATACTCCCTCGACAAGTTCATGAAGGTTCGAGGGGCGGATACGATCGTGGCCCAGGGCCGCAAGCGAAAGGCCCGAAACCCGGAATTCTACGCGGCGCTGGAGCGTCAGTACGGTGTCCCGGCCGGCGTTCTGATTGCCATTCACGGCATGGAAACCGGGTTCGGAAACTTCATGGGCGACAGCCAGGTTGTTTCCGCAATCACAACATTGGCCTACGATTGTCGCCGGTCCGACTTCTTTGTTCCCCATGCCATCGGAGCGCTGAAACTGGTCGATCAGGGGGCGATCACGGTGGCAACAAAAGGGGCAAAACATGGCGAGTTGGGCCACACCCAGTTTCTGCCCGGCAATGCTCTGACCTATGGCGTGGACGCCACGGGTGACGGGCGCGTGGACTTCTACAACATGACGGATGCGTTGGCCTCAACCGCAAATTTTCTTCGGCAGAAAGGGTGGAAACCCGGCCGGGGCTATCAACCCGGCGAACCGAATTTTGCGGTGATCCAGCAATGGAATGCCGCATCGGTTTACCAAAAATCAATTGCGATCATGGCCGCTCGAATCGACAACTGAGGCTTTGTCAGCAACCTGACCGCCGCACTCAATTCCGCCACATTGCTGCCACAGTGTCGGGCGGAAAGCTCTAATTTCTTGGTTTCCAAAGCGTAATCAATCGTCGCAAAAATTCATTTTTTTGCAATATGGTCAAAATTTAACCCTCATCACCAACTAGAGTGTTGGTTCAGTATTCGTACGGCAGAGGGCAAGACTGTGACCACGAAGCACAGATACCACGGCGGCCTGCAATTCAACGGCGACACGAACGGCGCGTTGGAGCGGTTCGGCCATATTGTGGTGGCAACTCTTGAGGACTACGGGCATCTTGTGGAACGTAAGACCCTGCTGAGCCAGACCGAGGCAACCATCGTGTCCAGCCAGTACCTTGTCCGTTTGACCCTCGAGTCCGAACCCCGGGAGACCAGCGACCGCTATGGGCGTCTGGACCGTACGGTTGGTCTGAAGACCATGGTGCGCCCATCGGCGGCACGACCGCGCAACCGATTGGTGATCTCGGTCTCGCCTGTTTCCGGCCTGGTGGATGACCCCGAGATCTCCGAATTGATGCTTGTCGTCATGCTGTATCGGATGGTCGACATCTGCTCGACGCAACGAGTGGAATGGCTGTCGCCGAAAACCGTTTTGACGATCGAACAGTTCATGGGCGCGTTTGACTCGTTGATGCCACGCAAGCAGCGGAACCGCCGCGAGGCGTTCGAGGCGGTCAGCGGACCTTTCGCGGGCCTTGAGCCCGCTGCAACTGATAACCAGGAGGCCGTCAAATCGCCGGCAAAGCCGCCGCGCCCGATTCAATTGACCGATGAGCAATTGCTCAGCATCGCCTTCCGTTCCGACGAGGCCGACGCACCCGTTTCCGATGCACCGACCGCGACGGATGGCGATGAAGACCGGCCCAGTGACGCGTTGCGACTGACCAGCTGGGCCCTGACCGGTGCCGTTGCCAGCCTGTCGGCGCCGATCGCTCTGTCGATGGCCGCTGTGAACCTCATCCGGGGCGAAGACTTTCGCCTGAACACTCAGGTCCTGGCCTATACGGTCGCCATCGTGTCGCTGAACTCAAGTGGTGCCTTTGCCGATGTCGCCAATGCGATCGGACTGTAACTGAATTACCAGAAGACCCTCCTTGGAGGCCCCGCCATCAGGCGGGGTTTTCCATTTCTGGCAGGTGCTCGACCGGCACGACATAGGTGTGGATCGAGAACACCACGGCCCGTGTCTCGGGCAACCGCAAAAGCGTTTGCCGCTCGCTGCGCAGATACCGGGTGGTACCACGGTCACGGATCTCGCGCGGGGCGCTGGCGCTGCGGGGCTGGTGCAACTCGGGGTCGTCATACCACAGCGCGTTGAACCGCCACAAAGGCCGGCCGACCTGAATCCCGTCGAACAGGCGCTGTACCCGGCGCGCGATGTTGAGATCGTAGCTGTCGACCGGCTCGTGAATGTCGATCAGTGGTCGCATGAATTTCTCGGACAGACGCCAGCTGGCGGGAAAGCACAGGATGGCCCCGGTCAGCACATGCTCGTCGCCTCGTTTCTGCAGGATGCAGAAATCCTCCTGCGCCAGCAGGCAAAGCGTATCCAAAGGATTGTCGCGGTCAATCGGTACAGCGACCCCATCTGACCGCATTGCGGTGTCGCTCGCATCGGGATAGGCCTGCGCCAGAACCACGTCCAGCAGTTCGACGGCGGCGGGGTGGGTCTCCGGGTCCAGCGCCAGAACGTTATCCCGGCGGGTTTCAAGCAGGTGCTGGCGGTGGCGCATCTGCGCGGCGAAGGCATCATCGCGATGCAGCCAGTCATCCATCGTGGTCGGCGCGATCCCCGGCAGCGGTCGCTGGTGGATCGGATCGTAGGGCAGAGTCTGTTGCAGAATGGCTGTCATGGCCTTGGGTTAGCACCCCAAACGGACCTTGTCGGTCAAAAAGCGACTGGCAAATCGTCGCAATTCACCCAGACGGGGCCGCCCTGCCCCGTCAGGCTGAACCGGCATGCAGGGAGGCGCGCCGTGAACCACCACTACCGAGACACCCGCAAGATCGACCCCAGCCGCGGCGCGACGCTGGGCGACGGCACGCCGAACGACAATGACCGGATCGAGATCGGCCCCACCCAACTTGCATTCAGCGAATGGGCCGCCGCCGGGTTGCAACTGCCCAACCTGAACCGCATGCGCGACTATCGCTGGAAACGGCTGACCCAGGCGATCGTCGACCGGGGCTATGGCGGGCTGTTGATGTTCGACCCGCTCAACATCCGCTATGCGACCGACAGCACCAACATGCAGCTTTGGAACACGCACAACCCGTTCCGGGCGGTGCTGCTGTGCGCCGATGGCTACATGGTGATCTGGGACTACAAGAACTCGCCCTTCCTGTCGAAATTCAACCCGCTGGTGCGCGAGCAGCGCTCGGGCGCGGACCTGTTCTATTTCGACCGGGGCGACAAGGTGGACGTACAGGCGGACGTGTTCGCCAACGAGGTGCGCGTGCTGATGCAGGACCACGCCCCCGGCCACACCCGGCTGGCGGTGGACAAGATCATGCTGCACGGCCTCCGCGCGCTCGAGGCGCAGGGTTTCGAGATCATGGAGGGCGAAGAGGTCACCGAAAAGACCCGCGCCATCAAGGGCCCTGACGAGATCCTGGCCATGCGCTGCGCCAGCCACGCCTGTGAAACCGCCGTGGCCGAGATGGAGAAGTTCGCCCGCGCCCATGTGGGCGACGGCAAGACCTCCGAAGATGACATCTGGGCCGTTCTGCACGCCGAGAACATCAAGCGCGGCGGCGAGTGGATCGAAACCCGTCTGCTGGCCTCAGGCCAGCGTACCAACCCGTGGTTTCAGGAATGCGGGCCGCGGATTACTCAGAAGAATGAAATCATCGCCTTTGATACCGATCTGATCGGCAGCTACGGCATTTGCGTCGACATCTCGCGCACCTGGTGGATCGGGGATGAAAAACCCCGCCCCGACATGATCTATGCCATGCAGCACGCGCACGAGCACATCATGACCAACATGGAGATGCTGAAGCCCGGCGTGATGATCCCCGACCTGACCGCCAACTGCCACAGGCTGGACGACAAGTTCCAAGCACAGAAGTACGGCTGCCTGATGCATGGCGTGGGCCTGTGCGACGAATGGCCGTTGGTGGCTTATCCCGACAAGGCAGTGCCAGGCTCATATGATTATCCGCTGGAACCGGGCATGGTGCTGTGCGTCGAGGCCGCCGTGGGCGAAGTCGGCGGCGATTTCTCGATTAAGCTGGAAGATCAGGTTCTGATCACCGAAGATGGCTACGAGAACCTGACCCGCTACCCGTTCGATTCCGCGCTTATGGGGCTCGACTAGGCCTCAATCCGCCCAGTGAGAGCGACGCACATTTCCGTGCCAATCCTCAAGCACCGGCTCTGCCGATGCGCCTGGCGAAAACGTGTCTTGGGGCCAGTGCAGTCCGGCGGCAAATCCGATGGCCGTGGCCAGAAAGACGGCAACCGCCGTACCGACCTGTGCAACTTCGAAATGCGCCACGTTTGTCGAATGTGTCATCTCCGCGCTCCTTGATCCTTTGTTTCGGTTAGGCCGAACATGGGAGCTTCTGAATCATTATTAAAACGAATTGTTGTTCGCTTAGACTTCACAGATTGTGATCAACGCCCTGACAAAGGGCGCCTCACGATCATCGCCTGCGCCCTCACCTTCCCGTGACGGTCCTGTCACAAGGGTTGAGACTGCACTGCCTTGTTCACAGTATTGCGCCCAGCATCACAGCCTGAGGACTCGACATGCCCACAGAACGCGTCACATTTTCCGGTCACGATGGTGGCCGACTGGCTGCTCGGCTGGATCTCCCCGATGGGCCGGTGCTGGCAACTGCGCTTTTTGCTCATTGCTTTACCTGCTCCAAGGACATACCTGCGGCCCGGCGCATCAGCGCGCGGCTGGCCGCGATGGGATTTGCCGTTCTCCGGTTCGACTTCACGGGCCTTGGCCATTCCGACGGCGAGTTCGCCAACACGACTTTCACTTCGAACGTTGAGGATCTGATCGCCGCTGCGCAGTTTCTTGCGGGCCGGAACATGGCGCCCGACCTGCTTGTCGGGCATTCTTTGGGCGGGGCCGCGGTCTTGCGGGCGCGGGCCGGTATACCCTCGGTAAAGGCGGTGGTCACGATCGGCGCCCCGGCCGATCCCGGCCATGTGGCTCATCACTTTGAAGACGCACGGGGCCAGATCGAACAGGATGGCAGCGCCGAAGTTCTGCTGGGTGGGCGCCCCATCCGCATCGGCCGAGAGTTTGTGCGCGACATCTCTGAATCCGAACTGACGCCCTCGATTGCCGAGTTGAAGGCCGCGCTGCTAATCCTGCATGCGCCGCGCGACGAAACAGTCAGCATCGACAATGCCAGCACGATCTTTCTGGCCGCCAAGCACCCCAAAAGCTTTGTCACGCTGGATGACGCAGACCACCTGATCACCCGTTCGAAGGATGCAGAATACGCCGCGGACGTCATCGCGGCCTGGGTATCGCGCTATGTCCCGCTGTCGCCGCCCGCCCCGCCGCCGGGCGCGCCCGAAGGCGTGGTGCGCGTGACCGAAGTGGACCCAGGCGGATTTCTTCAGGACATTCAATCAGGTCCCAGCCATCATGCCGTGGCGGATGAGCCGGCCTCTTACGGCGGGACCGATCGCGGCATGTCGCCTTATGGCTTCGTTTCTGCCGGGCTTGGGGCGTGCACTTCGATGACCATCCGCATGTATGCGCGACGCAAGCAATGGCCCCTGACCGGGATCAGCGTGGATGTCTGTCACAACAAGGTGCACGCGCAGGACGCGGGGTTGGCCGGGGATGGAAAGGTCGACCAGTTCCGCCGCAAGATCCGACTGGACGGACCGCTGGACAATGACCAGCGGACCAAGCTTCTTGAGATCGCCGACAAATGCCCGGTGCACCGCACGCTTGAAAATTCAGCGCATATCACCACCGAACTGCTGCCGCCGGAACCTGTTGCGGCTCCGGCGTGAACCGTTACCCGTTCCGGATGGCCTATCGCCGTGGCGCAGGCCTGTGGATCGGGGGCCGTGCCGCCGGTGGGCGGGCCACGGGCGGTCGAGGACGCGCCGGCGGCTTGGCGATCGGAGGTTTCGGTCGCGCGGGCGGCTTCGCAATTGGCGGCTTGGGTTTGGGCGGCGGTTTTCCACCCGGCGGTTTACCCGGCGGCGGAGGACGGTCCACGTCAATGTCGACATTCACGTTGCGGTAGTAGTCGTTCCACAGCATCGAGTCATAGAACGGGTCATATCCGTATCCTACGCCGACCGTGACGCCCTCACAGCCCGAGAGGGTGAATCCCCCGGCCCCAAGCCCCAGAACGATGACGGATCGCTTTAAAAATGTTCCTGCCATTTTCACGCCCTCACTGCACTGACCGGAATGACGCGAAGATGGCATTCAGATCCTCGACATAGCCAGGATCTGCACCATCGCGCAGGATGGTCACCACAACCGCGACACGGTTGCGCGGCAGGTCGATCACCGTCGCAGTGAAGTTGATCCCGCGCCCGTCACGAGTGCCGGTGCCGCGAATGACCCGGGCCGGCAAACCGCCGATGCGCATGTTCGCATCACTTGTCACCTCTGGGTTTTTCACCAGAAACTTGTCGACATCCTGCAAGTAACGGACCCCGTCCTCGATGCTGGCAACGCCGAACGGCGAAACGAATCCGATCCAGACCGAGTCATCTGTGACCGGGCGCGCAGCCATCACCCGGCTTACGGACCGGGTATCGCCCAGTTGTGTATCCTCAAGATCGCGTGGGCCGCCCGTGCGCAGCATCCAGAAATCCGGGACATCGAACTGAAACAGCGCACGCCCCCCTTCGGTGTAGGTGACCGGCGTATCGCTCAGCCCCGCACCCGTCATGCCGACCCAAAAAGCCGCGCCGATGGCAAAAAGGTTTTTCTTAAACAAGCTGATATCTCTATTTGTTAGTGTCATCGTCCTGAGGATGAGCGATGCAACCCGCGCTTGTCCAGTTTTTAAAGAGTTTTGCTCAGGGGGCCCGCCCGACCTGCGTTGCCGCCTAGTCTGCATATACGCCGACTGTCGCATCGCCGGCCTCTCCCACAAATCGGATCCGCGTACCGTCCGACTGAACATCGTAACAGGCCCAAAAGTCAGACGGTGGCCAGATCGAACAGTATCTGTCATCCCGCACCGCCCAGCGCCCCGAGCTGGGTCGACCCGAGAAATACTGCGTGGCCATAGACGGCTCGAAGACCTGTGTGGCTCCGTTGTCATAAGCCAGCGTCCGGCCCGACAGGGCGTCGAGAATCTGCGCGCCCGTCAGCGGTCGGAACGTGTCGGCCGCCAGAATTCCGGGCCAAACCAACAAAATCAGGGCAAACCGTCTCATCCCGCGTCTCCTGCCTTGTCCCAACGGTCCGGCGAGTCTATCACCCGCGCCAACACCCATTGCCAACCGAAAAAGGTGCCGCCGCCCATGATTCCCCGCTATTCCCGCCCCGAAATGGTTGCCGTCTGGTCGCCCGAGACCAAGTTCCGCATCTGGTACGAGATCGAGGCCCATGCCTGCGACGCGATGGCCGATCTGGGCGTCATCCCGCGCGAAAACGCCGAGGCCGTCTGGAAAGCCAAGGACGTGGAATTCGACGTGGCCCGCATCGACGAGATCGAGGCCGTGACCAAGCATGACGTCATCGCCTTTCTGACCCATCTGGCCGAGCATGTCGGCAGCGATGAGGCCCGTTTCGTCCACCAGGGCATGACTAGCTCGGACGTGCTGGATACCTGCTTCAACGTGCAACTGACCCGCGCCGCCGACATCCTGATCGCCGATCTCGAAGGCCTGCTGACCGCGCTCAAGCGCCGCGCCTACGAGCACAAGGACACTGTCCGCATCGGCCGCAGCCACGGCATTCATGCCGAACCCACCACCATGGGCCTGACCTTCGCGCGCTTCTACGCCGAGATGGACCGCAACCTGTCGCGGATGCGCGACGCCCGCGCCGAGATCGCCACCGGCGCCATCAGCGGCGCGGTCGGCACCTTCGCCAATATCGACCCCCGCGTCGAAGAGCATGTCTGCGAAAAGCTGGGCCTGGTGCCCGAGCCGATCAGCACGCAGGTCATCCCGCGCGATCGCCACGCGGCCTTCTTTGCCACGCTGGGCGTGATCGCCAGCAGCATCGAGAACATCGCGATCGAAATCCGCCACATGCAGCGCACCGAGGTTCTGGAAGCCGAGGAGTTCTTCTCGAAAGGCCAGAAGGGCTCGTCGGCGATGCCGCACAAGCGCAACCCGGTGCTGACCGAGAACCTGACCGGCCTGGCCCGGTTGGTGCGCATGACCGTGATCCCGGCGATGGAGAACGTGGCCCTATGGCACGAGCGCGACATCAGCCACAGCTCGGTCGAGCGCAACATCGGCCCCGACGCCACCGTGACCCTGGATTTCGCCCTGTCGCGCCTGACCGGGGTGATCGACAAGCTGGTGGTCTATCCGGACAACATGCTGGCCAACATGAACAAGTTCCGCGGTCTGGTCATGAGCCAGCGCGTGCTGCTGGCCCTGACTCAGGCCGGCGTCAGCCGCGAGGACGCCTATCGCCTGGTGCAGCGCAACGCGATGAAGGTCTGGGAAGAAGGCAAGGACTTCAAAACCGAACTGCTGGCCGACCCGGATGTGACCGCAGCGCTGAGCAAGGAAGAGATCGAAGAAAAATTCGACCTTGGTTATCACACCAAACATGTCGACACGATCTTCGAGCGGGTGTTCGGCGAGTAACCCTCGACGCAGGAACGGCTTTTGCCGGGGCCCGGGTCGCGCTGCGCGATCCGGGCCCCTGTCTTTTGCGGAAACGTCCGAAATCGGCTATGCTGAATGGGCAATTTCCGTTCAAGGAGAGCCCATCATGATCCGCACGACACTCTGCGCACTGGCCCTTGCCCTGTCCGCCTCGTCCGCATTCGCCTGCCAAGGCCACAGCAAGCAATCGCAATCCTGTGCGCCCGGTACGACTTGGGATTCGGCCTCGGAAAGCTGCGTGAAAAACGCCAGCAGCTGAATTCTTGTCCTACTTGTGAATAAAAGCGAGCCATTGGCTGTTAGCTTTTTTGAAGAACGCACTATGCTTCTTGCGAGCAGCCCCTGGAACGGAGTAGGACAATGCGCCTTTTGATGGCCACGGCACTAGCCCTTCAGACATTTGCCTTTGCCCCCGCGGTCAGTGCCGCCGGCGGTGACAGCAGCCCCCCAAAACCGACGAACACCACCAAGAAATGCCTGTTCGGCCGCGTCTATGACGAAGCAGCCGGCCGTTGCGTCAAGCCGAACAAGACCAATTTCAGCGAAGAGCAATTGTATCTGGCCGCACGCGAGCTTGCTTATGACGGCCAGTTCGAAAATGCGCAGAACGTGTTGCGGGTCATGGATCAAGACGATGATCGCGTTTTGACGTATTGGGGTTTCACCTACCGCAAAATGGGCGAAGCCGAGCTGGCCGAAACCTATTACCAACGCGCAATCGAAACCAATCCTGACAACATTCTGGCCCGCAGCTACATGGGTCAGGGATATGTCACCGAAGGGAAAACCGAACTGGCCATCGCGCAATGGCGCGAGATCAAGGCACGCGGAGGAGAAGGCACCTGGGCCGAAGCGTCTCTGCGCGAGGCGATCCGCACGGGGCTGACTTACAGCTACTAGGTTCAGTCTTTCTTTACTCGACTCTCGCTAATCTGCCTGCGGAACAAAAATTGACACCGCAGGCAGATGCAAGATTCACATGCTTTGGTACAGACCGCACCGGGTAATTCTGCTCCGGCCGAGAAACAGACGGATGACGCCCCTCGCGTCGTACCTCGCCAACTCACGCCCGGCCAGAAGGCCGCCATCATCGTACGCCTGCTGTTGAACGAGGGGGCCGATCTTCCGTTGGAGGAGTTGCCCGACGAACTGCAGGAACGGCTGACCCTCCAACTGGGCCGGATGGGGCTGGTAGACCGCGTGACCCTCGCTGCGGTCGCGCAAGAATTCGCAGATGCGCTGGACAGCGTCGGACTTGCCTTTCCGCACGGCTTGGCCGGGGCGCTGGACGCGGTAAATGGAAAGATTGCCCCGGCGACCGCCGCCCGGCTGCGCAAGGTCGCGGGTGTGCGCCAGGTCGGCGATCCATGGCTGCGCCTGCGTGACACCCCTGCCGAAGACCTTGCGCGTATGGCTCAGGCCGAAAGCATCGAAGTTGCGGCCGTCATGCTATCCAAGCTCGAAACGGCGAAGGCAGCACAGTTGTTGGCGCAATTGCCCGGGCCGGTGGCCAGACGGATTACCTATGCCGTTTCAAAAACCGCCAACGTGACGCCCGAGGCGGTGGAGCGGATCGGCTGGTCCCTGGCCGCGCAACTCGATCAACGCCCAGTTCCGGCCTTCACCGATTCACCCGACACGCGCGTCGGGGCGATCTTGAACCAATCCCCCCCATCCACGCGTGACGGACTGCTGGACGCGCTCGATGAGGAGGATACTGAGTTCGCCAGCGCTGTTCGAAAGTCCATCTTCACCTTTGCGCACATCGCCAGGCGTATAGCTGCACGGGATGTGCCTGCCATCCTGCGCGAAGTCGATCAGCCGGTTTTGATAACTGCTCTGGCTGGCGCAAGAACCGAGGATGACAAGGCCTCGGTCGACTATCTGCTGTCCAACATATCCGCACGGATGGCCGACAACCTGCGCGAGGAAATTGCTGAACGCGGCAAGGTCAAGCAGGCCGAAGCAGAGGAGGCCATGACCCAGATTGTCGGTGCGATCCGCACACTCGTGGACGCAGGCACAATCACCTTGGTCGAAGCGGACGCCGATGGTAACGACGACTAAGGGCTGCCCGCCGCTGCCTCGGATGCCGCGGAACCCGGGCTCGGGACAATGCTTGTGGTTGTTGCGCGCCGGCTGTATGTCTGAATCCGCAATTCACAACACCCGGTGAGATCCCCCGATGCCCGTCGAAAAGTCGGAACTGAGCCGCTTTGAGCTTGGTCAATACTATGTCGCCAACCTGTTCCTGAAAGGCATGATCGGCGCAATGCGCCTTTTGCCCTATGAACGGCGCATTGCGACGATGGGGGCGATCGTGCGCGGGTTGGCCCCGGCGGTTGGGTTCACCAAACGTGTGCGAAGCAACCTGAAACTGACCTGCCCTGACCTGCCTGAAGCCGAAGTCAAACGCATTTGCCGTGCGGTGCCCGACAACGCAGGCCGCGCGATTATGGAACACTTCTCGCCCGAGGATTTCACTGAACGGCAGAAGAACGCAAAAGTATCAGGTTCAGGAATCGCCGCCTTTGAACAAGCGGTGGCCGAAGGGCGGCCGGTGATGATGATCACCGCACATTTCGGCCACTACCTTGCTGCGCGGATCGCTTTGCAGGCGCGCAGCGGCAAGCCGATTGGCTGCCTGTACCGCCGCATGGCCAATCCGTATTTCAACGAGATGTATGTCGACGCCTTCCACAAAACCGGCGAGCCGATGTTCGAACAAGGTCGGCGCGGCATGGTGGAAATGGTTCGGTCCCTCAAAAAGGGCGGCATAATCGCCATCGTATCGGACCTGCACGCCCATGGCGGTGAAGAGTTGACGTTTTTTGGCAAACCCGCAGTCACGTCGGTTTTGAACGCAGAATTGGCGATGAAATACGATGCCGTTCTCATTCCTTGTTACGCGGTGCGTCAAGCCAACGGTATCGATTTCGAGATCGTTTTGCATGATCCGGTGCCGCATACGGACCCCAAGACCATGACCCAATTCATCAACGATGACCTCGAAGGCATGGTGCGGAAACACATGGGCCAATGGTTCTGGATTCACCGACGTTGGAAGGCCTGGAATGGGCTGGGTGTGCAGCCTCAGGACATGCCCTGAGCCGCCCTCTACTTCACCCTTGTTGAGGCGATGATCGGGCCACTGCCGGTGCCCTGAATCAGAACCACCGCGGGCAGGTCCGAAGACAGTTCGATCTGAAAATCCTGTTCAGCCGACCCGTTCCATCGGCCCGCTTCGTGCCATTCCTCAACGACATTCGCGTAGTCCAGATCGTGTCCGGCCAGCTCGCCCCGTCGAATCGACGCGTGGCGCAAGGGCGTGTATTGCACGACCACGACGTCATAGTTTTTCGCGTCGACGAGGTCGACCGGGGCAACGCGGACCGTAACCGTGTTCCCGGACCTCTGCGCCGAAACCGACGCGGTGGGCGCAGCAGTCAAATGCGCGTCGATCAATCGGTTCAAGTCACGGGATTTGGCGCCAACGACATCCTGCTGTCCGTTGATCACCATCTGAGGGGTATAGATCATCGAACGGCCGCCGCGCCGCGCATACGCTCGTTGACGGTCCGTATGCGCCGGATCGGCATACTCGTCCTTCCAACCGATGTAGTCCCAATAGTCCACGTGCAGCGCCAAGCCGATCACGTCGTCGCGCTTGGCGAGATCGTGCATGATCGCATCTGCCGGCGGGCAGGACGAACACCCCTGCGAGGTAAACAATTCGACCACCACCGGGCTGTCCGCCCAGGCCGAAGACGCCGACAGGAATACGGACGCAAGAACTGTAGTCAGGGCTGATCTTTTCATTTCACTCTCTGTTTGAGGAGCCTGCAAGCACCGGTGTACTCCGCCACCGGATCAAGCGCCAATCAAGGTTTCTTGAGACAGGTTTCGGCGGCAATTCGCAAAAATGTGTGCAATGGTATACAAAAATTGCCGCACCCGCCCTGTTGGACCTTGAACCGCAGGCCATGGTGATGCAGATACCGCTCAGCGAATCCCAATTCCACGTCATTTGAGAGGGAGGCCACAGATGCCCATCAAAGTCGGACAGGATACCGCCAAGACACGCCGCAGCCTGAGCGTGAATGGCAAGTCCATCTCGTATTACTCGATCCCCGCCGCGCAAGAGGCCGGCCTGGGCGATTTCTCCAAGCTTCCCGCCGCGCTGAAAGTGGTGCTGGAAAACATGCTGCGGTTCGAGGACGGCGGTTTTTCGGTTTCCGTCGATGACATCAAGGCCTTTGCCGAATGGGGCGCCAACAACGGGAAGAACCCGCGCGAGATCGCTTACCGCCCTGCCCGCGTGCTGATGCAGGACTTCACCGGCGTTCCGGCCGTTGTCGACCTGGCCGCGATGCGCGACGGCATCAAGGCGCTGGGGGGCGATCCGCAGAAGATCAACCCGCTGAACCCCGTAGACCTGGTCATCGACCACTCGGTCATGATCGACGAATTCGGCAACCCGCGCGCGTTCCAGATGAACGTGGACCGCGAATATGAACGCAACATGGAGCGCTACCAGTTCCTGAAATGGGGCCAGAGCGCGTTCAACAACTTCCGCGTGGTACCGCCAGGCACCGGCATCTGCCACCAGGTGAACCTGGAATACCTGGCCCAGACCGTCTGGACCGACACCGACCAGAACGGCGAAGAAGTCGCCTACCCCGATACACTGGTCGGCACCGACAGCCACACCACCATGGTCAACGGCATGGCCGTTCTGGGCTGGGGCGTCGGCGGGATCGAGGCCGAGGCCGCGATGCTGGGTCAGCCGATCTCGATGCTGATCCCCGAAGTGATCGGGTTCGAACTGACCGGCGAGATGGTCGAAGGCACCACCGGCACCGACCTGGTTCTGAAGGTCGTCGAGATGCTGCGCGCTAAGGGCGTGGTGGGCAAGTTCGTCGAATTCTACGGCGAAGGCTTGGACCGCCTGCCGCTGGCCGACCGCGCAACCATCGCCAACATGGCGCCGGAATACGGCGCGACCTGCGGCTTCTTCCCGATCGACAACGAAACCCTGCGCTACCTGCGCAACACCGGCCGTGACGAGGACCGCATCGCGCTGGTCGAAGCCTATGCCAAGGAAAACGGGTTCTGGCGTGGGGCGGACTATGCTCCGGTCTACACCGACACGCTGTCCCTGGACATGAGCACGATCGTTCCCGCGATCTCGGGCCCCAAGCGTCCGCAGGATTATGTGCCACTGACCAACGCCAAGGCCGCTTTCCGCCAGGAGATGGAAAACACTTTCAAGCGCCCGATGGGCAAGGAAGTGCCGGTCAAAGGCGAAGACTACACCATGGAATCGGGCAAGGTCGTGATCGCTTCGATTACGTCGTGCACCAACACCTCGAACCCCTATGTGATGATCGGTGCGGGCCTTGTCGCACGCAAGGCGGCGGCTTTGGGCCTGGACCGCAAACCGTGGGTCAAAACCTCGCTGGCGCCGGGATCGCAGGTCGTGTCCGCATATCTTGAGGCCGCTGGCCTGCAGGAAGATCTGGACAAAGTCGGCTTCAACCTCGTTGGTTACGGCTGCACCACCTGCATCGGCAACTCGGGCCCGATCCAGAAAGAGATCTCGGAGGCCATCGCCGAGGGCGACCTGGTGGCGACCTCGGTCCTGTCGGGCAACCGCAACTTCGAAGGCCGGATCTCGCCGGACGTGCGCGCCAACTACCTGGCTTCGCCGCCGCTGGTGGTGGTTTATGCACTGGCCGGTACGCTGGACATCGACCTGACCTCGGAACCGATCGGTCAGGACAAGGACGGCAACGACGTCTACATGAAAGACATCTGGCCGACCCAGAAAGAGATCGCCGAACTGGTCGAGGCAACCGTAACCCGCGAGGCATTCCAGTCGAAATATGCTGATGTCTTCAAAGGCGACGAGAAATGGCAATCGGTCGAAACCACCGATGCCGAGACCTATGACTGGCCGCCGACGTCGACCTACATCCAGAACCCGCCCTACTTCCAGGGTATGGGAGCACAGCCGGGCACCATCTCGAACATCGAAGGCGCCAAGGTTCTGGCCATTCTGGGTGACATGGTCACCACCGACCACATCTCGCCGGCTGGTTCGTTTGCAACCACCAGCCCCGCGGGCAAATACCTGCTGGAGCGCCAGGTGCAACCACGCGAGTTCAACTCGTACGGATCGCGCCGCGGCAACCACGAGGTCATGATGCGCGGCACCTTCGCCAACATCCGCATCAAGAACGAGATGCTGGACGGTGTCGAGGGTGGTTACACCAAAGGCCCCGATGGGCGGCAGACCTCGATCTATGACGCATCGATGGCCTATCAGGCAGAAGGCACTCCGCTGGTCGTGATCGGCGGCGAGCAGTATGGCGCCGGTTCCTCGCGGGACTGGGCGGCCAAGGGCACCGCGCTGCTGGGTGTCAAGGCCGTGATCGCAGAAAGCTTCGAGCGTATCCACCGCTCGAACCTGGTGGGCATGGGCGTCATCCCGTTCGAGTTCACCGCCGGCGACAACCGCAAGACGCTGGGCTTGAAAGGCGACGAGACCTTCTCGATCCACGGTCTGGACACGATCCAGCCGCTGCAAGAGGTGCCCTGCACCATCACCTATGCGGACGGAACCGAGAAGACCATCACGCTCAAGTGCCGCATCGATACCGCGCCCGAGATCGAATACATCGAAAACGGTGGCGTGCTGCACTATGTGCTGCGGAACCTGGCCAAGGCCAGCTAAGCCGGCACAAAGCCAAGAACGCAAGGGTGCCCCGACCGGGCGCCCTTTTTCGTTTCAGGTCTGGCCACTATCGCGTTGTGTTCCGAGCAGATAAGCGGTCTGCTGGGGACATGGAAAAAGTTGCCTTGATAACGGGTGGTGCTCGCGGAATTGGCCGGGCTATCGCGGTTGATTTGGCCGTGGATCATCGCGTCGCCCTGACGTGGCACAAGACCGAACCGCAGCCCTTGCCCGATGACCGACCGGCCCTGACCCTGCACAGCGATCTCACGCAAGAAGGTCAGCCCGAAGACGTGGTGCGCCGCGTCATCGACAGGTTCGGCCGGCTGGATGTGATCATCAACAATGCCGGGTTGGTTCAGGCCACGCCGAAGGACAGCTTCAGCCGAAAGGACCACACGGCTATTCTTGATCTCAACCTGCTGGTACCGGCCGCGCTGCTGGCTGCCGCGTTGCCTCACCTGCAGCGGGGAGCGTCGATCGTCAGTATCTCATCAGTCAACGCCGAACTTCCTCCGCGCGACGCCGCGACCTATGGGGCCAGCAAGGCCGCGCTGAACTTGTGGACCCGCGCCATGGCGAAAGAATTGGGCCCGAACGGCATTCGCGTCAACGCGGTGGCTCCCGGAGCGATCAACATCCCCGAAGCCCCAAGGCCCGACGATCTGACCGACCTGTTCGTTCAGAACACGGCGCTGGGGCGTGTTGGGATACCCGAGGACATAGCGCGCGCAGTTCGCTTTCTAGCATCCGAAGACGCGTCCTTCATCACCGGAGAGGTGCTGACCGTCTCTGGCGGGTATCGCCTTTAACCCCGGCGTTACTGCGCGGCGGCTTTTTCCAATGCGGGTCGGATAGTGCTCTCGATCACGCGCTGGGTGATCGGGCCGGCAAACCGCAGGATGATCGTGCCGTCACCGTCGATCACATAGGTCTCGGGCACGCCGTAGACGCCCCAGTCCAACCCCATGCGGCCATTTTCATCGCGCCCGATGGCGGCGTAGGGATCGCCCAGCTCAGCCAGGAACGCATCGGCATTCGCCAGTTTGTCTTTGTAGTTGATGCCGTAGACCGGAATGCCTTCCTGCGCCAGTTTCTCGAGGTTGGGATGCTCGGCACGGCAGGGGGCACACCAGCTGGCCCAATAGTTCACCAGCTTGACCTGGCCGTCGCGCAGGGTTGCATCGTCGAACCCCTGTTTCCCCGGAAACTCGGCCAGAACAACGGGCGGCGCTGGCTGGCCTTCGCGGGCCGAGGGCAGCGCGTTGGGGTCTTCGCGGAACATGCCGATGGCAGCCAGCACTGCAAAGGCGCCGAAAATCAGCGGTGGAGCAATCATCAACGGCGAGATCTTAGCCATTGCGCGACATCCTTTGTTCGATCTTTTCCATCTCGGCCCGGACCTTGCGGCCACGCAGGATGCTGAAAACCACCAGTGCCACCAGCAAAACGATCGAGGCCGCGTAGGAAGACAGAACCGTTTCGGCGTATTTTCCCAGATCAGGCATCATCCGTTTACCCTTTCCCGTGCCAGCAGCGCCTTGATGCGCCGCGCGCGAATTTCGGTGCCGGTCCGGTACAGGACCAGCGCGATGAACAGCAGCACGAAGCCGATGATGCAGGTCAGCAGCGGGTAGAAGAACACGTTGCTGACCTTCTCGGTGGTGTCCGTGCCGGTGATCGCCCCTGCGCGCATCACCGATGCGCCCTGATGCAGACCCTGGTTCCAGAAATTCACCGCATAGCGGCTGAGGATTGCAAAGACCGACCCCACGATGCACAAGACCGAGGTCAAGTCCGCCGCCGTGTCGGGGTCTTCGATCGCCTCCCAGAGGGCGATGTAGCCCAGATAGAACAGGAACAGGATCAGGAACGAGGTCAGGCGCGGATCCCAGGCCCACCAGGTGCCCCACATGGGCTGCCCCCAGATGGCGCCGGTGGCCAGCGCGATCAGGGTCATCACGATGCCGATCGGCGCTGCGGCGCGTGCGGCAAGGGCACTGACATGGTGCCTGCGCACCAGCCAGACCAGCGAGGTGATCAGCATCATCAGCCAGCAATTGATGGCCATCAGCGCCGATGGCACGTGTAGATAGATGATCTTGACGGTCGACCCCTGCTTGTAGTCATCCGGCGTGAAGAAGAACCCCCACACCAGCCCGACGACCAGAAACAGGGCCGAGCTGATCCAGAAGAACGGCAGGACCCGCTCGCTGGTGGCGAGGAACTTGCGCGGGTTGGCGTATTCCCACAGGGCGTTGGCTTTGGCTGCTATCGACATGGGCTCTATCTAGTCCGAGTCGGGGGCGTTCTCAATTGACATTGGTCAACGTGCCCCAATCATCTGAGGTTGATGCGCAGCACCGCCGCGCTGGCAAAAGGCAGAAGGGCGACCGTGGCGGCGGTGATCCCGGCCAGCATCAGCAGCGGGGTCTGGACCTCCATCCCGGTGGCACCACGGCGCGCGACCTCGGCCCCGAAGATCAGCGTTGGCACGTATAGCGGCAGCACCAGCAGCGACAGCAGCAGGCCGCCGCGCTTGAGCCCCACGGTCAGGGCTGCGCCAAAGGTGCCGATCACGCTGAGCGCGGGCGTGCCGATCAGCAGCGAGACGACCAGCCAGCCAAAACCGGGGCCGGGCAGGTTCAGCAGCACACCCAGCACCGGCGCGGCCAGCACCAGCGGCAGGCCGGTGGTGATCCAATGCGCCAGCGCCTTGATCGTGACCACCGATTCTAGCGGCAGCGGCGCGGTGGCCAGCAGATCGAGCGACCCATCCTCCCAATCCAGTGCCAGCAGGCGATCCAGCGACAGCAGGCAGGCCAGCAATGCGCCCAGCCACAGCACCCCCGGCGCGATGGTCGCCAACAGCGAGGATTGCGGACCCACCGAAAACGGCACCAGAACGGTGACGATCAGGAAGAAGGCCAGCCCGAGGCCGAACCCTCCGCCCGCGCGGAAGGACAGTTTCAGGTCACGCAACAGCAGGGCGATCACAGGAAGCCTCCGTCGAAGTCATCCAGCGCCTTCGGGCGC
Organism: Ruegeria sp. BF8; assembly: GCF_056538625.1. Taxonomy (NCBI): domain Bacteria; kingdom Pseudomonadati; phylum Pseudomonadota; class Alphaproteobacteria; order Rhodobacterales; family Roseobacteraceae; genus Ruegeria; species Ruegeria sp. BF8. The sequence goes on along the minus strand of NZ_JBQFTL010000001.1, from coordinate 564,745 downwards.
GCCTTGTTGGGGCCGACATCTAGGACCTCACCATCGAGACCCAGGTCGATATGGGTGGCAATCAGGGCCGAGCCGCCCTGCCCCAGATGCGCCCGCACTGCATCGGCGAACATTGCCACGGCGGTCTTGTCCAGTGACACGGTGGGTTCGTCCAGCATCCAGATCGGTCGGCCGGTCACCAGCATCCGCGCCAGACCCAGCCGGCGTTTCTGGCCCGCCGACAGGTTGCCTGCGTGACGATCGGCCAGTTCGTTCAGGGCGAAGGCCTCCAGCGCGGACTGGATGTCGCGCGTGCCAAAGACCGAGGCCCAGAAGGTCAGGTTCTCGGTTACGGTCAGGGTGGGTTTCAGCCCGTCGGAATGGGCGGCATAGGCGATCCGGTCCTCGGCCCCCTCGATCCGGCCCGAGAGCGGTGGTTGCAGCCCGGCCAGCGTGCGCAGAAGGGTGGTCTTGCCGATCCCGTTCGGGCCGCGCAGGATCAGCGCCTTGCCCGGGGGCAGCGCGAAACTGAGGCCTTCGAGCACGGGCACGCCCCCTCGGGCAATGGCAAGGTCGGTCACGGTCAGAGTCATGAGACCCGCTTATCCGATTGGTTGCGGGGGAAAAAGGACGGATTTGCCGCAGGGCCTGTCGGCGGCGTGGGATGTGAGGGGCCAGCCCCTCACGCTCCCCGGGATATTTGGGGCCAGATGAAGCGGTCAGACCGGCAACAGGGCCACAGCGATGCGGCGGCCTTCGGACAACAGCACGTTGTAGGTGCGGCAGGCGGCGGGCGAGTTCATGATCTCGACCCCGATGCCGGCCTCTTCGAGGGTCGACCGCAATTCAGAGGGTATCTGAGACAGATCAGCGCCGGTGCCGATGAACAGAACGTCAACCTGATTGGCCAGCCCTAGAAGGCTCTCGCTGTCCGCAAAACCGCCCCAAGGTCCGGTCCCTCCGGGGCCTGTCAGAACACTGCCTTCGTGAACCTCGCCGCCTATCCGAAAAAATCCCGGCCCATAGCCATCAATCGGAACTGCGTTGGTATATGTGATCTCGTTCAGACGCATGTGATCTTCTATCCCCAAAGCGGCAAGCCCGACAAGGCCGCAGCAGCGATGACTGCATACGCGATCACGCGGTAGACCCGTTCCCTGGCAGGCTGAAACATCCAGCCGCCCAGCCAATTTCCTGCCAGATTCGGAACGGCAAGCGCCAGCCCCAACCCAACCGTTGACCAGGTCAATTGCCCGAACGCAGCGAGATATCCGAAGATCAGAAAATCAAAGGCCAGAAGGAACAGCAGGATCGTGGCCCGAACAACTGCCACAGGCAACGGGCGAGACATGTAGAACAGGATTACCGCCGGACCCGGGATGCCTGCAACGCCCCCCAAAAAGCCGGCCGCAGCGCCGATGGCAGTTACCATGTTGCGCCGGACTTCGCCGTTGTACCGCAGCCCCGAAATCAGCACGACCAGCATGAACAGGGTCACGAGGCTGACGGCGTAGCGAAAAACCTCAGGCTGGACTCGGGTCAATATCGACAGTCCGACCGGCAGCAAAAGTGCACACCCGACGACAAGTCGCACGAGATCGCGTTTGTCGACATCAACCCAGGCGCGGCGCAGATTGGGAAGTGGCCCGAAGACATCCATGCAGGTCAACGCGATCAAAGCCCCGAACGGACCAAGATAAGGCGTCGACAGCGGCAGAAAGATCAGCGCGGTGCCGAACCCGGAAAACCCTCGAACGATTCCACCCGCGAGGGCTGCAAAAATGATGACGGCCAATCCCGTTGGGGATTGGCCGAACACATCAGGCATCAATATTGGCAAACTGGTTGCCGGCCGTGTTCGATGGCTTGGACCAATCGCGTTTGACCCCCAGCCACAGCAGGATGGTCGAGGCCACGAAAACCGACGAATAGGTCCCTACGATCACGCCCCAGATCATCGCGAAGACGAACCCGCGGATCACGTCACCGCCGAGCACATACAGCGAGACAAGCGCCAGCAACGTGGTGACCGAGGTCATGACGGTTCGGCTGAGCGTTTCATTGATCGAGAGGTTCAGCACCTCTTTCAGGTCCTTCTTCTTGTATTTACGCAGGTTCTCACGCACCCGGTCGAATACGACCACGGTATCGTTCAGCGAGTAACCGACGATTGTCAGAAGCGCGGCGATAATCGCGAGGTCGAAGCGGATCTGCAGCTCGGAAAAAATACCGATCGTCAGCAACACGTCATGCACCAGCGCGGCGACCGCCCCCAACGCGAACTGCCATTCGAACCGCAGCCAGATGTAGACCAGCACCGCTCCGATCGCCAAAACCACGGCAATCACGGCGGTTTGGATCAGCTCGCCCGAGACTTTCGGGCCCACGGATTCCACCGAAACGAACTGGATATCTGGGATCACAGCCTTCAAGGCGCCTTCGACTGCCGCGATGGTTTCGGCCGTGACAGATTCGGCACCGTCCTGCGCTTGAATGCGGATCATTGCCACGTTCTCATCAGGCCCGAATGTCGGGTCGAAGATTTCGGTGATGGTGACATCCCCGAGGCCCAGCGGCGCAATGGCGTCGCGGTAAACACCGACATCCAATTCCTGCGTGCTCTGGGTCCGGATCGTGGTACCGCCCCGGAAGTCGATCCCGAAGTTCAAACCTTGGAGCATGAACGAAGCGAATGCGATGACCATCATCAGGCCCGAAATGCCCAGCCAGACCTTCCAGCGGCTGAAGAAATCGAACGAGGTGTTTTCGGGTACGAGTTTCAGTCTCATGTCAAACCTCGATCGTTTTCGGGCGGCGCCGTTCGAACCACATGATGATCATCAGTCGCGTCACGAAGATCGCGGTGAAGACCGACGTCAGAATGCCCAGGCCAAGCGTGATGGCAAAGCCGCGAACCGGGCCGCTGCCGATGGCGAACAGGATAACGGCGGTGATGAAGGTCGTGATGTTGGCATCCAGAATGGCCGACAGGGCCTTTTCATAGCCCAGGTCGATTGCCCGAGCGGGGCCTTTGGCCGATTTCAGCTCTTCTCGAATACGTTCGAAGATCAGCACATTGGCATCCACCGCCATACCGACCGTCAACACAATCCCGGCAATGCCCGGCAACGTCAGTGTCGCGCCAATCAGTGACAACAGCCCAAAGATCAGCCCGACGTTAATCAGCAAAGCGATGTTGGCGAAGATGCCGAAAAGACCATAGCTGAGCGCCATGAAGATCAAGACCGCTGCAAAAGCGACTGTGGTGGCGACCTTACCCGCGTCGATGCTGTCCTGGCCCAGTTCGGGGCCGATCGTACGTTCTTCGAGGAACTCAAGTCCCGCCGGCAGCGCGCCTGCACGCAGCAGAACAGCAAGGTTCGTGCTTTCTTCGACGGTGAAGTTGCCGGTGATGATGCCGGAACCGCCGGGGATATGGCTTTGGATCACCGGGGCCGAGATCACCTCGTCATCCAGCACGATCGCAAACGGAGCACCGATATTGTCGCGGGTGTAATCGCCGAATTTACGGGCGCCGGATGTGTTGAACCGGAAGCTGACCGCCGGGCGTCCGTTCTGATCGAAGGAAGGCTGCGCGTCGACCAATTCCTCGCCCGTCACGACGGGTGCGGATTCGATGGTGTAGTACACGCCGTTTTCGTCGATCGACGGCACGACCTCTTCACCGACGCCGGGCACGACGTCCGGATCGGTGCCGCGGGCCACGACCGGATTGAAGGTCAGTTGCGCCGTGGTACCAATGATGTCCTTCAACTCGCTGGCACTGCCGATCCCGGGCACCTGAATCAGGATCCGGTCGGTGCCCTGACGCTGGATGGTCGGCTCACGAGTGCCAACCTCGTCGATCCGGCGGCGCACGATTTCAAGTGCCTGACGCACCGTTCGATCATCCGAGGCCAGTTTCTCCGCCTCGGACAGTTTTACGATCAGGGTGTCGCCGTCGGCGCTGACTTCGATATCCGTGGCGCCGACCCCGGTCAGCGTCTGCACCTGACGGGCCAGCCCGCGCACCGCTTCCAGAGCGCTTGGCATTCCGTCCGGCTGGCTGATACGAACGCGAATCTCATCCGGGGCCGAGGGTTGACGGCGGATCGTTCCGACCGTCGCCCGTTCGTCCCGCAGGGCATCACGAACTTCGGGCCACATGGCCTCCATCCGCGTCTCGTAGACATCGCCAACCTGAACTTCGGCCAACAGATGCGCCCCACCGCGAAGATCAAGCCCCAGGTTGACCAATGACGACGGCAGCCAATCGGGCCATTGCCCCGCTTGCGCCTGCATCTCGGGCGTGTCGATGCCCAGTTCGATGGCGGCCCTGGCGTCGTTCGATTGTTCGACCCGCGTGTAAAACGCGTTCGGCAGGGCCATCAGCAGGCCAACCACGCAGACCAGCCAGATCAGGACCCGTTTCCAGGTATCAATTTGCAGCATTACCCTGCCTTTTCAGGAAGTTGCGACGCGAAGTTACTTCGCCGGTTCGGTCTTGTTCAGCACCTGAGCGATGGTCGACTTGACCACACGAACCCGGACGCCGTCCGCGATCTCGACCTCGATCTCGTTTTCGCCTTCCTTGACCTTCGACACTTTGCCGATGAGGCCACCCTGAGTGACGACCTGATCGCCGCGGCGCACTGCCTCGACCATGGCCTGATGTTCCTTCATCTTCTTCTGCTGCGGACGGATCAGCAGGAAGTACATGATCGCGAAGATCAGGATGAGCGGGAGAAACTGGGCGATTGCGCCACCTTCCATGGGACATTCCTTTTTTCTTGAGGTCGCAGAGTGAGCACCGCGAATTTGCCGGGAAACTATGCCTTGAAATCAACCTTTGCAAGCGATGGCCGACTTGGCATGCCGTGCAACAGTGTCACGATCCCCGAAGATGATGAATTACACCGCAGATATCCACTAGGATGGTGCGGGGCTTTGGGTATAGTCAAAGTCAGGGAGGACCCATGCGGAGTTTCGTCAAGTCCCCATTTCCATTGGGTGTTTTGCTGTCCATGCTGTTTGCGGCTTGGGCCTTTTCGGTGCCTGCCATGGCTCAGGATGCCCCGCAGGACGTACCCGAAGCCGACAGCGCCGCCGCCGAGACTTTCATGGCTCCGGTCGTCGTTGACGGCGACACCTTGTTCCACATTCGAGGCTCCAGCGCCCTGCCCGCGCCGGAAAGGGCCGAGAACATTCAGGATGCGATCATCAAGGTCGCCGAATCCTCGGATGCCGCGGATGTCGACATCACCTATCAGGACACCGAGATAGGCACCCGCATTCTGGCGGACGGGCAGATGGTCACCATCGTTACCGAGGCCGATGCCGAGCTGGAGCAGATGGAACTGAGCGTCCTGACGGTCTTGCATGGCGACGCCATCCGTGACGCGATCATGGCTTACCGGGCAAACCGCACGGACGAGGCGCGTGTGTCCGGTGCGATCGAAGCGGCCGCGTGGACGTTGGGGTTCATCGTCTTCGTTCTGGTGATCCTGTGGCTGCACAGACGCATTCGGCGACGCACCCTGATCTTTGTCCGGCGATACCTTAGGGACGTGGAAGAAGCCACCGCGAAAAGTGTACAGGCCGAGGCGATTGCCGCACTGATCCGATACGGGCTGAATTTTGGCCTGCTGATCATCTTCTTTCTGGGTTTCTATTACTATCTGTCGTTCGTTCTGCTGGCATTTGCCGAGTCGCGGTACTTTGCGCAGCTGCTACTGACCTACCTGACCGAACCGGTTCTGCTGATCTTCCGGGGTATCCTCAGCTACATCCCGAACATGATCATGCTGGCGTTGATCGCCTGGGTGACGATGTACATCATCAAAGGCATGCGGGTGTTCTTCGACGCGGTCGAGGCCGGCACTTTCGACATGGGCGATTTCGAGAAACACTGGGTCAATCCCACGTTCAATATCGCGCGTGTCGTGGTGATCCTGATCGCCCTTGTCTTTGCGGTTCCCTACATTCCGGGCTCGGACTCGGCGGCCTTTCAGGGTCTGACCATCCTGGTTGGCGCAATGCTCTCTCTTGGCGCGAACTCGGTTGTCAGCAACATGCTGGCTGGACTTTTCGTAATCTATCGCCGGTCGACCTCGATCGGTGACCGCATCCAAATCGGTGAACACATCGGTGATGTGGTGCAGATCAAACTTATGGAAACCCACCTGAAGTCCATCAAGAACGAGCTGATCTCGATCCCCAACGCCCAATTGATGAACTCGGACGTGGTCAATTTTTCCAAGCAGACCGACGGCAAGGGCCTGCTTTTGCACACGACCGTTGGGATCGGCTATGAAGAGCCCCCCGAAAAGGTCGAAGCCATGCTGATCGAGGCAGCCCGTCGCACCGATGGGCTTCGCGCCCACCCCGAGCCCTTTGTCCTGTGGACCGCGCTGGCCGATTACGCGATCAACTACCAAATCAACGCCTACACGACCCGTGGCAACTCGATCCCGCGGATCAAGTCCGACCTACACCGCAACATCGTTGAGGTGTTCAACGAGAACGGTGTTCAGATCATGACGCCATCTTACGTTGCCGACCCGCCCGAGCCGAAGATCCCGACCCATCCCTGGGACGGTCGACTGGCACATGAAGCGGTTGAAGACACGGACAACTAGGCCGATTTTCCAACCCAGTGCTACACCCTGCCCGTCAGATGGTGCATAAGCGGCCCTAGTGATTCACTTGCCAAGGATCTGACCTATGCACGACATCCGCGCAATTCGCGAAAACCCAGCAGCTTTCGACGCCGCGCTCGCGCGCCGGGGGGAAGCTCCGGTATCGTCAGATCTGCTGCGCCTGGATGAAAGCCGCCGGGCAAAGATCCTGGCAGCCGAAACGGCGCAGGCCGAACAGAACAAGGCCAGCAAGGAAGTCGGCGCAGCCAAGGCGCGCGGCGACGAAGCCGAGTTCGAGCGTCTTCGGGCACTTGTGGCCGAAAAAAAGGCCGAAATCGCCCGTATGCAGACCGAGGCCAAGGATATCGACGCCCTTCTGACTGACCAGTTGGTTCGCATCCCGAACCTGCCGGCCGAGGACGTACCCGACGGCAAAGACGAGAATGACAATGTCGAAGTTAAACGCTGGGGCACGCCGCGGGACTATGACTTTGAACCGAAAGAACACTTCGAGATCGCCTCGGTTCAGAACGGCATGGATTTCGAAACCGCGGCCAAACTGGCAGGATCTCGTTTCGTGCTGCTGTCGGGCGGTGTGGCGCGCATTCACCGGGCGCTCGCGCAGTTCATGCTGGATACGCATACCAACGAGAACGGTCTGACCGAAGTGAACGGCCCGGTTCTGGTGCTCTCCGAGATGATGCAGGGCACCGGCCAGCTGCCGAAGTTCGGCGAAGACAGCTACCAAACCCGCGAGGGGTGGTGGCTGATCCCGACCTCCGAGGTGTCGCTGACCAACATCGTCAACAATTGCGTCATCGAGGAAAGCTATCTGCCGCGCCGCTACACGGCACATTCGCTGTGCTTCCGCTCCGAGGCGGGCTCGGCCGGCAAGGACACGCGCGGCATGCTGCGCCAGCACCAGTTCGAAAAGGTCGAAATGGTTTCGGTCACGCATCCCGACAAATCGGACGACGAACAGCAGCGCATGCTGCGCTGTGCCGAAGGCATCCTGGAAAAGCTGGGCATTCCTTATCGTACCGTCGTCTTGTGCACCGGCGACATGGGGTTTGGCGCGCGCCGGACCTTCGACATCGAGGCCTGGCTGCCCGGCCAGAACACCTATCGCGAGATCAGCTCGGTTTCGACCTGCGGAGATTTCCAGGCCCGTCGCATGAATGCGCGCTTCCGGCCTGAAGGTGGGGGCAAACCTGAATTCGTGCACACGCTGAACGGATCGGGCTTGGCTGTGGGTCGCTGCTTGATCGCGGTCCTGGAAAACGGCCAGAACTCCGATGGCACCGTGACCCTACCCGAGGTTCTTTCGCCGTATCTTGGCGGCAAGCTGACCCTGCAGGCTGACGGCACGCTGGCGTAACCTTTGGCGGTCACCCCAGCCGCGACCGCATTTCTTCAGATCAAGGCAAGGAAGTGACTACTTCTTTGCCTTTTTCTTGGCCTTCTTGTCCTTTTTGTCTTTCTTGGACTTACCGTCGGCCTTCTCTTTTGCCTTCTTGGACTTCTTGTCTTTTTTCGACTTGGCCTTGGATTTTATCTTTTCCTTCGCCTTCGAGATCGCCGCTTCCATCTCTTTCTTTTTCTTTGCTGCCTTTTCGGCCTTGGCTTTGGCCTTGGCCTTCTTCCGGGCCTTGGCCTCTGCTTCGGCTTTCTCGGCTGCCACCTTGGCCTCTGCGTCGGCCTTGCGCGCAGCAGCTGAGGTCCGAGATTGCGCCGTCTGGCGCGTTGGGGCCTTCGGTGGTCGGGTCTTGGCCACGGGTGCAGCGCCGGAGGTGGCCTGTTTGGCGGCGGCGATCAATCCGGGCGCCCGGCGCGCTCCGATACCGGGAACGGCGACCAGCACAGCCGGCTTGGCCCTAGCCAGGTCCTCGGCCGTCTTGAAGCCATTGTCGTTGAGAGCGCGGCCAAGTGCTTCTCCGATGCCGCGAATCTTGGTCACCGCTGTCATTCCAAAACTCCTAAACGATCCAACTTAAAAACTACGTCCGGTAGGCGGCAAGACAAGGCCTCGGTCTGCACAACCTTTGGAGAACCGCCTTTAACTGCCCCGTGCCAGCTCACCGGTTTCACCCTGTCGCGGAAAGGGAACCAGCCGCTTGGCATCTTCATCCCACAGCTTCAGGTTCAGCGCGGCCACCGCCTCGGGAAATTTGATCCGGCGGGGTGTGTATTCGGGTGGCAAGTTGTAGTGACAGGCGCGCAGCCGGTAGGACGGAATGCGCGCATTGAAATGGTGGATGTCATGCAGCGTGATGCAGGCGACCGCATTGTCGAACCACCATCCGAAATCCAGCGCTGACGAACCCTGAAGCGCCGCCAGTTGCGGGTCCAGATCCGGGCGGCGATCCCAGTAGGTGTCCTCGAAGTTGTGCTGAAGATACACCAGAAACACACCCAGCATTCCGCCGAGAAACGAAAAGGCCAGCCAGACGAGTATGCCTGTCATGCCAGCAATCCAATACAACAAACCTAGGAAAACCACGATGGACAGGTTGTGCAGCACGACCCCGCGGACACCGAACCGCACCGTGTTTTTGGGCCAGCGATAGCGGACGAAATACGTGAACAGGGCCCCGACCGGCACCAAGATGAAGGGATTGCGGTAAAGCCTGTAGAACAGACGGGTTTTCCAATCCGCTTCATTCCATTCCCGCAAGGTCATCGTGTTGATTTCACCGGTCTCCCGATGTTCGAGATTGCCGATGCCTGCGTGATGCAGATTGTGGTTCTGTTTCATCACTTCGAAAGGAGCGAAGGTGAACGGCGACAGCACGTGGCCAGCCCATTCATTCTGCCGTCGGGTTTCGAACAGCGAATGATGACCGCAATCATGCTGAAGAACATAGAGACGCACTGCCGAAAAGGCCAACACGATCCCGGCCGGGATCATGATGAACCACTGATCCACATAGACGATCGCCAGCGTCAGCGATGCGAAATACACCACGAACGTCCCGAAATAGCTGAGCGCGGCCAGCCGGTTGTCCTGCACCGCGTACTGTCTCGTATATTCTCTCAGGTCCATCCAGCCCGCTCCCCACGATGGTCCGGTTCAATAGTCCTTGCGAAATTTTGCACGTCACAGGCACGCGCAAACCGCGCGCGAAATGAATGCACGCATGCGAATGCTAGCGCGATGCTTGGGGGCTGTCACGCCCCAAGCCCGAAAATGCTGAAAATTGGCGCAGTTACGCCTTGCCCTTGAGATGTTTAGCCAGCGCACCCGCATTTTTCTTGCGGCGCCCCTTGTAGGGGTTCTTGTCCCCCTGGCCGCGCAGCGTCAGCCGGATCGGGGTTCCGGGCATGTCGAAATCCTCGCGCAGACCGTTGACCAGATACCGCGAGTAGCTTTCCGGCATCTTGTCCGGGTGCGAGCACATGACGACAAAACCCGGCGGGCGCGTCTTTGCCTGAGTCATATAGCGCAGCTTGATCCTGCGCCCCTGGGGGGCTGGCGGTGGGTGCTGCTCCAACATGGCGGTCAGCCAGCGGTTCAAGGCCGCGGTGGGAACCCGACGGTTCCACACATCGTGGGCGCGCAGGATCGCATCACGCAGCCGCTCCAACCCCCTGCCCGTCTTGGCCGACACGGTCACAAGAGGCGCGCCGCGCAGTTGGGGAAGCAGGCGTTCGAACGAGGTTTTGAGCTCGCGCAACTTCTCCTGCTTGTTATCCTCGACATCCCACTTGTTCACCGCGATCACCACGGCACGTCCTTCACGCTCGGCCAGATCGGCAATGCGCAGGTCCTGCTGCTCGAACGGGATCGCCGCATCCAGCAGGACAACCACGACTTCGGCGAACTTGACGGCGCGCAGGCCGTCCGACACCGAGAGTTTCTCGAGCTTTTCCTGTACCTTGGCCTTCTTGCGCATACCGGCGGTGTCAAAGATGCGCATGGGGGTGCCACCCCAGTCCAACTTCAGACTGATGGCGTCACGGGTAATGCCGGCCTCGGGACCGGTCAGAAGACGATCTTCACCCAGGATCTTGTTGATCAGCGTGGACTTGCCCGCATTCGGACGCCCGACAACGGCCACCTGCAGCGGCTTGTCCGGCGTAATTGCAGGGGCTTCGCCTTCGGTTTCCCCATCCTCGTCCAGATCGATATCCGTTTGCGGAACGTCCTCTGGCTGCTTTTCTTCCATGGCGTCAGCCAAAGGCATCAACGCCGCATAAAGGTCAGTCATGCCTTCGCCATGCTCGCCCGAAAGGCGGATCGGCTCGCCCAGACCCAGGTTGTACGCCTCGAGCACACCGGCATCCGCCGCCGCCCCCTCGGCCTTGTTGGCCGCCAGGATCACATGCTTGGACCGCTTGCGAAGAATCTCGGCAAACATCTCGTCGGTCGGGGTCAGGCCCACACGGGCGTCGATCATGAACAGGCAGACATCGGCCATGTCCACGGCACGCTCGGTCAGGCGCCGCATCCGGCCCTGCAGGCTGTCGTCGGTGGCATCCTCCAGCCCGGCCGTGTCGATCACGGTAAAGCGCAGGTCACCCAGCCGCCCTTCACCCTCACGCAGATCGCGGGTAACGCCGGGCTGGTCGTCCACCAGCGCAAGGCGCTTGCCCACAAGGCGATTGAACAGGGTGGATTTGCCCACATTGGGGCGCCCCACGATGGCGAGGGTCAAAGACATGATACTCAACTTTCAAGACTCAGACGCGCCCTTTAACGCATCTCGTCGTCAACGGAAAGCGTGCAGTTGCCCTTTGGTCGAAACCACGTAGAGTGTCTGGTTCGCAACCACCGGTGCCGTTGTCGCCCCACCCGGAACCTCGACCTGATGCACCAGCGTGCCGTCGACAGGGTTGTAGAACCGCAGATAACCGTCGTTCGAGCCGATGACGATGCGTCCACCCGCCATGATGGGGCCGTAATGCGCAAAGATCGGTCCGCGACGGTTGGGCTTGTCCTTGACGAAGCCCGGCAGGTCGATGGCCCAGACCACAGACCCGTTTGACACGTCCAACCGCACCAACTGGCTGCGGTCGCTGATCAGGAATACGCTGTTGCCGACCGGCCAGACGGTATCGACCGCGCCTTCGAAAGCGGTCCAGATCCGTTCGCCCGAGCTGGCGTCGAAGGCGACCGTGCGTCCCGAGTGGTTGCCGATGTAGATCGAGCTTCCGGATACGATCGGGCCGCCTGTCACATCCACGATCTGCGCTGCGGCCCGCCCTCTGCGGCCGCCGGCGACCGACGCGTTCCAGCGACGGATACCGCCTTTGCGGAAAGCAGCCGCCACATCACCGGACCCAAACGCAAAGACTGCGAACTCGTTCGCCAATACCGGCGCCGGAGCTCCCAGGACATTGCCGACGCTGGGCGTGCCCTCGATCTGCCAGGCAATGCGCCCGTCCTTTGCATCAACCGCCCAGCCAGTCTGATCCCCCGCCACAAGGTAAAGCAGGCCGCCAGATACCAGCGGCGCTCCGCTACCGGTCGCGTTCAGTTTCTTTTGCCAGCGAATACCGCCGGTGCGCGCATCCAGAGCGGTCAGACGGCCGAAACCGGACGAAACGTACAACGTGTTGTCTGCATAGGCGATGCCGCCCCCGGTTGCCTGCTCTTCGCCATCCGTGGCGGGGACCAGGTTTGTGCTCCAGACCAGTTGCCCCTGAGGAGAAACCGCGGAAACGGTTGCCGCCGCGTCCAAGGTGTAGATTAGGCCACCTGCGACAACCGGATCAGCAGTGATCCTTTGTTTGCGCCCGTCGCCGGCCCCGATCGAGGTTGACCAGATGCGCTGCGGCGCGGGGCTGAGCGCCGCGTTGGTGGTACGGAAAGCCGCGGTTCCCGGGCTCTGCGACCATTCGGCATTGCGCTTTGCGGCCGGCAGGCTGATCGGTTTGGCACCGGTTGTCTGAACGGTTTCCAGATCCTGGGCCGGGCGGATGTCTTCACGCTCGCCCGGCAGGATCACTTCGGGTTCCTCGCAGGCGCTCAGCGCCGTCAGCGCCAGGGCTGCGACCGGCAAACCAAATCGGGAAAATAATCTTTTTTCCATGAAACTCCGAACTCGCCTGTCTTGGTTCACTGAAATGGGCCGCGTATCAACCCTGCTGTGCGGTGATCGGTTCGGGCGTTCCGCCCAGCGCGACGATCAATTGGGTTGCACGCTGCTGGATGTCGGCACTGACCTCTGCATCCTGACGGATGGCCTGCAGACGTTCCAGCGCGGCCTGAGTGTCACCATCGGTGAGGTCGATCAGGGCCAGTTGCTCCTCTGCCAACAGACGCAGCGGCGCGCCCGGAGCGGCCAGCGACTCGAACTGTTGCCGGCGCTTGGCGGCGGGCATGGTTTCGGACTGCAACAACAGGGCCTTGAATGCAGCGATCGAGCGGTAGATTTCCGGCAGATCACCCTGAACAGCAATCGCGTTCAGCTGTTCAACGGCCTGTTCGGCCGATCCCGACTCGGACAATGCGCCCGAGAGGAGAAAGCCCAAAACAGCCTGCTCGCCGGCCGAATTGGCCGTGACCTGCGCCAACGCACCGGCACGTGCGGAAGCGTCGTTCAGCTGCATCGCGGCCAGAATATCGTCGCCCAGCTTCTGCGCCTGACTGGCGTCGCGCGCCTTGCGATATTCATTGAAAGCCGCACCGCCCACGATCAGAACAACGGCCAGAACACCGACCCAGCCCCATCGACGCAGCTGCAGGTAAAGCCGGTCGCGGCGCACCTCCTCGGTGACCTCATCAATGAAACTGTCGACGTCGCTCATTCCTGCCCCCGGGCGTTGCATTCAGCTTTCTGGCGCCATGTCATACCCCGGCGCCATCAGCAAGCCAAGTACCCGAAATGCACAATTGCTCAGCGTCAGGGCGCTCTTGCGAAAAAAATCAAACCAAACTATTCAGTTCAGTATGGACTTCGCGCACGCACGCCCCCATGTCATTGCGTGCCCACCGGCATTTGTGCGGACATAATATTTTAAGGAGAATGACGGCATGCGATTGATATCCCTCGTCAACGCCGTATTGGTCATCGTTGCATTGTATTTCGTGGTTTTCGAGCGCGATGCCCTGTTTGCATTTGCCGGTCGCGAAGATGCTGCGAGCCAGTCTGACGCTGGCGCTGAGGCAAACGATGCCTCGGCTGTGCAGGCCGTTGGGGTTGTTGCGTTGCGCTCTACTGCGCGCGAAATCGACAGCGCCGTTCTGCTGCGCGGTGAAACCAAAGCAATCCGTCAGGTCGAAGTTCTGGCGGAAACCACGTCGACCGTCATTTCGGAACCCAAGCGCAAAGGCACCTTCGTCGAGGCCGGCGATCTGCTGTGCGAATTGGATCCCGGCTCTCGCCCGGCACAGCTGGCCCAAGCCAAGGCCGCCAAGCTGGAGGCTGAAAGCCGTGTGCCCGAAGCCGAAGCGCGGCTGGAGGAAGCACATGCCCGCGTTGCCGAAGCCGAAATCAACCTGACTGCCGCCCGTAAACTCTCGGAAACCGGCTTCGGCTCTGAAACCCGACGGATCGCGGCTGAGGCCGAGATGAGCGCAGCCAAGGCCGGTATCAAGGCGGCCGAGGCCGAGTTGAAGGCCACCGAAGCCGGCATCGAGGCCGCCGAAGCGGCGGTTGCGGCTGCCGAACTGGAATTGGACCGCATCACCATCGAGGCCCCGTTTCAGGGTCTTCTGGAAAGCGATGCCGCCGAACTGGGTAGTCTGATGCAGCCCGGATCGCTGTGCGCGACCGTGATCCAGCTTGATCCGATCAAGCTGGTCGGCTTCGTTCCTGAAACCGAAGTGAACCGTGTCACCGTCGGCGCTCCGGCGCAGGCACAACTGGTGACCGGACTGCAGGTCGAGGGCCGTGTGACCTTCCTCAGCCGTTCGGCGGACGAAACCACCCGCACATTCGAGGTGGAAATCACCGTTCCGAACCCCGAGCTTCTGATCCGGGACGGGCAGACCGCAAGTATCCGCATCGCGGCCGAAGGCGCCAAGGCTCACTTGCTGCCGCAATCGGCGTTGACGCTGAACAATGAAGGTCAGCTGGGCGTTCGGACGGTCGGAGCCGGTAATGTCGTCGATTTCGTACCCATCCGCCTGTTGCGTGACACGGCCGACGGTGTATGGGTCGGCGGTCTTGCGGAAACCGTAGACATCATCGTGGTCGGACAAGAGTTCGTGACCGCCGGTGTGGTCGTAGCGCCCACCTACAAGGACGTTTCCCAATGACTGGCATAGTCAGCTGGGCCGCCGACAGGGCCCGAATGGTTCTGGCATTCATTGCCATCTCGCTGATCATCGGCGGGTTTGCCTATGTCAGCCTGCCCAAAGAAGGCGAGCCGGACATCGAGATTCCGGCCCTGTTCGTGTCGGTTCAATTTCCGGGCATTTCGGCCGAAGACAGTGAGAACCTGCTGATCAAGCCGATGGAAACCGAGCTTGCTGATCTGGACGGCCTCAAGGAGATGACCGCCACCGCCGCCGAGGGCTATGCGGGCATCGCGCTTGAGTTCGACTTTGGCTGGGACAAGACAGCCATTACCGCTGACGTGCGCGACGCGATGAACAGTGCGCAGGCCGACTTCCCCGAAGGCGCCGAGCAATACACGCTGACCGAGATCAACTTCTCGGAATTCCCGATCGTCATCGTGAACCTGTCGGGTGCCGTGCCCGAACGCACGATGGCGCGGGTCGCCAAGGACCTCCAGGATGAGCTCGAGGCGCTGGATTCGGTCCTTGAGGCCGGGATCGCCGGCAATCGCGATGAAATGCTGGAAGTGGTCATCGATCCGCTGCGGCTTGAGGCGTACAACGTCACCGCGGCCGAGCTGATCAGCGTCGTGCAGAACAACAACCAGCTGATCGCCGCCGGTGAGGTCGAGACCGAACAGGGTGCGTTTTCGGTCAAGATTCCTTCGTCCTTCAAGACCGCACAGGATGTCTACGGACTGCCGATCAAGGTCAATGGCGACCGGGTCGTGACCTTGGGCGAACTGGCCGAGATCAACTACACCTTCGAAGACCGCGAAGGGACCGCCCGCTTCAACGGCGAACCGACCGTGGCGCTGCAGGTCGTCAAACGCAAGGGTTTCAACCTGATCGACACCGTGGCCCAGGTGAAAGAGACTGTCGCCAAGGCCGAGACCAAGTGGCCGGCCGAGCTGCAGGCTGCCGTGAATGTCGGCACTTCGAATGACCAGAGCCGTATCGTCGGTTCGATGGTCAGCCAGCTGGAAGGTTCGGTCCTGACGGCCATCGCGCTTGTAATGATCGTGGTACTGGCTTCGCTGGGTACCCGTGCGGCACTGCTGGTGGGCTTCGCGATTCCGACCTCGTTCCTGTTGTGTTTCGCGTTTCTGGCCATCATGGGGGTCAGCATCTCGAACATCGTCATGTTCGGCCTGATCCTGGCCGTGGGGATGCTGGTCGATGGCGCCATCGTGGTCGTGGAGTATGCCGACAAACGCATCAAGGAAGGCGTCGGCCCGATGCACGCCTATGTCGAGGCAGCCCAGCGGATGTTCTGGCCCATCGTCTCGTCAACCGCTACGACGCTGTGCGCCTTTCTGCCCATGCTGTTCTGGCCGGGCATTCCGGGTGAATTCATGGGGATGCTGCCGGTCACGCTGATCTTCGTTCTGTCGGCCTCGCTGATCGTGGCGCTGATCTACCTGCCGGTGATGGGCGGTGTCTCGGGCCGGTTGAGCCGCGTGTTCGACCGCAGCTCGGATTGGTTGCGCGCGCGGACGCCGTGGTGGGTGCGTGCCGTCTTGGTTCCGCCGTCGGTCTACATGATCTTCCTGGGCGCAATGCAGCTGCTGAACCCCACGTATCTGCTGCCGGAAGGCGCAGGCGGTGGGTTCTTGCTGGGCGCAGTTCTGTTCCTGTTCGGCGCCTTCGCCGGATCGGTCACGCTGAGCGCAGCCCGGATCGAGCGGAAGCCGGACGAACGTGTCCACACGGCCAAGGAACATACGCCCTTCGGTTATGTCATCAAGTTCCTGGTCGGCAATCCGATCATGCCGATCGTCTCGATCGTGGCGGTAGGCTTTGCGGTGATGACGGTGATGACCATGTACGGCCAGAACAACCGCGGCGTCGAATTCTTCGTCGAAAGTGAGCCGGAACAGGCCACCGCCTATGTCCGCGCACGGGGCAACCTGTCGCTGGCCGAGAAGGACGCGCTGGTTTTCGAGGCCGAACAGGTGATCAGCCAGCATCCGGCAGTGATCAACGTGTTCTCGTTCGCCGGTGAAGGCGGCCTAAACCAGAACAACGGCGGGGCGCAGGCTCCGGCGGACACGGTGGGCCGCGTTCAGTTCGAGATCATCCCGTGGGAGGATCGCCCGAACGTGTCAGAACCGGTCGCAGGCGGATTGTTCGATAAGCACACCGTCGCGCCCGAGTATGACGGCGATTTCGTGATCGAGCAGTTGAACGCCGAGCTTGCCAAGCTGCCGGGTTTCGTTGTCGAGATCCTGCCGTTGGAACAGGGTCCGGCATCGGCCAAGCCCGTGCACCTGCGGATCAAGGGCGACAACTGGGACGACCTGACCGGCGCCACGCTGACCGCGCGCGAAGTGTTCGAAAACACCCCAGGCCTGATCAAGATCGAGGACACCCTGCCCTTGCCCGGCATCGATTGGCAGATCGACGTCGACGTGGCCAAGGCCGGCCGGTTCGGCGCCGACGTGGCAACCGTGGGCGCGATGGTGCAGTTGGTGACCCGTGGCATCCTGCTGGGCGAAATGCGCCCCGAAAGCGTGGATGAAGAGATCGAGATCCGCGTTCGCCTGCCCGATCAGGATCGGGTCCTGTCAACGTTGGATACGCTCAAAGTGCGTACACCGGACGGGCTGGTGCCCTTGTCGAACTTCATCACCCGCAAACCGGTGGCAAAGCTGGCCGAAATCAACCGCGTGGATCAAGAGCGCTATTACGACGTCAAGGCCGATGTGGAACCCAGCCTGAGCAAAGTGGTGATCGCCACCCCGGACGGAGAACAGCGGCTGGCCGTGGTGCGCGAAGTGACCGAAGGCTCGGAACCTGAAGGTGCGACGGTCAACGGTGCCGATGGTACGGCCTATTCTCTGGTTCAGTTGACCGGCGCCGAAACCCTCCAGGAGGTGCAGGCCGCCATTGATGACGGCGACGCCCGCCTGACGCTGATCAACCCGAACGAGCGGATCGCGGTACTGACCGAGTGGCTGGACACTCAGCCCTTTGCCAACACGATCACTTGGGAATGGACCGGAGACCAGGAGGACCAAGCCGAGAGCCAGGCCTTCCTCTCCAGCGCCTTCCTGGCCGCGCTGGGTCTGATGTTCGTGATCCTGCTGGCGCAGTTCAACTCGTTCTACAACTCGGTGCTGGTGCTGCTGGCGGTGGTTCTGTCCACCACCGGCGTGCTGATCGGGATGATGGTGATGCAACAACCCTTCTCGATCATCATGACCGGGACGGGCATCGTTGCGCTGGCGGGGATCGTGGTGAACAACAACATCGTTCTGATCGACACCTACCAGGAATACAGCCGCTACATGCCCCGGATCGACGCCATCGTGCGCACGGCCGAGGCGCGGATTCGTCCGGTTCTGCTGACCACGCTGACCACGATGGCGGGCCTGACGCCGATGATGTTCGGCCTGTCACTGGACTTCATCAACGGCGGCTATTCGATCAATAGCCCCACCGCGCTGTGGTGGAAACAGCTGGCGACGGCGGTGGTGTTCGGCCTGGGCATCGCCACGGTTCTGACCCTGATCGTGACGCCCTCGTTCCTGGCGTTGCGGGTGTGGGTGACCACCTATGCCATATGGCTGGGCAAACTGTTGGCCCGCGTGACCGCCGGCCGTTCCAGCCAGATCGCGCAGGATATGGCGATCGGAGACTCGGCCCGCCGGATGCAGGCGACGGAAATCGTCTGGACCCAGGATGAGGCTGCAGATGCCGAGGAAAGCCCGGGCGACACACCGGGGCATCCGCTCAAAGCGGCGGAGTAACAAAAAAACGGGCCGGTACAGCCGGCCCGTTTTCATTTGAAACCCTAGCTGAAGCGGATTCAGGCCGCCTGCGTATCCGATTGCTGGCGGTTCCACAGCTGGGCATAGCGCCCTTCACGGCGCAGCAACTCGTCGTGGGTGCCTTGCTCGATGATTTCGCCCTTTTCCAGAACGACGATCTGGTCGGCCTCGGCAATCGTGCTCAGGCGGTGGGCGATGGTGATCACCGTACGCCCCTCGCCTGCGCGGGCCAGGGCATCCTTGATGTCCTGCTCGGTGTCGGTATCCAGCGCGCTCGTGGCCTCGTCCAACAGCAGGATCGGCGGGTTCTTCAACAGCGTCCGCGCAATGCCCACGCGCTGCTTCTCGCCGCCAGACAGCTTCAGGCCACGCTCTCCCACCTTGGTCTCGTACCCCTCGGGCAGAGAGATGATGAAGTCGTGGATTTGGGCGGCTTTTGCGGCGGCTTCGATCTCGGCCTGCGAGGCCCCCTCGCGGCCATAGGCGATGTTGTATCGGATCGTATCGTTGAACAGCACTGTATCCTGCGGCACCACGCCGATGGCGGCGTGCAGGCTTTCCTGCGTCACGTCGCGCACATCCTGCCCGTCGATCCGCAACGCGCCCTTGGTCACGTCGTAGAACCGGAACAGCAACCGCCCGATGGTGGATTTGCCCGAGCCGGTCGCGCCCACGATGGCAACGGTCTGCCCCCCCGGCACCACCAGAGAGACACCGCGCAGGATCTCGCGGTCCGGATCATAGCCGAAATGCACATCGTCCAGTTCGACCCGGCCTTCGGTGATCTGCAGAGGTTTTGCGTCTGGCTTGTCCACCACCTCGGCCGGCTGCTCCAGCAGCTGAAACATCTGGCCCATATCCACCAAGGCCTGCCGGATCTCGCGATAGACGGTGCCCAGAAAGTTCAGCGGCACGGTGATCTGGATCATGTAGGCGTTGACCATCACGAAATCGCCCACCGTCAACTGCCCGTTCTGAACGCCGATCGCGGCCAGAACCATCACTCCGATCAGGCCACAAGTGATCAGGAAGGACTGACCAAAATTCAGGAAGGCCAGCGAGTATGCCGTTTTCAACGCGGCCTGCGCATAGGCCTTCATCGACACGTCATATCGTTCAGCTTCGCGCCGTTCGGCGTTGAAATACTTGACGGTTTCGAAATTCAGCAGGCTGTCGATGGCGCGCTGGTTGGCCTCGGTATCCTGGTCATTCATCTCGCGCCGCAGCTTCACGCGCCATTCGGTGACCGTGAAGGTGAACCAGATGTACAGCGCGATGGTGACGGCCACCACGACCAGGTACCAGACGTCGAACAGCCACATCAGAACCACCGCCACCAGCAGCAGTTCAAGGATCAGAGGGCCGATCGAAAACAGGAGAAAGCGCAGCAGGAACTCCACGCCCTTGACCCCGCGCTCGATGATCCGGCTGAGGCCGCCCGTTCGGCGGGTCACATGATAGCGCATCGAGAGCTGGTGGATGTGCTGGAAGGTTTCCAGCGCCAGCGCCCGCAGCGCGCGTTGCCCCACCGGCGCGAACAGCGCATCGCGCAACTGCTGGAACCCCACCGTCATCATCCGCGCCACGCCATAGGCCACGGTCAGCCCTACGGCGCCCAGCGCCAAAGGCGGCACGCCCTCGCCCGCCAACGCGTCAACCGCGCCTTTGTACAGGATCGGCGTATAGACCGCGATCAACTTCGCCAGAACCAGCATGGCCATCGCGAAGACCACCCGCCGTTTGACCCACGGCTCATCTTCGGGCCACAGGTACGGAGCCACTTTTCGGATAGTCAGCCAACCCGACTTGCGTTCGTCCATCTGTGGCATGTCTGCGGAATGCATAGGCGCAAGTCTTCTCATGTCTGACCCGGAAAGCTTCGAGGCCGGGCGAAAACCCGGCCCCGCAAGACCTAAGCCTTTATTCCGGGATGGTGAAGACCTGGCCTGGATAAATCAGGTCGGGGTCGCGGATCAGGTCGCGGTTCGCATCGAACAGGCGGACATACAGAACACCGTCGCCAAAACGCTCTCGCGAGATCGCCCACAGGGTATCGCCCTTTTGCACGGTAACGGACCGGATCGGCGTGCTCTGGTCGGCGCCCGGCACCGCATCCTGCGCCTCGGCCGCCTGCAGAACTTCAACCGGCTCGCGCTTGAACGGCGTTTCCAGACGGCTCAGCACCGTTCCGTCCGTGTCGACTTCGTCAACGCGCAGCGTATAGACACCGGGATCGACTTCTTGGATTTCCCCGCGCCAATCACCGTCCTGCCCTGGCGTGATATCGGCCACCAGCTTGTTGTTCAGATAGAGCCGAACCGCAGCACCCTCGGACACACGGCCGGACAATTGGACATCGCCAGCGTCGGAATAGCCGATCGTATCAAGCGCAACCTGCTCGGGCGACGCGTCTTCGGACGACGGCGACTGGACAAGCTCAACCCCTTCCTCACCGGACCGCAAAACGGCCACCTGCTGGCTTTCGCTGGATTGAGTCTCGGTCGTGGCCTCGGGTGAGGTTGCTTCTTCGTCCCGCGCCCCGGAAACGGTCTCGTCCGCTTGCGCGACCTCGGTGTCCTCTGCGACTGCGGCCGCAGACGGCTGTTCCGCCGTTTCGTCCTGCGCTTCGGTGTCCGTGCTGGCGACTTGCTCGTCCTTAGCGGGTGGCGCAGGCGGCTTGGGCAACGCGGCAATCAGATAGTCATCCGATTGCGCAGACCGGGTACCGTCACCGGCTTCAAGAACCAGACCTCGCGCGGCCTCGCTGAAGGGGATGGTGACGAACTCGGCGAACTGGCCGCTGCCATCGACCGTGAAGCTGTGGATCGGCTCGCCATCCAGCAGGATACGAATTTGACTGCCCGGGTCGCCTTTGCCGGACAGCAGCGCATTGCCGTCGGGCTCCACGAATATCTGGTCGAGCGTCGGAGCAGTTGCGGCCGCGTTAGCCTCGGGTGTGGGAGCAGCCTCTGCCGGCTGTTCTTCAACCGTCGCGTCCTGCGCAGTCTGCTCGTCGGTCGCAGTTTTCTCTTCGGCTTCCGGCGCGGTTGCTTCTTCGGTCTCGGTCGAGGTCTGAACCTCGTCCGCGTTGTCAGTTTCCGCAACGACCTGCGAGTCCTCTGCATCCGGGCTTGGTGCCGGTGCAGCGGCTGGCTCAGTCGTCTCTTCGCTGGCGCTTTCGGCGACGGCCTCTTCCGTAGTGGACTGTTCAGACTGCGGCGCAGGACCGAAGACACCCGAAAGATACAAGCCCCCGGCGCCAATCACAGCCAAGATACCCGCAAGGATACCCCAGACGAATGCACCCGACCTACCGCTTCCCGATTTGGCGTCCATGTTTTTTCCTTCACTCCGCAGCGCAAATGCCTTGACTCAAAAGCTTTCCGCCGAACGGTTGAGCCAATTTACCAATCCCGCTATCACGGGTCAAAACCTCTGACACAACCCCGGAGTCGCTGTTTGATGTCCCAGAAATCGATCTGTGTGTATTGCGGGTCACGCAATGGCGCGAATTCGGCCTACACAAAGGCCGCAGGCACCTTTGGACGGCTGCTGGCCGCCGAGGGCTGGCGGCTGGTCTACGGTGCGGGTGACGTGGGCCTGATGGGTGAAGTCGCCCGGGCCACGCAAGCGGCCGGAGGCGAAACCTTCGGCGTGATACCGGTTCATCTGCTCCGGCGGGAAGTGGGAAAAACAGATCTGACGCGTTTTGTGGTCACCGAAACGATGCACGAGCGCAAGAAAGTCATGATCATGAATGCGGATGCCGTGGTCGTGCTGCCCGGCGGACCCGGGTCGTTGGACGAGTTGTTCGAGGCACTGACCTGGCGCCAGTTGGGCCTGCATGACAAACCCATTCTGGTGATGAATGTGGACGGATACTGGGACGCGCTTCACACGCTTTTGGATCAGGTGATCGACGCAGGTTTTGCGGATGCCTCCTTGGCCCGTTTCATTACCTGGGTCGACGACGCCGAGTCCGCGATGGACGAATTGCGCAAGTTATTGAAATAATAGGCGTCACGGGCGGCTTCCCCGCCCGTGAGTCCCGAACTAGCTAGATCAGGCGGTCGAGGTGCGCAGTTGGCGTTGCAGCACCTTTTCGACCTTGTGCAGTGGATGATTGGTCAGGGTCTTGTCGACTTCGGCTACGACTTTGGCCAGAACTTCGCTGTGAAGGCGCCGGCGCAGCAGGCCCAGGACCTGTGGGCTGGCAACCAGAACAAGCCGCTTGTACGCGCCCTTCAGCCCTTTTTTGTTGAGCAGGTTGGCCACATCCTGGACAAACAGGGATTTGGCGTGAGTGCGCCAGGTGTCTTCTTCCACCGCAGATTTCTGGTTCGGCCCGGTATCATTTCGCCGTCCCGCCCGATCCGAGGGCTTGCTCCGCGCGGCGAGATGATCATGTTCCTCAACTGATACGACCACCAGATTGGGGTTCTCGGCATCCGTCACGTTTTCAGTGAACAGTGCTTTTTCCCCGTCGGCGATGATGACCCAAGTACCCTGTGCAAGTGCGACCATTGCGATCTCCCGTTGTGGTTTTCGTGGCCGTCCCCCGCCCGAACAAGAACAGCCAACATCTTGCACCCACGGCACAATTTGGCAGCTATTCCCTCATTGTTTTGGTTTTGGCGGTTCTCTCCTCCCGCAACTAACAGCTAATCACTCTTTGGCGTCTTGCAACGGCGCATGCGCGCAAAAGTTGACGTATCGGCAAGTTTCCACCCGAAGCGCAGATCAGGCCGAAATTTCGACAAGCGTAATCTCGGGTGTAACACCAAACCGGACCGGAAGGATCGAGCACCCAATGCCGCCGGAAACTACCAGATCCTTTCCACCTTCGCGCACCGGGCCGTAGGCATAGCGATTGCCAAACAGCGAGGGCACCACGGGCGACCACCCAAACAGTCTGATTTGACCACCATGCGTGTGACCGGACAGTGTCAAGGCAACGCGATCTGGCACTTGGGGAAATATGTCCGGTTCATGCGCCATCAGGATGACGGGCGCGTCATCGGTAATCTGCCGCAACGTGCCGGACAGATCGTCCAGGCCGCGGTATCGCCCATTGCCCTCCACGATGGCCAGTTGGTCTTCGAGGCCCGCCAGCCAGATTCCCGGACCATCCAGTTTCTGCGCAGAATTGGATAGGACCGGGATGCCACTCGCGGCCAACGCATCGGCATATAAGTTGGGCCCACCGCCCCGGCGTTGAGCGGCCGTATCATCCCACCAGTCATGGTTTCCCAGCACCGCGAAAACCCCATGGCGCGCGGTCAGTCCGGCAAGAACCGGGGTGATGTCCGCCATCGCGACAGGTTTCGAAACCATCCTGTGGCTGGCGGTGAAATCCCCCAGCAGCAAGACCAGATCGGCATCCAGCGCATTTGTGCGCCTTACGACCTGCTTGATACGCTTTACGGTAACGAATGGCTCGCCGGCATGAAGGTCGGCGATGACCGCGATCCGCAGCGGAGGCGCCGTCCAGTCCGCGCGCTTGAGCTTCCATTTGCGAACCCGCAGCCGCATAGCCGGTTCGATAAAGAACCCGTACAGCGAAACAACAAGGCCTGCCAGCGTCACCGCCAGCAGGCCCTTGATGAACCCTCGTCGGGTCAAGAGTTACATCCGCGATGCAACGTTTTCCCAGTTCACCAGGTTGTC
Source organism: Ruegeria sp. BF8 (assembly GCF_056538625.1). Taxonomy (NCBI): domain Bacteria; kingdom Pseudomonadati; phylum Pseudomonadota; class Alphaproteobacteria; order Rhodobacterales; family Roseobacteraceae; genus Ruegeria; species Ruegeria sp. BF8. The sequence goes on along the minus strand of NZ_JBQFTL010000001.1, from coordinate 540,464 downwards.
GAGGAAGTTCGACAGGTAGGCCGGACGCTTGTTGCGGAAGTCAATGTAGTAGGAGTGCTCCCACACGTCGCAACCCAGAAGCGCCGTCTGGCCGAAGCACAGCGGGTTCACACCGTTTTCGGTTTTGGTAACCGCCAGCGAACCGTCGGCATTCTTGACCAGCCACGCCCAGCCCGAACCGAACTGACCGGCACCGGCCGCGCTGAACTGCGATTTGAACTCCTCGACCGAACCGAAGCTTTCAACCAACGCCTTTTCCAGCTCGCCCGGCATCTTCGACTCGCCCGGACCCATCATTTCCCAAAACTGGTTGTGGTTCCAAAGCTGGCTGATGTTGTTGAAGATCCCGTTCTGTGCGACGGCCGACTTGTCATAGGTGCCGACGATGATCTCTTCCAGCGACTTGCCGTCCCACTCGGTCCCGGCGATCAGCTTGTTGCCGTTGTCGACATAGGCCTTGTGGTGCAGATCATGGTGATATTCCAGCGTTTCCGCCGACATGCCCTTGGCTGCCAGCGCGTCATGTGCATAAGGAAGATCAGGAAGTTCAAAAGCCATCTCGGCCCCCTGTAAATTTGTGTTGCGTTCCCAAGGTTAAATGCTTTGGCAACCGCCGCAGGTCAAGGCCCGAGCGCAGAAAACCCGGAGGTCCGCGATGCTGACGCAGGCGCGCAAGATGTTCTACCGTGCCCGCGGTCATTGTGCAGGCAACCTGAATGGCGAGGTGTTCCGGCTGGACCCCTACCATTCGAAATTCTGGCGCAAGGCCTCAAGCGGCGCGTGGGAGCCCGAGACTTTCGTGGTCCTGGACCAGCACCTGTCGCCCGACCGCGACTATCTGGACATCGGCGCCTGGATCGGGCCGACGGTTCTTTATGGCGCGCGCAAGGCCCGGCATGTCTGGTGTTTCGAACCCGACCCCACCGCCTTTCGCCATCTGGCCTGGAACCTAGACCTGAACGACATCCGCAATGTCTCGGCCTTTGGCGTGGCTTTGTCCGACCGGTTCGGCGTGGCGCGCATGGCTTCAGTCAGGGGCGAGCGCGGCGACTCCACCAGCTCGCTCCTGCATGACGGCGCGCATGGAACCGATGCCCTGACCATCGCCTGGGACCAGTTCACCACAGCGACGGACTTGACATGCATTTCGCTGGTCAAAATGGACATCGAAGGGGCGGAGTTTGCGGTTCTGCCGACGCTCGCCGACTGGCTGCGGGAGCAGAAGCCAGCCCTGTATCTGTCGCTGCACGCGCCCCTGTTGGACCAAAACAACCGCGCCGAACGGGTCGAAGCCCTGCTTGCTACGTTGTCCTTCTACTCGAACATGCACGATGAAGCCGGGCGCCCAATCTCGGCCCAGGACTTGCTGGGCCCGAGCGCTTTGACCCAGTACCGTAGCGTCCTGTTCACGGAATAGAGTTCCGTGACGGAAACTCTACGCAAACGAGAGTTTGCCCTTGAACACCCGACGACGCAGTGTTCATTTTCCTGTATTGATCATTGAAATTACAGGAAAATTGACTTGCGACTTATTCCATTTCTCGCCGCGGTTCTGACGGCACAGGCGGCTGCCGCATCCCCCACGGCTTACAAGTGTACGATCACGAAAAAGGATTGCCACGGCTGGGTTGCACCCGAATATGCCTTTCAAATCGACCCCGAGGCCGGCACGGCCCAAGCCGCCAGCAACTACCATGACTGGACCAACGCGCAGCTTCGGGATCGTTGGGGCCAAGGGCTTTCGGATGATCTGGAACGTGACGCTCAAGAGTACCGAAGGTCAGGCCATTCGCATGCGCTATCAGGCGAATCTTGCGACAGATGGCGGGCTGAAGGTGAGCGGCAGTTTCGTGAATGTCGGGGCATCGAACAAACCCTACGGAACCGGCAGATGCGAGGTCGTCAAATAATGAAAAGCCCCGGTAGTGTCCGGGGCTTTTTCTGTCTGCCAAGGTGGGGTCGGGTTCAGTAGTATCCGACCTCGCTGCCGGGCTGCGCCGCAACCTTCAGCAGCTTGAACACGTAATCCGCCACCGATCGGAAGCACACCACGCGAAAGGATTCCGCGTCGTCCATCCAGAACGCCCCCGCAACCTGCGCCAGGCGCGTGCGCCGGATCTGACCGGGCTGGAAGGCATCGGACGAGAAATCGACGGGCGCAACCTTGCCCAGCACCTCACGCGCGGTCGATCCCGAGACCCGGAACACCGCCCGCGCGTCCGAGACGTTGACCGCCAGCGCGTGAACGCCGCTCAGCGCGCCCTGCATGGCGGCCAGTTTGGCCTCGACCTCGGCGTAAGGAACCAGCACCAGCAGCTCGTCCGGCGACATCCAGCAGACGCCGGTCTCGCCATCGACGAAAGCCTCGCGCTGGCCGGGCATCTTCTGGCCGGTGGCGTCCTTGACCGCCTTGATCACCAGCTTGTCGGACAGATCGCCGCGCAGGGTGATCATCCCCTGCAGGCCGCATTCCTCGATCCGGGCGATGCCGTCAAAGCTTGCGTGGTTCAGTGCGCTGATGGGTTCAGACATTCTGCTTCTCCCCGTCCTTGTCGTAGAACACCGGGTCCACGATCTTGGCCTTGTAGATTTTGTCGTCGGTGCCCGGGAATTCGATCACCTCTCCCATGCGGTTCGGCCCGTTCTTGACCAGCCCCATGGCGATGCCCCGGCCCAAATTGGCCGAGTAATAGGTCGAGGTCACGCGCCCGATCACGTTGCGCTGGCCGTTGGCATTCACGCCCTCGCCCACCGCATAGGCGCCGTCGGGCAGAACCGATCCATCCACAGTTTCCAGACCCACCAGTTTCCAGCGGTCCGGGTCGGTCATGTGAGAGCGTTCCTGCGCCCGCTTGCCCAGGAAATCCTCTTTCTTCTTCGAGATCGCCCAGTGCAGCCTCAGGTCCTGCGGGATCACGGTGCCGTCGGTCTCGTCCCCGATCATGATGAAGCCCTTCTCGGCCCGCAGAATGTGAAGACATTCCGTGCCATAAGGCATCACGCCAAACTCTTTCCCGGCCTCCATCAGGGAATCCCAGAAGGCCTGCCCCTGGCTGGCGGGCACCGCGATTTCATAGGACAGCTCGCCCGAGAACGAGATACGGTAGGCCCGGCAGTCGAAACTGCCGATCTGGCCATCGCGCCACTCCATGAAGGGCAGCGCCTCGCGGCTGACATCCATGCCGCCGAGCTTCTCCAGTACCTTGCGGGCGTTGGGGCCCACCACGGCGACCTGGGCGTATTGCTCGGTCACGTTGGCGACATAGACCTTCCAGTCCCACCACTCGGTCTGCAGCCATTCCTCCATATGGGCATGGATGCGCTCGGCGCCGCCGGTGGTGGTGTGGCACAGCCAGGTGTCCTCGTCGATCCGGGCCACCACGCCGTCGTCGATCAGGAAGCCGTTTTCCGAGCACATCAGGCCATAGCGGCATTTGCCGACCTTCAGCGTGGACATCATGTTGGTGTACATCATGTCCAGAAACTTGCCCGCGTCCGGGCCCTTGACGATCAGCTTGCCCAGGGTCGAGGCATCCAGCAGCCCGAGGTTTTCACGGGTGTTCTTGACCTCGCGGTTCACCGCGTCATGCACGGTTTCCCCGGCTCGGACATAGGCGTAAGGGCGGCGCCAGTGGCCCACCGGCTCCCAATCGGCACCATTCCGGTCATGCCAGTCATGCATCGGCGTGCGGCGGATCGGCTGGAACACCTCGCCGCGCGCCTCGCCCGCGATGGCGCCCATCGAGATGGGCGTGTAGGGCGGGCGGAAAGTGGTGGTGCCGACCTTGGGAATCTCCGACTCCAGCGCATCAGCAAGGATCGCCAGGCCGTTGATATTGCTCAGCTTACCCTGATCCGTCGCCATGCCCAGCGTGGTATAACGCTTGGTGTGCTCGACGCTTTCATAGCCCTCGCGTGCGGCCAGTTGCACATCCGAGACCTTCACGTCGTTCTGGAAGTCCAGCCACGACTTCATGCGCAACTGCACCTCGGCCTTAGCGGGCATCAGCCAGACGGCCTGCATCGGCGCTTCCGTCTCAGTCTCGCCCTGCGGAGCCTTGGTGTTCTTCGGCTTGAACCCGGCTGCCTTGGCCGCGGCCTTGCCCGCGGCGTGGGCATCGGCCAGAACCTCGCCCAGCGCCAGCGGCCCGCTTGCCGAGCCCGCGGCCACAACAAAGCCTGCGCCATTCGCGCCCAGCGGCGGACGGTCAGGATCAGGGCGGAAATGGGCGTTGGCTTCGTCCCAGATCAGCTTGCCGCCGCAATGGGACCACAGGTGCACCACCGGAGACCAGCCGCCCGACATGGCAACCGCGTCGCATTCGACCTCTTCCCGAGCGCCGCCGATGCCTTCCTGGTTGCAGATCGCGACCTTCTTGACCCGCTTGCCGCCCTTGACCTTGGCGATGGCCTTGCCGGGATCGACCCGGATGCCGAGGCTGCGCGCCTCGTCCGCCAGCGGCCCGGCCGAGGGACGGGCATCGATGACGCGCAACACATCCACGCCAGCCTGTTTCAGAATGATCGCGGTTCGGTAGGCGTCGTCATTGTTAGTGGTGACGATCACGCGCTCGCCCGGGGTCACGCCCCAGTTCACGACATAGTCGCGCATGGCCGAAGCCAGCATCACCCCCGGCACGTCATTGCCGGCAAAGGACAGCGGGCGCTCGATCGCACCGGTCGCCGTAACGACCTGTTTGGCGCGGATGCGCCAAAGGCGGTGGCGCGGGCCCTGGGTGCCCGGTTTGTGGTCGTTCAGACGCTCGTATCCCAGCACGTAACCGTGATCATAGACCCCAGCCCCCATGCAGCGCGACCGCATGGTGACGTTGCCCATTGTTTCGAGTTCGGAAACCAATTGTTCCACGAACTTATCCACAGGCTCGTCGTTGACGGTGCCGCCGTCGACAGGCGCGCGCCCCCCCCAATAGGCGGTCTGCTCGATCAGCATGACCTTGGCGCCCGATTGCGCGGCGGCTTTGGCCGCCTGCAGGCCCGCAACACCGCCGCCGATCACCAATACGTCGGTGAAGGCATAGAAGTGTTCATAGGTATCCGCGTCGCGGCTGTCCTTATCGGGCGCCTTGCCCAGACCGGCGGACTGGCGGATGAACGGCTCGTACACATGTTTCCAGAACGGCTTGGGGTGGATGAACGTCTTGTAGTAGAACCCCGCCGGCAGGAACCGCGCCAGAGCCGTGTTCACCGCGCCGATGTCATATTCCAGGCTGGGCCAGTGGTTCTGCGAGATCGCGGTCAGGCCGTTGAACAGCTCGGTCGTAGTGGCGCGCTGGTTCGGCTCGAACCGGTTGCCCTGCCCCAAACCGACCAGCGCGTTGGGCTCCTCGGCGCCGCTGGCCACGACGCCGCGCGGACGGTGGTATTTGAATGACCGGCCGACCATCATCTGATCGTTGGCCAGCAGGGCCGAGGCCAGCGTGTCGCCCTGATAGCCTTGCATCGCGGTACCGTTGAATGAAAACGTGACCGGTTTCGATCTGTCGATCAGGCGACCTTGATTTGCGAGACGGGTGCTCATGTTGCGGACCTTTCGCAGGTGGAGGCACCAAGACCTCCGGCGGATGTGTTCTTGAAAAGACGAAGCATCAGGAGAACTCTCTCCACGTCCAACCCGGCCGTTTGGCCGAAATCGCATCGCGGATCTCCTGCGGCGGCTCGGTGACCTGGGCCGAATAGGTGCCGAACACCTCGAGCGTCGCCGTGCAGCGCGCGGCATGGAACCACTTGCCACAGCCGTTGCTGTGGCGCCAGCGTTCAAAATGCACGCCCTTGGGGTTTTCGCGCATGAACAGATAGTCATGGAAATCGTCGTCCGACGCCTCGGGACCGAAGCGTTTCAGATGCGCTTCGCCACCGGCGGTCAGTTCGGTCTCTTCGGCGTCGACGCCGCAATAGGGGCACTTCAGGATCAGCATGTGGCTACTCCTTGCTTGAAATCTTTCGACCACACGCCCAAGTCTAGGGTATGGATATTTTGACGATAATTCTGACCGTTGTAGGCACGCTTGCCGTCATTGGGCTGATCGCGTTTTTCATTTTCCGGTCTGAGGAAAAGAAGGCCATCAAGCCAAAATCCGACAGCCCGAAAAGTTCTGAGACCATTCACGGAGCACATTGGGGCGACTGACATCAGTGCGCGACCCCGGCGGCGACGCTTTCGTCGATGAAGCGGCCCTCTTTGAACCGGTCCAGCGAGAACGCCTCGGTCAGCGGGGAATGCCCGGTGGCCATCAGCTGCGCCATGCCCCAACCCGAGCCGGGGATGGCCTTGAACCCGCCGGTGCCCCAACCGCAATTGATGAAGCAACCGCCCAGCGGCGTCTTGGACAGAATGGGCGAGCGGTCGCCGGTCATGTCCACGATGCCACCCCACTGGCGCAGCATCTTCAGCCGCGAGATCATCGGGAAGGTTTCGACCAAGGCGCGGACGGTTTCCTCGATATGGTGGAAGCTGCCGCGCTGGGTGAAGTTGTTGAACCCGTCAGTGCCACCGCCGATCACCATCTCGCCCTTGTCGGATTGCGACATGTAGCCGTGTACGGTGTTGGCCATCACCACCACGTCCATGCAGGGCTTGATCGGCTCGGACACCAGCGCCTGCAGGGCCAGCGCCTCGACCGGCAGGCGAAAGCCCGCCATCTCGGCCAGCTGGCCCGAATGGCCCGCGACCACGATGCCCAGCTTGTCACATTCGATGGCGCCCTTGGTCGTCTCGACCCCTGTGACGCGACCGTTTTCAGACCGGACGCCCGTGACCTCACACTGCTGGATGATGTCCATACCCATATTCGAACAGGCACGCGCATAACCCCAGGCCACCGCATCGTGGCGTGCGGTACCTCCGCGCTCTTGCCACAGCGCGCCAAGGACCGGATAGCGCGGGCCGTCGATGTTGATGATCGGGACCAGCTGCTTTACGCGCTCGGGCTCGATCCATTCGGTCTTGACCCCCTGCAGCGCGTTGGCATGCGCCGTACGCTGATAGCCGCGCACCTCGTGCTGGGTTTGCGCCAGCATCATCACGCCGCGCGGGCTGAACATCACGTTGTAGTTCAGATCTTGGCTCAGATCCTCGTACAGACCGCGCGATTTTTCGTAGATCGCCGCCGACGGGTCCTGCAGATAGTTCGAGCGGATGATGGTCGTGTTCCGCCCGGTATTGCCGCCGCCCAGCCAGCCCTTTTCGATCACTGCGACGTTCTGGATACCGTAGTTCTTGCCCAGATAATACGCCGTCGCCAAACCGTGCCCGCCGGCACCGACGATGATCACGTCATACCGTTTCTTGGGTTCTGGCGAACGCCAGGCGCGCTCCCATCCGGTGTGATAGCGCAGCGCCTCTCGCGCTACGGCAAAGGCTGAATAGTGTTTCATGAGCGAATCCGTCCGGTTCGTGATTGGCCGAAGATATGCCGTGCGGCGACAGATTACCCCTGCCGTACAGCGCCGCAATATCGCACTATTGCGACATGTAGGCCATTCGCGGCCATTTGTCCCTTTTTTCCGGGCGCGCGCAGGTCTAAGTGAGGGCAACAATTCCGGAGAGATCATGACATTCTGGGTTCTGCTTCTGCTCTTTGCGCTGTCGATCACCGCATTCCTGGCCTTTGGCCTGACCCGAACCCGCCGGCGACAGGAACATCCGGCGGCCTACGATTTGCGGGTCTACAAGGAACAGCTGGCCAGCGTTGATCGCGATCTGGCCCGCGGAGTGATCGCCAAAGCCGACGCCGAGCGGGTTCGGACCGAGATTTCGCGCCGTATCCTGGCCGCCGACGCGCAAATCCGTACCGGTGACGCGACGACCGGGCCGTCGACCACTGTTCGGTTGGCCGCCATTGGGTTCGTTGCCCTGGTTCTGATCGGCGGAGCGTTTGCTTTGTACCGCCAACTGGGCGCTGCCGGATACCCTGATCAGCCGCTTTCAGCGCGCATGGAGATGGCCGCCGAACTGCGTGAGAACAGACCCGGCCAGGAAGAGGCCGAGCAGATGGCCCCGCCCGTCGAAGCGCCTCAGCTTGAAGACAGCTATGCCAACCTTCTGAACCAGCTGCGCACGACCGTGGCCGACCGACCGGACGATCTTCAGGGTCACATTCTATTGGCGCAGCACGAAACCAACGCGGGCAATTTTCAGGCCGGTTATGAAGCCCAGCGCCGTGCAATCGAGTTGATGGGGGATGAGGCCCCAGCGGACGCCTATTCTAACCTGGCAGAAATGCTGATCCTGGCGGCAGGGGGCTATGTCTCGCCCGAAGCCGAAGCGGCCTTGCGTCAGGCACTGGAACGCGACCCGCAATCGGGACCGGCGCGCTATTACTGGGGACAGATGCTGCTGCAGATCGGACGGCCGGACCAGGCTTATCGCGTCTGGATGGACACGCTGCGCACTTCGCCGCCGGGCGCGCCTTGGGCCAACGCCATTCGCGCCCAGATCGACGAACTTGCCTGGCGCGCCGGCGTGTTCAACGCGCCCGAAATCGCAGCTGCTCCGGCGGGTCCGGGCCCCAGCCAGTCGGATATGGAAGCAGCGGCGGAAATGACGCCCGAGGAGCGTCAAGAGATGATCCGCGGCATGGTTGACGGATTGTCGGACCGGCTGGCGACCGAAGGTGGTTCTCCGCAGGAATGGGCTCGACTGATCTCGGCGCTTGGGGTGCTGGGAGAAACCGAGCAGGCCGCCGCGATCCGCGATGAAGCCGCGACCAAGTTTGCCGAAGACCCTGCCGCGCTTGAACTGATCAACTCGGCCGCGCAGCAGGCTGGTCTGTCGCAATGATCCACGATGTGTTCGAGGATTTCGCAGCCGCACTGCCCCCGTTGCAGGCGCTGATGGGTCTGGACCTGGGCGAAAAGACGATCGGCGTGGCTGTTTCCGACCGCATGCGCGGCGTAGCCAGCCCACTTGAGACCGTGCGCCGCAAGAAATTCAAGCTGGACTCTGCCCGCCTTCTGGAAATCGCTGCCGACCGCGAGATCGGAGGGATCGTTCTTGGCCTGCCCATGAATATGGACGGATCCGAGGGTCCAAGGTGCCAATCGACCCGCGCGTTTGCCCGCAACCTGTCCCAACTGACCGACATCCCGATCGGGTTCTGGGACGAGCGTCTGAGCACAGTTGCGGCAGAAAAGGCACTTTTGGAGGCGGATACGACACGAAAACGTCGCGGACAGGTTATCGACCACGTCGCGGCGGGTTATATCCTGCAAGGAGCGCTGGACAGGCTGCGCTTTCTTTAACGAGCCCGGAGACCGGCGATGACGAACATGATTTGGAAAAGGAACGAGGTCGAAAGCCCCTGTGTCCAGATCTGCGTCGTGCATCCGACCGAGCGTATCTGCACCGGCTGCTATCGCACCATCGACGAAATCACGCGCTGGTCGAAAATGGACAGCTCGGAACGCGCCGAAATCATGAATGACCTGCCTGCCCGCAAGCCTCGCTTGGCCAAGAGACGGGGTGGTCGCGCGGCCCGTCTGGACAAATCCTGACCTTCAAAGGGCTTTGTCGGTCTTCCGGCTCTCTTCTTCATCTTTCGCAGTGTCTGCGCATGTCTTCACACCGGACCGTTGCCCGGCCTTCAATTCACTGCGGAACAAACGGGTGATTTCCGACTTGCTGGTCTGCGACCGTCGAAGACTGGCTTCCTGAAAATCAACTTCGACAGCCGCGCTGGTCATGGATTTTCTTTTCAAAAACTTGATCAGCCGCATACGAGCCTTCCTGAATAAATCTGCGTCGCTGCGGGCCGGTCGAGAGCTCGGAAAAAGGGGGGTCGAGCCGTATAACTATGCGTGAGTGAGTGGCGGCCCGCAGCGACGATTTGCGCATACCGGAGTCAGGCTCTTGAGAAAGGGGGAAAACCTGCCGTCGCGCTTCAATTTTTTTACCAATTAGACAAATCAGCCGGAGAGACTCAACAGTTACAATGCCTTCGCGCCTCGCGGTTGGGCGAAAAGGACGTAACGTAACAAGTTGGACCGGCCCGCGACAGCGTCATGTGTCAATCCAGGATTTGCCCCGGACGCGCAGCGCGGCCCAATCATTCGGGCCGCGCGCCATCGTCATCCGGCAGCCAGCCACGCCTTGGCGTTTTCAATCTCTTCGGACGGGAAAAACTGGGTGCGTGTACCCAGAATGTGACCCCCCACGCGCTGCGCGATGTTCTGCCAGGCCTTGTCGCCGACGATGGCTGCCCGATCCAGCATTCCCACGTGACCGCGGGCCAGACGGAAATGCGCGGCCAGAGCGGTCAGCCCTTGCCAGCCATCGAACTCCCTCAGATCAATCAGCAACCGGAACGCATCCCGGTCACCCAGGATGGCATCCAAATCGGCTTCGGCCTTTTCGTATTCCTCGGGGTCCAGCTTACCCATCAGGCTGACCTGCACGCATGGCCCGCCTAAATCCACAATGTGGATCGCGCCCAGAGATTCACGGATCCAGCGGCGCGCTTCTTCCAGCTCGGCCAGCTCGAACACCTGCACCGGACAGGGCATCAGCGGCGCAGCCAGGCGCACGCTGGTCTGGACCCAGCCCTTGTCTGCGACGACCGCAGCGCGATCGAACCCGCGCCAATGGCTTAGGCCCAGCTTGGTATCTTCCCAAGCAGCGCCCAGATCGTAGCCTTTGAACTCGGGGCCGACGATAACCAGCAGGCGGACGGCGTCATGTTCCGCCAGCGCAGCCTCGATTGCGGGAACCAGAGTGTTTGTGTAATCGGCGCTTGTAACTTCGCCGGACAATTCGATTTCGATCAATGCACCGTCGGAATTCTTGTGGACCGTAATCATTTTGAGCCTCCAAAGCCAAAGAATGGCAGAAGGTTACGGGGATTCGATCCATTCGGCCACACCGCCCGGCAGCTCGGGCCGGAAATAGGCAATCATCCGTCCGTCCGGCCCCGCCGTTGCCCCCGCCCCCCAAGGCGCGACCCCATGCAGACAATGGCGATGCAACACGTAGGTTTCGCCGGGCGAGGCCGACACTTCGATACGCGGGCAGGTTTCGAACACTTCGCGACGAGCAGCCTGATAGGCCTCGGTGATATCGGTCTGCGCCCACTGAGCGCGAGGAACACCGGCCAACGCAGCCCGGAATGCCGCGCCCATGATCCTGTGGCTGCCATCCCAAACGACCAGAGGCGCGGCATCTGCGCTCGCCTGTGTCAGTGGGATACCCAGGACCCATGCGTGAGGTTCGTCGATCTTGCGCCGACGGTCCGGGCCGCCGGGTTTCAGGCCATCCACATGCGCCGCGTCGCGCTTGGCCCGGTATCGGGCCGCCGCCTCGTTCTCGCCCCTGCGCGGGCGCGGATAGCCGGGATAGACGACCGAGACCTGCCCCTTGTGCAATTCGATCGATCCATAGTGTTCATCCAGAAACGCGACAGCCTGCCCGCTCAACGGGGCTGAGGCCCCGACACGCCCTGCCCCGTCATTGGGCAGAGCATCGACGCCGATGAACCAGGTGCCTTCGCAATCCAACCACTGCCGGTGGGCTGGGTCACTGGCGGCCTGCTGCGCCAGTGGTAGGGCGTGGGCCACCCAGTCTGCTATGGGCTGGTCGTAGGGGAATACTTCCCAACCCCGCGACCAGAAAGGCCTTACCACCCTACTGCCTTGCGCAGCATATTCAGGGCCACCAGCGTGAGGAACACGGCAAACACCCGTTTGAGCGGCTTGGGGTCCATCGCATGGGCCAGTTTCACCCCCCAGGGCGCGGTGATCATCGTCATCGCAACAACCACACCAAAGGCCACAAGATTGACGGCGCCGATTGTCAGCGGCGGACGGTGTTCAGCTGCGATCGGCAGAAACAGAAAGCCCAGTACCGAGGGTACGGCGATGATCACGCCAAAGCCCGCGGCGGTCGCAACGGCCCGATGGATCGGTGTGTTGTAGAGGCTCATCAGGGGCACCCCAAAGCTGCCGCCGCCAATTCCCATCAGCACCGACAGAAACCCGACCAAAGGCGAAATCACCAACCGCTTCAGCCCGCCGGGCATGGCATCACCCAATCGCCATTCGGACTTGCCAAGTCCCAGATAGGCGCCAATCACCATTCCAAGGATACCGAACAGCGCCTGCAACGCTTCCGTGCGCAGGGCCGAGGCGACCAGTACGCCAACAATCGCACCGACAGCGATACCCGGACCCCAACCGCGTAGAATATCCCAATCGACAGCGCCTTTCTTGTTGTGACTCAGCACCGAACGAACCGAAGTCACGATGATCGTGGCAAGTGACGTCGCAAGACACAGCTGCATCAGCTGCGGGCCACCATATCCTAGCGTTTGAAACGCGTAGAAGAAGGCCGGCACCAGAACGATCCCGCCACCTACTCCCAAAAGGCCAGCCAAAACACCGGCGAGCGCGCCGATCACAAGCAAAAGGCCCAGCATCTGGGCCAGCAACATCGTATCGGGCATCCGTCCCCCTTGGTCCCCGGCCCGTGGGCCGTCTTAAACTACTTGCGCCGCCTCGGCATCCGGTGCCACGCGGGACAGCGCGCCCAGAACCACGTCGGGTCCGGCATGGTCTTTGACCGCGCCTTCGGACAAAGCACGCCTCCAACCACGAGCGCCCGGGCGTCCTGTGAACAATCCCAGCATATGTCGGGTGATCTGGTGCAACCGCCCCCCGCCGGCAAGATGCCGATCGATATAGGGCAGCATTTTCATCACGACTTCAACCGGATCCGCCTTTTGCCCCGACCCGTAGATCAGCGGGTCGGCATCGGCGAGAATATCGGTCGGCTGATGATAAGCAGCCCGGCCGATCATCACTCCGTCCAGTCCGGCGTCCAGATGCACCTGGGCTTCGGCCAGTGTCGTGATGCCTCCGTTGATCGAGATGTGGAGATCCGGAAAACCGGCTTTCATCCGGTGAACCAGATCGTAGTCCAGCGGCGGTATATCCCTGTTTTCTTTGGGGCTAAGCCCCTGAAGCCACGCTTTGCGGGCGTGTATCGTCACGCGCTGACAGCCGGCGGCGCGAATCCGATCCAGAAAGTCGGGCAATACGTCCTCGGGGTTTTGGTCATCCACGCCGATCCGACATTTGACCGTGACATCGACATCAACAGCTTCCCGCATGGCGGCCACGCAATCGGCGACCCGACCCGCCTCTTTCATCAAGACGGCTCCAAACGTTCCTGATTGAACCCGATCCGACGGGCAGCCGCAGTTCAGGTTGATCTCGTCATATCCGGCCTCAGCCCCGAATGCGGCCGCCTGAGCCAGCTCCCGCGGGTCAGATCCGCCCAATTGCAGAGCAACGGGGTGTTCCTCGGGGTTATGGTCCAGAAGATGCAGCGCTCCACCCCGTACCAGAGCAGGGGCCGTCACCATTTCCGTGTACAAAAGCGTTTCAGCACTGAGCAAACGGTGCAGATACCGACAGTGCCGATCGGTCCAATCCATCATCGGCGCAACCGACAAGCGCGCAGCGCGAGTGACTTCGCTGCGATCAGCATGTGCCCGAGATTGAAACCCAGCCATCAGTGCACGTTCCTTTTTGTGGCCCAGACAAAAGTGCGGCGCCCGGCCAAGCCGGGTCCGCGCTAGGCGTCTACCACTGTTTGACGCCAGATTTCCACCATCGGATTGCTAGGCCCGGACGTCCTTTGGAGATTGTTCCGAGCGCTCGGCAAAACTGCCGCGCGTCCGGTTGGCGAAAGCCACCAGCGACAGCATCACCGGCACCTCGACCAGAACGCCTACCACCGTGGCCAGAGCCGCCCCCGAATTCAGGCCGAACAGGCTGATGGCGACGGCCACCGCCAGTTCAAAGAAGTTCGATGTGCCGATCAGTGCGCAGGGCGCCGCAATCCGGTGCGGCACGCGCAGGGCAAAAGCCGCCGCATAAGCCACCGCAAAGATCCCGTAGGACTGGATCAGGATCGGCACGGCGATCAGCGCTATAACCATCGGGCGGTCCAGGATCACCTGCCCCTGCAGGCCGAACAGGATGACGACGGTCGCGATCAGGCCAACAACGCCCCATGGTTTGATCCGGTCGCGGAACGCCTCGATCCGCTCGGCCGAGCCCAGCCGGTTGCGCGTCCAGACACCTGCCGCCAGGGGCAGCGCCACGAACAGGACAACCGACAGGACCAGCGTCTGCCACGGAACCGAAATGTCGGTCACACCCAGCAGGAAGGCCACGATCGGAGCGAACGCAAAGACCATGACGATGTCATTCACCGACACCTGCAGCAGGGTATAGTTCTCGTCCCCCTTGGTCAGATGCGACCAGACGAACACCATTGCCGTGCAGGGCGCCGCACCCAGCAGGATCAGCCCCGCGATATATTGCTGGGCATCGGCGGGCGCGATCAGGTCGGCGAAGACGTATTCGAAGAACAGCACGCCCAGCGCCGCCATGGTGAAGGGCTTGATCAGCCAGTTGACCACCAGCGTGATCGCCAGCCCCTTGGGCTGTTTTACCACGTCGCGCAGGCTGCTTGGGTCCACCCCCACCATCATCGGATAGACCATGGCCCAGATCAGCACCGCCACCACCAGGTTGACATTGGCCACCTCGGCCGCCGCGATGGCCTGGACCAAACCCGGCGCGAATGAGCCGATGGCGATCCCGGCGGCCATTGCCAGCGCGATCCACAGGGACAGATACCGTTCAAATACGCTCATGCAGAGATCTCCGAAGTTGTGTGGGGCTGCAAGCGCCCCGCAGCCAAGGCGGAAAGCGCGACCATGGCGGCCGCCGTCCCGAGCATCAAGGGCAACCCGCCCCATTGATAAGTCAGGCCGGACAGCAGCGTACCCAACAGCCGCCCGCCCGCATTGGCCATGTAGTAGAAACCCACATCCATCGTCACCCGCTCGGCCCGGGTGAAGGCCAGGATCAGATAGGAATGCAGCGAGGAATTCACCGCAAAGACCGCGCCAAAGGCCAGCAGGCCACCCACCAGCGTCAGCGTCAGCCACGGCGCGGGCTCAGAGGACATCAGCGCAGCCACCGTCAGGACGGCCGGCACGCAGGCCAGCCCCCAGGCCCAGCTGCGCGCCGCTGCGACCAGATCGGCCTCATCCCGCGCCCCTGCCCGCAGCAGACGCGGGGCGGCAGCCTGAACAATGCCGTACAGAATGATCCACAAGGCCATGAACCCGCCGATCAGAAAAAAGGCCGAGCGGTTGCCGACTTCGCTGCCATCCGACAGCACGGCGTAGAAATAGATCGGGATGCCGACGACGAACCAGACGTCGCGCGCCCCGAACAGGAAGACCCGCGCCGCGGACAGCCAGTTCACATTGGCCGATTTCGAAAAGACCTCGGAAAATTTAGCGCCCTTGCGGCCCTTGGGCAGCCCCGGCGGCATCGCCAGCAGCACCGCCACCAGGATCAGGAACAAGACCCCCGCCATGCCCAGCACGGCGCCGGCAAAGCCGAACCCGGCCAACAAGGCCGCCCCCAGCAGGAAGCCCAACCCCTTCACCGCATTCTTCGACCCGGTCAGCACCGCGACCCAGCGGAACAGTCCGTTGCCCTCGGTGGGGGCCAACAGCTTGACCGCCGATTTCGACGACATCTTGGTCAGGTCCTTGGCCACCCCGCTGGCGCCCTGAACGACCATCACGAAGGCGACCGACACACCGATGGTCCAGCCCGGATCCAATTGCGCCAGCGCCAGCAAGGCCAGCACCTGTATCGTCAGCCCCGCGTACAGGGTCGCGGTCAGACCGAACCGCGCGGCGATCCACCCGGCGGCCAGGTTGGTGGCCATCCCGGCGATCTCGTACAGCACGAACAGATAGGCCAGCTGAACCGGTGAAAAGCCCAGCGTGTGAAAATGCAGCAGCACCAGCATCCGCAGGGCGCCATCGGTCAGCATGAAGGCCCAATAGGCAGCCGTGACGGCCATATAGGCCGACAGCCCGTCGGGACGTTGGGAAGCGCTGGTCAAAGCGATGCCCCGACCATCATCGCGACATCCACCAGCCGATGCGCATAGCCCATCTCGTTGTCGTACCAGGCATAGACCTTTACCTGCGTTCCGTTCACCACCATGGTTGACGGTGCATCCACGATGCTGGACCGGGTGTCATTGGTATAGTCGGTCGAGACCAGAGGACGCTCCTCATAGCCCAGAATGCCGGCCAGAGGTCCCTCGGCCGCTGCCTTGAACAGGGCATTCACCTCTTCGGCGGTGGTTTCGCGTTCAACCTCGAACACGCAATCGGTCAGCGAGGCATTCAGCAGCGGCACCCGCACCGCATGCCCGTTCAGCCGCCCCTTCAGTTCGGGATAGATCAGGGTGATCGCCGTGGCGCTGCCGGTGGTCGTGGGGATCAGCGAGTTCAACGCCGAGCGCGCACGGCGCAGGTCCTTGGCCGGGCGATCCACGATCGTTTGCGTGTTGGTCACGTCATGAATCGTGGTGATCGAGCCGTGCCGGATGCCCAGGCTCTCGTGGATGACCTTGACCACCGGGGCCAGGCAGTTCGTGGTGCAGCTGGCCGCGGTCACGATGCGGTGGCGCGCCGGGTCATAAGTGCCTTCGTTCACGCCAAAGACGATATTGGCCGCATCACCATCCTTTACCGGAGCCGAGACCACCACCTTCTTCACACCGGCGTCAAAGTAAGGGGCCAGCTTTGCCTCGGTCTTGAAGACCCCGGTGCAGTCGATGACGACGTCGACGCCCTCAAGCGGCAGATCCGACAGGTTGCGGGTTCCGATGAAGGGCAACCGAACGCCGTCGATGGTGACCGAGTTTTCGTCATGACTGAAGTCGGCGGCCCAGCGGCCATGCACGGTGTCGAACTCCAGAAGATGCGCGTGCATCGCGGGGTCCCCCACCGCATCATTGATCCAGGCGATCTGCGCCCCTTTCTCAAGCAGGGGTTTCAAGGCCAGCTTGCCGATGCGGCCAAGGCCGTTGAGAGCATAAACGGTCATGCGGTTTCTCCGGTATGGGTCTGGCCGATGTCATCCACGGCCTTCTGAAGGGACATACGGTCTAGGGTTTCGAACGGCAGCGACGAAAAGGTCAGGATCCGGTTGCGCAACGCGCCGTAGGCCTGCTGGAAGGCAAGGCGTTTTTGGGCCTCTGTTCCCTCGGCCTTCACCGGATCGGGCATACCCCAATGCGCGCTGACCGGCTGCCCGGGCCAGGCGGGGCAGTCTTCGTTCGCAGCCTGATTGCATACGGTGAACACGAAATCGAACTTCGGCGCGCCCGGGGCCTGGAACTCGCTTACATTCTTGGCGCGCAGGTCCGAGATGTCGTGCCCATTCTGCCGCAGCACCTCAAGCGCCGCTGGGTTCAACTGGGACCGCGGACGTGTACCGGCAGAAAACACGTTGAACCGGTCGCCGCCAAGCTGCTTCAACAGGGCCTCGGCGAAAATCGAACGCGCGGAATTCCCGGTGCATATGAACAATACGTTGTAGGTACGCGGGGCCTTGGCCGCATGCGCGTCAACGCCGTTGAGTGGACTGGGCGCGCAGAGTTCCGGACGCCCACGGCAGCAATCCAGCAGAAGGTAATCGAACGTCTGCCCCACGGCGTCCATATCCACCGAGTAGCGCAAGGACGTCCCGACCCTTTCCTGCGTCACAAGGCCGGCCTGCATCAGCGCGTTTACGTAGTTGGACAGCGTATTCGGCTTGAGGTCCAACGCCATGGCAATCTCGGTCGCGGGTATGCGATCGGGATACCGGCGCATCAACAGCCGGAAAACGGCCAACCGAGCCGGATGACCCAAGGTGGACAGGCGGTCGGGAATCACTTTTTCCATAATTCATGGATATTCGAATTACAGACGAAATCAAGTGCCCGTTTTTTGGCGCGTTTAAACCGCAGGCAAGATTTTACGATTGGCCACAAAGATGCCCCTCGCCCAAAACGGAACGACGGGTGAATTGATATTGAAGAAAATGGTGCGGCCGAGAAGACTCGAACTTCCACGGGTGTTACCCCACAGCGACCTCAACGCTGCGCGTCTACCAATTCCGCCACGGCCGCACTGCCTGTGACTAGGTAGGCGGCGTATAGACGCTTGGCAAAAGGATGTGAAGAGGCAAAAGCAACCGCATTGGAATTCCCGGCCTGCAACCATATCTGTGGGGTCATGAAACCCGATGCCACATCGCAGCAGGAGCATCCGATGACCACACCCGATCCCCGCCCCGTCATCCAAGTCGACATCGTATCCGATGTCGTATGCCCGTGGTGCATCGTCGGGTTTCGCCAGCTTGATCTGGCGCTGGAGCAGGAGAACGTGCTGGCGCAGCTCCGGTGGCACCCGTTCGAGTTGAACCCCGCAATGGGGCCAGATGGCCAGAACCTGCGAGAGCACATCATGGAGAAGTACGGCTCGACCGCCGAGCAGAGCCAGCAAGCCCGAGACCGGCTGACCGCGCTGGGTGCGGATTTGGGTTTCACGTTCAATTTCAATGACGACAGCCGCATAGTGAACACCTTCGCTGCACATCAACTTCTGGACTGGGCCGAAACGCAAGGCAGGCAACACCCTCTGAAGCTGGCCTTGTTCAAGGCCTATTTCACAGATCAGCGGGATGTTTCGAAAGTTGAGGTATTGCTGGATGCCGCTCAGACCGCCGGCCTCGACCCAGACGCCGCCTGCGCGGCATTGGAATCGGGCGCGCATGCAGGCCCGGTAAGGCAAAAGCAACAATTCTGGACCAGCCGAGGCATCACCGGAGTTCCAGCAATGGTTTTTGGCGGCAAGTACCTGCTGACGGGTGCGCAGGGCACCGAGACCTACGCTCAGGTCCTGCAGCGATGCCGGGCCGAGGCCGCCTAACCTCTTTCGCTTGGACAGCAGGACGGCTATGAGGCGCGCATGGAATGGAAGATCACCGACGGACTGACCGACTATGACACCGCCGTCGCCTTCATGGAGGCGCGGGTGGCCGAGATTGCGGCCGGAACCGCGGACGAGTGCATCTGGTTCTTGGAGCATCCGCCGCTCTATACGGCCGGAACATCAGCCAAACCCCAAGACCTGACCGACCCGGATCGATTCCCGGTCTATGCCAGCAAGCGCGGGGGCGAATACACCTATCACGGACCTGGCCAGCGGGTCGTCTATGTCATGCTGGATGTCGGAAAGCGCGGCCATGATGTCCGCCGCTTTGTCAAACAGCTGGAAACCTGGGTGATCTCGGCACTGGCCGAGTTCAACGTCCACGGAGAAATCCGCGAAGGCCGTGTCGGTGTGTGGGTGCCGCGCAAGGACAAGCCGCTGACCGTCAGCGGCGAACCAGCCGAGGACAAAATCGCTGCGATCGGCATCCGCTTGCGGAAATGGATCAGCTTCCACGGCATCTCGATAAACGTGGAACCGGACCTGGAGCATTTTTCGGGCATCGTTCCCTGCGGCATCCGGGAGTTCGGCGTGACTTCGTTGGTGGATCTGGGATTGCCGGTGACAATGGCCGATGTCGATGTGGCTCTGCGCAAAACCTTTACTGAGGCTTTCGGCCCCGAGGCGGCCTGACCCCCTCGCATCGACCATGGTTTCGAATCGCAGAATCTGACCCCGCGGAACGACAATCCTCGATACAGGGTTCTTCTGTTTCTCAATATGGTCGCAAATTTCCGAAGATTGCCGCGAATTGCCTTAAAATTTAGGGAATCTCCTTCTTCCTTCCACACAACAGCCGCAGTTTGAGGTATCATGAATATACCGTTCAAGAGTGAGTGGTATGTTAACCGGTGATCGCGGCCAGCCCGCGAAAATCGATCAAGTGTTTGGTTACGAGTCTGCCGTTCCGACCCCATATCGGAACGGCAATTCTCGTTTTTGGGGCCTCAGTTTTCGCCTGATTGGTCCGCGGCATGGCCGAACCGCATGGTCTTTGGACAGGACCGACCAGCCATTTCCACCTCAAGCGTCAGGTGGCCGATCCCAAAACTGTCGCGCATTGCCTGTTTCACCAGACCGCGCACCTGTTCAGCCTGCGACCAGGCGCAGTCTTCGACCACCAGATGCGCGGTAAGTGCGGGCTGGTTTTCCTGCATGCTCCACAAGTGGACATGGTGAACCTCGCGCACGCCATCCATTGCCTCAATGGCCGAGGCGACCTCCTCGGGGTCCAGATCGGGCGGCGCGCCAAGCATGAGAACACGGATCGTTTCTCCGATCTCGCTTTGGACATGCCACAGGATGTAGAGCGAAATCAGAATGGTGACGGCCGGGTCGACCCAGGTCCAATTGAACAGGATCACAGCCACCCCGGCCACGATCACTGCAACCGATCCCAGCGCATCAGCAACGTTGTGGAAAAAAGCCGCGCGGATATTCATGCTGGTTTTTGCCATGCTATAGGTCAAAAGCGCGGTAGTCAGATCCACCACCAACGCCAGCATGGCAATCCAGACCACAAGCCAGCCGTCAATCGGCTCGGGCTTAAAGAACCGGGTCACCCCTTCGTACATCAGGTACACGGCGATGACGATCAGTGTGGTATAGTTGACCAGCGCCGCGACCACTTCGGCCCGACCGTATCCGAAGCTCATGCGCGGGTCGGCTGGGCGCCGGGCAATCTTGCGGGCAAAGAACGCGATGATCAGTGCAATCGCGTCGGAAAAATTGTGCAGAGCGTCAGCGATGAGCGCCAGCGACCCCGAAAAGATCCCGCCGACCACCTGTGCCAGCGTCAGAAACATGTTGACCGCGATGGCCCATGCCACCCGCGCGTCTCCGGCATCGGCGTCGATTTGGGCGTGGTGTTTGTGTCCGGCGTGGGAATGATCATGCGCCATGATGTCGTGTCCTTGTCTGGGTCATGGTCCATACCTAATTCCTCTAGTGACTAGAGGTTCAAGGGGGATTGCAGAAAATGTTCTCGATCGGGGATTTGTCCCGGCGCACAGGCGTCAAAGTCGCCACGATCCGGTTTTACGAAGAAAGGGGCCTGCTGCCACCGCCGGAACGGACCGCCGGCAACCAAAGGCGTTATGACCGCGGCGCGCTCGAGCGGCTGCACTTTGTCAAACACACGCGCGATCTTGGACTGCCATTGGCCGATGTCGAGGCCCTGCTGTCATTGGAAGGCGCCCAAGGCGCCGATCTGAACCGGGCACACGAAATCGCCGAGCGGCAACTGGCGGACCTGCAGGATCGGATTGCAAAGCTGCGCCGGCTCGAGACCGAACTTGCCCGGATCGCAGCGGCCTGCGACGGGCAGCACGACCACGTCTGCTCAGTCTTGCAGGCGTTTGGGGATCACGATGCCTGTTCAGGGACGCATCAGGTGCCTCCACCCGTCACGCCAGCGCAGCCCTGATGCGCTCGGCGTGTTTGGCGATCTCGTCGAAATCGCCCATCTTTCCGGGCGGGCGCAGAGAGACGCCCTCGTGCCGGGGCAGGACATGGAAATGCAGGTGAAACACCTCCTGCCCTCCGGCCGCCTCGTTGAACTGCTGGATGGTCACCCCTTCGGCGTCAAAGGCGCGCATGACCGCACGCGCCAGTTTCTGAACCGTGGTCATGACTGCGGCCAATTGCTCGGGTGTGGCATCCAGCACGTTGCGGCAAGGCGTTTTCGGGATCACCAGAAGGTGCCCGTCCGCACGCGGCATGATATCCATGAAAGCCAGCGTGTCCTCATCCTCGTAGACGCGGGTCGAGGGGATCTCGCCCCGCAGGATCTTGGCAAAGATGTTTTCGGGATCATAAGCGGTCATGGTGGGTCTCCGACAAAGGGGCTGCGTGCTGTTCTGCGGCCAAGCCCGCAGCGGGTCAAGGCGTGATTCCGCCCTTGGACAGCCCCTGTCCTTGCAATTCGCCCGATCATCCCCAGATACCGGTCATCCAAGGCCGATATCGCGCGGGTGTCCTCCTGCCCCGCGACAATTATTCTTGATCCAGATCAAACTCGGCCATTGAAGGCCGCCCCCTTGCATTCTAAAACCAGCAGGAATCCCGCGCGCCGGAGAGGTCCGGCTGCGCGGTCTATTTGCAACAGGAGGCACCTAAATGGCAGACGCAGCCATTCATGGTCACGATCATGAAGACCAGCGCGGGTTCTTTACCCGGTGGTTCATGTCGACCAACCACAAGGATATCGGGATCCTTTACCTGATCTTCTCGGCCTTTGCCGGGTTCATCTCGGTCGCGATGACCATCTACATGCGGCTTGAGCTGATGCATCCGGGCGTTCAGTACATGTGCCTGGAAGGCTTCATGGCCGACCCCTGCACGCCCAACGGACACCTTTGGAACGTGATGATCACCTATCACGGTGTCCTGATGATGTTCTTCGTGGTCATCCCCGCCCTGTTCGGCGGTTTTGGCAACTATTTCATGCCGTTGCAGATCGGTGCGCCGGACATGGCGTTCCCGCGGATGAACAACCTGTCCTTCTGGCTGTATGTCGCCGGTACCTCGCTGGGCATCGCCTCGCTGCTGGCCCCAGGCGGCAACGATCAGGCCGGCTCGGGTGTGGGCTGGGTTCTTTACCCGCCGCTGTCGACGACCGAAGGCGGCATGTCCATGGACCTGGCGATCTTTGCCGTGCACGTATCGGGCGCCTCCTCGATCCTCGGCGCGATCAACATGATCACCACCTTCCTGAACATGCGTGCCCCGGGCATGACCCTGTTCAAGGTTCCGCTGTTCAGCTGGTCGATCTTTGTCACTTCGTGGCTGATTCTGCTGTCGCTGCCGGTTCTGGCGGGCGCGATCACCATGCTGCTGATGGACCGCAACTTCGGCTTCACCTTCTTTGACCCGGCCGGTGGCGGTGACCCGATCCTGTACCAGCACATCCTTTGGTTTTTCGGCCACCCCGAAGTGTACATCGTGATCCTGCCCGGTTTTGGCATCATCAGCCACGTCATCGCCACCTTCTCGCGCAAGCCGATCTTTGGCTATCTGCCGATGGTCTGGGCGATCATCGCAATCGGCGCACTGGGCTTCGTCGTGTGGGCACACCACATGTACACCGTCGGAATGTCGCTGCGCCAGCAGGCGTACTTCATGCTGGCCACGATGGTCATCGCGGTTCCGACGGGGGTCAAGGTGTTCTCGTGGATCGCCACCATGTGGGGCGGCTCGATCGAGTTCAAGACGCCGATGCTGTTCGCCTTCGGCTTCCTGTTCCTGTTCACCGTCGGCGGTGTGACCGGTGTGGTTCTGTCGCAGGCCGGTATCGACCGTGCCTACCACGACACCTACTATGTCGTCGCGCACTTCCACTACGTGATGAGCCTGGGTGCAGTCTTCGCCATCTTTGCCGGGGTGTACTTCTACTTCTCGAAGATGACGGGCCGTCAGTACTCGGAGTTCTGGGGCAAGGTGCACTTCTGGATGTTCTTCATCGGTGCAAACCTAACCTTCTTCCCGCAGCACTTTCTGGGCCGTCAGGGCATGCCGCGCCGGTATATCGACTATCCCGAAGCCTTCGCTCAGTGGAACTTCGTCTCGTCGATCGGTGCGTTCGTCTCGTTCGCTTCGTTCCTGCTGTTCTTCGGGATCGTGTTCTACGCCCTGTTCCGGGGCGCCAAGGAAACACGCCCGAACCCGTGGAACGAATACGCGGATACGCTGGAATGGACCCTGCCCTCGCCGCCGCCCGAGCACACGTTCGAGCAGCTGCCCAAGCAGGAAGACTGGGACAAGGGCCACGCGCACTGATCCCTTCCCGAAAACAGAAAACCCCGCCTTCACGGCGGGGTTTTTCTTTTACTGTTCGCGCTCTATCGGCCATCGCATTCCGCGGGCCGTCGCAATATCGTTGAAAATCGGGTATCCTTGGGGCGCCGCATGTCCGGCCAATCTCCGAGGTCACCATGCCCGATATTGATTTCTGGTACTCCATCGGCAGCACTTACAGTTTCCTGACCATCATGCGTCTGGACGACTGGTGCGCAGAACATCAGGCGCAGGTTAACTGGCGCCCTTTCGACGTGCGCGCGGTCATGTCTGAACAGAAGAACATTCCGTTTGCGGGCAAACCGGTCAAGTCGGCCTACATGTGGCGCGACATCGAACGCCGCGCAGCCAAGTACCATATCCACGCCAAGCTGCCCGCCCCCTATCCGATTTCGAACCTCGAATTGGCCAACCAGGTCGCGCTGCTGGGAATCCGGGAAGGATGGGGCAAGAGCTTTACCCAAAACCTTTACAGGATCTGGTTTGAGGACGGTATCGAAGCCGGCAGTGAAAACGCCATGTCCGAGGCTCTGTTCCGCTGCCAGCTGGACCCGCTGCCAGTCCTAGCCCGCGCGCGCAGCCCCGAAATCGAAACCGCGTTGAAAGCTGAAACCGAAACGGCGGTGGGCCTCGGCGTATTCGGCGCGCCCAGCTTTGTTACGCGGGGCGAAGTGTTCTGGGGCGACGACCGGCTTGAGGACGCGCTGTCCTGGGCGAGGGTCGGACACGTCGTTTGAAATTGGCAATCGACACCGGATCAGCAGGCGCTATTTTTGCAATATGCCCTACCATTGGAACGACGGCTCGAACTCGGAACAGGAATTGCGCCTTTGGCCGCACAATTCCCTGCCACCGCGCGGCGCGATGGCCGTAGTGCTATCGGTTTTCCTGTTTGGACTGATCCCCCTGCTTGCTGTTCTGGGATCGGTTCTGCTGTGGGGGCTATTGCCGTTCCTTCTGTTGACGGTGGCAGGCCTATGGCTTGCGATCCAGGCAAACTATCGGTCCCGAAACGTGTTTGAGGTCCTGACGCTTACCGGAACCCAAGCACGCCTGATCCATCACAGCGCCCGGACCGGCCAGCAGGAATGGACTTGCAATCGATACTGGGCCCGTCCGGAAATGCACAAGGCCGGCGGACCCGTCCCGAACTATGTGACCCTGTCGGGTGAAGGACGGGTGGTCGAGATTGGCGCGTTCCTCTCAGAGGAGGAACGCATTGCCTTGTACGATGATCTGGTAAAACGGCTGCGCGAACCGGCACCCGAGTAAAGCGCGTCAGCAGTCGCCGTTAGAGGCGGCGCACAGGTGGTCTTTGACCAGCGGCCCCACCTTTCCAAAGTCCATCTGGCCTGTGTAGTTGGCCTTGAGCTCGCCCATGACCTTGCCCATGTCCCGGATCGACCCGGCACCGGTCGCGGTGATCGCCGTCTGGATGGCCTTTGCGACCTCATCATCATCCAACTGCTTGGGCAGGAATTCCTCGATGATCTTCACCTCGCGCAGTTCGCGCTCGGCCAGGTCCAAACGACCGCCTTCCTCATAGGCCCGCGCGCTTTCCTTGCGCTGCTTGCTCATTTTCCCAAGAATCTCAAGAACATCCGCGTCATCGCAGCCCTTGGCCTCTTCGTTTCCGGCCGCGCGCAGCGCGATGTCCCGATCCTTGATCGCGGCATTGACCAGCCGCAGCGTCGACAGACGCTCGGCATCCTTGTCCTTCATTGCTTGCTTCAGGGCAGTGGTCACCCGAGTTCGCATATCCATCTGTTCTGTCCATCCCCATGGCAACGGAACCCCGAACATATCTAAACAAAATCCGAGGCACAACAGCAGACAGATAAGGCTAAATCATTGAAAAACAACAATAGCCCAAAATTTGAACAGGGTTGACCCGAGGCACCAACCCCCTTAGTTATGCGCCGATTTACCCGATAGGAGAGTCGCGCCATGGCCCATCAAGCCACGTCCAAGCCCACCGCATGTCTGGCTCTGGCCGACGGAACACTCTTCTTCGGAACCGGGTTCGGCGCCACGGGACAAACCGTGGCCGAGCTGTGTTTCAACACCGCGATGACCGGGTATCAGGAAATCATGACCGACCCGTCCTATGCCGGGCAGATCGTGACTTTCACCTTCCCGCATATCGGCAATGTCGGCGTCAATCCCGACGATGACGAAACCGCCGATCCGGTGGCCGCGGGCATGGTGGTCAAGTGGGACCCGACCGAGCCGTCGAACTGGCGCTCGGCCGAGCGGCTGACCGACTGGCTGGCACGCCGTGGCCGGATTGCCATCGGTGGGGTCGATACCCGCCGGCTGACCCGCGCGATCCGCCAGCAAGGCGCTCCGCATGTCGCGCTGGCCCATGACCCGCAGGGCAACTTCGACATTGAAGCCCTGGTTGCAGCGGCGCGTGGTTTCGCCGGGCTGGAGGGCATGGATCTGGCCAAGGATGTGACCTGCGCCCAAAGCTACCGCTGGGACGAGATGCGCTGGGCCTGGCCGGACGGCTACCAGCGTCAGGAAGCGCCCGTGCACAAGGTCGTCGCGCTGGACTACGGCGCAAAACGGAACATCCTGCGCTGCCTGGCCTCGGCCGGTTGCGACGTGACGGTCCTGCCCGCAACCGCAACCGCGGCTGAGGTACTGGCGCACGACCCTGAAGGCGTATTCCTGTCCAACGGCCCGGGAGACCCGGCTGCCACCGGCACTTATGCTGTGCCGATGATCAAGGAAATACTCGAAACCACGGATCTGCCGATTTTCGGGATCTGCCTTGGTCACCAGATGCTGGCACTGGCGTTGGGCGGCAAGACCATCAAGATGAACCACGGACACCACGGCGCCAACCACCCGGTCAAGGACCTGGAAACCGGCAAGGTCGAGATCACCTCGATGAACCACGGATTCGCGGTCGACGCCCAATCGTTGCCTGCGGGGGTGGTTGAAACCCACCGGTCGCTGTTCGATGGCTCGAACTGCGGCATCCGCATGTCCGATCGCCCGGTGTATTCGGTTCAGTATCACCCCGAAGCCTCGCCCGGCCCGCAAGACAGCTTCTACCTGTTTGAACGGTTTGCCGCGGCCATGGCCGACCGAAAAGTGCGCGCTTAATCCCGCAGGTTTGCGGGCCGCGTCAACGTTAACCCGGAATTAACCTTGATTGAGCAACTCTGACCCGACACTTCGGGCAGGGTGCTATGATGGTTGAATTGAATTTTCTGGGTCACGGGCCTGCGACCCCGGTTTCCGGCATTGGCCCGCGCAAACCTTTGGGCACTTGCCTGATCGACTTGGGGGTGATCACCCCCGCTCAACTGGATCACGCCCTGAAACTGCAGGAGCGGCAGAACGCTCCTCTGGGCGAAATTCTGGTTGGCGAGCATATGGCCTCGCGCGGCGATGTGTTGTTGGCGCTGGGCCAACAACATGGGCTGCAGATCGCCGATCTGGAAAACACGCCGCCACCCGCTGACCTTTGCGCGCTGCGCCCAATGCAGTTCTGGCTGACGCACAACGCCATTCCGTGGCTGCGAGTCGGGCCCGTGCTCTTGGTCGCGACAGCCTACCCAGACCGCTTTGATGAAATAAGGTCCGGGTTAGCGGATTGCGCCCAGACAGTCCTTCCGGTGCTGGCCGCACCCGATGACATCGACCAAGCCATTGCCCGACATTACGCAAAACCTTTGGCTGAGGCGGCGGAAACACGGGCGCCGCTATCGCAAAGCTGCCGCTCATGGACTGCGAGTTCACGTCTCCTGCCGACCCTCTTGGCGCTGGCCGCGCTTGTGGGCCTGGGTCTGCAACCGAATGCCGGGCTATCCCTGCTGTTTTGGGCCGCAGTTTCAACGCTGATCCTTTTCCTGATTCTTCGGCTGGCCGGGTTGATATCGTATCTCTTCCCCAAAAAGGCCGAGAAACCAGACGGTCTGCTTGCGCAACACCGCCTGCCCTGCGTGTCCATTCTGGTGCCGCTGCACAAGGAACGGGAAATCGCCGGTGCGCTGATCCAACGGCTGACACGCCTGACCTATCCAAAGGCGCTGTTGGACGTGATCCTGGTCTTGGAAGAGCATGATGACGTCACCGGGTCAGCGCTTGCGCAGACCACCCTGCCCAGCTGGATCCGAACGCTGGAGGTGCCCGATCTTGGCAACCTGACCACCAAACCACGGGCGATGAACTATGCGCTGGATTTCTGCCGAGGAGAGATTTTGGGCGTCTGGGACGCCGAGGATGCGCCTCTGCCAGACCAAATCGAGACCGTGGTGGAGCAATTCGCCCGCGCGCCCGATGATGTGGTCTGCCTGCAGGGTGTTCTGGACTACTACAACCCGCGCACCAACTGGCGCTCGCGTTGCTTCACCATCGAATACAGCGGTTGGTTCCGCGTGATCCTGCCCGGAATCGCGCGGTTGGGTCTTGTGGTGCCGCTGGGTGGAACGACGTTCTTCTTCCGCAGGGACAAGCTGTTGGAATTGGGAGGCTGGGACGCTCACAACGTGACCGAGGACGCGGATTTGGGGGTTCGGCTCAGCCGCGCGGGCTATCGCACCGAAATAGTGAAAACCGCCACGTATGAAGAGGCCAATTTCCGCGCCTGGCCTTGGGTGAAGCAACGCTCGCGCTGGCTCAAAGGGTTCATGGTCACATACCTTGTCCACATGCGCTCGCCCCTGGCATTGATGCGCGATCTGGGGATGTGGCGCTTTCTGGGTGTCCAAGCCTTTTTCCTGGGGACGGTCGGACAATTCCTGCTTGCCCCGGTGCTGTGGGTCTTCTGGCTGACCTTCTTGGGGCTGACGAACCCATTTGAAGCTGTATTGGCACCGCAAATCTTGAACGCCTGTGTCTACCTGTTCCTGACCGCCGAGGCCGCGAACATCCTAGTTGGAGGCTTGGGCGTGGTGGCCGGCGGTCGCCGTTTCCTGCTGCCGTGGGTCCCGACCATGGCACTCTACTACCCCTTGGGCGTGGCAGCAGCATACAAGGCGCTGTGGGAACTGGCGGTCAGACCATTCTTCTGGGACAAGACCCAGCACGGACAGGCCAGCGAAGAAGTGCAGCCAGACGAGGAAGCTATTTCTCGCGCCGGATTGCATCCTGCTTCAGCCGGGTCATGAACGCGACCGAGATATGTTCCTTCAGAGCTCGGTCGGCGGCTTCTTCGTCATGAGCCGCGATTGCCTCGACGATCCCCTTGTGCTCACTCTGAGCGATCTCACCGCGGCCCTGCGCGGCCAATGAAGTCGTTGCCATCAGAGCCATGGTGCGATGGACAAGGTCCAATTGCTGAACAAGGTAGCGGTTGTGCGACGCAAGGTGGATCTGCTCGTGGAACCGCCGGTTGGCCCGGGAAAGAGCCACTGGATCATCCACAAGCGCGTCATCGGCTTCGACCATATCCTGGAGGACTTTGATTTCCTCATCCGTGGCGTGGCGCGCGGCCAGTCGGGCCGCCAGCCCTTCCAACTCACGCCGCACGACATACAGCTCGGCCATCTGGTTGTGGTCCAGCGAGGCCACGATGAGCGACCGCCCGTCACGTTCCAGCAGCGACTGCGTCTCGAGCCGCTGCAGCGCCTCGCGGATCGGGGTGCGCGACACGCCGAACCGCTCGGCCAGTTCGCTTTCCACCAGCCGGTCGCCGGGTTTGTACACCCCCACGTCGATCGCTTCGAGGATCAGGCTGTAGGCATCGGTCTGGGGCTGTCGGGACTGGTTCATTGGGTCGGGTCTCTCCTCGTTCGAACCTGTCTATCCGGGCCATGGGTCTGCAATCAAGTGCGCCATTGAAAACCTGGTGGCCGCGTCCTAAACCCAAGCCTATGGTCAAGCCTGCATTTTCACATGTCACCCAATGGGTGTTCGATCTGGACAATACCCTTTATCCGCCTCACATGCGCCTGTTCGATCAGATCGAGGTGCTGATGACGGAATACGTGGTCGAAGCCCTGCGCGTTGACCGGGCCGAGGCTGACCGGCTACGCCAGCACTATTGGCGCGAACACGGCACCACGTTGGCCGGGCTAATGGCCGAACATGATCTGGACCCCGAGCCCTATCTGCACGCGGTTCATCAGGTCGACCTGAGCCACATGGAACCCGATCCTGCTCTGGCCGCGCATATCCGGGCTCTGCCGGGGCGGCGCATCGTCTACACCAACGGCAGCGCGCCCTATGCCGAGCGGGTGCTGGCCTCGCGCGGGTTGGATGGGCTGTTCGCCGCGATCTATGGGGTCGAACATGCGGGATATCGGCCCAAACCGGACAAGGCCGCGTTTGAAACGGTCTTTGCCCGCGACGGCATCCACCCCGACCGCGCCGCGATGTTCGAAGACGAGCCTCGCAACCTGAAGGCCCCGCATGACATGGGCATGCGTACCGTGCATGTTGCCCCCGATCCGCATGACGCGGATCACATCCACCACCACACCGATGACCTGACCGCCTTTCTCGCGCGCCTGATCTGAATCACCCGAAACTGCGACGAAATGCGCCTGCGCGCAGCCCGAAACTGCGACGATCCGCGCATTCTGCAGCTGCAAAGTCGTTCCTACATCAGGCTCAGCGACGAACAGAACTGGAGACGCCCGATGACCGCGATCGAGATGCCCGGCCGCCTGCCTTTTTGGCAGCGCCTGCTTTTTGCAATTCCCCTGTTTGGCTGGCTGGCCCGCGATGCGGCCAATGGCAAGCCCGAGGATCTCGGCTATACCGTTGCGGCGCTGGTCAGCATGTGGGGCTGTTCGGCCCTGTTGTTCGGCCTGCCGGGCCTGTATCTGCCGGCCCTGGCGATGGTGCCGGTGATGTTCCTGATTCTGGTCCTGATTTCACGCGGCTAGACCACGGGACAGGATGTCACTTGGCGCAGGCCCTAGAACCGCACTAGGGTCCGCAGGCAACGGAGAGTGACGCGATGACCGACAGTTGTGACATCCTGATTTCCGGCGGCGGCATCGCCGGGCTGACCGCGGCGGCCGTATTTGGCGCCGCAGGGTTCGACGTGATCTGCGTGGACCCGACCCCGCCCGTCACCGACCGCGACGCCGACGGGTCCGACCTGCGCACCACTGCGTTTCTGCAACCGGCGCACGGCCTACTGCAGCACTGCGGGTTGTGGGACCGGCTGGAACCCCACGCCGCGCCCCTGCAGATCATGCGCATCGTGGACGCTGGCGGCGATATCCCCGAGCCGCGCGTGGTGCGCGATTTCAACGCCGCCGATATCTCGGATCAACCCTTTGGCTGGAACCTGCCCAATTGGCTGCTGCGGCGCGAGATGGTGGCCCGGCTGCACGAACTGCCGAATGTCGATTTCCGCCCCGGCACCGGCACCGTCAGCCTGTTCACGCGCACCGCCGAGGCGCGTGTGGGCCTGTCCGACGGCACGCGCATCCGCACGAAGCTGGTGATCGCCGCCGATGGCCGCAACTCGCCCATGCGCGAGGCTGCGGGGATCAAGGTCCAAACCACGCGATACGGGCAAAAGGCACTGGCCTTTGCAGTGACCCATCCGATCGCCCATGAAAACGTCTCGACCGAGATCCACCGGTCCGGCGGGCCGTTCACTCTGGTCCCCCTGCCCGACTGGCAGGGCCAGCCCTCGTCGGCGATCGTGTGGATGGAGCGCGGCCCGCGCGCGGTCGAATTGCCGAACCTGCCCGAGGCCGAGTTCGAGGCCGCGATGACCGAGCGGTCCTGCGGCCTGTTCGGACCGCTGAAACTGGCCTCGCGCCGGACAATCTGGCCGATCATCAGCCAATCGGCCGAGCGCCTGTCGGCCCAGCGCGTGGCCCTGATGGCCGAGGCCGCCCATGTGGTGCCCCCGATCGGCGCGCAGGGGCTGAACATGTCACTGGGGGATCTGCGCAGCCTTCTGGACCTGGCCCAGGCCCGACCCGACGGTCTGGGAGATGCCCAGATGCTCGAGGCCTATCACAAGGCCCGCCATGCCGAGATCGAACTGCGCGTCAAGGGGATCGACCTGCTGAACCGCGCCTCGATGGTCGAGGCACGGCCGTTGCGCGATGCGCGCGCTGCCGGGCTGAACGCGCTTTATTCGATGCCGGTGGTGCGCAAGACGTTGATGCAGATGGGCCTCGGCGTGCGCTGAGGCCCGTACCGGCCTACAGCACCTGATCCAGCACCCGCTTCAGCCGGGCCACCGTGCCATCGACATCATACAGCTTGTCCAACCCGAACAGGCCCAGACGGAAGGTGCTGAACCCTTCGGGCTCGTCACATTGCAGCGGCACGCCGGCCGCGATCTGCATGCCCAGCGCGGCGAATTTCTTGCCGTTCTGCACCTCGGGGTCTTCGGTATAGCTGACCACCACCCCCGGCGCGCCAAAGCCTTCGGCCGCGACCGAAACGACCCCCTTGTCGCGCAGCATCGCCCGCACCGCGTTCCCCAGCCGCCATTGGGCATCGCGCAGCTTGTCGAACCCATAGTCACGGGTCTCCTGCATCGTATCACGGAACGCCCGCAGCGCATCGGTGGGCATGGTGGCGTGATAGGCATGGCCACCGCCCTCATAGGCCTGCATGATCTGGCGCCATTTCTTCAGGTCCAGCGCGAAACTGTCCGAGGTGGTCTCGGCCAACCGAGCCTCGGCGCGATCGGACAGCATGACCAGACCGGCACAGGGTGAGGCGCTCCAACCTTTTTGCGGGGCCGAGATCAGAACATCCACGCCGGTGGCCTTCATGTCGATCCAGGCGCAGCCCGAGGCGATGCAGTCGAGCACCATCAACGCGCCGACCTCATGCGCGGCGGCAGCCATCGCCGATACATAGTCATCCGGCAGAATGACCCCGGCCGAGGTTTCCACATGCGGCGCGAACACCACGCTGGGTCGCTGGCTGCGAATGGTTTCGACCACCTCGTCGATCGGCGCCGGCGCAAAGGGCGACGGGCTGGAATTCCCCGTTTGACGGGCCTTCAATACGGTGGCCGAGGCCGTCAGCCCTCCGGTTTCGATGATCTGGCTCCAGCGATACGAAAACCAGCCGTTGCGCACCACTAGCACGTCGGCGCCGCGGGCGTACTGTCGGGCCACGGCCTCCATCGCATAGGTTCCGCCACCCGGCACCACGGCCACGCCGTCCGCGCCATAGACCTCACGCAGCATCCCTGAGATGTCGCGCATCACCTGCTGGAACGCCTGCGACATGTGGTTGAGCGAGCGGTCGGTGAACACGACCGAGAATTCTTCGAGCCCGTCCGGATCGACTGTATTCAACAATGCAGGCATGCTGTCTCCTTTTCTGGGTTGCTCACTTTCTGAAGGCTTTGCATCTGTTGGTAAAGTGCTCATTGACCCTCATGCGCTCCCCCTAAGTCAACGGTCAGAAGCTCGGCTGCACACCCGTCTCAGCAGCCTGATAGGCCGAATTGACGCCAATTAGTGTCACCTCTCTCTTTACACCTTGACGTGTTTCTGAACAGATACGCACATCTTGAGCTTGAAAGGATATTTTAGACCGTGAACGTTCAAAAGCGGATCAGTTTTCAATTCGTTCGGGACGAAGTGAAGCGGCGGATCGAGACACGGGTCTGGCCCCAAGGTTCCTTGCTGCCGACCGAAACCCAGCTTGCCGAAGAGTTCAACTGCGCGCGCGCAACCGTCAACCGTGCGCTGCGCGAACTGGCCGAGCAAGGGTTCGTCGAGCGCAAGCGCAAGAGCGGAACGCGGGTCAAGAAATCACCCAGCAAACAGGCCAAGCTGGAACTGTCGCTGGCCCGTCAGATCGTCGAAGACCAGAACCAGACCTACCGCTATGCCCTGGTCGAGCGCAGCATCGACAAGAGCCCCGGCTGGCTCAGTTCGCAACTGGGTCTGCCGCCGCAATCGCAGATCCTGCATCTGGTGTGCATGCACTATGCCGACAACCGCCCGTTTCAGCACGAAGAACGCTGGATCAACATTTCGGCCGTCCCCGAGGTTGAAGATGCCAATCTGGAAGAGGTCGGGCCGCATGAATGGCTGTTGAATGCGAACCCCTTCATTGACGCCGAGCTTGCACTCTACGCCATTTCCGCCGACAGCCACTTGGCAGATTATATGGGAACGACGACCGGGGCCGCGATGATTCAGCTTGAGCGCACGACATGGAAAGACGGACAGCCGGTTTCGTTTGCCCGCCTGACCCACCATCCGGGCTATTGCATCCGTACCCGCTACTGACCGCTAGCCTATCGGCCCGGGCAGGCGTTCTTCGCTCAGCAGTACATTTGCTTCGACGTCCCCGGCCCCCGGCAGGGTCATGATACGCCGACGCAGAACACGCTCGAAATCTGCCAGATCGCGTGCCACCACCCGCAGTCGGTAGTCATACAGGCCCAGTACGTGTTCCACGGTTTGGACTTCGGGAATGGCGCTAACGGCGCGTTCGAAATCCTCGAGGCTGACCTGGCCTTTGCGCGCCAGCTTGACGCCCAGAAATACTGTGACACCGAACCCCAGTGCCTCGGCGTTCAGGCGCAGCCTGCGCCCCTTGATGATGCCCGCCTGCTCCAGCCGCCGGATCCGGCGCCAGGTGGCAGGCTGCGACAGACCGAAACGCCGCCCCAGCGCACCTGCACTCTGCGTCGCGTCCTGAGCCAAAGCGCGCAGCAGTTTGCGGTCCAGTTCATCCAGTTCGATCATACCGGCAGCACCTCGTCCCGCTTGACCCGCGCGATGTGCATCAGGGCCTCGATATCGGCGATATGCGGCAGGGTCAGGATACGATCGCGATAGACCTGCTGATAATGCGCCATGTCCCGCGCGATGACGGACAGGCGGACATCCACCCGCCCCAGAAAGGTCTGGATCTCGATCACCTCGGGCACCTTGCGGGCGGCTTCGGTGAATTCGTCGAAGGCGCGCGGCTGGGTCTTGTCCAGGGTCACCCGCAGCGACACCTCGACCGCATAGCCCATGGCGGACCAGTCGATCACGGCCTCCTGCCCCTGAATGATCCCGGCGGCCTGCATCTTCTCGATCCGCCGCCAGCACACGCCATTGCTGATCCGGCACCGCTCGGCCAGTTCGGCGGTGCTCAGGCTTGGGTCGGCCTGAAAATGGCGCAGGATGCGGCGGTCGATGTCGTCAAGCATGACTCTTTCAAGTTTTCCGGTTTCTAAGAATTATTCTTCGCTTCTGTCGTCAATATCCAATGCCATCGCTCTCGCCAATAGCAATCACTGCAGATAGAACCGCAGCAATCGAAACAGAAAGGACCGGCAAAATGCGCGTCTATTACGATCGCGATTGCGACATCAACCTGATCAAGGACAAGAAAGTGGCCATTCTGGGCTACGGTTCCCAAGGCCACGCCCACGCGCTGAACCTGCGCGACTCAGGTGCCAAGAATCTGGTCGTCGCCCTGCGCGAAGGCTCGCCCTCGGCCAAGAAAGCCGAAGCCGAAGGCCTGCAGGTGATGGGCATCGCCGAGGCCGCGGCCTGGTGCGACGTCATCATGTTCACCATGCCCGACGAGCTTCAGGCCGAGACCTACAAGAAATACGTGCATGACAACATCAAGCCCGGCGCGGCAATCGCCTTTGCCCACGGCCTGAACGTGCATTTCGGCCTGATCGAGCCGAAAGAGGGCGTGGACGTCATCATGATGGCCCCCAAAGGCCCCGGCCACACCGTACGCGGCGAATATGTCAAAGGCGGCGGCGTGCCGTGCCTGGTGGCCGTTCACACCGACGCGACCGGCAAGGCGCTGGAAATCGGCCTGTCCTACTGCTCGGCCATCGGCGGCGGCCGTTCGGGCATCATCGAGACCAACTTCCGCGAGGAATGCGAAACCGACCTGTTCGGCGAGCAGGCCGTTCTTTGCGGCGGTCTGGTCGAACTGATCCGCTGCGGCTTTGAAACCCTGGTCGAGGCCGGCTATGCGCCCGAGATGGCCTATTTCGAGTGTCTGCACGAGGTGAAGCTGATCGTGGACCTGATCTATGAAGGCGGTATCGCCAACATGGACTACTCGATCTCGAACACTGCGGAATACGGTCAATACGTGACCGGCCCGCGCATCCTGCCCTATGAGCAGACCAAAAAGGCGATGAAAGAGGTTCTGAACGACATCCAGCAAGGCAAGTTCGTGCGCGACTTCATGCTGGAAAACCAGGTCGGTCAGCCCACGATCAAGGCCTCGCGCCGTGCCAATGACGAACACCAGATCGAAGAAGTCGGCAAAAAGCTGCGGGGCATGATGCCCTGGATTTCGGCCGGCAAGCTGGTCGATCAGGAAAAGAACTAAGCCCGAACGGCTTGAACCCAAGGGCGGCCCCGGAGGCCGCCCTTTTCATGCAGAACGGATGAACAGGCAGCGATGGTGCCTCAACCCGACATACGCGACTGGAGCGGCGTCATTGCCCTGGGCCTGATCTGGGGCGGCACCTTCATGGTCGTCGCGATGGCGTTGGAAGACTATGGCCCGATCACGGTGGCCACTGCGCGGACGACGCTGGGCGCGGTGATGCTGTTGGCCTTGATGGGGCTGACCGGGCGGCGTATCCCCAGCCTGACACCAAGTCTGGCGTGGTCGGTGATCCTGATCGGCATCCTGTCCACCGCGCTGCCTTTCGTGCTGCTCAGCTGGGGGCAGCAATATGTACCCTCGGCCTTTGCCGGACTGTCCATGGCCGCAATTCCGCTGATGGTTCTTCCGCTGGCGCATTTCTTCTCGGACGAACCCCTGAACGCACGTCGTTTCGTGGGGGTATCGTTGGGCTTCACCGGAGCGCTGGTGCTTATCGGCCCGGGGCTTGCGCAACTGGGCAGCGGGGCCGAGCCGCTGGCCCAACTGGCCTGCATCGGGGCGGCGTTCTGCTATTCGGTGGCGTCGATCCTGACCCGGCGCTGCCCGCCGATCGACCCGGTGGTACTGGCCGCACTGACATTGGTGGTGGGCGCGGTGATCCTGCTGCCGATCATGTTGACGACCGAGGGCGTGCCCGCCCCGCAGGGTCTGCGCCCAACCCTTGCCTTGATCGTGCTGGGACTTGTGCCAACGGCCTTTGCGACGTTGCTGCGGGTGTCGATCATTCGCAGCGCCGGGTCGGTCTTCATGACGCTGGTGAACTATCAGGTGCCGGTCTGGTCGATGATCTTCGGCGCATGGATCCTGTCCGAGGCGCTGCCGCTGCGGTTCTACATCGCGCTGGCGCTGATCCTGACCGGAATGGCGATTAGCCAATGGTTCAGTTTGCGCAGGATGCTGTTGGGCTACTGACGCGCGGCGGCTTCGACCTCGGCCACGATCCCGTCGACCACCTGCGCCAGAAGGACGTCGTCCTCGCATTCCGCCATCACGCGGATCAAGGGCTCGGTGCCCGACTTGCGGATCAGCAACCGCCCCTGCCCGTTCAGCCGCGCCTCGGCATCGGCAATCGCGGCCTTTACCCTGTCCGCTTCCAGCGGGGCCTGCCCCTCACCATAGCGCACGTTCTTCAGCAGTTGCGGCACCGTCTCGAACTGTTGCGCCAGATCCGAGGCCTTGCGCCCCGAATTCACCATCTCGGCCAGGAAATGCAGCCCCGCCATCAGGCCATCACCCGTGGTGGCATAGTCGCTCATGACGATATGGCCGGATTGCTCACCGCCAAGGTTGAACCCGCCTTCCCGCATACGCTCGACCACATAGCGGTCACCGACCGCCGTCCGTTCCAGCCGCAGCCCGCGCGCGCCCAGAAACCGTTCCAGACCCAGGTTCGACATGACGGTCGCAACAAGCGCGCCGCCTTTCAGCCGTTCGGACGAAGCCCAGGCGGTGGCCAGAAGAGCCATCAGTTGATCGCCATCAGCGACCTGCCCGGTTTCGTCCACGATCACCACCCGGTCGGCATCGCCGTCTAGGCAGATGCCCACATCCGCCCCATGCGCCACGACGGCCTCGGCCGCCACGCGCGGCTGGGTCGAGCCGCAGCCCAGGTTGATGTTCTTGCCGTTGGGCGCGGTTCCAACAGGGATCACCTCGGCCCCCAGTTCCCACAACACCTCGGGCGCGGTGCGGTGCGCGGCGCCGTTGGCGCAGTCGATCACCACCTTGAGGCCATCCAGACGCAGCTCGCGCGGCAGAGATGACTTGACCCGCTCGCCATAGCGGAACCGCGCGTCATCGACACGCCGGGCGCGCCCGATATTCTGCGCCTGCGCGGGTTTGACACCCGCTTCGATCAGCTGTTCGATCTCCAGCTCGGCCTGGTCGGACAGTTTGAACCCATCGGGTCCGAAGAACTTGATCCCGTTGTCCTCGGCCGGGTTGTGGCTGGCCGAGATCATTACACCCAGATCGGCCCGCATCGACCGGGTCATCAGCCCGACTGCCGGTGTCGGCACCGGCCCCAGCAGCAGCACGTTCATGCCGGTCGACGTCAGACCCGCCGTCAGCGCGTTTTCCAGCATATAGCCCGACAGGCGCGTATCCTTGCCGATCACCACCCGGTGAACGCCCGAGCCATCCCGGCGGAAGTACCGCCCCACCGCCGCGCCGATCCGCAACGCCATCTCGGCCGTCATCGGATAGGTGTTGGCGGTGCCCCGCACCCCGTCGGTTCCGAACAGCTTGCGCATACCTGCTACTCCACAAAGTCCTGCCTGCGACCCGATTACCGGACAGCGGCCCACAGGCGCAAGGCCTGAGCGGTCTCGGCCACGTCATGCACCCGGATGATCTGCACACCTTGCGACAATCCTGCCAACGCAACGGCGATTGATCCCGGCGCGCGGGCATCCTTGCGCGGTTCCGCGCCGATCCGGCCGATGAAGCCCTTGCGTGACACACCCAGCAGGATCGGGCAACCCAACCCGTGAAACAGGCTGAGATTGCGCAGCAAGGTCAGGTTGTGGTCCTCGGTCTTGCCGAAACCGATGCCTGGATCAACGATGATCCGGCCCCGATCCAGCCCGAGGCCTTCCAGCCGGGCCACCTGCCCGGACAGGAAATCGTAGACGTCCAGCAGAACGTCGTTATAGGTCGGGTTGTCCTGCATCGTGGCCGGGTCGCCCTGCATGTGCATAACGCAGACCGGCGCATTGATTTCAGCGCAGAAAGCCCCAAGCGCGGGATCGAAGGTAAAGCCTGAAACATCGTTGATCAGCCCTGCCCCGGCCTCGACTGCGGCCCTGGCCACGGCGGATTTGCGCGTGTCGATCGAGATCAGCGCCGGTGTCTCAGCCCGGATCGCGCGGATCAAGGGCTGGGTGCGGGCGATCTCTTCGTCCTCGGGCACAAAATCCGCACCGGGGCGAGTGGATTCACCACCGATGTCCAGAATGGTCGCACCGTGCGCGACCATTTCCCGGGCTGCTTCACACGCGGCGTCGGGGGTGTTGTGCTTGCCACCGTCGGAAAAGCTGTCGGGCGTGGCGTTCAGAATGCCCATGATCTGCGGCTGCGCCATATCCAGTCCGGCAATCGCGGCGCGCGGTTGCGTCAGCCGGTCTAGCCACGTTTCAGGGATATCGGCAGCCGCAACAATCCGGGGTGCCGCGTCACGCTGCAGACATTCGGCATGGGTGAACCACAGGTCCTGCCCCGCCAGCAGCAAGGCCCCGTCCGGGCGCGCAGGCCCGTGTTGCACCAATGGGCGATAGTAGCTGGTCACAGTTGCGCCTGCTCCACCGGAACCGCCCGAAGCGGCGTTTTGGGCGACTCGGGCAGTTCCCCGCCAATGACCAGCATTTCGCTGGCCTCAAAGGTGGCGGCGAACCAGGCGGCCAAGGCCACCGCATCGGACGGCGCCGCCGAAGGCCCATCGACCGCATCCAGCACGATCTTGGACGGTGCCCAGACACAGATCTGACCGTTCTTCATGGCCCAGTCCAGTTCGGTCCGGGTCGAGACGACGACGCAGCGATGATCACGCGCGGCCAGCACCCAAGCGTTCTGCTCGATCGCTAGCAGGTCGATCCGGCGCTGGGTCATGGCATGGCCGGTCTGCGGCACCGGCAGATCGGAGGCGCCCACGCAAAGAATCAGCGGTCGCTGCCGATTTTCCAACTGGTCGATCCAGCCCGACAAATTTTTGGACTCAATCGCTGCGTTCGACAGAAAGACCAGCCGGGGATGTGGGCGCTCTTCTTCGATGACATCGTGATGGACGGCATCCTTGCCACGAACGATTTCGACGCCCAAAGCACCCGGACCGCGATCCAGTTTTTCAATGCGTACAAAAGCTCTTACCGCCTGAGGTTCAAGCAAGATCCGCTCAGCTATTCGATCCGCCAGCGTTTCGAGCAAGTTCAGACGCTCGGCCGCCAGTTCATAGGCGATGGCCTCGGTCACCCGGTCATAGGACAGGATGCGATCGACATCATCGTCGATGTTTTCGGTCAGCGGACGCACTTCGACCACAATGTTGAAACAGATGCGCTGGGTGGTGCCCCGTTCGGCCTGAAAGGCGCCGATCTCGACCTCGACAATGTGGTCGCGCAACGAGATACGATCCAGCGGCCCGCGTGGCGCAGTCGCCTCGGACCGTTCGGACGGGTGCGCAAAGGCAAGGCGGATTTCAGTACTCATGGCACGGGCCTTTTCGGGCAGCTTGGACAGGTTTGCCCAATTTAGTGGTTCCGCGCGGCTATAGCATTCAAGCAAACGCCATTCCAGCCGCCGAATGCGGCGTCAGGTGACGCGGTACCAACTCATCATACCCGATGCGGCGTGTCCAAGCATATGGCAATGCAGCAGCCAGTTGCCCGGGTTATCGGTGACCAGCGCGATCTCGCGAGTCTCGCCACGTTCGACCAGAACCGTATCGCGCCATGGCCCAAGACTTCCGTCCGGCAAGATCAGCCGAAAGTGGTGACCATGCAGGTGCATCGCGTGCGGGAATACCGTTTCGTTCACGAAGGCGATCCGGTGAACGCTTCCCAAGGACGCATTCAGAAACGGGTCCTCGGGGCGTTCGGCATAACCGTTCAACGCCCAGAACCGGCCCAGCTGAGCCAGCTCCCGGCCCGAGAGCTCGGTCTCGCCAATCCGCGCGCTTTCAAGCCAGCGCATGGCACCGCCCTGCAACCTCATCTCGTGCCGCGGTGCGTTGTTGAAGTCCGTCAATTCCGGAAGCGGGTTCGGCGGCAATGGCCGAACTCCCGACCGGGGAGTGGAAGCCGCCTGCCCCGCCACCACAAATCGGGCCAAACCAAAGGCGCCGTCACGTTCCTGACTGAACAGGCTGGCCGTTTCCGCATCCGCAGCCAGCACATCCACCAACAAATCCGCACGTTGTGCCGGGGCCAGCGGGAACGTGTCCTCAATCGGGATCGGCTCGGCCAAAGGCATTCCATCCAGCGCGACGATCCATCCGGACATTCCGTCGAGGCCCACGGTGAAGACACGCGCATTCGCGGCGTTGACCAACCTCAGACGCAGGCGTTGGTTTTGTTGAACAGGAAAGGATGGGTCGAATGCTCCATTGACGGTAGTGAGGTTTCCCAGCCGACCAGCATGGCTGAGGTCATGACCGTTGTCGAAGTCTTGGGTAATCTGGGCCGTTTCCGGATCAAGTCGCCAGTCATCGAGCATCAGCACCAGATCCTGCTCCACATCCGGCGCTTCGGACTCGTGCACGATCAAAGGGCCATACAGGCCACGGGCCACCTGTTCGACTGACTTGTTATGCGCATGATACCAATAGGTTCCGGCGTCCGGCACGATGAAATCATAGTCGAAGGTCGCGTCGCTTGGAACCGCTTCCTGAGTAAGACCCGGCACGCCATCCATAGCGTTGTCGATGCGGATACCATGCCAATGAACCGAGGTGGCTTGCGGTAATTCGTTCACCAAGCGGCGCTGAACCCGCTCGCCTTGCTGCAGATGGATTGGGCTGCCTGGCACCGACCCATCAAAGCCCCAGATATCGGTTTCCGGAAACCCCGGAGGGGCAATCAACTGAGCGCCCTCGCGCGCAGTCAGGATCAGCGGCGCGGAGCGCGCCAGCGTTGGAAACACCGCAAGCGCGGCGGCAGATTTCAAAAGGCTTCGGCGGCTCAGATTCATTGCGGATCTCCTTGCCCGCAATATAGCCCTTGGTTTCACCCGCGCCATCAACGTTCCAGCGCGGGTGCGTCAATGCGCGCTAGTTGCTCGCAGTGCGGTAGTTGTGGCGGTAGAAGATATGCACACCGATGCGCGCAGTTTCCTTGTAAACGCGCGACCACGACGGGCGCACCGCCTTGGTGTGGTAATGCGTGGCCCCCGACGTCAGCGGGTCGCTGACCCCCTCGATCGCCGCCTTGGCAACTTTGGCCACCCGCTCATAGGCTTTCTTCTCGTGAATGACTTCCTTGCGGCCGTCACAGGTATAGGTGAACTGGCACTGATATTTCTTGCCTGTTCCCTGACGGATAACGCCGCAGACGGTGTTCGGGAAACGGGTGCTTTCCACCCGGTTCAAAATCACCTCGGCAACCGCGAATTGGCCGCGCACGCTCTCTCCGCGCGCTTCGAAATACAGGGCCTCGGCCAAGCATTTCAGATCTTCGCCACCGCTGGCTTTGGGCTGTTGGTCCAGCCAGGCCTTGGTGTAGGAAATCTCAACCGGTTGGACCTCTTTCCTAGGTTGGAACAGCTTCAGATAGTCGCGAAAGCTTTGTCCCGGCACCTCGTTGCGCGACACCAGTTCGCGCTTGGCAGTCTCGGTGGCTTCCCTCTCGGCAACGGACGCACTCGGCATCACGGTTGCCGCCGCAATGGCAACAGCCAGTATATATCGTAGCATCAGATAACCTCGCACAGGCACTTCACGCGCCATACCCTCCCCCGGCGGGCGCGACGGGGTCTTAACGCAGAAGGCGCGAAAGGTCCAGTTCTGAGGAAAAAGCAAGAAAAATCTTGCCCGCGGGGCCAAAATTAATCAGCCACAGGTCCATCCCGAAACCACTATTCCTAGGGCTTTGACGGCCTGTCAACCCCCAAGTTTTGACGAAATCGCCAACTGAGCGGCAGCCAGCCGAGCGACCGGGACTCGGAAGGGTGAACAGGACACATAATCGAACCCCAAATCCCGACAAAGGGCGATTGATTCGGGGTTGCCGCCATGTTCACCACAGACCGAAAGCGTGACATCGGGCCGAGCTGTACGCCCCCGCTCCGAGCCCAGCTTGAGCAGTTCGCCGACCCCATCGGCGTCCAGAACATGGAACGGATCCTCGGTGAACACCCCCTGCCGAACATAGGCTGACATGAAGCGTCCCGCGTCGTCGCGTGACAGACCATAGGTCATCTGCGTCAGGTCATTGGTGCCGAAACTCAGGAACGAGGCATGAGGAGCGATTTCCTCGGCGCGCAAACAGGCCCGGGGCGTTTCGACCATCACACCCAACCGGTATTCGAACTCCTGACCACGCTCGGCCGCAACGGCTGCGGCAACCGTGTCCACCCGCGCCTTGATCAGTTCGACCTCGCGCTTGGCCGAAACCAGCGGAATCATGACCTCGGGCACCACCGGCGCGCCATTTTTGCTGGCTTCGAGCGTCGCCTCGAAGATCGCGCGGGCTTGCATATCATAGATCTCGGGCACCGTGATACCAAGGCGTACGCCCCGCAACCCCAGCATGGGGTTGTATTCGCTCATTTCGTCCACCCGACGCTCCACATCCGAAACCGGAAGATCCAGCGCTTCGGCCAGTTCGCGCTGCCCGCTGCGCGTGGTCGGCAGAAACTCGTGCAGAGGCGGATCGAACAGTCGGATGCAGACGGGCTGCCCTTCCATGATCCGGAAAAGCTGCACAAA
Source organism: Ruegeria sp. BF8 (assembly GCF_056538625.1). Classification (NCBI taxonomy): domain Bacteria; kingdom Pseudomonadati; phylum Pseudomonadota; class Alphaproteobacteria; order Rhodobacterales; family Roseobacteraceae; genus Ruegeria; species Ruegeria sp. BF8. The sequence continues at coordinate 497,054 of NZ_JBQFTL010000001.1, read as the reverse complement.
ATCATCGCGTTGCATCGGAAGCAACCGCTCCAAAACCGCCGCGCGTCCCGATGAAGTCTGAGCGAAAATCATCTCGCGCATCACGATCAGACGACCGGGGTCGAAAAACATATGCTCGGTTCGGCACAACCCAATCCCCTGCGCCTGGAAGTTTCGCGCAGCCTGCGCGTCGGCAGGAGTGTCGGCATTGGCACGAATTGATATGTCTCGCTCGGCGTCGGCCCAGCTCATCAAGGTCTGAAAACAGTCATCCAGTGCAGCTTCGAGCATCGCCGGCTCGCCCGCCAACACCTGGCCCGAGCTTCCGTCAATCGTCAGAATGTCGCCTGTGGTGAAAACGCGGCCGTCCGGAACGGTAAGCTGCTTTTTCTTGGTCTGGAACCGCATCTCGGACGCGCCGACGATACAGGGCAGCCCCAGCCCACGCCCGATCACGGCCGCATGGCTGGTCATGCCACCCTTTTCGGTCAGTACGGCGACCGCGGCGTGCATGCCGCGCACATCCTCGGGCGAGGTTTCACGGCGCACCAGAATGCAGGGCTCGCCGCGCGCGGCGCTGGCCTGTGCCTCGGCCGAAGTGAACACGATCCGGCCGGTGGCCGCCCCGGGACTGGCCCCGATACCCGTGGTCAGCACGTCACGCTTGGCCTCGGGATGCACCTGACGGTGCAGTAACTCATTCAGAGAATGCGGGTCGATCCGCATGACGGCTTCCTGCGGGGTGATGATGCCATCCTCGGCCAATCGAACAGCGATCCGCATGGCGGCGCGGGCGCTGCGCTGAACGCGGACCCCGTCCAGAATATGCACCTTGCCGTTTTCGATCACGAATTCGACCTGCATCTCTTCGCGCAATTTGCGCCGCATCAACGCCGCATGGGCCTTGAGGTCGGCAAAGGCCTGAGGCGCAACATCCTCGAGCGCTTGCCCGCGCGGGTCCTTTTCAAGGTAGAGGGCCGCAACCCCCTCGCCCAGCGCATCGCGCCCTTGGCTTTGGCTCAGGTAGCGGCCTGTGATCTGCGGCATGCCGGTCGAGGTATTCACCAGCTGCAGCACACCCGATCCGCATTCGCCCTGACCGACGCCCGGGATCATCTCCTGAATGACAAGGCCCAGTCCGGCATCCGCCGGAGCGCCCTTGGCCTGCCGCAGCAGACGGGCGGACGTACCATCCCACGCCCGCGCCATCGAGCGCAGGACCGCCAGCAACTGCTCGCCCCGGTCCTGGGGGAACGCTTCGTCCGTTTCGTCCTCATAGGCGCGCAGGGTCTGGCGCAGGCCTTCGCGACCATCGGCTTCGATGTCGTCGAAAACGTCCGCGTCCAGTCGCGCAACGTGGATCGCATAACTTTGGACGAACCGCAGATACAGTGCGGCAGCGGCCTCGGGACCCATCTTGTCGGACAATTCCACGAAACGGGCATCGTTCATCCCGATGTTCAGAACCGCGCCGGGGCCACCCCAGTCAGGGTCCTCGGAACTGGGGCGAACGCACAGCAAGGCCGATGCGTCGAACTGTTCAAGTATGGCTTCGATTGCCGGGATATCGCCGTCAGCGATCCGCCGCACCTGATCGAAGGACAGAGCCACCGTACGCGGTACGGGAAGGTCCAACCGCACAAGGCGCTGCAGACATTTCGCCCGGCCGCCATGCGTGTCGGCGGCGACAGGAGCATCAGGAGTGATGAGCGTGGTATGCGGATTATTCTGCACTGCGGCACCTTTTGGTTTCACCGCAGCATAAGCGCCCTAGCCTTCCGCGCAAGGGCCTTGTGGGCGCGCCAGAGCGCGCCCACAAGGTCAGCCTTCGATCTTGGTCAGGTCCGCGACGCTGGAGCAGATCTGGCGGATCTGGCTCAGCAGATTCAGGCGGTTGCGGCGCAGCACGGCATTGTCGGAATTGACCTGGACGTCCTCGAAGAACGCGTCGATCGGCCCGCGCAGCGCGGCCATGGCCGCCATCGCCGCCGGGAAATCCTCGGCCTTGAGTGCCGGTGCAATCTTGGCCTGTACCTGATCCAGCGCGGCGAACAGGGCCTTTTCGCTGTCGGTCTCGGCGAATTTCAGGTCGGCACCGAAAGAGTATTCGACCCCGTCCTTCTCCTCGGCCTGGGTCAGGATGTTGTTGGCGCGCTTGAAGCCCTGCACCAGGTTTTCGCCATCCTCGGTCGCGATCACCGCATTCAACGCGCGGGCGCGTTTGACCAGCAGGTTGAGGTCGTCATTGCCGTCCATCGCGATACAGGCGTCGATCACGTCGTGGCGAATGCCCTCGTCGCGGAGGAAGACTTTGAGGCGGTCGTGGAAAAAGGAGAGGAGATCGTCAGATGCGTCTGGGACCTTTTTTTCAAGTTCAAGAAAGGCCGTGGCAGGCAATCCTCCGATTTTGTCCTTGACCGCTTGGAATGCAGCACCAAAGACACCTCGCTCTGCAATTTCTTCCAACAGATCAAGAACGTTAGCTTCCGGCAACGCCTCATTGATTGCGCTTTCTGCTCGAATAAGTTGGCTGTCAAAGAAGCGATCCAACGACAGCCGCAGATCGTTTTCGAGAACCAATCGAGAGATACCCAAAGCAGCGCGACGCAAAGCAAACGGGTCTTTTGAGCCGGTGGGCTTTTCATCAATCGCCCAGAACCCGGTCAGCGTGTCCAGCTTGTCGGCAAGCGCCACGGTCACCGAGAGCGGCGCGGTTGGCACGTCATCCGACGGGCCCAGCGGCGAGTAGTGCTCCTGCGCCACGGCGGCCACGGCGGCGTCTTCTCCAGCCGCCTCAATGTAATACCGCCCCATAAGCCCCTGAAGTTCGGGGAATTCATAGACCATCTCCGAACTCAGATCGGCCTTGGCCAGCCGCGCGGCCTTCTCGGCCTGGTCCGGGTCGGCGCCCGTGACCGTGGCCAGTTCGCGGGCCAGCGCGGCAATGCGGTCGATCCGCTGCGCCTGGGTGCCCAGCTTGTTGTGGAAGGTCACGTTTTCAAGTGCACGGGTCCATTGCGTGATGTCTGCCTTGGCAACCCGCAGGTCGTTCTCCCAGAAGAATTTCGCATCGGCCAGACGCGCCGACAGCACCTTCTGGTTTCCGGCCAGGATGGTCGCACCATTGTCGGCGGTCTCGCGGTTGGCCACGGTGATGAACCGTTCAATCCGCCCCGTTGCGGGGTTGCGGACCGAGAAGAATTTCTGGTGCTCTTTCATCGAGGTCTGCAGTACCTCGGGCGGCAGGTCGAGGAATTCATCGTCGATCTGCCCCATCAGCACCACCGGCCATTCGACCAGCCCGGCCACCTCGGCCAGCAAGCTCTTGTCCTCGACCACCTCCAGACCGGCGGCAAAGGCCATGTTCTGTGCGTCGTTCCAGATGTGCTCGGCCCGTTCCTCGGGCGACAGCACGACGAAGGCGCGCTTCAGCTTGGCGGCGTAATCCTCGAACCCGGTCACGGCAAACCGGCCCGGCGCCATGAAGCGATGGCCCTCGGTGGTGTCACCGGCGGTGATCCCGTCGATCTCCATCGGCACGACCTGCGCGCCGGCTTCATCGCTGAGGATGCACAGGATCGAATGCAGCGGCCGAACCCAGCGCAGGGCTCCGCTGCCCCAGCGCATGGATTTCGGCCAGGGGAAGTTGCGGATCGTGTCAGCCAGAACCTCGGCCACGATCTCGGCCGCCGGGCGACCCGGTTTCTCGATGGTGGCAAAATAGACCGCGCCCTTGGGCGTGTCCCGTTCCTCGAGCTGGTCGCGGCTAATCCCCGCGCCACGCAGGAAGCCCTCGATGGCCTTGTCCGGCGCGCCAACCTTGGGGCCCTTGCGCTCTTCGCGGATGGTGGGGCTTTCGGCCAGCAGCCCCTCGACCGCCAGCGTCAGGCGGCGCGGCGTGGTCAGGGCGTGCGCATGGGCATAGGTCAGACCGGCCTCGACCAGACCGTCGGTGATCCGTTTTTTCAAATCCTCGCCGGCGCGGGTCTGCATGCGCGCGGGGATTTCCTCGGAAAACAGTTCGATCAGCAGGTCGGGCATTTTCGATCCTTAGAAATTGACGATCGTCTGGATGACGATGGCATTGGCGATATCCACGAAGAATGCGGATACAAGGGGGAGCACGATAAAGGCAATAGGCGAAGGCCCGTATCGCTTGGTTACGGCGGTCATATTGGCAATTGCGGTCGGTGTTGCGCCCAACGCGAAGCCACCGAACCCCGCCGCCAGCACGGCCGCGCGGTAGTTCGCGCCCATGACCGGGAACAGAACCCAGATCACGAAAGCCACCGCAAACAAAGTCTGCGCCGTCATGATCACCACGATCGACAGGCCCAGATCGGCGATTGTCCACAGTTGCAGGCTCATCAGCGACATGGCCAGAAACGCGCCCAGCGCGAATTCCGAGATCAGCGCCAGCGACGGCGTGCGCGACACCGACGCGGCGCGCGGGGCCAGCAGCGGGCGCAGGTTGCCGATCACGATACCCATGATCAGGCAGGGCACGAACAGCGGCAGTTTCAAACCCGCGGCCAGGATCACCTCAGACAGAGCATAGCCCGCGATGATGGCCATGTTCAGGTACAGCAGCACCCGCATCACCGTCAGGTGGTCGATCTTCGCGGCTGCGTCTGACGGCTCGTCGGGCACGCCGACGGTATGTTCCTCGTCCGGGCGGTTTGGCGACAGGTCGCGCCCTTCGATCAACAGTCGCGCGATGGGGCCGCCGACCAGCGCAGCCAGGACAAGGCCCAGGGTTGCAACCGCAACGCCCAGCTCGGTCGCGCCCTCAAGCCCGGTGACCTGCGCCACCTCGGGCGCCCAGGCGATGGCGGTGCCGTGGCCGCCGATCAGGGCAGCCGAGCCGAACAGAACGCCGGACTGCGCCGGATAGCCGAAGGCCGCCGCCCCCGCCGCGCCGATCAGGTTCTGCGCCACGATCGTCAGCAACGTCAGGATCAGCAGCAGCACCAGAGGCTTTCCGCCCGCGATCAGATCGGACAGCCGGGCATTCAGGCCGATCCCGGCAAAGAACAGCACCAGCAGGAAATCCCGCGCGGTCAGGTCGAACTCCAGTTCCATACCGAACAGCAGATACAGCGTCAGAACCACCAGCGAGGCCAACAGACCGCCGGTCACGGGTTCGGGGATGTTGAACCGTCGCAGGATCTCGGCGCGGGCGTTGATCTCGGCGCCCATCAGATAGACGGCAAAGCCCAGCGTTGCCGTCAGAAATCCGGGGATTTCAACGATGAACCCCATCCCGACCACTCAGTTTTCCGGTTGGGGCGGGCACTCTTCACCGACAACCGTTCCGTCATAGGCCTTTTCGCCGCAGTTGTTCAGGGCATGCCAGGCAAAGCCCGAACCGTCCTGCGTTACAGCTACGATCCGATCAACGCCGTAGTGGATGTTCTTGACCCCTACGAACGCGCGGGCGGATCCGTTCGCCAACGCCTCGGCCAGAGTAGCCGCATCATAGCAGTCGAACCAACCCGGGGCCGTCAGCGGCTCGGCCTCTTCGGCGCTCATGTAGCGGACGGCCAGCTGTTCCGGCTTCAGATCTGTCTGGAAACAAGCCCGATACCGGATCGGAGAGCTGTCGGCGTCGATCGCCTGAAACGCGCTGTAGGCAATTGGCACCGGTTGGCCGGTCGCGGTTTCGGTCAGAACAACATCCTGACCGGGTGAGGGTTCGACCTCGTAGTAGTAGCCGTAGACCTGCAGGTAATACATGCTGACGCCAGCAATGACGGCGCAAGCGACCAACAGAATTGCCAGCATTTTCCCGGTCATGCGCGATCCTCCTGTGGGGTGCGACGAGCCATCAGGCCTCGAAACCCGCGGCCTCGGTCTGCACGAAAGCATCGGCGCATTGCTTGGCCAGCGCGCGCACCCGCCCGATATAGGCCTGCCGCTCGGTCACCGAAATCACGCCGCGCGCGTCCAGGAGGTTGAAGATATGGCTGGCCTTGATGCACTGGTCATAAGCAGGATGCGCCATGATGATCCGCTTGCCCGTTTTGGGGTCAACGTTTTCCTGGCTCAGGATCGCGGCGCATTCTTCCTCGGCCTCTTCGAAGTGGCGCAGCAAAACCTCGGTGTTGGCCACATCAAAGTTCCAACGGGCGTATTCCTCTTCGGTTTGCTTGAAGATGTCGCCATATGTCAGCGGGCTGGGCGATTGCGGGTCGTTGAAGGGCATGTCCATTACGTGGTCGATGCCCAGAACATACATCGCCAGCCGTTCCAGACCATATGTCAGCTCGCCCGAGACCGGCGCGCAGTCATGGCCGCCGACCTGCTGGAAATAGGTAAACTGGCTGACTTCCATGCCGTCGCACCAGACCTCCCAGCCCAGGCCCCATGCGCCCAGGGTGGGGCTTTCCCAGTCATCCTCGACGAAACGGATGTCGTGCAGGTCCATGTCGATGCCGATGGCCTGAAGGCTGCCCAGATACAGCTCTTGCAGGTCCGGAGGGCTGGGTTTGATCAGCACCTGGTACTGATAGTAGTGCTGCAAGCGGTTGGGGTTCTCGCCATAGCGCCCATCGGTCGGACGGCGCGACGGTTGAACGTAGGCCGCAGCCCAGGGTTTGGACCCCAAAGCCCGCAGGGTGGTTGCAGGGTGGAACGTACCGGCACCGACCTCCATGTCGTATGGCTGCAGGATGGCACAGCCCTTCGAGGCCCAGTAGTTCTGAAGCCGCAGGATGATTTCCTGAAATGAACGTGGTGCGCTGGACGGTTCGGTCATGACATTCCCTTTGGGCGCGGATTTGCCCGGTTCCGGTCGGTTTTGCCCTTCCTATGCAAGGGGCCAAGGGGCGTCAACGGGCCAATGCCCGCCTGCTGTCACTGTGCCGCCACACCAGAAATTCCCCGTATCGTGGGCATAGCGTTTTCACCCCTGAATCGCGTAAGTTGAGGCAAAGCCAAAACACCGCATAAAACGGGCAGAAAATGACACGCATATTCGTTGCAATTCTTTTACTGATTACAGTCGGCATGCGCGCTGCGTATGCTCAACAGGGGGCTGACGCAGGCGTCTGGGTTCAGGTCGAAGCGCAGCCATCGCTGCGCGAGGCACAGGACCGGGCGCAAGTCTATGCCAATGCCCTGCCCGACGTGAACGGGTTCCGCCTGAACAGCGGCTGGTACGCCATAGTGATCGGCCCCTATCTGCGGGCCGACGCCGAGCAGGTGCTGCGCGTCTACCGGGCCGAACGGCAGATCCCCTCAGACAGTTTCATCACCTTTTCAGGCGCCCTTGGGCAGCAGTTCTGGCCAATTGGCGCCAATGTCCTGAACCGCGGGGCAATCACAGCGCCCGTTCAGCCCGAGCCGCAGCCAGAGCAGCCACAGGCCGGTCTGACGCCCCAACCTTCGGACGAGACGAGATCACAGGCCCTGCAGTCCGAGCGGCAGCTGAGCGGACAGGAACGAAAAGACCTGCAAACCGCATTGCAGGCTGCCGGGTTTTACAGTTCGACCATCGACGGGGCATTCGGCCAGGGCACACGTCGGTCGATGGCGGAATGGCAGCGATTCAATGGCTTTGAACCGACCGGAGTCCTGACGACGGCACAGCGCAAGGCTTTGATGGATGACTACAATGCCCCGCTGATCAGCGTCGGCATGGCCCGTCACGTCGATGATCGCGCTGGGATTTCCGTCGACCTGCCGCTTGGGGTAGTTGCCTTCGACCGATACGAGGCGCCGTTCGCGCATTTCAATTCCAGCGGTGATCTGGACGCACGGGTCGTTTTGATCAGCCAGGAGGGCAGCAAAACCACTTTGCGCGCGCTGTTCGAGGCGATGCAATCGCTCGAGATCGTGCCGCTGAACGGCCCGCGTGAGCTGCGTGGCGACAGGTTTACCATCGAAGGCCGTGGCAACGGGATCGTATCCTATACACAGGCCAATCTGAGCGACGGCAAGATCAAAGGCTTCACCCTTGTCTGGCCCGAAGGCGATGACGCACGCCGCGCCCGAGTTCTGGCGGCAATGATCGCCAGCTTTGAAACCACCGATGGTGTTCTTGATGCTGCGGCTGGTGCCAATGCCGAGCAAAGCATCGACTTGATGTCCGGTCTCCAACTCAGAAAACCACGGTTGTCGCGGTCGGGCTTTTTTGCCGATCCCAACGGTCTGGTCCTGACCGTGTCCGAGGCTGTGCAGAACTGCACCCGCGTCACCCTTGAGGACGGTCAGGAACTGCAAACCGCGTGGAGCGATCCCGAACTGGGCGTGGCAGTCCTGCGCCCCAACAAGACGCTGGCACCGATGGCCGTTGCGGCCTTGAACGAAGCCCAGCCTCGCCTGCAATCTGAAGTGGCCGTCGCGGGATACTCATATGGGGGCGCTTTGGGGGCTCCGACCCTGACCTACGGCAAGATCGCCGATATCCGCGGGCTGAACGGAGAGGCCGGTGTGACCCGCCTGAGCCTGACCGCACAACCCGGAGACGCCGGCGGCCCGGTATTCGATGATCACGGCAACGTGGTCGGAATGCTGCTGCCTGCGCGGACCGAGGGGCGCACCCTGCCCCGCGATGTCAGCCTGGCTGCCGCGGCCGACCGCCTTCACGAGATCCTGTCAAAGGCCGGGGCAACGGCTCAGACAGCGCAGGAAACCGGCCAGGTTTCGCCCGACGAGTTGAACCGCCGCGCGACTGGCATGACCGTGCTGGTGAACTGCTGGGGTTGACCGAAAGTCACGAACAGAATTTGAAGGCGCCGCAGGACATTGCGGCGCCTTTTTTCATCCCTTCAAGATATCGGGCGTGACGTGCACAAGGGTCGGCACGGGCGCGTCAAAGGCCGCGCGAACGGCAGCCTGCATTTCAGGTAGCGAGTTTGGAGCGGCCGACCGCGCACCGAAAGCCTCGGCCAGCTTGCAGAAATCAGGGTTGCGCGCGACAACCGCGTTCGGAGCAATCTGGCTGCCGACCATGCTGTCCTCGATCTCTTTCAGCTTGCCGTTGTCCCAAAGGATGATGGGCAGCGACAACCCCAGCTCGACCGCCGCACCCAGTTCCTGCATCGTATAGTGGAACCCGTAGTCACCCGCGATCACGGCAGTTGGCTTTCCGCGCCGCGCAACCGCGCCGCCGATCCCGGCCGGCAGTGCATAGCCCAGAGTGCCGAACCCGGTCGGGTGGTGCCAGTGGTATGGGCGCGCCATGTCCCAGACTTCTTTCGCGACATAGGCGAACTGGGTCATGTCGGAATAGATCATGGTGTCGGCGGGCATCGCTGCACGCAAGGCGTCGGCAACCGGCACGATACCCGGTCTTTCCGCGTCGACCTCGGCGCGCCAGCGCGCTCGGGCTTCGGCCACCTCTTCCGGCGACCAGCCGGTGGCCGGCTTGCAGTCTTGGGTCGCGGACCACAGTGAATGGGCAAAACTTTCGCCGTCGGCCTGCAGCTTGACCGCCGCCCGGTGCCGGTCGGCCAGAACCTCGGGGTCGAGGTCAACCCGCACCAAGGTCGCCTTGTGGCCCAACCGGTCGCGCCAAAGGTCGACCTCACCCAATTCGGTACCGACCGCGATGACCAGATCGGCCGACCCAATCACCTCGGCACTGCCGGGTCGCGGCAAGGTCGCGCCGAAATCCAGGGTATAGCCGGTGCCGACCAACCCACGCCCCGCATAAGTGGTGAAACAGGCCGCACCGAGCTGAGACAGAATCTGGCGCCACAGGTTAGACCTCGACCCACCACCCAATATGAACAGCGGCCGCCGTGCGATGTTCAGCAGCGACAGAACCGGCGCAATGTCCGGCGCCAGAGCCTTGACCCGCACCGCGTCCTGGTTCGGAAAAGGAGCGGGGTCGGCCTCGGCCTCCAACTGCGCGATCGGGACCTGAATATGCTTGGGGCGCGGACGTTTCAGCGCGAACTCCTCAAAGGCGCGTTCGATCAGGCCATAGGCTGATTGCGCGTCGTTTGCCTGGCAGGACCAGTCGGTCACGCATTCAGCGGCCGCGCGCTGGTCTTTCATCTGGTGCAACTGGCCGCGCTGTGCCTGCGTTTCGCTCAGACAGGAGGACAGAACCAGCATCGGAACCGAGTCGGTATAGCCCTGCCCCATCGGCGTCATGACGTTGCACAGGCCAGGACCGGTGATCACGTAGGCCACGCCGGGCTTGCCCGTCGCCCGTGCATAACCGTCAGCCATGAAGCCCGCGCCCTGCTCATGCCGCGCCAGCACATGAGTAATGCCCGCTTCTTCGATTCCACGGTACATTTCCTGATTGTGCACACCGGGAATGCCGAAAATGACTTCGACCCCCCGATCCTTGAGCATGTGCGAGATTTGGGCGCCCAATGGTCTTTTCATCAGCCTCTCCAGAACCGAATGGTGAACAGGACATACACGGCCATCAGCTCCAGCCGGCCGGTCAGCATTCCGAAGGTCAACAACCACTTGGCCGTGTCGTTCAGCCCGGCAAAATTCCCTGCGGGGCCGATCTGATCACCCAAACCGGGGCCGACATTTGCAAGCGCCGTCGCTGCACCGGATACCGCTGTGATGAAATCCAGACCAGTCAGCGCCAGCGCCCAGGACAGCGCCCCCAGCGACAGCGCGAAGAACATGAAAAAGCTCATGACCGATGTCAGGACATCGCGGCTGATGGCGCGGCCATCATATTTGGGCACGAACACTCCGTGCGGCGACCGGATCCGACTGATCTGAGCCTTGATGGAAGCAATCAGCAATTGATAGCGGAAGATCTTGATGGAGCAGGCCGTAGAACCGGCGCAACCGCCGATCAGGCCGATCATGAAGAACATCATGATCGGAAAACTGCCCCAGGTCATGTAATCGACACTGGCGTAGCCGGTGCCGGAAATGATCGAGGTGATGTTGAACAACGACTCGCGCACCGCCTGTTCCCAGTGGTGCGGAAAGACCGATGTAAGAAAGACAGCCATGATCGCCACCAGAACGGCGATCGTGGCCAGAAAGGCCCTGATCTGGCTGTCTTCCAGGATCGAGCCTGTCCGGCCGTTGACGAATTGCACATACCGCACGAACGGCAGCGCAGCCAGGATCATGAATATGGACGCGGCGTATTCCGCGGGCCCCGAGAACGTACCGAACGAGGCGTCATAGTTCGAGAACCCTCCGGTGGACATGGTTGTGAACGCATGAACGACCGCGTCGAAAAAGTTCATTCCCAAGCCGGCATAAACCAGGGCGCAGGCTACGGTCAGGAATACATAGATCAGCGAAATCTGGCCCGCGATCTCTTGCGCGCGAGGAAGGATTTTCCCCATGGTTTCAAACCCTTCCGAGCGGAAGATCTGCATTCCGCCGACCTTGAGCTCGGGCAGGAAAACCATGGCCACGACAATGATGCCGATCCCGCCCAGCCATTGCAGCAAACCGCGCCACAAAAGCAGGCCACGCGGCAGATCATCCAACCCGGAGATTACGGTCGACCCGGTGGTGGTCAGCCCGGACATGGCTTCGAAATAGGCATCGACAAATCGAAGCTCGGTCTCACCGAACACGAAGGGGATTGCCCCGAACAGCGGCAGCGCGACCCAAACGCCAGTGGTCAGCAAAAAGGTCTGACGGATGGTCAGCCCCTCGCCCACACCGTTCGAGCAGCTCATGGCCAGAACCACGCCGGTCAGGATCGTGATGACACCGCTTTCAAAGAAAACGTTCCACTCGCCCCGACCCTCGATGATGTCCGCAAGCATCGGCAACAGCATGGTCGCCCCAAGTATGGCGACCAGCAAGCCAATCACATATCCGACCGGGCGAAGATCCATCATGACGGGCAGCGTTGGCGCGCCGGCCCGAAAGTGTCAAGCAGATGATCTGTGATCAGTCGTCCATTTTTTCAGCCACGGGCGGCATGGCCGGTGGCTTGGACGGCGCACGCGTGCGGCGCGTGGCCGGTTTCGGTGCCTCGGCGGGTTTGGTTGTTGCAGCCGCTACGGGCTTTTTGGCCTTGGCTTCTTCGGTTGAAGCCGCAGGTTTTGCCTCGGTGGGCTTGGCCTTGGGCGTCACGGCCGTTGCGGGTTTCTCCGATGCGACCGGAGTGACGCGCTGTGCAGGAGTGGCCGTTGCGACGGGCTGCGGCGGTTTTTGAGCCGTTGCAGGCGGCGTTTTGGGCTTGGCTGTGGCCTTCGTGACCGGTTTCGGTGCGGCTTTTGCGGGTGCCTTCGGCTTCGGAGCCGGCTTTGCGACCGTCTTGGCCTTGGCCCGGACCACAGGTTTCGCCTTCTTCGCGGCGGGTTTGGCCGTGGTTCGCGCCACCGGTTTCTTGGCCGACTTCACGGCCGGCTTCGTTGGTTCGGTGACCGACGCAACCGGGATCGGGAACACGGTTTGAGCAAATGCCTGCATCATTTTCATCTGGCTGGTCACGGCATAGCCGGCCAGACGCACGGCGGCGGCCTGCAGCTCAAGCTGTTGGGCAATGGGATTCATTCCAAGTCTCTCCTGTAGCAATGAAGCAGCCCGATTTCCGAGGTAGAAAAGCCCTTGCCGTTCCGATCGCGCGGACGGACGAAGGTGTATTGCAGTCCAAGGCGTAACACGTCCCGGCTTCCTTTCGGGGTGGTGCGCCACAACTGACATGGCGCGCCACAGCTGCATTCATCTTCAATGTATGCAAATAATCGCGCGCATGCAGCATTTTCCGCTGCATTGCGGCAAAAAGGCGCCTACCGCCCAATATACGCCGGTTTTCGCGGCGTTTTTTGGGTCAGCCGACGTGGAACAGCGTCGTGAACAGGCGCGGGTCCAAGCTGGTGGATGCAAATGTCGGCCCCTCGGTCAGAATCGACACCGCATCGTGGCTGTGCAGACTTTCCTGATGGCTGGCGATGACGCGGAAGTCACCGACGTGATGATCGGCCAGCAGCTCGGCACAGAACAGACGCGCGGCGTCTTCGACAAAGATGGGGTTGGCGGCGTTCAGCTCAGCAAAGGCCTGTTCGTCTTCGCGCTTGACCATCACCTGGGTTTCGGTGGGGACGGCGCGGCGGCACAGGGCGATCAGATCCTCGAACCACAGGCAATCGGCGTCACAATCGACCACGACCGAAATGCGCGCCACGGAACGCTGCGAATGCGGCGTCGCAAGCTGTCCGCGCACCGACCGGGCGTGTTCGCTGAGTTCCAGCGAGCATGGGCAGGTCGAAGAATAGACATAGTCGAGATGCATGATCTTCTGACGCACGCCGCCCTGTTCGACCAGTTCAAGCGCGATGTCGTAATACTGATATCCCTCAAGACCCGAACGCAGGCTTTTGACCCGATCGGGATAGGAGAAGCGCATCTGAAGCCTTGCATCGAAACTGTCGAGGTCGGTCAGATAATCGCTCAGCGCAGATTCCATCACCTCGAAACTGAACGTACGCTCGGCATGCTTGTAGAAGGACCGCATGATCCGGGACATGTTGATGCCCTTTTTCTCGGCTTCGAGGCTGACGGTGCCCGTAACCGAGGTTTCCAGCGTCAGGTCCGGACCGTTCTTGCTGTGAAATCGGATCGGCAGGCGGAAATTCGAGATGCCCACATGCTGGATCTGCTGTTTCGCACCGCGGATCAGGCTGGACGGGCCGTTCTGGAGATCCGGCAACGCAGATTTGTAGGCTTCGTCGACTTTGAAGTCTTCGGGGTATTCACGTGACATCGAAGGGTAGTTGTCCGGAATCAACCCGGGCACCAGGCGGGCCACGGCTGGATCAAGCTGGCTGATCTCGGCCTCGCTGGCGCCCTTTGCCCATTTCCGCAGAACCTTGAGAGCCTCAGCGGCCTCGTTCCGATCTGGTTTTTCGTCAATGTCGCGCGAATGAATGTTCATTGGCTGCGTATCCTCGGTGTGTCGTCAGGCTATCTCTGACTGCGGCGGAAACCGCAGTGTAACCCAATACGGGTCAGATAGCAGCCCGGATCGAAAAAACCATCGCAAAACCGCCATTTCCGAACGGATTGCGCCCTTTTACCCGGGCGACATTGCGCGGTTGCCGATGTGTTCAACGGCGCGTGTGCGCCGTCACACCGCAGCAGCCGACAATGCCTGCCGGATATCCTCCAGCAGATCGTCGGCATCTTCGAGTCCGACAGAAAAGCGGATCAAACCGGGCGTGATGCCCAATTCGTCTTTCTGCGCATCGCTCAACCGCTGGTGCGTGGTCGTTGCCGGATGGGTTGCGATGGACTTGGCATCGCCCAGATTGTTCGAAATTACCGGGATCGTCAGCGCGTTAAGGAACCGGAAGGCCGCGTCCTTACCCCCCTTGATGTCCAGCGACAGGACCGTACCGCCCTTGCCCCCCAGTTGGCTCTGCACCAGAGCGTTCTGAGCATGAGATTTCAGGCCCGGATACATGATCCGCTCCAGCGTCTCATGGCCTTCCAGCGCGTCGGCCAGTTTCTGCGCCGTCTCGGCCTGGGCATTGACTCGCAGGGCCAACGTTTCCAGCCCCTTGAGCATGATCCACGCGTTGAACGGGCTGAGTGCGCCGCCCGTGTGTTTGAGGTACGGCTCGACCGTTCCGCGAATGAACTCCTTGGCGCCCAGGATCACGCCGCCCAGCGCGCGTCCCTGCCCGTCGATATGCTTGGTGGCCGAGTAAACCACCACATCCGCACCCTGCGCGATCGCTTGCGAGAACACCGGGGTCGAGAACACGTTGTCGACGATCACGGTGGCCCCCACCGCATGGGCCAGTTCTGCCACCGCGCGAATGTCGATGACTTCGAGCGTGGGGTTCGACATGGATTCGAAGAACACGGCCTTGGTGTCGGGCCGGATCGCGGCCTTCCATTGGTCCATGTCCGTACCGTCGACAAAGGTCACCTCGACACCATAGCGGGTCAGGATATTCTCCAAAATGTACAGGCAGGACCCAAACAGGGCCTTGGCCGAAACCACGTGATCGCCCGCCTGCAGCATCGAGGCCAGCGCCCCGTTCACGGCCGCCATACCGGACGCCGTCGCAAAACCATCTTCGGCCCCCTCAAGCGCAGCGATGCGCTGCTCGAACATCGCAACCGTCGGGTTGCCATAGCGGGCATAGATGAACTCGTCCGGGCCAGTCTCGATGAACCGAGCTTCGGCCTGCTCGGCGGTGTCGTAGACGAACCCCTGCGTCAGGAATATCGCCTCGCTGACTTCGTTGTACTGGCTGCGACGGATACCGCCGTGGACGGCTTGGGTGCGTTTGTTCCAGCTTTCGCTCATGTCTTTACCTTTCGGCCCCGAAACCCGAGGGCAAATCAAAAAAAACCCCAGACGCGGTCAAGCGAAAGGGGTCTTTCATCCTGACCTTTTAGCGGTGTTGTTTAGCGTGGCCCGCAATCCGGTAACAAATCGCCACGTGGTTTCTGGATTGCGCATACGCCTCGGGCGCGCGGGCGTCAAGGCGCGACATCCACCGCGCACTTGCCCTTTGCAGCGAATGGCTCATGATCGTCCCGCAACACGGAGGCCCCATGACACACCCGATCGATCTGTATTTCTGGCCCACGCCAAATGGCTGGAAAGTATCCATTGCCCTTGAAGAGATGGGGCTGCCCTACCAGACCCACCTCATAAACATCGGCAAAGGCGATCAGTTCGCGCCCGAGTTTCTGAAAATCTCACCCAACAACCGGATGCCTGCGATCGTCGACCCAGACGGCCCGGATGGCGCACCGATCTCGGTTTTCGAAAGCGGCGCGATCCTGATGTATCTGGCCCGCAAGACCGGCCGGTTCTACGGGTCGACCGAGCGTGACCGGATCGCGGTCGAGGAATGGCTGATGTGGCAGATGGGTGGCGTCGGACCGATGGCCGGTCAGGCACACCACTTTCTGAAATATGCCCCCCAGTTGGACCCGCCGCAGGACCTGCCCTATGCCAAGGACCGCTATCGCACCGAGGTTGCGCGCCTGTACCGCGTTCTGGACCGGCGCCTTGCCGACAACGAGTATGTTGCCGGCGACTTCTATTCGATCGCCGATATGTCGATTTGGGGCTGGGCGAGCCTGTGGGAGGGTCAGCAGCAGACGCTGGAGGACAAGCCCCACTTTGCCCGGTGGCTGGAAACCGTGGGAGCCCGCCCCGGAGTTCAGGCGGGACGTGCCCTGCATGCCGAGCTGCGCGGAGACCATCGCAGCAAAGACGCGCAGAACGTTCTGTTCAAACGGTAGCGTTCACCAAATGCTGAAATTTCAGGCAACTTGGAGCGTATCGCACCTCTTTCTGCATCAAGACCCTGACGACAGTTGAATTGCGCGTTGGCCGTTCTGTAACTACAAGCGGTAACAAGGAGTTAAGGTTTGGCGACATTCAATTTCACGGTTCCGATTTACGGGTTCGACCAATGGACCGGCGCATCGACGAACAACACTGTCGGCTATCCTGTCGGAACGACCTTTTCCCTGAATGCTGGTGCAGCGCTGACCGTCATCAACGTCGAGGATGACGACGGCACGGCCAGCCAGCTGTTTTCGGACGGTTACATCGACACGCCCGGCGACGGGTCGTCGCCCAGTACGGCCAACAACGACCAGGTATTGAGCCAGGCGGTGACGATCAACGGACAGACCTTTCAGCCCGGCGATCAGGTCGAGCTTGAGTTCGGTTTTACGACAACCTCCGGCGACACGTTCTGGGTCATTCGCATCGATGGCGTGAATGTCGGCATAAGCGGCCCCGTCCTGCCAACGCCCGGTACGACCTATGAGGTTGCCGGCAGCAGTGATGGTCAGGCATCGCCGATTTCGAATGTCCCATGCTTTACCGCCGGCACACTGATCACCACCAAGGACGGGACAACAAGGATCGAAGACTTTTCGGTCGGAGATCTGGTTCTGACCTACGCCGGCAGCTATGAACCGATCCGCTGGATCGGGCGCCGTGAGCTGGACAGCGTCGACTTCTCCGCCAATCCGAAACTGGTTCCAATCCGGATTTCCGCCGGCGCGCTCTGCGCAGGGCTGCCAACACAGGACCTGATCGTTTCACCCCAGCACCGCATTCTGGTGCGGTCAAAGATCGCGCAGCGCATGTTCAACACCAACGAGGTGCTGGTTTCGGCCAAGTCGCTGCTGCCGCTGGACGGCATTGACCGGGTCTGTGCCACGGAGTCCGTTTGCTATTTCCACCTTCTTTTCGACACGCATCAGGTCATCTTTGCCAACGACACCCCATGCGAAAGCCTGTTCGCCGGTCCCGAAGCGCTGAAATCCATCCCCGAGGCGGCTCGCGCCGAGATATTGGCCCTGTTCCCCGAGCTTGAGGACCCCGGCTTTGAACCGCGGCCAGCCGCCCTGATTCCAAAAGGTCACAAGCAGCGCGGTCTGATTTCGCGTCACCTCAAGAACGGTCAGGCGCTGTTGGCCTGATCGTCATTGGGTTTTTTCTGACCCGGGTCGGATTGTGCGCGAGCTACCGTCAGGTCTTTCGGCAGACGAACGTGGTCGCTGACAGTGGCATCGTCATGCCCTGCGGACCAAAGACGCGCTTCAATTCAGAGAACATCCGCGCGGCCACGTCCGTGGGATCCACGCCGCCGCGCTCTCGTATTTCATCGACCAACGGGTTTCCAAAAACCAGAGCGTGGGCAAAGGCTTCCGGGTTGACGATGGTCTTCGTCAACCGGATCGTTTCGTGTTCCATATCCGTCCAGCCTGCGGCCCTCAGATCGGCCCGGACGGCCTCGGGGTCACCATAGTGAAACGGTACCTTGTAGAATCCCGGCGGATCCTGCGGAAAGAAATGCGCCCCCACATCGTGCGCGACCTGCGAGAACGGGTTTTCGGACATCGGGCTCCACACGTTGAAAACATAGCGCCCACCCGGTCTGAGCACCCGCGCCGCCTCATGGAACGAAGCGGGTTTGTCGGGAAAGAACATGACCCCGAACTGGCAGGTAATCAGGTCGAACGCGCCGTCTTCGAACGGTAGATCCATCGCGTTGACGACCGCGAACTCGACGTTGTCCGCCGCCGAGAATTTGGCCTTTGCAACCTCCAGCATGGGCGCGTTCAGGTCCGAGATCAGAACTTGGGCCTCGCTCGGCAACACATCGCACAGCTTGCGGCTCAGGATCCCCGTACCCGCGGCCAGTTCAATGGCCTTGGCCACCGGCTCTTCGGCGCAACGGGCGGCAAGTCTGTCTGCGTAGTCAGTGAAGATATTCGGGCCCAACCCCGCGTCGTAATGACTTGGAATATTGCCCACGAAACCAGCCGAATTTGTTGACATCTGCGCTCCCCCCCCGGCAACCGCATGATGCAAAAGACTAGCCGAAATTGCGCGTTTTGGCGAACTCATTGTGCTCTGCAGTCGGCTGGGGCCGGTAGGCATCCGCCCCGTCACCCCGCACCAGCAGGTCCAGCATGCCCGATATGTCCTCGATCTCTTCCGCGATCACATGGGTCACCGCATGGGCCCGCTGCATCCGCCCGGTTACCCGCAGCAACCGCCCCGAGATCACCGCTCGGCGGAACCGCTCATAGATCTTGCGCCAGACAATCACGTTCACGATGCCGGTCTCGTCTTCGAGCGTGATGAAGATCACCCCTTTGGCCGTACCAGGCCGCTGCCGCAGGATCACCAATCCCGCCACAGCAACCCGCGCACCCTCGGGCGGGTCGTCCAGTCGGTCGGCTGGAAGGCAAGCCGGTGGTCTGGGCCATGGGCGGCCCGAACTGGGCTGTGGTGTCGATGCGATACGCATAAGAACAAAAATAGAACAAATGCCCTGAATGTCCAGATGCAGGGGACCGAAACCACAGCCAGAAAGGTCATGCGCTACGCGCGACCACAGCGCAGACAAGGGTCACTTGGCGTCATGCGCGTTGAACGTGGCCAAACCTTCCCGCAGAACCGCCTTGGCCTTGGCCAAGTCATCCCCGTCCAACGCATCCAGCGCCCGCAAAACGTCACTGCGCAACCGCAGAGCCTTGGGGCCCGGTGCTCCGACCGGATGAAGCTCATCGTCATTCGCTGCTGCCAATGCACCATGGCTGATCCCGTCGATCACCTCCACGATTTTCGCCTGGCTTTCGCCAAACCACGCGGCAATGTCATGCTCGGCATCGCCCCGCTCGTTCATCCCAACCACAATCTTTGCGTCCTGAACCGTCAACGGCATCTGCTCACTCCCTTATCAAATCACGGTCACACGACCAGAACACAAATCCATGCACGCAACAATCGAAACCGCTATCCGAGCCTCAACCTTTGATGGAATAAACCGGTCAAACCACTCGGTTGCGGCGCGAACGCGTGGAATTTGGGCGACAATGACGGACCGTTTGCCCGATCACGCCCCGATTGGTCGCAAATGGCACTGGAAAGACCTAAATCCCTTGACTAATGAGGAACCTGAACACCGCAGAAGGAAGACGCGAGCAATGGCAAAGATCACCTATGTCGAGCATGGCGGCAACGAACACACAGTCGAGGTCGCCAACGGCCTGACCGTCATGGAAGGCGCCCGTGACAACAACATTCCCGGCATCGAGGCCGATTGCGGCGGCGCTTGCGCCTGCTCGACCTGTCACGTCTACATCCATCCCGATTGGGTCGAGAAACTGCCTGCCAAGGACGACATGGAAGAAGACATGCTGGACTTCGCCTACGAGCCCGACCCGGCCCGTTCGCGACTGACCTGCCAGATCAAGGTGACTGACGAACTGGACGGGCTGGTCGTCCAGATGCCGGAAAAGCAGATCTGATGCGACGACGCATGCCCCGCTCGTCCGGCGGCATGCGCTGCGGCTTCAAAGCGCCGCGTCCGGCGGTGCGCTTTTGGCCATGCCGGGTGCGCGGCGCGCTGATGGCTGCATGCCTGTGGCTGGCAGGTCCTGCCTTGGCCGCCGAAACCATAGCGACCGCCCGCTACACGGATCCGACCAACCGCTATCCCCACGGCGTTCTGGGTGACCAGATCGAATGGGGTTCGATTGAACTCACGCTTTCAAATGGCAAGCGCCGCAGCTTCGCGCTGCCCGATCATCTGGTGTTCGAAGACCTCGTGCCCCGCGTGTTCGACGTCACGGGCGACGGTCTTCCAGAAGTCATCGCGGTGGAGAGTGACGCACGACAGGGCGCGCGCCTTGCCATCTACGGCCCGCAGGGCCGCATGGCGGCGACACCGCATATCGGCAGCCGTTTCCGCTGGCTAGCTCCGGTCGGAGCGGCAGACCTAGACGGCGACGGAAATATCGAAATTGCCTATGTCGATCGTCCCCACTTGGCAAAAATCCTGCGCATCTGGCGCTTTGCCGACGGCCAACTGACGGAAATCGCCGCGCTCCCCGGCCTGACCAACCACCGGATCGGAGAGGATTTCATTTCAGGCGGGCTTCGCTCCTGCGACGGCAAACCTGAATTGATCGTCGCCAGCGGCGATTGGCGCCGGATCAATGCCGTCCGCTACGATGGCGGCTGGCAAACCCAGGATCTTGGCCCGTTTAAAAACCGACAAGCCCTTATGAGCGCGCTGAACTGCTGATCCGGGGATTCATCTGGTCAAGAAATCCCAAGGTGCGGCCGCCGGCCGAGCCCCCATTTACCAGCGGGCCCTCAAACCGTCAAAGCGCCCGCCACCCGATATCGCGGCGATGGAAGCCGCCCGGCCAATCGATGGCCTCGACCATCGCATAAGCGTTGTCACGCGCCTCCTGCAGTGTCGCTCCGCGCGCCGTCACGTTCAGAACCCGGCCCCCTGAGGCCACAACCTGCCCGTCCTGCGCCTTGGTGCCTGCGTGGAAAACCATATGGCTGCTGTCCTCGGGCAAGTCATCCAGCCCGTTAATCACGCTGCCTTTTTCATACGCCCCGGGATAGCCCTGAGCGGCCATCACCACGGTCAAGGCGTGATCGTCGGCCCAGTTGACCCGCGCCTCGTCCAGCCGCCCTTCGGCCGCCGCATGCATCAGGTCCAGCGCCTGTGCCCCCAACCGCATCATCAGCACCTGACATTCCGGGTCGCCAAAGCGCACGTTGTATTCCACCAGCCTCGGCTGCCCGTCCTTGATCATCAGCCCGGCGTACAGCACCCCTTGAAACGGCGTGCCGCGCCGGGCCATCTCGGCCATCGTCGGGCGCACGATCTGTTCCATCGCCCGCTCCTCAATCTCAGAGCTCAGAACCGGAGCCGGAGAATAGGCGCCCATGCCGCCGGTGTTCAGGCCGGTATCGCCCTCGCCCACGCGCTTGTGGTCCTGCGCAGTGCCGACCGACAGGATGTTCTCGCCGTCACACAGCACGAACAGCGAGGCTTCTTCGCCGTCCATGAATTCCTCGATCACCACCTCGGCCCCGGCCCCGCCGAAGGCGCCGCCGAACATGTCGTCCACGGCCTCCAGCGCGGTCGCCTCGTCCATCGCCACGATCACGCCTTTGCCAGCGGCCAGACCGTCGGCCTTGACCACGATCGGCGCGCCCTGCTGACGGATATAGGCCTTGGCGGGCTCGGCCTCGGTGAACCGGGCATAGGCGGCGGTCGGTGCACCGGCCGCATCGCAGATTTCCTTGGTGAAACTCTTCGAGGCTTCCAGCCGCGCCGCCTCGGCCGAGGGACCGAACACCAGGATGCCCGCCTCGCGCAGCCGGTCGGCCACCCCGGCGGCCAAGGGCGCCTCGGGGCCGATGATCACGAAATCAATCGCGTTTTCCTCGGCGAAACCGACCACCGCGCCGCCATTCTCGATATCCAGCGCGGCACAATCGGCGATCTGCGCGATCCCGGCATTGCCGGGCGCCACGATCAGGCGGTCGCATTTGGGGTTCTGCATCACCGCCCAGGCCAGGCTGTGTTCGCGCCCGCCGCTGCCGAGAATGAGGATGTTCATGAAAGTCTCCGATCTGCTTGGCCTTGCCTGCGCGGCGTTCTAAGCTGCGCGGGCAACCGAAACAAGGCGCTGAAATGTCCGACCTGCTTGACGATCCGATTCCCGGCCAGAATACCCCCGAATACACCGTGTCCGAGATCTCGGGCGAGGTGAAACGCACGCTGGAAGGCACATTTGGCCGAATCCGCGTGCGGGGCGAGGTCGGGCGCGTGTTCAAGGCGCGCTCGGGGCATTTGTACTATGACATCAAGGACGACCGGAACGTGCTGGCCTGCACCACGTGGAAAGGCCAGATCTCGGGCCTGTCGGTGGTGCCGGAAGAGGGGCTCGAAGTCGTCGTCACGGGCCGCCTCACCGCTTTTGGCGCGCAGTCGAAATACAACCTGAACGTCGACGAGGTGGCCGTAGCCGGGCAAGGCGCGCTGATGGCGCTGCTGGAAAAGCGCAAGAAACAGCTCGAATCCGAAGGCCTGTTCGCGCCCGAGCGCAAGAAACCCCTGCCCTTCCTGCCGCAGATCATCGGCGTCGTCACCTCGCCCTCGGGCGCGGTGATCCGCGACATCCTGCACCGGCTGCGCGACCGCTTCCCGCGCAAGGTGCTGATCTGGCCCGTGGCCGTGCAGGGCGCCAATTGCGCGGCCGAGGTCGCCAACGCCATCCAGGGTTTCAACCGCCTGACACCCGGCGGCGCACTGCCCCGCCCCGACCTGATCATCGTCGCCCGTGGCGGTGGCTCGATCGAGGATCTGTGGGGTTTCAACGAGGAAATCGTGGCCCGCGCGGCCGCCGCGTCCGAGATCCCGCTGATCTCGGCTGTGGGGCACGAAACAGACACAACCCTGATCGACTATGTCTCGGACCGCCGCGCGCCGACCCCCACAGCCGCCGCCGAACTGGCGGTGCCGGTACGGATGGAGCTGCTGGCCTGGACCGGCGAACAGGGCGCGCGCCTGTCCCGCGCGGCCACCGACGCGGTACAACGCCGGGCGCAACGCCTGCGCGATCTATCGCGCGCCTTGCCGCGCCCCGAGACCCTGCTAGACGGGCCGCGCCAGCGACTGGACCTTATTGCCGATCGTCTGGCCCCGGCGTTGCAACGCGGTGTGCAGAACCGCCGCTTGCAGGTGGTGGAACTGTCGGGGCACCTGCGCCCGTCAACGTTGCGCAACCTCGTGGCCGCGCGGCGCGACACGCTGCGCAACCTGTCCTCGCGCCTGTCGATCCGCCCGATCCAACGCGACATCCAGCAGCAGCGCGACCGAGTCAACCAACTGGCCCAGCGCATGACGGCCGCGCAGACTCTGCGGGTGGACCGGCTCCGCCAGCAACTAGATGCGACTGACCGGTTGCGCGAGACGCTCAGCTACAAAGCCACGCTTCAACGCGGCTACGCCGTGGTGCATTCCGAAAGCGGCGTGGTCACCACAAAGGCGCAAGCCAGCAAGCACGCTGCACTGACCATCGAGTTTGCCGATGGAGAATTGAAGACCGAACCGCTGTCCGGGACAACCCCGACCGCCAACAAACCGTCCAAGCCACCGGCCCCGGATCAAGGATCGTTGTTCTGACGAAGACCCACGTTCAGACGCCGACCTCGGGTCCGTAACAGATCATATCTTCGTCGACGTCGGCTGCTTCGTACAGTTCGGTGGCTTCGGGGTTGCCCTCGAACTGCGCGATTAACCCCTGGGACGAGCGGGTAAAGACCCAGCATTGCGGGTCGGTGCGATCTTCGTAAACAAAGCAAATCTGGCCGTTCTGTTCGTACCAGATGCCCTCCTTGCAGTCGCCATCCAAAAACGACCAGACTACGCGCCGGTTGGGCAAATACCGTTCGACGCCATAGGTCGTTCCACCGAAGCCGTAGAACAGGGTTTTGCCGCGTGTATAGGCATCGAATTCTGCCCCTGACAGAGACTGCGCGACGACCGGCTGGGCCAGCAAAGATCCGAGAATCAACGAACGTATCCACATCGTTTCATTCTGGCAGATGCCACGGCCGCGCGCCAATCTTGGAACGCCCTGCCCCAACGTTATGGGTTGAGCGTGAACTCAGTTCGCGGCGACACTGAATCGCATCGGAGCCATCGGAAGGCAGGACATGACGATACTCGTACTCGCAGCGCTGGCCTGTGCCCTGGCCTACCTGGCCCTGACGGCCCGTCCGGCCAGCCTGCTACGCACGGCGCTGAAAACCGCAAGCGTCGCCCTGTTGGCGGTCGAGGCCGCGGTGCAGTCCGGCCCTCTGCTTCTGATCCTGGCGCTGTCTCTCTGCGCCTTGGGCGACGCCCTTCTGTCGCGCGAAACCGACGGCACCTTCATGGCCGGCATCGGGGCATTCGCCGCCGGGCATCTGGTATACATCGCCCTGTTCCTGACGCATCCGTCAAGCGACACCGACCTGATCCTGGACAAACCCGGATACGCCTGGACGCTGGTCATTCTGGGCATCGTGATGGCCACGCTGCTGGCCCAGCGGGCCGGTGATCTGCGCGGACCGGTCCTGGCCTATATCCCGATCATTCTGGGCATGGGCATCACCGTTCTGGCCCTGCCCGAGGCCGGAGCGCTGCGATGGGCGTTGCCGGCCGCGATGGCCTTCATCGCCTCGGACCTGATCCTGGCAACCGAAAGGTTCCTGCTGCCGCCGGGACACCCAGCTCTGCGCCTGACGCCCTATCTGGTCTGGCCGCTGTACTGGGGTGCGCAGTTCGGCTTTTTCCTGGCCTTCACCTGACCCTTTGCAACTGCCGCCATTCCGCATTAGGTGAAGGGGACACCTGCGGAGACCAAGATGGCGTTTTTTACCAAGCTCAAGGACCGGCTGTTCAAATCCTCGTCCCGCCTCGAAAAGGGGCTTGAGGCAATCGTCGAGGACGGCGGCGAAGAAACCACCGCCCCTGACCCGGTGATCCCCCAGCCTGAGCCCGAGCCGCAACCTGTCCCGGAAATCCCCGAACCCGCGCTCACACCGCAACCGGTCGAGACACCGTCGCCCGAGCCGGCGGACCCACCCCCCGCACCGCCTCCGCCGGAACTGCCGGAACAGGCGCAGTCCAAGGGCCTGATCGGGCGTCTCTTCGGTCGCGGCGATTCCGGGCCGGTGGTGCGCCGCACGCTGGACGACGACATGCTCGAACAGCTCGAAGAACTGCTGATCGCGTCGGACATGGGTGTCGACACCGCCCTGCGCGTCACCGCCAACATGGCCGAGGGGCGCTATGGCCGCAAACTCTCGACCCAGGAAATCAAGCAACTGCTGGCGCAGGAAATCGCCCGCGTGATGGAGCCGGTCGCCAAACCGATGCCCCTCTACCCCAAGCGCCCGCAGGTGGTGCTGGTGGTGGGCGTCAACGGCTCGGGCAAGACCACGACGATCGGCAAGCTGGCCAGCCAATTCAAGGCCGCCGGCAAAAAAGTGGTGATCGCTGCGGGCGACACCTTCCGGGCCGCCGCCGTGGAACAGCTGCAGGTCTGGGGCGACCGCGCCGGTGTACCGGTCCTGACCGCGCCCGAAGGCTCCGACCCTGCCTCGCTGGCCTTCGATGCCCTGACCAAGGCGCAAGCCGAAGGCGCCGACCTGCTGATGATCGACACCGCCGGCCGCCTTCAGAACCGCGCCGATCTGATGGAGGAACTGGCCAAGATCGTCCGCGTCATCCGCAAGATCGACGAAACCGCGCCCCACAACACCCTGCTGGTGCTCGACGCCACCACCGGCCAGAACGCGCTCAGCCAAGTGGACACCTTCCGCAAGCTGGCCGATGTCTCGGGCCTTGTCATGACCAAGCTTGACGGCACCGCCAAGGGCGGCGTGCTTGTGGCGCTGGCCGACAAGTTCGGCCTGCCGATCCACGCCATCGGCGTCGGCGAACAGATCGACGATCTGGCCCCCTTCGACCCCGAGGAATTCGCCGCCGCCCTGACCGGACTCGCCCCCAACTGACCTTCATCTGGCCCCAAATATCCTCGGGGGTCTGGGGGTGGAAAACCCCCAGCCTCTCCACCAGCGAAAGACCCGCAGCGTGAGCGACTGGCTGATCTCCCTCGAAGGCACCGAGGCCGGACACAGGCTGGCCCTTGGCCTCGCCCTTATGGCGGCCTTCCTACACGCGGTTTTCGGCGCGCTGCAGAAGGGTCGGCATGACCCCTGGCTGTCGCGCGGGGCGATCGACGCCTGCTATTGCCTGATGGCCGCGCCCTTTGCGTTCTTCGTCGTGCCCTGGCCCGAACCTTTCATGTGGCCGATATTCGCCGTGGTCTGGCTGATCCATGTCGCCTACAAGACGCTGCAGGCGATGGCCTATACCAAGGGGTCCTACACCGTGGTCTACCCGGTGGTGCGTGGCACCGGCCCGCTGTTCACCGTCATCGGCGCCTATCTTCTGTTCAATGAAACCTTCTCGCCCACCCAATGGCTGGGCGTTGCCGTGCTGCTGACCGGCATCTTCGGGCTGGCCGCCTACAATTTCCGCTTCCTGGAAACCAACCGCGAGACTTTAGGCATCGCATTGGCCCTTGCGGTTGCAACCGGCCTATTCGTGGCGCTCTACACCACGTATGACGCCTACGGCATCCGCGCCACGGCCGATCCGTTCACCTTTCTGGCCTGGTTCTTCATGATCGACGGGGCGACAATGCCGATCTACGCCTTCCTGCGCTGGCGGGCGATGGTTCACCGTCCGGCAATCGGGCCGTTGATGCTGCGGGGGCTTGCAGGCGGGCTGATCGCCCCCATGTCTTTCGGAGCGATCATGCTGGCCACCCGGCTGGACAAGGTCGGCGAAGCCGCGGTGCTGCGCGAAACCTCGACCGTCTTTGCCGCCCTGATCGGCTGGCTGGCCCTGAAAGAGACCGTGGGGCCTCGGCGCATAATCCTGATGGCATTGATTGCATTGGGCGCGGTAATAGTTGAAATGGGCGGGTGAACAGCAGGACGACAGGCATGGCAGACAAGAAAGAGATCAATCCGTTTCTGAAACAGGTGCTGGAACTGGGACCACCGCTGGCCTTCTTCTTCATCTACCTGGGCCTGCGCGACGACAGCTTTCTGATCGGCGGCACCGAATATTCCGGCTTCATCGTGGCCACCATCATCTTCGTTCCGCTGATGCTGGGGGCGATGGGCATCCTGTGGTATCTGACCGGCAAGCTCAGCCGGATGCAGATCTTCACGGCCATCATGGTCATCTTTTTCGGTGGCCTGACCGCCTGGTTCAACGACGAGCGGTTCTTCAAGATGAAGACGACGCTGGTCTACGGGTTCTTCTCGCTGATACTGGGCATTGGTCTGCTGCAGGGCAAATCCTACCTCGCCTATGTGCTGGACGAAATGCTGCCCATGCGCCACGAGGGCTGGATGATCCTGACCCGCCGCCTTTGCGCCTGTTTCGCCGTGCTGGCGGTGGCCAATGAACTGGTCTGGCGCACCCTGTCCACCGATTTGTGGGTCAAGATCGAAACCTTTGGCTTTCCGATCGCTTTGATGGGGTTCCTGATGCTGCAATTCAGCATCCTGCAAAGCTATATGGACGATCCGGACAAGCAGTAATGCGTCCCTGACACGGGCCGGCGGACCTTGGGGAAACATTAGGAAAACCGGATAAAATCCTTGGCTTAGCTCCAAAGCTGTGGAAAGCTGGGAAACCACCCACACCACTCATCCGGAGAACCGTGTCTTCCATGACCGCCTTTCCGAACAGCGGGTTCCTGTCCGAAGCTTCAGACCGGCTTCGTGATATGCTCTCTGCGCTAGCCACTTCTGTCTCGCTGGACCGCGGCGAGGTCTTGTTCGAACAAGGCGACGAGGGGGACGCCCTCTACGCTTTGCTGGAAGGCGCTTTGGAGGTGTCCTTCCTGGCCATGAGCGGGCGCAAGTTGGCGCTCAGCCTGATGCGCCCGGGCGAAGTGTTCGGTGAAATCGCCCTCTTCGACAGCGGCCCGCGCACCGCCACCATCACCGCAGCCGAGCCGTCGCGTGTACTGCGCGTGCGCCGCAAGGATCTGATGGAACAAATCCGCAAGCACCCCGAACTGGCCGAGGACATGATCCGGCTGGCCGGACTGCGCATGCGCTGGATGGGGGCGCAGTTGAACGAGCAGGTGTTCCTGCCGATGCCTGTGCGACTTGCGCGAAAGCTTCTGCTTCTGGCCAACCAGCAGGACGCGCCGTCCGAACGCATCGCCCTGTCGCAGAGCGAGCTAGCGGAATTCGTCGGCGCGACGCGCGAGGCGGTATCCAAGACGATCTCGACGTGGAAACGCTCGAACGTGGTTGAGGCTTCACGCGGTGGGCTGCAGATCCACGACTTTGACGCCCTGCGCCAACTCGCCGAATCCGATCTGATCTGACCTGCTGCCCGGAAAATGGCCCGGATGTGATCCGCTTCACATACAACGGGATTCGCTTCCATTAGGTAATGAATTGTTACCGTAGGGTGCCAGAGTATCATCCCCGATATCTGTCCACTGGCATCTCCCTGCACCAGAGCCACGCGCCTCCCCGGCGTGTGGCTCTTTTGATTTCTGCAGCCAAAACGAAAATCGGCCGGAGCATCTGCCCCGGCCGATCATTTTGACCAAACTGGCTGTCCTACTCTTCAAGGCTCAGCGCAACGAAGCGCGGATCGCCACCACGGCGCACCAGCAGCAGCAGGGACTTGCGCCCCGCCTCCCGAGCCTCGTCCATCCGATCCTCGAGATCGGAGATCGACGACACTTTCTGCTGACCAGCCTCGGTGATCAGGTCGCCTGCCCGCAGGCCCTTGGCGTAGGCTTCGGAGGCTTCATCCACATCCGTCACAACCAGACCATCCGCGTCCGCGTCCAGACCCAGATCTTCGCGCAACGTGTCGGTCAGCGGCGAAATCGTCAGGCCAAGAATGTCGGCATTTTCGTCCAGCGGCGCCTCTTCCGCACCATCATCATCGCCGGTTTCCGCACGCTCGGCATCCTCGCGACGCCCCAGAGTGACAAGCACGGTCTGAGTGCTGCCGTCCCGCTGAACGACCACGCGCACGGACTTGCCGACCGGCGTCTCACCGACCTGCCGCACCAATCCACGCGTGTCCTTCACTTCGACACCATCAAAGCTGAGAATCACATCCCCTGCGAGCAGACCCGCTTCTTTGGCAGGGCCGTCCGGCACATCGCTGATCAGCGCGCCGCCCGGCTTGTCCAGGCCCATCGCCTCGGCCATATCCTCGGTCACGTCCTGAATGCGGACACCCAGCCAGCCGCGGCGGGTTTCGCCGAATTCCCGCAACTGATCGACAACCTTGGACACCACGTTCGACGCCATCGAGAACCCGATACCGATCGACCCGCCATTCGGCGACAAGATCGCGGTGTTCACACCGATGACCTGACCGTCCATGTTGAACAGAGGACCGCCCGAGTTGCCCCGGTTGATGGCCGCATCCGTCTGGATATAGTCGTCATAGGAACCGCTGAGCTCGCGATTGCGCGCCGACACGATCCCGGCAGATACCGAAAACCCCTGCCCCAGCGGGTTGCCCATGGCAACCACCCAGTCCCCTACAAGCGCTGTGTCGCTGTCGCCGAAAGTGACGTATTTCAGCGGACCCGACGCCTCGACCTTGAGCAACGCAATGTCCGTTTTCTCATCCGTTCCGATGACCTTGGCCGGCAGCTCTTTTACCGGCTGACCATCGCCGGGGAAGAACTCGATCAGAATTTCATCCGCCTCTGCGATGACGTGATTGTTGGTGACGATGTAGCCATCCTCGGAAATCACGAACCCCGATCCCAAGGCATTGCTGCGGCGCGGGCGATTGTCCTGGTCGCCATTGCGGTCCTGGAACTCGCGGAAAAAGTCCTCGAAGGGGGACCCTTCGGGAACGATCCCCTGCGCGCCCGACTGCCCCTCGATCAGGGTCGTCGTGGTGATGTTGACCACGGCCGGGCTGATCCGGTTGACCAGCGGCGCCAGGCTTTCCTGACGGGCCTGTGCAGCCAACGTCTGGAGCAACAAAAGGGAAACCGCGGCAAAGGCCAGCCACAAAAGCCGCGCCATCGTCACCACATCGTCCCGGCGGACGGATACACTGCGTGCTACTGCCTGCACTTGGTCTCTCCTTGTCGACATTGTTCTGTTGGTGGCTGCCTGAGCAGCTTGCTGGGAAACAATGTAGTCAGTTTGTGACCGCCCGCAACTCGGGAAGTTGAGGAATTCACTGCCAGTTTACTCCAACCGATCAAAACCCCAGCCGATTGGCCGTCCACAACAGGACGAAGCCACTGACCACACACAGAAGTCCGACCAGTCTGCGGGCCGGCTCGGGAATGCTGCGCAAGGCCTCAAGCATCCGCTCGACAAGCGAAGGGGCCAGCGCATAGGCCAGCCCCTCGACAATCAACACCAGCCCGAAGGCCAGCAGGATCATACCCATTACTGGGAGGCCGGCGCGGCGGGCGCCGAACGGCCTTGTGGAGATCCGAGGTAGTTGAAGAACTCGGAATCCGGGCTGAGCACCAGCGAGCTGTTGCCGCCTTTCAGAGCGTTCTCATAGGCCGAAAGCGAGCGGTAGAACTCGAAGAACTCCGGGTCCTTGCCATAAGCTTCCGCAAAGATCGCGTTCCGTTCGGCATCAGCCTCACCGCGAACGATCTCCGCCTCACGGCGGGCCTCGGAGACCAGTTCGACCACGGTCCGGTCAGCCTGGGCACGGATCCGCTGTGCAGCTTCTTCACCGCGCGCCACTTCGTCGGCCGCCTCGCGTTCCCGCTCGGCGCGCATCCGGGCAAAGGTCGCTTCGAGGTTGGCCTGCGGCAGGTCGGTACGTTTCAGGCGAACGTCGATCACCTCAAGGCCCAGATCGCGGGCCTCGGCGATCGCGCCGTTGCGAATGCGCAGCATCAGCGCCGCCCGGTCCGAGCTGAGAATGTCATTCGAGCTTACCGAACCCAGAACCTCGCGGGTTTTGGCGCGCAGGATCGAATCCAGACGCTGCTCCGCTGTGTCGATGCCACCGGCACCCACGGCCTCACGGAACTGCCGCACATCGGTGATCCGATAGCGCGCGAAGGCGTCGACCACCAGGCGGCGGTCATCCAGCGGCGTGACTTCCAGCGGCCCGACCTCGCGGCTTAGAATACGGTCATCGTAGCGCACGACCTCCTGAATGACCGGAATCTTGAAGGCCAGGCCCGGGTCTTCCTTGACGTCGATCACGCGACCGAATTGCAGAACCAGCGCTTTTTCACGCTCGTCCACGATGAAGATCGCTGAGAGGGCGATCACAATAACCACGAAAATGGCAGGTAGGAGAAAGGTTGATTTACGCATGTCTTAGTTCCCCTCACCCGAGTTGCGGCGCAGTTCGTTCAGCGGCAGATAAGGCACGACGCCCTGCCCCTGGCCTGTTGCGCTGTCATCCAAGATGATCTTGTCCACGTCGCCCAGAACCTGCTCCATCCGTTCAAGGTACAGACGTTTGCGGGTCACATCCGGAGCTTTCGAGTATTCTTCGAGAACCGCGCCAAACCGGCTGGCCTCACCCTGAGCTTCGTTCACGACCTGTGCCCGATAGCCTTCGGCCTCTTCCAGCACCTGCGCGGCTTCACCACGCGCGCCGGCCAAAACCCGGTTCGCATAGGCATCGGCCTGCTTCTCCAGCCGGTCGCGTTCCTGTCCAGCCGACTGAACCTCGCGGAAGGCATCCTTTACCGGTTCCGGTGGGTCGGCGCCGTCAAAGTTCACACGGACGATGTTGATACCCGAGTTGTAGCTGTCCAGAGTCGACTGGATCAGTTCCTCAAGCCGTTCGGCGATGATAGCACGGTCGCGGTTCAGGATCGGCGCGAGGTCCGACTGCGCGATGATCTCGCGCATGGCCGACTCAGACACGGCCTGGATAGTTTGTTTCGGGTCGCGCAGGTTGAACAGGTAGTCCGCAGGATTCGAGATATTCCAGACCACCTGGAAATCGATATCGACGATATTTTCGTCGCCCGTCAGCATCAGACCGGCGTCCGAACCGCGACCGCCAGATCCGATGGTTTCGGTCTGTTCGACCTTCACCGGGATGACTTCGGCCGTGACGACAGGCCACGGGGCAAAGTTCAGGCCTTCGGTGCCGATTCCGGTAAAGCGACCGAACAGCAGCTCAACCGACTGCTCTTCGGGCTTGACCGTATAGGCGCTGGCAAAACCCCACAGAACCAAGGCGGCAACCCCGCCCAACAGGATCGTGCCCTTGGTAATCGCCGGGCCGCCACCGCCGCCCTGACCGGATCCGTTGCCGCCTCGGCCACCGCCGCCGCGCCCGCCCATCAGCACGCGCAGCTGCTCCTGGCCTTTTTTCATCAACTCGTCGATCTCGGGGATCTGCGGCCCGTCGCCTTCGGGCGGGCGTCGCCCGTCCCCATTGTTTCCCCGGTTTCCTCCGCCACCGGATGAGCCTCCGCCCCCCCAGGGGCCTCCGCTGTTGCCCGCCATGTGTTTCATTTCCCTTGTTTTGGCCCGTGTGCTTACGGGATCACTTGTAACCTGTGTGCGCGCGCTTGCAAATCAAGCGGTACGCACGGGTTGCCGCATGGTTACCAGTTCTTCGGCCATCACCGGATGAACCGCAACCGTGCGA
Organism: Ruegeria sp. BF8; assembly: GCF_056538625.1. NCBI lineage: Bacteria > Pseudomonadati > Pseudomonadota > Alphaproteobacteria > Rhodobacterales > Roseobacteraceae > Ruegeria > Ruegeria sp. BF8. The sequence continues at coordinate 464,646 of NZ_JBQFTL010000001.1, read as the reverse complement.
TCGAAATCTTCCTTTGTCGCGCCCATTTTGACCGCGATGCCCGCCAACTGGATCATTTCGCCCGCGCCGGGGGCGACAATGTGACAGCCCAGCACCTTGCGGGTGGCCTGGCTGACGATCAGCTTCATCAACACTCGTTGCGTGCCGCCTGCGAACGCCTTCTGCATCGGCTTGAACGAGGTCGCGTAAACCTCGATCGGCTCCTGCTCGGCGGCCTGCTCTTCGCTCAGGCCCACGGTGCCCATCTCGGGCTGGGTGAAGATCGCGGTCGGGATCAGCTCATGATCCACCGGGGTGGGGTTGCCCTTGAATACGGTCTCGACAAAGGCCATGCCCTCGCGGATGGCGACCGGAGTCAGGTTTACCCGGTCGGTCACGTCCCCGATGGCATAGATCGAGGGCACCGCGGTCTGGCTGTATTCGTCCACGACAATCTGCCCTTTGCGGCCACGTTCGACGCCCAGCGCCTCAAGGCCAAGATCATCGGCATTCGGCGCCCGGCCCGTGGCATACATAACCACATCGAACAGCTGTTCAGACCCGTTGGTCGCCTTGACCCAGATCTTGTCGCCCTGCTTTTTCATTTCGAGCACATTGGTGCCCAGATGCACATCGATCCCGTTTTGGCACATCTCTTCGCAGATCAGGCCGCGCGCCTCGTCGTCGAAACCCCGCAGGATTTGCGCGCCGCGATAGAACTGCGTGGTCTTGACGCCCATGCCGTTCATGATCCCGGCGAATTCGCAGGCGATATAGCCGCCACCGACGATCAGCATGGTCTCGGGCAGTTTCTCAAGGTGGAAGATATCATTCGAGGTGATGGCCAGATCTGAGCCGGGGAATTCGGGCACCACGGGGCGCCCGCCGGTGGCGATCAGAATGTGCTTGGCGGTCTTTCGAGTTCCGTCAGCCAGCTCGACCGTATGCGGATCGAGCAGTTTCGCGCGCTGGTCAAAGGTTTCGACGCCGTTGTTCTTGAGGATATTGCGATAGATGCCTTCCAGCCGGTCGAGTTCGGCATGCAGCTTGCCGCGGAACTGCGGCCAGTCGAAAGCGCCCGGCTGAATATCCCAACCATAGGCACGAGCGTCCTCGACCATTCCCGCGTATTCGCTGGCGAACACCATCAGCTTTTTGGGAACGCAGCCGCGGATCACGCAGGTTCCGCCATAGCGGTCCTCTTCGGCCAGCGCGACCTTGGCGCCGTTTTCGCCCGCCGCCACACGCGCCGCGCGGACACCGCCCGAGCCGCCTCCAATGACGAAAAGATCATAGTCAAAGCTCATGCCGCGTTCCTTTTGTCAGCCTGCCTGAAATTGCCCTGAGTATTTGGGGGCGTGAATGATCGTGCCAACCCCTTGGCCCGGAAATCGCACACCGCTGTGAAGCCGGGTGCGCGGTTGGCTCAGTCGGCCAGGTCCGAAAACAGGTTGTCGTGTTCGTCGCCCAACCGATCCAGCTCGATCGTACCGCTGTTGAAATCGCGCAGCTCGACCCGGCTGTCGCCGTGGCCGATCACGACCTTGTCGCAGATGTCGATGAACAGCCCGTTTTCGACCACCCCCGGTATCTGGTTCAGCACCAGTGCAAGTTGCCTCGGGTTGCCGATGCGTTGCAGGTGCAGGTCGAGTATGTGATTGCCCTCATCCGTCACGGTCGGCGCCTCGCTGTTCATCCGCAGGGTCGCCGACGTGCCCAGCACGTCCATCGTGTCCAGCAACTCCTCGATCAGCGTGCGCGTGGTCTGCCAGCCAAAGGGAATGACCTCGACCGGCAGCGGGAACGCGCCCAGCGCCTCGACCTCTTTCCCTGCATCGGCGATCACGATCATCTGGTCGCTGGCCGTGGCCACGATCTTTTCCTGCAGCAACGCCGCGCCGCCGCCCTTGATCAGGTTCAGCTCGCCGTCGAACTCGTCGGCGCCATCGATCGTCACGTCCAGCCAACCCGCCTGATCCAGCGAAACAACCTCGATCCCGACCTCGCGCGCAAGCTGCGCCGTAGCCGTCGACGTCGGAACGCCTTTTATCCGCAGACCTTCGTCCCGCACCCGCTCTCCCAGACGACGCACCAACCATGCCGCGGTCGATCCGGTACCCAAACCCACGCGCATCCCGTCTTCGACCATCTCGGCCGCGCGATAGGCGGCGACACTCTTGGCCCGGTCGATGGGTGACAACTCTGCTGTCATAGCGGCTTCCCCTCAGTTCTTTGGGGAACTTATACGGAAAGCCCTGCCCGACTGCGAGGCCCAAAATCCGCGGGACCGGCGCAATAATCGATACACGAATACGCGTTTCCCATCGGAAACGTCGCAATCAAATCTTCAGTGGTCGGCTCGGTTGTGTAAATAAAGCGCATACAGTTTCCTAGCGGTTCGGGCGCTTCAAACCGGCCCGGCCGCCAACTCGCCACAAGGCTCAGCGACCAGACATGTTTCTATCCGTCTTCGATATGTTCAAAGTGGGCGTTGGCCCATCCTCGTCCCACACGATGGGGCCGATGGTGGCGGCTGCGCGGTTCCTCGATCTGATGCGCGCCTCGCCATTCGAATTCGCTGGCTTGCGCGCGTCTCTGCATGGATCTTTGGCCTTCACCGGCGTCGGCCACGCCACGGACCGCGCCACGATCCTGGGGCTGGCTGGGTTTGTCCCCGACAGCTATGACCACGGCCGTGCCGAAGCGGCACTGGCCGCAATTGCCGAAACCGGCACTGTCACACCCGAGGGTCTGCCAACCCTTCAGTTCGACCCAAAGGCCGATCTGATCTTCGACTACGACAACACCCTACCCGGCCATGCCAACGGCATGATCCTGATGGCCACCGACGCGCAGGGCGACGTGATCTTGCGGCAGGTTTATTACTCGGTCGGCGGCGGCTTTGTCCTGACCGAAGAGGAACTGACCGAAGGCAAGGACACCAATGACGGCCCGCCGGTGCCCTTCCCGTTCAAGACCGCCGCCGAAATGCTGGAAATGGCGCGCAGCAGCGGCAAGACCATCGCCGAAATGAAACGCGCCAACGAGATCGCGCGCGGCTGCGCCGACAGTTTCGCGAAGGGCACGGCCCGCCTGTGGGAGGTGATGAACGCCTGTATCGAGCGCGGGCTGAGCACCGAAGGCATCCTGCCCGGCGGCCTCAAGGTGCGGCGCCGGGCCAAGGCGATCCACGACGCCCTGATGGCCGAGCGCGGCATGAACCTGAATGCGCCGCACACGATCAACGACTGGATGAGCGTCTATGCGATGGCGGTGAACGAGGAAAACGCCGCCGGCGGTCAGGTCGTCACCGCCCCCACCAACGGCGCGGCGGGCGTGCTGCCCGCGGTGCTGCGCTATTACCTCGACCACGTTCCCGGCGCATCGGAAAGCCATATCGAGGATTTCCTGCTGACCGCCGCCGCCATCGGCGGTCTGGTGAAGTACAACGCGTCGATCTCGGGTGCCGAGGCTGGCTGCCAGGCCGAGGTCGGCAGCGCGGCCGCAATGGCCGCGGCTGGTCTTTGCGCAGTGATGGGCGGCACACCGGAACAAGTGGAAAACGCCGCCGAGATCGCGCTGGAGCATCATCTGGGCATGACCTGCGACCCGGTCGCCGGGCTGGTGCAGGTTCCCTGCATCGAGCGCAACGGGCTGGGCGCGATCAAGGCGGTTTCGGCGGCGTCGCTGGCCCTGCGCGGAGACGGGCAGCATTTCGTGCCGCTGGATGCGGTGATCGAGACCATGCGCCAGACCGGCCATGACATGCACGAAAAGTACAAGGAAACCTCACTGGGCGGACTGGCCGTCAACGTGCCAAACTGCTGAGGGAACAAACAGGGAGGGCAGCTCAATGCGTGGACATTGCCTGTGCGGCAGAATCGGGTTCGAGGTCGACCCTCCGGTCCTGTCTTGTGTTTCCTGCCATTGTGACAGCTGCCGCCGCCAGTGTGCCGCGCCGATGACCACATATTTTGGGGTGCGCGACGGTCAGTGGCGTTGGACCGGAGAGGAACCGAAGCGGTTCAACTCTTCCCCCGGTGTCGAGCGCAGCTTTTGCCCGCATTGCGGAACGCCGATCTCGTTCCGATCCACTACGATGTCCGACGTTTTGCACCTTTATGTAGCGACACTGGAGAACCCCGAAGCCCTGCGGCCAACGCTGCATGTCGCCTATGAAGAGAAACTGACGTGGCTCGAACTGGGTGACGAGCTGCCCACTTGCCTCGGTCCGGACTACACAAAGGTTCAGCCCTTGCCCGAGGACTGACGACGGGCCTTTCCCATTCTGCGGGAAACGTCTAGCGTCACGCCCATGACACAGGATCGTCCCGTCTTCGGCATCGTTTTGATGCTTGGTTTCTGCGTGCTTGCACCGCTGGGCGATGCCTTGGCCAAGCTGTTGGGAGAAACCACTCCGCTTGGCGTTCTTGTGCTGGTGCGTTTTGCGGTGCAGGCGGCCATCCTGATTCCGCTGGTGGCGCTGACGGGTCGGACCTGGCGAATGCGCGGGCGCGTGCTGCGGCTGACCGTGCTGCGCACTCTGCTGCACATTGTCGGAATCGCAGCGATGTTCAGTGCGCTGCAGTATCTGCCGCTGGCCGATGCCGTCGCCATCGCCTTTGTCATGCCATTCATCATGCTGCTGCTGGGCAAGTATGTGCTGGGTGAAGAAGTCGGGCATCGTCGTCTGATCGCCTGCATTGTCGGCTTTGCTGGCACGTTGCTGGTCATCCAGCCCAGCTTTGCCGAGGTTGGTGCTCCGGCCCTTTTGCCGCTGATCGTGGCTGTCGTCTTTGCCCTGTTCATGCTGGTGACCCGGCAGATTGCCAAAGAAACCGATCCGATTGCCCTGCAGGCCGTGTCCGGGCTGCTGGCCACCGCGGTCCTGGCTCCAGTGCTTGCGATCGGGGCCCTGACGGGTCTTCCGGATCTGGCACTGACCCTGCCGCAAGACAACGCTCATTGGTTGCTGTTGGCCATCGGTGTTCTCGGAACCGTGGCACATCTGCTGATGACATGGGCGCTGCGGTTCGCGCCTTCGGCAACGCTGGCGCCGATGCAATATCTGGAGATTCCGGTGGCGACGCTGATCGGCTGGCTCATCTTTCACGATCTGCCAAACGGCCCGGCGGCCCTGGGGATCGCCATCACGATCGCGGCCGGGCTTTATGTCATCCTGCGCGAGCGGGCCAGCGCCCGGTCTGCGCCGACGCAAACGCCCGCATGACAGCATCAAGAGCGTCGCGCGGCACCATGACCAGCAACCCGGGTCCGTCGACCTCGAGGGTTACCTGAGCCAGCGCACGGTTCGATGTTCCGACCCGTCCGTCCGGCTCAAGTACCAGACCGTCGATCGGCCACTCCAACCCCGAACTGCGTCCGGTTACCCGCTGAAATGGAAACAATGACACTGTGTCGCCCGGCGTGAGCGACAGTGATATGCTGGGCGGGGCGTGAAAGACCACTTCGCGTGCGCCCAGCAGGACGCACGGCCTGTCTTGGTGGCAAACCAGCGTATTGAGCACCGCCAGTTGGTGGTCCAGCCGACCTCCGAGAAACCCGACGCCCAAGACCAGCGGCGCGCGGATATTGCGTAAGGCCTTGTCGAAATCAGTGCTGTCCTGTTCCCGGATCGGAAACAAACGGTCCTCTGGTATCAGTGCAAGATAGGCGCGTTCCAACGAATCGAAGTCGCCTATTACCGCATCCGGAACGCGCCCCGAATCGATCAACGCGGCGGCCCCGCCATCCGCAGCAACAGCGCCGTTGACGCGATTCAGCGCCAGATTCAGGTCATCGGGGCCGATTTCCCCTCCTCCGAACAGGGCAATTGGTCTTTTGGAATGAACAATTTCGCCGTTTTTTCCAAGATTGACCATTTTTCCCGCTTTTGGACACATTGAGACCACAAAATGATAGGTTCTTTAGAACAGGTTCGAGCTGACAGACGCGCCCAGCGTCGCGCGGGTTGGCTCTGTGTAGTTTGTAGAGGACGTGCGTCTGATGGTACAGAACAACAAGGTATTGACCGTTTCCTACGGAACCTTCTCATGCACTTTGGAAGGCTTTGACGATTCCTTTGAGACGATGAAGGCGATTGCCGAATACTTCCGCGATCTTGCTGCGGATGACAGGTATTTCGGCTCCGAGCCTCCGCAACCAGACGCAGAAATGTTGACCCGTATCGCTCAGCGTGACGCTTCGCGCCGTGTGGAAGCCAAGCAGAACGACACCGGACTGCTGCTGCGCGCCACGGATGAAGCCCATGATGCGGCCCCGCAACAACCCGCACCCGCAGCCAGCACACCGGCGCCCGCCAGCCCTGACCTGAGCGTGGTCGACACAGCACCGGCGGCTGGTGCTGCCGCATTCTTTGCCGATGCCGAGCCAGTCGAATCCGCAGCCCCCCAAGGCGCCGACAGCATCGCCGCCAAGCTGCAGCGCATCCGCGCGGTCGTCTCGCATAATGACCAGACGCCCCCCGCCTACAGCGAAGACGAAGACAGCGGTTTTCTAGCCTCGCCCGAGCCCCAGATTGACGCCATCTCGGCCGCATTCGAAGCCGGAGCGCTCAGCCCCGAAGATCTGGATTCAACTGAAGAGGTGATGCAGGAAGATGCTCCGGTAGAAGCCACACAACAGCCCACGGACCCGTTTGTCGACCTGGCCGAGGAAGAACCTCAGGCCGCGGTCGAATTCGAAGCGGAAGAAGAATTCTCGGCAGCATCGGAAGTCGAAGCGGAGGCTGATGAAGGCGCCGAGGATGCTCCGGAAGTTGAAGCTGATCTGGAAGAGGCTGAGGAAGCCGCGGCGGAAGAAACGTCCGAAGACGACCAGGCCGCCAGTGATGAAGAAGCCTCGTCCGAGATTCTCTTTGCTGATCTTGAAGAGGACACCGACTCGGAGCCCGAGGCTGACGACATCCTCAACATTCTGGGTGATCAGCCCGAAGATGCCGATGAGGAAGTCTCTGAACTCACGGAAGACGGCGTCCTGACTGCCGAAGACGAAGAGAGCATCCTGGGTGAGATCTCGGAAATCGAAGCGGAAATGGATGCGCGCTCGAAACGCGACGCAAACAAGCCTCAGGACGTGGACTCGGACGTGTTGCGCCTGATGGAGAAGGCCGACGCCCAAATGGACGACCCGGCCACTTCGGACAAGCGGGAAACTTATTCCCACCTGCGCACAGCTGTGGCAGCAACCGAAGCTGAAGGCGGCAAGGCCCGCGATGCGGATGAGGACGAAAACCAGAAATATCGTGGAGACCTGGCCTCGGTCGTCAGCCCCCGTCGTCCCGAAATCCATGTCACCAGCATGCGCCCCGAGTCGGATACGGCCGCGCCGCTCAAGCTGGTTGCCGAGCAGCGCATCGATACGCAGGACGCGGACGCCGGTCCGGTCACCCCACGCCGCGTGACCGCAGCACAAGACGACGACGCATCCGAAGAAGGCGGCTTTGCCCATTTCGCTCAGGAGCAGGGCGCACAATCCCTGCCCGACCTGCTGGAGGCGGCGGCGGCCTACCTGTCTTTCATCGAAGGTCAGGAGCAGTTCTCGCGTCCGCAGCTGATGAACAAGGTGCGGTCACTCAAGCAGGATGAGTTCAACCGCGAAGAAAGCTTGCGTTCGTTCGGCCAGCTTCTGCGCGATGGAAAGATCGAAAAAGCCGGCGGAGGGCGCTTTGCCGCCTCGAACCAGATCGGCTTCCGCCCCGACGACAAGCGCGCCGCGGGCTGACAAGACCCCCCAACTGCCCAAGACAGGCCGGAGATCCTCTCCGGCCTTTTTTGCATTTTGCGTGAAAGCTCAGAACTTGAACGCCAACGCCACGTACGGGCCGGTCAGTATAAGATCGACAACGTTGCGGCCGTCCTCAAAATCAACGCTCAGATGACGGTAGCCGGCTGCAACATCGATGGTCTCGGTCCAGCTCCAATTGGCTTGAACGAGGGCTTCCCACTGGAATTTCGACCCATAGCCAAAACCACCGATGTTGCCCATGGCCGCAAGTTTCCACCGCTCATTCAGCGCACGAGAGTATCGCGCCCCGATGATTGGATCTGTCCAGCTTTGGTCAGTGCTTGCCGGGAAACCGGCCACGGTTGTCGACAGATCAAGATCCCAATGGCGCAGCCCGCCCAGCACCTCAATTCGGGACTGGCTGTCCTCTGCCACCGCGTAGCTGCCCGCGAGCGAGGTCATTATCCCGTCCAGCTCCCAGCTCGCGGCGTTGCTGAATGGTCCGATGGAAACGGTGTCGCCCAAATTCAGATAGTTGAACTCGCCTCCGATCGACCAACGCCCTTTCCGGGCCTCGCCCGCGATCAGGAATGCGCTGTTTAGAATGTCGAAGATGGATTTGCTGCCATCAACCGGAGGGTTCGGCCCAATATCCAGCGAGGTTCTGAAATCCGGCCCCCAGAGGTAAGGGGCAATGACGAGTTCCCAATCATCAGCCCAGACGGCACCCGAACTCAGGGTTGAGAGGCTGGTCAATGTGACCAAAACAGCATTTTTCATCAAGGATCCACCTGCCGACGTGTGCTTTTCGAAACTGTTTTTCGGACAAGCCTGTCACGTCGGCAGGTTTCTTACAACGGTCTGGTCTATTGCTGATCTTGATCCGGGTCTTCTTTGCCAACGCCACGAAACACAAATTTGAATGGCAGCGCCCACAGAACACCCAAAACCACATAGACCAGCAGTTCGACCAGGATTGATGGTCGGTCCAGCCAGTTCACGATGGTGACCACCGCCACAATGTAAAGCGGCAGCCCCACCAGCAACAGAACCAGTGACCACCGTCTGCGGGCCTTGTAGCTGAGGCCGGGTTTGTCCGCGCCTGCCATCAGTCGGCAAACGGGTCGGTCACCAGGATGGTGTCGTCCCGCTCCGGGCTGGTAGACAGCAGCGCCACCGGGCATTCGATCAGTTCTTCCACCCGGCGAACGTATTTGATGGCGTTTGCCGGCAAGTCTGCCCAGCTGCGCGCGCCTTCGGTGGACTCGCTCCAGCCCGGCATTTCTTCATAGATCGGTGTGCACCGCGCCTGCTGATCCGCAGCCGTCGGCAAATAGTCCAAACGCTTGCCGTCCAGTTCGTAAGCGACACAGATTTTCAGCGTCTCGAACCCGTCCAGAACATCGAGCTTGGTCAATGAAATTCCGTTGACGCCGCTTGTGGCGCAGGTTTGCCGCACGAGGCAGGCGTCAAACCAGCCGCAGCGCCGCTTGCGGCCTGTCGTGGTGCCGAATTCATGTCCGCGCTCCCCCAGTCGCTGCCCGTCGGCGTCGTGCAGTTCGGTCGGGAACGGTCCTTCGCCAACACGGGTAGTGTAGGCCTTCACGATACCCAGAACGAAGTCGATCGACCCCGGACCAATCCCCACGCCCGTCGCCGCTTGCCCTGCAATCACGTTCGACGAGGTCACAAACGGATACGTACCGAAATCGATATCCAGCAATGCACCCTGAGCGCCTTCGAACAGGATGCGCTTGCCCGCTTTGCGCTTTTCGTTCAGCACTTTCCAGACGGGGGCCGCAAAAGGCAGGATCTGCGGCGCGATTTCCTTCAATTGGGCGATCAGTGCGTCACGATCCACGGCGTCGATACCCAAACCCTTGCGCAGCGGGTCGTGGTGTTGCAACGCCCTATCGACCCGGGCCTCGAGAGTCGCCTCATCCGCAAGATCGGCCACACGCACCGAGCGGCGACCAACCTTGTCTTCATAGGCCGGGCCGATCCCGCGCCCGGTCGTGCCAATCTTGGTGCCCTTGCTCGCTGCTTCCTCGCGCGCGCGGTCCAGCTCGCCGTGGATCGGCAGGATCAAGGGTGTGTTTTCCGCAATCATCAGCGTTTCAGGTGTGATCTCGACGCCTTGCGCGCGGATCGTTTCGATCTCTTTCAGCAGATGCCAGGGATCCAGGACAACCCCGTTGCCGATGACGCTCAGCTTGCCACCACGCACCACACCAGACGGCAGTGCATGCAGCTTGTAGACCTCACCATCGATGACCAGCGTATGCCCGGCGTTGTGCCCGCCCTGAAAACGCGCGATCACGTCTGCCCGCTCGCTGAGCCAGTCGACGATCTTGCCTTTTCCTTCGTCACCCCATTGGGCGCCGACAACAACCACATTGGCCATATCCGGTCCTTTTTGCGCTGAATTACCAAACCCGGCCCATATAGCGGGGCGCAGGCAACAGGGAAACCGGTAATTCGCCGCAGCCACCAATCGCGCCGACGCTCAATGCTCTTGTCGGGGATCATGGCCACCGGACGGAGTCCGCGCCGTTGTTCATCTGGCCGGGAACACACGTGGAAAAGGCCCTGAACGGGCAACACCTTGAAAGCCAACTTGCGCTACACGCGCACCGGCATTCCGTGAGGCGTCTTCAGATACGCCTCCTCCCAAGCTGCGCGCATTTCGTGGATTTCTTCGGGCAATGCCGTTTCCTGCTCGGCCAAAACGGACTCGAGCGTTTCGAGCCATGCCATGAAATAATCGTCGCCCCCGTCCAGCTCGCGGTTCAGCCCGTGGCGCCGCAAAGTCTCGGAGAACCGAGCGGCCCAATCGCTCCAGGAAATCCGGCCGGCCTCATTCAACGCCACCGTCACCGCAAACACCTGAGCGTGCCAGGGGCTCTCAAAAACCGGACTTGGGGCGTTGTGATCGGGACAGATGCTCATGCGGGTTCCAGATAGCTTTGCCAGAGATCCAGAATCACCTCGTCGTCCGGGTGTTCGGGATTGGCCCACAGTTCCGACGCGGGAAAAGCAACGGCATAAAGCGGCTCGGGCGCTTCACCCAGACCATGCGCGCTGGAGTCCGGCAAGACATGTGTGCCGTGAAACCGCAAAATGCGTCCGGTCGCGCCCGCTCCGTATGCGGGCAGCCGCGTGTGCCCCCCTTCAACAAGACGATTGGCCGAAGGGCGCAGCGTGCGAACGGTCTGGCCGACCTCAAAAGCGGCAGGGATGTTCGACGGGCGATCGGCCGGTCCACCTTTGGCCAGAACTCTGGCCACCGCATCTGCCGGCAGCTTTCGCGGAGCAAGCGGATGTGGCCCGTCAACGCCCTGCCCGCGCAGATCCTCGATCCGCAGAACCCCGGTCTCGACCAACAGGTTGGCCAGGGCCGAAATCCATTTCTCGTAATAGCTGAACCGGGCATAGTCCTTGGGGGACAGCCTTTCCCGCGCATGGCGCGAAGTGTCGATGTTCCATTGGCCCAACGCGCCCGCAGCCAGCGTCACTGCAAGGGCCCGCGCGTGCCAGTCTTCGGCAAAAACCGGCGCGTCCTCAGGCTCGGGGCGTACCGGCCCGTCACCGAACCGCCCGCCCATGTCGTGGACACGGGTCATGCCGACACCTTCGGCAAACCCGTGCCGATCATGCTGTCGCGCGTGACCAGCGCGGCCAAGTCCTCTTCGCTCAAACCGTCAGTGCCTTCTGGGCGCATGGGCAAGACCAGATACCGTACTTCGGCAGTCGAATCCCAGACACGAACCGTGGTACCTTCGGGCAGTTCAACTCCGAACTCAGCCAGGACGCGGCGCGGCTCGCGCACGGCTCGGGCGCGGTAAGCGTCAGATTTGTACCAGCCCGGGGGGATACCCAACAGCGGCCATGGGTAACAGCTGCACAAGGTGCAGACGACCATGTTGTGCGTCCGGGGAGTATTCTCGACCACGACCATATGCTCGCCCTGCCGGCCATAAAACCCCATCTCAGAGAGCACAGGCGTAGCGTCGTCCAGCAGGGCGCGTTTGAAGTCCGGGTCAGACCAAGCTTTGGCGACAACCTTCGCACCGTTTTGCGGGCCGATCCGGTTCTGATAGGTGTCTATGATCTCGTCCAGAGCGACCGGATCGATCAAACCCTTGCGGGTCAGGATCGTCTCGAGCGCTTTGACGCGCAAAGCGGGGTCCGGGGGCAGCAAAGCGTGCGGGTGGTCGTGGTCGTCATGTGGCATGGCCGCAGCCTGAGCCAGGCACCGCCGGGTGTCCAGCCCCATTTGGCCTGTTCGGCACAATCCCCTGCGGTGATGGCAACTCGTGGCTTGCCCCCGGCCTCAAACTTGCTTAAGTACCCGGCGATACACGCCACGCCGCACAGGAACACCATGGAAAACGTCGTTCTCATCATCCACCTTCTTTTGGCTTTGGGCCTGATCGCCGTTGTTCTGCTGCAGCGGTCCGAAGGCGGTGGCCTGGGCATGGGTGGCGGCGGTGGTGGCGCCATTGCAGGACGTTCGGCAACGACGGCACTGGCAAAGGTGACCTGGATCCTTGCAGCCTGCTTCATCGTCACCTCGATCACCCTGACGATTCTTGCCGCGGAAAAATCGGCTGGAAGCTCGGTCATCGACCGACTTGGCGTTCCGGCTCAGGACGCGACCGAAGAGAGCACACCTGCTGTTCCCTCGGCCGAGGACCTGCTGCCGCCGGCGCAGGGCGACAACGCGCCGCTGATCCCACAGGCCGACTGATCCACAAAACCTAGAAATCTGAAAGAGAACCACAACAGCATCTTGCGGTTCTCTTGCGCTTTTTGCGCGAATCCTTTATACGTGAAGTCCCGTGATGCTGCGGTTTTTTCGAACCGCCGGGCAGTTGATGTTGACGTCTCACGGGGGCAGCCGAAGAAACATGGCACGATTTATTTTCATCACTGGTGGTGTTGTTTCATCCTTGGGCAAAGGGCTGGCGTCCGCTGCTCTGGGTTCGCTTCTGCAGGCTCGGGGATACTCGGTTCGGCTGCGCAAGCTGGATCCCTACCTGAATGTCGATCCCGGCACGATGTCGCCGTTCGAACATGGTGAGGTTTTCGTCACCGACGACGGGGCCGAGACCGACCTGGACCTGGGACACTACGAGCGCTTCACGGGTGTTGCCGCACGAAAGACCGACTCGGTCAGTTCGGGGCGGATCTATTCAAACGTTCTGGAAAAGGAACGCCGCGGCGACTATCTGGGCAAGACCATTCAGGTGATCCCGCACGTGACCAACGAGATCAAGGACTTCATCGCCATCGGCGAGGATGAGGTTGATTTCATGCTGTGCGAGATCGGCGGCACCGTGGGCGACATCGAAGGCCTGCCCTTCTTTGAAGCCATCCGCCAGTTCAGCCAGGACAAACCGCGCGGCCAGTGCATTTTCATGCACCTGACCCTGTTGCCTTACATCAAGGCCTCTGGCGAGCTGAAGACCAAGCCCACCCAGCACTCGGTCAAGGAACTGCGCTCAATCGGCCTGGCGCCCGACATTCTGGTCTGCCGTTCCGAAGGACCGATCCCGCAGAAAGAGCGCGAAAAGCTGGCCCTGTTCTGCAACGTGCGCCCCGACGCGGTAATCGCCGCGCAGGATCTCTCGACCATTTACGACGCGCCGCTGGCCTATCACCGCGAAGGTCTCGATCAGGCCGTGCTTGACGCATTCCAGATCAGCCCGGCGCCCAAGCCCGACCTGTCGAAGTGGGAAGACGTCAGCGACCGCATCCACAACGCCGAGGGCGAAGTGAAGGTCGCGATCGTCGGAAAGTACACCCAGCTGGAAGACGCCTATAAGTCCATCGCCGAGGCGCTGACCCATGGCGGCATGGCCAATCGCGTCCGGGTCAAGGTTGAGTGGGTCGATGCCGAGATCTTCGACACCGAAGACCCCGGCCCGCATCTGGAAGGGTTCCACGCCATTCTGGTGCCCGGCGGTTTTGGCGAGCGCGGCACCGAAGGCAAGATCAAGGCTGCGCAATATGCCCGCGAACACAAGGTGCCGTATCTGGGCATCTGTCTGGGCATGCAGATGGCAGTGATCGAGGCCGCGCGCAACGTGGCCGGCATTTCCGGCGCGGGGTCCGAGGAATTCGACCACGAGGCCGGCAAAAAACGCTTTGAACCGGTGGTCTATCACCTCAAGGAATGGGTTCAGGGCAACGCCAAGATCGAACGCAAGGTTGGTGACGACAAGGGCGGCACCATGCGTCTGGGTGCCTACAACGCGGTTCTGACCGAAGGCTCGAAAGTTGCCGAGGTCTATGGCAGCACCCAGATCGAAGAACGACACCGCCACCGCTATGAGGTGGACACCAAGTATCGCGAACAGCTTGAGAAAGCGGGTTTGAACTTCTCGGGGATGTCACCCGACGGACGCCTGCCCGAGATCGTCGAATGGTCGGATCACCCGTGGTTCATCGGCGTGCAGTACCACCCGGAACTGAAATCCAAACCTTTCGATCCGCACCCGTTGTTCCGCGACTTCGTTCGCGCGGCCAAGGACACGTCGCGTCTGGTCTGAGGCGGACTGTACGGCTTGGTCTTGCTTTGCAAAGCGTTCCGGTTCAGTTTGAGCCGGAACGGACAAAAGGAGCAGACCGCGTGAGCAAAGGATACTGGGTGGCCCATGTCGACGTAGACGACATGGAGACCTACAAGACCTACATCGCTGCCAATGGCGAGGCTTTTGCCGAATACGGTGCCCGTTTTCTGGTCCGCGGTGGAGATCGGCAGGTGCGGGAAGGCGCAGCGCGGGCGCGAACCGTCGTTATCGAATTTCCCAGCTACGAGGCCGCCCTGGCCTGCTATGAAAGCGACCTGTACCAAAAGGCTAAAGCCTTGCGCGATCCTGTTTCATCCGGTGATCTGGTGATCATCGAAGGGTATGACGCCTAGCACGGACACGGTGACAGAAATACGGATACCCCAATGCCACTGCTAAAGAACTTCCTGCAGGCTTTGCGCCCTCCTCAGCAGACCACGCTGCCGGACCCTGATGCGGAACTGGCGCTTGGCGCTTTGCTGGTGCGTGTCGCGCAGGCCGACCGCGACTACAAGATCGAGGAAATCAGCCTGATCGACCGCATCCTGGCACGGCTGTACCAGCACAACGCGATCGAAGCCGCCAAGGTCCGCGCCACCTGCGAGAAGCTGCACGCCGCAGCCCCCGACACGGATACGTTCGGCAAACTGATCCGCGAAACGACGGATTTGCACGAACGTCTGGCCGCGATGGAGGCCCTTTGGGAGGTTGTGCTGGCCGACGGCAATTCGGACGAGGGCGAGATCAAGATCGTCGAAGAAGCGCGTATCGCAATGGGCCTCAGCTACAATGACAGCCAAGCCGCGCGCGAACGGGTGCAAAGCCGCTTGGACGCGGGCTGAGTGGCCGCTATATCTAGGCCATGTTCAACGCCTTCCTGTCCCGGCTGACCCAGCCGCAGCCCGACCCACTGACCGATGACGACGCCCGGCTGGCCTTGGCCGCCCTGCTGGTTCGCCTTGCCCGGTCCGATGATGACTATGCCGATACCGAGATGTCGCGCATCGACAAGGTTCTGGCCGAGCGCTACGGCCTGTCCCCGTTCGAGGCCGCAGGGCTGCGCGCCCAGGCCGAAGATCTGGAGGCCGACGCCCCTGATACCGTCCGCTTTACCCGTGCGATCAAGGATGCGGTGCCGTACGACCATCGCCTCGGCGTGGTTCAGGCGCTGTGGTCGGTGGCGCTGGCTGACGGTCAGCGCTCGCAGGACGAGGACTCGCTGCTGCGGCTGGTCGTCAGCCTCCTGGGCGTCAGCGACGTGGATTCAGCTCTAGCCCGGCAGAAGGCCGCCAAATCGTGACGGCGATGCTGGGCATGTACGACATGCCCGCTTTGCAACCGGCCAACGATCGCTTTTGGAGTTTGATTCGCGCACATTTGGGCGAAGGTCCGAACCATCTGACCCGTGATCGCGATTTCTGGGAGATCTGGCAGGACCCTGACCTTGTCTTTGCCCAGACCTGCGGCATGCCTTATCGCACGCGCCTGCACGGCAAGGTGCATCTGGTCGGCACTCCAGATTATGACCTGCCGGGCTGTCCGCGGGGACACTACTGCTCGGTTTTCGTGGCCCGCGCTGAAGACGCGCGCGATCTGCCTGAACTGGCGGCCGGTTTTTTTGCTTTTAACGAGGCGCTATCCCAATCGGGTTGGGCCGCCCCGGTCACGCATCTGTCCGAACTGGGCCTTGCTCCGGCGCGCCTGCTGGAAACCGGTGGACACGCTTTGTCGGCGCAGGCCGTGGCCGATGGACATGCCGATTTCGCATCGCTGGACGCGCTGACATGGGTGCTGCTGCAAGAGCATACCGATCTGGGCAAGCGCCTGCGCCCGGTGGAAAGCACGCGCCCCACCCCGGCGTTGCCCTACATCACCGCGATCACGCGCGATCCGGTCCCGGTCGCCACCGCGGTTCGCGCCGCGATTTCAGACCTTTCCCCGGCTGATCGGGCAGCGCTGCACATCCGCGGGTTGATCGACATTGCAGCCGATCTCTACCTGGCCGTTCCCAACCCGCCATCGCCTGCGGCTTTGCTGCCTGAAAGCTGACCAATTTGACCACTGACCGTGGCCGAATCGGAGGTTTCGGGACTTGAACTTGTCATTTGCGCATTGCATTGCTCTTGTTTTTCGGCCCTAGTACCGCACCAACGCAATCAACAACACCAGGACGACCCGTGACAGACAGCACTCCCGTCATCGAGATCAAGAACCTGCACAAAAGCTTTGGCAATCTCGAAGTCCTCAAAGGAGTGGACATCACCGCCCATCGCGGCGACGTGGTGTCGCTGATCGGATCATCCGGGTCGGGCAAGTCCACCCTGCTGCGCTGTTGCAACCTGCTGGAAGACAGCCAGGAGGGCGAGATCCTGTTCAAAGGTGAGCCGGTGCGTTGGACCGGAACCCGCGATCACCGCCGCCCCGCCGATCCCAAACAGGTGCTGCGCATCCGTACCAACCTGTCGATGGTGTTCCAGCAGTTCAACCTTTGGGCCCACATGACCATCTTGCAGAACGTGATGGAAGCCCCGATCACCGTGCTGGGCCGTGACCGGCACGAGGTCGAGGACAGCGCCCGCAAATACCTGGACAAGGTTGGCATCGGCGACAAATGCGACGCCTATCCCGCGCAACTGTCGGGCGGCCAGCAACAACGCGCCGCGATCGCGCGGGGACTGTGCATGGAGCCCGAGGCGCTGCTGTTCGACGAGCCGACCTCGGCACTCGATCCCGAGCTGGAACAAGAAGTGATCAAGGTGATCAAGGATCTGGCCGCCGAAGGCCGCACCATGATCATCGTCACGCACGACATGCAGATGGCCGCCGACATCTCAAGCCACGTGGTGTTTCTGCACCAGGGCCTGATTGAAGAAGAAGGCTCGCCCGAAGATATTTTCACTGCTGCCGAATCCGAAAGGCTTCGGGGCTTTCTCTCCGCCACAAAGGCGGCGTAAAATCAGGACAGAACCAAACAGGGGAGTTACCAATGAAAAACCTGATTCTGACCACTGCAGCGCTGGCGCTTGGCGCTGGTATGGCCATGGCCGACACGGTCCGCATGGGCACCGAGGGCGCCTATCCTCCGTACAACTTCATCAACGACGCCGGCGAGATCGACGGCTTCGAGCGTGAGGTCGGCGACGAGCTGTGCAAACGCGCCCAGCTGGAATGCGAATGGGTCAAGAACGACTGGGATTCGATCATTCCGAACCTGGTCTCGGGCAACTACGACACCATCATCGCGGGCATGTCGATCACGGCCGAGCGTGATGAGGTCATCGACTTCACCCAGGACTACTATCCGCCGACCGCTTCGGCCTATGTCGCAACCTCGGCGGATGCTGACGTGACCGGCGGCGTCGTCGCCGCACAGACCGCGACCATCCAGGCCGGCCACGTGGCCGAGTCGGGCGCAACTCTGGTTGAGTTCGCGACGCCCGAGGAAACCATCGCCGCCGTGCGCAACGGTGAGGCTGATGCCGTTCTGGCCGACCGCGACTACCTGGTGCCGCTGGTCGAGGAATCGAATGGCGAACTGGTCTTTGTCGGCGATCCGGTTCCGCTGGGCGGTGGCGTCGGCATGGGCCTGCGCGAAAGCGATGCCGAACTGCGCGGCAAGTTCGATGCCGCCATCACCTCGATGAAAGAGGACGGCACCCTGAACGAGATGCTGAAAAAGTGGTTTGGTGAAGACACCGCCACCTACGCACCTGACGGCTCGGTCGTCACCAACTAAGCATCCGGTCCTGCGGTTCGGCGCCACGCGCGCCGAACCCACCCCGGCCCGCGCCGGACCCGACGTTCGAAAGACGCCCCATGTTTTCCTACTGCGCTGATCCCGACACGCTCGGCACGTTCCGCTGGTTTTCATGCTATCTGACCAACGGCGTGCACTGGTCGTTCTACCTGTCGTTCATCAAGGTTCTGGCCTTGCTGGCGGTGACGGCCCCGGTGGCGTTGGCTTTCGGCTTTGCGGGGGCCATGGCGGCGCGGTCGCATGTCCCGCCACTCGGTTGGCTGGGCAAGGGCTATATCGCCATCGTGCGCGGTGTGCCCGACATTGCGTTTTTCCTGTTTTTCGTGATCGCCCTGGACCAGGGGTTCGAGTGGATGCGACATCAGGTGCTGTGTCCCGACTGGACCGATCCGATCCGCCAGGGCAACGATTTCCTCGTCTGCCCCCAGGCCAAGCTGCCGCTGGGCACCGCACCGGAATGGGTGCACGAAACCTACGGCTTTTTCCTGGCCGTCATCACCTTCTCGATCGTGTTTGGTGCCTTCGCCGCCAACGTGCTGTTCGGCGGCATGCGCGCCGTGCCGCTGGCGCAGCTTGAAACCGCCGAGGCCTATGGCATGACGCGCCGCCAGACCTTCTGGCGCATTCTCGTGCCGCAGATGTGGGTCTATGCCCTGCCCGGCCTGTCGAACCTGTGGATGGTGCTGATCAAGGCCACGCCGCTGCTGTTCCTTCTGGGGGTCGAAGACATCGTCTATTGGGCGCGCGAGCTGGGCGGCACCAAGACCTCGAAATTCACCGCCTATCCGCATGGCGACTGGCGCATGTGGTACTTCCTGTTCCTGCTGGTTTTCTACCTTGGCATGACCCGCGTTTCCGAGATCGGCCTCGAACGGCTGATGCGCCGGCTATCGCACGGTCAGGCCACATCGGGCGGAGAGCTGCTGCGCAAGGAGACCACCGCATGAGCTGCCTGCAGACCATCCAGGATTACGGCCTGCGTTCGATCGGGTTTGGCGAGCGCCTGCTGCCGCGCAGCGATTTCACCCTGTGCGAACAGTTCACCCTGATCGGTTCAGGGATGATCTGGAACATCTATTTCGGCGTGATGGCGCTGGCCACCGGGTTCTTCCTGGCCACGGCCGTGGCCCTGGGCAAGGCGTCCAGCCGCAAGTGGCTGCGCAAACCCTCCGAATGGTTCATCTTCATCTTCCGCGGCTCACCACTGTTCATCCAGTTCTTCTTTGCCTACTTCCTGTTCCTGTCGCTCAAGAAGACCTACCCGATGTTCGACGCCTTCACCTCGGCCTGGCTGGGGGCGCTGATCGTGCTGTTCCTGAACACTGCCGCCTATTCGGGCGAGATCTTCTATGGCGCGCTGCGGTCGATCCCCAAGGGAGATATCGAGGCCGCCGATGCCTATGGTATGTCCGGCTGGTCCCGCTTCCGCCGGATCGTGTGGCCCACCATGCTGCGGTTGGCCTGGCCCGCCTACACGAACGAGGCGATTTTCCTGTTCCATGCCACCACGCTGGTCTTCTTCTCGGCCTTTCCGGCCTGGCAGCAACGCGGGGACGCGCTGTACTATGCCAGCTATTTCGCCGACAAGACGTTCAACCCGTTCGTCCCCTACCCGATCCTGGCGTTCTATTTCATCCTGCTGACGCTGGTGATCGTGGGCGTGTTCGGCCTGATCAACAAGCGGCTGAACCGGCACCTGCCGGTGGCGCGCAAGGCCAAGATTCGGTTTCGCCTGAACCTGGCGCGCTGAGGCGCCGGGACTCAGGCCATCCGCAACCGGCCCAGCATCGGGCAATCCACCGAGCCTTCGGCGCAATTTGCCGTCAGCTCGCCCAGGGCGGCCTCCAGCCGTTGCAGTTCGGCGATCTTGCGGCGGACGCTGTCCATGTGACCTTTGGCCAATGCGCTGACCTCGGCACAATCGGCCGCGCCGCCCTCGGACAGGTCCAACAAGGCCTTTGCATCGCCCAGCGAAAACCCAAGGTCACGGCAGCGTTTCAGAAACCGCAACCGCCCCACATCCTGCGCGGAATACAGCCGCCGATTGTTGGCCGCCCGCGCCGGGCGCGGCACGATGCCTTTACGCTCGTAATACCGGATGGTTTCGATTCCCATGCCGCTTTGACGGGCCGCTTCACCGATCGCAATCATGTGACCTCGTTTCGCTTGATCCTGTAGTGGCTACAGGATTTATACCTCTGCCCACACGCTGCGGCAATGCTGCGGCCCCTGAATGACGGAGGAACAAAATGCGCGGATTTCTCGGCCTCAGCTTTGCCGGATCCCTGTCGGCCCTGGGTGTGGGCGCATGCTGCGTGCTGCCGATGACGATGATGTTGCTGGGCCTTGGCGGCAATTGGCTGGCCGTCTTTGGTCAGATCGCGGCGCTCAGCTACTATGTTCTGGCGGCCTCGACGGTGCTTATCGCGGTGGCGTGGCTGGTGGCCTATCGGCGCGACAAGATGCGCCATCTGAAATGGGGCTTGGCGGCCAGCACCGCGATGACCGCCCTCGCCTGGGTCGTCGTGTTCAACGAGGCCCGCATCAACGAATTTCTGATCCAGCAGATGTGAGACCATGGCAGACACGCCCGTAACGCTTGAAAGCACTCTGACCTGCCCCGCCTGCGGCCACGCGCAGACCGAGACCATGCCCACCGACGCCTGCCAGTGGTTCTATGAATGCAGCGCCTGTCACACGGTGCTGAAACCCAAGCCGGGCGATTGCTGTGTCTACTGCTCGTACGGAACCGTAGCCTGCCCGCCCATTCAGCAAGGCGACAGCTGCTGCGGATAATTTGATCAAATATCGTGACAAGGGCGTAAAGCTCGACTAGGTTTGCCGCAGCACAGCTACGGAGCCCCAGATGGACCTTGCCGCCCTGCATACATTTCGCGTCGCCGCCTGTGACCTGAACGGCCAGATGCGCGGCAAACGCGTGCCCCCGTCTTACGCCGACAAGCTGGACAGCGGCGCGGTGCGTATGCCGTTTTCGGCGCTGAACGTCGATCTGTGGGGCGCCGATATCGAGGGCAGCCCGCTGGTGTTCGAAACCGGCGACGCCGATGGTGTACTGCGCCCGACCGAGCGCGGCCCGGTGCCGATGCCCTGGCTGACCACACCCACGGCGCTGGTGCCGATGTGCCTGTACGACGATCACGGCACCCCCTTTGCCAGCGACCCCCGCCACGCGCTGGCCGCAGTCCTGTCGCGCTATGCCCAGCGCGGATGGAAAGTTGTTGCCGCGACCGAGTTGGAGTTCACGCTGCTTGACTCCTCGGATGTGCAACCAAAGCCCCCGCACAATCCGGTCACCGGCCGTCGGCTACGCGGCGAGGCGGTGCTGTCGATGGCCGAAATGGACGCCTTCGACGCCTTCTTCACCGAACTTTATGACGGGTGCGCCGAAATGGGGATTCCCGCCCAAACGGCAATCTCAGAGAGCGGTATCGGCCAGTTCGAAATCAATCTGAACCATCAGGATGCCATGCGCTGCGCCGATGATACGTGGCTTTTCAAGGCATTGACCCGTGGGTTGGCCCGCAAGCACGGCTTTACCGCGACCTTCATGGCCAAACCCTATGCCGATGATGCTGGGAACGGAATGCATGTGCATTTTTCCGTGCTGGATGACCAGGGACGCAACGTGTTTGACAATGGCGGGCGTGAAGGGACCGAAATCCTGCGCTCTGCCGTCGCCGGCTGTCTGGCCGCCATGCCCGGCAGCACGCTGATCTTTGCTCCGCATGGCAATTCTTACACGCGGCTCGTGCCCGGAGCCCATGCCCCCACAGGCGCGGCCTGGGCCTATGAGAACCGGACCGCGGCAATCCGCATTCCGGGCGGTGCGCCCGCTGCCCGCCGGATCGAGCACCGCGTGGCCGGCGGCGACATCAACCCTTATCTGATGCTGGCCGCGGTTCTGGGCGCGGCTCTAATCGGCATCGAGGACGGCCTTCAACCCCCGCCCCCGATCACGGGAAATGCCTACGAGATCGAAGGGCTTCCGCAATTGGCAGGGGACTGGGATTCGGCCATTTCGGCATTCGAGACGGACCCGATCATCGCGCGCATCTTCTCCGGGGATCTGATCCGCAACATGGTGATGACGAAAAGGCAGGAATCCGCACGCTTTGCCGACATGGACCCCGACAGTCACTGGCTGAGCTATCTGGAGTCCGTATGATCCTCTTGCCCGTGGATCGAGACTCGGGTAGATTGAATTTGATCAAATTTGGTGACTCATGAAAATCGGCATACTGCAGACCGGCCACGCGCCCGAACCGCTGGAACGATCGTTCGGCGACTACGACCTGATGTTTCAACAGCTTCTGGACGGCAACGATTTCGAGTTCGTGACCTATGCGGTGGTGGATGATGTGTTCCCCGACAGCGCAAGCGACTGCGATGGATGGGTGATTACCGGCTCGCGGCATGGCGCCTACGAAGATCATCCGTGGATCCCCAAGCTCGAGCAACTGATCCGCGAGATCCAAGCGGCACGGAAACCGTTGATCGGGGTCTGTTTCGGCCATCAGATCATCGCTCAGGCATTGGGAGGCAAGGTTGAAAAGTTCGACAAGGGTTGGGCGATCGGACGCACCGAGTATGACTATGACGGGCGCAAGGTTTCGTTGAACGCATGGCACCAGGATCAGGTGACGGCCTTGCCCGACGGCGCCCAGCTATTGGGTAGCAACGCGTTCTGCAAGAACGCGATGGTTGCCTACGGGGACACGATCTGGACGGTGCAGGCACATCCCGAATACTCCAACGATTTCATTCAGGGCCTCATGGAGACACGTGGTAAAGGCCTGGTACCCGACGCCCTGATGGACGACGCAAAAACCCGATGGAACGCTCCGGATGACAACGCCAATATCGGGCGTTTCATGGCAGAGTTCCTGAAGAAAGAGAGGGCCTGATGGCCGACTGGACAGACCAACTTCCACAAGCAGCTCGGGATTACATCGAAGGGCACCGGCTGGACGAGGTCGAGTGCATCATCTCGGACCTGCCGGGGATTGCCCGCGGCAAGGCGGTTCCGGCATCGAAATTCGCCAAGCAGGCCTATTTCCATCTACCCGACAGCATTTTCTACCAAACCATCACTGGTGACTGGGGCGAGGCCGCGGGCGAGGATGGGTTCATCGAACGCGACATGATCCTCAAGCCCGATTTCAGCACGGCCTCGGCAGCACCGTGGACCGGTGACTGGACCCTTCAGGTGATCCATGACGCCTATGACCGCGACGGCGATCCGATTCCGTTCAGCCCGCGCAACGTGCTGAAACGCGTGGTCCAGCTGTACAAGGACAAAGGGTGGAAACCGGTTGTCGCGCCCGAGATGGAGTTCTTTCTGGTTGCCCGCAACGTGGACCCGGCCAAGGGGATCGAGCCGATGATGGGCCGCTCGGGCCGTCCGGCTGCCGCGCGGCAGGCCTATTCCATGACCGCCGTGGATGAATTCGGCCCCGTGATCGACGACATCTATGATTTCGCCGAGGCACAAGGGTTCGAGATCGACGGCATCACCCAGGAGGGCGGCGCCGGTCAGCTTGAGATCAACCTGCGCCATGGCGACCCGGTCAAGCTGGCCGACGAGGTGTTTTATTTCAAACGCCTGATCCGCGAGGCTGCGCTGCGCCACAACTGCTTTGCCACCTTCATGGCCAAACCGATCGAGGACGAGCCGGGATCGGCCATGCACATCCATCACTCGATCATCGACATGGAGACGGGCAAGAACCTGTTCTCAGGGCCTCAGGGCGGCGAGACGGACGCGTTCTACAACTTCATCGCCGGTCTGCAACTGCACCTGCCCGCCGGGCTGGCGGTGATGGCGCCCTACGTCAACTCGTACCGGCGCTACGTCAAGGACCACGCCGCCCCGATCAACCTGGAATGGGCGCGCGACAACCGCACCACGGGCATCCGCGTGCCACTGTCAGGCCCCGACAGCCGCCGGGTGGAAAACCGCATCGCCGGGATGGATTGCAACCCCTATCTGGGCATCGCCGTGTCGCTGGCCTGCGGCTATCTTGGCCTGGTCAATCAGGACCGGCCGCGCCGTCAGTTCTATGGCGACGCCTACGAAGGTGACGGCGACATCCCGCAGGTCATGGGCAACGCGCTGGATCTGTTCGACGAGGCCGAAGCCTTGCATCAGGTTCTGGGCGCCGAGTTCGCCCGCGTCTACAGCATCGTCAAACGCGCCGAGTACGAGGAGTTCCTGCAGGTGATATCGCCGTGGGAGCGTGAACACCTGCTGCTGAACGTCTGAGCCATGTGCGCCATGAACCTGCTGTACAGCAATGACAAACGCGGCACCTACCCGCCCAGCTGGTATGCCGCCACCGCGCACCCGCGAACCTCGACCGAGCCGCTGCGCGGCGATGTCACCGCTGACGTTTGCGTCGTGGGTGGAGGGTATACGGGTCTTTCGACCGCGCTGCACCTGGCCGAGGCCGGGTTCAAGGTGGTCCTGCTTGAAGCGCATCGCGTGGGTTTCGGCGCCTCGGGGCGCAATGGTGGCCAATTGGGCAGCGCCCAGCGCATGGATCAGGAAGACCTGGAAAAGCTGGTCGGACGCGACGACGCGGCCAAGCTGTGGGATCTGGCCGAAGACGCCAAGACGCTGGTCAAATCGCTGATCGAACGCCACGGCATCGATTGCGACTTGAAACCGGGCATCGCCACGTTGGGCTTCAGCGACGGCGAACGCGCCGAATTGCACGCTCACGCCGATCACCTGAAAACCGCCTATGGCTATGACCAGATCGAGCAGCTGGATGCCGAAGCCGGGCGCGTGCTTTGTCCCTCGCCGGCCTATGCGGGCGGATATCTGGACATGGGCGCGGCCCATCTGCACCCGTTGAACTATGCGCTGGGTCTGGCCGAGGCCGCCTTGGCCGCCGGTCTGACGCTGCACGAAAACACCGAAGTACTGGGCATCGAAGAAGGCCCGCGCGTCACCGTTCGCACCGAACAGGGTTCGGTCACGGCCGACCATCTGGTTCTGGCCTGCAATGGCTATCTGGGCAACCTGAACCGCAAGGTCGCGGCGCGGGTCATGCCGATCAACAATTTCATCGCCGCGACCGAGCCGCTGGGCGCCGAGGCCGCAAAGGTTCTGACGCAGGACGTGGCGGTTGCCGACACGAAATTCGTGGTGAACTATTTCCGCCTCAGCGCCGATGGGCGGCTGTTGTTCGGCGGTGGCGAGAGCTATGGCTATCGTTTTCCGTCCGACATCGCCACCAAGGTCCGCAAACCGATGACCGAGATCTTTCCGCATCTGCGCGACGTGCGGATCGACTATGCCTGGGGCGGCACGCTGGCCATCACCATGCGGCGGATGCCCTACCTGACGCGTCTGGCGCCGAACATCCTGTCGGCCTCGGGCTATTCCGGTCATGGGGTCGGCACTGCAACCCATGCCGGTCAGTTGATGGCGCTGGCCATCCAGGGTCAGGCCGAAGGGTTCGACACGATGGCCCGCGTGCCCGCTCTGCCTTTTCCCGGAGGCTCGGCCCTCCGCAGCCCTCTGCTGGTGCTGGCGATGACTTGGTATGCCCTGCGTGATCGGCTGGGCCTTTGACCCGCAACTTGTGACGGTTCGGTGAAATTTCGCCCAACAGGCGAATGAAGACTTGGTTTGCTCAGCTTTTCATTTTATCTTTTCCAAACATAGAATTTGGGATTATCAAATATGACGCTGCCACCCAACGTCCATGACGCCGAACCCATCCCTGCCGCTGCCAAAGACGCGATCGAGTCCCTGATGCAATCCGGGGACCTGTTCCGCTATACCGCGCCGCAGGACGCGCCGGTTGCTTTGCTTGAGGCAGAGTTCGCCGAGTTGCTGGGCAGCAAATACGCGCTGGCGGTGTCGTCCTGTTCGGCGGCTCTGTTCCTGTCGCTCAAGGCGCTGGGGCTGCCGCGGGACGCGCGGGTGCTGATCCCGGGCTTTACCTTTGCGGCGGTGCCCTCGTCCGTGGTGCATGCCGACTGCGTCCCGGTCCTGTGTGAGGTGGGCGACAATTACCGCATCGACATTGACGATTTCGCGACCAAGCTCGACGGCGTTCAGGCGGTGATCATCAGCCACATGCGCGGCCATACCTCGGACATGGATGCAATCATGGCGCTGTGCGACGCGCACGACATCCCGGTGATCGAGGACGCGGCCCATTCGCTGGGCACCACCTGGCATGGCCGCAACATCGGCACCATCGGCAAGGTGGGCTGTTTCTCGTTCCAGTCCTACAAGATGATCAACGCGGGCGAAGGGGGCATCCTTGTCACCGACGACCCCGACCTGGTCGCCCGCGCTGTGATCATGTCGGGCGCCTACGAGCACAACTGGAAGAAACACAAAGGCCCGCACGGCCAGAATACACCTGATCTGGAGCAAGCTTTTGCGCGATGGCAGAACAAGCTGCCGCTTTACAATCTGCGTATGAGCAACCTCAGCGCTGCGGTGATCCGCCCCCAACTGCCTGAACTGGCGCGGCGGGTGCGCGACGGGCTGGCCAACCACGATTATGTCGCGCAGCGCCTGAACAGCTCACCGCACATCCACGTACCCGACCCGCTGACACCGGAACGACGTGCGCCGGACTCGATCCAGTTCAACCTGGTCGATCTAAACAAAGACCAGATCAAGGCATTTGCCGCCGCCTCCGAGGGCCGTGGCGTCAAGGTGCAGGTCTTTGGTCTGAGCGAGGACAACGCCCGCGCCTTCTGGAACTGGCAGTTTCTGCCAGAGCAGGTCGAGCTGCCTCGAACGCGCGCAATGCTGATGTCGGCCTGTGACGTGCGCCTGCCGGTGCGCCTGACCCGCGCGGAACTGGATGTAATCGCTGACATCATCCTGGCCTCGGTCGGCGAGGTTACCGCGCCCGAAGTGGCCTTCGGCACCTGACCCCAACGCCAGAAAGAAAAGGCCCGGATTGTCCGGGCCTATCTGGTATCAACTGAGCTTGGAAAGCTTCTGCTGCAACTCGGCCAGTTGTTTCTTGATGTCGTCCAGGTCTTCTTTGGACTCGGACTTGCCTTCTTCGTCCTTGTCCGGCCCGGACCAATTGCCCGACAGCCCGCCTGTCATGGCCTTCAGGAACGCCTGCTGCTGCGCCTGCATTGCTTCGAACCCGGGCATGCTGCTCATGGGGTTCATCGCACTCATGTTTTCCATCATCTTGGCCTGGCTTTCGCGCAGCATCTCAAAGCTGGATTGCAGGAATTGCGGCATCATGCCCCCGCCCGGCACCATGTAGCTGCGCACAAGGTCATTCAGCACGTTCACAGGCAGAACGTTTTCACCCCGGCTTTCATGTTCGGCAATGATTTGAAGCAGATACTGTCGTGTCAGGTCGTCGCCGGTTTTCAGGTCGATAATCTGAACCTCGCGCCCGTCGCGGATGAACCCAGCGATGTCCTCGAGCGTGACGTAGTCGCTGGTCTCGGTGTTATACAGCCGACGGCTTGCATACCGCTTGATCAGCAGAGGTTTATCTTTGTCCGACACCGTTTACCCTCCCCAAGGATGATGCGTTGCAGCAGAGGTTATGCGACTGCAGAACAAAAAGAAAGGGCAGGTCAATGGACCTGCCCTTAGCGATTGCACCAATTTGGGAGGGATGGGTGCGTTTCGCGGATCTTGCTTACTTGGCAGCCGTTGCTTTCTTGGCAGCAGCGGTCACTTCGTTGGTGGCTTTCTTGACGGCCGCGGTGGTTTCTTCCGCAGCTTCTTTGCCAGCAGCCATCAGCAGTTCGACGGTTTCCGACTGAACTTTCTTGGCGATTTCAGCGAAAGCAGCCAGGTTCTCGGCAGCAACTTCAGCCGAAGCGCTGGCGAAATCGGTTGCTGCTTTGGCGTAGTCGGCCGGCTCTGCTTTGGCTTTCGACATCTCGCTCAGCTTGGCCAGAGTTTCCTTGGTCCATTTGTTCGAGATTTCAGCCGATTTCTCGGCAGCTTCCAGAGCAACACCCGACAGCTTTTCGTTCAGCGAAGCGGTCGATTTGAATGCATTTTCAACGGCGGAGGTGTCCACCGGGAACGCGCCCATCATGTCTTTCATGATCGCGGTAAAGTCTTGGGTCTTTGCCATTGTCCTAATCCTTTCAGCCGGTCCGGGCCCACCCCGGGTTTCATCAGCTTGAGGACAATATGATTGCTGCGGCGCAGCATTTCAAGTTTTTTGTTGCTGCACCGCAGAATTTTTTAGTTTCAATGTGAAATCAAGACTTTGGTTTGGCGACTACATAGGTTCCCGGCGCCGGAGCCAACGGTGGATGGCTCGAATCACCCGGTTCGCGTGCCGGAACCTGCTTGCCAGACCGCTTCTTCAACCAAGCCTCCCAGCGGGGCCACCACGAGCCTTCGTGGAAGCTTGCCTCTTTCATCCAGGTATCGGCACCCGCCTTGAGATCGGGGTTGGTGTAGTGACCGTATTTCTTTTTGCTGGGCGGATTGACGATGCCTGCAATATGTCCCGATTCCGAAACGATGAAGGTTTTGCTGCGGGAACCCATTTTCTGCACACCGCGATAGCAGTCCTTCCAAGCGGCGATATGGTCCGTCTCGCAGGTGATCGCCATCAACGGCACATCCACGTCGCGGACATGCAGCTTGTGGCCCATCAATTCGAACCCGTCCGAGGCGAACTCGTTGCGCTGACACAAGCCACGTAGATACTGCACGGCCATTTTCGCGGGCAGGTTCGCGCCGTCCCCATTCCAGTACAAAAGGTCAAAGGCGGGTGGCGTCTCGCCCAGCATGTAGCTGCGGATCGCCGGTCCATAAACCAGGTCGCGAGACCGAAGGAACGACATCGTGCGCGCCATGATCCATGACCGCAGCACACCTTCCTTGTTCACCTCTTCCTCGATCCCGTCGATGAAATCATTCTGCAGGAAGGGGGTAAACTCGCCCTGATCCGAAAAATCGGTCAGCGCCGTGAAGAACGTGGCGGATTTGATCGACTTGTCACCGCGCTGTTTCAAAAGCGACAGAGTGAGGCTCAAGGTCGTTCCGGCAATGCAGTACCCGACCGCATTGACCTGTTTGACCTTGCAGATCTTCTTGGCCTCTTCGACCGCCGTCAGGAATCCGTCCTGAACGTAGTCTTCCATTCCCGTTTCGGCATAGCTGGAATCCGGATTGACCCAGCTGACGACGAACAAGGTATAGCCCTGATCGGTGATCCACTTGATCAGACTGTTTTGTGCCTTCAGATCCAGAATGTAGAACTTGTTGATCCAGGGCGGGAACAGAACGACGGGGGTTTCATAAACCGTCTCAGTCGCAGGACTGTACTGGATCAGTTCCATCATCCGATTTCGATAGACGACTTCGCCGGGCGTTGTGGCCAGGTTGCCGCCCACCTTGAACGCGTTTTCGTCCGCCAGCTTGACGATCAACTCGCCATCATTCGCTTCGAGATCGGCAACAAGATTCTCCAGCCCCTGGATCAGCGACTGGCCATCGGTTTCGATCGCCTTCTGCAGAGCGTCCGGGTTGGTCGGCAGGAAATTCGTCGGCGACATCATGTCGACAATCTGCTGCGAGAAGTATTTCAGCCGCCGCTTGTCCTTGGCGTCCAAGTCCTCGACCGACTCCACCGCGTTCGCGATGGCTTCGGCATTGGTCAGGTATTGCTGACGGACGAGACGGAAATAGGGGTTCGTATCCCACAGCGGGTTCGAGAAGCGTTTATCCTTGCTCGGAGCCTCGTCCGCTTCGCCTTCGCCGGCCAGCAGGGCCTGCTGCGCCGCAGCAAAGTTCAGGACGGACTTTCCCCAGTATTCCAGCTGTTGTTCCAACAACTTGGCCGGGTTCTGCAGGGCCTCGGCCCAATAAGCTGTTGCTGCTCTTGCAAAAAGCTCCTGATTCGGGCCGTCCAGCGCGGGAGTATGAGCTTTTTTTGACGCCATCACCTCGATCAGCCGCTTGGACAGGTCTTCGACTTTCAGCATGTTTTCCTTAAGGCGTTCAACGTGTTCGTCGCTTAAGTCGGGCATGTGGCCTTCACTTGTTGTCATTTTAACAAATCCCCCCTAACCTCGCTGCTGTGCAGAATATCGTCGTGGGCACCGGGGGGCAAAGCGACGAATGGTCCGAACTCTCAGGCTGACATTTAGGAGGCCATTCCCGTGCGTTACATGATGACCTACGACCTGATGGAAACCATGCGCAACACCAACCAATGGCTTGGTGCAACCGCAAGCGCGATGGCGTCCTACCCCCAGTTTTCCATGATCCCCAACCCGGCATTCAACTGGATGGCCGCGTGGGGCGAAGTAACCGAACGCACGTTTCAACGCATGGTCGTGAAACCCGATTGGGGTATCCGAACGTTTACCTGCGAAGACGGCAAAGATCATCTGGTGGATGTCACCTCCGTGCTTGAACGCCCGTTTGGCGATCTGGTCCACTTTCGCGTGAATGGCCGCAAAGAGCAACCGCGCAAGGTGCTGTTGGTTGCGCCGATGTCCGGACACTACGCCACCCTGCTGCGCTCGACCGTCAAGAGCCTGCTGGTCAATTGCGAAGTCTACGTGACCGATTGGCATAACGCGCGCGACATCCCCGTGTCCGAAGGCAAGTTCGATGTCGAGGACTACACCCTGTACCTTGTCGATTTCATGAAGGAGCTGGGGCCGGACACGCATGTCGTCGCTGTCTGCCAGCCCGCGCCCCTGACCCTTGCGGCGACGGCGTACCTTGCCGAAACCGACCCCAAGGCGCAGCCCAGCACGCTGACGCTGATCGGTGGCCCGGTTGACCCTGACGCAACCCCGACCGAAGTCACCGATTTCGGCCGCCGGGTGACCATGGGCCAGCTTGAGGAAACGATGATCCAGCGGGTGGGCTTCAAATACAAGGGCGTGGGACGCATGGTTTATCCCGGGCTTCTTCAATTGGCATCCTTCATGTCGATGAATGCCGAGCGCCATGGCAAGGCGTTCTCCGACCAGATCCAGCGCGTCATGCGGGGTGAGGCGTCGGATCATGACGCCCACAACCGTTTCTACGATGAATATCTGGCCGTGATGGACATGACGGCAGAGTTCTACCTCTCGACGGTCGAGCGGGTGTTCAAGAACCGTGAGATCGCCCGGAATGAGTTCATCGTGGCTGGCCACAAAGTCGACATCGGCAAAATCACGGATGTGGCGGTCAAGACGGTCGAAGGCGCCAATGACGACATCTCGGCCCCCGGTCAGTGTATCGCGGCGCTGGACTTGTGCACCGGCCTGCCCGACAGCAAGAAGGCCAGCCATGTCGAACCCGGCGCGGGCCATTACGGTATCTTCGCCGGACGCAGTTGGCGTGACAATATCCGCCCGCTGGTCATAGACTTCATGAACGAAAACAGCCGCAAACCGCGCCGCCGCGCGGCCAACAGCAACAAGGTTGCTTGATGTCCGCAGACCCGGCGCCTGCCCTTCCGTTCGCCTGCAACTGCGGTGAGCTTAGCGGCGAGATCACGGCCAAAGGGGTGTCCAGTGGCACCCATGTCGTCTGTTTCTGCCCAGATTGCCGCGCCGGACAGCTGTATTTCGGTCAACCTGACCCCGCACCGGGGCCGGTAGACATTTTTCAGATGTCGCCCGAATATATCCGCATCACCAAAGGCGCCGAGAACCTGGCCGTGATGCGGCTGGGACCCAAAGGTCTGTTTCGATGGTACGCCAAATGCTGCAACGCGCCTTTGGCGACCACCACCAGCAGCATGAAATTCCCCTTTGCCGGATTTGATGTCGCCAGGTTTTCCGATCCATCCCCTCTGGGGCCTGTGAAGACCCGCGCCCATGTCCCGCAGGCGAATGGCAAATGGAAGCACGAGAATGTGGCTCCTGCTGTTCTCGGCATGATCCGCAGAGTCATTGCGGCGCGCCTTTCCGGTCGTTGGAAGCAAACTCCGTTCTTCGACGTCGTAACCGGCGATCCGGTCGTGGCTCCGCATGTCATCAGCCTTGAAGAACGCAAGGCGCTGTACGACTAGAAAG
Organism: Ruegeria sp. BF8; assembly: GCF_056538625.1. Lineage (NCBI taxonomy): Bacteria > Pseudomonadati > Pseudomonadota > Alphaproteobacteria > Rhodobacterales > Roseobacteraceae > Ruegeria > Ruegeria sp. BF8. Next base: position 432,573 of record NZ_JBQFTL010000001.1, on the reverse strand, counting down.
CCCGCACGGGTATGTTCAACCAGTCGGACAGCGCGTCGGTGGTTTCACCCGGCGCTTCAAGCGTCGGAAGATGCCCCGCCATGTCCACCACATGCAAGGCTGCACCGGGGATCAACTCGGCCATGAAACTGTGTTTTCTGACCGGCGTCAGAGTGTCGTGTGCCCCGCACAGAACCAATGTCGGCACCTTTATTCGCCGCAATGTGCCCTGCTGATCCGGGCGGCGCTGCAGAGCGCGCATTTGGCGCACGAACAGTTCCGGTCCCAGCTCCAGCGCCATTTCCAGCATGTCGTTCAATATCGGGATCCGCTGCGGTCCGGGGGCCAGCGTGTCCGAACCCAGAACCTTGCGCATGACATCCTCAAGACGGCCAGCCTGTGCCGCAACGATCAGCTCTTCGCGGTCAGCGGCGATCTGGGGGGTATCGGCCTGCGCATCCGTCGCCATGAGGCAAAGGCGGGTCACGCGTTCCGGGGCGCGGCGCACCAGTTCCAACGCAACAATGCCCCCCATGCTCAGACCAGCCAACGCAAAGCGGTGCGGCAACTGGTCCAAAAGCGCCGAGGCAATCTCTTCGATCCGATCACCGCCGCCGATCGGCGCGACCATTACCGGCCTGGTCTGAGACAGCCGGGTTGTCTGTGGCTGAAACAGCCGTGCATCGCACATCAATCCTGGCAACAGGACCAGCGGCTCGATCACGCAGGGCCTCCTTGTACTGGCCGATCGGCTCGGCCGTTTTGTTGATCAGGATGAGAGTTTCGGCGCAGACGGGCAAGAAAAACTTTAAGGATAGCGGATTGCGCGAAATTCGGGAAAGTCCGCATAGCGCCGCCGGCGTTCGCTCAGAGTCTCATCCGGATCGGCACCGGCCCTGAGCAGACTGCCACGGGGCGCAATGTAGCTGTCGATCCGGCGCAGCGGGGTGGGCCGCCACACCAGATTGAAGGCGCAGAGTTTGGGAAAGAACCAGATCTCGGAATAATCCAGATGATCGTGCATCCACCAGGCCAGATCGCGCCAGTCCCTGCCTTGCGCGTAACGGTCGGCAAACCATGGAATCACGATCGAGGCTCCGGCAATTCGCGCCTCGCCTGTGCCGCGGTCCCAGATGTGGCATTCAAGGGGATGATCGTTGCGGGCGCAGTTCAACTTGTTCTCGTTTCCAAACCGGTTCAGCGAGGGCGACCGGTATCCAGACCGGACGGCAACACGCCCGAATGTTTCCTCCAACGGGTCCAGAAGGGTTTCGCAAAATGCACGGCCGGTTTCGATGGCCAGATCCGGGTTGTCCGGCAGGTTCTGTTTTTCGTGAAAGCTCCCGATCTCGGAATACAGGAAATCGCGCATGAAGAAATGGCGCGACAGGCGCACGCGGCCCAAGGTCTCGAGGCTCCACATGCTGCCTGGTCGGCGCATTTTCAGTACCCGTTCCAACGAAAGGCCCCATCCGGCGCGAGGGCCGAGTACGGGTTGAACGCAACTTCCCAGATCGAACCATCCGGTGCCCGAAAGTACCCATGGTGCCCGCCCCAGAACACGTCCGAGGCTGGTTTCAGGATTTCGGCCCCCGCTGCCTCGGCAGCTTGCAGCAGTTCGGCGACACCCTCCTTGGATCGGCAATTGTGGCTGAGCGTCATCGCGCCGCGACCCAGGGTTTCAACGCCAACCCCGATTTCTTCGGCCAGCGCGGTCAATGGGTACAGACCCAGCGTCTGGCCGATCAGGTCAAAAACGATCACCCCGTCCGGGCTGTCGGTGCGGCGCCAGCCCAGCGCCTCGTAAAAGCGGGCTGCGGCTTCGGGATCTTCGGCCCCGATCGTGATCAGGCTGACGCGTTGCTCCATCACTCCACCCCAAAACCGTTCAGCCATTGCAGAATACCTGCCACCGTCGCATCGGTCTGCCCCGGCGACATCAGCCGTCCGGCAATGACGTGCGATTGCGGGTCGTCACCCGACCCCATAGTTACGGTCTGAACGGTCGCAGGTGCCCCCCAGTCTTCTGCAACTTTGTGAGTCAGGTCGGGCCGAACCACCTGATCGTCATCCGAGAACCAGAACAGAGCCGGCACCAGTGCGCCTGAAAAATCCAGCTCGTAGACGGTATCGACCAGCACTGACATCGGAACCACCGCCTCCCACGGATAAGAGGACGACCAGTACAGATTCTTTTCCGGATCAGGGCCCGACACGTCGCGGGTTTCGCCCATCAGCAACGGCAGCCAGCTGCGCGCCCACGGCAGCGACGGGATCCAGGATCCGGCCGCCTGCACCCCGAAATTGGGCGAGATGAACACCATCCCGACCACGTCCTTGCTCAGTTCGGGGTCCAGCGCCGCGGCTGCCGCCAGGGTCCCCCCGGTCGAGGTCGAGACCACGATGACCTTGTCGCCCACGGCGCGGGCGGCGGCCAGGCCTTCGGCCGTGTCCCGCATCCAGCCCGAGGCCGTCCCTTCGGCCATTGCCAGCCCGTCGCGCCCGTGCCCCTGCAGGCGCGTATAGACCAGATTGGCCCCGAGCGCGTCGGCGATCCTGTCGGGCACCGGGCGGATTTCCTCGGACGAGGCCGAGAACCCGTGCACATAAAGCACAGAATAGGGTGTGCGCCGTTCCTTGAATCCGTCCCGCCAGATCACCCGCTTTTCGACACCCGGCACGATATCGTCATAGGCGGACTCGATGCTTTCGAAATAGACCTGAATCCCCTCGCCGAACTTGCGCGGATCGAACCGCGGGTGCAGATCCACCTCTTCGCGCGGGCCCAACCAGTAGATCAGCCCGCCGACCACCACCAACGCCAGCAAGGCCCGCCCGAGAAACCGCCCCAGCCGCCGCATCAGTTGCCCCCCATCACGTCGCGAACCGCATCTTCGATCAGCCCCAGACACGGCCCGTCCGAGAACCGGTGATCCGCATCCTTGACCAACAACAGCCGCATGTCCGGACCGCTGGCATGGTCGAGCAGCCGTACCGCCGTCTCGGTGGAAACCGCCGTATCCGCCGTGCCTTGCAGAAACCGTACCGGGAACGGCAGGTTCAACGGCGACCGCAACACCAGCCGCGTCCGCCCATCCTCGATCATCCGCTTGGTGATGATGTAAGGCTCCATGTAGTCCGAGGGCAGTTCAACATGCCCGACCGTCTCCAGCACCTGTTTCTGTTCGTCGCTGAACGAGGCCCAATAGCCGTCCTCGGTGAAATCCGGCGCCGCAGCGATGGTGACCATCCCCGCGATCCGCTCGGGCATGGCCCGCGCCAGCAGCAACGCCTGCCACCCGCCCATGGACGAACCCACCACAATCAGCGGCCCTTCGGTCAGCGCTGAAACCGCCGCAACCGTGTCCTCATGCCAATCCCCGATGCACCCTTCCTCGAACCGGCCGGAACTTTCGCCATGCCCGGAATAGTCGAACCGCAGATAGGCCTGCCCACGTGTCCGCGCCCAGTCCTCGAGATGCACCGCCTTGGTGCCCTCCATGTCCGACTTCAGGCCACCCAAGAAAACGACCGTGGGCCCCGCCCCTTCGCTCTTGTGATAGGCCAGCCGCCGCCCCTGCGGCGTTTCCAGAAATGTCGTTGCTGCCATGAAATCCCCACATGCTTTTCCAGCATCATGCACGCGCCGCGCCCAAGTGCAATTCCCGCCCCTCCGTCATCTGGCGGCAGATATCCCGCGGCACGCTCGGAGCAGAGCCCTCTGCCCGCCAACGCTTGACACAGCCACTACCACCTGCCAAACGGACCCGACACCATAACCCGCAACCGGGCGTTCTGTGGGCGCCAAACCGACGAGGAGAGCCAGATCATGGCCCTGGATACGAAATCCGTCTCTCTTACTTTCCCCGATGGCAATTCCCGATCCTACGCGGCAGGCGTCACGCCGGCCGAGGTCGCTGCCGACATCTCCACCTCGCTGGCGAAAAAGGCCATCTCGGCCACCGTCAACGGCCAGCACTGGGACCTGCAGTGGCCCATCGAACAGGATGCCGAAATCGCCCTTCACACGATGAAGGACGAGGCTCAGGCCAACGAGCTGATCCGCCACGACTTTGCCCACGTGATGGCCCGCGCGGTGCAGGAAATCTGGCCCGACACCAAGGTCACCATCGGCCCGGTCATCGAAAACGGCTGGTACTACGACTTTGACCGCGCAGAGCCCTTCACGCCCGAAGATCTCGGCCTCATCGAGAAAAAGATGAAAGAGATCATCAACAAGCGCGATCTTGTCACCACCGAGATCTGGGACCGCGAACGTGCCATCGCGTTCTACAAGGCCAACAACGAGCCCTACAAGGTCGAGCTGATCGAGGCGATTCCGGGTGACGAGCCGGTGCGCATGTATTGGCACGGCCATTGGCAGGACCTGTGCCGCGGCCCGCACCTGCAGCATACCGGCCAACTACCCGGCGACGCGTTCAAGCTGATGTCCATCGCCGGCGCCTACTGGCGTGGCGACAGCAACCGCCCGATGCTGCAGCGTATCTATGGCGTTGCCTTCACCGGCAAGGAAAAGCTCAAGGCGCACCTGCACATGCTGGAAGAGGCCGCCAAGCGCGACCACCGCAAGCTGGGCCGCGAGATGGACCTGTTCCACATGCAGGAAGAGGCCCCGGGCCAGATCTTCTGGCACCCCAACGGCTGGACCATCTACACCCAGCTTCAGGACTATATGCGGCGTGCCCAGCACCGCGGCGGCTATGTCGAGGTCAACACCCCTCAGGTGGTCGACCGCAAGCTGTGGGAACGCTCGGGCCACTGGGACAAGTACCAGGAAAACATGTTCATCGTCGAAGTCGACGAGGAACACGCCCGCGAAAAGGCCGTGAACGCGCTCAAACCGATGAACTGCCCCTGCCACGTGGAAATCTTCAAGCAGGGCCTGAAATCCTACCGCGACCTGCCGCTGCGCATGGCCGAATTCGGATCCTGCGCGCGCTACGAACCCTCGGGCGCGCTGCATGGCATCATGCGGGTCCGCGGCTTTGCTCAGGACGACGCGCATATTTTCTCGACCGAGGACCAGATCGGCGATGAATGTGCCCGCTTCATCGGGTTTCTGACCGATGTCTACAAGGATCTGGGTTTTGACAGTTTCAAGGTCAAATTCTCGGATCGCCCCGAACAGCGCGCCGGCTCGGATGAGGTCTGGGACAAGGCCGAAGAAGCCCTGCTGACCGCCACCCGCGCTGCGGGGGTCGAGCCGGAACTGAACCCCGGCGAAGGTGCTTTCTATGGGCCGAAGCTGGAATTCGTCCTGACCGACGCAATCGGGCGTGACTGGCAATGCGGCACATTCCAGGTGGATTTCGTCCTGCCCGAACGGCTGGACGCCACCTATATCGGCGCCGATGGGGCCAAACACCGTCCGGTGATGCTGCACCGCGCCTGCCTGGGGTCGTTCGAACGGTTCATCGGCATCCTGATCGAAGAACACGCCGGCAAACTGCCGTTCTGGCTGGCGCCGCGCCAGGTCGTCGTGGCCTCGATAACCTCCGAGGCCGATGACTATGTTCTGGAAGTGGTCGAAACGCTCAAGGCTGCCGGTGTCCGGGCCGAGGCCGACATCCGCAACGAGAAGATCAACTACAAGGTCCGCGAACATTCCGTCGGCAAGGTGCCGGTGATCCTGGCCGTCGGCCACCGCGAGGTCGAAGAGCGCACAGTCAGCGTCCGCCGCCTGGGCGAGAAGCAGACCCAGGTCCAGCCGCTTGACGCTGTAACAAAAGAGCTGGCGCACGCGGCAACGCCCCCCGATCTTCTGTAACAATCGGCACAGTCTTGCCGCCAATCCGGCCCCCAGCACGGGGCCGGATTGAAACATTTCTGGATTTCCTAATTTATTACAGTGTGTTAACTTGCAAGGGGCATTAACGCTCCCTGACACAGCCGTGAGACACGGGCTCGTGAATTCAACAGAGCAGTGTCAGCCGTTACCTTTGTCACTGTCACAAGCAGACATACGCAATCACGAAAAGGATTACCTGAGATGTCGAACACCGCCAAAACCCTCGTAATCGCAAGCGCCGTTGCCGCAGCCGTTGCGGGCTCTGCAACCACCGCCGCCGCTCAGGCCAAAGAAAAATGCTATGGCGTATCGCTGGCAGGCCAGAACGACTGCGCCGCCGGACCGGGCACCACATGTGCCGGCACCTCGACCGTGGATTACCAAGGCAACGCCTGGACGTTGGTCGATGCGGGCACCTGCGCCGACATCGAGCTGCCCAAATCCGCGGACGGAACGCCCCGCAAAGGCTCGCTCGAGCCGCTGGAACGCGATCTGCCGGCATAAGGCACGGGAAGGAATGTCAGGGGCGGGCTAAACCAAACAGCCCGCCCTGTTTCTTGCTGAGAAGGATCACGCGATGTTGGATGACGCCCGCAGAATGCAACGGCTGCCCGCCGCGCCCGGGGTCGGCTACAAGCCGCAGCACTATGCCGAGATCCTTGACCAGCCCGGCCCGGTCGGCTGGCTGGAAATTCACGCCGAAAACTACATGGGCGACGGCGGCCGACCGCTGGCGCAGCTACGCCACCTGTCCGAACGGTTTCCCATTTCCGTGCACGGCGTGGGCCTGTCCATCGGTGGCGAAGGCCCGCTGGACGCCGAGCACCTGGCCCGCCTGAAGCATCTTGTGGGCTGGCTGAACCCGGCCAGCTTTTCGGAGCATCTGGCATGGTCCACCCATGACAGCCAGTTCCTGAACGATCTGCTGCCCCTGCCCTATACCGACGCCACACTGGCCCGCATCTGCGATCATATCGACCAGGTACAGCAGACGGTGGGCCGGCAGATGTTGCTGGAAAATCCCTCCAGCTATCTCGCTTTTACCGAAAGCACGTGGTCCGAACCCGACTTCTTGCGCGAGGTTGCGCGCCGGACCGGATGTGGCCTGCTGTTGGACGTCAACAACGTCTTCGTCTCGGCCACCAATCTGAATTACAGCCCGCGGGCCTATATTGACGCCTACCCTCTGGACCAGGTTGGCGAGATCCACCTGGGTGGCCATGACGAGGATCAGGACGATCACGGCCAACCCCTGCTGATCGACAGCCATGGCCGCGCCGTCGTCGATCCGGTCTGGGCGTTGCTGGATTATGTGCTCGACCAGTCGGGCCCCAAACCCGTGCTGATCGAATGGGACAATGACGTGCCCGACTGGCCCACCCTGCGCGCCGAGGCAGAACGCGCGCAATCCGCGCTGGACCGGATCCCGGCATGAGCGTCTCGCAATCAGAATTCCGGGCGGCCCTGCTGGATCCGACGGCTCCCGTGCCCGAGGGGTTGCTGGACGATCAGGCCCGCCCCGCCGGACGCCGCTTCAGCGTCTACCGCAACAACGTGGCCGTGTCGCTGACCGAGGCCATGCACCAGGCATTTCCGGTCATAACCAAGCTGCTGGGTCCGCAGAATATGGACGGTCTGGCCGGGATCTATCTGCGTCGGAACCCGCCTAGCTCTCCGCTGATGATGTTCTATGGCGAGAACTTCCCCGAATTCCTCGCCGACACCGAGCAACTGGCGCATCTTGGCTATCTGCCCGACGTGGCACGGCTGGAGTTGGCATTGCGCCGGTCCTACCACGCCGCCGACAGCCAACCGATCGCGCCCGACGCGCTGGCCGCCCTGCCGCCCGAAGACCTGATGCAGGCCCGGCTGGGCTTTGCCCCGGCCATGCAGTTGATCCGATCCGACTGGCCCATCCACTCCATCTGGCGGTTCAACACCGAAGACGGCGCGCCAAAGCCTCAGCCCGGTGCGCAGGACGTGCTGATCACGCGCCCCGAATTCGACCCGTCGCCACACCTGCTGCCGCCCGGCGGGGTCGACTGGATCACCGCCATGCAGGCCGGCCAGACCATTGGTCAGGCCTTCGAGGCAACCACCGCCCGGACTCCCGCGTTCGACCTGGGAACCACCCTGGCACTGCTGTTGCAGGGCAGTGCAATTACTTCAATGACTATCGAAAGGCCGGAAACATGACTGCCCTGATCTCTATGCATAATTCCGCACTTGGAAAGCTGGACCACGCCTCGAACTGGCTGACACCGACCGTGGCGCGGCTGACTTTCATAGCGGTTCTTCTGGTCTATTACTGGAACTCGGCCATGACCAAGCTGGGCAGCGGCTTTTTCGGGTTCCTGTTCCCCTCGGATGGGGCCTATGTCCAGATCTTCCCCAAGGCCATGGAGGCCGTCGGCTACGACAGCTCGCAGCTAGGGTTCTTTACCTGGCCCGTTGCCGTCGCCGGAACCTGGGCCGAGTTCGTCCTGCCTGCGTTGCTGCTGGTGGGGCTGCTGACCCGCCTTGCCGCCCTGGGCATGATCGGGTTCGTCTGGGTCCAGACCTTCACCGATGTCACCGGGCACGGGGTCAAACTGGGTGGTCTGTTCGACAACACCATCACTCTGATGGATCAGCGGGTCATGTGGACCTTCCTGTTCGTGGTGATCGTGATCAACGGCGCGGGCCCACTCTCGCTCGACCGGGTCCTGCGCCTGAAATGATCTAGAAATGCGCTTTGGGTTCGTCCGGCTTGCCCGCGGCGATCCCAAGCAGCCCGGCGACGCCGGCGAAGGCAATCGGGAACATGGTGAACACGCCAAAGCCAAAGGCATAGTACATCCCCGCAGCGGAAATCAGCAGAAGCACTCCCGCCACCAGCGCACGCGCATGCGCCATGGCCCCCCCGGCAATCGCCAGCAACGGCGCCAAAAGCGATGCTGTCTTGATAAGCTGGGGGTTTTCCACCTGCTCTGCCAACCCCTCGATCTCGCCGTAACGATCCACAAGCTCGACAAACCCGTACCCAAAAAAACCGACGATCATTCCGACCAGACCGGCAATGACACCCAATATCATGGCTGCGTTTCGCATGAATTATTCCTGATTGTTGCGCCGGTTCAGATAGTCACCCGATCAAGCAATGCCAAGGGCTGCGCGGGTTTGCGTGGTCCAGCCCAGGAACAAGTGACCGTCACGTTCGATCAGCGGACGCTTCATCAGGGCAGGATGATCAGCCAGCAGTTCCAGCGGTGGTCGCGAGCGTTGATCGTCGTCCAATCCACGCCAGGTTGTCGAGCGGGTGTTGAGCAAGGCTTCGCCGAACTGGTCAAACGCTTTGGCCAGCACCTCCGAAGGAACACCCGCACCTCGGACATCAATGAATTCGGAATCAGGCAGTGATTTCAATGCCTTACGGCAGGCATCGCAGGTCTTCAGGCCAAAAAGGCGCATGATGTATCTACTCCGGTCGTTGCAGCAATTTCGGGCAAAACGAATAGGTTAACCCAGTATTCCTTGATTTTTTACTTCACCGTGCAATGTTGAAAAAGGCGAAACACACAATTTACGCCGTCTCGTTCGTTCGGAACTGCGTGGGTTTGTGGTCGCTTTGACTATGCCCTGCCGATTTGCTGGGTGACGCGCAAGGAGAAGGAGACACGGGAAATGCCAACCGGCACCGTGAAGTGGTTCAATACGACCAAAGGCTATGGTTTTATTGCCCCCGATGAAGGGGGTAAGGATGTGTTTGTGCATATCTCGGCCGTAGAACGATCCGGCCTGACCGGACTCGCCGACAATCAGAAAGTCTCGTACGAGTTGCAGGACGGACGTGACGGCCGCCAAATGGCGGCTGATTTGAAGCCATTGTAAAAGGGCCCGCCAACTGGCGGGTGCGACGAAACAAGGTCAACGGCCAATTGACAGGCCGTTGTCCACCCTCTTCCCGGATAGTCTAACCTCGCGTCGGGTCGGCCTCGTTGCGGTTTGTCCAGTTATCGCCCATGGCCACAATGCAGGACGTCCCGGTCGCATAGGTTACGACAAGGGTCCAGTCACCGCGACGGCTGGTCCACACCTCCATGATCTGCTCGGGTCCGCGAACACCAGAGGCGGTTTGCTGCGCGCCGAATTGGTGGCGCAGTTTGTCATGCATCCGCGCCGTGGGCTCACAGATCACCTCAGCGATTGGCGACTTTGCGTAGGCCGGCTGGCACAGCAACAAAGCGATCGCCGCAGTTCTAAACATCAAGCTGAACGTCATGCCCAAAGTGTAACAGGATCATGACAATCCGAACAGGTGGCGATCAGCCTTCGCGGATCACCGCTTCGAACTCGCGCCATTCGCGCGCGGTCATGCCCGAGTTTTCCTGCGTCACCTGCTCGCCCTTCAGCATCCGACGCAGCGCTTCGACCATCTGTGCCGACAGGTTGACCGCACCCAGGCGATAGTCTTCGAACGCCTTGTACGCGAACGGTACCCAGTCGGCCACGATCTTGCACATGGTTTCGGCATAGACGCGGATTTCGTATTGCGCATGCGGATCTGCCCGCAGGCGCAGGAAGTGGAACAGATTGTGCAGGTCCACCTTCCAATACCACTGCGTGTAGATGTTTGCCGGCAGGTTCATCCGCGCCAGTTCGCGCGCCAGACCCTGCTGGCCATCCTGGCCGATCATCGCTTCGTAATTGTCGTAGCAGCGGGCGCTGTCGGCCTTGAGAATCTCCAGCACGCGCGCAGCCTCTTCGCCCTGAAGCGCCTCGCCCCGCCCCTGATTGTTGATCGCTGATTGCGCAGCCAATTGATCCGGCGCGGGAATGTAGAATTCCCGATCAAGGATCGAATAGCGAGCAGAGTATTCGTTGACGTTGGCCGTCCGGTGGCGGATCCACTGGCGGGCCACGAAGACCGGCAGTTTCACGTGCAGTTTCACTTCGCACATCTCGAACGGGGTCGAGTGCCAGTGGCGCATCAGATAGCGGATCAACCCCTCGTCATTCTGTACGGACTTCGTACCTTTGCCATAGGACACGCGGGCCGCCTGGCAGATCGCAGCATCATCGCCCATATAGTCGATGACCCGAACGAATCCGTGGTCCAGAACAGGATGCGCAGTGTAGAGGTGCTGTTCCATACCCGGAGCCACAACACGGCGGGTCGACTGCGTTTGTGCGCGTTGCTCTTCGATCTCGGCCAGTTGTTCGGCGGACAGCGGCATGGACATACCTCGTTTTTGAAATGAGTCGCCGACCACTATATATCGGCAACATCAGCACTGAAACCGCCATATGTGCGCTGCGTCGCGCATTTTTCGGTTTCTCTGCGACCGCCCCCTCGACACGCCCCTGCAGCGCGCTAAGCTGCACACAATCATCAACACCGAAAGGATCGCCGAGATGGGGCTGAGATACCTCCACACCATGGTGCGCGTGAAGGATTTGGAAAAATCCATGGCCTTCTACAAGCTGCTGGGACTCCAGGAAACCCGCCGTTACGACAGCGAGGAAGGGCGATTTTCGCTGATCTTCATGGCCCCTCCGGGTCAGGAGGACAGGCCGATCGAGCTGACATGGAACTGGGATGGCGATGAGGGTTTGCCAAGCGACAGCCGCCATTTCGGCCACTTGGCCTATGGGGTCGACAACATTTACGAGACCTGTCAGCACCTTGCCGACAATGGTGTCGTCATCAACCGCCCTCCCCGCGATGGGCGCATGGCGTTCGTGCGCTCGCCTGACAACATTTCGGTTGAACTGCTGCAGAATGGCGATGCCTTGCCCCCGGCCGAACCTTGGGCCAGCATGGAAAGCACCGGCCACTGGTGATCCGCTGGCTGACAGGATTGGGGCTGGCCGTTCTGGCCAGCTCTGCTGAGGCCCAAAACTGCCGGCTGGCCTTGGCGCTTGCTTTGGACATATCCGTTTCGGTCGACGCCAAAGAAGACGCCCTGCAGCGGCAGGGCCTGGCTTCAGCCCTGATCGCTCCTGAAGTCCGGAAAGCGTTCTTTTCCTCGCCGCTGCCCGTAGCCCTGACGGTTTATGAGTGGAGCGGTCGCGACGCCCAGTACATCGTCCTTCCCTGGCGCCTGATCGAGACCGAGGCTGATCTGCTTGTTGTAGCGACACAGGTGAGCGAGTCCCAAAGATCTGACAGCGGCTCGGCCACTGCCATGGGATATGCCCTGGCTTTCGGGGCCTCTCTGATGGAGCAGGCTCCGCAATGCCTGTTTCAAACGATTGACCTGTCCGGGGACGGCTCGAACAATGACGGCTACAGTCCGCAGATCGCCTATCGCCACTTTCCCTTCGACCGCATAACCGTGAATGGGTTGGTCATAAATGCGGCGGATTTCGAAGGGGAGCTGTTCCTCATCCCGTTTTTTGAGAACAACGTCTTGCATGGGCCAAACGCCTTTTTGGAAATCGCGCAAGGGTTCGAAGACTTTGAGCGCGCCATGCGACGCAAGCTGGAACGGGAATTGACCAGCCTTCAGGTCGGCGCGTTGGGGCGCAACGCAAAATGATTACCCGTGCGCTGGCTCTGTGTTGTTTGGCCTTGGGCAGCCCGGCCGCTGCTCAATGCCGGCAAGCCCTGGCGCTTGGGTTGGATGTTTCAGGCTCAGTCGACAGCAACGAATACCGACTTCAATTGGACGGCTTGGCCGCTGCATTGCAACGGCCGGAGGTGGAACGGCTGATCCTGTCGAATCCCGAAGCCCCCGTTCGGATCGCCGTTTTCGAATGGAGCGAAGCAGGTTTCCAGCGGCTGTTGGTCGGCTGGACCGACATTCGGTCCCCGACCGATTTGTCCGGGATTGCGCAACGTCTGCAATCCACGCGTCGGTCATCGGCACCTCAGGGCACAGCGGTGGGGTCTGCCATGCAGTACGGGGCTGATTTGTTGGATGCCCAAGCCGCCTGCTTGAAGCGGACGCTGGACCTCTCAGGAGATGGCAAGCACAATGTCGGCCTCCATCCCAGAGAAGCTAAAGCCCAACTGCAGGCAACCGGCATCACGATCAATGGGCTCGTGATCGGAGCCGATGATCCCAGCACCGGGGACAAGCGGTATGTGCAAATCGGAGAGTTGTCGGCCTATTACAACGCTTGGGTCATTCTGGGGCCCGGAGCCTTCGTCGAAACCGCTTTGGGATTTGAAGCCTACGAAGACGCGATGACGCGCAAGCTGATCAGAGAGCTGGATTCGCTGACCCTGTCCCAAGTTTTGCCATTGAACGGCGTTAGTCAGTAGATGTACCGGATCTGATCCGTCCAATACCGTTCAACCCGGCGCAAAGCGCTGGTAATCTCTTCGATCCCTTCGGTGCCAAGGACACCTTTGGCCTGTAGCCCTTCGGCGTGCCGCGAGAAGAGATCGGCCACGATGTCACGGATTTCCCGCCCCCGAGGTGTCAGACGCACCCGCACCGAACGTCGGTCAATCTCGCATCTCTGGTGATGCATGAACCCCATCTCGACCAGTTTCTTGAGGTTGTAACTGACATTGCTGCCTTGATAATAGCCGCGGCTTTTGAGTTCACCGGCAGTCACCTCGTGGTCACCGATGTTGAACAGCAGCAGCGCCTGCACCGCGTTGATTTCCAGAACGCCGACCCGCTCGAACTCGTCCTTTATGACGTCCAGAAGCAACCGATGCAGACGTTCAACCAATGCCAGCGCCTCAAGATAGCTGGACATGAACCCTTTGGTTCCGGGTGCGGAGACCTGCAATTCCAAACTCATCCGATCCTCCGATTCAATCGCGCCGTTCAGGAAACTTTGACGCGAAATCCCGAAGAATCTGTTAAGTCTGTTTTGCCATTATTTTTGAAATACTTGCGAGATATCGAAGATCATGCTCGCGTAGTGTTCAGGGGCGGCGACCTGCCCGGTTACCCATTGGTAGAGGTCCTGATCGTTTTCGTGCAACAAAGCTTCGTACAGGTCCAATTCGGTCGCAGACATCCGCTCAAGCCGCTGGTCGGCATAGGCAGACAGAATTATGTCCATTTCCTTGATGCCGCGCCGCATCGACCGCATCTTCAGCCGCTTGATCCGGATGTCGTTCATTCGCCTTTCTCCAGCTTCAGCCGCAGCGTTTTCTCGACCCGCGCAAGGCGCTCGGAACTGGCCCGCATCTCGCCCCGGATGGCGCGCAACTCCGCGACCAGCGGTGCCAGCTCCATATCCGCGGCTTCCGCGACGTCCGGAGCATCCATGCCCTCGCCTTCACCGGTTAGCAGCCACATGATCGACACGTTCAACATACCTGCCATCATCGACAGCTTGTTGGCGCGCGGTTCTGACAGGTCATTCTCCCAGGCCACCACAGTGGACTTCTTGACACCCAGCCGGCGGGCCAGTTGGGTCTGGGTCATGCCGGCGGCTTCGCGCGCGCCGGCCACGCGGTCTCCGAATGTCGCGGCCTCGGGTCCGAACCAGTCGGTTTCGTCGCTCATCAAACTCTCCAGTTCTTCAAAAGCATATCGCTTGATCGTGTTTCGGCGGCACCCTATGACAGTCCTGAGCAACATACAAACCGGGGCCCACCATGAGCTTTCTGTCTGCGACACTGTCGCGCGTCAAACCTTCGCCGACCATTGCCATGACGGCCAAAGCCGCCGAGTTGAAGGCCGCCGGACGGGACGTCATCGGCCTCAGCGCAGGTGAGCCCGATTTCGACACGCCGCAGAACATCAAGGACGCAGCCGTTGCCGCAATCGCCGCCGGTAAAACGAAATACACCGCGCCTGACGGCATTCCCGAGCTGAAACAGGCCGCTTGCGCCAAGATGAAACGTGACCACGGGCTGGACTACACGCCCGCACAGATCTCGGTCGGAACAGGTGGCAAGCAGACGCTGTACAATGCGCTGATGGCGACGATGAATCCGGGCGACGAAGTTATCATTCCCGCCCCCTACTGGGTCAGCTATCCGGACATGGTGCTGCTTGCGGGCGGTTCGCCTGTCGTGGTTGAGACCACACTGGAAAACAGCTTTAAGCTGACCCCAGACCAGTTGGAAGCCGCAATCACGCCAAACACCAAATGGTTCATCTTCAACTCGCCGTCGAACCCGACCGGCGCAGGGTACAGCCGCGCCGAACTCAAGGCTCTGACCGATGTTCTGATGCGGCATCCTCATGTCTGGATCATGTCGGACGACATGTATGAACACCTCGCCTATGACGGGTTTGAGTTCTGCACGCCAGCCGAAGTCGAACCCGGGCTGTATGATCGCACGCTCACGTGCAACGGTGTCTCCAAGGCCTATGCCATGACCGGCTGGCGTATCGGCTATGCCGCAGGCCCTGTCGAGCTGATCGCGGCCATGCGCAAGATCCAGTCGCAATCCACGTCGAACCCTTGCTCGATCAGCCAGTGGGCCGCGGTCGAGGCCCTGAACGGCACCCAAGACTTCCTTGCCCCGAACAATGAAACTTTCAAACGCCGACGCGATCTTGTGGTCGGGATGCTGAACCAGATTGACGGCATCACCTGCCCCACTCCCGAGGGCGCATTCTACGTCTATCCGTCCATCGCCGGGTTGATCGGCAAGACCACGCCGGCCGGCACGGTCATCGACACCGACGAGGCCTTCGCGACTGCCCTATTGGAGGAAGCCGACGTAGCCGTAGTTTTTGGAGCGGCGTTCGGCCTCAGCCCCAATTTCCGCGTCAGCTACGCGACTTCAGACGAAGCCTTGACCGAGGCCTGCACCCGCATCCAGCGGTTCTGCGCGTCCCTGAGCTAAGACCGAGGTTCAACATGTCCGCAGCACTGCCCGAATATTACTTTCGCGTCCGCGAGAACGGCGCGGTCGTGTTCAAGATCGACACGGAGAACCGGCAGCGCCGGATCGAAATGGACCAGATCGCGGTGATCAACATCCGCAACGGCGAGGTCAAGCCGCATGGTCAGGGTACCCTGACCGAAGCGGACAAAACCGAAATCGCCCGTTGGATGGACGAACGCAAAGCCCTGCTTGCGCGGCGCGACGTCGACGACATCCACCGCACGATCGATCACCTGAACCTGACCACGCAATGGGCCCAGTCCAAGGCGACCGATACCCAATTGGAAGACATCACGGACCGGTTGCTGCTGGCGATGCACGACTTGCGCACGGTACTGGTGCGCAAGAAGGCCGACCGGCTGGAGAAGGGTTGAGCCTGGCGGTTGTCGCTACGCGGCGGGCGCACCTACCACGCGGACGGATCGCAGCCAGAACCGTCCCATCAGCATGACCGCCGCGCAGGCAAGGCCCAGAACAAGGCCAAGCCAGACTCCGATCCCGGCCATGCCTTGCACGAAACCAAAGTAGTAGGATGCGGGGATCCCCACGACCCAATAGCTGAGGCCTGCCATAACCATGGGCACCTTGGCGTCTTGCAACCCGCGCAGAAGGCCCAGAGCGATTACCTGCGCGCCGTCCACCAGCTGGAACAGGGCCGCCATGGCCAGCAGACCGGTCCCGATGGCCAGAATCTGGGGACGCTGCGGGTCGTCCGGTTCGACAAATACCGAGATGAGCGGCTCGGCGCAGGTCAGGAACAGGATGATTGTCAGCACGGACACCACAAGGGACATGCCCGTGACCGCGATTGCGCCTTTCTCGAGATGCGGTCGATCCTTGCGCCCCAGCGCATTGCCGGCCCGGATCGTTGCTGCATTCGACAGGCCCAGATGCACCATGAAAGTGGCCGAGGCCAGGTTCAGCGCAATCCCGTGCGCCGCCAGCGGCACCTGCCCGATCCACCCCATCATGAAGGCGGACATGGCGAACAGAGACACTTCGGCCAACAAGGTCAGACCGATGGGCACACCCAGCTTCAGGACGCTCAGCAACATTTCCCAATCCGGGCGCCAGAACCGCTGGAACAGGTTATGCTCCGGCAGGACTTTCACCGCGTAAATGATCACCGCCACCAGCGACACGGTCTGCGTGACGACCGACGCAATCGCGGCCCCCATCACGCCCAGTTCCGGCGCGCCCCAGTTGCCGAAGATCAGCGCATAATTCGTAAGTCCATTGACCACTGCCGCCGCGACGGTAATCCACAGCACGATCTGCGTACGCTCCAACGCGGCCAGATAGGATTTAAGAACCATCACCACCAGCGCGGGAAACAGGCCCCAGCCCGCAACCCGCAGATACTCGGACGCGGTTTGCGCCACTTGTGGATCCTGATCCGTGGCGATCAGAATCGGGTAGGACCACCACAGCAGCGGCATGACCAGCATGCCATACAGCAGAGACAGCCACAGACCCATTCGGGTGCTGCGGCGAATGCTGGTTTCATCTTCCTCGGCGGCCGCGGTCGCGACCATCGGCATGACGGCTAGGCCAAATCCGCCTCCGAAAAGAAACAGAACAAAGTAAAAGCTGCTGGCCAGCGTCACCGCGGCCAGTGCCTCGACGCCATACCAGCCCAGCATGATCGTATCCGTCAGGCCAATGGCGAATTGCGCCAGATGACCACCGATCAACGGCAGCCCCAGCACAGCAATGGCCCGGAAATGGGCGGGATATGTCATGACCTTTCTCATCCCGCCAGCCATATGCGCGGCCCCGAGCCGGGGCAAGGGGAGATCTCTGAAATTTCACTTCGAGACCTCGGTGACGCCCGTCGGGCCAATCAGGTGACGCGCGCCTCGGGATGGATCGCCGTACCAAGGATGTGATCCGACCGGTGGACCACATGATGTGCCTGCCCCACGATCAGAGGATCGGGCTGGCCCACGATGCCATGATCCTTGTCCGGATAATCCAGCGTCGACAGGAAATGCCGCATGCAGTTCAGCCGGGCGCGCTTCTTGTCGTTCGACTTGACGATGGTCCAAGGCGCGTCGGCGGTGTCGGTATAGAAGAACATCGCCTCTTTCGCCTCGGTGTAGTCATCCCATTTGTCCAAGCTGGCCTTGTCGATGGGCGACAGTTTCCATTGCTTCAGCGGGTCCGTCTCGCGGCTTTTGAAACGGCGCAGCTGCTCATCCCGTGTCACCGAGAACCAGTATTTATAAAGCTGGATTCCCGACCGAACCATCATGCGCTCCAACTCGGGCGTCTGGCGCATGAACTCGAGGTATTCGTTCGGGGTGCAGAACCCCATCACCCGCTCGACCCCGGCCCGGTTGTACCAGGACCGGTCATAAAAGACCATTTCGCCGACGGTGGGCAATTCCTGGATATAGCGCTGGTAATACCACTGGCCCTTCTCCTCCCAGGTCGGCTTGTTCAGCGCCACCACCCGAGCCTGACGCGGGTTCAGATGCTCCATGAACCGCTTGATGGTGCCGCCCTTGCCGGCGGCGTCGCGACCCTCGAACAACAGCACGAACTTCTGCCCGGTCTCCTGCGCCCACAACTGCACCTTCAACAATTCGGCCTGCAACTGGGCCTTCTGCTTTTCATAAGCCGCCCGGGACAATTTCGAGCGATACGGATACTCCCCGCTTTCAAAGGCCTGCCGGATCTTTTCGCGGGTGGGCGCTTCGGTGTCCGCGTTCGGTTTGGCCATGACGGCCACGGGGGCTGCGGTCGTCTTTTTTCGGATCACTGCGTCCATATGCTCTCTCCTGTGTCACTGTCCGCCGAAACGCCTAGCAGATCTGCATCTTTTCCGCGTTGATCCGTATCAAGTTGACTTCGGCGACGGCTCCGAAAACTCTGCAGGTGTGAACTCAGTCAGGGGCATCCCGCATGGACAGCGAATTCTTCGACCTCAACGGCCACCCGTTCTTCGTCCGCCGCTGGGGCGATCCCAACCTGCCTACGCTTTTGATGTTGCACGGTTTCCCGGAGTATGGCGGCGCGTGGTCCGACCTGGCCCCGCACCTGTCGGACCGCTTTCACTGCATCGCGCCGGACCAGCGTGGCTATGGTCAAAGCTGGGCCCCCGAGGGTATTTCGAACTATGCGCTGTCAAAGCTGGTGTCGGACATGGCCGTGCTGATCGAGCAGGTTGGCGACCCCGTCACTGTGCTGGGACATGATTGGGGCGCCTCGGTGGCTTACGGAATTGCCATGTTCCACCCCAAGTTGGTCAGCCGCCTGATCATCGCCAACGGTGTTCACCCTGTCCCGTTCCAGCGCGAACTTGCGGCAGGAGGCAAACAATCCGAGGCCTCTCAATACATCAACCGCCTGCGCGCGCCCGATGCAGCCGAATTTCTTTCGGCCGGCAACTTCGCCAAGCTCGAACAATTCTTTCGGCATGGCATGGGGTTGGACTGGATGAGCGACGCGCGCATGGGCGACTATCGCACCGAATGGGCCCGCCCGGGACGGCTCGACGCCATGCTTAACTGGTACCGGGCCTCACCCCTTGTGGTGGCTGAGCCAGGCGCGCCCTGCACGGACCTGCCGGAACTGCCCGTTGACAGGCTGAGGGTCCGCTGCCCGCATTTGCTTCTGTGGGGGCCGCGGGACAAAGCCTTGCTTCCCGAATGCTCCGATGGGCTGGAAGAGTTCGCTCCCAACCTGACCCGCATGCAGATCGACGGTACAGACCATTGGCTGCATCACCAGAAACCTCAGGCGGTGGCCGACGCTATTCTCGATTGGGTTCAGGACAACTGAGCCAACTCTTCGCCCGACGCCGAAGGACGCAAGAGGCAGCGCCCTTCACCGATGGCCCCAGTCATCCGGATTGTCCGAATTGTTCGGGGACAACCCCAGAATGTCGCCCTTGGTCGAACAGCCAAGCCCCAGAACGGTGCGGTTGGCATAGGAGAAATAGGCGCAAACCTGATTGATCTCCAGGATCTCACCATCATCCCAGCCAACAGATCGCAACGCGTCGATATCCGCCGCCGCCAGGCCAGCCGGGTTCTCGGTCAGTTTTCGGGCATATTCCATCGCCGCCATCTGTGCGGGGTCCAACGGCGCCGTCTCGGGTGTTTCCGCCTCGACCGCCGCGCGGATGGCCAAACCGCGCTGCTCGTCCCCCAAGAGTCGCTGCAACCCGCTGAAATGATGCTCGACACAATAGCCGCAGCGATTCAACGAGCTGACCCAGACCCCGAGCACTTCCAGAAACCACTTGGGAACCGAGTTTCCTGAATGGTGCAGCACATTCTTGTAGAGCGCCATGTGACCTTCCATCGAATGTGGACGCAGGGAATGCACCATCATGATGTTGTCCACATTGTTCCCAGGCCCCGTGACCCGGTCATACAGCGTCTTCAACCGACCGCGTGCCTCGTCGAATGGTATCGTCTTGATCCAGCTCATCACCTGCTCCTCCAAGATTTCCGCATCTCAGCGGGAAAACCACCCGTTTTGCAACCCGCCGCCGCCCGCAAGTTTGATACAACACCTCGCGTCCCTCTTCCCCCGACCCACATCACCTGCCATAATGGGCCCAACCCAAAAACAAGAGCAGCACCCATGCCCGACGACCTGTTGACGCCCGAATCCACCACCACCTACGACGCCTCCTCGATCGAGGTCCTCGAAGGTCTGGAGCCCGTGCGCAAACGCCCCGGCATGTATATCGGCGGCACCGACGAACGGGCACTGCACCACATGGTGGCCGAAATCCTCGACAACTCGATGGACGAGGCCGTTGCCGGCCATGCCAACCGTATCGAGGTGGAACTGCACGACGATTACGCCCTGACCGTGCGGGACAACGGCCGCGGTATTCCGATCGACCCGCACCCGAAGTTCCCCGACAAATCCGCGCTTGAGGTGATCCTGTGCACCCTGCACGCGGGCGGCAAGTTCTCGGGGAAGGCCTACCAGACCTCGGGCGGTCTGCACGGCGTGGGCGCCTCGGTGGTCAACGCGCTGTCGGATTCGATGGTCGTGCAGGTGGCCCGCAACAAGGAGCTGTACGAACAGCGCTTTTCGCGCGGCATCCCGCTGGGTCCGGTCGAAAAGGTGGGCTCGGCTCCCAATCGGCGCGGCACCACCGTCACCTTCCACGCCGACCCCGAAATCTTCGGCCACCACAGGTTCAAACCCGCCCGCCTGTTCAAATCGATCCGCTCCAAGGCCTACCTGTTCTCGGGCGTTGAAATCCGCTGGAAAACCGCCATCGACGACGGCGAGACACCCACTGAGGCCACCTTCCACTTCCCCGGCGGCCTGTCGGACTACCTCAAGGAGACGATGAACGGCTCCTCGACCTATTCCGAACAGCCCTTCGCCGGAACCGTCGATTTCAACGAGAAATTCGGCACCCCCGGCAAGGTGGAATGGGCGATCAACTGGACACCGTCGCGCGATGGCTTCATCCAGTCCTACTGCAACACCGTTCCGACGCCCGAGGGCGGCACCCACGTGGCGGGCTTCTGGGCCGCGATCCTCAAGGGCATCAAGGCCTACGGTGAACTGATCAACAACAAGAAGGCCGCCCAGATCACCCGCGATGACCTGATCACCGGGGGCTGCGCGCTGGTCTCGTGCTTCATCCGTGAACCCGAATTCGTCGGCCAGACCAAGGACCGTCTTGCCACGGTCGAGGCACAGCGGCTGGTCGAAAACTCGGTCCGCGACCATTTCGACAATTGGCTGGCCGCCGACACCAAATCCGCCGGCGCCATTCTGGATTTCCTCATCCTGCGGGCCGAGGAACGCCTGCGCCGACGGGCCGAGAAGGAAACACAACGCAAGTCCGCCACTAAGAAACTCCGTCTTCCCGGCAAGTTGGTGGACTGTAGTAGTTCAACACGCGACGGCACCGAATTATTCATCGTCGAGGGCGACTCGGCTGGCGGTTCGGCCAAGATGGCCCGCGACCGCAAGACACAGGCCCTGCTGCCCCTGCGCGGCAAGATCCTGAACGTCCTTGGCGCGGCCAGCTCGAAACTGGGCACCAACGCCGAGATCAATGACCTGACGCAGGCGCTTGGCGTAGGGCTGGGCACCAAGTTCAACATCGACGACCTGCGCTATGACAAGGTCATCATCATGACCGACGCCGACGTGGACGGCGCGCATATCGCCTCGCTGCTGATGACCTTCTTCTTCACCCAGATGCGCCCGATGATCGACACGGGCCACCTGTACCTGGCCTGCCCGCCCCTCTACCGCCTGACCCAAGGCGCCAAGCGCGTCTATTGCCTGGACGAAGCCGAGCGCGACGAATGGCTGGAAAAAGGTCTGGGCGGCAAAGGCAAGATCGACGTCAGCCGCTTCAAGGGTCTGGGCGAAATGGACGCCAAGGACCTGAAAGAAACCACGATGGACCCCAAATCGCGGAAATTGATCCGCGTCACCATCGACGAGGACGAACCCGGCGAAACCGGCGACCTTGTCGAGCGCCTGATGGGTAAGAAACCCGAACTGCGGTTCCAGTATATTCAGGAGAACGCGCGGTTCGTGGAGGAGTTGGATGTGTAGTGGAACAAAACGTCTCTACTACTTCACCGGTCCAGAGCATGCCTTAGAAAACGTTGAAATGCGTCACTTAAAACTGTCGTTCCCAGACAAGGTGAACGATATCTTCGAGATGATGCCTTTTGACTTTGGCAAAGACAAAGCATCTAGAATCGCCTGGAAGAAAGCTATCTCAGATGTTTCACAGATTTCCGGGTTTATCTCTTTTAGTAGCGAATGGAACGGTCCATCTATGTGGGGGCACTATGCTCAATACCACAAAGGCGCTTGTCTTGGTTTCGACGTCGCGCGCGACATAGTTGCAAAGATAAAATACAAAAAGAAGTTTGAGAAATTCAACTATGAGATATTTAAATCAAGCGGGCAGTTGTTGGACAAGGTGTCTTACGCTCAAAAGACAAAGAGTGTTCACTGGAAGTATGAAAAGGAATGGAGACTATACACTGGGTTGACTACTGAAGAAAAAGAGCAAAAGCGCAATGGAACTAACTTGTTCTTTCGTTCCTTCAATCAACAACTGGCGCTCCGAGAGGTTATTTTAGGCGCAGATTCGCCGTTAACTTCTCAGCAATTTCAAAAGGCCCTCATTGGTTACGATCAAGTCGAAGTGAAGACCGCTAGACCATCGTTTCGTGGCTTTAAAATCGTAGAACAGTAATCCGCAAGATTGCAAAAGTAGCATCCAATTCACTCTGGATGAGACAAATATTTTTGTCCTTTTTGAGAACCTCGCGCCCGGCCCGAGGGTGGGTGCGGAACGCGCCCGCCCATGGGGGCGGGTCGGGCGCATGCTTGATGCTTTGCATCAAGCATTGGGATTATAGCGTGGCATGTCTCCACAAGCCGCCCGCAAAACCCTTGCCTAACCCGTTGATCTCGTTCACACTTACCCTCAATCCGTCAACCAAGAACGAGCTTTGAGGTTCCGAGCGTCCAAGACCCAATTTGAAAATCGGATATCCGAACGGGAGGACGACATGAAAACTTTGACCCTCGGGCTGGCCCTGACCCTGATGGCCTCGGCAGCCCCCGCGCAGCAGATGCTCAGCACCGCATCCCCCATCCCCGACGGCGCCGAGACCCGGTTCTGCTATTACGAAGGCATGGCCTATTCCGAGGATGCCTTTGTGCTGATGGTCGGTGACAACACCGTCACCAGCACGGTGAGCACGGTGCAGGAACGCCTGTTGCGTTGTTACCGTGAAAGCGACGGCGTGCTGCGTTGGCGGCCGCAGAGCACGTTTCAGGTCAGCAAATAACGCCTGAAGGGCCCCTAGCCCAGCTTCTGGTCCAGCCAGTCCGCGATCTGTGCGGCTGGCTTTTCCCAACCGGGCTCCATGAACAGAAAATGCGCATGACCTTCTGCGGACAGAAAGGTCGCGCGGTCGCCATAGAGTTTCGCCAAGGCACGGCAGGTGTTGGGGTTCACCGCCCTGTCCTCCGAGCCTGAAACGATCAGAACCGGGCAGTCGACCTTGTCGATATCAACCTTCATCGCGTGGTGATCGTCGAACATCCAGAAAAACATCTCGAACATCACCCGCCCGCTTTCCGGGCCAAGCTGATCGAAGACCGCATGCTGCTGGGCTTCGGGCATTTTGTTCAATGCAAATGGGGCCATCAGGTCGAAGTCGACGCGCATGGGCTGCTTCCAGAAGGCCCCGCCCTCCATCAAGGCGCGCGGCACGGCGCGTTCGTCATCGGTTTCCGGCAGGGTGCCCCAGGCCGCGTTCGGGTTGATCAACACGATGGCGCTGGCTAACCCGCGAGACGCAACCTGCTGGGCAACGACGCCCGCAATGGCATGCCCAAGGATCACGGGTTTGCTGTCCAACCCCTGGACGAATTCTGCAATGTCGTTGGCATAATCCAGCACGCTGGTGTCGGTCAGACCCGCATCGGGCTCGGCTGCGGGATCGCCGCCATGGAATCTCAGCGCCGGGGTGTGCGCCGTCCATCCACGGGCGCGGAAGAACTCCGCATAGTCCGCCATGCACCACGGCCCGGCAAACGCCCCGTGGATCAGCACAATCTCTTTGCTCATCACGTTCTCCCTCCGGCTCCTGACCCGAGTATGGGCATCCTGACACGCGTTACAACTGCACGTGATCGCTGTTGCGTGGGAAGACTGACCACTTAAACTCGGGTGCATGAGCTTCATCACCGACTATCAGCTGCCCCTGCTGTTGCTGTTCTTTCTGGCCGGATCGATTGGCACCGCGTTCCTGTTTCGCAAACCAGCGGGTCACCGGGCATGGAAGCTGGCCGACCTCGTGTGGGTCGTGTTGGGTGGGCTGGGCGCGCTGGTGGCGGTCATGGCGGGGCTCTACAAATCCGACAGCTCAAGGTTGGACAGGCAGATCGACGTTGCCTATGCGGCGACACTGGCCTTCGATCGCGACGCCGCGCGGTTCCGGCTGCGGTTCTGCGATCCGGCCTACGATCCGGACACGGCGGTTTTGTGCGACAAGGTCGAGTTCCTGTCGGCCTCGACCGCCAGCAACGCCGACCTGCCGCTGTTCATCGCCGTCACCAACGAAGTTGCGCCGCTGCAGGGCCTGAACTTTATCTTCGGCGCACGGTCCCGAGACCAGATGGGTGACATTCAGGACATGGCTGCCAAAGCCGATGCCTTCGACATCGAGCAATTCCTGGTATTCACCACGCTGGACGAAGAAACGCAGACCGCTATCGACAACATGCGGCGGAAAGTGCCGGCAATCGCCGGAGACTATATGATCCTCGCGCAAAGCTATGATGACCTGATCGCTCAGGTCGCCAAACTGAAGGGAGAGTGGGAGTATCTTCAGGAAAACGCCCACATTCTCGTGCTACAGATCATCGCGCTGTGTCTTGTCAGCTTTGCGGCACCATTCCGGTTGGGCAAATCTGTTGTCGAGTTGCGGTCCAACCTCATCGCCGAGCCGACGGCGCGGCAGCCACCCCCTGAAGCATCTGTGACCGGGGTTACTGAGGTGGCGCCTCAGGACGCGTCCGACCACGGCGCCCGGCACCTGTAATGGCACGCGCCCGCAACAGAGTCGCGCGCGGCAGAGAGCGCATGAACGCCTCCTCCTTCCCCGGTTGATCCGGATATCCGCCGGCGGCCTTGTACAATTGCGCCGGCAGCAGCAGACCTTGATCACCAGACGCCAGTCCGAAGACCCAGCTGCGCAGATTGGCCCAACCTGCCGTCAAACTCGGCATCAGGCCTGAGGACCGGAACCCAAGGAGGAACACACCCGGACGCCGCGTTACAAGGTGCTCGGCCACCGCGTCGGTCCATCCCGGCTCAAGCTCGGTCCCCGGACGGATGATCAGCAACCAGTCGCCCACCGCGGCGTCGCATCCCACGCGCAGCTGCGCGGTACGGGACCCGGCCCCGGCAACGATCCGGGTACCTGCTTCATCGGCAATACGCAACGTATGATCGGTCGACCCTCCATCGGCGATGACAAGTTCGCGGATCAGACCGGCGTGCAGACCTTCCATCAGGGTCATCAGCGAGCGCGCGAGTTCGGTTTGGGAATCGAATGTCGGAATCACGATACTGATCGGGGCGGACACGTTCGAAACCTCTGGTCTTGGCAACGGGTTCGCTTATATCACCGCTCTCAGGGCAATGACGAGGACCCAAAGATGAGCACCCGCCGCATTTTGCGCCTGACCGGCACGGATACCGACAGCTTCTTGCAAGGTCTGGTCACCAATGACACCCGCAAGCTGGACGATGGTCTTGTCTACGCGGCCATCCTGACCCCGCAGGGCAAGTACCTGGCCGATTTCTTTCTGAAACGCGATGGCGACTCGGTACTGCTGGACGTGGCTGAGGGGATGGCGGATGCACTGATCAAGCGGCTGAACATGTACAAGCTGCGGGCGGACGTGCGTATCGAGGAAACCAACTTGTACCTGCAACGCGGAACCGGGCCCGCACCCGAAGGCGCCCTGCCCGATCCTCGTCACCCCGATATGGGCTGGCGCGCGTATTCTGACGCCCCCGAAGCCGATGATGGAACGGATTGGGACGCAATTCGGGTGCGTCATTGCATCCCGGAAACCGGGATCGAGCTGACACCGGACACGTATATCCTCGAGGCCGGATTCGAGCCGCTCAACGGCGTCGATTTCAAAAAGGGCTGCTATGTCGGGCAAGAGGTAACCGCTCGCATGAAGCACAAGACCCAGTTGCGCAAGGGGCTGCGGGTTGTCGCCATCGACGGCGCGGCTCCGGTCGGCTCCGAAATCCTCTCGGCGGGAAAACCAGCCGGTACGCTGTTCACGCAATCGAACGGACAGGCCATCGCCTATCTGCGCCTTGATCGGGCGGGCGACGACATGCAGGCCGGAGACGCCCGGCTGCGTCTGCTGGATTGAGCCTGTTGCCCAACCGGCACGACCACTAACCGGGCTGCTTTGCAAACGTTTTATCCGGCCCGGCCACACGGTAAGACTTGAGGCACTTGGCTGATCGGGTGCCTGCATGCTCCAACTGTATTCAGCCATCTGGCGCGCCAGCGCCGGACGGCAAGTCATACTGATCCTGTTGTCCTTGTCGGTCGCAGCTCTTGCCGCGGCCCCGTTGGAGTTTCAACGGGACATCATCAACCATCTGACCTCGGACAATATCGAGGCGCCTCATCTCCTGCTGCTGGGTGCCGGCATGATGGGGGTGATCCTGCTGAGCCTCGCTCTGAAGTGGGTGTTGGGATATCGCGCGGGGACATTGGGCGAAGACATGATCCGTCGCATTCGCCAGCTTTTGCTGGCCCGCACCGTGGACGTGGACGAGTCGGGCGAGAATGTCCGCAAGGGAACCATGACGACGGCCATTTCTGCCGAAGCCGAAGAACTGGGCAAATTCGCAGGCGGCGCGTTCTCGGACCCGGTCGTACAAATCGGAACCTTGGTCAGCGTGATTGGCTACATCTCGTCGACGCAACCCTGGCTGGGACTGATTGCCCTTTCGATGATCGCACCGCAGATCCTTATCGTTCTCGTCTCGCAGAGAAAGGTGAACGTGTTCGTGGCGGACCGCGTCCGCATATTGCGTAGCGCGACCGACCATCTGACGATCGAAAACATCGAGGCCGTGACTCAAGAAGTGCACGACCAGTTCGACGCGATCTACGACACCCGGCGGCGGATGTTCCTGTGGAAATTGTCGGCCAAGTTTCTGCTGAGCGTGATCAACGGTGCAGGCACCGTCGGTGTTCTGATGCTGGGCGGATGGCTGGTTCTGCAAGGAGAAACCGACGTGGGAACCGTGGTCGCCGCGACCAGCGGTCTGGCCCGGATCCAGGGGCCGACCGGGTTTCTCATCGCTTTTTACCGGCAGGTCAGCGCCAATCGCATCAAGTTCGAGCTGTTGCTGGAACTGTTCGGCCCGGACCGCGCCCGCTACCGCCGGGGCGGGGCCGCCTCGCAAGAAAAAAACCGCGCCGAATAGCGGCGCGGTTTCTTGGTCTTTCTCCGAGTATGACGCGACGTTACGCGCGCTCGGAATATTCCATGGTCTCGGTGTTCACGACGATCATCTCGTCCTGCGCGATGAACGGCGGCACCATGACTTTGACCCCGTTGTCCAGAACCGCCGGCTTGAACGAGTTCGCCGCAGTCTGACCTTTAACGACCGGTTCAGTCTCGACGACCTTGCAGACGACTTTCTGAGGCAGCGTCGCGTTCAGCGCCTCGCTTTCATAGAATTCGACCACGATGGTCATCCCGTCCTGAAGGAACGGACGACGGTCACCCAGCAAATCTGCAGGCAATTCAATCTGTTCATAGGTCTCGGCATCCATGAATACCAGCATCCCGTCGCTTTCATACAGGAACTGCTGGTCTTTCTGCTCCAACCGAACACGCTCGACCTTGTCCGCTGAACGGAACCGCTCGTTCAGTTTCGAACCGTTGCGCAGGTTCCGCAATTCCACCTGTGCAAAGGCACCGCCTTTGCCCGGTTTGACGTGATCGACCTTGACCGCCGCCCACAGACCGCCGTTATGCTCAAGCACATTGCCCGGGCGAATTTCGTTCCCATTGATCTTGGGCATGACATATTTCCTTCACACATGGTTGATGCGTCAGTTGTCGTCCCTATATCTGGCGGGACCGATCCATGCAATACAACGAAACCTAGTGCTGCACCTGCAGAGAGCCATGCAAATGACGCAACGCAACTATGCAAATTAGGTGTATCCGAATCGCACTAAATAGGTCATAAGGACCGCCACGCCGAAAATTACAAGAGCAAGAACAACAAGGAAAACGAGATGAGAGATTTCGTTGACGGCACCGCCTTTAACAATGAGCAAGGCAACCGTGCCCGCAAACTTTTCGCGGCCGTTGTGCTGGCTGCACTCGATGATGCCATCGCCGATGACAAGAAATACGGCAATGGCCCGGAACAAATCGCCCGCTGGGCACGCTCGCGCGATGGTCGCGAAGTGCTGTCTTGCGCTGGCATCGACCCGAACGAACGGGTTGTCCACGGACTGATGGAGTTCGTTGGCCGTGGCGTGCGTACGTCCGTCGCCCTGTCGCGCGAAGAAAGCGAACGCCGCAACGCTGCACAGCAGGCCGAAGCCGCCTAAGGCTTTGCCCGACCCAAAAACGCGCGCCGTTACTTTCGGCGCGCTTTTTTTTGCCCTGTACGCAGCGGAATGGTCGCATTCGTCGTGCAAATGGCCCGATCCACGCTTTCGTCGGCTGAATAAATGCGGTCATCTGCCAACATCCGCAGGAGGCTCAGATGGTTCGCGCGATCATGATTCAGGGGACCGGCAGCAACGTCGGCAAGTCGGTGCTTGTGGCCGGGCTGGCCCGGGCCTTTGCGCGGCGAGGCTTGAAGGTTGCCCCCTTCAAACCGCAGAACATGTCCAACAACGCCGCAGTAGCCGCAAATGGAGGCGAGATTGGCCGCGCCCAGGCGCTGCAGGCCCGGGCGGCGGGGCGCCCGCCGCATACGGACATGAATCCAATCCTTCTGAAGCCGGAAACCGATACCGGTGCGCAAGTGATCGTTCAGGGCAAGCGGGCGGGAACGATGCGGGCCAAGGACTATCGCAGGGACAAATCCAAGCTTCTGAACGCTGCGCTCGAGAGCTTTGCCAGGCTTTGCCAAGATGCCGACCTTGTGCTGGTCGAGGGCGCCGGCAGTCCGGCCGAGACCAACCTGCGGGCAGGCGACATCGCCAACATGGGCTTTGCCTGCGCCGCGAATGTGCCCGTCATATTGGTGGGAGACATTCACCGGGGCGGTGTCATAGCGCAGATCGTCGGCACCCATGCAGTGCTAGAGAACGCTGACCTTGCAATGATCCGCGGCTTTGCGATCAATCGTTTCAAGGGAGACGTCAGCCTGTTTGATGACGGGCGCGACGACATTGCGGCACGCACCGGATGGCCTTGTCTGGGCGTCGTTCCCTGGTTTGGCGATGCTTGGAAACTACCGGCCGAAGACATGATGGATATCCGCTCGCACGCCGGCGGCACCTGCAAGGTTGCGGTGCCGCAGTTGGAGCGCATGGCGAATTTCGACGATTTGGACCCGCTGTCTGCCGAGCCGGGTGTTTCGGTCGAGATCATTCCGGCTGGCCGCCCCCTTCCCGGTGACGCGGATCTGGTGATTCTCCCGGGCAGCAAATCAACGATCGGAGATTTGGCCTTTTTCCGCAAACAGGGTTGGGACATCGACCTGTATGCCCATGTACGGCGGGGCGGCCATGTTCTTGGCCTCTGCGGCGGGTATCAGATGCTGGGCCGGGTGATCGCCGACCCCGACGGAGTGGACGGCAGACCCGGCAGCGTCGATGGGCTGGGTTTGTTGGACGTGGAAACGGTTATGTCCGGGGAAAAGCGGGTCGAACTGCGATCAGCGCAGGCCTTGCCCGGCGGCGAGCCTGTCACCGGCTACGAAATCCACATGGGGCGCACCCAAGGTCCGGATACTGCCCGCGCATGGTTGCAGGTGGAAGGGCGCCCGGAAGGCGCCGCATCGAGAGACGGGCGCGTTCTGGGAAGCTATTTGCACGGCATTTTCGCGTCAGACGCCTTCCGCGCGTCGTTTCTGCAGCGGTTTGGAGCCAAGTCGGAACTGGCATACGAAGTCAGTGTTGAGCAAACGTTGGAGTCTTTGGCCGATCACCTTGAACAGCATATGGACCTTGATGCCCTGCTGTCAC
This sequence comes from Ruegeria sp. BF8, assembly GCF_056538625.1. Classification (NCBI taxonomy): domain Bacteria; kingdom Pseudomonadati; phylum Pseudomonadota; class Alphaproteobacteria; order Rhodobacterales; family Roseobacteraceae; genus Ruegeria; species Ruegeria sp. BF8. Next base: position 402,257 of record NZ_JBQFTL010000001.1, on the reverse strand, counting down.
TGGCAGCTGAGCCTCGGTTCGGCTGAGCGTCAATCCAAATTCTGAGCGGCCAAAGCGCGGTTGATCTCGCGCCGCACCAGCTTGCGAATGTTGCGGGTGATACGTTCACCCAGCGCGCCCTGCAGTTCCTGACGGACGATGTCTGCGATCAACTCACGCAATTCGTCTTCATCCATCGTGCCGGTCGCCATCGCCGGCGTTTCCTGATCCAGCTTTACCTCGGCCTCAGAGGCATCCCGGTTGTCCCGGATAAACGTGGCAGGCGTTGTTTCCTCGTCGCTGTCAGCGTCCATCTCAGCTTCGGACGCAGCCGCATCCTTCGACGTCGAAAACCCGGCGTCCGAGGCCCAACTGACCGTGTCGGTGCGCGTGCCGGAATAAGCGTCGTCGCTTTCACCGTCAGGCTCCCACTGATCTTCGGTCCGCGCAATCGCAGCCTCAAGAGCCGCGATCTTGGCGCTCAGACTTCCGGCCAGATCCCTGCGGCCTTCGCGATCATCCGAAGACTCACCGCCAATGTCATTGATTGCCGGCGTTCCGGGACGAACGATATCGCAAGACCGCAACCGCATAGGTTGTGACAGGTCGTTGGCCGGGCGCACCGCGCCGACATTCGCAGCATGCTGCGAGGCCGCCTCAGCCGAGATCTTTTGGGCCAGTTTCAAAGGTGCTTTTGGATCCTCGGCCGGTGTGCCAACCCGCAGGGCATCCGTCAAAACCAGGCGTCCCGGCTTGCGAGCCGCAGTCGCTTTGATCAGGTTCGGGACCTTGCGCCCTTCTTCGCTGACCAAACGCTTGATCGACGACAATACGTCTTCGACACCTGCTTTGACACTGCTATCCGTCATTGTTCTCTACCGCTCTGACCTTTTGGACCAGTGTATCCAATCCGGTCGAACCTAACAACAGATAGTGTGGCTGATCACTCGCGCCGCAAAGCTTTGAGAACTCGATCCAGGTCGCGGCTTTGCTTGCTGATCTGTGCTGGCGCTTTTTTGACCAGGTTGTAGTAGAGCGTCGGGTCGTAAATCTGTACCGCCAATCCAAGACGCTCGGCAGTCAACAGACCTTGTGCCTGCAACAACTGATAGGCAGCCAAAGACCGTTCCGTCCGCGAGGCAACTTCGGCCAATTGTGCGTCCAGCAAATCCTGCTGAGCGGTCAGAACGTCCAGCGTGGTCCGAGCCCCCAACGTGGCCTCTTCGCGAATCCCGTCAAAGGCGACCTGCGATGCGCGTACCCGTTCGACGGATGCCCGCAGACTGGCAGTGGCCGTTTCGAAGCGCACATAGGCGTCGGTCACACCCTGAGTGATGTCTTTCTGCACATTCAGAAGGTTGGCGCGCGATGCGTCCCGCTGAGCCATTGCGCGGCGCACGTTGGCCGCCAATCGACCACCGGCATAGATGGGCTGATTGAAATTCAACGAGATGGACGCATCGTTGGTATAGTCGTCGTTGTCATAGCTTTCCGTGATCCCCGCGTCTGCGTTCAAGCTGACATTCGGACCGAGACCCGCGCGCTGCTGCTGCACGGTCAGATCCAAGGCACGCACCTGATGCTGCGCCGAAAGGATTGCCGGATGGTTTCTTTGTGCCAGGCTGATGGCCTCGGCCAATGAACCGGGCAGCTTCGGCAGACGCGGCTGGCCCGCAGTACGACCAGGCTGTTTGCCGACGGCATTCACGTATTCCGCTTGGGCGGTGCTCAGGTCGCCTCGCGCATCGGCCAAATCAGCCTGCGAGCTTGCCAACTGCGCTTCGGACAGCGCGACGTCGGTCCGGGTGACCTCACCGACTTCAAAACGGTCCTGCGTGGCCCGCAGTTCCTCGCCCGAGAGATTGACGTTGTTCTGGCGAATCTGAACCGTTTCTTCCTGCAGCAGAACACTCAGATAAGCCGTCGTTGCGCGGAACAGAACCTGTTGCTCAATATCGATCAATGCCTGGCGGGTTGCCAGAACTGTTTCCTGAGCCGACTGTTTCCCGAGAATCGATGCACCGCCGTCATAGACCAACTGGCTCAGCGTTAACCCCGAGAAGAAGCGCGATGGTTCGACCGTCGACACCACAGTTCCGGCGCGGGTCTTGGCGTAATCCTGGCTGACACGGACGGTCCAGTTGATGATCGGGCGCAGGGCCGACAACGCGATTGCAACGTCTTCGTCGGCTGCGCGCAGCAAGGCGCGGTTCTGTTCCAACAGCCCGCTTGTGTTGTATGCACCGATGAACGCGTCGGTCAGATTGTCCGCCAAAACCGAGCGCCCCGGCATCACGCTCAGCGCGATTCCCGCCGTCAGAGCGACTGCCTTGACCAGCTTCCCTCCAGCCGTTCCAAGCATACCCAAATCCTCTCAAATCAAAATAACGCAAGCCCGCAGGCAGTTTGCGCCTTTGTTTTCAACTAATCAAGGGACCGCGGAAAACCGCTGATCGACTATAGCGAAAATGCACACTCGGCCGAAAACGCCGGCAGTACCGGGGCGTTTGCGTTGAAGCCATGACGCCAAGTCACCCGCCCATCGGACTTTCGACCAATGCGAACGGTGCCCAGATTGCCTTCGACGAACAGGCAGGCGATGCGGCCATGATCTTTCAGTTGATCGAGTAGGGCATCGGGCAGACGTTCCACACCGCCTTGGATGATAATGACATCATAGGGGCCATGCTCGGCCGCCCCCTGCTCCAAAGGTCCGACATGAATGATCGCGTTGTCGATATCCGCCTCCATCAGGCGGGACTGCGCGTCGGCTGCGTTGGCCTCGTCATCCTCGACGCCCACCACAAGCTGCGCCATGTTCGCGGCCACGGCGGTCGAGTATCCGAACGCTGGGGCGATATCCAGAACCACCTCGTCATTCGAAATATTCAATGCATCCAGCATCTTCGCCAGAGTCCTCGGCTCCAGCAGGCAGCGCCCGTTTCCCAGGTCGATCAGGTCGCCAGCATAGGCCACTTCGCGACTGGCATCCGGCACGAAGTTCTCACGCTGGACCTTCAGCATTGAATCGATGATCGGGAATTTGGTGACATCAGAGGGCCTGATCTGAGTGTCTACCATCGTGTGGCGTCGGGCTGCGAAATCCGTCATGTGACCGCTCGTATATTTCCCATGGTTGCTCGGCTTTTGCCACATCCGATCCCGCCCGGCAACGGCCAGCCCGGCAAAAATTGCAGGCCGCGACAAAAGTTGCCACTGCGCTGACCGACCATCCAACGCCGTGGTCGGCGGAATTTTCAGCAACCCTCTGGACGTTGTTCGGGAAAGCTGCTAGAACCGCGTCTGCACCACGTCAAGTAATTGAAATTGCTTGAAAAGGCGAGTTGGCGGAGTGGTGACGCAGCGGATTGCAAATCCGTGTACACCGGTTCGATTCCGGTACTCGCCTCCAACTTTCCAGCCTCGCATTGCATCGCTGTTCTCTGGTCCTGTGATAGTCGCCTGGACCAGTTTGTTGATACGAAACGCCAAAATACGCGCGGAGATGGTTAGCGCAGCCGAGCTAACCAGTAATTTCCGGGCAAGGATTTAGTCCGCGCTGGGTCACCAGCGACGCGGTCGGTACATGCGAGCCCCCCCGGAAAGGGCGTGCCTTGCGCTGACCGTCGGCTCAAACTGTGCTTCGGCCTTGAGGAATCACCTCATACCCCGGCTCTTCCGGTTCATCGTCCTGCATCTCGGCCGGAAAACCGGGCGCGGTAATGCTCAGCCCGGTTGCATCCTCGAGCCGTCGAATGACGTTGGGCGACAGCTCGCGCGCGCCATAGCGGGCGATGGCGTCGTCGAAGATCTTAATCATCAACGGGTTCATCTCCAACGGCACGCCGACGCGGTCGGCGACCTCCTGGAACAGGCCGATATCCTTTTTCACCAGGTCCATGGTGAAGGAAATATCGCGCGAGCCGTTCAGGATCACCTGGCTTTCGGTCTCATGCACGAAGGACGTGCCGGACGAAATCTTGATCGCCTCGTAGGTGGTGTTCAGGTCCATCCCGGCGGCCTTGGCGGTCACCAGCGCCTCGGCGCAGGTGATCAGGTTGGCAGTGGCCAGATAGTTGGTCAGCACCTTCAGAACCGAGGCCGTGCCCAGATCGCCGGTATGCAGAATGCGCCGGCCCATGGTCGTAAGGAACGGCAGGATACGCTCGAACGTGGCCCGGTCGCAGCCCGCGAAGATCGAGATATTGCCCGTGGCCGCCCGGTGGCACCCGCCCGAAACCGGGCAGTCCACCGCCGCCCCGCCGCGTTCGATCACCATGGCCCCCAGGCGTTTGACCTCGGCCTCGTCGGTGGTGGACATCTCCATCCAGATCTTACCGTGGGTAACCTCGGGCAGCATCTGCTGCATCACTGCGTCCGAGGCAGCGGGCGACGGCAGGCAGGTGATGACCGCATCGCAATCGCGCATCATCTGGGCCGGGCTTTCACCGGCTTTTGCTCCCTTGGCGGCGAACTCCGCCACAAGATCGGGGTTCAGGTCGTGTACCGTCAGGTCGATACCGTTGCGCAGCAGCGACCCCGACAGCTTGCCCCCCACATTGCCCAAACCGATGAACCCGACCTTCATGTTCTGCCCTCCTGCAGGCGCGTTTTCGTTGGCCTGAGTATTTCCGTTGCCCTGCAACAAAAGAAACGAATAAAAAGTCGATCTAGATGCAAAATATTTTGGTGCTGAATGGACCGCCTGCCCAATCCGGCCTGGCTGCGCAGCTTCGAAGCCGCCGCCCGCCATCTGAATTTCACCACCGCCGCGCAGGAACTGGGCCTGACCCAGACGGCGGTGTCGCTGCATATCCGCTCGCTCGAGGCGGACCTCGGGCAGCCGCTTTTTGCCCGCAACGCCCGACACCTGTCGCTGACCGAGCTGGGCCAGTCCTATGCGCTGACCGTGCGCCGGGCGCTGTCGGATATTGCGCTGTCCACCAACAGCTTGTTCGGCCCCGCCTCGCGGCAGGCGCTGACCATCCGGGCGGCGATATCGACGATGACCTACTGGATCGCGGCCGAGCTGCCCGCGTTCAGCGCCCAGCACCCCGAGATCCCGGTGCGGCTGGTGTCACATATCTGGAACGACTCGGCCGCGCCTGCGGATGTGGACGTGGAAATCCGGCTGGGCTATGGCGACTGGCCCGGAGTTGCGGCCGAACAGCTGTGCTCGGAACGGCTGGTGCCCGTCTGCCGGGCGCAGGACCCGGCGCCAGACCTGCAAAACGGCCCGTTGATTCACATTCTGGGGTATGAGGACAACTGGGCGCGGTACTTCGAGGCCACGGGCACCGACCTGCCCGACCGCCCCGCGCGTAATTCGGCGGATACGACCGTCACGGCGCTGCAACTGGTGATGGCCGGCGCTGGCTATGCCACCGTTCTGGAGCGGTTCGCGCGCAACGCCATCGCCCAGGGCGCGCCGATCCGGGTTGCGGGGCCGGCGATTCCCTTTGCCCAGTCGCATTATCTGATCCGCAGCGTCAGCGCGGCGCCTCCGTCCATCCCTGCCCAGTTGTTCCTGGCCTGGCTGCGCGACCGGCTGGCCGGCGATGCCGCGGATTGATCCCGGCAAGTCGCTTTTTCTATCCGACGCGAGGCACTTGGCCCCGCGCGCTTGACAACCCCCCTGCCCGTGCCGCATGTCGCTTGCGTTGGTGTCTGTGCAAGCAGATGAAAAGGGAATGCGTCAGCGGTTTTCCGTCAAACGCAGCCGCCCCCGCGACCGTGACCGGAGAGGGTGCCCAAATGCCACTGGCTGCTGGCCGGGAAGGCGGGACATCCGACAGAGCGCCGCTCTGACATCCGCAAGCCGGGAGACCTGCCAACGCCCGAAGACAAACCGGACGGGGTGTTCCGGTGTCGGGCCCATGTCCGCAACGTGGCCCGCGCATACCCCGTCCCCCGACAACCGAGTGAGGGGGGATGAGAGACGTGACCGAGACCACACCAGTTGAACTGCTGGTCTGCACCACCTGCCGACGCGGGCTACCCATCGAGGATGACGCCCAGCGCCCCGGCACGCTGCTGCACAAGGCACTGGCAGCCGCCGACCTGCCCGCGGGCATCACCCTGAAGCCGGTCGAATGCCTGTCGAACTGCGATCAGGGCTGCTCTATCGTTCTGCGCGGCGGGCCGTCGCGCTGGACCTTCGTCTATGAAAACCTGAACGAATCCGACCATGTCGAGATCATCGTCGAAGGCGCCACCAAATATTTGGCCTCCGATGATGGCCTTGTGAAATGGCGCGACCGCCCTGAACATTTCCGCAAGAACTGCGCCGCCCGCATTCCCCCGATTGGAGCCTGAGCATGAGCACCCTCGAAAAACTTCCCGTCACCGTCATCACCGGCTTTCTCGGCTCGGGCAAGACCACGCTGATCCGCCATCTGATGCAAAACCCGCAGGGCAAGCGGCTGGCCGTGGTGGTCAACGAATTCGGCGATGTGGGCGTCGATGGCGAGATCCTGAAAAGCTGCGCCATCCCCGACTGCCCGGCGGAAAACATCATGGAACTGGCCAATGGCTGCATCTGTTGCACCGTGGCCGATGACTTCATCCCCACGATCGAGGCGCTGATGGCGCTCGACCCGCGCCCCGATCACATCCTGATCGAAACCAGCGGTCTGGCCCTGCCGAAACCGCTGCTCAAGGCGTTCGACTGGCCCGACATCCGTTCCAAGATCACCGTGGACGGCGTGATCGCTCTGGCCGATGCCGAGGCCGTGGCCGCAGGCCGCTTCGCCCCGAATGTCGCGGCGGTGGATGCCCAGCGCATGGCCGATGACTCGATCGACCACGAAACGCCCCTGTCCGAGGTGTTCGAGGATCAGATCGCGTGCGCCGACATCATCCTGCTGACCAAGCCTGACCTGGCCGGCCCCGAAGGCGTGGCCAAGGCGCGCGAGATCATCGCCGCCGAGGCGCCCCGCCCCCTGCCCGTGGTCGAAGTGGCCGAGGGTGCGGTGGACGTGCGCGTGGTGCTGGGGCTGGAGGCCGCAGCCGAGGACGACATGGACGCCCGCCCCTCGCATCACGATGGCCATGACGACCACGAACATGACGATTTCGAAAGCATTGTGGTCGAGCTGCCAGAACAGACCGACCCGGCGCAGCTGGTCGCCAATATCGAGCGTCTGGCGAACGAGCTGAACATCCTGCGGGTCAAGGGCTATGCCGCCGTTCAGGGCAAGCCGATGCGCCTGCTGGTCCAGGCGGTCGGCGCGCGGGTGCGGCACCAGTATGACCGCCCGTGGAAACCCGAGGAAGAGCGCCGCTCGCGCCTTGTGGTCATCGCCGAGCATGACGACATCGACGAGGCCGAGATCCGCGGCATCCTGACGGGCGTCACCGAGGCCGCCGAGTAAGCACCGATGCACGTCGTCTTCCGCGAAAGCCACGGGCTCGAAGAAACCGAGACCCCGACCGATCTGGGCCAGAGCCCGGCGGATCTGGTGGTGCTGTCCTTTTCGGACAGCGACCTGGGTGCTTTCGCGGCCGGCTGGCATCGCGGCGGCGGGCCCGAGGGGCGGATGCCCTCGTTGCGGCTGGCCAACCTGACGGCGCTGAAGCACCCATTGTCGGTCGATACCTATGTCGAGCAGACGCTGGAGGGTGCCAAGGGCATCCTGATCCGGCTGATCGGCGGAGTGCCCTATTGGTCCTACGGGTTGCAGCAGGTGCTGGCGCTGGCGCAGGCCAAGGGCATCGCGCTGGCGGTGCTCCCCGCCGACGGGCGCGAGGATCCGCGGCTGGACGACTATTCCACCCTGCCGGTCTCGACCCTGCGGCGGCTGGCGCATCTGTGCGACACCGGCGGCGAGGTGGCCGCGCAGGCGGCGCTGGCGCAGATGGCGCTGGCGGCGGGGCTCTATGCCGGGCCGGTGATGGGGGCTAAGACTCTGCCCGACTGCGGCGCGTGGTGCCCGGATCGCGGCGTGATTGCGCCCGAGGACGCATTCGCGGGCGAAGGCCGGCGCATCATCGTGACGTTCTACCGCGCCTACCTGACCGCGGCCGATACCGCGCCGGTCGCGGCCCTGATCCGAGAAATCCGCGCGCGGGGTCATCAGGCGGTAGGGCTGTTCGCGCCCTCGCTCAAGGCGCCTGCGGCGGCGGAATGGCTGGCCGAGATTATCCCCGAGATGACGCCCTCGGCGATCATCAATGCCACCTCGTTTTCGGGCAAGGGCGCGTCGGGCACATCGCCCTTGGACGTGGCGGGCGTGCCGGTATTTCAGGTCGCGCTGGCCACTTCGCGCCGCAAGGCCTGGGCCGAGGCAGAACGCGGCCTGTCGCCCGCCGATCTGGCCATGCATGTGGTCCTGCCCGAGGTGGACGGGCGTATCACAGCCGGTGTCGCCTCGTTCAAGGAGCCGGGCAAGCGCGACCCGCATCTGGAATATTCCCGTTTCGCCCACCGACCCGAGCCCGACCGGATCACCGCCATCGTCGACCGGGCGATGGCCTGGGTGGACCTGGCCGAGAAACCAAAGGCGCAACAGGTCCCCGCGCTGGTCCTGTCCACCTATCCGGGCAAAGACTGGCAGATGGCCCATGCGGTGGGGCTGGACGCGCTGGCCTCGGCCGAGGCGATCCTGTCCGACCTGCAGGGCGCCGGCTATGACACCGCCCCCGCCGAACCGATTGCCGATACCCTGCTGGACGCCCGGATTTCCTGGCCGGTCTCGGCCTACCGCGCGGCGCTGGCGCAACTGCCCGAGGCGTTGCGCGCCGATCTGGAAACCGTCTGGGGCGCACCCGAGGACGACCCGACCTGTGCCGATGGGGCCTTCCACTTCACCGCGCTTCGGCGCGGCAAGGCGCTGGTGGCGTTACAGCCCGAACGCGGCACTCCGGAACTGCGCGACGACGAATACCACGACCTGTCGCGCACGCCCCGGCACGGCTACGTAGCCTTCTACCTGTGGCTGCGGCACGGGTTGGGCGCGGATGCGCTGATCCATATCGGCGCCCACGGTACGCTGGAATGGCTGCCGGGCAAATCGGTGGCGCTCTCGGCGGAATGCTGGCCCGAGGCGCTGATCGGCGATCTGCCGGTGATCTACCCGTTCATCGTGAACGACCCGGGCGAGGCCGCGCAGGCCAAGCGCCGGATCGGGGCGGTGACGCTGGGCCACATTCCTCCGCCGATGAAGCAAAGCAGCACGCCCGACCGCATGGTGCGGCTGGAATCGCTGCTGGACGAGTTCTCGAACGCCGACGGGCTGGACCCCAAACGGCGCGACCGGTTGCAGGCCGATATCCGTGATGAGGCGCAGGCCATCGGGCTCGAGGCCGATCTGGGGCTGGATCAGGCCACCAGCACCGCCGAGGCTATCACCCGCATCGACCGCTTCGTCTGTGACATCAAGGAAAGCCAGTTCGGCGACGGGCTGCACGTCTTTGGCCGCGCGCCGCAGGTTGCGGGCAATTTCGATACTGCCGCGTCAGCACAGACCGAACGGCAGGCCCTGCTGGATGCCTTGGCCGGCAAACGGATCGAGGCTGGCCCGTCCGGCTCGCCCTATCGCGGGCGCACCGACGTGCTGCCCACCGGGCGCAACCTGTTCACCACCGATCCGCGATCGGTCCCCACCCGCGCCTCCTATGCGCAGGGGGTGAAGCTGGCCGAAGAACTGGTGCGCCGCCATCTGCAAGAGGAAGGCGATTATCCCAAGGGCCTGATCGTCGATCTGTGGGGCTCGGCCACGATGCGGACGGCGGGCGAGGAATTCGCAATGGCATTGCACCTGCTGGGCGTCAAACCGGTCTGGGATCCGGGGTCCGAGCGCGTAAGCGGGATCGAGGTTCTGCCGATCACTGACTTGGAGCGCCCGCGGCTGGACGTGACCCTGCGTGTCTCGGGCTTGTTCCGCGACGTGTTCCCGACCCTTTCAGCGCTGTTCGGACAGGCGGTCCGGGCGCTGTCGGAACGCGACGAGGCGCCCGACTGGAACCCCTATGCGGGCCAACCGCCCGCCGCCCGCGTCTATGGCCCGGCGCCGGGCAGCTATGGGCTGAACATGACTCACCTGTCGGAAACCTATACCGACGAGGCCCGCGCGCAGGCCGGTCAGGCCTGGCTGGACGCCAGCGCCTTCGCCTTCGAGGGCGAGCACATTGCCCACGACCCCGACGGGATCACCCAGCGCGTGGCGCAGGCCGACAGCTTCGTGCACCTGCAGGACCTGACCGAGACCGACCTTCTGCTGGCCAATGACTATGCCACGCATGAGGCCGGATTTGCCGCCGCCAAAAAGCTGACCGGCGGGCAGGCGCAGCTGTACCACCTGGACAATACCCGCCCTGAAACGCCCCGCGCCCGCACCCTGCCCGAGGAAATCAGCCGCGTGGTCCATGCGCGCGCCGCCAATCCCGACTGGATCGCCGGGATGCAGCGCCACGGATTCCGCGGCGCGGCCGAGATCGCCGCGACGCTGGATCACATGGCGTCTTTCGCACATCTGTCGGGCAGCGTCGCCCCGCACCTGTTCGACCTCTATCACGATGCCACCCTCGGCAACCCGGAGGTGGACGCCTTTTTGCAGCAGGCCAATCCGCAGGCCCATCAGGCCATGCAGGACCGGTTCCGCGCGCTGTACGAGGCCGGGCTGTGGAACACCCGCCGCAACTCAATCCGCGCCGATCTGGAGGGGTTGGGATGAGCGCCCCGGTCGTTCAGGGCTGGTGCCCCGGCGCGCATCGCCCGATGATGTCCGGCGACGGATTGGTGGTGCGGGTGCGCCCGCGTCTGACGCGGCTGAGTGCCGCGCAGACGCTGGGGCTGTGCGATCTGGCGCTGCGGTTTGGCAACGGCACCATCGACCTGACGAACCGCGCCAACCTGCAACTGCGCGGCGTGGCCGAAGACGAGCATCAGCAACTGCTGGCCGAGTTGTCGGCGCTGAACCTGCTCGATGCCGAACCGGGCATCGAAACCCGGCGCAATATCCTTGTGTCGCCGCTGTACCAACCCGGCGACCTGACCGCGCGCCTGACACAGGCATTGATCGACCGGCTGGGCGATCTGCCTGCCCTGCCCGCCAAGTTCGGCTTTGCGGTGGATACCGGCGAGGCGCGGCTGCTGGCCGGGGACTCGGCCGATATCCGGCTGGAGCGGGGAGCTTCGGGCCTGATCCTGCGGGCTGACGGAGCCGGGACCGGCCGTTTGGTGACCGAAGATGAGGCGATCGACCGCGTGATCGATCTGGCCCGGTGGTTTGCGGAACGTTTCACTTCTGACACGCGCCGCATGGCCCGCCTGATCGCGGTGCAGGCTCTGCCCGACGAATGGCAGGGCCACGCCCCCGGCCCCACGGCACCGGCGCTGCAACCCGGCAACGGCGCAATCGGCCCGATCTACGGCGCGGCCTTCGGGCAACTGCCCGCCGCCGAATTGCGTGCATTGGTCCAGGCCTCGGGCGCCGCCGCCCTGCGCGTCACGCCCTGGCGGCTGTTCTTGCTGGAAGGCGGAGCGACGCTCCCGGCCCCGGCCTTCGTGACGGATGGCACCGACCCGCTGCTATCAACCGACGCCTGCCCCGGCGCGCCATTCTGCCCGCAGGCGCAGGCCGAGACCCGGGCCATCGCCCGCGCGTTGGCCCCGCGCGTGTCCGGCAGCCTGCATGTCTCGGGCTGCGCCAAGGGCTGCGCACGCATGGCCGCGGCGGACCTGACGCTGGTGGGCCGCGACGGGCGATTTGATCTTGTAAAACACGGCCGCGCAGGGGATGAGCCCCTCCAGCGCGGGCTGGACCCCGAAACACTGAAGACCATGGACCTGACCTGATGCCTTATGAATACGAAACCGACGGCGCGGCGATCTACAAGCAATCCTTCGCCACGATCCGGTCCGAGGCCGATCTGGCCCGTTTCGACCCCGACGAAGAACAGGTCGCCGTCCGCATGATCCATGCCGCCGGGATGGTCGGGCTGGAAGAATTCATCCATTTCTCGGACGGCTTCGTGCGCACCGCCCGCACCGCGCTGGAAAACGGCGCGCCGATCCTGTGCGACGCGCGGATGGTGTCCGAAGGCGTCACGCGCTTTCGCCTGCCCGCCGACAACCAGGTCATCTGCACCCTGCACGACGACCGCGTGCGCCCGCTGGCCGAGAAGATGGGCAACACCCGATCCGCGGCCGCGCTGGAACTGTGGCGCCCGCATCTGGAAGGCGCGCTGGTGGCCATCGGCAATGCGCCCACGGCGCTGTTTCACCTGCTGAACATGCTCGAGGACCCCGACTGCCCCCGCCCCGCCGCGATCATCGGCTGCCCCGTGGGCTTTGTCGGCGCGGTCGAATCCAAGGACGCCCTGTGGGAGGCCCAGCCGGTGCCCAGCTGCATCGTCAAGGGCCGCTTGGGCGGCAGCGCCATCACCGTTGCCGCGATCAACGCCATCGCAAGCCGGGCGGAATGAGCATGGGCACGATCTATGGCGTGGGCCTCGGCCCAGGCGACCCCGATTTGATGACCGTCCGGGCCGACCGCCTGTTGCGCGGCGCGAAACACGTGGCCTATTTCCGCAAGCCCGGCCGCACCGGGCAGGCGCGCAAGATCGTGAACGGGATGATCCGCGACGATGCGGTCGAGTTTCCCATGGAATACCCGGTCACGACCGAGATCCCGGTCACCGATCCGCGCTACAACGCGCTGCTGGCCGAGTTCTACGAACGCTGCACCGCGCGCTTGAAAGAGCTGGCCGATCAGGGCGAGGACGTGGTGGTGCTGTGCGAGGGAGACCCGTTCTTCTACGGCTCGTTCATGCATCTCTACAGCCGCCTGCGCGACGTCGTGCCCGTCGAGGTGGTGCCGGCGATCACCGGCATGTCGGGCGCATGGACGGCCTCGGGCGATCCGATCACCTGGGGCGATGACATCCTCACGGTGCTGATGGGAACCCTGCCCGAAGATGTTCTGGCAGACCGCATGGCGCGCACCGACGCGCTGGTGGTGATGAAGATCGGCCGCAACATCGACAAGGTGAAACGCGCGCTGAAAACGGCGGGCCTGTTCGACCGGGCCTGGATCGTGGAATACGCGCAGATGCCCAACCAGACCGTTCGCAAGCTGAGCGACGCCTGCACCGAGGTCACGCCCTATTTCTCGATCATCATCGTGCACGGACAGGGGCGGCGGCCATGAGCGGCTGGGTCAAGATCGCCGGGCTTGGCCCCGGAAACGAGGCGCTGGTGACCTCCGAGGTGACCGCCGCCTTGGCCGAGGCGACTGATGTGGTGGGCTATATTCCCTACGTCGCGCGGGTGGCCAAACGGCCGGGCCTGACCCTGCACGCCAGCGACAACCGAGTCGAGATCGACCGCTCGCAGCACGCGCTGCGCATGGCGGCCGAGGGCAAGCGGGTGGTCGTGGTCTCGTCGGGCGATCCGGGCGTGTTTGCCATGGCCGCCGCCGTGTTCGAGGCGCTGGAAACCGGCCCGGACACCTGGCGTGAAATCCCTGTCGAGGTTCTGCCCGGCATCACCGCCATGCTGGCCGCGGCAGCCCGGGCGGGCGCGCCGCTGGGCCATGATTTCTGCGCCATCAACCTCAGCGACAACCTCAAGCCATGGGCCGTGATCGAGAAACGCCTGCGGCTGGCCGCGCAGGCCGATTTCGCAATGGCCTTCTACAATCCACGCTCGAAGTCGCGGCCTGAAGGCTTTGTGAAGACACTGGAAATCCTGCGACAGGAATGCGAGCCCGAGCGCCTGATCCTGTTCGCCCGCGCCGTATGTCGCCCAGACGAGGCGATCCACATCGCGACCCTGGCCGAGGCAACGCCCGACATGGCCGACATGCAGACGGTGGTGATCGTCGGCTCGTCGCTGACCCGCGTCATCGACCGGCCCATAGGCCCCATCGTCTATACGCCAAGGTCCACGCCGGAATGAGCCAGCCAGTCCAAAACCCGCGGCACGCTCGTCAACTCGACCCGGCGGGGCAGCCTGGGCCGGTCGATCATCAGCACCGGGATGCCCAGCGCTCGCGCGGCGTCCAGCTTGGCGCGCGCGCCGGTGCCGCCGGCGTTCTTGGACACCACCAGTTCAGTTCGGTGCCGGCGCATCAGCGCCGTGTCTTCTTCAACCGTAAAAGGCCCGCGCGAAACGACCACGTCGCAATCGGCAAAGGGCAGCGAGCCGGGTTCGTCGACCAGCCGCAGAAGATAGTGATGCTGGGGCTGCGCCGCGAAATCCTCGAGATGCATGCGCCCCACCGCAAGGAACACCCGACGCGGCGGCCCGGCCAGCGCGGCAACGGCGCTGGCGATGTCGGGCACGCGCTGCCACCGGTCGCCGGGCGCGGCCGTCCATTCCGCGCGGGTCAACGCGGCCAGCGGCGTCTGCGTCTGCTGGCAGGCGGCGATGGTATTGCGGCTCATCCGCGCGGCAAAGGGATGGGTGGCGTCGATCACATGGGTCACGCCGTTGTCGCGGATGTGACGCGCCAGACCCTCGGCCCCGCCGAAGCCACCTACGCGCGTAGGCAGCGGTTGCGGCCGCGGGTTGTCGACCCGGCCCGCATAGGAATAGGTTGCCGCCACACCCAAATCCGCCACGGCGCGGGCCAATGCGTTGGCCTCGGTCGTGCCGCCAAGGATCAGGAGGTTGGGCATGTCTGAAACTCCGTGGCTGACCATTCTGGGCCTGGGCGAGGATGGACTGGATGGCCTGTCGGCCGCAAGCCGTCAAGAGCTGGAGCGCGCCGAGGTCATCATGGGCCCACCCCGGCACCTGTCACTAGTTCCCGAAACCGGGGCCGAACGCATCGAATGGCCGGTGCCGTTCGCCGACGGGCTGCCCATCCTGCAGGACCTGAAGAGCCGGCGCACGGTGGTTCTGGCCTCGGGTGATCCGTTCTGGTTTGGCGCCGGGTCGGTGATCGCGCGCAATTTCGCCCATTGGGAGTGGGTGGCACGGCCGGGGCAGTCGACCTTCTCGCTGGCGGCGGCGCGATTGGGCTGGCCTCTGGAAAACGTTGCCACCTTCGGCCTGCACGCTGCCCCCCTGACCCGCCTGCGTCAGCATCTGTCGCGCGGCCTGCGCGCCATCGTCCTGCTGCGCGACGGGGCCGCTGTGGCCGAGCTGGCCCGCTATCTGACCGAGACCGGGTTCGGCGAAACGACCCTGCACGTGATGGAGGCCCTCGGCGGCCCTCGGGAACGCGCGCGCAGCATGTCCCTGACCGAAGCCCTGCTGGGCGCGTTCGAGCATCCGGTCTGCGTTGCGCTCGAGGTTTCGGGCGACGGGCGTGAGCTGCCCTTGGCCTCTGGCAAACCCGACGAGATTTTCGAAACCGATGGGCAGATCACCAAACGGCCGGTGCGCGCGCTGACACTGTCGGCGCTGGCGCCTGCGCGGGGCGAGCATCTGTGGGACATCGGCGGCGGCAGCGGATCGATCGGCATCGAATGGCTGATGTGCGACCCGTCCCTGACGGCCACCACGATCGAGCCGCGCGCAGACCGCGCCGCGCGAATCCGCGCCAATGCCGACGCGCTGGGACAGGATCGGTTGCAGGTCATCCACGGCCGGGCACCCGATGCGCTGGACGGCCTGCCCTTGCCTGACGTGGTGTTCATCGGCGGTGGGCTGAGCGACGCGCTGCTGGGCTGGCTTGCGGCCAACCTGCCCTCGGGCACCCGGCTGGTCGCCAACGCCGTGACGCTGGAAAGCGAAGCGGTGCTGAGCCAATGGCACGCCAAGCTGGGCGGAGACTTGCTGCGGATCGAGCTGGCGCAAGCCGGCGAGCTCGGCCCCCGGCGCGGTTGGAAATCGGCCTATCCGGTCGTTCAGTGGAGCGTGACCCTATGATCGTGGCCGGGCTTGGATTTTCGTCCACCGCGACCTGCGCCAGCCTGCGGGCCGCGTTCGACCGCGCCACCGCCGGGCACGCGGTGGACGCGCTGGCCACCGCCGCCGACAAGGCCGGCCATCCGGCGCTGGCCGAATTTGCCGCCGCCTGCGCCCTGCCCCTGCATTTCGCGGACCCGGCCGATCTGGCCGGGCAACGCACGCTCACCTGCTCGCCCCGCAGCCGCGCCACCCATGGCACCGGCAGCGTGGCCGAAGCTTCCGCCCTCGCCGCCGCCGGACCGGGCGCGCGGCTGCTTTCACCCCGACAGATCTCGGACGACCGGCTTGCCACCTGCGCGGTCGCCATCGGAGGACAGACATGACCGTTCATTTCATAGGCGCCGGACCGGGCGCCGCCGACCTTCTGACCCTGCGCGGACGCGACATCATCGCCGCTTGCCCGGTGTGCCTGTATGCCGGGTCGCTGGTGCCCGAGGAGATCCTGGCCCACTGCCCCGAAGGCGCCCGGATCGTGAATACCGCGCCGATGGATCTGGATCAGATCATGGCCGAAATTCAAGCCGCCCATGACGCCGGTCAGGACGTGGCCCGGCTGCATTCGGGCGACCTGTCGGTCTGGTCGGCGATGGGCGAACAGATCCGGCGCCTGAAACAGATGGGCATTCCAGTCAGCGTGACCCCCGGCGTTCCGTCCTTTGCCGCCGCGGCAGCCGCTTTGGGCACCGAACTGACCCTGCCCGGGCTGGCGCAATCGGTGGTGCTGACGCGGACGCCGGGGCGCGCCTCGTCCATGCCCGCGGGCGAAACGCTGGAAAACTTCGCCCGCACCGGCGCCACGCTGGCCATCCACCTGTCGATCGGCAATCTGGACAAGGTGGTGGCCGACCTGACTCCCGCCTATGGCGACGATTGCCCCGTGGCTGTTGTGTACCGCGCGAGCTGGCCGGATGAGCGGATCATCCGCGCCACGCTGGGCACGTTGAAGGACTCGCTGGACGAAAGCATCTCGCGCACCGCGCTGATCCTGGTCGGGCCGGCACTGACCGGTGATGGATTCGACGAAAGCTGTCTGTATTCAAAGACCTATGACCGTCGCTATCGTCCGCAAAGCGCCGACAGCCCGTGGTCGAGCTGGAGTCACGGCGATGACTAACCCGCCCGGACTGCTGATCTCGGCCCCATCCTCGGGCACGGGCAAGACCACGGTGATGCTGGGCCTGCTGCGCGCGTTGGCCGAGGACGGGCTGACGGTGCAGCCCTTCAAGAGCGGTCCCGACTACATCGACCCGGCCTTTCACCGGGCGGCGGCGGGGCGGGCCTCGTTCAACCTGGACAGCTGGGCGATGGGCGCGCCGTTACTGGGCGCGATTGCGGCGCAGGCCGAAGGCGCCGACATCGTGGTGGCCGAAGGGTCGATGGGCCTGTTCGACGGGGTCGCAAAGCCGGGCGAGCTGGGCCACGGGTCCAGCGCCGAGACCGCGCTGCGCATGGGTTGGCCGGTGGTTCTTGTGCTGGATGTGGGCGGTCAGGCGCAATCGGCCGCCGCTACGGCGCTGGGGTTCCGGATGTACAACCCCGACCTGCCCTTTGCCGGTGTGATTCTGAACCGCTGCGCCAGCCCGCGCCACGAACGCCTGACCCGTCTGGGGATGGAGCGCGCGGGCCTGCCGGTTCTGGGCGTATTGCCCCGGCGCGGCGACCTAACCCTGCCCGAGCGGCATCTGGGCCTGATCCAAGCGGTCGAGCACCCCGATCTGGAAAGCGCGATTGCCGGCTACGCGGCCTTTCTGCGCGCGCATGTGGATCTGGAGGCGATCAAGAGGGCGGTCTCCTCGGGCCCCGCGGGGCCGTCGTCGGCCGCGCTGTCGCGCCCTCCGGCGCAACGGATCGCACTGGCCCGGGACGCGGCGTTTTCCTTTACCTATCCGCATCTTCTGGAAGGCTGGCGGGCGGCCGGGGCCGAGATTCTGCCGTTCTCTCCGCTGGCGGACGAGGCGCCGGCCCCGGATGCCGATCTGGTCTGGTTGCCCGGCGGGTACCCCGAACTGCACGCCGGAACCCTGGCTGCGGCAGACCGGTTCCTGACCGGCTTGCGCAATCATGCCGAAACGCGGCCCGTGCATGGCGAATGCGGCGGCTACATGGCCCTGGGCGAAGGGCTGATCGACAAGGATGGCACCCGCCACCGGATGGCCGGGCTGCTGGGTCTGGTCACCTCGTACGAGAAGCGCAAGTTCAACCTGGGCTATCGCCGGGCCGAGTTGCTGGCCGACATGCCCGGGTTCTCGGCCGGGACCGCGCTGCGGGGGCACGAGTTCCACTATTCCTCGATCGTCGAGCAGCCCGACGCGCCCTTGGCACGGGTTTTTGACGCCGAAGGCGCCGAAGGTCCGCAGACCGGATCGCGCCGCGGACATGTCACCGGTACGTTCTTCCATCTGATCGCAAAGGCCAGCGCATGAGCGGTTACGTTTCCTTCATCGGGTCCGGTCCCGGCGACCCGGAATTGTTGACCCTCAAGGCCGTGGACCGGCTGCAAAAGGCCGATGCGGTACTGTTCGACGATCTCAGCAGCGGGCCGATCCTGAGCCATGCGCGCAAGGAGGCCGACCTTGTGGGCGTGGGCAAGCGCGCCGGGCGGCCCTCGCCCAAGCAGGACCATGTCAGCCGCCTGCTGGTCGAGTACGCCCAGACCGGCCAGCGGATCGTGCGGCTGAAATCGGGCGATGGCGGCCTGTTCGGACGGCTAGAGGAGGAACTGGTGGCCCTGCGCGCTGCCGGGGTCGCCTACGAGATCATTCCGGGCATCCCCTCAGCCATTGCCGCGGCTGCCGCGGCAGGCATCCCGCTGACCCGGCGGCTGACCGCGCGGCGCGTGCAGTTCGTCACCGGCCACGATGTCAGCGGGAAGCTTCCCGAGGACTTAAACCTGCCCGCGCTGGCCGACCCGGGTGCGACGACGGTGGTGTTCATGGGCAAGCGCACCTTTCCACTGCTAGCCGGCGCGCTGCACGCGCATGGGCTGCCGCTGGATACCCCCGCGCTGATGGCCGAGTCGGTCTCGACGCCTGAGCAGTCGCTGCACCGGTCCACCGTCGGTGCCTTGGCCGAGCGCCTGGGTTCCGAGATCGGCACCGCGCCAGCGCTGATCCTTTATGGTCCGCTGGCGGAGTTCGACGATGATTGATCTGGTCTTGATCGGGATCGGCACCGGCAACCCGGACCACGTGACCTTTCAGGGCGCGCAGGCGATCCGCGCGGCCGATCTGATCCTGATCCCGCGCAAGGGCGCCAACAAGGCCGATCTGGCCGGCGTGCGCGAGGAAATCATCCGCAAGGTCACCGGCACACCGCCCCAAATCGCCTATTTCGACATCCCCGAGCGCCGGTCGCAAGATGGCTACCTGCGCGGCGTGGATGAATGGCACGACGCGATCGCCCTGCGCTGGCAGGAGGCGATGGCCCGGCACCCCGACGCGCGCACCGTCGCCCTGCTGATCTGGGGCGACCCGTCGCTCTATGACAGTTCGCTGCGAATCGCGGCGCGGCTGGACCCGCAGCCGAACACCACGGTGATCCCCGGCATCACGGCGCTGCAGGCGCTGACGGCGGCCCATGCCATGCCAATCAACGAGATCGGCGCGCCTTATCTGGTCACCACCGGCCGGCGCATCCGCGACGAGGGCTGGCCCAGCGACGCCGATACGGTTGCGGTGATGCTGGATGGCGAATGTTCGTTCCAGATGCTGGACATGGCCGATTTTGACATCTGGTGGGGGGCTTACGTGGGTATGCCCGAGCAGACCCTGATCAAAGGTCCGCTGGCCGATGTGGCCGATGAGATCCTGCGCACCCGCACCGAGGCCCGCGCCTGGCACGGGTGGATCATGGATATCTATGTTCTGAAAAAGCGCGGGAATTGACGCGAAAGGTCGCAAATGGCGATTGCGCCACAGCGGCATTCACGTCTAAATGGACGGGTCTGGTCCTGCCGGAGACATCCGGATGCTAAGAGGGAATTTGGTGCGGCCTGCGCGCAGGTCAAATCCGAAGCCGCCCCCGCGACTGTAAGCGGTGAGCCCTGTTCAACCAGCCACTCCCGATCCGTTCGGGGGGAAGGCGAACAGAGGCGCTGACCCGCAAGCCAGGAGACCTGCCAGGCGAACAATGAAACACCGGCCGTCGGGTGCGGCGGCACAGGAGGACAGAAAATGACGACACAAACGCAAACCGCATCAACGGCACGCGCTGGCATTCTTTCGGCAGTGTTCGCGGCAGCTCTGGGCCTGGGGATCATCACCCTGGCCGGTCACGTTCAGGCATCGGCGCTGCATGACGCCGCCCATGACGTGCGCCACGCAACCGGCTTCCCCTGCCACTAAACCAATGTTCAGTCGCATTCTGACCAGCGCGTTGTTCGCTGGTGCTGCAGCCGGGTTGATCGTCGCCCTGCTGCAGTTGGTATTCGTGCAGCCCGTGTTGCTGCATGCTGAACTGTATGAATCCGGAGAGCTGGTGCATTTCGGAGCCGAGGCCGTCTCGGCCCATCCCGAGCTGCCGGGCATGTTCTCGGACCTGACCCGCGACGGGTTGAGCGTGGTGTTCACCATGCTGACCTATACCGGCTATGCGCTGGTTCTGGTCGCCCTGATGTCGCTGGCCGAGGCGCAAGGCCACCCGGTTGACGGGCGCACGGGCGTGCTATGGGGGCTTGCCGGTTTCATCGCCTTTCACCTGGCGCCGGGCTTCACCCTGGCCCCCGAGGTTCCGGGCGTTGCAGCAGCCGATGTGTTTGCGCGGCAGATCTGGTGGTGGGCAACCGTCGCGGCCGCTGGTGTGGCCATGTGGCTGATCGCCTTTGGCGGCGGCATCGTCAGCTATCTGGTTGCGGCCGTGCTGCTGATGGCCCCGCACCTGATCGGCGCGCCGGAACCCGACGTGTTCACCGGGCCGGTTCCGACCGAGATCGGGGCCCTGTTCGCCGCACGCGCCTTCGGAGTGGGCCTTGTGGCCTGGGTGCTGCTGGGTTCGTTTGCCGGGTATTTCTGGCAAAGCGAGGGCAAGCGCGTCGAAGCCGCGGCCTGATCCCCGAAATCCCACGACCCGCCGGCGCTCAACCGGCAGGTCATTTGCTTTTCAAGGAAACACGATGACACGCTCGCTTGCTCTTTTCGCGATCGGTCTGGTCTTTGGCGGGGGCGCCGGGTTCGTGCTGGCCGCGGCCAACGGCGTCACCTTCGACGGCCACGACCATGCCGACCCCGCCCAACATGGCGGCCATCACGCCGAGGCCATGGCCCATGACCATAGCACCGCCATCAACCTGCCCGCCGGACCGGACGCGCCGGGGCTGGAGATCGCCGTCTCCCCCGACCCGATGGCGGGTTGGAACCTGCATGTGATGCCAAAAAACTTCCGCTTCTCGCCGGAGAACGCCTCGCTGGACAACAAGCCCGGCGAAGGCCATGCGCATGTCTATGTAAACGGCGTCAAGCTGGCCCGGCTTTATGGCAACTGGATGCACATTTCGGACCTGCCCAAGGGCGACACTACCATCGAGGTCTCGCTGAACGCCAACAGCCACAGCCCGCTGGCCGTGGATGGGGTGCCGGTCAGCGCCTCGGTCACGGTTCAGGTGGACTGAAACGCGGGGATCCGCGCCCGCAGACACAAGCGAAGCCGCCCGCACGGCCGGGCGTCTTCGATCCAGCCATTCGGGCTGTTCAGAATGGTCCGGCAGGTCGCCGCAATGTCATCGGCATCGGCAACCGGATCGATCCCCGAAAACACGTAGGACGCCAGGCTTTCCCCCTGCATCGCCACCACGGTCGGCTCGTCGCAGCCGCTGAAACAGGCGTGCTCGGCGATCTCGATCTGCCCGTCCAGTCCCGCAGCGCGCAGGGCGTCCGATACGGCCTGACGCTCGGCCGGCAAGTCGCGCTCGCCCGCGCAGCTGCTGCAGATCAAAACACGCATGCCACTCGCCTGCCTTTTCCGTTTCACACTGTCGCTTGTGCGGGTTTCGCACCCCCGGCGCAAGCCCGCCACCCACGATATTGTGACTGTACGCACCCGGGAATTCGGGAAGACTTGGGCCAACCACGACCTGGAGAGCCCGTGATGAAACATCTTGTGTTTTTCCTCGGCCTGCTGGCGCTTCCCGCGCTGGCGGCCGATATCGAACCCCGGCCGGGTTGGGCCGTCCACCCGACGACCAAGGCCTATGACGCGCTGGTGGCCGACACGATCGCGGCGGTCAAGGCAAACGGGATGGCCGTGGTCACGCAGGCCGGGCCCACCAAGGCCGCCGCCGCGCGCGGCATCACCATTCCGGGCAATCGGGTGATCGGCGTCTTCAACAACGACTATGCGGTGCGGGTTCTGGAACAATCGGTGCCCGCGATGATCGAGGCGCCGATCCGCCTGTACGTCACGGAAAACGAGGACGGGACCGCGACGCTGTCCTACAAAACGCCCACTTTGGTCTTTGCCCCCTACAACGGTGGCTCCGACGCCTTGCCCGCGATTGCCGCAGAGTTGGACGCCAAATTCGCCGCCATCGCCCAGATGGCTGTCAAATAGTCACACTGACGTGATGCGGCTTGCACCGGCCCGGAACCTCCGCAATCTGCTGCGCAACGGAACTTACGGAGCTTGTTCGATGCAGGACCTGTCCCCCCGCGCTGCGGACCTTCTGGCGCAACGGCTGTACGAGGCCGGGTGCCGCCACGCATTCGGCATGCCCGGGGGCGAGGTGTTGACCCTGGTCGATGCGCTGGAACAGGCCGGGATCACCTTTCACCTGACCAAGCACGAAAACTCGGCCGGTTTCATGGCCGAGGCGGTGCACCACCGCGACGGCGCGCCGGCGGTTCTGGTGGCGACTCTGGGTCCTGGGGCCATGAACGGCATCAATGTCGTGGCCAACGCGCTGCAGGACCGGGTGCCGATGATCGTGCTGACCGGCTGCGTCGATGCCGACGAGGCGCTGACTTACACCCATCAGGTCATGGATCATGCGCAGGTCTATCGCTCGATCACCAAGGGCACGTTCACCCTGACGGCCAAGGGCGCCGACATCATCGCCGACAAGGCCGTGTCGCTGGCCACGCAGCCACGCCCCGGGCCGGTGCATATCGACGTGCCGATCTCGGTCGCCGATACACGGGTGTCGGTCGCCAAGCGCCGACGGCTGACCCGGGCCGCCCGCGTCGCGCCCGAGGGCACATGCCTGGAGAAGGCCCGCCGATGGGTCGCCGACGCCGAGCGTCCGCTGGCGATCATCGGGCTGGACGTGCTGTATGACGACTCGCGCAGCGTGGTGCGGGCGTTTCTGGAACATTTCGGCATCCCGTTCGTCACGACCTACAAGGCCAAGGGCGTGGTGCCCGAGGATCACCCGCTGTGCCTGGGGGGCGCGGGGCTGTCGCCCTTGGCCGACACGCAGCTTGTGCCGCTGGTCGAACAGGCCGACCTGATCCTGTGCCTGGGCTATGACCCCATCGAAATGCGCCCCGGCTGGCGCGAGATCTGGGACCCGGACGAGAAACGCGTGATCGACATCTCGGCCGTGGTGAATGACCACTACATGCATCAGGCGGGGCTGAACCTGGTGGCCGATACCGGCGCCACGCTTGAGGCGATCGCCAAGGGCAAGCCCGCCCGCTCGACCTGGCCCCAAGGCCAGCCGGCGCAGGCCAAGGCCGCCTTGGCCGCAGCCTTTCCGACCGATGACGACTGGGGCCCCGCCGCCGTGATCGCCGAGGCCCGCGACACCCTGCCCCCCGAAACCTTGGCCACCGCAGACAGCGGCGCGCACCGCATCCTTCTCAGCCAGATGTGGCAGTGCCCGGAGCCGCGCGGCCTGATCCAGTCGTCGGCGCTGTGTACGATGGGGTGCGCCGTTCCGATGGCGATCGGCCTGAAACTGGCCGAACCCGACCGCCCGGTCATCAGCTTTTCCGGCGATGCCGGGTTCCTGATGGTGGCCGGTGAGTTATCGACCGCCGCGGAAATGGGAGGAAACCCGATCTTTCTGGTCTTTGTCGATGCCAGCCTGGCCCTGATCGAGCTGAAACAGCGCCAGCGCCAGATGGGCAACCGGGGAGTCGATTTCGACCGGCATGACTATGCCGCGATGGGCCGGGCGTTCGGCGGCAACGGCCACACCGTGCGCAACCGCGCTGAACTGCGCGCGGCGCTGCAGGCCGCGATGGCCGCCGACACGTTCACGGTGATCGCAGCCGAGATCGACCGCGGAGGCTATGATGGCCGCATCTGACGGGCCGCTGAAGGGCGTCAAGGTTCTGGATTTGTCGCGCATTCTGGCCGGCCCGACCTGCACGCAGCTGCTTGGCGATCTGGGCGCCAGCGTGATCAAGGTGGAAAACCCGGCCACCGGTGGCGACGATACCCGCCAGTGGGGGCCGCCCTATATCACCGATGCGGATGGCAACCCGACCGATCAGAGTGCCTATTTCATGGCCGCGAACCGCAACAAGAAGTCCGTCGCCATCGATATCGCCACGCCAGAGGGGCAGGCACAGATCCGGCGGCTGGCCTCTCATGCTGACATCCTCATCGAGAATTTCAAACCCGGCGGGCTGGCCAAATACGGGCTGGACCATGAAACCCTCTCGCGGGACTTTCCGGGGCTGATCTACTGTTCGATCTCGGGCTACGGCCAGACCGGCCCGAACGCGGCCAAGCCGGGCTATGACCTGATGGCGCAGGGCTATGGCGGGATCATGTCGCTGACGGGCGAACCGGACGGAGCCCCTATGAAAGTGGGCGTGGGCATCGCCGACGTGATGTGCGGCATGTACGCGACCGTCGGCATTCTGGCGGCGCTGCGCCACCGGGACCAGACCGGCGAAGGTCAGCAGATCGACATCGCGCTGGTCGACAGCCAGATTGCATGGCTGATCAACGAGGGCGTGAACTATCTGACCTCAGGCCAGGTTCCACAGCGGCGCGGCAACGGGCACCCCAACATCGTGCCCTACGATGTTTATGAAACGGCTGATGGCCACGTCATTCTGGCCGTGGGAAATGACAGCCAGTTCCAGCGCTTCTGCGGCTTTCTGGAGTTGAGCCACCTGCCCGACGACGCGCGGTTCGCCACCAACCCGGCCCGGCTGGAACATCGCGACGCCCTGAACGCCGTTCTGCGGCCCGCGCTGCAGCGGCTGGAGACCAAGGCCGTCATCGATGGCCTCGAGGCATTGAAAGTGCCGGTCGGGCCGGTTCAGACGCTGGATCAGGTCTTTGCCTCGGATCAGGTGGCAGCGCGGGGGATGCAAGTGGATATGCCAGCCCGGCCCGGCCCGGTGCGGCTGATCGGGAATCCATTGAAGTTGTCCCGCAGCCCGGTGACCTACCGCTCTGCTCCGCCCGAGTTCGGCGCTGAAACGCAAGCGGTTCTGAACGCGGAAAACCCCTTCGAGGATTGAAACACTCTGCCTTTTTCGGCGGCAAGTCGCTGAAACATGTCATTGAATCGGCGATTTTTTTCGCTTTTTGCGAACACAAGCTTTCACCAATTCGAGAGCAGGCCCGATACTGTTACGTCCCGTCTGCACACTCTGCTAAGTCCAAGAGTGTGAGTTTTTGCAACCAGATTGGACCCAAGCATGCAGCAAGATGTTTTCGGACAGATGAACACCCTGACCCACCCGGACAGCGCCGAAGCGTGGAATGGTGTTCTGCTTGGCTTCATGGCTCACGCAGCGGTCACACCTCAGCATCTGGGCAAGGTGCTTGAGCTTGAACCGGGCTTTGCGCTTGGACATGCCATCAAGGGGCTGTTCATGGTTCTGTTGGGTCGCAGGGAAATGATGGAGGTCGCCCATCAGGCCGCCGCCGCCGCAAAGAATGCGGCCGCTGAGCAGCCGATTTCGGCCCGCGAGACATTGTATCTTGAGGCCCTGGATCACTGGCTGGCAGGCCAGCCCACCCGCGCCGTGCAAATCTTCGAGGCAATTCTGCGCACTCACCCCGAGGACACGCTGGCCATGAAACTCAGCCACGCGACCCGTTTCGTGTTGGGTGACTCCGCAGGAATGCGACGCTCGATCGAACGGGTTCTGCCAGCCTATGCGCCCGATCACCCCGGTCGTGGATACCTGCTTGGGTGCCATTCCTTTGCGTTGGAAGAAACCGGTGCCTATGAAAAGGCTGAGATCGCAGGGCGGCAGGCTCTGTGGATGGTCTCGGACGATGCGTGGGGCCTACACGCAGTCGCCCACGTGCACGAAATGACGGGCAATGCGCAATCCGGTCTGGACTGGCTGGCCGGGCGCGAGGCTGCCTGGTCCCACTGCAACAACTTCCGGTATCACGTGTGGTGGCACAAAGCGTTGATGCATTTGGATCTGGGTCAGATCGACCAGGTGCTTGATCTGTACGACCACGAGATTCGCCAGGACAAGACAGATGACTATCGCGATATTTCGAATGCGACCTCGCTGTTGTCGAGGCTCGAGCTTGAAGGGGTGGACATTGGCACCCGATGGGAAGAACTGGCCGACCTGAGCGCCGCCCGCACCGAAGACGGCTGTTTGATCTTCGCCGATCTGCATTACCTTCTGGCACTGACTGGTGACAACAGGCCCGACTCGACTGCCAAGTTGCTAGCCCGCATTCACAAGGACTCGCAACAGCCCGCAACCGACACGGCACGTCGCATGGCCGACCCGGGCTTGGCCGCCGCCATTGGCCTCGAGGCATTTGGAAAAGGCGATTATCTCCAAGCCTTCGAGCATCTTGCAAATGCGCGAAATTCGATGCAATTGGCCGGCGGCAGTCACGCCCAGAGGGATGTTTTTGAACGCATTACAATCGATTCCGGCCTGCGTGCCGGACGCCTCGATGATGTCGAGCGCATTTTGGACGACCGCAAGGCCAAACGGTCCGGCACCGAAGACAATTACGCCCTCGCGCGCCGCGC
This sequence comes from Ruegeria sp. BF8, assembly GCF_056538625.1. Classification (NCBI taxonomy): domain Bacteria; kingdom Pseudomonadati; phylum Pseudomonadota; class Alphaproteobacteria; order Rhodobacterales; family Roseobacteraceae; genus Ruegeria; species Ruegeria sp. BF8. The sequence continues at coordinate 375,507 of NZ_JBQFTL010000001.1, read as the reverse complement.
TCTGATCAGTTCGGCCCGCGACCAATCCGGTGTGCAAAGCGTACCGGCTGAATAACAAGACGACCACAAAGGACAGAGAGACGAATGGCGACCGCATCGCCCGCTTCTGATTTTGCACCGGTGGCGGCATCCTACGCCCCTGCTGCCACAACCCGCGACCCGCGGCTGGATTTCTATCGCGGTATTGCGATGTTCATCATCCTGATCGCGCACATCCCGAACGACCCTTGGGCCAGATGGATCCCGGCCCGGTTTGGATTCTCGGACGCGACTGAAATCTTTGTTTTCTGCTCGGGCATGGCTTCGGCGATCGCCTTTGGCGGCGCGTTCGAACGCAAGGGCTGGTGGATGGGGACCGCCCGGGTCAGCTTCCGCATCTGGCAGGTCTACTGGGCCCATATTTGCCTGTTTTTCTTTGTCGCCATGTCCATGGCGGCACTGGATCTGTCCGGAGCCTTCGACAAAAGCTATGTCTCGGGATTGAACCTGCAGCATTTCTTCAACGACCCGATGCCACAGATGGTGGGGCTTTTCACCCTGACTTATGTGCCGAACTATTTCGACATCCTGCCGATGTACCTGGTCGTTCTGGCAATGATGCCGATGTTCATGGGCTTGTCGCGCCTCAGCATCTGGGCGGTCGGGTTGGTCTCGGTCGCGATCTGGGTGGTGGCGCAGACCGGTATGCTGGCGCTTCCGGCCGAACCGTGGTCGGACCGCCAGTGGTTCTTCAACCCGTTTGGATGGCAGTTGCTGTTTTTCACGGGCTTTGCATTCATGCGGGGCTGGATTCCTGCGCCGCCGGTTTCCAAGACGCTGATCTGGGCCGCGGCATTGTTCCTTGTCCTCTCAGCCCCGTTCGGATCGTGGAAAGTGTTCTTGTGGGTCCAGGCGGCCGCCCCGGATCTTGCCGAGAACATCCGAAAGGTCTGGCCCCTGACAAGCGAGCTGCGCGAAAAAACCGATTTCGGCCTGTTCCGGTACATGCACTTCCTGTCGCTGGCCTACCTGGGGTGGGTGGCTGCAGGGCAACATGGGCATCGCCTGATCGCCACCGGCAACACGATCGGCGCGCAGCTGTGGCGATGGATCCTGAAGCAGATCACCAAAGTGGGCCAGCAGTCCTTGGCGGTATTTGTATTTTCCATGGCAGCAGCACGACTTATCGGCGTTTTCCTCGACGAATTTGGGCGGGATTTTGCCACCGTTCTGGCCGCAAATCTAATTGGATTTGCATTGATCATCGGCGTGGCTTATCTGGCCGCTTGGTTCAAATCACACCCATGGAAATCGAAGTCATGAAGTTCACGCGTCGTGCATTCCTTGCGTCGACTACGGCGCTGGCCTTCGCCCCGGCCACCTTTGCCACCGGTGGCGAGGTGCCATTCGACCGGGCCGACATCATCGCCCTTGCCCGCGATCTGGCCAGCCGCCCCTACGAGGCGCGCGAAACCGTTCCGCAGGCGTGGCAGGACCTCACTTACGAACAGTACCGCTCCATCCGTTTCCGGCTGGACCGTGCGCTCTGGTACGGGACCGATACGCCGTTCAACGTCGATTTCTTCACCCCCGGCCTCTACTTTCCGCGAACCGTTCAGGTCTCGGCGGTTGAGAACGGGATGACCGCGCCGGTTGCCTTCGACCTCGAGATGTTCGACCGGGCCGAGGATGTCCCCGATCTGCCCGTAGACGAAACGCTGGGTTTTTCGGGTTTCCGGTTGCGCACCGAGATGCATCGCCCTGGCAAGACGGACGAGTTCTGCGTCTTTCAGGGAGCCAGCTATTTCCGTGCCATCGGCCTGCACGAGGTCTATGGTCTGTCGGCCCGTGGTCTTGCACTAAAAACCGGGGATCCCGAGGGTGAAGAATTTCCGGATTTCATCCGATTTTGGCTGGAGCGCCCAAAGCCCGGCCAGCGCAACATGATCGTTCACGCCCTGATGGACAGCCCCAGTGTGACCGGCGCCTATCGGTTCGATATCTCGGCCGGCGCTGACTGCATCATGGAGGTGCAGGCAACCTTGTTTGCTCGGGAAGAACTTCCCCATGTTGGGATCGCTCCGGGGACGTCGATGTTCCTGTTCGATCAGACCAATCACAACCGGTTCGACGATTTCCGTCCGGCCGTGCACGACAGCGACGGGCTGATGATCCGAAACGGGGCGGGAGAAGTGATTTGGCGCCCGCTCGCCAATCCCAAGAGATTGCAGGTGTCCTCATTTGTCGACATGAATCCTCGCGGGTTCGGACTGATGCAGCGCAAACGCGCGTTTTCCGACTATGCCGACCTCGAGGCGCAATACCACAAGCGCCCCGGCCTTTGGGTCGAGCCGATGGGCGATTGGGGTAAAGGTACGGTCACTCTGGTCGAAATTCCGGCCGATCAGGAGATCTACGACAACATTGTCGCCTATTGGCGTCCCGCTGAACCGGTCGCTGCCGGTGCTCAGCTCGACTTGTCGTACCGCCTGATCTGGGGCGAGGAACCTCAGCGGACCGCCATGCCGCGGGTGATCAACACCGCAATGGGCGAGAACACTTTCGGGGAAGGACGGCTTGCGGTGATCGACTTCGAAGCCAGCGAGTTGTTCGACGATCTGGACGCCCTCAGCGTGTTCGTGCAGTCGCCTCATGCGGAAACCTCGGACGGGGTTCTGCAACGCAACCCGGATACGGGCGGTTTGCGTCTGGCCTTTTCGTTTCAACCCGGCGACCGCGACCACGTAGAATTGCGCGCGCAACTGAGGCTGGGTGACGAGCCCGCCTCGGAAGTCTGGATGTACAGATGGACAGCATAATCCCGGACCTGAAAATCATGCCGCCCGAGGCACCGCTGGCAATGCCGGAGCAGGACTTTGGCGCCGGGTTTCGGGACGCCCAAGCGCCTGCGGATGCCCGCCGGTCGTCGGCGGGCCTTTGGCGCGCATTGGCGTTTTCCCCGGCCATGGCCGCCTCGGTTGCTTTGCTGTGGGTCATGGCGGACTGGTTCGACGCCGAAGGGATAAACGTGGTCGAAGCCATCCTGTTGGCATTGATTTCGTTCAATTTCTTCTGGATTTCCTTCACGGTCTGCACCGTCCTGCTGGGAATGGTCTCTCTAGCCCGGCAAGAGCGTCCGGTACGGCAGGGTCGCGCGCAACCACTGCGGGTCGCTTTGCTGATGCCCGTCTACAACGAAGTGCCGTGGAACGTGTTGGGCAATGCCCGCACGATGCTGGAAGAACTGCGCGCCCGAGGGGGCAAGCATCACTATGCGATGTTCATCCTGTCCGACACCCGCGATCCGGAAATCGCGGCCCAGGAACAGGCCAGCATCGAGGCGCTGCGTACCACGCTGGCCCCGGGTCTTGAGCTGTATTACCGACGCAGGGAACAGAATACGGACCGCAAGGTCGGCAATATAGCTGATTGGGTCAGCCGCTGGGGTGGCGCTTGGGATGCAATGCTGGTTCTGGACGCCGACAGCTTGATGACCGGGCGCGCGATCGCGCGGCTGACCGACGCGCTGGCCCGCGATCCCGGCGCCGGCCTGATCCAAAGCTATCCGCAACTGATCGGTGCCCAGTCCGTCTTTGCCCGGATGCAGCAGTTCGCCAATGGTGTATACGGCATCGCATTTGCAGAGGGCCTGTCCCGTTGGTGTGGCCAGGAAGGCAACTATTGGGGCCACAACGCCATCATCCGCACCAAGGCCTTTGCGACCTGTGCGGGTCTGCCCAAGCTGCGCTCGCTCTCGGGCCAGGAACAACTGATCATGAGCCACGACTTCGTCGAGGCCGGGTTGCTGCGCCGCGCCGGTTGGGGCGTTCGCTTTCTGCCGCGCATCCGAGGCTCGTACGAGGAAACACCGCCGACATTGATCGACCACGCCCTACGCGACCGCCGCTGGTGCCAGGGCAACCTGCAGCATCTGCGTCTGCTCGGCTCGACCGGGTTTCGGGCCGTGTCGCGGTTTCATCTGTTCCACGGCGCCGTCGGATACCTGATGTCACCCTTGTGGTTCGCACTGCTGGTCATGTGGGCGTTGATCGGTCAGGGCAAGGATGCTTCGGTGCTGCACTATTTCAGCCCCGACAATCCGATGTTCCCCCAGTGGCCGGAAATGACCGAAACGCGGCATGTTCTGATCATCCTTGTCATGTACGCGATGCTGCTGGCCCCCAAAATTCTGGGTGCACTGGCATTGCCCCTCAGCGGTGTTCGCTATGAAGATTTCGGCGGCCGGACCCGGTTTCTTGCGTCATTCCTGTTCGAGGTCGTGCTGTCGATCCTGTACGCACCGATCCTGATGGTGCAGCAGATGATCGCCGTGTTCCGCACCGTTCTCGGTGTGCAAAAAGGCTGGACCCCGCAGGCACGGGATGGCGGCACTTATGGGCGGCGGACGCTGATCGTGTGTCACGCGCTCGAAACCATCAGCGGCTTCGCGCTGAGCGCGGGCATCCTGGCCGGGTTGGTCTCGGTCTGGTTGGCTCCGATCGCCATCAGCCTAACCTTTGCGGTACCGCTCTCCGCACTCAGCGGCGTATCTGCGGCAGCAGCGCGTCGCATGGTCGGCATGCCCGAGGATTTCCACGAGCCCGCCATCACGCGGGCGGCACGTTCGCATCGCAACGAGTTGAAACGCCTGATCGAGGGCAAAGGAACCATGACCCCGGCGGAATGATCACCCGCCGGGCAACCCTTCGTACCAATCCAGCATCATGTCGGCCCAGCCCCGCGGAACTGTATGACCGCCGGGAAACAGAGCGAACTCCAATGCGCTGCCGTCAGCACAGGCGGTCCACTTGCGGCGCATGAATTGGCCTGTCGTTGAATACCCGTCCGGACGGTTGTCGGCGCATTCGTTGGCCTGCCGCCAGATTTCAAGCCCGGCGAAGATGTCGCCCTGAAGGAACCGACCGCCGCCCAGTGCGCGCCCCTCCAGCGGCACCACGTTGTCGGTCCAGCCATGTGTGTGGAACAGGCGCGCGGGCCCCGCACAACTTTCGGGATGCGGGCGCCAGAATCCGCCTGAGACCGGCACGTAGGCCGAGAATGCCTCGGGATCGGCGCAGGCCAGATAGTTCACCATGAAGCCGCCGGCCGAGAATCCTCCCAGCACCACGCGATGGTCATCGATCCCGAACCGTTGGACCGCATCCGCAACAACCTCCTTCAGGAACGCGGCTTCGTCTCGCCCGTCCCACCCCGGATAGAAGTTCCAGCTCTTTCGCCCGTTGCGCTCGGCCCCCTCGGGTGCCATGACCGCATATCCCCGCGCCAGCAAGGGTTCGACCATGCCGCGGTTTTTCATGGTTCCCTGCGCGCTACCGCCATACCCGTGCAGGAACACGACCAACGGCGGGTTGGAGTCTTCCGGCAGCTCGATGCGATAGCTTCCGGTTTTAGTCTCGCAAACACCCTGATCCTGCCCACACGCGGCCAATGCCGGAGTTGCGGCGGTTGCGATCAACACAGCCAACAGATCCCTGAGCCTCATCACGCCCCCTCCGAATACGCCTGCACCGGCAGCCCGGCCCGCACCCAGCCCGGACCTGCGGCTGACCCCAGCATCCCTTCGGGCACGTCAAGAATGTTGCCGTAGCCCGCCTCGGTCAACCTGTTGCCCAGCCGCGCTGACCGCACACCACGGGCGCAGATCAAGGCAATCGGCCGCCCCTTGTCACCGCCAGACAGGCGATCCAACACATCCAGAAAGTCTTCACGGCGCATGTCCAGCGGTTGGGCGCCCTGCCCGATGCCTGAGGCCCGCCATTCGCGCGGGGTCCGAATGTCGAGCAACAGGATTTCCCCTGCAACAGCCTTTTCGTGCGCCTGAGCGACGGTCAACGTACCGCCAGAAAAGTCTTCGGGGATCAGACGGTATTCACGGATCGCAAAACCCGCGAGAACAGCGGCCGCGCCCCCAAGGAACACGCCTCTGCGGCTGAGCCTGGTTGTGATCGCCAATGTGCACCCTCCGGTTTCTCCAAGCCGGTTTTATCACGGGTCCGCCTCCGACGCTGCGCCGAAAAGCCGGGTACGGATCAAGTTCGCGTCATTTTCGCGCAGGCTTTGGCCAAAAATTCGCGGGGAGTAGTGCAAGGTGAAAAACTTGCAATAGCTGGACAGTCAATAAATTATCCTTACAAAATCAACAGCACCCTGACCGCTCAGCCCGGAGTATCGCAGTTGTCCCTATTCCTTATCGCGGCCCTTCCCTTCCTCGGAGCTGTCTTTCCCGCCCTGCTGATCCGCGCCGGGCGCAACGCAGCCGCGTCGGCAGCGGGATTGACCACGTTTCTGGCCTTGATGGGGCTGCTGATTCATATCCCGGACGTCATGAACGGCACGGTGGTCACCGCGCGGTTCGACTGGATTCCAGGGCTGGGGTTGAATGCCAATTTCATGCTGGACGGGCTAGGATTTCTGTTCGCGCTGCTGATCCTTGGCATTGGTCTGCTGATCATCCTGTACGCGCGGTTCTACCTGTCGCGTGAAGACCCAATGGGGCAATTCTATACCTATCTCCTGCTGTTCCAGGGCGCGATGGTCGGTATCGTTCTGTCCGACAACATACTGCTTTTGCTGGTTTTCTGGGAATTGACCTCGCTCAGTTCGTTCTTGCTCATCGGCTATTGGAAACACCTGCCCGAAGGCCGCCAGGGCGCGCGGATGGCGCTGGCGGTCACCGGGTCCGGCGGGCTGGCGATGATTGCGGGGATGCTGATCCTCGGCAATATCGTGGGGTCCTATGACCTGAGCGTGATCCTCCAGAACCGCGAACTGATCCAGTCTTCGCCCTACTACCTGCCGGCGTTGATACTGATCCTGCTGGGATGTTTCACCAAGTCGGCCCAGTTCCCGTTCCATTTCTGGCTGCCGCATGCAATGGCCGCTCCAACGCCGGTTTCGGCCTATCTGCACTCGGCCACGATGGTGAAGGCTGGCCTGTTTCTGATGGCGCGCATGTGGCCGGTTCTGGCCGGAACCGAGGCGTGGTTCTACATCGTCGCCACCACCGGCCTGGTGACCATGCTGATCGGCGCGGTGATCGCGCTGTTCAAGGATGACCTCAAGGCGTTGCTGGCCTTTTCGACGGTGTCGCATCTGGGGCTGGTCACGATGCTGCTGGGCTTTGGCACCAAGATCGCGGTCGTGGCCGCCATCTTTCACATCATCAACCACGCCACCTTCAAGGCCGCCCTGTTCATGACCGCCGGGATCGTGGACCACGAAACCGGCACCCGGGACATCAAGCGCCTGGGCGGCCTGCGCCATTTGATGCCGATCACCTTTTCGATTGGAACAATCGCCGCATTGTCCATGGCAGGGATTCCACCTTTGAACGGATTCCTGTCGAAGGAAATGATGCTGGAAGAAACCGTGCACACGGTCTGGCGAAACTCGCACTATCTGGTGCCAGCCCTTGCCCTGGTAGCCGCGATCTTCTCTGCCGCATATTCCTTCCGGTTCGTGTCCCACGTCTTCCTGGGCCCTGAACGCGAGGATTACCCTGCGCACCCGCATGACCCGCCGGTGGGGCTGTGGCTGGCTCCGGCATTCCTGGTCGTGCTGGTCGTGCTGATCGGCCTGAACTCGGCCGCCATCGTCGGCCCCTTGGTTGCAGTTGTGTCTTCCGCAGTGATCGGCGGCGAGAAGCTGCCCTATTACTCACTGAAGCTGTGGCACGGGTTCACGCCTGCCTTGTACATGTCGATCGTCGCAACTTTTGGCGGCCTCTTCCTGTTGGCTTTGCACCGCCGCGGCGAGCAGGTCTGGAATATCCTGCCCCGCCCCGAGGCCAAGACCATCTTCGACGCCGTGATCGGCGGATTGATCGCCGCCAGCCGGTGGATCACGGACGAGCTGCACAACGGTGTCATCAGCCGCTATGCGATCATCCTGATCGCCTTTACGGTCGGCCTTGGATACTATGCCTATTCGACCGGCACGATTGGCGTGGAAACGCGGGTTCCGCTGCCGGCTCCGATCATTCCGATCATCGGCTGGCTGTGCCTGATCGTGGCGACGATGGGCATCATGTGGTTCCACCGGAACCGTTTGCTGTCGCTTGTTTTGATCGGTGTCGTCGGCCTGATCGTGTCGATGGCCTTCAACTATCTGTCCGCGCCTGATCTAGCCCTGACGCAGATCTCGGTCGAAGTCGTCACGATGATACTGCTGCTGCTGTCGCTGAATTTCCTGCCGACCGAGACCCCATGGGACAGCAGCGCGGCACGGCGTTGGCGTGATGCCGCCATTTCGGTAGTGGCCGGTATCGGCGCCGGGGGCTTGATCTATGCGCTCATGCTGCGCGATTTCGCCTTCCCGACGATTTCGGAGTTCCACCTGGCCAATTCCTACAAGGGTGGCGGAGGCACCAACGTGGTCAACGTGATCCTGGTGGACTTCCGGGGATTTGATACCTTCGGCGAGATCATCGTGCTGGGGATCGCGGCCTTGATCATCTTTGCCCTGACCGAGGCCGTGCTGGGCACCAGTGTCCGCGCCTACCTGCTGAACCGCAAACCGCACTGGCCCCAGTCAGGTGACTCACACCCACTGATGATGGTTGTTGCCACACGTGTGATGATGCCGATCGCCCTTATGGTGGGCGCCTACATCTTCTTCCGGGGGCACAACCAGCCCGGAGGCGGGTTCATCGCCGGTCTGGTGGTCGCGATCGCCTTCCTGATGCAGTACATGGCCAGCGGCTATACCTGGGCGATCGAGCGGCAGCGGTTCTACTACCATGGCACCATCGGCTGGGGTGTTCTGATCGCTGCGGCCACGGGTTTGGGCGCCTGGTTCAACGAGCGGCCCTTCCTGACCAGCGATTTCGGCTATCTGCATTGGCCGCCGCTGGAAGAGTTCGAATGGGCCACGGCCATGCTGTTCGACACAGGCGTGTTCCTTGCCGTTCTGGGCGCCGTGATGTTGGCACTGGACAGCCTGTCGCGCTTTGCGTGGCGGCCGGGCATGGCACAGGAATTCCCGATGGACATCAACCCGTTGCGGGATGATCTGGCCGAAGAGCAAGAAAAAGCGAAGGAGCAGGGCTGATGGAAGCACTCGTCGCATCGGCCGTTGGCGTTCTGACCGCCGCAGGGATCTTTCTGATCCTGCGCCGTCGGACCTTTCCGGTCATCCTGGGCCTGTCTCTGCTGACCTATGCGGTCAACGTGTTCCTGTTCGCCACGGGACGGCTGGCCGTGAACGCGCCTGCAGTTCTGAACAAATACGAAGAGGTTCCCTATACCGATCCATTGCCGCAGGCCCTTGTTCTGACGGCGATTGTGATCTCGTTCGGGATGACAGCTGTGATCGTGATGATCGCTCTGGGCGCCTACCTGTCTTCGAAGGATGACCATATAGACATGGCCGCGCAGGACAGCGTGGATGACACAGGAGAAGACGCATGAACCACTGGATCGTTGCGCCGATCGTCCTGCCCGCGATCCTGGCCCCCTTCATCATCATGGTTCTGCGGTACCATCTGGACCTGCAGCGTATCTTTTCAGTCGCCGGTGTGGTGGGTCTGCTCGGCATCGCACTGACCATCACTGCGCAGGCAGCGGGCGGCGAGATTCATGTCTACGAGCTGGGTGATTGGCCGGCCCCGTTTGGCATTGTTCTGGTCCTTGACCGGTTGTCCGCGATGATGGTGTTGCTGACGGCGTTGCTGGCCTTGCCTGTCGTGCTGTACGCCATCGCGTCCGGATGGGACGAACGCGGCAACCACTTTCATCCGCTGTTCCAATTCCAGCTGATGGGTGTCTGCGGCGCCTTCCTGACCGGCGACGCTTTCAACCTGTTCGTGTTTTTTGAGGTATTGCTGATCGCCTCCTACGGCCTGATGACCCATGGCGGCGGCGCGGTACGCCTGAAGGCCGGGGTGCAATACGTCACCTACAACCTCTTGGGGTCAACTCTGTTCCTGTTTGCATTGGGCACGATCTATTCGGTTACCGGTACCCTGAACATGGCCGACCTGGCCGTGCGCGTCGCGGAAATTCCGGTCGAAGACACCGCCCTGTTGCGCGTGGGTGCGGTTCTTCTGCTGCTGGTCTTCTGCATCAAGGCCGCTGTCCTGCCGCTGCATTTCTGGCTGCCGGCCAGCTATGCCAACGCGCCGCTGCCAGTTGCCGCGCTGTTTGCGATCATGACCAAGGTGGGGGCCTATTCGATCCTGCGGGTCTATACTTTGGCATTCGGCCCGGATGTTGCCGTCACCGAAGGACTGGTTGGTGACTGGCTACAACCTGCCGCGCTGGTGACCCTTGCCATCGGCTCGATCGGTATTCTGGGCACGCGGCACATCGCGCGCATGGTTGCGTTTTGCGCCATCGCCTCGATGGGAACGCTGCTGGTGGCTATTTCCTTGTTCACCGAGACGGCCACAGCCGCCGCTCTGTACTACGTCTACCATTCAACCCTTGCGACCGCACTGCTGTTCCTGGTGGCCGATCTGGTGATGGAACGTCGAGGAGGGGCCATTGCGCCCCGCCCGCCGATGCCGCAAAGCGGGCTGATCTCGGCGCTGTTCTTCGTAGGAGCCATAGCGATGGCGGGCATGCCGCCGTTGTCGGGGTTCATCGGCAAGCTTCTGGTGCTGGATGCGTCTTGGTATGCGCCGGATGCCACCGCAGTCTGGGCGGTCGTTCTGATCGGGTCCTTCGTCACCATCGTGGGACTGGCTCGCGCCGGATCCCTGATCTTCTGGAAAAGCTATGACGCCAGCACCCAGATCGAACCGGAACCCGAAACCGAGGCCACCAACGATGATGAACCCCCGCACCGGCCCGCGCCTGAACCGCAGCCGGGGCTGGCGTTCACCTCGGTGTTCGGAGTGGTTCTGGGCCTCGTCCTGCTGACCCTGTTCGCCGGACCCTCGCTGGACTACACTCGCAAGACCGCCGCGCAACTGTTCGCGCCGGAACAGTACATCTCGGCCGTATTGGGAAGGGAAGACTGATGAAACTGCTGCGCCGGATATTTCCCCACCCTCATCTGAGCTTCCTGCTGACTCTGGTCTGGGTGTTGTTGGCCAACGCGCCCTCGCTGAACTCGTTGGTGTTTGGGTTGCTTCTGGGGATCATCATTCCCTTCATCACACAACCCTACTGGCCCGACCGGCCCGTCCTGCGGAACTGGCCCATGGTCGTTGAGTACATGATCGTGGTTCTGTGGGACATCGTGGTGGCCAACGTGACCGTGGCCCGCATCATCCTGTTCAAACGCGACGCGGACAGACAACCGAACTGGATCTCGATCCCGCTGGAACTGCGCACACCCGAAGCGATCACGGTACTGGCTGGAACCATCACCATGACTCCGGGCACCGTCAGTTGCGACCTCTCGGCCCAAGGGCATTGTCTGCTGGTCCATTGCCTGGACGCTCCGGATCCGGGCGCGGTACGAGACCAGATCAAGCAGCGTTACGAGCGCCGCCTGAAGGAGATTTTCGAATGATCGAATATGCAATCTATTTTGCCTTTGCCTGCTTTGGGGCCGCGATCATGATGTGCCTGTGGCGGATCATCACCGCCGACGGTGTGGGAACGCGAGTGCTCGCCCTTGATACGATGGTGATCAACACCATCGCCCTGATGATCCTGTACGGCCTGCATCTGGGCACCGAGATCTTTTTCGAAGCCGCTATGATCATTGCCATGCTGGGCTTTGTTTCGACCGTGGCCTATGCGCGCTTTATGCTGCGCGGCAACATCATCGAGTGAGGCCGCCATGGAATTCATCTTCGAGCTTCTGATTGCATTTTTCCTGATCGTTTCAGGGATTTTCGGCTTTGTCGGGTCTTTTGGCATGATCAAGCTGAAGGATCCGATGTCGCGGCTGCACGCCCCGACCAAAGCCACCACGCTGGGCGTGGGCGGTGTGTTGCTGGCCTCGATCTTTCATTCGATCCTGATCGAACAGCGCCTTTCCATGCATGAACTGCTGATCACGCTGTTCCTGTTTCTGACGGCTCCGATCACGGCTCTGTTCATTGCCAAGTGGCACATTCACCGCCATGAAGCCCCCGAGGATCTGCCGGACGCGGGCGAAGACAAGCTTTGGGCCACCCACGCGGTCGAGCAGGTCGAAGACGTCCCGGATCACAGCGCGAACTGACTTCATGAAGACACCTTCGTTGCCACTTACCCGCGATCTGGTTCTGGTGGGCGGAGGTCATACGCACGCGCTTTTCCTTCGGAAATGGGGGATGAACCCCCTACCCGGCGCGCGGTTGACCGTGATCAATCCTGGCCCGACCGCGCCCTATTCCGGGATGTTGCCCGGATATGTCGCGGGGCACTATGCCCGCCGCGACCTGGACATCGATCTGATCCGGCTGGCACGGTTTGCAGGGGCCCGGATCATTCTGGGTGCCGCGATCGGCCTGGACCTGAACCGGCGGCTGGTGAATGTGGCGGATCACCCGGATGTCGCTTTCGATGTCGCCTCGATCAATGTCGGAATAACATCGAACATGCCGTCTTTGCCCGGGTTCACGGAACATGCCATCCCGGCAAAACCTCTTGGTCCCTTTGCCTCAAAATGGGCTCAGTACCTGGAGACAACCGACCCTGCTTCGGCGGCGGTCATTGGCGGCGGCGTCGCGGGCGTTGAACTGGCGATGGCCATGGCTCATGCCCTGCGCGCCAAGGGTAGGCAATCAACGGTCACTCTGATCGACAAGGCGCAAATCTTGACCGCGATAAACCCCAAAGCCGCCCAGACCATTCGGCGGACGATGGAACAGCTTGGCATCGACTGCATCGAACAGGCCGAAATTGCGCAGATCACACCAAAAGGCGTGCAACTGACCGATGGGCGTCACATCACGGCTGATTTCACAACCGGCGCGGCGGGCGCCCGTCCCTATGACTGGATCGGCCAGACCGGACTGGACCTGCACGACGGCTTTATCCGAGTGAACGGGTATTTGCAGTCCAGCGATCCATCGGTCTTCGCAGTCGGCGACTGCGCTCATCTGGATGACACGCCGCGCCCCAAGGCCGGTGTCTTTGCCGTGCGAGAGGCTCCTGTTCTCTTCAACAACCTGCGCGCAGCTCTCGGCGCTGGAACCATGCGCCGGTACAAGCCGCAGAAGGATTACCTGAAGCTGGTCTCGCTGGGGGAACGCTCGGCACTGGCCGAGCGCTTTGGGACGTCATTCAGCGGACCTGTGATGTGGCGGTGGAAAAACCATATCGACCAGAAGTTCATGCGTCGCTTTCGTGAGCTGCCCCAGATGCCAGGCCCCGCGCTTCCCCGTCATCATGCGGATGGCCTGCGCGATGCTCTGGGCGACAAGCCCATGTGCGGCGGTTGCGGCGCCAAGGTAGGTCGCGGCGCCTTGCAGGCCGCGCTATCCGCGGTACAGAGATCCGATCGTCCGGATATCACGCCCCTGTCCGGGGATGATGCCGCAATGCTGACCTTTGGAGGCGTCCGGCAGGTGCTGACGTCAGATCATTTGCGCAGCTTCGTTCCGGACCCTGTTCTGATGACCCGCATCGCGGCCATTCACGCACTGGGGGACATCTGGGCGATGGGTGCGACCCCACAGGCCGCGACGGCCACTCTGATCCTGCCGCGCATGTCCTCCCAGCTGCAACACCGCACCATGGCTGAAATCATGGCAACCGCGACCGAAGTCATGCGCAGCGCCGGCGCTGAGATCGTCGGCGGCCATAGCTCGATGGGCGATGAGCTTACCATCGGTTTCACCATCACGGGTTTGTGCCAGTCTGATCCGATCACCCTTTCGGGTGGGCGGCCCGGTGATGTGTTGATCCTGACCAAACTTATTGGCAGCGGAGTCCTGATGGCCGCAGAAATGGCAGGGCAAGCCAACGGCGAGTGGGTAGTGTCCGCCTATGACCACATGACGCGGCCGCAGGGTGACGCCGCACGCATTCTGGCCCAAGCCCATGCCATGACCGACGTCACCGGATTTGGACTGGCCGGGCATCTCGTTGGACTGTGCGAGGCATCCAACTGCGGCGCAGTCCTGAATCTCGACGCAGTCCCGGTCATGGAGGGGGCGCTCGAGCTCAGCCAGCAAGGTGTCCGGTCCAGCTTGTTCAACGACAATCGTTCCATCGCGCCCGAAGTTCCAATTGACGGCAAAGCCGATCTGCTGTTCGATCCTCAGACCGCGGGTGGGTTGCTGGCTGCCGTTTCGGCCGACGACGCACTAAATATCTGCGACCATTTACGTGCCGCTGGTTACCCGGCTGCAGTCATCGGTGTATTGAGCGACACACCCGGCCTGCGCCTTCAGAGCTGAGCCACAATCCCTTCAATTTCCGACGCGACCTGATCCAGCCCGTCTGTAGTCAAGGACGTGGCATGCACGCGCGCAATCACATCAAACTGGTGGTTTTTCCGCGACTTTTCGTAAGCCGGGTCATAGTGCTGCTCCATCAAGGCGCGCGTCAGAGCTTTCTTGTTGCCCTCGGCAATCTGAGCCATCCACGCATCCACGACATCATGCCCCCGGTGAAACCGCAGCGGCGACAGGCGGTCCTGCAAACGCTCGGCATCGGACAGAATGTCGTCATAGGCAGCGACCAGATAGTCCGTTCGCGCCTCGATATCTGCCGTGACAAGGATTCGCGGCGCTTGGCACAGGTTCTGCCAGACCGCAGGGGGCAAAATCAACGAACCGATTTTTGACGACTCGGCCTCGACCAACACAGGCCGTGCCGGATCAAGGGCGCACATGGCCGACGCCAAGGCAGATTCGAACGCTTTCTGGCTGGGTTGTCCGCCGGGTTGCTCGCCCAGCAGCGAACCGCGGTGATTGGCCAACGCTTCGAGATCCAGAACCTGCACCCCGCGCGTTTGCAACTGGGCCAGAAGTTCCGTTTTTGCAGTGCCGGTGTAGCCATCCAACGCCACCAGCTTGAACGGCAGCGGGTCATCGTAGAGGTACTGCTTCACCAGACGCCGATAGCTGCGGTATCCGCCCTCGATCACCTCGGCTCGCCAGCCGATCTGCTGCAGCATCCAGGTGAAGGATCCTGACCGCTGACCGCCACGCCAGCAATAGACCAAAGGGCGCCAACCGCCCTCGTGGTGGCTGAGTTGCGTCTCGATATGGGTGGCGGCGTTGCGAAACACCAACGCGGCCCCCAGCTTGCGCGCCAGAAACGGGCTCTGCTGAACGTAGATCGTGCCGACACGTGCGCGTTCCTCATTGTCCAGAACCGGGAGGTTGATGGCGCCGGGCAGATGGTCTTCGGCAAACTCTGCCGGGCTGCGCACATCGATGATCGTATCGAACGGATGCGCGTACAGCTGCGGCAGGTTTGAGAATTTCAGGGCCATGACAGGGGTTTAGCGCGCAGGATGGCAAAAGAAAAGAAGGCCCCGCCGATGTCATTCATCGGCTTCGGGCGCGATCAGGTCCGGCCCACTGGCCCGGTTGGAGTTTACGGCCGTGCCGACCCTGTGAAACTGCAACACATCCTCGGCGCCGGGTTTCATCAGGAGGGCTGCCCCCTTGCCGACCTCGCCCAGCCACAAGGCCCAATCCGCCTGTTCGATGATCAACGGCATTCGGTGATGAACCGCACGCACATTGTCGTTGGCTGCGGTCGTGACGATCGCGCAGGTCGCCTGCCGCGCCTCACCCTCGCCCCAGTTCTGCCAGATGCCGGCAAAGGCGATGGGCGCACCATCGCTGCGGTGGAAGTACCAAGGCAGCCGCGCACCGTCCTTGGTCTTGGTCCATTCGTAGAAACCCGTGGCCACGATCAGGCAACGCCGATCGCGGCAGGCTGCGCGAAATGCCGGTTTCTGGGCCAGGGTTTCGGCGCGGGCGTTGATCAGCAGCGGACCGTCGTTTTGGGTTTTGTACCAATGTGGCAAGAAACCCCACCGCAGCGGGTCCAACTGCCGCCCTCCCTCTCCTGCGCGCACGACATGCACCTGATTTGTCGGGCAGATGTTGTAGTTGGGCACCGCCGGCAACGCGTTTGAAGGCCGCGCAGCAAACAGCTGCGCCATGGCATCGTTGGGAAGAGTTATTGCAAACCGTCCGCACATGGGTAATGAACCAACAACAAAAGTTTCAATCAGGCACAGGGTCTCGCGCAGTCAGATGACAAATCAAGCACCAAATTCCCTCAAGGCCAAGGCGGTGGCGGATCTGGACTCCGGCAAGCTTCCTCAGGCTCTGAAGAAAGCTACCCTCGGCATCAAGAAATTCCCGAAAGACGCGGACTACCACGCGATTGCCGGGTTCGTTCTGACCGAGATGAAGCAGTACAAGAAATCGCTGCCGCATTTCCAGGAAGCCGCCCGCCTGAAACCGGACGACCCGCAATTCGTCGAAAACATCGCGAATGCCCTGATGCAGACCGGCCAGATCGCGCGAGCGTTGGCCTATGCCGAAAAGATGGCCGAAAAGATTCCCGGCAACCGCGAGATCGTCCGGGTGATCGATGAAATCACGCTCAAGGGCAAGAACTGGCGCAGCATCATCGAGAACGCCACCAAGCGACTGATGACCGATCCGGACAACCCCAAGCTGCTGTCCACCCGCAGCAGGGCCTATGGGCGCGTCGGCTTCGTGGATGCGGCCTCGGCCGATATTGCGCGCGCATACGAACTGGATCCCGACAACATCGAAATCGCCTTCCGCCGAGCGGTGGACCTGCACCAGGCTGGCGACAAGAAAGGCTGTACTGACATTTTGTGGCGCGTGCTGGACAAGGATCCGTATCACGCATCGGCGTTGTTCCAATTGTCGTCGATGGTAGACGCCGAACAGGCCGAAGCATTGCTGCCCCGGGTCGAGGCCGCGATCGCAAAGCGGAAACACCCCAATTCGACTCTGGAATTCACGCTGGCGCAGCTTCAATCGAAGATCGGTGGGTTAGAGGCCGCTCTTGCGCAGTTTGCAGTCGCAAACAGGGTGCAGCACGACGAAAACCCATACGATTTCGAAGAAGAAGAGCGCAAACTACGCCGCATCTGTGGTTTGTTTCCCGACAGCACGTCGGTCCCAAGTTCCGGGATCGAGGAAATGCCCTTGCCGATTTTCGTGATCGGACAGCCTCGGTCGGGCACCACGTTGATGGAAATGATGCTGAGTTCCGCCCCCGATATCGCGGGATGTGGAGAGCTGAACCTCGGGTCCGACCTTTCGGCGCCATACTCGAACGAAAAGAAAGCTTTCTCGGACGCAGACGCCGCGGAATTCGCCAAGCTTTTCCGCGAGTTGATGCCCCCGATCCCCGAGGGTTCGATCGCTTTCGTCGACAAGATGCCCCACAACTACCAGCGGGTTGGTTTTCTTTTGGCAGCGTTCCCCAACGCCAAGATCATCAACATGCTGCGCGATCCGCGGGACGTCGGCCTGTCGAAATGGATCCGGCGTTTTCCAGCGGGCGGAATGCGATACGCATCGAACCTGAACTCGATCGCGCACTCGGCCAACATGTATCGCCGCTACATGCAGCATTGGGATGCCATCTTCGGGGATCGCATACTAACGGTGCCCTACGAAAAACTGGTGGCCGATCCCGAGACCTACAGCAAGCAGGTTGCAGAATTCTGCGGGATCGAATGGCGCGAAAGCATGATGCACCCGGAAGAAAACAAGAAACAGGTGCGCACGGCCAGTATCGACCAGGTGCGCAACAAAATCTCGACCAAATCGGTTGGCGGCTGGCGTCAGGTTGCGGATTATATCCGGCCCATGTTGGACGGTTTCGACCCCGAGTTGTGGCCCGAATACGAATTCGACTAAGCCGAAACCCAACAAAAAAGGCCGCATCCTTGGATGCGGCCTTTTCTTTCTCTGTGTCAGCAATCACTTCTGCTGGATACGTCCATCCAGATAGGGCGTGTAGGGAGCATTGGCCGCAAGGTATTCCGCGGTCACATCCGCAAGATCGGGACCGAAGTCGTAGGCATTCTTGTCCTCGCCAGAGAACATCTTGTACCCGTCGCCACCGTTGCGGACATAATTGTTGGTCACCACCAGATAGGTCTTGGCCGGATCGATCGGCACATAGCCATCACCTTCGGCCACCATGACCTCGGTCACGCGGCCTTCGTTGGGGGCAACCGACGGATCCCAGGTGAACTTCAGCCCTGCCACCTGCGGGAAGCGGCCCTTGACCTCTTCCACTTGGCTGACGCCGTTTTCCAGCGCATCGATGATGCCCTGACCGCTGATCTCAAAGGTCGAGAGCGTGTTCTGGAAGGGCAGAACGGTCAGCACCTCGCCCATGGTCACGTCGCCCGCGTCGATCGAGGCGCGCAGGCCACCCGAGTTGGCGATGGCGATCTGAACGCCCTGATCGGCGACCCGCGCCAGCATGGCATCGGCCACCAGATTGCCCATCTCGCATTCCTGCACGCGGCAGATCGACCGGTCACCTTCGATCGGAGCCGCGGCGTTGGCCACGACCTTGTTGCGGATCTCGTCCAGCGGTTTGGCCAGTTCTGCGATGCGGTCCAGGGCAGCCTGATCCTCGGTCACGGTGTTGTCCATGATCAGCGGTTCACCCACCGCCTCGACCACGTTGCCGTCGTCATCAAAGGTCACGTTCAACTCGCCGAGGAACTTGCCGTAGGCATAGGCCTGAACGATCTGCACCCCGTTCACTACGGTCGGGTACGGCCCGGCGGCCTTGTCTGAAGTATTCGACAGGTAAGTGTTCGAATGTCCGCCCACGATCACGTCAACACCCGTGGTTTCCTGCGCGACCCGCTGGTCGACGCCATAGCCCGAGTGGCTGAGCACGATGATCTTGTTGATGCCTTCCGCCGTCAGCTTGTCCACCTCGGCCTGAACCGCCGGAACAGGATCAGAGAACACGACATTCGGCCCGGGTGAAGCCAACTCGTCGGTGTCTTCGGGGGTCAGGCCGATCAGGCCAATCTTCTCTCCACCCACTTCGATCACGGTCGAGGGCATAATCCTGTCGGTCAGCAGTTCCTCGTTCTCGATGTTCGCATTCGACATCAGAATCGGAAATTCGACCGCATCAACGAAACCGGCCAGAACCTCGGGGCCATCATCGAATTCGTGGTTGCCCACGGTCATCGCATCATAGCCCAGCTTGTTCATGAACTCGGCCGCGACCTTGCCCTTGTAATAGGTATAGAACAACGACCCCTGAAACTGGTCACCGCCGTCCACGAGGATCGAGTTTTCGGCCCGCGCGCGGGCGTCGTTGACCGCGGTCACCAAACGCGCCGAACCGCCGAAGCATTTGCCCTCGGCATTGTCCTCGGCGCCACAGCCGCTGTCATATTTGTTGATCGGCTCGAACCGGGAATGGAAGTCGTTGGTGTGCAGAATGGTCAGCTTGTAGTCGGCCGCCGCCATGCCTGCAGTCAGGCCAAGGGCCGCCACGGATGTCAGGAAACGGGTAATCATTTGAAACTCCCTGTTATTGATTGTCAGGATCGTGCGCCGAGGGCGGCAAAGAGTCAAAGGGGGAAATGCGGCTTGATTCTACCCCGCGCGCGGGGCATCACGGCGCCATGCTGATCTACAAGATATTCCGGGCCGAGGAATGGGCGGCCCTGCAGGCACAGGGCGAAACCCGGGGCGCGCCCATCGATGTGGCGGATGGGTTTGTGCATTTCTCCACCGCAGAACAGGCGGCCGAGACCGCGGCTAAACACTTTGCCGGGGTCGAAAACCTGACCCTCGTGGCCTGCGATGCCCAGAAAATGGGCGATGATCTGAGATGGGAGGTCTCGCGCGGCGGGGCCTTGTTCCCGCATCTCTATCGCAACATGCGCATGGCGGATGTGGTCTGGGCCAAGCCGCTGTCGCTGGAAAACGGCGCGCACCGCTTCCCCAAGGAGATGCAATGACCGGCCATATCGACCCCGACCGCGCCGAGTTCGAGGCGTTCAAAGCGCTGGACCGCGATCACCCGATCGAGATGCTGAACCTTGTGCAGTTCCGCGCCAAGGCCGTCTATCCCGCAGGCCACGACCTGGCCGGCGCGGGGCTGAGCGGCGCAGAAGCCTATCGCCGGTATGGTGCCGAAACCGCCCCGATCATCGCGCGGCTGGGGGCCTCGATCATCTGGCGCGGCACGTTCCAGACAACGCTGATCGGCCCGAAGGGCGAAGCGTGGGACGAGATGTTCATCGCCCGTTACCCCTCGGCCCATGCGTTTCTGGAGATGGTGACCGACCCGGCTTATCGCGCGGCGGTCATTCACCGGCAGGCGGCGGTGGCCGACTCGCGCCTGATCCGCACCGCCCCTACCCCAACCGGAGCGTCCTTCGGATGAAACTGACCGAGAAACTGGCCCTGGCCGCGCTACATCGCCTGGACCCAGAAACCGCGCACGGCCTGTCGATCAAGGCGCTGAAAACGGGTTTGACCCCGGCGCCCGGTCCCGTCACCTCGACGCGCTTGCGCACGCAACTTGCCGGGCTGGACCTGCCCAACCCGGTGGGGCTGGCCGCCGGGTTCGACAAGAATGGCGAGGTTCTGGGCCCGCTGTCGCGCGCGGGCTTCGGATTCATTGAGGTGGGCGCCGTGACCCCGCGCCCGCAGCCGGGCAACCCCAAGCCGCGACTGTTCCGCCTGACCGAGGACCGCGCCGCCATCAACCGGTTCGGCTTCAACAACGAAGGGATGGAGGCGATGGCCCGGCGTCTGGCGCACCGCCCCAAGGACGCGGTGATCGGCCTGAACCTGGGCGCCAACAAAGACAGCACCGACCGGGCGCGGGATTTTGCGCATGTGCTGGCCCATTGCGGGCAATGGCTGGATTTCGCCACGGTGAATGTCTCGTCACCCAACACCGAAAAGCTGCGCGACCTGCAGGGGAAAGAAGCGCTGAGCGCCCTGCTGGCAGGTGTGCTGGACACCCGCGATGCCTTGGCGCGGCGGGTCCCGGTGTTTCTGAAGATCGCCCCCGACCTGGCGGATGACGAACTGCGGGACATCGCCGATGTCGCCCGTGACACGGGCATCGACGGTGTCATCGCCACCAACACGACCTTGTCGCGCGAAGGGCTGCGCAGCCTGCACAAGGATCAGGCCGGCGGATTGTCGGGCGCGCCCCTGTTCGAGAAATCGACCCGCGTTCTGGCTCGGCTGAGCCAGTTGACCGACGGGCAGATCCCGCTGATCGGCGTGGGTGGCATCGGCACGGCCGAACAGGCCTATGCCAAAATCTGCGCCGGGGCCTCGGCCGTGCAGTTCTATACCGCGATGGTCTATGGCGGCCTGTCGCTGGCGGCCGAGATCGCGCGGGGGCTGGACGCCCTGCTGGCGCGGGACGGGTTCAAGTCGGTGGCCGACGCCGTCGGCAGCAAACGAGAGGATTGGCTGTGATCGAATACTGGCACAACCCACGCTGTTCAAAATCGCGCGCCGGGCTGGCCCTGCTGCAGGACCGCGGCGCCGAAGTCACCGTTCGCAGATACCTCGAGGACGCGCCCAGCGCGGATGAGCTGCGCGCGGTGCTGTCCCGGTTGGGCATCCCGGCGATCGAGATGATGCGCAGGGGCGAGGCGCGGTTCAAGGAACTGGGGCTGAGTAGGGAAACACCCGAAGAGGCCTTGGTTCACGCCATGGCCGAGAACCCGATCCTCATCGAACGCCCCATCGGGATCACCACCGACAAGGCCGCAATCGGTCGCCCGCCCGAGACCCTGCTGACCCTGCTCTAGGCCACCTGCGCCTCGAGCCGGGGATAGCGCAGGCCCAGCGTCACCGCGCGGGCGGTGTTCAGCACCATCAGCGCGGCCCACAGCCCGTGATTGCCCATGGTCGGCACCAGCAGGAACAGCGCCACCACATAGATTGCCACCGACTGGATCATGGCGATGCGCATGGCGCGGGTCCAGGTGGCGCCGATGTAGATGCCGTCGAACATCCAGCTGGCAACGCCGACCACCGGGGCCAGCGCCGCCCAGATCAGGTATTCGCGCGCCGTGATCCGCACCTCGGGCGCGGTGGCCATCAGGTCGATCAATGCGGGCCCTGCCACAAAAAACGTGGCCCCCAGCACCAGAGCCCCACCGACGCCCCATTGCGACGCCATGACCGAGGCGCGCCGGACCTGGTATCGGTCCTTGGCTCCGACGGCGCTGCCTACCAATGCCTCGGCAGAAAAGGCGAACCCGTCCAACGCAAAGGCGGTGATTTCCAGGAACTGCAGCAGCACCTGGTTGGCGGCCAGCGTCACGTCGCCCAGATCGGCGCCCACGAACAGAAAGGTGGTGAAGGACCCGGTCAGCAGGACCGACCGGATCATGATGTCGCCATTGACCTGCATCATCCGGCGCAGGCGGGCGGGGTCGAAGATCCGCGCCCAATCGCGCCATTGATTACCCCCGAACGCATCTCGGCACAGCCACAGACCCAGCGCCAGACCCGTCCATTCGGCAATCAGCGTGGCCACCGCCACCCCTTCGACGCCCCAGCCCAGCCCCAGCACGAACCACAGATCCAGCAGGATGTTCAGCCCGTTCATCCAAACCTGCAGGACGAACACGCCGCGCGTGCGCTCGACCGCGATCAGCCAGCCGGTCACGGCATAAAGCGCAATGGTCGCGGGCGCGCCCCAGATCCGAATCTCGAGGTATTTGCGCGTCAACGCCTCGACCTCGGGGCTGGCGGGCGACAGCGCGAAGGCTCCTGCGAATACCGCCACCTGCGCCACGATGAAGAACAGCCCCGCCGCACCGCCCAAGAGCAGGCCGCGCATAAGCAGAGCACCGGTTTCGGCCCTGTCCCCCGCGCCTCGGGCCTGTGCGGCCAGGCCGGTCGTGCCCATGCGCAGAAAGCCGAACACCCAGTAGATCGTGGCCAGAATGACCGCGCCAATGCCAACCGCGCCGATCGGGGCGGCCTGCCCCATCTGGCCGACCACGCCGGTATCTACCGCGCCCAGAATCGGCACCGTCGCGTTGGACAGCACGATCGGCACTGCGATCTTCAGCACCCGTCTGTGCGTAATGGGTGCCGAGGCGTCCCGCATTTTGCTCAACTCTTGGCCGAAGGCTCTTGCGGCATCAGGAAATGCCCTGTGGCCTGCGCGAACAGCTTGGCGTGGTTGTCCTGCCAAGCCTCGACGCGCACCGAGGCATACCGCCGACCCGCCCGGCTGATGAAGGCGCGTGCATAGGCATCGCGCGGCAGGCCCGAGCGCAGGTAATCCACCGTGAAATCGATGGTCTTGGGAAAGCGGATACTGTGATCCGAGATGATGTCTTCGGCGTCGATCTCACCGCTTTCAATGCGTGGAAACAGGTGTTCCCAGCTGAGCGTGATCACCGCCGTCACCTCGAGAAAGGCCGCCGTAACGCCCCCATGAATCGCCGGCAGGAACGGGTTGCCGATCAACTTTTCGTCGAAATTCAGAACACCGGTCAGTTCGTCTCCGCGCCGGTCAAAGCTGATATTGAGGAACCGGATATACGGGACCCCCTCGACCAGCGCCTTGAGGGCCGCGTCGCGGCGCTGTTTCACCACCTGCATCGGTTCGGGACGGGGTCTTGCCATCTCACTTCCCCTCGACTGTGAAGGCGCCCGAGGCGGTGGCCACCGGGCGATCCTGATCGTCGTCCATGGCAGTTGCGCGCACGAAGGCCACATTGCGCGTGATGTGATAGCAGGTCGCGCGGGTGGTGATCGTCTGGCCGGGCGTTGCGGCGCGCATGTAGTCGATGCGCAGATCGATGGTTGCTGTGCCGCCCGGCGCCGCCGGGTGGCTCATGACCGCAGCCCCGCAGCAAGTATCCAGGCTGGCCGACACAGCCCCGCCGTGAATCACGCCAGTGCGGGGATCGCCGATCAGATCCTCGTTGTAAGGCATGGTGATCTCGGCCTCACCCTCGCCGATATGGGTCAGCGTCAGGCCCAGGGCCCGCGCATGGGGGATCGCCTCGATGAACTGGCGGGCGAGTACTGTCTTGTCGACCATGAGGTTCAGTCCTGTTGTCCTGCCCCTTTATGATCTGCTCTGCGCGCAAAGGGCAAGCCCGCCTGTTGCGCTTGTCCGCACAACGCCCTAGGTTGCAACCGAGGAGAACAGGAATGTCCGACAAGCGTTTGTCATTCAAAGAGATGTGCGCCGAGTTCGACGTGACTCCGCGCACCCTGCGCTACTACGAGTATATCGAGCTGCTGCAGCCAGACCGGGAAGGACGGTCCCGGTTTTACGGTCCGCGCGAGCGCGCGCGGATGAAGCTGATCATGCGTGGCCGCAAGTTCGGGTTTCCACTTGAGGAAATCCGGCAGTGGTTGTTGATCTACGAAGATCAAGGCAACAAGGCCCAGATGGCTACCTTTATCGAAATGGCCGACCGCCAGATGGAAGAGCTGCGTCAGCAGCGTCAGCAACTGGACGAAGCTATGGACGAGTTGCAGCGCCTTCGCGATCAAACGGCCAACTCCCTGACCTAAATCGGCCAGTTCGAGCCCCCAAATCCATCCTTCATTACACCGGAAATCTGCATTTTTCGGCTGGCGCCCTGCCGCCTGCCCGTCGGCTTCGAACCGCGCCGGTACAGTGGATTTGGCTGACCCAACGGAAAGAAAATTGCCAACCCGCCGCTTTACGCGACCGGAAGTTACGTCAATTTCTTTGTGACGCAGCGTCTGGATTACGTAAACGTCAATCTCATGTTGTAAAGCGGCCATCGACTGCGCAACTTTCTCATGACGCCAGCGACGAGAGGGTGACCAATGACCGAAGATCTTATGACCATCCGCGAGATGTGCGAGACCTATGACGTCACGCCGCGGACCTTGCGGTTCTACGAAGCCAAAGAGCTTCTGTTTCCGATCCGTGAGGGCCAGAAACGGCTGTTCACCAAACGTGACAGGGCGCGGCTCAAGCTGATCTTGCGCGGCAAACGCTTTGGTTTCAGCCTGGAAGAGATTCGACAGCTTCTGGATCTGTACCATGTCGGCGACCAGCAACTCACCCAGATGACCCGCACCTATGAAATCGCGTGCGAGCGTCTGGCGGACATGGAAGCCCGCCGCGAGGAACTGACTCAGGCCATTGACGATCTGAAAGAGCAGTTGCGCTGGGGCGAGAAGGTCATCGCCTCGATGAAACAGGAAAAGAAGGCGGCCGAGTAACTCCGCGCCGCCTGCCACCCGGACATCTGAATTAAGGGAGCTTCAAATGCCCGTTTACAACGCGCCTACCAAAGACACGCAATTCGTTCTGCATGACGTTCTGAAAATCTCGGCCTCGGATATTCCGGGCTATGATGAGCTGGAGCCCGAGTTCACGGGCGCCGTTCTGGAGGAGGCCGGCAAGGTCGCCGTCAACCTGCTGCACCCGCTGAACGTGGTCGGCGACACCGAAGGCTGCCGGCTGGAAAACGGCGTCGTCTACACCCCGACCGGGTTCAAGGACGCGTTCGAGCAGGTCAAGGAAGGCGGCTGGACCGGTCTGGATATGCCCGAGGAATATGGCGGCCAGAACATGCCTTATGTTCTTGGCACGGCCGTGGGCGAGATGTTCTCGGCCGCAAACCAGGCCTTCACCATGTATCAGGGCCTGACCCACGGCGCGGCCTCGGCCATCCTGGCGCACGGCACCGATGCGCAGAAAGACACATATCTGCCCAAGATGGTCAGCTGTGAATGGACCGGCACCATGAACCTGACCGAGCCGCATTGCGGCACCGATCTGGGCCTGATGCGCACCAAGGCCGAGCCGCAGGGCGATGGCAGCTACAAGATCACCGGCCAAAAGATCTTTATCTCGTCCGGCGATCACGACATGGCCGACAACATCATCCACCTGGTGCTGGCCAAGATCCCCGGCGGCCCCGAGGGCATCAAGGGAGTGTCGCTGTTCATCGTGCCCAAGTTCCTGGTGAACGAAGACGGCAGCCTGGGCGAGCGCAATGGTGTTTCGGTCGGCAAGATCGAAGAAAAGATGGGCATCCACGGCAACTCGACCTGCGTAATGAACTATGACGGCGCAACCGGTTACCTGCTGGGTCAGGAACACAAGGGCATGCGCGCCATGTTCACCATGATGAACGAAGCGCGTCTGGGTGTCGGCATGCAAGGTCTGGCTCAAGCCGAGGCCGCCTATCAGAACGCGCTGGAATACGCCAAGGACCGTCTGCAAGGCCGCGACGTGACCGGCGTCAAGAATCCCGACGGCCCGGCCGATCCGCTGATCGTACATCCCGACATCCGCCGCAGCCTGATGGACCAGAAAAGCTTTGTGGAAGGCGCGCGGGCCTTCATCCTGTGGGGCGCGACCCTGATCGACAAGGCGCACCGCGCAGGCGACAAGGACGCCGACGGGCTGATCTCGCTGATGACCCCGGTCATCAAGGGTTTCCTGACCGACGAGGGCTATGACATGACCGTTCAGGCCCAGCAGGTCTATGGCGGCCATGGCTACATCGAGGAATGGGGCATGTCGCAATACACCCGCGACGCCCGCATCGCCATGATCTACGAAGGAGCCAACGGCGTTCAGGCGCTGGACCTGGTCGGCCGCAAGCTGGCGCAGGACGGCGGCAAGCATGTCATGGCCTTCTTCGACATGGTCAAAACCTTCTGCAAGGAAAACAGCGGCAAGGACGAAGCCTATGACAAGGCGTTCATCGAACCGCTGAAGGCCGCCTCGAAGGACCTGCAGGCCGCCGGCATGTATTTCATGCAGAACGGCATGACCAACCCGAACAACGCTCTGTCGGGCTCGTATGACTTCATGCACATGTTCGGTCATGTCTGCCTGGGCCTGATGTGGGCGCAGATGGCCAAGGCCGCACAG
This sequence comes from Ruegeria sp. BF8, assembly GCF_056538625.1. Taxonomy (NCBI): domain Bacteria; kingdom Pseudomonadati; phylum Pseudomonadota; class Alphaproteobacteria; order Rhodobacterales; family Roseobacteraceae; genus Ruegeria; species Ruegeria sp. BF8. The sequence goes on along the minus strand of NZ_JBQFTL010000001.1, from coordinate 348,757 downwards.
GAAGCGCTGGATGCCGGCGCGTCCGACAAGGACTTCTACGAGACCAAGATCGCCACCGGCCGCTACTACATGGCGCGCCGTCTGCCGGCCACGGGCATGCACCTGGCACGGATCCTGACCGGCGCCGACACGGTGATGGCACTGGACGCGGCGAACTTCTGATCCCAGTCTGGTTCCGGGCGACCCCGCCCGGAACCAGCGCTCATGGAGGAGATGACATGCCCAAACGCTTTCGCCTGACCCGCCGCTTTCCTGTCGCCATGACCGAGGAAGGTTATCGAAAACTCAGGGGGTTTGCCCGCGAGGCCGGGCTGGACGAAGGAGAGGCGCTGTCATTCCTGTTCGAGAACTTCAACAGCGTGATCGACGAGGAGAACCTGACCCACCGGCTGCGCATCTTCAATTCCGAGCTTGAGGCGCGCAAACGCTAGACGACCCCAATGCCTGGCCCAGGCCCGGCGTGTTTTCAGCAAGACAAGTCCGAACGCGGCTGCGGTCCGCGAGACAGGTCTTTCTTGAAACACGTGCGTGACGAAACCGTACAAACCGCCTTGGGAGGGGTGAGTGCATGAAGATAAAACTGCATTGCTTCGGAGAAAGCGGAAACTCATACAAGGCTGCCTTGGCACTTGAGATGTCGGGGCTGGAGTGGGAGCCGGTCTTTGTCGATTTCTTCAACGGCCAGACCCGAACCCCCGAATACCGCGCCGAAGTCAACGAAATGGGCGAAGCGCCGGTGTTGATCGACGGAGATTTCCGGACCAGCCAATCGGGCGCGATTCAGGCCTATGTCACCGAGAAGTCCGGGAAATTCGGCGGAAAGACGCGGGAAGAGACCTATGACATCCTGCGCTGGGTGCTGTGGGACAACCACAAGTTCAGCTCGATGGCTGGCATGACCCGGTTCCTTATCAACTTTCTGCCTGAACAGCACCGCAACCCGGATGTGATCGCCTTCAACCAAGGCCGCCTGAAAGCCGCCTATCAGGTGCTGAACGCGCATCTTGAGGGCCGCGACTGGATCGTCGGCGACAGCGTGACCAACGCCGATCTCAGCTGCTGCGGCTACCTCTATTACCCCGAACCCTTCGGCTTTGACCGCGCCGAATGGCCCCATATCGACGCCTGGCTGACCCGCCTGTCCGAGCAGCCAGGATGGAAACACCCCTATGACCTGATGCCCGGCAATCCGTCGGATCGAGCTTGAGGAGAGAAGTATGACCGAAGCTTACATTTATGATGCCCTGCGCACCCCGCGCGGCAAGGGCCGCAAGGACGGCAGCCTGCACGAGGTGACCTCGGTGCGCCTGTCGGCGGTGGCCCTGAACGCCATCAAGGAACGCAACAACCTGGAGGGCCACGCCGTCGAGGACGTGATCTGGGGCAACGTGACCCAGGTGATGGAACAGGGCGGCTGCCTGGCGCGCTCGGCGGTTCTGGCCTCGGGCCTGGATGAATCGATCCCCGGCCTGGCCATCAACCGGTTCTGCGCCTCCGGGATGGAGGCCGTGAATCTGGCCGCCAACCAGGTCAAGGGCGGCGCGGGCGAGGCCTATATCGCAGGTGGCGTCGAGATGATGGGCCGCGTGCCCATGGGCAGCGACGGCGCCGCCATCGCCGTCGATCCGTCGCTGGCGATGGAGACCTATTTCGTCCCGCAGGGCATCTCGGCCGACATCATCGCCACCGAATACGGTTTCAGCCGTGACGATGCCGACGCGCTGGCCGTCGAGTCTCAGAAACGCGCGGCCAAGGCGTGGGAAGAGAACCGCTTTGCCAAGTCGGTGATCACCGTCAAGGACCGCAACGGCCTGACCATTCTGGACCGCGACGAATACATGCGCCCCGGCACCGACATGCAGAGCCTCGGCGCGCTGAACCCGTCCTTCCAGATGATGGGCGAGCAGATGCCCGGTTTCGACAAGGTGGCGATGCTGAAATACCCGCACCTAGAAAAGATCAACCACATCCACCACGCCGGCAACAGCTCGGGCATCGTGGATGGCGCGGCGGCCGTTCTGATCGGCAACAAGGAATTCGGCGAGAAATACGGCCTGAAGCCGCGCGCCCGCATCAAGGCCACCGCCAAGATCGGGACCGATCCGACCATCATGCTGACTGGCCCGGTTCCGGTGACCGAAAAGATCCTGGCCGAAACCGGCATGAAGATCAGCGATCTGGACCTGTTCGAGGTCAACGAGGCCTTCGCCTCGGTCGTGCTGCGGTTCCAGCAGGCGTTTGACGTCGATCCGGCGCTGGTCAACGTCAATGGTGGTTCGATCGCCATGGGCCACCCGCTGGGCGCCACCGGCGCGATCATCATCGGCACCCTGTTGGACGAGCTGGAGCGCCAGGACAAGGAAACCGGTCTGGCCACCTTGTGCATCGCATCCGGCATGGGCGCGGCAACCATCATCGAACGTGTGTAACGGCGGGGTTCAGGAGAAGAAAAATGGCTGATTTTACACTGACCAAAGACGCCGACGGCGTTGGCATCATCACCTGGGACGTCCCCGGCAAGACCATGAACGTGATGTCGTTCGACGGCCTGTCCGAACTGAACGACTGCATTGATCAGGCCCTGGCCGATAACGAGATCAAGGGCATCGTGATCACCAGCGGCAAGGAAGGATCCTTTGCCGGCGGCATGGACCTGAATCTGCTGGCGGTCATGAAGGAACAGGCGGGCGACGACCCGGCCAAGGGCCTTTTCGAAGGCACGATGAAAATGCACGCTCTGCTTCGCAAGATCGAGCTGGCCGGCATGGACCCCAAGACCAAGAAAGGTGGCAAACCGATCGCGGCCGCCCTGCCCGGCACCGCCGCCGGCATCGGCATGGAGCTGCCGCTGGCGACCCATCGCATTTTTGCCGCCGAGAACCCCAAGGCCAAATACGGCCTGCCGGAAATCATGGTCGGCATCTTCCCCGGCGCGGGCGGCACCACCCGGATGGTCCGCAAGGTGGGCGCCATCGCGGCGGCTCCGCTGCTGCTGGAAGGCAAGATGCTGGACGTGAAAAAGGCCAAGGGCGCAGGCTACATCGACGAGATCGCAGCCGATCCGCTGGCCGCAGCCAAGGAATGGGTGCTGAACGCCAAGGATGCCGATCTGGTCAAGCCGTGGGATGCCAAGGGCTACAAGATGCCCGGCGGTGCGCCCTATCACCCGGCGGGCTTCATGAACTTCGTGGGTGCCTCGGCCATGGTAAACGGCAAGACCCAAGGCGCCTTCCCGGCGGCCAAGGCCCTGCTGAGCGCGGTCTATGAGGGCGCACTGGTCGATTTCGACACCGCGCTGAAGATCGAGGCGCGCTGGTTCACCTCGGTGCTGATGAACCCGTCCTCGGGCGCGATGATCCGTTCGCTGTTCCTGAACAAGGAAGCGCTGGAAAAAGGCGCCGTTCGTCCGCAAGGCATTCCGGATCAGTCGGTCAAGAAAATCGGCGTACTGGGTGCGGGCATGATGGGCGCGGGCATCTCGTTAGTCTCGGCGCAGGCCGGGATGGAGGTCGTGCTGATCGACCGCGATCAGGCCGCCGCGGACAAGGGCAAGGCCTATACCGAAGCCTATCTGGACAAGGGCATGAAGCGTGGCAAGGTCACGGCCGAGAAGAAAGAGGCCATGCTGGCCCGCATCACTGCCACGCCGGACCTCGAAAAGCTGGCGGGCTGCGATCTGATCATCGAAGCCGTGTTCGAGGATCCCAAGGTCAAGGCCGAGATGACCCAGAAGGTCGAGGCGATCATCCCCGAGGACTGCATCTTTGCCTCGAACACCTCGACCCTGCCGATCACCGAACTGGCCAAGGCCAGCAAGCGGCCCGATCAGTTCATCGGCATCCACTTCTTCTCGCCGGTCGAGAAGATGTTCCTGGTCGAGATCATCAAGGGCAAGGAAACCGGTGACCGGGCCGTGGCCAAGGCGCTGGACTATGTCCGCCAGATCCGCAAGACGCCGATCGTGGTCAATGACGCGCGGTTCTTCTACTGCAACCGCTGCATCATCCCCTACATCAACGAAGGGGCGCGGATGATCACCGAAGGCGTCAGCCCGGTTCTGGTCGACAATGCCGCCCGTCAACTGGGCTTCCCGGTTGGTCCGGTTCAGTTGACCGACGAAACTTCGATCGACTTGGGTGCCAAGATCGCACGCGCGACCAAGGCGGCAATGGGCGACGCCTACCCGGAAAGCCCGGCGGACGATCTGATCTTCTGGATGGAAGAACAGGGTCGCCTGGGCCGCAAGTCCAGGGCCGGGTTCTTCGATTATGACGAAAACGGCAAGCGCATCGGCTACTGGAAAGGTCTGCAGGACAAGTATCCGCTGGCCGAGCAGCAGCCCGACTTGATCGAGGTGCAGGAGCGCCTGATGTTCGCACAGGTTCTTGAAGCCGTGCGCGCGCTCGAAGAAGGTGTTCTGGAAGACATCCGCGAAGGCGATGTCGGCGCCATCCTGGCCTGGGGCTTTGCGCCCTGGTCGGGTGGTCCGTTCAGCTGGCTTGATATCATCGGTGCGCCCTACGCGGCCGAGCGTTGTGACCAGTTGTCGGAGAAATACGGTGACCGCTTCGCCTGCCCGCCGCTGCTGCGCGAGATGGCCGAAAAAGGTCAGACCTTCTACGGCCGCTTCGACCCCGAAGCCAAGGCTGCCTGAACAAGTGATGCTGGCGCATGATCCCATGCGCCAGCATCTTTCTTAGAGTGTTTGGTCAGGTCTGCCATTCAGGCCGCAGAAACAAGGCCGGCACGTTGGGCCGCCCCGGACGTCCCGGACGCCGCACCCCCGATGGGGGACGTATCGGAAAGATCGGTTCCTGCGGGATGGGTGCAGGCAGTGCACCCAACGGGTTTGCAAGGGCCGACAGTCCGCCGGCCTCTGCGATAGATGTGACGAGGCTCCGCGCCTCGGATTCTTCCAGCACCGCGTAGGATCGTCGGGACGGGCCAGACAGCGAACGGATGCGGCACGAGGAACAGAAGGCTTGAAAGCCACCCTCGATGAAGACCACTTCGTCCTGCTCAAAAAACAGCGATGTGACCTGGAATTCCTCTGCCGGTGTCCGAGAGGAAAAGCTGAAGTGCCCGCTCAGCAGACGCGCCGGAATGATCGCCAGCCCCTCGTCTATGTTGAAATCAGAAGACAAGGCTACGGCCATTCCCTGCTCGGGCATCAGCCAGACCGCACGACCGTTATATGCCGCGCGGGACGGCACGCGCACTGGCAAAAAGTCAGGTCGAACCTCGCCAGCCGGTACGGCTATTCTGTCGTGGGACACGCGTTTCACTTCCTGAAACCCGTTGTCCATCGTTCTGACCAGATCGCCGGCAACCAATGCCTCGGCCAGTTTCCAGCCACTGGTGGTGGCAACCTTCGTCCCGTGCAGCAATCCGCCACGCCTGACCGAAACGGCGTCACCCGGTACGGTCTGGATATTATTTTCGGAAAACCCCGAAACACTCACTACTTCCAACACGTGCCTACCCCCTTTTGGCACTTTCAAACTATCCCATTGTGCTAGCACGAAGTTTTCGGGAGTGACTTAGTTTTGCCATATTTAGGGCCAATTTGGGCCTTTTTCGCCCCATTAGTCGCGTTTTTTTATAAACAAAAGCCTGTATTTGTCAGCGTTTCGCGCAATTCGGGAAATAATCGACCAGCCTTATTCGAACCGATATTCGAATCTCTCTATGTCTTCGCGACAGGCGTCAAACACAGCCTTTTTTGCCTGGACCGAGTAGTAGTTGGCGTATTCCGCCCCCCGGGCTGACCGGTTTTCATGCGGAAGGTCCAGACGAAACCCCAGATGATCGAACAGTGGGGCCGCATCCCGCTGAAAGCTTTCGATCCGAATGTATGCGCGACAAAGATCGGTTCCGGTGGCGTCTCTGACATAGGATGGGAACGGGTTTTCCCGAAAGGACTGCTGGATTTTAGGGTGCAGAACAAAGGCCTCAAAATCCAGCCGCCCGGCCAGATGGACTGCTGGGTGATCAAAGGACTGATCCCTCAGCCAGTAGTAATAGCTGACCATCCGGTCCCACGGGTTGCGGATCAGCGTGAACACGAACATCTCTTGCATCTGCTGGTCGGGCAAAAGCCCCCGCAAATCGGTCAGACGGGAGTGTTTCCACAGCCTTCCCGCCGTCTTCAGTGACCTGTTGCGTTTGTTTCTGCGCTGCGCCTTGGGGGTGTCGCCCACCAGGATATCGTCCTTCATGGCCCGCTGCTCGAGCGCCAGCGCCAGCGATGTTCCCCCGGTCTTGGGAATATGTATGAAGATGTAGGTCCGCCCTGTTGATAGAATCATTGCGCCGGTTCCCGTTGGGGAACCACGCTCGCCCGCCACGCCAGCACTGCGCCGGCCGCGGCGATCAGGGCGATGCCCGCAATCTGCAGCGGTCCGATCCCCTGCCCCATCACCACCCAGGCAAAAACCGGCCCGAAGATCATGACCGAATACTCGAACACCGCGACATATGACGGCTCGCCCAGTTGGTAGGCCTTGATCAGCATGAATACCGCAGCCGTGGACCCAACCGCCTGCAATGCGACCCACGGCAGAGCGGCCTCCATCGGCCAGACCCAGCCCCGGGTCACAAAACCGGCCGGGCCGTCAGACTCCACAACCGGCAAAACCGAAAACACGGCGAGGCCAAGAGCGCCGGCCAGCCCAAGCGTGACAATCATCGCAGCCAGCAAGGCGACGGTGCTTTCGTTTGCACAATGCGTTCGGGTCAGGATCGCACTGAGCGCATAGAAAAAGCCGCCTGCCACCGGCAATAGGCTGGTCGCATCAAAGGCATTGGGGTCAGGCTGCAAAACACAGAGGATTCCGACAAACCCCATAAGCACAGCCAAGACCCGCCAGGGGCCGATCTTCTGGTCCAGCAACAGCGCGGAAATCAACAGAACGAAAATCGGTGATGTGAACAGCCCCGCAAGGGCCTGAGCAATTGGCATCAAAGCCAGTGAGCTGAAATAGAACAACATCGCCAGGGTGATCAGAACACTGCGCAGCAGGACCGCCCAAAACCTCTGAGGTCGCAGCCCTCCAAACCCAAGAAACGACAGTCCAACGATAAGAGGCAGCATCATCACGGCCCGGCTTAGGTGGAATTGCCACAGACCGATCGTTTCTGCCAACCGAATGACGAAATTGTCCACGACGCCGATGATTGCCATGGCCGAGACCATCAGAACCGATGCAAGAACCGGTGAAGAAGGATGTGCTGTCTGCATGTGGCCTTGGCCTCCGGGCCCTTTGGCCGAAACTACGCGTCCCGGTTATCGAGCACATTTCCAAATCACCACGCAACAGGTTTGCGCGGATTAATCTCTCCGTGCTAGGAATCGACAAAAGAAAAAACGAGCAGACCTCATCGAAATGACGGCACTGAAACAATACCAGCGGATCGAGGCTACCGGTCTGTGGCGCCCGTCGCCCGACGAGCAGCGGCGCGAAGTGGTTGTTTCGATCGGCGAGGCAACGTTGACCATCACCGATTTCAACGATCGCGCGCTGACGCACTGGTCGCTTGCCGCACTTGAAAGGCAGAACCCGGGCAAGTTCCCCGCAATATTCAATCCAGACGGCGACCCGGATGAGACACTGGAGCTGGAGCAGTCCGAAACCACCATGATCGAGGCAATCGACCGCTTGCAACGCGCCATCGAACGGGCGCGCCCGCATCCCGGACGCCTGCGGTGGGCCAGCGTCGGCGGCGTGGTTGCGGCTGTCGCGGCGGTCTTGCTGTTCTGGCTGCCCGGCGCCCTGCAAAGCCATGTCGAAAAGGTCGTGCCCGAGATCAAACGGCAGGACATCGGGAACACGATTCTGCAACGGATCGAACGGGTTTCGGGCCGGGCCTGCGCCTCGGCGGACGCGCAGCCGGCGCTGCAGAAGCTGGCCCAGAGAACAGGTGTGCGACAGATCGTTGTGTTGCCGGCCGGGGTGCGGGAAAGCCTGTCACTTCCCGGAGGGATCGTGCTGCTGAACCGAGCGCTGGTTGAAGACAGTGAAGATCCCGCGGTTGCCGCCGGTTACGTGATAGCTGAACGCACGCGGGCCAGGCTGCATGATCCGTTGGACGATCTCCTGGACAAAACTGGGCCCACTGCAGCGTTTCGCCTGCTGACGACGGGCGAACTGACACCCCAGATCGTGGACACCTATACCGAACAGGTTCTGGCCGAACCCCGCCCCGCAGTTCCGGAAGACGACTTGCTGGAGGCGTTTGCGTCCGCCTATTTGCCCTCAACCCCATATGCCTATGCGGTTGACATAACCGGCGAAACGGTTCTGGGTTTGATCGAGGCCGACCCGATGGCGGGTCAGCCTTTGGATCAGGTTATGCCCGACCGGGACTGGGTACGGCTGCAGAACATCTGCAGCGACTAGGCGCGCCTATTTGGTGCCGAACATCCGGTCTCCGGCATCGCCCAGACCGGGCATGATGTAGCCTTTGGAATTCAGCTCGCGGTCTAGTGCGGCAGTCACGATCTTGACGTCGGGATGCGCTTCTTTCATGCGGGCCACGCCTTCGGGGGCGGCCAGCAGGCACAGGAACCGGATGTCGGTAGCACCGGCCTGTTTCAGAAGGTCGATCGCTGCGGCCGAGCTGTTGCCGGTGGCCAGCATCGGGTCAACCGCAATTACCAGCCGATCTTTAAGGCCTTCGGGGGCCTTGAAGTAGTACTGCACCGGCTGCAGCGTTTCTTCATCGCGATACAGGCCCACAAATCCGACCCGCGCCGAGGGCACCAGCTCCAGAACGCCGTCCAGCATCCCGTTGCCCGCGCGCAGGATCGACACCAGCGCCAGCTTCTTGCCCGCCAGGATCGGCGCGTCCATTTCCTCCATCGGGGTTTCGATATGGCGCGTGGTCAGGGGCATTTCGCGCGTGACTTCATAGGCCAGCAGCAGCGTGATCTCGCGCAGCAATTGCCGGAACGAGGCGGTCGAGGTGCCCTTGTCCCTCATGAGCGTCAGTTTGTGCTGAACCAGCGGGTGGTCGACGACGGTCAGATGTTCGCTCATGTGTTCTCCAGTCTTTTTCTAACCCTTGCGCGGGTCTCTTCATCGCAGAATGCGGCATTCAGGGCGGTGTCGTTCAGCGCGGCGAAATCCTCGGCGTCCCAGCCGAAGGCCTGGGCCAGCATGTCATATTCGCGGCGCAGGGTGGTATGAAAAAACGGCGGGTCATCGGTGGATACCGTGACCTTCACACCCGCCTCGCGCAGCCGCGCGATCGGGTGGGCGGCAAAATCAGGGTACAGGCCCAGCACCACGTTCGAGCCCGGGCAGAGCTCGAGCGTGACGCCCCGGTCGGCCAGTTCATGTACCAAATCGGGGTCTTCGATGGCACGAACCCCATGGCCCACACGTTCGACCCCCAGCGCGCGGACCGCATCGCGGACGCTTTCAGGGCCGCCGAATTCGCCGGCATGGGTAGTCAGGCGCAATCCGGCCTCGCGCGCGCAGTCGAAGGCCCATTTGAAATCGGCCTGCTGGCCCATGGCCTCGTTCCCGCCCATACCGAACCCGGTGATCCAGTCACCCGCGGTTTCGGCGGCGCAGCGCGCGCTGCGCTTGGCCTTGTCGGGTCCGAAATGGCGCACGCAGGTCACCACGCCGCGCAGGGTGATGTCGAACTTGTGCTCGGCCTCGTCAGCGGCGTCCTGAATGGCGGCCAGATATTCGCGCCAGGCATACAGATCGCCCCCGCCGCAGAAATCGGGGCTGAGGAAGGTTTCGGAATAGACCACCCCGTTCGCCGCGCTTTCTTCCAGGATCGCCAGCGTCAGGCGGCGGAAATCCTCGGGCGTTTTCAACACCTCGCAGGCGGCCTCGTAGACGCTGAGGAAATGCGCGAAATCGCGGAAGTCATAGCTGCCGTCGGGCTTGAAGATGCCGCTCAGGTCAACCTTCTTTTCATGCGCCAGCTGGCGGATGAAGGCGGGCGGGGCCGCGCCTTCGTGATGCAGGTGCAGTTCGATCTTGGGCAGGTCTGAGACGGTCATAGAAAGGTCCTTCCCGGCCCTTGCGCCGGAATGTTCAGGTGCTGTGCGATGCTGGCGGCCACGTCGGCGAAATTGACCTGCCCGATCCGACCGCCCCCAAGGCCGGCGATCAGCACCGGCACCTGCTCGCGCGTGTGGTCGGTGCCGACCCAGCTGGGGTCGTTGCCGTGATCGGCGGTCAGAAGAAACAGGTCGCCCGGACGCAGCCGGGGCAGGATACGGCCGATCTCGGTGTCGAACCACTCCAGCGCGCGGGCATAGCCCGAGATGTCGCGCCGGTGGCCGTACTGGCTGTCAAACTCGACGAAATTTGCGAATGTCAAGCTGCCGTCCTCGGCGCTGTCCACAAGGCGCGAGAGGTGACCCATCAGTTCGGCGTCCGAGCCCTTGTCCAGCGTGTCGATCCCCTGCATCGAGAAGATGTCGCCGATCTTGCCCACGCCATGCACCTTGCGTCCGGCATCCTGCGCCCAGTTGGTCAGCACCGGTGCGGGCGGCGTGATGGCAAAATCCTTGCGGTTGGTGGTGCGGACAAACCCCTGTTCGGGCGATCCCACGAAGGGGCGGGCGATCACCCGGCCCACCTTCATCTTGTGCAGAATGGGGGCGAGGGTCCGGCACATCTGGTACAGGCGCTCCAAACCGAAAGTCTCCTCATGCGCAGCAATCTGGAACACACTGTCGGCCGAGGTATAGCAGATCGGCCAGCCGGTGCGCATGTGTTCCGCGCCCAGTTCGGCGATGATCGTGGTGCCCGAGGCATGGCAATTGCCCAGAATGCCCTCGGTTCCGGCGGCCTGTGCGGCGGCGCGGGTCAGATCCTTAGGGAACGCGGGAACCGCGTCGGGGAAATAGTGCCAGTCCCACGGCACCGGCAGCCCGGCCAGTTCCCAATGGCCCGAAGGTGTGTCCTTGCCGGGCGAATGCTCGCGCGCGCAGCCCCACAGGCCGGTCGGGTCGGCCTCCAACCCCGGCGCATCCGCGCCCGAAGCCAGTCGCACCGCCGCCCCAAGCCCCAGCGCATCGAGGTTGGGCAGGCGCAACGGCCCGGACCGGCCATCCTCGGCCCGCCCTTCGGCGCAGGCCTGCGAGATATGGGCCACCGTATTGGCGCCAGTGTCCGGCACGTCGCCATTGAAGAACCGGTCGGCATCCGGCGCGCCGCCGATGCCCACCGAATCCATCACCACAAGGAACGCGCGCCTCATGCAAGGATCCTTTCCTGTACGAGCTCCGGCACCGGAACGGCCGCCGGGCCGATGGTGATTGCGGCGCGCACGGTTTGCGCGGCCCGCTGTGCGGCATCCTCGCGCGCGGCATGGACCACGGCCAGCGGCGTTCCGGCCGAGACCTTGTCGCCCAGCCGCACCAGCGCCGACAGGCCCACCGCCGGGTCGATCACGTCGCTTTCCACCTGCCGGCCACCGCCCAACGCCACGACCGCAAGGCCCAGCGCCTCGCCATCCATCGCGGTGACATAGCCTTCGTCCTGCGCCGTCACCTCGAGGATCACGCTGGCCTCGGGCAGATAGCGCGTCCAGTCCTCGACCAGGCCCAGCGGTCCGCCCACCGCGGCCATCATCCGGCCGAACCGCTCGGCTACGCGGCCATCGCGGATTACCTCGGCGATCATGTCCCGCCCCGTCTGCACGTCGCCGACCATACCAGCGTCAGACAACAGAACACCGCCCAGCTCGACCGAAATCTCGGCCAGAGGCGAGGGCTCCCCACCGGTCAGCACCTTCATCACTTCGGCGATTTCCAGGGCGTTGCCCAGCGCGGGCGCCAGCGGCTGATTCATGTCGGTGATCAGGGCCGAGGTCCGGCACCCTGCCGCATTGGCCGTTTCGGTCAGGGCCTGCGCCAGCTTGCGCGCCTCGTCCAGCGTTTTCATGAACGCCCCGCTGCCCACCTTGACGTCCAGCACCAGCGCATCCGGGCTGGCCGCCAGTTTCTTGGACAGGATAGAGGCGGTGATCAGATCGAGGCTTTCGACCGTGGCGGTCACGTCGCGGATCGCATAGAGCCGTTTGTCCGCCGGGGCGATGTGGGCGGTCGCGCCGACGATGGCGGCACCGGTCTCGGCCAAAATCTGGGCCAACCGGTCCTGGCTGATCTGGGTCGATACGCCGGGAATCGCCTCGAGCTTGTCGAGCGTCCCGCCGGTATGGCCCAGACCGCGGCCCGAGATCATCGGCACATAGGCCCCGCATTCCGCCAGCGCCGGAGCCAACACAAGGCTGACGCAATCCCCCACCCCGCCGGTCGAATGCTTGTCGATCACCGGGCCGCCCAGATCCCAGGTCAAAACCTCACCGCTGTCGCGCATGGCCAGCGTCAGCGCGGCGCGGCCTTCGGGACCCAGCCCGCCCATGCAGACGGCCATGGCAAAGGCTCCGGCCTGGGCGTCGCTGACGCTGCCATCGGCCAGACCTTGGGCGAACCACGCCAGTTCGCCGGAATCCGGCACCTCGCGGCGGCGCAGTTTCGCGATAATCGAACGGGCGTCCATGGGCGCGGCCCTTACATGAACGAGGCGTCGAAGGCGCCGGGCAGCAGCTCGCCGATGGTCGTGCGGGTCTCAATCCCGTCCACCGTCGCCATGGTGACCACCACGTCCTTGTCTCCGAACTCGGCCAGTTTCTGCCGGCACCCGCCGCAGGGCGGCACCGGTTGCGGGCTGGAGGCCACCACATAGACCTCGGCCAGCTTGTTTTCTCCGGCGGCGACCATCGCGGCGATCGCACCGGCCTCGGCGCAGGTTCCTTCGGGATAGGCCACGTTTTCCACGTTGCAGCCCGCGAACACTTCGCCCGACGGGGTGCGGAGCGCGGCGCCTACCTTGAAATTCGAATAGGGCGCATACGCGTTTTCACGCACCTTGAGGGCTGCTTCTTTCAACGACATGGCGATTCCCCGATTTTTGATCATCTGGTCAGAATGCCATACCCTACTGGAAATCCGCGGGGGAATTGAAGCCCCCTCTGCACGGGAATCTCGGCGCGCCCGCGCGTCAGCCCAGATCGGTCTTGAAATACCCCGGCAGCGTGACCTCGAGCAGTTCGACATCGTCGCTGGGGTCGGCCAGCCGCGTACGCATTCCCGGTGGGATGACAAAGGCATCGCCCTGCTCCAGGCGAAATGGATCACGGCCTTCACCTTCCAGGGTGACGGTCCCGTTCATCACGAAGGTAAAGTGGATATCGGCATCATGGCTGGCCCAGACCGGGTCGCCCTGCCCCCGGCGCACCACCTGAACGCCCGCCACGCCCTTGGTGTTTTCGGCAATCGTCGTGTCGCGGTATTGATAGCCCGGCAGGCGGAACGGCTGCCACGCTGCCCCTTCGGCCCGGTTGTAGACGAACCGCTGGCCCTGCCATTCCCGCTCGGGGCGGTAATGCGGCGTGGGCAGCTGCATTTCGTGGTCGATCTCGGTGACATGTTCGGCCGGAACGCCGATTTCGATCACCTGCACGTTGTCCGACGCCTCGAGCACGCGGTGCCGGATTTCGGGTGGCTGAATGAAACAGTCGCCAGCGGTCAGGCGCATCTTGTCCCCCTGATCCTCATAGACCACATCCACCCAGCCATGGATGCAGAAGATCAGCTGGAACCCGACCTTGTGGAAATGCACCATGTCCGGGACCGGGCCGCCGTCGGGAATGCGGATGTGGCTGGCGATGATCGACCCGCCCAGCCGGTCGGGCACCAGGTCGCGGTAATGCATGCCCGCGCGCCCGATGATCCAGGGCGCCTGATCCTTGAGCCTGCGGACGACGAAGGAATGAACCGTCTCGGGCATCACCAAGGGCGGGTTGCGCTCTTCGATCTCGATCCGGGTGCCGTTGGGGGCGACCAGGCTGCGCTGACCGCCGGCAAACCCGTCCGGATCATCGGTGAGAATGCGCAAGGTGCCCGGCGCCTCGGGCGCGTCCTTTTCCACCCGCAGGCGCAGTCCATGCCCGGAAAACACCGCGACCCGAGGGTCATCCGCCGGATAGATCATGTCCATCCGCATGCCCAGAACCTTGGTGTAGAACGGAATGTCGTTTCGCAGTTCTTGGGTCGGAATGCGGAATTCGGCTATGGTATCGGTCATGCTGGTCTCCTCTGCGCGGGACTGTGAGGGGCTGTTGGGGGATTTGCAAGTCGGGGTCGGATCCGCCGTCATGCGATTTCGAGGTTTCCCCTGCGTCAGAAATAGTTTAGCACTAAACTAAATTCCAAACGGGAAGTTTTGACATGTCCGACACACCCAGCCTGCGTCAGGCCGCACTTGATTACCACGCGCATCCGAAGCCTGGGAAACTGGAGATCAAGGCGACCAAACCCATGGCCAACGGGCGCGACCTTGCCCGCGCCTATTCGCCCGGCGTGGCCGAGGCCAGCCTTGAGATCAAGGCCGACCCGGCGACCGCCGAGATGTATACCGCGCGCGGCAATCTGGTGGCCGTGGTTTCGAATGGCACCGCGGTGCTGGGGCTGGGCAATATCGGCGCGCTGGCCTCTAAGCCGGTGATGGAGGGCAAGGCCGTCCTGTTCAAGAAATTCGCCGGCATCGACTGTTTCGACATCGAGTTGAACGAACCCGACCCCGAGAAGCTGGCCGATATCGTTTGCGCGCTGGAGCCGACCTTCGGCGCGATCAACCTCGAGGACATCAAGGCGCCCGACTGCTTTGTCGTCGAGAAACTGTGCCGCGAGCGGATGAACATTCCGGTCTTCCACGATGACCAACACGGCACCGCCATTGTGGTGGGGGCCGCTGCGCGCAACGCGCTGCACGTGGCCGGCAAGCAGTTCGAGGACATCAAGGTCGTGTCCACCGGCGGCGGTGCGGCAGGGATCGCCTGCCTGAACATGCTGGTCAAACTGGGCGTCAAGCGCGAGAACATCTGGCTGTGCGACATTCACGGGCTGGTCTATGAGGGTCGCGTCGAAGACATGAACCCGCACAAGGACCAATTCGCCCAGAAAACCGACCTGCGCACGCTGGATCAGGTGATCGACGGGGCCGACCTGTTTCTGGGCCTCAGCGGGCCGAACGTGCTCAAGCCCGAGATGGTCGCGCGCATGGCCAAACAGCCGATCATCTTTGCTCTTGCGAACCCGACCCCGGAGATCCTGCCCGACGCCGCGCGCGAAGTCGCCCCCGATGCCATCATCGCCACCGGGCGCAGCGACTTCCCGAACCAGGTGAACAACGTCCTTTGTTTCCCGTTCATCTTCCGCGGTGCGCTGGACGTGGGTGCGACCGAGATCAACGATGCCATGCAGATCGCCTGCGTTGAAGGCATCGCCGAAATGGCCCGCGCCACCACCAGCGCCGAGGCCGCAGCCGCCTACAAGGGCGAACAGCTGACCTTCGGCCCAGACTACCTGATCCCCAAGCCGTTCGACCCGCGACTGGTGGGTGTGGTGTCCTCGGCCGTGGCCCGCGCCGCGATGGAAAGCGGCGTGGCCAGGCGCCCCATCGAGGACATCGAAGCCTACAAGGAAAAGCTGAACCAGACGGTCTTCAAGTCCGCCCTACTGATGCGCCCCGTCTTCGAGGCCGCCGCCGCTGCCTCGCGCCGCATCGTCTTTGCCGAAGGCGAAGACGAACGCGTGCTGCGCGCCGCTCAGGCGATTCTTGAGGAAACCACCGAAACCCCGATCCTGATCGGCCGTCCCGAGGTGATCGAGGCACGCTGCGAACGACTGGGCCTGTCGGTCCGCCCCGGGCAGGACTTCCAGATCGTAAACCCGGAAAACGACCCGCGCTATTATGACTATTGGAACTCGTACCACCAAATCATGCAGCGTCGGGGGGTAACGCCCGATCTGGCCAAGGCGATCATGCGGACCAATTCCACCGCGATTGGCGCAATCATGGTGCACAGGGGTGAAGCCGACAGCATGATCTGTGGCACCTTTGGCGAGTATCGGTGGCACCTGAACTATGTTGAGCAGGTGCTGAATGACGGCGACCTGCGCCCCCATGGTGCATTGTCCCTCATGATCCTTGAAGACGGCCCGCTGTTCATCGCCGACACTCATGTCCGGCAATTGCCCAGCCCGGAAGAACTGGCTGAGATCACCGTGGGCGCCGCGCGCCATGTCCGGCGTTTCGGGCTGGCGCCAAAGATCGCGTTCTGCTCGCAATCGCAGTTCGGCAATCAGGCCGAGGGGTCCGGCAAACGCCTGCGCGAAGCGATTGCCATTTTGGACAGCAAGCCCCGAGATTTTATCTATGAAGGCGAAATGAACTTGGATGTGGCCCTCGACCCCGAACTGCGCGAGCGGATTTTCCCCAATTCGCGCCTGGAGGGGGCGGCCAACGTGCTGATCTTTGCCCATGCGGACGCGGCCAGCGGTGTGCGCAACATACTGAAGATGAAGGCCGACGGCATCGAGGTCGGCCCCATCCTGATGGGCATGGGCAACAAGGCGCATATCGTGACACCCTCGATCACGGCGCGCGGGCTGCTGAATATGGCGGCAATTGCTGGAACGCCTGTCGCGCATTACGGTTGACCGCGGCGGCCTGGCCGGTCTGGCCGCCCTGCCGAGGGAGGTCATCATGAAAGGTCACTGCCACTGTGGCGCCGTGCGATGGGCCAGCGATGCCGAGATCGCCTGGAGCTGTTACTGCCACTGCGCGGATTGCAGGCGCAATTGCGCCGCCCCAGTCACGGCGTTCATCGGGCTGCCGCACGGCTCGGTGACATGGTCAGGGGATGCGCCACGCGTGTACAACTCGTCTGAGGATGTTGAACGTTTGTTCTGCGGGACCTGCGGCACGCCGATGGCATATCGCAATGCCCGCGACCGGGTGAACATTCATCTCTACACCGCCACGTTGGACAACCCCGAGGATGCCGCGCCCCGGTTTCACGTTTATCACGCCGAGCATCTGCACTGGCTGAACATCGAGGACAGCCTGCCCCGATATGCCGGAACGGCGACCTGATCCGAATCTGACGAAGCCGCGTTTGCACCAGACGCTTCGCAGATTTGCAAGTTCTGCAAAAATTTCCTGCTCAGGCGCGAAAACAAGGATCATTTGCAAAACTTTGCAAGACAAATGGGGCAGTTCTGCAAATATTTCGCGATAAACTGACGCGCCGTCACGCGCGCCGCTTGCTCGGGTGAACCCAGCCGCCTAACACAAAGATGACAGTTTTCGGGAGGAGGACCCATGGCGTACCAGGACGTGTATGACAGCTGGAAAAATGACCCAGAGGCTTTCTGGATGGAAGCCGCCAAAGGCATCGACTGGATCCGACCACCATCGAAAGCACTGTTTGACGACAACGCTCCTCTGTACGAATGGTTCTGCGATGCCAAGGTGAACACCTGCTGGAACGCCGTGGACCGCCATGTGGAAAACGGCCGGGGCGAGCAGACCGCCATCATCTATGACAGCCCGATCACCCACACCAAGCGCGAGATCTCCTACATGGAACTGCGCAATCGCGTGGCGACCCTGGCCGGTGCGCTGCGGGCCAAGGGGATCGAAAAGGGCGACCGCGTCATCATCTACATGCCGATGATCCCCGAGGCGCTCGAGGCGATGCTGGCCTGCGCGCGGCTGGGTGCGGTGCATTCGGTGGTCTTTGGCGGGTTTGCCAGCAACGAGCTGGCCGTTCGGATCGACGACGCCAATCCCAAGGCGATCATCGCGGCGTCCTGCGGGCTGGAGCCCGGTCGCGTGGTGCATTACAAGCCTCTGCTGGACGGCGCCATCGACATGGCCAGCCACAAGCCCGAGTTCTGCGTGATCTTCCAGCGTGAACAGGAAGTGGCCAAGCTGGTCGAAGGGCGCGACTTCAACTGGCACGGCTTCCAGTACGGTGTCGAGCCGGCCGAGTGTGTGCCAGTCGCAGGCAATGATCCCGCCTATATCCTTTACACCTCGGGCACCACGGGTGCGCCCAAGGGTGTCGTGCGGCCGACGGCGGGCCATCTGGTGGCGCTGAACTGGACGATGAAGAACATCTACAACGTCGACCCCGGCGACGTGTTCTGGGCGGCCTCGGACGTGGGCTGGGTCGTGGGGCATTCCTACATCTGTTATGGCCCGCTGATCCACGGCAACACCACCATCGTGTTCGAGGGCAAACCCGTCGGCACACCCGATGCCGGCACCTTCTGGCGGGTGATTTCCGAGCACAAGGTCAAAAGCTTTTTCACCGCCCCAACGGCGATCCGCGCGGTCAAGCGCGAGGACCCCAAGGGCGAGATGCTGGCGAAATACGACCTGTCCTGCCTCAAGGCCCTGTTCCTGGCCGGTGAACGCGCCGACCCGGACACGATCACCTGGGCGCAGGAAGCGCTGAAGGTTCCGGTCGTCGACCACTGGTGGCAGACCGAAACCGGCTGGGCCATCGCCGGAAACCCGCTGGGGATCGAGGAACTACCGATCAAGCTGGGCTCGCCCGCCAAGCCGATGCCCGGCTATGACGTGCAGATCCTGGACGAAGGCGGCCACCCGATGAAACCGGGCGAGCTGGGCGCGATCGCGGTCAAGCTGCCGCTGCCGCCGGGCACGCTGCCAACCTTGTGGAATGCCGAGGCGCGGTTCAAGAAATCCTATCTCGAGCATTTCCCGGGCTATTATGAAACCGGCGATGCCGGGATGATCGACGAGGAAGGGTATCTGTATATCATGGCCCGCACCGATGACGTGATCAACGTGGCCGGCCACCGCCTGTCGACCGGCGCGATGGAGGAGGTTCTGGCCGCCCATCCCGACGTGGCCGAATGCGCGGTCATCGGCGTGTCGGATGATCTGAAGGGGCAGGCCCCGGTCGGTTTCCTGTGCCTGAACGCCGGATGCAATCGTGACCATGCCGAGATCGCGAAGGAGGTCGTGCAGATGGTGCGCGACAAGATCGGCCCCGTCGCCGCCTTCAAGACAGCCGTCGTGGTGGACCGCCTGCCCAAGACACGGTCGGGCAAGATCCTGCGCGGCACCATGGTGGCGATCGCAGATGGCAAGGACTACAAGATGCCCGCGACAATCGACGATCCGGCCATTCTGGACGAAATTACCGAAGCCCTGAAATCAATCGGTTACGCCCAGTAACCGGGCATCGGGCGGCCCCGGGCCGCCCGCCCTGCCCTGCGGGGTTGCAACCATTGGCAGACCGCCTACTGTGCCCTTGACGGAGGGCACATGGCAAATGACGACATCTGGCGCCTGAGCGCCACAAAACTCGCAAAACTGACCCGCTCCGGCGAATTGAGCGCGACCGAAGCCGTCCAAAGCGCAATCGACCGGATGCACGCGCTGAACCCGGCGCTGAATGCCGTCGTCGAAGACCTCAGCGCCGAGGCGCGGGAGCGCGCCCGCGCCCTCGATGCCCAGCGGGCCCGCGGCGAACCGACCGGCCCGCTGCACGGCGTTCCCGTCACGATCAAAGTCAATGTCGACCAGAAGGGCCATGCCACGACCAACGGTGTGACCGCTCTGAAAGACGTAATTGCCCCCGACGATGCGCCCGTCGTGTCGAACCTGCTGAAGGCTGGGGCGGTGGTGATTGGCCGGACCAACACGCCCGAGTTCTCATTCCGTGCCGACACCGACAACCCGCTTTATGGACGCACCCACAACCCTTGGGGCCGACATATTTCTCCCGGGGGCTCCTCGGGCGGGGCCGGTGTGGCGGTGATGACGGGCATGGGGGCGCTGGCGCATGGCAACGACATCGGCGGCAGCCTGCGGTTTCCGGCCGCGGCCCTTGGCGCGGTGACCGTGAAGCCGGGCTTGGGGCGCGTTCCAGCATGGAACCCCAGCCAAACCGCCGAACGTGGACTGCTTGCGCAATCCATGTCGGTGCAAGGCCTGATCACCCGCAGCGCGGCTGACCTGCACCTGGCCATGCCCAGCCTGATCGCGCCGGATCCGCGCGATCCGTTTCACGTTCCGCTGCCCTGGCGCGTGACCGAGCCTGACCAGCAGCCGCGGGCGGCTTTCACCAAGAACACTTTCGGTTACAATCTCCACCCCGAAGTCGACAAGGCGCTGGACGCGGCCCGTGATGCACTGGTTGATGCCGGGTACACCGTTGACGAGATCGACCCTCCGAACGTTTTTGAATGTGGACGGCTGGGTTATCGCGCATTGATGGGCGAGGTTCTGACCCTGATGAAAGCCGATGTCGAGGCGGCCGGGTCCGAGACAATCCAGCGCATCTTTGCCACTTACTTCCAGGAATTTCCCCCGATCACCGGCCCGGACCTGATCCGAGCACTGGCGCAGCGCAGCCACTATGCGCGGGAATGGTCCCTGTTCTTGGAGGACTACCCGCTGGTGCTGTCGCCTTTCCTGCCGCAGCCCTTTTTCAGACCCGACCGTGATACAGAAGGCTCGGAAGGCGTACACGAAGTGCTGGGCTGCGCGGTCTATTCCTATGCGATGAACTTTCTGGGCCTGCCCGCCGCCTGCGTTCCGGCGCGTTTGGCCGAATTGCCGAGTGGGCGCCAGCCAATCAACGTTCAGATCGCAGCGCAGCGCTGGCGCGAGGACCTGGCGTTGGACGCCGCCATCGCGATTGAAGCCCGGGTTGGTCGTATGGCTGATCACCTGTGGGCCGATCTGGCACGCACGGGCTGAAACACCAACCGCTTTCAACTGCCCAAAATAATTGACCCCGGGACTGAGAGCCCGGGGTCCACGTGCTAAAATATGCCCGGATTGTGATGACGAGCGTAGCACCACCCACCCTCGCCAGCGCGAAAACTGCGCAATCATCCGAAAACACCATTTGGTGGCCACTCACTCCCACCGCGGCGTGTTCTCCGGGCAAGATCAGCATAGCTGAGAGGTGGTCAGCTTCCTGTGAACTGCTTCACATAAGTCCGAGAATCTCGGGAATTTATGTAAATTGTTCAATCGTTAGACGCTCTTCCAGGCCATGCCCGGGGTCAAACAGGATCCTGTGACGGATCTTGGGTTCCGACCGAATCTCGACCCAATCGATATCCGGAAAGGATATGGAATCAGCGTCCGCCATCACCGGACGCTTGTCGGCCTCAAGCACGTCAAAGCGCACATGCGCCGTACTGGGCAGCAACGCACCGCGCCACCGCCGAGGACGAAAGGCCGCAATGGCCGTCAGCGCCAGAACATCCGACCCAATGGGCAGAATCGGGCCATGTGCCGAATAGTTGTAGGCGGTCGACCCGGCGGGCGTGGACAACAGCGCGCCATCACAGACCAGTTCGGCCAACCGCACGCGGCCATTCACGCTGATCTTCAGGCGCGCGGCTTGCGGACCGGCGCGCAGCAACGAAACCTCGTTAATCGCAAGGGCTTCGTGCACCTGTCCCGATTGGTCCATGGCCTTCATCGTCAAGGGGTTGATGACTTCTTCTTCGGCGGCTCTCAGACGCTCCATCAGATCGGCTTCGTGGAACTCGTTCATCAGAAACCCGATGGTCCCGCGATTCATGCCGTAGACCGGCACATCCAGATGCTGCGTGTTGTGCAGCGTCCGCAACATGAACCCGTCGCCGCCCAGCGCCACGATGACATCCGCATCTCGGGGGGCCGCATTGCCATAGCGTGCCACCAGTTTGTTGCGGGCCGACTGCGCGACATCCACGTCGCTGGCGAGAAAAGCGATTCTCTTGGTCATGTTTTCCAGTTTCCGGTGCTGCGCATTTGGTTCCGAAACAAACATACCTTTCCCCATTAGGCCAGACGTGACGCCGCAGCTGGCCATTTCGTCGCTTTAAAGTCTTTTTCATCCGTACAGTTTCCTATAGGAAATCCGCCAAACCAACCTCAGCCATGCGGAGCGCCCATGAACGCCAACCTTCGTGATACCGGTTTCTTCACCCAGTCCCTCGCGGATCGTGACCCTGAACTTTTTGGGGCAATCACCTCCGAACTGGGACGTCAGCGCGACGAGATCGAGCTGATCGCTTCGGAAAACATCGTCAGCGCAGCTGTCATGGAGGCGCAGGGCTCGGTCATGACCAACAAATACGCCGAAGGCTATCCCGGCCGGCGTTACTATGGCGGCTGCCAGTTCGTCGACATCGCCGAGAACCTGGCCATCGACCGCGCCAAGCAACTGTTCGGTTGCGAATTCGCCAACGTGCAGCCGAATTCGGGATCACAAGCTAACCAGGGCGTGTTCCAGGCGCTGATCCAGCCGGGCGACACCATTCTGGGCATGAGCCTGGATGCTGGCGGTCACCTGACCCATGGCGCCAAGCCCAACCAGTCGGGCAAGTGGTTCAATGCGGTTCAGTACGGCGTGCGCAAGCAGGACAACATGCTGGACTACGATCAGGTCGAGGCGCTCGCCAAAGAACACCAGCCCAAGCTGATCATCGCCGGCGGCTCGGCCATTCCGCGCCAGATCGACTTTGCCCGCATGCGCGAGATCGCCGACATGGTGGGGGCTTATCTGCACGTAGACATGGCGCATTTCGCCGGTCTGGTCGCCGCGGGCGAGCATCCCAGCCCCTTCCCGCACGCGCATGTAGCCACGACCACCACGCACAAAACCCTGCGCGGCCCGCGTGGCGGCATGATCCTGACCAATGACGAGACGATAGCCAAAAAGGTGAACTCAGCCATCTTCCCGGGCATCCAGGGCGGCCCACTAATGCATGTGATCGCGGCAAAGGCCGTGGCATTTGGCGAGGCGTTGCAGCCTTCGTTCAAAGACTACATCAAACAGGTCGTCGTCAACGCTCAGGCGTTGTCGGATCAGCTGATCAAGGGCGGCCTGGACACGGTGACCCACGGCACCGACACCCATGTTGTTCTGGTCGACCTGCGCCCCAAAGGCGTCAAGGGCAACGCGACCGAAAAGGCGCTGGGCCGTGCGCACATCACCTGCAACAAGAACGGCGTGCCGTTCGATCCTGAAAAGCCGACCGTGACCAGCGGCATCCGTCTGGGCTCGCCCGCAGGCACGACCCGAGGCTTTGGAGAGCCCGAGTTCCGCCAGATTGCGGACTGGATCATCGAAGTGGTCGATGGGCTGGCCGCCAATGGTGAAGACAACAACGGTGAGGTCGAGGCGCGGGTCAAAGCGCAGGTCGCGGATCTGTGCGCCAAGTTCCCGATCTACCCGAACCTCTGACGCCACAAAGTCAGAAACAACAAAATGGCGCCTTTAGCGGGCGCCATTTTTCTTTAATGTCAGATGCCCTGATCAGATCAGATCGCGCCACCAAAGCACGACCAGAAACAGCGCGGCCAAGGCCAGAATGTTGAAGGCTAGCCCCCCGAGCATGCCCAGAAACCAACCCCAGCGGCGATCCGCCAGATTGATGGCGCGCAGATGCGACTGAACATCCTTCGCCGCCTTTTCCAGGGTCGGCGAGTCCAGGGTCAGCCGGAGCTTGGGATGCTCGACCAACGGCTCGGCACGGGCGAGTTCCATTGCCTGTTTGTAGACCTTGCGCGGCAAGCGACGCTTGGCACGGCGCACCGACTCGGCCAGGGTCTTGCCCTTTGCGCCCAGTTTTTTGCGCAACAGGATTATCGTCTGCGCGATCTGGGTCTGAATTTCTGTTTCCTGAGCCATGCGCCCCTCCTGACGGGGCAATCTAACGGTCTGCGCAGGCGGTCACAATGGGGCTGGTTGTCCGGGGCGCCGGAGGCTATCAGAATGACATGCTGAACACGATCACACATGGCGAACCGACGTCCCGCACACCGCTGTTGATTGCCCATGGGCTATACGGATCGGCCCGAAACTGGGGGGTGATTGCGCGTAGGCTGTCAGATGAACGTCAGGTGGTGGCGGTCGACATGCGCAACCACGCCCACAGCTTCTGGGACGACCGGCACGATTATCCGGCATTGGCGGATGATTTGGCTGAGGTCATCGAAAGCATGGGCGGCGTGGCAGACGTGATCGGGCATTCGATGGGCGGCAAGTCGGCAATGACATTGGCGCTCGAGCATGGCGAAATGGTCCACAGGCTGGTCGTGGCGGACATTGCTCCGGTTCGGTACAGCCACACGCAAATGCCATATATCGAGGCCATGCGTGCCGTGGACATGACACAGGTCGCGCGCCGCTCGGACGTGGAACAGCAACTGGCCGATCTTGGAGTCGAGAAGGCATTGCAGAGCTTCTTCACTCAGTCGCTGGACGTTCCCGGCAAACGCTGGCGGCTGAACCTGGACGTTTTGGCCAAAGAGATGCCGAATATCATGGGTTTTCCGGACTTTACCTCACACTGGGACGGCCCGGCGCTGTTTCTCGCCGGTGCGGAGTCGGACTATGTTCAGGCAAGTCACCGCGAAGTCATCAAATCTTTGTTCCCGAACGCCCGTTTCGCCAAGATTCCGGGCGCAGGCCATTGGCTGCACGCCGAAAAACCGCGCGAGTTCGAAGCTGCTGTCCGGACATTTCTGAACGCCGCCTAAGCTCTCTATTGGTACAGGCGCTTGGCGACCAGCCAGGATGCGGGCAAAGCCGCGACCGCTCCGACGGCTGCGGCACCTACGATGGCCAGGGTCGAAACCATTCCCGCGGTCAGCACGGCGATAACGGCCGTACCCGCGAGGGCGGTCGCGATCAGGGAATACAGTAGCGCTGCAAGTCTCATCATTGCCAGTCGTCCTTGTTGATGGCGTCTGACGAGCAGATTGCCGAAGCGTAATACAATCGGCTTTGATGCAGATCAGGCTGGGTCCCTACATCCCAGAATCAACCGGGCCGACATAGTCGCCCCCGCCGTTTACCCAGTCCGAGAACCCACCCAGGTTGTAGACATGCTGATACCCCATGTCCTTGAGCAACTTGCCCGCAAGTGCCGCCCGTCCGCCCGAAGCGCAATGCAGAATGATCGGGCGATCCTTCCGCAGCTCAGGGTCATGCGACTGCAGCGCAGGATCGGCACGAAACTCGAGCATACCGCGTGAGATATGGTGAGATCCGACGGCGCGACCGGTCTTTTCCAGTTCAGGCGCATCGCGAATGTCCAGCAGCAGCGCACCCTGCTGCAATAGCTCCCTGGCTTGCGCGGCGCTGATACGTTGAACAACGGAATTCGCGGCCTCAAGCATCTCTTGAACGGTCAATGGCATTCGTGCGGTCCCTCCCGGATTTTCACGAATGCTAGCACGGGGCCTTTTGTATTTGTAAGCGCTATGGTGGTCGCCTATTGCTCGCGAAAGGCCCGAGACATGCTGTCGACGATCGGCTTGGCGATATAGGCGGCAAAGGTGCGTTCCTCGGTCTGGATCATGATCTCGGCCGGCATGCCGGGGGTCGGAATGAAACCCCGTACCCGGTCCATCTCGTCAGGCTCCAACGACACCCGGGCCAGATAGACCTCTTGAGGTATTCCGCTGGCTTCTTCCAGGACCGCGTCCGCCGAGACGTAAAAGACTTCGCCCGTCAGAACCGGTGTCGTGCGCTGATTCAAAGCCACCAACCGCACAGTCGCGGTCTGGCCGGTCACAACGCTGTCGATATCGGTGCGCGGGATCTGGGCCTCGATGATCAGCGGGGCATCAGCTGGCAGGATTTCGGCAATCGGCTTGCCGGTCTCGATGACGCCGCCCGGCGTGTAATAGTGCAATCGCACAACCGTGCCATCAACCGGGGCGCGCACCACCGCGCGGGCAAGAACACTGCTGGCCTGGCGCGATTTTTCCCGCACGCTTTCCAGATCCGCCTCGATTACACCCAGTTCGTCCAGCGCTGCTTCGCGATAGGCGGACCGGGTCCGGGTGATCTGCTCTTCGTATTTCAGCAGCATCTGGCTGGTTTCCGAAGCCTCGGCCGCCAGTCGGGCCAATTGCCCGTCCGCTTCGGCCTGGACTCGCCGGATGGTGTTCAACTCACCCTTTCGGACAAGACCTTTTTCGAACAACGCGTTCTTGGTTTCGTATTCTTCCTGAAGGATCGCCTTGCGGCGCTCCATGCTTTCCAATTGCGCCTCGAAGCCGCTGGCCCTGATCTTCAGCGCTTCGATATTGCGTTCGAGAAGGGCAATGTCATTCAGCAGAGTCTTGCGCGAGACTTCGAAACTGAGCCGCTGGTTGTCGAGAATGGTCATCACTTCAACGTCGTCGGATGCCTCGATCAGGGCGGGTGAAAACTCCAAAGTGTCCTTTTCGGCGTATTCGGCCAGCAAGCGCTCGACCATCGCCTGAAGGCGGATCTTGCGGATGAACAATTCGCGCTCATTTGCCTCGGCCGAGGTCTGATCCAGTGTCATCAAGACCTGCCCCTCCTGCACGGTCTGGCCTTCGGTGACCAGGATCTGTTCGATGATCCCTCCTTCAAGATGCTGAACGATCTTGTTGCGCCCGGTGGCCACAAAGCTGCCTTGAGCAATCACTGCGGCCGCGAGAGGCGCCTGAAACGACCACAGGCCGAACCCGCCGAAACAGGCGACCAGCAGCACGGTGCCCACGACTATGAACTTGGTTATCGATCTCGGAACCTCGGCGTACCAAAGGGCGGGATCGTCTACTTGTACCAACTCGTTCATCTTTACCCCCGTCTACCCTTTCAACTCGGGCTGCTGGCGCGGCCCGTTCAGTTGCTGCAGCACCTGCTCACGCTGACCGAACAGGGCGACCCGCCCGTCCGTCAGCAGCATGATCTTGTCCACCACGTTCAAGAGCGTCGGTTTTTGGGTGATCACGACCACGGTAATCTTGTTTTCCCTCGCCTGCTCGATTGCCCGGGCCAGCGCCTTGTCGCCCGCGACATCCAGGTTCGAGTTCGGCTCGTCCAGAACCACCATCCGCGGATTGCCAAAGAAGGCGCGCGCCAGCGCGATCCGCTGTTTCTGACCGCCAGACAGGGGCGAGCCATCGGCAGCGACCACGGTCTCATACCCCTGTGGCAAGGTGGCGATCATGTTGTGCACGTCGGCCAGAACTGCAGCATCATGAATTTGCTCATCGGTGGCATCGGCGCGCATTCGGCCGATATTGTCCTTGATCGTGCCCGGAAACAGCTGAACGTCCTGCGGCAGGTACCCGATGCTTTCGCCAAACTGGCGAGGATCCCAGTTTCGAATATCCATCAGATCGAGCCGCACACTGCCCGAGGTCGGCAGAATCGATCCTACAAGCGTTTTGCCCAGCGTGGTCTTGCCCGCGCCCGAGTTGCCGATGATCGCCAGCGTCTCGCCCGGGTTGAGCGAAAAACTGATGCCGTTGAGAACCACGCGTTTGGTACCCCCGGGTACAAACAGAAGGCGTTCAACATCCACTCGTCCCTCGGGGCGGGGCAAGCGCAGCTTCTCATACTGAAGCGCCGAATTGGACAGCAATGCCTTGATGCGGCTGTAGGCACCGCGGGTCAGCAGGAATGTATTCCAGCCCTCGATTGACCCTTCGATTGGCGCAAAAGCCCGCCCAGCGATGATCGAAGCCGCGATCACCATACCGCCCGTGATTTCGCCTTGCAGGGCCAGATAGGCCCCCCATCCCAGAATGCCGACCTGCGTCAGCAGGCGCACGGTGCGTGAGATCGCCGCGAACACCACGTTTCTGTCTTGCGCCCGGACCTGCCAGGTCAGGGAGTTGGCGGTGTCGCGTCCCCAGATCCGAACCGCCTCGGGGATCATAGCTAGTGCGTTGATGATCTGGCTGTTCCGCGACATCGAATCCAGATGCTGGTTGGCTAGAGACTGGGCCATGTTGGCCTCGGCAAACGGTTTGGCCGTCATCCGCTGGTTGATCAGCGCGATAACCATCAGGATCACGGCCGTCACCACCACGATCATGCCCAACTCTGGGTGAACCAGAAAAATCATAAGGATGAACAACGGCGCAAAAGGAACATCCAAAAAGGAGAGAAGGGTGCTTGAAACGAGAAAGCCGCGGATTTGCTGCAGATCACCCAGCGTCTGATACTCGCGTCCCGTCCCGTGCAACGAGGCATGCGCTGCGGCACTGAGGGTCGGAGCACCCAGTCGCGCCGCTACTTCGACCCCGGTGCGCATCAACATGAAGCGCCGCACCGCATCGAAAGCCGATTGAAAGATGATTGCCCCGGCCACGATCGCGGTCAGCATGATCAGCGTGTCCAGCGAGCGGCTGGTCAGCACCCGGTCACTGATCTGGAACAGGTAGATCGGGATCGCCAGGATCAACAGATTGGTCGCGCAGGTCAGTACCAGAACAAACGCAAGGTTCCGCCATATCGCTCGCATCGAGGTCCGAAGGGTGCGTTGAAAGTCTTCGGGCGGCGTGCGCTTGTGAAAAGTTTGGGGTGGCCCTTTGCCGCCGCCATCGCCTGAACCAGTGCGCAGCAGCGGCTTGTTCGCTTCGGCCTCGATAGTGGTGCCCATGCGATCCGTCCCACCCGACCGGGACGAGGGGGTCATGCGCGCGGTCGGGCTTTCGACGGTTTGCGGTTCCGAGTCCTCGGCATTGGCCACCCCTTCGCCGTCACCCGCACGCCCTTCCACGGCGACGGTTTCCGGCGTTTCGCGCCGTCGGGGAGAGGCGGCGCTGAATGTTGTTTCCAGTGTGTTGTCGTCTGGTATTTTCTGATCGGTTTCGTCTTGGGCTTCCGGCGCCGGAGCCGCAGCATTTCGCGCAACCTCTTGCTCCTTCTGCGCCGTCAGCTGGCCCTCCTGCGCTGCCTTGTTCTGGCTCTGCTCGGTCACGGGCACGCGCATCTCCTTGGTCAGCCTTAGCCGTGCGGTCAGCCGTTCCGTTGCAAATGACGAGCCAGACACCATGTCGCTGGGTCGCAAAGTCAGAGGCTGTCCGCTTCCCGACCGGTCCAGCGGGCTGGCATATCGGGTGCGGCGCGACGAAAAAACGATCGACATAAACAAACCTTCCGGTCACTCGTAAAAAAGGGAAAATCAGGTCAGGATGGATTGCATTCCTACATTGGCGTCCAAGTCTTCGGGGGTTAGTGCAGGAGCGGTCGGGCCGCTCACTGCTTGCCCGGCGGTCATTGCCTCCTCCATCAGGATTGCGATGGCTTCATTGGCAAATTCCGGGCCGATCTCATTCTCGGGCAAGTCGATGAGACTGGCCTGGTGCAGCAAAAGCTCGGAATATGCGCCCTGCCCGGCCATGACAACGGAGTCCACGCCCAGCTTGTTGATGTTGGCCGCATTCAGCATCGCGTTGCTGCCGGCCACGACTTCGGTAGTGGCCCCATGCGGACCGGACAGGAAAATGTCATCCTGATCGGCAAGCATGGTGACCTGCTCAAGAATATTCACCTGCAGCAGGTTTCCGTCGATCTTCAGAACGCGCATCTGCTCCATGCCCGCGAACATCGGATCGTTCAGCAATGCGTCCTCGAGCGCGGCCATGTTCATTTCATTCAGAGCCATGGCCTCGGCCATGTTCTCCTCAAGCGCCTCCTGCAGGTCCAGGCCGTTGGTCATCGCCGAGGCCTGGTTCATCAGCAGGTTTTCGTTTGCACCTCCGGCAGGTCCGGCTAGGCCGCCTGACACCACGTCGTCATCCATCAGGACGAGCGTCTGGAACAACATGTCGACCGAGATCATGTCGCCGCCGATCATGATCAGGTCATAATAGCTGCCGAGTTGAACAATATCGGCCACGTTGACCATCTGGTTGCCACCCATCGCATACATGGTCGAAGACGCGGAAATCTCGGTCTGGATATGGTCGATATCGGTGGCGTTGATGACCTGCTTGAGGAAGTTGGCAACCACCAGATCGCCATGGATCCAATCGACGGTCAAAAAGGACGGCTGCCCGGCCCCACCAGCGACGGCCGAGGTTCCGGCAAGCCACGGCGCAGGATTCGCCTCTGTTTCAATCTGGGCGGATTGGACGACGTTGGTGCCCGCGCCGCTGCCGGTGTTTCCGACATCAACATCTGATACCAGCGCGACCTGGCTGATCATCGTCAGGCTGATCGCTTGTCCACCCACGGCGATGAAGGGGGCATCCACCCAACCGACGTTCAGCGCGACTTCGTTGATCGCAAGATTGCCGCCGGTGACAACGGTATGACCCTCGTGTGACTCCGGCCCCTCGGACTGGTTCCACTCGGCCGGATAGGACTGTGACACCAGATTTTCCTCAGCCTCCTCGGGCTGGTGGTAGGCCGGCAGAAGATCGCTCCAGACCGGAGCCTCCGACACGTGTTGACCGTTGACGATGATGCCTTCCGCGTCTTCACCTTGGAATTGGTGAACCGTGACACCTTGGACCGATCCGTTCATCGGTGTCGTTATCTGTTCGACCAGCGTATCCAGGTATTCTGGCGTCATGTAGTCCGGTATCGCCAGTGAAGGCACCGCCATCGCATGAAGCGAGTGCGCCACGTCCAACGCGGCTTCGGCCTGCGCTGTCAGCATCGCCGCATCGCGGAAGTCGCCCGCGCCCACGGTATCATTGTCGCGCAGGACCAATGTCTGGAATGTGTAAGTGACGGCAGACCCTATCAGGTCGCTGACGACCTGAGGCTGCAACATCAAGAATTGCGGCCCGACCGAGATGGGCAATTCGGACTGCGGAACGAATCCGCCCGGCGCCAACGGGTCACCGATCTGGATGTTCGACTCGAGCATTGGGCCGGCTGGTGGCAGCGGCAACTGCGGGTCCGCGGGCGGTTCGGGGAAACGGTAGGGAAGCGGGTCGTAGTCCTTGGGCTTCAGATCCAGATCGGCCTTGACGACAATCCTGATCGGATCCTCCAGGCCTTCAACTTCGGCCAGCCGGCGGAGCGCCGTAAACTCCTCGTATTGCTGCCGCAGGATGGCCTGTTCCATCGTGAGCTGAAAAGTACCGATAAAATGCGCGATCGTTTCCGTAATGCTGTCAAGTGACATCTGGACTATCCCTGTCACCCTTTCCGGCAGAAAATTTCCGGGTCTGGGTTAAGTTGGACCGAGGCCATGAAACACGGCCCCGGTGTTTTCATCAAAGACCGGAGGCCGAAATCGCGGCCTCCGGGGTCAGGCGTTATGCCTCGGTGTCGTCGCTCGCGTAGGTCGAGCTCATCGAACCGCCAACCATCGTGGTATCGACCGAGTTGCCAAGCACGTTGGCGCCCATGACGATTGTCTGGTTGAAGGCCGAGGTATCGACCACTGCTGCTGCCGACGCGTAGGATTCACCAGTGACGATACCGTCGCCACCATTGTTGGAACCCCAGGTGCCGCCATTGCCGCCGGCTCCGCCGTCACCCGAATAAGCGCCGGCCGCGCTGCCACCGGTGACTGCGCCACCCGTGGTATCCCCGGACATGGCGCTACCCATGGCGTAGCCGCTGGTACCGCCATTGGCCGCAGACGCACCGCCTGCACCACCGGCTCCCGAGCTGGCCGCGCCAGTCGCGCTGCCGGATCCGGTCGAGGTGGCATCGTTGTCGGTGTACGACGCGCCGCCGTATCCCGCGATGGCTTCGGCCAAGCTGTCGGCGGAACCGTTTGTGTCAGCGTCAGCAAAGACTTCTGCCGCACCACCGGTACCGGCCGTGTTGACCGCATCCGCAGAACCCGCACCGTTACCGGACGAGGTGGACGTTGGCGTCGTGGTCCCACCGGCTCCGCCAGCGCCTTCTGCACTGGACGAACCCGAACCGGTTCCATTTGCCGCGCCATTGGCCGCGTTCGAACCGCCGGCTCCGCCGGTTCCGGTCGACGTCTGCGGGTTGCTGGCCGCACCGTTCACGTCACCGGGCGACTGGCTGATATTCGGACCGCTTGCGGCCAGATCACCGACGCCCTGTGCGCCAGAGTTCGCTGCCGAGCTGCCGCCCGTGCCCGCTCCGCCGGACCCTGCGCCGCCGGTTCCGGCACCGCCGGTTCCTGCGCCGCCGGTTCCAGCACCACCGGTGCCCGCTCCGCCGGTACCCGGGTTGTTGCCCGTGGTTCCGCCGCCGCCGGTCGCAGCGTCGCTATCAGCCGCATTCAAGGCTGGACCACCATCCGCGATTTCCTGGTTCAGCGCCGCAATGGCAGCTTCGACCATGGCCGAGAATCCGCCGGATCCCTCGCCACCAGAGCCTTCGCCGCCAGCACCTTCACCGCCAGAGCCCGAGCCGCCGGAACCCGTGCCACCGGAACCAGGTCCGCCGGTGCCATTCGCGCCACTTTGCGCGCCGCTGCCGGCCATGCCCGCACCCGCATTGCTTCCGGCTGTCGCTTCATTCGCTTCGGTCGTACCGGTGCTGTTGTTCGATGCAGAACCCGAGTTCGATGACTCGCCGTTGCCGCCATTGGCGCCGTTCGCACCCGACTCGTTTCCGGCCAGGCCAAGGCCTGCGCCGATCGAACCGGTCCCGTTTTCACCACCGTTGGCATTGCCTTCCGAGTTGGCGCCGGACAGTCCCAGACCAAGGCCAAGACCGATCGAGCCGGCATTACCGCCTTCACCGCCAGTTCCCTGGCCGTTGGCATTCGAACTGCCGGTGTTGTTGGCGCTGGAGGTACTGTTGGCGTTGCCGCCATTGCCAGCCGTGCTTTCGCCACTGGCTTCGGCACCCGACAGACCAAGACCCAGGCTCGTGTTGTTGGCACCGCCCGAGGCCGCACCGTTACCGCCTTGCGAAGCCGCGCCGGCATTGCCGGTGTGGCCGCCCAGCGCGAATGCGTGGCTGCCATTGGTCTCGCCGCTTGCGGCACCGCCGTAGCTGGTTCCGCCGGAACCCGAGTTACCGCCGCCGGAGGATGAACCGATGCCTTCTTCGGCATAGGCCGAACCGCCCGTCGCGCTGCCGTTCTGATAGAACGAGCCGTCATTCGACAGGCTGGGCGAATCCAGCGTGTCATCGTCACTCAGGTTGGCCAACTGGTTGTTGATCGACGACATGTCATTGCCGTCACCGCCCATCGAGATGGTCAGGTTCAGATCATCGCCGGGATCATAGTTCACGTCGTTCCCGGCCGTGATGACATCACCGATGGATGCCGAGTCACCGATATCCAGATCGACCTGGTCATCGTCGCGCGGGATCCACTCGCCTTCACCGAAATCGATGTTGATCGAGTTCGAGATACTGTTGCTGTCATCGCCGCCATTGACGTTCGATTGCTGCTGACCTTGCTGCTGGCCCTGCTGCTGCGCCTGACCCTGATCCTGACCCTGGCCCTGCTCGTTCGCAACTTCAGTCGCCTGAGCCTGAGCCTGGTTCTGTTCGTCTTCGTTGTTTGCAGCGTTTTGAACTTCCTGACCCTGCTGCTGTTGCTGTGCGGTCAGTTCGGCCTCGATATTTGCTTCTTCGACGGGGATTTCCACCGAGATCGGAGCTTCGAGATTTTCAACATTAACTTCGTCAACGGTCGTGACATTGGTATTGTTCACATTGCGTCGCATAACAATCTTCCATTTTTGAAGCGCCTGACCGCCATTCATCTACAAAGCGATATTCGGCGCGGTTGAAAAATATTATTGAGCATCCATTCGCGAAACTGCGCATGTCTGCGGCCTTGTCTTTCGAATGATGTGTTGTCACCCCCCCTTTCTCGGCCAAGCCGATTCCGTGACTGCTCAAAATCACGCGAAAATACGCGGGCCGCAGACACGCCAGGTACAAGTACACTTCGCAAATTGAAGCACGACAGAGGGTACAGATGCTGTTCGGTCTGCCTAGCTGGCAGAAAGTATTAACATCACTAAAGCGATGATTTGCTTACCGTATTACTCGAACACGCGTTTCAGGGTCGAGTTCGAAGCCGAATTGGCCTGCCACAAAAGCCGGAAAAATTTAGTTATTTGAATCCCGATATTTAAGCGGCCTGACCGTCAAACGACCTTAATCGAAAGTTCTAAAACCCGGTGATTCCCAAAGCCGTACAGTTGTCGAAAACTGAACTTTCTGGTATGCTCAACACAGATTTTAGATTGTTTTTATTCAGTTTCACCTCGGCCAATAACGGCCAATTCAGGACGTAATCCGGGGTATTTAGGGGGGCACAAGAATGAGCATTTCCGAATTAAGTAACAGTTCCTGCACGATCGACGAAAACGAAGATTTTATGATTGTTTTTATTGGGAAAGAGCTCTTCTACTCCAACCAAACCCTGCGAAGCGTTCAGCACGAATTCGGTGTGGCAGCCCATCGGTTTGAATCTCTCGCGGCATTCTTGTCCCAAGCCAGCAATGCTGAGGGTTCCGGCAAGATTGTTGTCGTGGATCAGATCATGATGGAGGATCTGCTGGCCCGTCCCTCCGATTACCTCCGATCGTCCATGCCGGGATGCGTTGCCTTCGCATACCGCAAAGAGGACGCAGCCCGGTTCGTTTTCGAGCGATGGGACCGATCCCGGTACGGATCAATCGGGTTTCTTCCGATGAACGTCGCCCCGGACGCATGGCGCGCGATCCTGCGGCTGCTGATGCATGAAGAGTTGTACCTGCCGGGATTTGTGGCCAATTGCGTTGCATCGAAGCCGTGCGCGACAGGTGCGACTACGGCCCGAGAAACTCCGAAATCCCCTGCGGCTGGCCCTCTGTTGTCAAAACTGACCCGGCGCGAGAAGCAGGTTCTGCAACTTGTCTCCGAAGGCAAAAGCAACAAGGCGATCGCTGCCCAGTTGGGTATCACCGAACACACGGTCAAGCTGCACATGCACAACGTGTCGGGCAAGATCGGTGTCAGCAACAGAACGGCAGCGGCGCATTTCTTCTTTGAGGCGGCGGCGCAGGACGCGCACCGAACCTCGGTTGACTGACGACTTCGAAGCCAGGTTCGATCGGTTGATCCTTTTGGTCGGCCGCCTGAACTATGTCTGGACGAACACCGAAAGCCTGCTGATTCATCTGATTGCCGGCCTCTCGGGGACCAGCAAAGACGTAGCCGTCATCATTTTCCTGACCCTGAACACAACCCGCGCCCGAATTGATCTGGTCGAGCGTCTGGCAAAGATGGACGGAAGGCCGGCCTCGGTTCGTGATCCGATCCTAGAGCACACGCAGCGGCTCAGCCGTCTGTCTGGCATCCGCAACAAGTTCAACCACTGCATCTATTCCTTCGACCAGGAAACCGGGAACCCCAAAACGATCCTGATGCGCATTGCCGATCGAAAAACCGACATCAAGCTGGGACGCGAAGATACGGTCGACGAACAGGCGATGCAGGAAATCGAGGATGTCGTCGCGCAGTTGTCGGCGGCGAACCAGGACATCTGGCGGCTGATCTCCAAGCTGGGTTATCCGGTCTGACGATCGCCCTCGGCCAAGTCGACCAGTGTGTTTGGTGCGGGCGGTGGGACTCGAACCCACACGGCGCTAGGGCCTTCGGATTTTAAGTCCCGACCGTGACCCTTGTTTCATTGGCCAATATGCCACCAGATCACCGCATAAGTCCCATGAAACGGGATAGGTCATCCCATTCCATATGGTCCACCCTCCTGCAGCTTTGCGAACTCGCCCCACACATTGTGGCATACGTCCGCGAACGCCACATCATCCTCGGGGATGCTGTCCTTGAAATTGGGGTAGTTCATTCGGTCGCCCAAGTTCATCAGCACGGTCACGAGGTAGTTGCGGGGTATGAATGCCCGGTAGCGATAGTCGCCGTCCGACGTTTCGATCACGTCGCCATCCATGCCGTAGGGCCGCAGGAGTTCCGCGTCCTGCACGCGGCGGAACCGCAGGCAGACGCGAGCCCCCGGGTTGGAGCGGCTGGTGTTGCCGTCCTCATCCTTGGCGACGACTGAGAAAAAGCCCGAACCCTCGGGCGTCGAGAATGCTATCCACATACGTGGTCCTCTTGATTTTTAGGGAAAAGGGCGACGTCCCTAACAGATGCGGCAACGAGTTGTCAAACCGAGGGGTTACGTACGCGGGCGCCTGGCCAGTGCCCCGAACTGCAACCTTCCAGTAACCGGAGACTCGACGACCATCGACCTTCGAACCCCTAAGATCGACCTCCGCGTCCACCGTTGTTTCCGCCTTGTTTTCAAGGGGTGTCTTACAGGGCGTATGACAGGGGGGAAAAATTTTTCGGGCGCAGGTGGGCCTCGCTGCACTGGCCCCGCCCTTTCGGTGAGGGGTGGGGGGGTGTTTGGCCGGGTTTGTGTCGCCCGAGAAAACCAAATCAGCGTTTCTTGTTCGGCGAGCGGCGGGGCTTGGTGGCCTCTTGGCAGCATTCTGGCACAATGCAGTCATTCGGTGTGAAAAGTATGAACGACTGCTTTGCGGACTCTTCGGTCATTCGCATGCAACCCCAGTGCCTATCTTGACCCTTGGAAAATTTCTCAGGCCAGATTGTTTTTGTGCGCTTTGCCGTTCTTCATAATCACATCGAAGTTGTCCGCAGAGGCCATGACCGTAAGGTCAGCAATCGGGTCTCCGTCCACGAGCAGAATATCGGCGTAGGCTCCGGGTTGAATGACACCGACTGGACCAGCCTGGTAGGGATTACGCGGGCCGGTCAAGTCCCAAAGCTGACCATTCAGACCTGTTGCCTGCCGCAAAATCTCGGCGTTGCTGAACCATGGCGTCCTGAGCTGCAATTCCTCCAACTGCGTTGCTTTCGTTTGCCTCGATCCGACGAAGTCTGTTCCGAGTGCAATCTTAGCGCCAGATTCTCGCGCTAATCGAAGCATGGCGTCGAGACCATCAAACGCCATCTTTTGTCGCTCTGCCTGGGCTGGCGTGAACCCTGCTGGAATGTCTGCTGCAAAAAAGCCAACCTGGGTTGAAAGCCAGACCCCTTTTTCCACGGCCAACTCCATCGACTCAGGCGTCATGAGGTTGCAGTGTTCAATACATTGGTAACCTGCCTCAATGGCAGCCCGAACCGATGTGTCCATGTATGCGTGCGAGGTCGCGTATGTGTTCCAACGTTTGGCCTCCTCTACTGCCGCTTCGAGTTCTGCCGGCGAATACTCGTTGATATCCAATGGGTCGTAGAGGCCAGTCACGGCGCCGCCTGAAAAGACTTTGATGAAGTGCGCACCCTGCCGGAACTGCTCGCGTGCAGCCGCCAGAACTTCAGGTACCCCGTCTGCGAAAAGTGTGATCCCAAGTCGCTCCGCTTCTGTGAACGGCGGCCCGCCGAAGGCTCTCGGACGCACGGATCGCGGCCGAAGGTCGCCATGACCGGCGGTCATTGAAATCGCAGCGTTTGACGCCTGAATGCGCGGACCGGGGTGAAGGCCCTCGTCTATGGCGCGCGCCAAACCGAGAATGCCGCCACCAGTATCACGGACACTGGTAAAGCCACGCATCAGGGTGGCTTCACTTTCGCTCAATGCCAATGCAGCAATGTAATCTGGACGTGCTGTCAGGAAGCCAGCAGGATCTTGGTTCCACTGGAGGTGCACATGCATGTCGAGGAGCCCCGGCATCAAGGTCCGTCCAGCTCCATCGAAGCGCGGCACCTCTGGCGCGGCATCAGCTACGGGCGAGACATCCTTGATCATTTCCCCTTCGACAAGAACGTTCGTGAGTTCGGTCAATTCATCAGACATCCCGTCAAAAACACGCACGTTCGTGAAGAGCGTTGCATCTGGAGCTTGAGCTCGGGCTCGCGCCGGCACCAGCGCCAGCGCAGCGGTCGATGCAAGGCTGGACAAAAATACGCGTTTGGAGATCATAACTTAACCCTCAAGATGCCGAAGAAGTTATTGAAGGTTATCTCAGGATCGCCTGTAAAACCATCTGGTAAACCTGATGAAGAGGGTGACGCAGGGTATAGAGTTTTTAGAGCGTTGAACTGAAGGTAATCCTACGTAGCAAGAACACCCGGTTTGGGCTCAAGGCAGACGTTCTCTCACCTACGCTCAATGGCTGCATTGCGGGACCTTCCAGACTTTCGATTAACTAACCTCAAGGAACGCAACCGGCCCAGAGCGGACTTTTAAGTAGCGCGCCGAGAATGGCGGCTTCGAAAGCCACAGCGAACAAGCAAGCTGCCCAACCCGGACGATGTGCGCCGCTACTCGGTGTGTCACACCGCACGGATCTCGAGTTACTCGCGACCGACGTCGCGCCTACCTTGGTGGCGATTGTGTGAAAGGCACTGCGGGTATTGAACGAAACGGGCGTTGCGTTGTTCGAACGTTGGCTTTGGCAACTGGCAAGAAGGTCAGACGGGCCTTAACGTGGCGCAACACGTCAGACACCGAGACTACGGACCAGAAATGAAATCCGAGATTCCAAAACACAGCGCAATCTGGGGACAGATCATTGTCGGTGAGTTGAAGAAAACAGGCCTTTCCGAGCGGGATATCCGAAAGGAGTTCGGGATAACCAGATCTCAACTCGAAGACCCGGATGCTCGCTGGTCCTTCGACAAGACTGCCTGGTTGTTTGAAAAGGCGAGCGCTTTGACCAGGGACGACCTTGTCGGATACCGCCTGGCACAGTCGCCGGACCTGGTCAGGAAGGCCGGGTTGCTCGCCTATGTCGGCGTTTCGGCACCTACCGTTGGCGGTTACCTTCGAAACATCACCCGTTTTCAGCGCGTGATCGGTGACGCGAGCAAGACGGCCATGGAAGAAGGCCCGGAAACCACCCGGCTGACCTGGCACTACGATGTGCCAGCAAGCATTCCGACCGGGCAATATGCCGAGTTTGGAGCCGTTGGCACGGTCTTCGCCCTGCGGGACTACTCCAATCGGCAAATCCGTCCGACGCATGTTCGGTTCGCGCATCAGCGGCTGACCGGCACCGAGGCCCTCGACAGGTTCTTTGGCTGCAATGTCCTGTTT
This sequence comes from Ruegeria sp. BF8, assembly GCF_056538625.1. Lineage (NCBI taxonomy): Bacteria > Pseudomonadati > Pseudomonadota > Alphaproteobacteria > Rhodobacterales > Roseobacteraceae > Ruegeria > Ruegeria sp. BF8. The sequence goes on along the minus strand of NZ_JBQFTL010000001.1, from coordinate 310,143 downwards.
GGTGCCGCGGAGAACAGCATTGCCTTCAAGGCGGCTGATATGGATGTGCCGCTGTTGACGGCCGACGACAACTTGCAGCGGACGCTTTCGGTCATTTGCGAGAACACGCTGGCTCGGATGCCGCAGACACCCAACAGTGTGGCCCGGGTTGTTGAGAGGCAGATCACGGCGCGTCTTGCAGCCGGCACGGCCCAGCAGGACGCAATTGCGGCGGAACTTGGGATGAGCGCCCGAACGCTGGCCCGCCGACTGACCGACGAGGGCACGAGCTTCGCAGCGGTCGTCGCCAATCTGCGAAAGGCTCTGGCCCGGGACTATCTGCTCAACAGCACGCTTCCGCTCACCGAGATCGCCTATCTTCTCGGATATAGCGACGCCAGTACCTTCAGCACGGCATTCCGAAGATGGTACGGACAGCCCCCCAGCGACTTCAGGGAGCAGCCAGCAACAGAAGCGCCCCTGGCATAGGGCGAACGATCTGAGTAGAGGCCGGACTGCTCGGATCATAGGCCCGCACTTTCACGTTTCTCCGTCTTCCTGAACCACCCTGACGCAACAAACCCGGCAGGCATGAGGCCTAACGGGTTTGAAGCAGATGCCGGATCTCTCCAGCGTCGGTTGGAAGGGGTAAACCGTTCCGGTTGTCTCGTTGCGGGATCAGCGCTTGTGCTTGTTGCCACCCTTCTTGCGATCGTCCTTGCGATCTTGACGATCCCGGTCTTCGGCGATCTTGCCACCGAGCGCACCGGCGGCTGCGCCGAGGGCCAGGCGGTCCTTGGCGTCGCCGCCGGTGATTTCGGTCAGCACGGCGCCGGCCACAGCGCCCTTGAGGGCTTTCTCACCGATGTCACCGGCATTGGCGGCCATCGGGGCAGCGAGGGCGAGTGAGGCGGCAAGGGCGGCGAATACGGTGTTCTTGAGGGTGTTTGTCATCGGTTCCAACCTTTCTGACGGTGGCGACCTCCGTGGCCGCCTTCTGTGGAAAGATCTAAGCGAACCGCCATGCCCCCGCTTGAGAGCATCCGACAGCTTCATTGGAATGGCTGACATTGCAGAGCAACAAGCCAAATTCGACGGTTGTTCTGCCGTCAAGACTTTCGCCTGACGCAATGCCAATCATCCAAGGGGTCGCCTCCTTGGCCGCGATGGCTGCATGGGCCGTTCCGGCGCAGGCACGACACTCCCAACCAGACGGCATTCTATCCGCCGCTACTCAGGTCAAAGATTGATCCGCAGCCTCAAGCCGAAAACGGTCGTGTCCTGATCGTTGAAGCCCGGGTTGATCATGTGCTGGACGTCCGCCGTCAGGGCGACATTGTCCGACAGGTCCAACCGATAGAAGGCCTCCATTGTGGTCTGGGTGTCGAGCGTTTCATCTACCGGGTCCGCAACGGTCGCGCCAAACCCAAAGAGGTCGTCATAGAGGCCCGGCCGCCATAGAAGTCCAGCGTTGGCTGCGCGTCGGGCGATCGGCGCCTCACCCTCCGACCAGCCGAGGCGTCCGTAGATCATGAATTCCTCGTTGATCGTGTGGTTGGCAGACAGGATCGCCCCGTAGCTCTCCGGCACGCCTGCCTCGGTGCGTTCATCGACGTGAAATACCCCGAGGTGAACGTTGGTTAGAAAGCGCTTCGAGCGTTCGGGCGTCCATCCGATCTCGGCGTATTTGTAGAACTCGGGGCCACCGGGAAACCACTCGACATCGGTCAGCGAGCCGTTTGCATCCGACAGGACACCGAGGGCATAGATCTGGTCGGTCAGGAAACCGCCCCCCGCAATGCCGAAGCCGGGATCGGGGATCGGCAGGACCGGGCTGAACAGGATCGAGAAATTGGAGAAAGTCGTGCGTGGGTTCACGTAGCCGAGGATGTCCGAGTAGTCTCCCGGATCGATCCGGCCGGCCACGAAACCGGCCTTCCCGCCAGCGAGCGTCTGGGACCAGTAGGCGACGGAGAGGGTCGTGTCGGTGTCACTGAATGTCGTTGCGGTGACGCCCGCATAGCCGATTTCCCCGGCAAGCCCGCTTGGCGCGATGTCCGTGCCGAGCAGATGGCGGTTCTCCAATGTGAAGACCAATTGCCCGGGATTTTCGCCGCCGCGATTGAGCAGCGTCCACTGGCCCAGAATGCGCGCCTGGCCCAAGGCGGCCTCGTCGATATCGGTCAGGCTCTCGGTCGCGGACTGGTAATAGGCCTGGTAGTCGAAGGAGAGGTTCAGGCCGGTGCGTTCGGCAAAGCGTTGCCGCGATGCCTCCAAGGGGTCCAATGCCGCATCCAGCCCCGGCCAGCGAGAGTCCTGCAACCGCCGCACTCGGTCTTGTTCCAGTTGGGCCTGCGTGGATGCCGGGCCACCGAGCGAGACCGCTGCGGCGGCCTCCAGGGCGGACGTTGGCCGGCTTTCCTGCGCCAAGGCTCCGGTTGATAACCAGAAGCCAGCGACGATGACCGTACCGAGAAGCCTTGCCTGTCCCATATGAGGTCTCTCTTGTTGCTCTTGATTCTTCTTCGGCCCGCTTATGCAAGTATCGCCAGTACGACATCCCGGCCCGTCCAGAGGACGAAGGCCGAAAGCGTAGCCGTGATCATGGCAGGCACACCGTCTTTCCAAGTGTCCCAGATCAGATGACAACCGATTGCGCCAAGCGACGTGCCCAGAAGGGCAGCGGCCCCGAGCGGCCCGAGCAAGCTGCCTTGAAACCAGATCGCCACCGCCCCGAAAAGCTCGACACCACCGACAAGCGCCATGATCTGACGGTTCAGCCCGTATTTGACGAACATCGCCAGTTGCGTTTCGAAGATGAGCTTCTGCCAGCCAAGGATCTTGATCGAACTGGCGAAGAGAAAGAAGGCGGACAGCAGGCCAATGGCAACTATTTGCATAATACGACTCCGCCGACACACACAGGGCTGAAGTTCATTTGATGTTCCCTTCTGGATCGTCCCGAGTGTGCAGTCCGGTTACTTGAGATCGTCCTGCGCCTTGATCTCCGGCACACGGGCGAGGGCTTCGGCCATGTCGGCGCTGCTCATCAACTCGATCATCTGGTAATCCTCCAGCAACCCGTCACCGAGACGGCTGACATAGAAGGCCTGGATGAAGGTGGGGTCGTCCGGCAGGGCGACGGTGATGTAGTTCTTCCCGTTCCCAAGCCCCCAATAGTAGCTCAAAAGCTCGCCGCCGAGCGCCTCGATCCCACCCTTCACCGAGGCCGCGCGGTCCCCGGGATTGGCGATCTGCATCTCCCAGGCGGCGCTGTTGGATGCGCCGATAAACAGGAAGGTGCGCATGTCTTTTGTGTCCTGCGCCGCTGCAACTGTCGCAGAGACGCAAAGGGCTGTCGAAAGAAGGATCCTGTTCATCTTGCCACCCGGAATTGCTTCGATGTTGTGGTCAGTACAGCATGGCTGCCCTGACCGTTCTTGTGGGTTCAATGCCCCGGAGCTCCGGGAATGGAGTGTTCCAGCTCGGCAGGGCGGAGCGGGAACTCGGAATGCTCATCCTCTGGCGTTTCGATGTCGGCGTGCCAGGTGAATTCCTTGTCCCCGAGGTCCAGATCGATCTCGCCCCCTTCGATGACCGGGTAACGGATCGGCTGCCCGGGCCGCAGGTCGATATTAGCGACACCGTCGTCGATAATGACCTGCCCGCTCACCAGAACGTAGGGGATTCCCTTGGTGAAGGAGCCGTTCATGCCCTTCGTCATCGATGATGTTTCGGTGATCGTGTCGGGGTCGAAGATCGTGATATCCGCGATCATGCCTTCCTGCATCCGGCCGCGTTCCTGCATCGCCTTCAGGCCCACCTTGGAAAAGTACTTCGCGGGAATGTAGGAGGCGTTGTTCACCATCTCCATCAGCGCGATGCCCTGTTCACGGGCCTCGCGGAACACGATGCCATAGGTGCCGGCATTGCGCGGGTGCCCCCCGTACTCCGTGAAATCGGCCTCGATCGGCAGCGGTTCGCCATCGACGGTGAAGCCGACGATGTCGTTGGCGATCGCAATATCCTTCATGTGGATCCAGCGCTCCAGGTCTGCTTCGGGGCGGACTGTGATGAAAATCGGCTTGCTCGGATCCTCCTTCTGCTGCCGGAAGAACTCCTCGTCGGACTCGTAGAGTTCGCCGGTGCTGGTATCGAAGATATCGCGGGTCGGAACGATATTGTTCGCCTCGATCTTGTCCGGCAGCAGTTGCGGTGTCGCGATGTTCGGATTGCCGGTGATGGCCGGGTAGTATTCCGCGAAGATGGTCATTCCGCGCATTTGCAGGCGGCGCGCAAGCTCGTAGATTTCTTCCCACCCCTGGTTCTGGATGTGGGAAAGGATCAGGGCCCCGTCGAGCGCAACGGCGTTTGCGATCACCTCGTTTGCGCCCAGGGAATAGTAGAGCGGCAGGCTCTCGGTCGGACCGAAACGGGTATGGGCGCCAAAGAAGCGGTCATACTTCTTCGCCATTTTCTGAAGCGCGAAAATCTCCTTCGGATAGGTGTTGTATCCCATGTATCCCACCGTCGTGTTGACGGTGATCGCCCCGGCGCGAAGACCCTTTTCATACATGGTCATGACTTCGACGAGCTGATCCGCAGTCGGAATATCCAGCGCCCAGCTGGCATGTCCGTCTTCTTCCTCGGCTGCACCGCGTGACTTGAGGATGTAGGTCGGATCGGATGCCAGCTCGACTGAAACCCCATCCATCACGACACGCCGGATCTCCTCGTGCCCCATCCCGGAACCGAAGTTGAGAAAGGAATTGCCCTCGTACTTGTCGTAGAACAGGTCGGCATCCGCCACGCCGCTCTCGGTATCGAGGATCGTCGTCGTGCCATCATGGGCCATCATCTTCTGATCGAAGCCGCCAAAGGAATGCGAATGGGTGTTGATGAATCCCGGCGCGACTACATGCCCGGAAACGTCGATCTCGCGCTTGCCCGTCAAGGCATCTTCGGTGATCGCGGTGATCCTGTCGCCGGTCACGCAGACATTGCGCACGGCATCAAGATTGGTTTCCGGGTCCATGACGCGGCCGTTGAGAAGCGCGACGTCGCACTCCTGAGCAACCGCCATCGAACTGCAGAGGGCCATGAGAGTGGCAAGAGTGAGGTGTTTCACGGTCAGTCCTTCCGGGATGATTGCGTCGGGCAAAAAAACGCGGGGCGGACGAGGGAGACCGCCCCGCGCTCTCCTCAGTCCAGCGTGTTCTTGTAGATCACGCCGTCCTTCATGATGAGCTTCAGGTTGGGATCAGGATCGGCCAGAAGAAGGATGTCTTCGAGCGGGTTGCCATCGACCAGCAGGAGATCCGCGTAAGCGCCTTCCTCGACCACGCCGAGCGGGCCGTCTTGATACGGATTGTTCAAGCCCGTAAGCCGGTTCATGCGGGCGCCGTTCGATGTGGCCATGCGCAGAATGTCGAAGGGTTTGAACTTGGCCTCGTGCAGGTATTTGAACTCGTCGTTCATCTTCTTGTCCTGCTCAAGCGTCTGGTCCCAGTTGTTGATGAGATCGGTGCCCAGAGTGTAGAGGTCGATCATGCCCGGTGTCGTCTGGATCACCTCGATCATGTTGGCGGCGGCGTCACGGACACTCTTCCATTTGGCGAACGAGGCTGGCGTGTAGAAGGCTTCCGCCTGTTCGGTCGTCACCGAGTAGACCGGGGCTACCGCCGTCGCGAACATGATCTGCTTTTCGACCATGATCTCGGCGGCCTCCTTGGTCAGGAACGGGATGTGCTCAACGGTCTTTGCACCGTTGTCGATACAGTTGCGGATCGCCTGCTCGGTGAACACGTGGCAGGTGACGTAGGTGCCCCATTGCTCGGCGGTCTTGACCGCCATCTGGATCTCGTCCGCCTGGTACTGAAGCGAATGCAGCGGGTCGAACTCGGACGTGACCCCACCGCTGACCATGACCTTGATCTGGGTTGCCCCGCGCCGCAGGTTCTCGCGCACCGCCATGCGGATCTGCTCCGGGCCATCCGCGATGAAGCTCATGTCCGTGTCGACCCAATGCGATGGGCCTTGCCCCGACAGGGTTGGATGCCGGTCGTTCAGCTTGCGGAAATCGGCATGGCCCGATGTCTGCGTGATGAAGGCCTCCGAGGAATAGATCCTCGGGCCGGGGAACATACCGGTATCGATGATCCGCGCGATGGACTTTGCCGGTCCGCCGAGGTCACGAACCGTCGTGAACCCGTTCATCAGGATGCGCTCGGACCGGATCGTTGCAACGCCACCAAGATGGAAGGGCGTGATGTTCTGGCGCAACCCGTCACTGAGCGGGTTGAACACCAGCAAATGCACGTGCTGGTCATGCATCCCCGGCATGAGCGTGCGCCCGCCGCCGTCAATCATGGTTGCGTTGGGCGCTTCGATCCCGTCCGTCGAAATTTCCTTGATCAGGTTGCCTTCGACCAGAACGCTGGCGTTTTCGATCCGCGCCTCGTTCACGCCGTCAAAAACATGGACATTGGTGAACAGGGTCTGCGGCAGCGTTTCGTCCTGCGCAGAGGACATGCCGGCAGCGAGCGACACCACGCCCGCCAGTAATGTGGACTTGAAAAGATGCTTCATAAGTTTGCCCTTCCGCAATGTTGACGGCGGGGCCAGCGCCCCGCCGAAAGTTCAGTTCAACGTGTTCTTGTAGAACTTGCCGTCCTTCATGATGACGCGAATGCTCGGCACGTCCTGCCCGCGTGGCTCGGCATCGAACCATGTATCGACAGCGCCGATGGCAGTGATGTCTTCGAGCGGGTTTCCGTCAACGATGAGGATATCGGCATAGGCACCTTCCTCGATCACGCCGAGCTTGCCTTCGGGATAGGGGTTTCCGCGTCCCGTCAGTGCGGCCAGTTCGCCGCCATTCGAGGTCATCATCTGCAAGGCCCAGAGGTTGCCGAACTCACGCGCCATGAAAGCCTTGGTGAAGTCCATCGACTGCCGGTACGGCACACCGGTCAGCAGCACGTAGTCGGAATCGAACACCATCTTCGGCTTGTACTTCCGCACCAGATCAAACAACTGCTCGCTGTTTTTCCGCAACCAGAGGAACTTCGCCGTCGGCGGGAAGGTCGGGTCCTGGTGCATCGGATGCTCAAGCGCCTCGGGCGCCAACGCGGTCAGGTTGGGCGAGAAGAACGCTTCCTTCTCTACCAGCTTCTGCATCGTCGGTTCCGTTATGGTCAGGCCGTGATCCACCACTTTGACCCCGAGATCGAGCGCGCGCGACAGGTCGCTATCCATGAAGACATGCATGGCGACATAGGAATCCATGTCCCCGGCCACCTCGACGGCAGCGGCGATTTCTTCGTCTGTAAAGGCGGACTGGTAGATCGGGTCCTTGATGGAGGTCACACCACCACTGACCATGATCTTGAGGTAGTTGGCCCCAAGCGCAAAGTTCCGCCGCGCGCCGTGGAGCACTTCGGCAGGGCCGTCGACAAGCCGCGTGATCTCCAGCCGTTCAAGATTGCTTTCGTTCTTGCGTTGCCCGGCGATCCCCCAGTCGCCATGACCACCGGTCTGGCTGAGGCAGGCGCCGGACGAGTATATCCGCGGGCCCGGAAGCGAACCCTCGTCGATTACCGCACGAAGTCCACCATGTGCACCGCACATGTCGCGCACGGTTGTGAAGCCCATCGCCAGCATTTCCTGCGCAAAGGCCGCAGAACGTGCGCCGATCTCCTCCCATGTCGTGTCCTGAAGGCCCGGGATCGTGCCATCCTTGTACATATTCACATGCACATGGCTGTCGATCAGTCCCGGCATCAAGGTGCGTCCGCCGCCGTCGATCACATTGACCTCGACCTCTTTGGTCTCGATACCGCGTTCGGTCTGGATGGTGAAAGAATAGCCGTCGATACCGCCAACAGGATCGGGCAGGCGCTTGCTTCCGCCCGTTCGAACTTCGACTTCCCACGTGCCGGATTCGGGAATGTCCTCTGCAATCTTGTGAATCTTGTTCTTGACGACGAGCACGTCGACATCTTTCAAGCCGTCATTCACCCCGTCGAAGACCATCACGTTCTTGAACAGCGTGACCTCCGAGGGAATGTTGGGGATATCCTGCGCAATGGCAGGCGTCGTGAGCGCAATTGCCATTGACATGGCCGGCAGCAACGCCTTCAGGTTGAGTGTTGTCATTCGGTGTCCTCCCAGGGGTCGGTCTTCCTGCGGACCGATCCTCCCACTATGCACATGTGCCCCGAGATTCTTTTGACCCGCTGATCCCGTGGTGCATTTTTCTGACCCGATCCGGTCAATTTCAGCCAATTTCTGCTTGGCCGTCAGGCGCCCGCGCCCGTAGCGTGTCGGAGAGCGAAAGGGTGATGTGGATGCCGCAAGGAGAACAAAAGGACGGTTTGTCCCTCGTACGTGCTACGGTCCTCGGCCCCGTCGTAGCGATGATGCGGCGGCTCGATGCGGATCCGGCCTTTGCGCTCGGGCTGCATGGATTGAGCGAGGAACAGGTCCTGAACCCGGCCGAGTTCATCCCGCATGACACGGTCTATGCGGCGCTGGCCTCCATCGCCGACATCACCCGGCCGGATATCTGCGCCTTGGCGGGACAACAGACAGACCTGTTGAAGTTCCTGCCGCGTGGGGCGCTCCTCGGCCAGTCGGTGACCCTTGGCGATTTCTTCACCCGGTTCACCCAGATCGTCTCGAAGGAAAGCAACGCGGTGTCCTTCCGGCTCCTGATCGAGGAGGAACACGCCTACTTCACCACCAGTCGCAATTTCGAACCCGAGGTGTCGCCGGGCCATTCGGACGCCTTTCTCGTCGGGATCTGGATCTCCCTGCTGCACCGTGTTCTCGATTTCCGATGGGATCCAACCCAGGTTGTTCTGCGCCTCTGCGATCCGACCCTGCTGCCGGAGCAGTTTCATGGCGTGCGGGGCATCAAGTGCAACAACAGGGGATTCTCCATCCGCTTTCCGGCGGCCTGGCTGTCGCTTCCAATCAACCCCGAACTCCTCGTGAACCACGACAATGATATCGAAGAACCGGTTCAGGTTGATGTGCCCCTGGACTACCTCGAAGGCTTCGAAATTCTCGTGCGATCAAGGCTGTCCGATCCGGCGCTGACGGTGAGCGAGGCCGCCCGGATGTGCAGCATCACCACCAAGGTGCTGAACAAGCGCTTGTCCTCCTACGGAACAACGGCGTCCAAGGTGATCAACCGGCTGCGGATGGAAAAGGCCTCCGAACTGCTCACCACATCTGATCATTCGATCAAGGAGATCGCCCAATTGGTCGGCTTGTCCGAAACATCGGCACTCACCCGAGCCTTCACGCGGAACTTCGGCATATCCCCGAAAGATTGGCGCAATAAGGAGGCACAAGAGGCCCAAATTGCCGGAGCGCCTGCAGATTAGCCTGACCCCGCTGCGACTCCTCGACTACCGCAATCTCTTGGAACCTCGGTCGCCAATGGTAATGCCGAAGAGATGCATGAACCGGCGAGCCCTTCGCGGGGAGCAATCGATGGGAAAGGAGACCTCCATGCTATCCGCAGCGAACTCCCGCTTGCCGCCCATCGCGACAGTTTCTGCGGAACTTGCCAATGGGTAATCTGGGCTCGAAGCGGTCATTCGCTGCGCAATGTATGATTGACCGCTTTGCGGACTATGCTGACCTTTTGGTTGGCTATCTCGGTAGCAGGTTAATGAACTGGCTCCTCTGCAGTATTTATGATTGAGATGTAGTCTACGGTCAGCCCCGCCAGCTGGGCGGCTTTCCTGACCGCGCCCTCATGGCCGTAGCGCTCGACGCACTCGTGGCAGATGGCCCCGCCGAGGGTTTGCTTGGGTCGCCTGCCCTCGCGGACGCGGACCATGAAGATGGGGTACAGGTCCCCATGCCAACCCGTGTCACACGCCGCACAGGCATGGGTGTCCTTGCCAGACTGCCCGCCACCCGCTTGATGACATCCACAGCAACAGGATCACCGTTCAGGAAACCCATGATGAGGGGTGTCGCTTCCATGGTGACAACGTTGCGGGCGTTGGCACCTAACTTGCGGGCCTGTGCGGCGCGCCTCCTGCGCTCATGCCGGTTCATGTGGATGCTTCTGGGACTTGAGGGCCCCACCAAAAACACCAAACCCACCCAGCCACCTCCACCACTGAGTGAATAAATAATGTATATATCCAACTTTTATTATTTACTCGGAGCGTAAGGAGCGTTGGTGGGATTGGTTGTTTTGGTGGGGGTTTCAAAACACACGACCGAGATTTGTCGATCATTTGCTTTCCCTTTTCATCAAATCGTGGAGCTTTCCTTTCGGACCATTTGGCATGGTCGGCGCATCACCACGCATTCGCTTCACACGAAACACGGGGCGTTCCATCCAATTGGTGCGTTTTCCGAGGTGCATGTGGCCGGTCTGGATGCGAAAAGTTCCCTCCGCCCCCTCATAGACGCTGCCCGCATTCCGTTTGAGAAAGAACGCCAGTTCACGTGCATCCATGATCTTTTGGTATCCGGGTGGTTTCAGTACGGACGAGGCTCCTGCGGCTTTGATGCCTGCCGCGATCTCCGCTGCGGTGAACCATGACCCGTCGATGGGTTGCACCTCGTCATCGGTGCGTAGGGCGGCGATGGCGACGGCGATTTCATATGCACCTTTCATTTGCACCCCTTTCGCATCTTCCTCTGCGGCCTCAATCCATGGCTGAAAGAACTCCTCTTTCGACATGCCCAGCGCGTCGAGGATTGGATGAGCGACGCATTGCGCCCATGCCGGGAAGGTGCCGATGGGTTTTGTTTTCTCGGTGTGGGCGCTGAGGATGGTTTGGTAGGCCCCGAGGATGCGGTCGCGGTTGTCGAGCGTCCATTTGATGATGTTTGGGTGTCGGAACGTCCGCAGGGCGAGGTTCACATCCTCCGGTGTTTCTAGGCGGCTCTCCAAGGTCCTGCGCGCCATGTCGCCGTCCACAACGATGTTGTTACCTGTTGCCACGGGTACGATGCCCGCAGGGCCTTCAAACGTCTTTGTGCTTCCGAGGATGCGACCGGTGTATTCTACGCTCGTGATAAGCCGGGTCAGTGCCTTGTCTTTGCGCCCAAGGAATGATCCGGCTTGCAGGTCGTCCAAGAACAGCGCGGCATGACCTTCCAGTATCGCCGCCCCGATTTTCTTTTCCCGCTCCTCCTCGCTTTCCGAGTAGTTCACCGAACCGGGAATGCGCCCTGTCACTGCGGCGATGCTGACCAAGGCCAGAAACGACTTTCCGGTTCCCGGTGATGGTGCGGTGTACAAGGTCAGCGGCGGTCCTGGTTGGTCTGACAGCGCCGTCCGTGACATGAGCAGCGAAACAGGCGTCATGAGCGCGACCGCACGGTCCCGATCTGAGGCAAATGGGAAATCCACCAGCCAATCGTCTGTCAGGAACGTGATGGCTTCTTCGACTGTATCGAACGGCGTGACGTGGAGTTCGTTGGTTTGGAGCCAAAGGCGTGTTACCTCGTGGTAGCCCTCTCCTGCCAGCAATTCGCCTTTGTGCCATACCGGGAACGTGGCGATGCCTTTCAACGGCGGCAGGATGTTCGTCCATCCATTGATCATGCGAGCAGACAGGCCCGTGGGCAGAGGGGCATCCATCGGCCCGTGTGGTGTTTCACGGAACAACGCGCAGGCATCCAAAGTGACGTTGTGGGCGGCTGGTGCAGTCATGGGCACCGCCCGCGACATAATCGCGGGTTCGGTGATGGGTTCACCATCTGCGTCCCGTAAAAGGTTGCCGTCTGCGTTTCTCAGTTTCACGTTGGCGATAGCCGACTTGCCGCTTTCGATGACCGAGACGAAACCGCCGAAATTCACGGCGAGGCGGCGCTTTGCGACCTCCTCGCCGATTTCCCGGATCAGTTCGTTGTGTTCGTTTGGTCCGCCGAGTGTGATTACTGCGCGTCCTTGTTCAGCGGCTTTTTCCAAGGACATCTCGCCGCGAATGCCCGCTACACGCGCCTCAACCGCCTTGCGGTAGTCGGTCTTGCTTCGCGTCTGTCCTGCCACCGCAAGCATTCGCTGAAACATCTCATAGCCCTCGTCAGGCCGCGTCACGATGAGACCTGCCACCGTTTCTATGGTGTCTCTCAGTTCGTCATTCATTTCTCTGTCCTTCGTTGTTGTGCGCTAGGAGCGCGGTCAGTCGGTCCATGCGTTCCGCATGGATTTCGGCGGCTTCGGCGGCGGTGCCGAGGACGTAGGTTCGGGAAAGTCCGTGCGCTTGCGAAACAAGCCGCCGGTTGCGGGCGTAGATTTTGCCGGTGGTCGCGCCGCCTCGGTAACCCGGCTCTAACGGGTCGCATGTGGTCTGACCTTCAAACGCGGCGGGGTCGCGCAAGATACTCTCCACGGTCACGAGTTGCCCGTTGGTCAGGTGCAGCACGAAATCCGACCCAAGAACCGGTTTGTCTGACGTGGCGGTGTTTAGAAGTTTCGCGCGCCGCCCATTTTTCGTGGCTCTCGCCACATGGGCCGCGATGGCGCGCGGCGTGGCACTCATGCCCAGCGTCTCTTGCGCCTCCACCTCAAGTCGCTCGTCTGCCCAGACCTCGCGCTGGGCGAGCGCAGCGTTGCTTGTCCGTGCTACCTCAGTGGCGACTCGGGCCTGATACGCCGCCTCCTCGCTTGCTGTCAGGTCAGGAAAGACCCGCCGCGTATCGGCGAGGGCCAGCCCCTCGCTGATCAGGAAGGCGTCAGGGCGGCGTTGCTCCAAGCCCTCGCCACACACGGCCCCGGCGGCGTAGTCCAGCCGTGAGGGCTGGTACATGCACGGGTCAAACGTGGCGCGGATCAGTTGCGCACCACTGCCCGAGATGAGGATGTAGCCGAACCCGTGCAGCCAGAGGCGCTTGAGCAGGACATCAGCGGCGCGGGGTATGTCCGTGCCGTCCTCAACGCCCATGTACAGGCGTTGCCCTTTCAGCCCGACCACCTCGTAACCGTAATCAGCGTCAAAGATGTAGGAGGACGATGAGCAGCCCCACAACACGTCATGATCGGCGTACCCCGGCACAGCGGTCACGACCTGACGCCACAACTCATCCCGGCTCAGCACTGCGTTGCCGTCCCGTGGGTCGTAGTCGGCGGAGAGGATGGCGGGGCCATCAGGCCACGTGAAATGGTCCTCGCTGCGGGCGATACTGCCCGGGGTCACGTTGTCCTTGGTGACCAGCGGCACACCATCCTCGGGCATGTCGATTGTCGGAACGCCGTAGACCAGCACATCCCGACCGGCCCGCAGTTCGGTGTTCAGCACCGTGGCGAAATCCGCCATGTCTGCGGCCTCGTCCACGAACGCCTGCCCCGCGATGAGCCAACCAACGGTTTCCTTGACCAGTTCGTCGTCCGCACCCCAGCGGTAGTGCTTGCCACCCGTCTCAGGGTTGATCAGTTCGATCCGCGTGTAGCGGATCGGCGGGGTGTTTCGATCACGCGCCATTGCGGCGTTCCTTCCTGTTTGTGGCGCAGGGGATATGCAATCCTCCGTCCACGCCTGTGTTTCATGGCCCGCAGCGCGCGGGTCACGGTTCAATTCACCCTCAGCGGCCCGATGGGCGACTTACCGGCGCCCAGACCCTCGGCAAACGCACGCAGGGCGCACTTGTAGGGGGTGGCCGCTCATGACTGGGCCCTCCGACGGCGGCGACGCCGTGGCAGGTCCGCTTCGGACTGCTGTTCGAGGGTTGGTCTGGCCCGCTCAAGGCGCTCCATGATCCAGTCCTCATCGCCGGACAGGGCGCGCTCAACTTGGGACAGTTCGTCCTCCGGGTCGGCAGGGTCTTGCGCGACCGTGAGCGTCAGGCCGGCGCGTTCGATCCGGTATTGACCGGGCGCATGGATGAGGGTCGTGCCGTCGTGCTGCCCGACCAGCGCCCGCAGGCGCAGCAGGAAGGCATGCTGCCGCTGGATTTCGGAACGCCGCATTACACACCCCCTCGGGACCAGCCCGGAACGTAATACGGAAGGGGTTTTGCGGATGGGTGGGCGCTGCTATGCTGTATCTCAACAAGGCCGCGATTGGTTTTGTTGTGATACATTCCTGAGCGCCGTCCCTCGTGGGGCGGCGTTTTTTCATGCGGCGGCATTGCTGGTCCTCTCTGGCAGGTCCCGGTAGACGATCTTTGGCATAGGCAGGTGGAACTGGCACGCGACCAGACGCAGGCCGCGCTCCTCGCTACTGCTGTGGACGACAAGCGCACAGCGAAGCTTGTTGGCCGCGCGGATGCGTGAGGCGAGGTCCAGTTCATGCCGCATCGCTGGCATCCTTTGGCTGGATGCGGTTGCGCGCCTTGAAGGCGTCGATGCTGGCCCGGTCGATGCGCGTGACACGGCCATTCGAGTAGCCGGTCAACTCGCCGCTACTGAGCCAGCGCCAGACGGTCGACGGCGAGACCTGCAACTCTCGGCAGGTGTCCTTGACGGACAGGTCCGAGGATTGATTTGGGGTGGGGATGGGCGCGCTCATGCCGCCACCCCCTTCGATTTCGGCGTGGCGTTTGGCTCATTGTTCTCGGGCATGTCGCCCGGTTGAATCCTGTTCCGCTCTTTGAACGCAACAATGCTCTCGCCCTCTATCAAGGTGAGGCCGTTGCGGCTGTAGGCCAGCAGTTCGCCCCGATTGATGAGGCGGTAAATCGTGGACGGATTACAGCGGGTCAGCGCCGCCGCTTCGATGACGGTACAGTCCGCCATGGGATGAAAGGAATAGGAGGCGTCCCGGCTAGGAACCTTGTTGCGAGTCTCGCTCCATGTTCGTTTGGGCATTGGGTGTCACCTTGTTCAAGACAGTTGGTGACACCCCATAAAAAGGACGTTTTCGCGGAAAGATACAGCTAGTTTTGACGAGGCTTAGCGGTCGTCAAAAATAATTACTTGAGGGACCGTCTAAAGGCGATCCACTTGCCCGGTTTGACCCCCTCTCGGGCCTCATCCGGTGATGCGCCCAGCGCGAGTGCGTCGAAATAATGCTCCACGATGGCATGGTTCCGAATCGCTAAGGCGGTCTCTTTCACCGCCATGTCGATGGCATCGCGCCGAGGCACCTTTCCCACCTGTTCCTCAACGATGGCGAAAGCACGTGCGAGGCGTTCGTCTGCTCGGCGTTTTGTCGTGGAACCTCCGGCAGAGCGCATCTGTTCCCTAACGATGGGTGCTGCCTCCTCGTGGGCGCTGCGCGCAAACGCATAGGCCGCATTCGCTTCAATGTGGTCCTCTCGCGGGTCAGCCCCGTCGAGGTTCAGCAGACGCAGCGCAGCGAAGTCCAGCGCACCCACCTTGCCGGGTTTCAGCGACACCAGACGCTCGGCCTCTTTCCGGGGCACTTTCAGGCGGCGCATGATCAGGGCCGTGGTATCGACGCGCTGGGCGTTGGCGAACGGGTTGGGCTTGGTGTTGGTCATGCCCGGACCTCCCCCATCAGGATCACGTTCTCACCTTCGATGACCGCGAGACGATCCGCCCAGCGTTGCCACCACTCGGCGGCAGGCGCTGTCAGTTCCGCCTGGTTGTAGTGGGCGTCCACGCCCGTTGCGAGGGTGTGAGCCGTCAGCCGGTCGCGGATGTCGCGGGTGCCACCGCTTTCCGCGACCCACGTGGACAGGGCTTTGCGGAGCGTGTGAACGGTGAACTGCTTGTTCAGACCCAAGGCGTCCCGTTTGTCCGCCCACACCTTCCCCACATGGTTGGCGAGGCGTGGCTCCTCGGGGCAGGTCGGCGACGGGAACACGCACGGCGATCCACTGCCGCGCTGGGCGTCCAGAACCGCCATGGCTGCGTCGGACAGGATGACCACGTGCGGACGCTTGGCTTTCATGCGCTCTGCTGGGATGGTCCAGCGCGCGACCATGCCCAGCCCTTCGATTTCGGCGTCGATCTCCACCTCGTCCCAACGCATCTCCACCACCTCGCGCAGGCGTGTGCCGGTCAAGGCGATCAGGCGCAGCGCGGCGCCGATTTCCCCCATCTCCCGTGTTGCGCGCAGGAACACGCGCAGGTCCTTGGTGCCGGGAACCCACGTGCGAGGGCTGGCCGCTTTCACCTCGGGCAACATGACCGGAGTGATGGAGAAGCCCTTGGGCAAAAGACCGTCCTTGCGCGCCCGTGTCAGGACGCCCGAGATAGCCGAACGCAGCTTGCACGCCTGCTGGGGCGTCTTGGCCTGAATCGCGGTGATGGGCGCGCTCAGGTGGTCGATGTCCAGTTCGGCGAGGGTGATACCCTCACGGCCCGGCAGGAGGTGCTTGCGGAGAAGTTGATCGTTCTCACGCCATGACCGCAGGTTTTCGCTGGCCCACTTACCATAGTGGTCCACGATCTGCCCGAGGGTCGTATCGCCCCGGAGGTCCGGCGCGGCACCGCTCACACGCTGGACGCGGAGGGTGGCCCACTTGTCCCGGGCCTCGCTGACCGACATCTCCGGATAATGCCCGAGGGTAAATTCGCGCTGTTTGCCCTCCACCTCGGTGCGATACGTCCACCGCTTGAGGCCGGTCTTGCTGGATTTCATGATGAGGCCGGGTCGCACCGGATCAGCCAGACGCGCGCCGCGCCCCAGCCGGTCGTAGTGCAGTTGGGTGAGTTCCCTGGGCGCATCGCCCTTGGCGATTTCGAGGGCGCGCACGAGGGTGCTGCGAAGTTCCTTGCGTGGCCCCAGCGCAATGGCCTGTTCGATCAGGCTTGCAACTTGGGTTCGGATTTCCGATGTAGATTGAGACATGGCCGTTTTCCTTAAGCAGTGGCGGTCGTGTTTTGCCCGGTCGGCGGTCCTAACGCCGCCGGGCCTCTCCCCCCAATATAGCGATGCACCCCCTCACCACATGGCGCAGGTCACGGATTGGTCACGGTTGAGACATGATACTGTGTGACACGGAGAGGGGTTATCGGGGGTCGATGATTTGGAGCGCATAACCCCTTTCGCGCTGGGCATGTGGCCGCAACCCTCATGTTTTGTTGGGTTTCTACCAATGAAAACAGTGGTGCGGGCGGTGGGACTCGAACCCACACGGCGCTAGGGCCTTCGGATTTTAAGTCCGATATGTCTACCATTCCATCACGCCCGCATCCGGCCGGTCTGATGCACCGGCGCCGGATCACGTGCCGAACACTTACACGCACCCATACCGATTGCAAAGACCGCAAGCGGTCAATTCGCCAGCCAGATCAACGCCGTTTGGTTCAGGGCAGGTAGCCACTTTTCCCAGGGAACAGGAAGTGTGCATTTCTCGCATTTCACCCCTATGCCTTGACAGATTGACTGCATTTCTATGACGTCTGCCGGATCGTTGAGGGAGGCCGCGATGAAGTCCGTCACCAACCCGTATCGAGGCGAAGGCAAACTGTTTTCACAGGCCCCCTTCCCTTCAACCAATTCCAGCCGGTTGGCGCAGCTTTTGTCGCTGTGCCCTGCCTCCGGCGTGACACCACTGGCCGAAGCGCAGGGTTTGGCGCCCGTTTCCCGCCTTTGGATCAAAGATGAACGGACGCGGATGAATCTCGGGTCGTTCAAGGCATTGGGCGCGGCCTATGTCATCGCCTACCAAGCGAGCGAAGCCACCGAGACACCCGACAACACATCCCTTGCTGGCCGTACTTATGTAACGGCCAGCGCCGGGAACCACGGCCTAAGCATGGCTGCGGGTGCGCGCGTTTTTGGTGCGAATGCCGTAGTTTTCATTTCTGAAACCGTGCCCGAGAGCTTTGCTCAGCGCCTTTCGGCGCAAGGTGCGCGAGTGGTGCGCGAAGGCGTCGATTACGCCGCAAGCATGAGCGCCGCAAGCCGCGCGGCGAACGACAACGACTGGACGCTTCTGTCAGACAGCTCTTGGGAAGGGTATTATGACCTGCCCCATCTCTTGATGGAGGGGTACGTTCAAATGGCTGTCGAGGCGGTTGATCAGTGTCCCGAACCTCCGACATTGATCCTGCTGCAGGCCGGAGTAGGAGGCATGGCGGGCGCCGTTGCCGCATGTTTCCGAAAGGCTTGGGGAGACGACCCCAAGATCATCGTGGTCGAACCGGCCGCAGCCCCGGCGCTGATGGCCAGCATCCAAGCTGGCGCGCCGGTTTTTGCAGACGGTCCGGACAGCATCATGGGACGGCTGGATTGCAAGGAGCCATCGCTGATTGCACTGAATGGACTGGCGCGGGATGCCGATCAGTTTCTGACGCTGGAGGATGACACCGTGGCCGCTCAGCTTCCGGTCATGGCAGAGGCCGGGTTCGAAACGACTGCGTCAGGCGGCGCCGGACTGGCCGCCGTTCTGGATGCCGATAGCCGCAACTTGCTCAATATCGGACCACAGGACCGCGTTTTGTGCATCGTGACCGAGCAAGCCTCGTGAGAGGGTTCGAACAAGCCGAGTTCGCGGACAGAACTGCGCGTGCACAGGATCTCATGCAAGAGCATGGCCTGGACGCCCTGCTGCTGACGACCGAGCCCGACGTCCGGTATTTCAGCGGCTTTCTGACCCGGTTCTGGGAAAGCCCGACGCGCCCCTGGTTCCTTGTCGTTCCTGCGACCGGCAAACCTGTCGCGGTGATCCCGTCGATTGGCGCGGCCTTGATGGCGCAGACCTGGATCGAAGACATCCGCACCTGGTCCGCCCCGGATCTGGCAGACGACGGAGTATCGTTGCTGGCCGAAACCCTGCGCGAACTTGTTCCGGACGGCGGCTTGATCGGATGTCCCGATGGGCATGAAACGCACTTGCGGATGCCGCTTGCAGATTTCGGGCGTCTGAAATCCGAAATCGACCGCCGCAGGATCACCGGCGACCTTGGCATTCTGCGCGACCTGCGCATGGTCAAATCTCAAGCCGAAATCAAAAAGATCGAAACCGCCTGCCTGATCGCGGGACAGGCTTTTGAGCGGGTTCCTGAGATTGCATCGGCCGGTGTTCCTCTGGATCAGGTCTTTCGACGGTTCCAGATGTTGTGTCTCGACGCAGGCGCCGATTGGGTGCCTTATCTTGCCGGCGCGGCCGACCAAGGCGGATATGGCGACGTGATCTCACCGGCAACCCAACGACCGTTGAAGCCGGGCGACGTGCTTATGTTGGATACCGGGCTGGTCTGGGATGGGTATCTTTGCGATTTCGACCGCAACTGGTCCGTCGGCCCGGCCAGTCCCGCCGTGCGCGCGGCGCACCACGCGCTGATCGATGCGACTGAGGCGGCGTTCGAGCAGGCCAGACCGGGCGCGACGGCCTCGGACCTGTATCACACGATGAGCTCGGTCCTGTCCCGTGGCGGCGGCGGGACCGAAGCCGGGCGCCTGGGCCACGGATTGGGCATGTCATTGACCGAGTGGCCTTCGCTCATCCCAACGGATCAAACGGTTCTGAAACCCGGAATGGTGTTGACGCTGGAGCCAGGTATTGAGGTCGGTGGCAAAATACTTGTCCACGAGGAAAATGTGCTGGTCACCGAAAGCGCACCGCGGTTCCTGAGCCCCAAGGCACGACGGGAGATTCCCGAGCTATGACAACACTGCCATTTTCTCTGGACACGGATGACCCGGACATATCTCCGCTTGGCCTGATCGTTCTGCAGACAGACGAGACGATCGAAGGCGATTTCCGCAGGCTTTTTGCCGGCGACCCTTCACCCATTTATGTCTCGCGCATAACCAGCGACCCGCAGGTCACGACCAAGACGTTGACCCGCATGAAGCATGCGCTTCCAGCGGCGGCAGATTTACTGCCCAAGGCGCACCCCTTCCGGGCTGTGGGTTACGCCTGCACCTCGGCAAGCTCGGTCATCGGATCGGAAAAGGTCGAAGAACTGGTAAAGCAGACTTGTGACGTGCAAACGGTGACCAACCCTCTGCGC
Source organism: Ruegeria sp. BF8 (assembly GCF_056538625.1). Lineage (NCBI taxonomy): Bacteria > Pseudomonadati > Pseudomonadota > Alphaproteobacteria > Rhodobacterales > Roseobacteraceae > Ruegeria > Ruegeria sp. BF8. The sequence goes on along the minus strand of NZ_JBQFTL010000001.1, from coordinate 290,312 downwards.
GCCGCGGTTGCTCAGGCGCGCGAATTGGGTGTGTCACGCTTTGCACTGCTGTCCCCTTATGAGGAGCAGGTCAACACGGCGCTTCGCGCGGCCTTCGCCGATCAAGGGATCCTCATGGATGTGTTCGGCACCTTTGGGATTTCCGAAGAAGCAAAGGTCGTCCGGATATCAACGCAATCCATCGTTGACGCCGCGGTGAGGCTGGGTTCGGACAGAGCGGTCGAAGCTGTTTTTCTCAGCTGCACCAACCTTCGCACGTTGGACGCCATCCCGCGGATCCATGAACAGATTGGCAAACCGGTCTTGTCCAGCAATCAGACCCTTGCGTGGCACATGCGGCGCCTCAACACTGCGCAAAATCCTTGAATCCCACCCAATGAGGATTGGTTTTTGTCATTGAGTCTTGCCAGCCGGACATTGCTGCGTCTTTAATGTGCTCAGGGATCAATGAAATCCGGACCAACCGGATCAAGAATTGACGCAACAGGGGGTCTTGTGACCGGCACTTCTAGCGACGCCGCGTTTGTCGAATTTCAACGCGTTCAAAAATCGTATGACGGCGAAAATCTTGTCGTCAAAGACCTTAACCTCGCGATGCCAAAGGGCGAGTTTCTGACAATGTTGGGCCCATCGGGATCTGGCAAGACCACTTGCCTGATGATGTTGGCCGGGTTCGAAACTGCGACGCATGGCGAAATTCTGTTGGATGGGCGACCGATCAACAACATTCCGCCGCACAAGCGTGGCATCGGGATGGTGTTTCAGAACTATGCCCTGTTCCCGCACATGACTGTGGCCGAGAACCTCGCCTTTCCGCTGGAAGTCCGAAAAATCGGCAAATCCGAGCGCGAAGAAAAGGTCCAGCGCGCCCTCGACATGGTGCAGATGGGTGCCTTCGGCAGCCGCCGACCCGCGCAGCTGTCAGGCGGACAACAACAGCGTATCGCCTTGGCCCGCGCGCTGGTCTTCGAACCCGAATTGGTTCTGATGGACGAACCGTTGGGCGCATTGGACAAACAGCTGCGCGAGCACATGCAGTTTGAAATCACGCGTCTGGCCCATGAATTGGGGATCACGACCGTCTATGTGACCCACGACCAGACCGAAGCGCTGACCATGTCGGATCGCGTAGCGGTCTTTGACGATGGGCGGATCCAGCAGCTTGCACCGCCGGACCAGCTTTATGAAGAACCGGAGAACAGTTTCGTTGCGCAGTTCATCGGTGAGAACAACACGCTGGAAGGCGTTCTGAAATCCGTCGATGGCGGGAAATGCGTCGTAACGCTGGACGATGGGTCCGAGATCGACGCGGTTCCGATCAACGTGAGCCAACCGGGGGAACGGACCAAGGTCTCGATCCGGCCCGAGCGCGTGGAATTCAACAAGGATCGCCTCAGCCCCGAAGCGCATACGCTCAAGGCTGTGGTCAAGGAATTCATCTACATGGGCGATGTATTCAGGTTCCGCATGTCGGTGGCCGGCAATGATGAATTCATCGTCAAGACCCGGAATGCCCCTGACGCCGTCAGGCTGACACCGGGTCAGGAGATCGAGATCGGATGGCTGGCGCAGGATTGCCGCGCTCTGGACGCCTAGGCGCGCCCGGCTTCGCAATCCGCCCCCAAGCCGAAAGAACCGACCGACGAAAACCCGTGCGTTGGTCGACAAATCATAAAACGGGAAAAACTGGGAGCTACATATGAAACGTACCACCACAATGCTGACAGCTGTTGCTCTGGCAACTGCAGCAGGCGGAGTTTCCGCCGAAGAAATGACGATCGTGTCCTGGGGCGGCGCCTATTCCAAGTCGCAGCTCAAGGCCTATCACGAGCCCTATTCGGAAAAGACCGGCGTCACCATCCTGAACGATGACAGCTCGGCCGAGGCCGTGGCCAAATTGCGCGCCATGAACGAGGCGGGCAACATCACATGGGATGTGGTCGACGTGGTTGCCGCGGACGCGATCCGTCTGTGTGACGAAGGTCTGGCAATGGAAATCGACCCGGACACCCAGCTGGCGCCTGCGCCGGACGGCACCCCGGCTTCGGAAGACTTCGGCGATCTGCTGGTCAGCGAATGCTTCATCCCTCAGATCGTGTATTCGACCACCTTTGGGTATCGGACCGACATGGTCGGGGACAACCCGCCGACCGACATCTGCGCGGTCTTCGACCTGGAGACCTATCCCGGCAAGCGGTCGCTGGAAAAGCGCCCGATCAACAACATGGAATGGGCCCTGCTGTGCGACGGCGTCTCGAAGGACGAAGTGTATGACGTTCTGGCAACCGACGAAGGCCAGGACCGTGCTCTGAAGAAGCTGGACACCATCAAGGACAGCGTCGTCTGGTGGTCCGCCGGCGCCGATACGCCCCAGCTGCTGGCTGACGGCGAAGTCGTCATGGGCTCGACCTACAATGGCCGCCTGTTCAGCGTCATCGAAGAGCAGAAGCAGCCCGTCGCCATGCTGTGGGACGCGCAGGTCTTCGATCTGGACGGCTGGATCATTCCCGCCGGTCTGAGCGAAGAGCGCAAGCAACGCGCGCTGGACTACATCATGTTCGCGACCGACACCCAGCGCCTGGCGGATCAGGCCAAGTACATCTCGTACGGCCCGGCTCGCGCTTCGTCTGCTCCGCTGGTCGGCAAGCATGCCGAACTGGGAATCGACATGGCTCCGCACATGCCGACCGATCCGGAAAACGCCAAGAACACGTTCCTCTACAACTACGAGTTTTGGGCTGACTACCGCGATGACATCGACGCCAAATTCCAGGCGTGGTTGGCGCAATAAGCGCTTGAATCTCTGAAGAAACGTCAGGTGGCGGTGCGCCGCCATCTGACCCGGGCACAACCAAGAGGCACTGATGACTGACGCAAGCCAAACCGCAGGACCCATGCTGGCAGCGGACGGAACGCCGCTCAAGCAATCGCTGGCGCGTTCATTGCGACGTCAGAAACTGCGCGCGCTTATGCTGATCGCGCCTTTGCTTCTGTTCGTGCTGTTTTCCTTCCTCGTACCGATTGCATCGATGCTGTTTCGGTCAGTCGAAAACGGAATTGTCTCGGAAACCCTGCCCCTGACGGTCGAAGCGCTGGACAACTGGGATGAAACCAGCGGCGAATTGCCGGGCGAGGACGTCTATGATGCCTTCGTTCGTGACATGGTGGTCGCGATCGAAAACAAGGAACACACCCGGCTTGGCACGCGTCTGAACTACGAAGAAACCGGCATGTCTTCGCTGTTCCGCCAGTCAGGCCGCAAGATCAAACGGTTGGATCCTGAAGCCGACGGTCCGTTCAAGGAAAAGCTGATCGAGATCCACGACGGCTGGGGGGACCCGCAGACGTGGCGCGTGATCAAAACCCATGCGGTTCCGATCACCAACGGTTACTTCCTGAACGCAATCGACATGCGGCGCACCCCGGAAGGTGCTCAGGCTCAGCCGGAAGACAAGCAGATTCTCATCAAGCTGTTCGGGCGTACGTTGTTCATGTCGCTGGTAATCACCGGGGCCTGCATCCTGCTGGCCTATCCGGTCAGCTACCTGCTGGCGACCCTGCCAATGCGCGTGTCGAACCTGCTGATGATTCTGGTTCTGCTGCCCTTCTGGACGTCGCTTCTGGTGCGGACATCCGCATGGAAGGTCATGCTGCAGCAGCAGGGCGTTATAAACGACACCCTCGTCTGGCTCGGGCTGGTCGCAGATGACGCCCGGCTGATCATCATCAACAACCAGATCGGCACGATCATTGCCATGACGCATATCCTGCTGCCGTTCATGATCCTGCCGATGTATTCGGTGATGCAGACGATTCCGCCATCCTACACTCGCGCGGCCAAATCCATGGGCGCCACGAACTGGACCACGTTCTGGCGGATCTACTTCCCGCAATCCATCCCGGGCATCGGAGCAGGATCGATCCTCGTGTTCATTCTGGCCATCGGCTACTACATCACGCCCGAAATCGTGGGCGGCACCAAGGGTGTCTTCATCTCGAACCGGATTGCCTATCACATATCGTCGTCGTTGAACTGGGGCCTGGCAGCAGCATTGGGGACGATCCTGCTGGCGGTGGTTCTGATCCTCTACTGGGTCTACGACAAGATCGTGGGCATCGATAACGTGAAGCTGGGGTAACCGACATGGCCGCACTGACACCAATTTCGCGCAAGCCCCTATCCATGGTCCTGCCCAGCGTCGCACTGGCCGGCGCGTTTGCCGGCATGTTTGTTGGTGCCGGAAACGGCTCGGTCCCCCTGGGAATGATCGGCGGCGCGGCGCTGACGGCCCTTTTGGCCTGGATCTACATCTCGGTCCTCAAGAACGAGAGGTTTGCCCACTGGATCAACATCATCGGCTTCGCGGCCGTCGGCTTCGCGGTTTCAGGGCCGATGGGCGGTGTGCTCGGCTTCTTGGGCGGTTGGTTTTTCGCATGGTTCACATTTTGGCTGTACGAGGGCCGATACCGCCGCAAGCTGCTGCCTTATCTGACGGCGCAGCAGGTGTTCTATCACTACCTGTTCCGGGTGATCTGCGGCGCGATCTTCGTTTTCCTGATCACGCCGATTCTGGTGGTTCTTCCGCTGTCGTTCAACGCGCAGGACTTCTTTACTTTTACGCCCGAGATGCTGCGGCTGGACCCCGAAGGGTATTCGCTGAAGCATTACCAGGATTTCTTCACCAACAACGAATGGCAGCGCAGCTTCAAGAACTCGCTGATCATCGCGCCCATCGCGACTATCATTTCTGTAACGCTGGGAACGCTGGCGGCCATCGGTCTCAGCCAATCGCATGTGCCGGGGCGGCGCGCCATCATGGGGATCCTGATTTCTCCGATGATCGTGCCGCTGATCATCTCGGCGACGGGCATGTTCTTCTTCTACAGCGACATCGGCCGCTTCCTTGAAGGCACTTTGGGCATGAACAAGACCTTTGTGGGCTACCTTAAGGTGATCCTGGCCCACGCCGTTCTGGGCATTCCCTTCGTCATCATCACCGTGACCGCCACGCTAGTCGGGTTTGACCGTTCGCTGACGCGGGCTGCTGCGAATATGGGTGCGGGTCCGGTGCGGACCTTCTTCAAGATTCAGATGCCCCTGATCCTGCCGGGCGTGATCTCGGGCGGGCTGTTCGCCTTCATCACCTCGTTCGACGAGGTGGTCGTGGTGCTTTTCGTCGGATCGGCCAGCCAAAAGACGCTGCCGTGGCAGATGTTCACCGGCCTGCGCGAGCAGATCAGCCCGACCATCCTGGCCGTGGCCACGATTCTCGTCGTCATCTCGATCGCCCTGCTGACCACGGTCGAGCTGCTGCGGCGACGGTCGGAACGTCTGCGCGGGCTGACACCGGCTTGACCCACAGCGTGGCCTGATCTAACGATTTCCCTGTTCGCCCCCTGCTGCGATGGCGTCGCAGCGCCCAAGGGGGTGATCGGCTCTCGGACCCCGAGACCGCCTGTCCTGTACGCCGGGACATGTGGCCGGGCTTTGCACGTCCGGCAAAGAAACGAGAGAGCACATGACAGACCTTTCAAATCGCCCCGAATTCTTCACCTGCCACAACGGTGACAAGGCGCCCCTGCCCTTCAGCCGGGCCGAGTACGACCGCCGGCTGGCCAAGCTGCGCGCCATCATGGCGCAGCGGGACATCCCGGTCGTTCTGCTGACCTCGATGCAGAACATCGCTTACTACTCGGGCTTTCTGTACTGCGCCTTCGGCCGGCCCTATGGCTGCGTGGTGACGCAGGACAGCTGCACCACCGTGTCAGCGAATATCGACGCGGGCCAGCCCTGGCGTCGGTCGGTCGAAGCCAACGTAATCTACACCGACTGGAAGCGCGACAACTACTGGCGCGCCGTAGCCAGCCTGATCGGGACTGCCCGCCGGATCGGCATCGAAAGCGACCACATGACGCTGGCCGCGCGCGACACGGCCCTGTCCATGCTGAACCAGCCTGAGCTTGTGGACATCGCCCCCGACACGATGGCCGCGCGGATGGTGAAATCGGCCGAAGAGATCGAGTTGATCAAAGGCGGCGCACGTACGGCGGACGTGGGCGGCGCGGCCATCCATGCCGCGATTCGTGAAGGCGCCACCGAGATCGAGATCGCCATGGCCGGCCGCGATGCGATGGAGATCGAGATCGCCCGCGCCTATCCCGACGCCGAGTACCGCGACACCTGGGTCTGGTTCCAGTCGGGCCTGAACACCGACGGCGCACACAACCCGGTCACCAAGCGGGCCTTGCAGAATGGCGATATCCTGTCACTCAACACATTCCCGATGATCTCGGGCTATTACACCGCGCTGGAACGTACCCTGTTCTTGGGCGAGCCCGACGCCGACAGCCTGCGCCTGTGGCAGGCCAATGTAGCCGCGCACGAGCTGGGGTTGAGCCTGATCAAACCCGGCGCGACCTGTTCCGGCATCACAGCCGAGATCAACCGGTTCTTCGCCGATCAGGGCCTGCTGCAATACCGCTCGTTCGGATATGGGCACTCCTTCGGCATCCTCAGCCACTACTACGGTCGTGAAGCGGGCCTGGAACTGCGCGAAGACATCGACACGGTGCTCGAGCCGGGCATGGTCGTGTCCATCGAGCCGATGCTGTGGATTCCCGAAGGTCAACCCGGCGCGGGCGGCTATCGCGAGCACGACATTCTGGTCGTAGGCGAGGATGGGGCCGAAAATATCACCGGCTTTCCGTACGGACCGGAACACAACATCATCAATGCGTGATGCAGAGGGGGCGAGGCATCGGCCTTGCCCCTGTTTCCGCCTGAAACGGGTGTCAGGCCAGGATGGCGTGGATTTTGTCCAGCGTCGCGACGCTGACACCAACCCCGTCCTGGCTGGCCTGCAGGCGCTTGGCGCGCCGACCATCGCCGGGCAGACGCGCTCCTTCCTGATACCGGATCGCCTCGGCCAGTTCCGCGATATTGGCAGCAAACTCCGACCCGGCCGTAGCGCCGGGGTCGATGGCAATGAAGAACTGGCCTGTTTTTGGCGGGCCGCCCACAGTTCCGGAAAAGGGTGACGCATGGATACCCAAGGTGGCCCCGGTCAATGCGGCGGCCATTACCTCGGTCAGAAGTGCGACACCCACGCCCTTGTAGCCGCCCGAAGGCGCCATCGAGCCCTTGAGGCCCACGACAGGGTCAGTTGTCGGGTTGCCATCAGGGTCCAGCGCCCAACCGACCGGAATCGGCTTTCCCTCGCGGGCGTGCTTCATGACCTCGCTTTTTGCGATCGTGCTGGCGCTTTGGTCGATCAAGACGGCAGGCTGCCCATCAGCACCCGGAACGGCCAGCGAAAACGGGTTTGTGCCCACGACGGGCCGTGAACCACCCGACGGCGCAATGGATGCAGGTGCATTGGTGAACCCCAGACCAACAAGGCCCGCCTGAGCCAAGCGATAGGTGTGATACCCCAGCACACCACAATTGTAACTGTTGCGGATGGCCAGCGCAGCTATTCCCTGCTCGCGTGCGGCCGGGATCAACGCGTCGAACCCCAAGTCGATCGCCGGGTGCGCGAAACCGGTGGCCGCATCAACGACCACCACGCCCGGTTTTGGGGCGGACATCACCGGCTGTGCTCGCCCGTCTACCTTGCCACACTGTACGTGCTCGCAATAGATCGGGATGTAGGCCAGCCCGTGACTGGCCACCCCATCCGCCTCGGTCGCGGCGGTCGCAACCGCCAATGGCCGGGCATTGTCCTCGGACGTGCCGGCCGCCATCAGAGCGCGCAGCGACAGATCCTCGATTTCGGCAAGGGACAACGTTCGGGTTTCTGGCATCTCGGCCTCCTCAGTCATTATCGGACAAACCAGCGCCGGCGCCCAAGCGGCGAGATTCCTCGGTTGCGGGGGCATAGGTGCGTTGAGCCAGAGTGTTCAAAAAAGCCAGAGCCGCGGGCGCCGGCAGGGCGCGCGTCTGCGTGGCGCGCAGTTTGTTGGGCGTACCGCCGATCCTTACGGTGACCTTTGTGGCGCTTTCCGGCCAAAGATCCGGAGCGTCCACGAACTCGCCGTCCGTCGTGGCGCTGAGTTCATCGCAGACGACGGTCACATTGGTCTGCAATCGGCGTGCAGCGTTGCCAGCGAACGGCACGAGAAACAGTGGAACCGCCACGTCATGCAGAACGATCGGCCCGCGGCCCAGATGTTCCGAACAATCTGACAGCAGCATCCCCGCCCCCAACGGGCACATCTGCCCATGCGCCCGCCAATTCACCCCGAGGGCCCGCGGCGTGTGCGCATCAAACCGAAGGGCAAATTCCTGGCGCAGGACCGCTGACAAGGCGGCTGCACCGTCAAAACCTTGCAGACACAGCCAGCGGGTCGCCTTGGCGGCGTCCTCGGCCGGCCCCCAGTGATGACCCGCCCCACGTGCCGCGCGTTTTGCCAGTCCTTCGACCTCGTTCAGCGACAGGTTCATTCCGGCACCTCCGGATAAACCCAGAAATCGGCATTTTCGGGCGAAAGATCCTCGGGGTACGGCGCGCCTGAATACATGCAGATACGGACCCAACGGTCCGAGCGGGGATCGAAATGCGTCGCGCCGAAAAAGGACAGTTTGGCGCGGAGCATGTCGATCGGCAGAACTGATGCACCAATCGTGTTGTCTCGGATCTCGCTGTAGGGGGCCTTGCGGCTGATCTGCGCCCGGCGGATCGTGTGGCGATGTTCGGGATGGCGCAGAAGAAATTCCGCGGTGGTCGCGGCTGTGTCCCAATCGGCCATTGCCGAATATGCCGCTGCCGCATCCCGCGCCGGGGCAAGCGGTTGTTCGTACTCGGCTACCGGCTCATCAAAGCGCTCACCCAGTCTGGGTTCCAGCTTTTCTTCCGATACATACCAGACCCTTGCGCAGGCTTCGCGGGCGCCCCAGTCCAGATCCAGCGCCCAACCGAAACCGTCGCGGATCGCTTGCCGCACATCGGCCAGCGGCATGGCGCCGTCAATCTCGTACATATGCGGGCTTGAATCCGCCATGCATCCTGACAAACCGTCCACCAAGTCTGAATAGGGTTCGAGGATCAGGGAAAGAAGCAACTCCTGCCCCTCCTCGCTCAGCACAGTTTCCGACCACTCCACCAGACGGTTCCACGGTCTTCGGCCCGTAAGATCGTAGTGGCGGAGAAAGTCCGCGATCACCCCGAGGTCTGATTTCAGAGCAGACAGTTTCCGATCTTGTATCGGATGTTCCGAATGCCATTGGCCAATCGACACCAGGCAGCGATCAAACACCGACCGGAATACACTGATTTCTTCTTGGGTCGCGGTTTGCACGGATCGAACCCGGGCGATTGCCTCCTCGCGCGCCATGATCCAGTTGTTCAGCAGGACCGGATGATTGATCAGGAAGGGCGCCATGCCCAGTCCAGTGGAATTCCCGATGCCAAGGCGGCGCGCGATATCAGGGGCCATCTTGACGGCCTTGCTTCCCCCTTTGGCACGCGCCATGTGTTCGACCAGGTCCCGCACGAAGGCGCGTGTGAGGAAGACCGACAGCATCTCGGCCTGAAACGGCCCCTCGGTTTCCGTGCGGTTTGCAAGGTTTTCCCGGTCCGCGGCCCCAAATTTTCCCGATCCGTAAACAGCCGTGGTTCGCATCAGGTAGCCAACCTCTTGGATCTGCTCCAGATCCGGCTGTCGACCGTCAGCCAGGGCTTCGACGACATTCGTCCACAATCGGACCGAACGATTGGCCCGGGATAGCGACAGTTCGGTTTCGCTGATCCGGCCGGCCTCCTGCAGCGGAACATTGCAGGAAAGCCGGTCAAGGTCGGCTTCGGAAGGGATTCCGTCAAATAGGGTGAAGGTCGCGTCCCAAGCATCCGCGATCACCCGGTCCGACCGTTTTTCTGGTGGAAGATCATGGGCGAAGGCCACCAGAGAATACGCGCGTTCGGGTCCCTGTGCGACATAGACGGCCCGTCCGACACCCGCCTCGTCAATCTCGAACACCGGCGTGGAAAACCGCCAGTTGTCGCGTGCCAGGCGGCGGGTCAGAACGCGCATGAAGCTGAGCCTGCACTGGTGCAAAGACCCGAGCCTGCTGAGCCGCATAACGGTTGCCGGATCCCGGCGCGCGATATGCGAACCAGGGCCGGTCAATTCTGGACCGGTCCGAAGTTGTCCGCAAAGAAGCGGTACCAGTTCTGCCCCATGATCCCGGCGACTTCGGTCGGGGTCATCCCAACCGCGAGAAGGCCGGCCTCGATCTTGTCAAAGTCACGATTGTCCCTGAACCAACTTGGCATCGGCGGGAAGCCCGGGTTCGCAGACGATCCTTCGCCGTAATCGATTTCCTTGGTCCAGCGACCCACACGCATCCACTCGACAACGCTGTCGGGTTGATCCTGGCACAGGTCGGTCCCGATCCCGAGATGTTGTGTTCCGTATTTTTCGGCCGTTCGGGCAATCATGGTGCAAAAGCTTTCGAGCGTGCAGTCGGACTTGTCCTTCAGGTGATGAGGGTAGATCGAAAACCCGAGCATCCCACCTCTTTCCGTCACGGCGCGGATGACGGGGTAACGCTTGTTGCGCAGGGCGGGTGCCCAGTCGTGCGGATTGGCGTGGGTGATGGCGATCGGACGCGCGGAAAGGTCGGCTGCCTCAATCGTGGAGCGGTCGGCCGAATGGCTCATGTCGATGACCAATCCCACGCGGTTCATCTCCTTGATCACCTGCCGCCCCATCCGGGTGATACCGGTGTCTTCAGCCTCGTAGCAGCCGGTCGCTAGCAGGGATTGGTTGTTGTAGGTCAACTGCATGAACCGGGCACCGAGATCGTACAGAATTTCAATCAGCCCAATGTCGTCTTCCATGGGTGATGGGTTCTGGAAACCAAAGAAAACGGCCGTACGCCTGGTGTCACGCGCGGTGTCGATGTCGCTGGCCGATCGTCCCTTCATGATCAGGTCCGGGAACAACTCGAACCATCGGTTCCATTTCTCGAGGTTCTGAACCGTTTCACGAAAATTCTCGTGGTAGGCGACGGTGACGTGGATGGCATCCACGCCCCCTTCCCGCAATTGCCGGAAGATCTTTTCCGACCAATTGGCGTATTGCAGGCCGTCAATCCGCATCAGATCGGGGTCCCGGCGCTGATATAGGCGGTTTTGACAGTGGTGTAGAACTCGGCGGCCGCTTTGCCCTGTTCGCGCGGTCCATACGAGCTCTCGCCCCGGCCACCGAAAGGAACGTGATAATCAGTGCCTGCCGTGGGCAAATTGACGGTCACGACACCGGTTCTTGCATGACGCCGGAAATGCGTCGCGCGCGCAAGATTCTGGGTCACGATGCCCGATGTCAGGCCGAAATTCGTGTCATTCACGATCGCCAAAGCCTCATCATAGCTGTTGACCTTGATCACACTGGTCAGCGGGGCAAACATCTCTTCCCGGTTGATCCGCATGGTGTTGTTAGTGTTCACGAACACGCCGGGCGACATGTAATACCCGTCATGCTGCAGCTCCAGCCGTTGCCCGCCGCACGCCAGCTCGGCGCCTTCGGATTGGCCAAGTTCGACATAGGCCAGGTTCTCTTGCAGTTGCTGCTCGCTGACGACGGGTCCCATCTGCGTGCCTTCCTCCAGGGCATGCCCGACCTTCAGTGCCTTGGCGCCGGCGACAAGCTTCTCGACAAAGGCGTCGTGGATCGCGGCATGGACCACCAACCGCGAAGAGGCGGTGCATTTCTGCCCGGTGCCGCCAAAAGCGCCGCCCAGCGCAAGTGACACCGCCAGATCCAGATCCGCGTCATCCATCACGGCCAACGCGTTCTTGGAACCCATCTCCATCTGCACCTTGGTCAGGTTTTGGATGGCTGCTGCGGCAATGCCCTTGCCGACAGGCACCGACCCGGTGAACGAGATCGCATCCACCTGCGGGCTCTCAACCAGTCTTTGTCCGATTGCGCCGCCTGACCCCATGACCAAACTGAAAAGACCCTTGGGAATGTCCTGACGCGCGATGATCTCGGTCAACGCCACGGCTGAGGCGGGGGTCAGGTTGGCTGGCTTCCACACCACGGCGTTTCCATAACACAAGGCCGGTGCAATCTTCCACGCGGCCGTAGCTGTCGGGAAATTCCAAGGAGAGATTACCGCGACAACCCCGACCGGTTCGCGGCGCACGTCGATTTCGACGCCTTCACGTACGCTGTCCGCGTTTTCACCAATCTGGCGCAGGCATTCCGCCGCGTAATACGTAAAGAACTGCCCCGCGCGGTAAACTTCGCCCTTGCCCTCAGCAAACGGCTTCCCCTCTTCTCGCGACAACAACCGCCCCAACTCTTCGGCGCGGGACATCAACTCGGTCCCGATACTCATCAGAACCGCCTGCTTGCGTTCCAACCCATAGGCCGCCCATTCCAGCTGCGCGATACGTGCCCGATCGAGGGTCGCGGACAACTGATCAGCGCTTGCCTGGGCGAACAGGCCAATCACATCCGTCAGATCAGAGGGGTTGCGGTTCTCGATCGCGGTGTCGCCGGCCATCCACTCGCCGGCAATCAGGTTCAATTTCGTCACAGGGGGCCTCGGATCCGGTACGTTTCACGAACAGAATAGACCTCTGCCCGGACATCAGGCAAACTCAAACAAATTAAATTAACTTTAGGAAATCTGAAATTTGTCACTGAAACTGGAAATGCTCCGCTGCTATTGCACAGTCGCCCAGTCCGGAAATCTTGCCGAAGCCGCAAGCCGTCTGGGTCGCACTCAGTCTGCGGTCTCGATGACCCTGAAACAGTTTGAAGAACATCTCGGCAAACGCTTGTTTCTGGGTGAGCGAAAGAACCAGCTGTCACCTCTGGGGGCGGAAGTCTTTGCCCTCGCCCAAAATCAGGTGCGCCAATTTGACGACACGGTCCAAAGCATCGAAGCCCTGGCCAAGGCGTCCCAAGGGCTGATCCGGATCGTGTCCGTCCCGTCGGTGGCAGCACTGCTGTTTCCATCGCTGCTTGACCACCTGTCCAGCGCCTTTCCCGGCCTGAAGATCGAGCTGTGGGACACCGACACCCGACAGGTTTTGGACAGCCTCACCGAAGGGCGGGCGGATGTGGGGATTGCCTCGGGCCATCACCCCTTGAACGGAATACGGGCCGAGCCGCTGTTTCAAGACAGGTTTGGGCTTGTGGCCGCCGCTGATCACGCCCTGATCACTGCGCACGAGCCACCAACGCTGAACCAAGTCGCGGCGAAGGGATTCGTGCACAACTCGCTTTGCCAACTCATTGAAAATCCGGGTTTCGAAGACGTAATCGCAGGGTCTGCGATCACGGTGCACAACACTCACTCGTTGATCGCCATGGTCGCAACCGGGCGGTGGGTGACCATACTGCCCGAAACGGTCGCACGGTTTCTGCCGGAAAACACTGCCTTCCGTCCGATCGAGGATTTGTCGGACGTTCGTGATGTCTATCTGTACACCCGCGAGCGAACACAGTTCCCAAAAGTGGCAGAAGAATGTCGCAGCCATATCCTGAATTGGCCTCGCGATTGAGACCCCAGAGAACAACCCTGCCAAGCGCATCCAAGCGAGCGGGATGCGTTAAATAAATACGATGGATAGAAAACAACGTACCGCACCGCCGGAAAGCCGTTCAGACAAGTACAAACTTTCTTGAGTTTTCGGAGAAGATGGTGCCCCCACACGGACTCGAACCGCGGACCTACTGATTACAAATCAGTTGCTCTACCAGCTGAGCTATAGGGGCAAGCATTACGCTTTCAGATACCTTTGCAGGCAAAGGCAAGAACGGGCAACCACTCCCACCTTTTCAACCCTATGTGATTACATGCCTATCCAAACACATGTAATTTCATTGAGCCGATGGCGCTGTGATTAGGTGAAAGCCTCAATAAAGGCAAGCGGGTTTGCGACGGAATTGTGCAACAACATGCGGAAAATCGGCGCCACATAAAATCGCCTCGATTATCTGCAACACAGACGCCACAGATGGTTACGCGGCAACGACGGTTGCGAAGCAATTCGACCCAGTCGTTTCTGGCGCTGTCCTGTTGACCACAATCAAGTTTCGACATTCTCAGGCAATCTTTATCATGGCGAAAGAATGGCAGGTTTGACTGTCTATCGTTCAACCTGTAACCCCGAAACGTATTCAATCGAAGGGCAAGGACAGCGGTCGGCATGCATGTGGCCATTCACTCCGGTGTGGTTTTTTCAGACGGGGGGCTCCTGCTCAAATCGCTTCAGGCGAATGCCAGTGTATTGCAGGAAAACGGCATTGTGCTGTTTGGTCCGCGTCGGTTCCGGAAGGCATTCAAGACGCCGCTGAATGCGCTGGACGAAGGCAAGCTGACCCCAGATGCCTTCGAGCGTTTGAGAGCCCAAATTCCTGATGATCCGGAAACCGGCCGAGTGGTCATGAGCACTGTGGACTTCATCGGCGAACTGAACAGCGCCATTAAGGACGGCCAATTCTATCCCCATGCAGGTCGTCGGCTGGCCTTGCTGGATCAGGCTTTCGAAGGACACGAGGTCGAATTGTTTATCGGGCTGCAAAATCCGGGCAGCTTCATACCCAAGGTATTGATGGCATTGCCGGACGAAACCCGCGAGAGCATTCTGGCGTCAACGGACCTGAGCTGCCTGAGTTGGCTGACCCTTATCGAGGATATTCACGATCTTGCCCCCGCCGTTTCCATTACGGTCTGGGCCAATGAGGAGTGCCCGCTGATCTGGGGGGACATTATCCGCAGCCTGTGCGGTCTGAGCGCCGACATACCGCTGACCGAGGAGTTCTCGCTGCTATCCTCGCTGGTTGACGCAGACGGCAAGCGGGAGATTGAAGCGATCCAACAGCAAGTCGGGCACACGGACCCGGCCCTCCTGCACGACCGCCTCGCTGCCGTTTTTTCGCAGCACGCCTTGCCGGACAGAATCGAGGAGGAACTGGACTTCCCCGGGTGGAGCGCCGAAATCCACGCGGCGTTTTCCGAGCTTTACACACAGGATCTGGAACGACTCAAGAAGTTGCCGGGAGTGCGGTTTCTGGGTCGCTGACCGAAGCCTCCGAAGGCCCGAGGCTTACATGCCTAGGGCTTCCTTGTACATTTCCAACACCGCTTCTTCTTCGGCGATATCGTCTTTGTCACGCTTGCGCAGCGCGATAACCTTGCGCATCACCTTGGTGTCGTAGCCACGTGCCTTGGCCTCAGCCATCACTTCCTTCTGCTGGTCAGCGATGTCTTTCTTTTCGGCCTCCAGACGTTCGAACCGTTCGATGAACTGGCGCAGCTCGCCTGCGGTCACGCGGTAGTTCGCAGCAGCCTGGTCTTCGGTCATGTCTTCCATATGCGTCTCTCCCAAGTGGAAATCTCTTTAGTCGGGGTCACGGGCAAAATGTCGGATACCGTGCCGGCGGGTCCGCCGCAAGCGAACAATGGGGCTGCTTGCCTTGTGCCGCCGGCAACGATCCGCTAAGCGCATCGGCAGCGAAACAGAACGATGCGGGGCGCAATGTTCGACGTGTTCATCTGGGGAGGCGCCAGCCTGTCATTGGCCGGGCTGGCAGGATTGGTCTGGTGCATTCTGCGCGTGATGAAGGCTCGTCGGTCAGGCTTGACTGACGACGAATTGCGGGCTGCCGTTCAGCGGGTGCTGCCTTGGAACATGGGTGCGCTGTTTCTGTCCGTCATAGGACTGATGCTGGTTATCCTTGGCATATCGTTCGGCTGACCGCCGGTGTCAGATCGGCATATTGTCGAACTGGGCTTCAACCGCATCTTCGATCAAGGCAGCGTCCAGCCGTCGAAAGCGCGATGGTACGCTCATGCCTTGAGCGCGCATGCGTTCAATTACCTTGGTGACGCTGGGCTGCAGTGCCAGCCGGGTCTCGAGATTTGCCCCGTGCAGTTTCCGCTCCAGCCGCTCGGCTTCGAAATAAAGCTCGTTCGTGGTCATGGCCATCCTCCCAAATGCTGCCATCCTGCCTGATATAGGTAACAGGATTGAGACCAACACAGGACCCGCCCAAACCCAGCAAAAAATCGCCCGCGCACTATCCGGCGGCCGGCGCTGGGCCGCGAGTCGATCGAATATTAACCTGATTTCGACCAAACTGCCTTGACAGACATCAATCCGCAAAAGCCGCAGCGGAAGAAACCGCATTGCGCAAGTACGGCCACGCCGTGGAACTGGACAGGGCTGACTCCGCGACCTAAGAAATCGGCATGGAGATTCGACAGATCACGCCCCGCTATTTCGTCTCGCCGCAGATCACGGTCGAGGATGTGCCCGCCATCGTTGCCGCCGGCTTCGTCAAGGTCATCTGCAACCGGCCGAATGTCGAAGTGCCTGCCGCCATGCAATCCGAGGTAATCGGCCAGGCCGTGCGGGATGCGGGTCTCGAGTTTGAGGTGCTTGAACTGACGCACCAAACCATGACGCCCGAGAACGTGGCACGGCAGCGCGACCTTGCCGAGTCCTGCGAAGGCCCGGTTCTTGCCTACTGTGCCTCGGGCACCCGCTGTTCTGTCGTTTGGGCCCTTGGGCAGTGCGACACAATGAGCCCCGATGAAATACTCGAAGCCACGGCAAAGGCGGGCTACGCGCTGGACGGTCTGCGGCCGGCATTGGTGCAGATGCGGGCTGCGAACACCTGATTTCATACGTCAGTCGTTGGGTCGTTCCGCAGGAGCAGGAAGACCCGCCAATTCGGATATTTCGGACGCGAGGCGGTCGGTGCTTGCTTGCGCGAAGTCTTTATCCACTGCGGATTGCGCATGCGATCGGTCTTGGGCAACGGCGTCCTGACGCGACAAATCAACATCTGCTATTTCAGCCGGCGCGTCCCTTCGCCTGTGCTCGACAAAGCTCTGCGCTTCGGGTCGTGTTGGGGCGGGTGGCTGCAGAAACTCGTTGATCCGCACTGCCCGTTGACCGCCACATTGGCCCAGACGTCCCGTAGTGGCCTGGGTCCGATCAATCGCGGCAATGTCGATCCGATCAAGTCGCGCTCCCGCAAGTGGCAGCAGATCCCCGATGCCCAGCTCCGACAGCGTTGTCAGCGGGAGATGCATCCGACAAATCACCGCGTTGAGTTCGGCCCGAACCACGCCTGCGGCTTGCGACAGCGTCTTCAGCGGTTCCAAATCTGCGTGCCCGTCCTGCCCCTCGGCCACCGAAATTTCCGGCAGCAGGATGAGGACCGTTCCCTGCCGTACACCGCCCTCGAGTTCAACCGTGAACTCGAACGCATCATACCCGTCCTCGACCAGTGCCAAAGACAGCGTGCGCCGATCGACCGCCCGTGAGGCGAACTCATATCCGTTCAGGCGGGCCGCATCGCTTTGATCATCGACCAGTTTCCGGGCCCGTTCCAGCATGTCCTCGACCAACGGGACCACCATTGCCGCATCGGTGTCGGTGAGGGCGCGAGGCTGGGGCAGGTCCGGGAATACTTCGCCCATTGTCTGCTTCTGGATGACCGCCGAGACCAAACCGACGTCCAAGACAACACTGGCTACCCTGCCCTCTTTGGTCGCGAACAGCAGAAACAACTGACCATCTTCCAGCCCGCTCGTGACGACTTCCTGGCATCTTCTGGCCTGTTTCGCGCCAATGACGGATGCTGATAGCTTGAAACGTTCGACCGCGGCGCGGGCAATCGCAAGGCGCAATGCCCGCAGCAGCGCCCGGGATTTGCTACCCGCCCCCTCTTGTCCTGCCGACAATTTGCGCGCCAAGGCCGCGCTGACAGTCTTTGACATCGCAACGGTCCGCCAGTTTCGATTCTGCTCGCTACTGGTCTAGCCCATTGTTCGTTACGAATACCTTTACTTGCCCGCTACTGAGCGGCCTGCCGGTGAGGCAATGGCAGGCTCACGCGGAACGCTGCGCCGCCCTGCCCGGGCAGATAGGTGATTTCTCCCCCAAGCCGGTGCATGATCTCACGGCAAATAGCCAGTCCAAGACCTGCACCGCCCGCCTTGTCAAATCCGACCCGCGCGAATTTCTCAAAGACCATCGACTGGGCGTCCGGCGGGATACCGCTGCCGTTGTCGACAAAGTCGATCACCGCCTGGCCGCCGACATCATGGGCTGAAATCGTCAGGACCGGCTCGGGCGCGTCACAGTACTTCTGTGCGTTCGAAATCAGATTGATGAAGACCTGCCCCAGGCGATCCAGATCGGAATGCAACGCGATGCGCTCGGCAGACAGATTGCGGAGAATGGTCAAAGGGCTGTCTGCCCCGGCCATAGTCGTTGACACGGCCCGATCCAGAACCGTCCGCAAGCTGGCATCACCCATATTCAAGCTGACCTGACCGTTTTCCAGAACGCTCAGGTCCAACAGGTCATCCAGCAGCCGCGTCAGGCGCAGCGCTTCGTCATGGATGATTGTCGCATAACGCCGAGATTCCTCAGCGCTCAGCCCGTCAGTGTCCCGCATGATCTCCGAAAAGGCACGAATGGACGTCATCGGAGTGCGCAACTCGTGGCTGACCTGCCCCAGGAAGGCATCTTTCTGACGCGAGATCTGGGTCAGTTTTTCGTTGGCCTCGCGCAGTTTGCGGGCCGTACGGCTCAGTTCGGCCGACTTCGCCTCAAGCTGGCTGGAGTATTCCAGCAATTGCGCGGATTCGTCGGCCACCGCCAACAGATCCTCGACCGAAACGGACGAACCTCCGACGATCTGCCCGATCATGGCATGAGCCGTGGCCGCACCGACCGAGCCGCTCAATTCGCGTTCCAGCCGTTCCAGAAAACCCGGCGTAGGTTCTGGCCAGCGCCCGCGCACGCCCTGCTTTTCCGCCTCGGCCTGAAAGAAATCCTGAGCGGGACCGGCCCCGAGGATCCGTTGGGTCATGATCATCAGGTCTTCACTCTGGGCAACGGATCCCGTCCACCCCCCGGGCGCGACAGAATGATCAAAGACGTTGACGAACTGCGCCCCCTGCAACCGTTCAAGCGGGCTGGGAAAGCTCAGAAGTGACGCTAGGCAAAAGGCCAACGTGTTCAGTGACAGCGACCAAAGCACCGTGTGGGTCATCGGGTCCAAACCATCAAGGCCGAACAACGCCTGCGGACGCAGCCACCCCAGACCGAAAGGACCGTTTTCAATGACCGAGGCGGACATGACATTACCGCCCATTCCCGGCAGTAACAGCGTGTAGATCCAAAGGAAGAACCCCACGCTCAGCCCAACAAGGGCACCTGTCCGTGTCGCCCCGCGCCAGAACAGGCCGCCAACCAGAGCCGGCAGAATCTGCGACACACCTGCAAACGCCACCAGGCCGATCGAGGCCAGCGCGGCGCCGCCACCGGACATACGATAGTAGAAGAACCCCAAGGCCATGATGGCGGCAATCGAAACCCGGCGCGCCATCAGCACCACGTTTCGCACATCGCCTGACATGGAACTGGCGTTCTCGCGCGTATTCAGCCAGATCGGCATCACGACGTGGTTCGAGACCATGGTCGACAGGGCCATCGCCGTCACGATGACCATCGACGTGGCCGACGAAAAACCGCCGATGAAGGACAGCATCGCCAGCCAGTCATTCCCCTGTGACAGAGGAACCGTCAGCACGAAAAGGTCCGGATTTGACCCGGCCGGCAGCAGATCCAGCCCGACGACCGCAATGGGAACCACGAAAAGGCTCATCAAAAGAAGGTAGAGCGGGAAAGCCCAGGCCGCCGTTCTCAGGTGGCTTTCGTCGTCATTCTCGACGACCATGACCTGAAACATCCGCGGCAAGCAGACAAATGCAGCCGCCGACAGGAAGGTAATGGCCATCCAGCGTCCGGTATCGACGTTCCAACGCCCGATTTCCGACGCGTCGATCCGCTCCATCATGGGCGTGACGCCTCCGGCCACCCCCCAGACGACAAAGATGCCCACCGCCAACAAAGCGAACAGTTTGACGACGGATTCCAACGCGATGGCGGTCACCACGCCATGGTGCCGTTCATTGGCATCCAGGTTCCGGGTGCCGAACAGAATGGCAAACACGGCCAGACCCGCGGCCACCCAGAATACGCTGGCGCCCTCGCGGTAAAGGCCCGAAGGGTCGGCTTCGGCGAAAATCGAGAACGACAGCGTTATCGACTGGAGTTGCAGCGCGATATAGGGTGTGCCCCCCAGCACGGCGAGGATCGTAACACAGATGGCCAAGGTGTTCGACTTGCCATAGCGCGATGAGATCAAGTCGGCGACCGAAGTCACCCTCTGGCTACGGCCCACACGCACTAGCTTGCGCAGCCCCCACCACCAGCTGATCATCACCAAGGTCGGCCCGAGGTAGATCGTCACGAATTCCAGACCGGACCGGGCCGCATTGCCAACCGCGCCATAGAAGGTCCAGGCGGTGCAGTAGATCGACAAAGACAGCGTGTAGATCAACGGTGACCGCAGCCATTTGCCTCTCCCCGCGGCGGCCATTCGATCGGCTGCAAACGCAACGCCGAACAAAAGCACGACGTAGCCCAGGCAAACAAGGATCAGGACGTTCAGCGTGGCCATTGCTCACTCTCTGCCGCGGACCCCTCCGAGGACGACATCCGCCGGGCGGCAAAGCCGAACAGGAGGCTGACCACAATCAGGGCGGCCCAGCATGAAAAGACATAAAGAATGGCCGACGACAACGGGACGCCAGAGTTTTCCGGCCCCGGATCCGGCCACAGCAGCGGGATGCAGATCAGACCCGCGCCGACAAAGGGCAGCATTCGGGCCGCATCGGCCAGCCTGCGGCGGCGGTAACTCTGCCGTTCCAAAAACACCGACGGACGCGGGCCTGTCGGGCGGGCTGGCTCGTTTTCCGGTGTGGTCATGACTGTGACGCCTGCGCGTGCAAATCACGCACAGCCGTCAGCACTTCGGTATTCGAGAACGGTTTCGTCATGAACCGGCTGACGCCTGCCTTTTCAGCCATCTCGCGGTCTCGCGACTGACCGCGAGCGGTCAGCATCAGAACAGGCAAGGCGCGCATCTCCTCGTGCTCGCGCAATTCGCGCAGAACATCCATACCGCTCTTGCCGGGCAGCATCACATCCAGAATGACCAGATCAGGCTGCGCAGACAATATCGTTTGAACCGCGTTTTCACCTTCGGCATGGGTTTCGACCTGCCACCCTTCGCGGGTCAGCAGAAACCTGATTGCCTCCGTGATGTTCGGTTCATCCTCGATCAACAGAACCTTGCGGCTCATATGTTCACTTCCTCCCCAAGACCGGTCGCACCTCCAGCCACCTGCCAAGTGCAGATTAATCGCTGTGTCAGGAAACTGTCAAAAACCTTCACTCAAAATCGACGGCTCCCGCCGCGAGTCGCACGGCTTTCGGGGACAGATCCTGCAGCTCGTGCCGACCTGTAGCGGCAAGTCGGTGGCCACGCCGGGCTCTTCGACCGGCAGCACCAGCATCGCCGATCTGTACACAGGTTCCTGACCGAAGGCGCTGACGGGTTGAGGCCAGGCGATTGCAAAGCAGTCGAAATCCGCCGGCGTCCGGCCCAACAGGGTCACGCGTTTTCGGATCGGCACAAGGGGCCGGTTCAGCGCGCTGAAGACCGGCCACAAAGGACAGGCTTCGCCGTGGCGCGGCATTGCGAAACCGGGGACCGGCTTGAACAGCAAAATGCTTCCTGATGAATCGCATATGACCAAACCAGCCGGGCGCGGCATGACATCCTCGGGCAGAAACGCAAGCCGTCGCAGGACTGTCGGCACGTCAACAGAAAACCGCGCGGCAAGACGCAGAGGATCAACGCCTTCGACCTCCAGTGCCTCCGAAACCGCTTCCAGCGGCATGGCCCGGGCATCCGCCGCATAGGCGTCGAGCACCTGACGCGCGACAGATCTTGAGGCGGAAGAGGCCATCTCGGCCTGCGCGAGGGTTACCGGGTCCTGTCCTGTCTCAAGTTCCGGCAAATGAAACCCGCGCTTCTCCAGAAATGCCTCGACCTCCTCCATCGGCAACCCGCGCCGTTCGCCGGTGTCCTCGCTTTCGTCCAAAAAGGCGACCAGAGCTTTTGAGCTTTCAGCCAGACGTTCGGCATCCTGGTGCAAGTTTCGGTGGAATCTGTCGCGCCACTCGGCCTCGATCTCGCCCGGTTCGGCCAGGATGGCGGCTGTCGACCGAATCGCTGCTGCGGCGGACAGGACTTCGTGCATGGATGCCGCAAGGTGCGGGTCATGGGTCAGCCGGTCTGACAGGGTTTCCACGGTACGTTCCAGCGAAACCACCCGACGATGCATCTGTGCCAGTACAGCGGCCCAGCCGGGAAACCGGCCGGCGAATTCATCCAGCGCCTCAACTTCGGCCTTTTGGCCGACCGCATCCGCCGCCGCCTCACGAAGAGCCGCGATCAGCGTCGCCTCGACCCCCTGTGTCAAAACCGAAGGCTCAACGGACAAAGCCGAAGCGATATCGACCAGCAGTTTGCCCCCGATGCGCCGCCGATTGTGCTCGATCAAGTTCAGATATGACGCTGAAATGCCGACCTGACGCGCCAGCTGGGCCTGACGCAAGCCCGAGATTTGCCGCCTTTCGCGGATACGGCTGCCCGTCAATGAATCACGCATGATGCCCCCACCGAAACGTGTTCGAGTGGCCCTCGAAACAACCCCGTATTTTCTGAATACTTCATGTATTTATATGATTTACGCCGCCCTTTTCAAAGCAGTTTTACAACATTGACAATGTCGTGGCTTTCACCGGGCTCTGATCGCTTTCGGACGCCAAAGCAATCCTGTGCTGCAATGCCCTCTTCAATTCCGGCCGAATTGGCGGCACGATAGGCAAATGAGTGATCCGGCCTTCGAATACGCACCTATCGGGCTTGTCGAGCTTGAAAACCGCATCATCCGGCGGTGCAATTTGCAGTTTGCCCGGACATTCGGGGGCAACGAATCCGACTACCGCAACCTGCCTTTGCTGCACCTGTACCCATCCGTTGCCGATTGGGAGAGAATTGGCGCACGAAGTCTTCAGGTCATGCGGGACACCGGCTACTACACGGACGAGCGGGTCATGCGCCGCCGCAACGGCGACTTGTTCTGGTGTCGCGCGCGCGGCCGGTCGCTGACACCCGATGACCCATTCC
The DNA here is from genome assembly GCF_056538625.1 of Ruegeria sp. BF8. Taxonomy (NCBI): domain Bacteria; kingdom Pseudomonadati; phylum Pseudomonadota; class Alphaproteobacteria; order Rhodobacterales; family Roseobacteraceae; genus Ruegeria; species Ruegeria sp. BF8. The sequence continues at coordinate 267,227 of NZ_JBQFTL010000001.1, read as the reverse complement.
GCCATGGAATTTGGAGCTTCTCCGACATTTCCGAGGAACGCCCACTGGTCGAATTGACCAAACGCGAACGTGAAGTCGCGATCCTGTCCTGTCGCGGCCTGTCGGCCAAGGAAATAGGCGTCGAACTGGGGCTCAGCTACCGGACCATCGAAGCCTACCGCGCCCGGCTGCTCGAGAAATTCGGCGCGCGCAAGCTGCCGGAACTGGTCGCCAAACTGTCCGGCACGCCGCTCTGACCGTCGTGGACCCTGCCGATAACGCAGAAACCGGGGCCGAACGGCCCCAGTCGGCGCTTTTCATGGCCGCGCGGTTGCCTTATAACGCAGCGTAATTGACCAGAGCCCGCGCAGATAGACGGGCCAAAGGGGAACCTTCGAGGACACTCATGACAGACAACAGACACGAAGCGGATGTGACGTTCATCAAGGCACTGGCCGAACTCTTGCGCGAAAACGACCTGACTGAGTTGCAGGTGAAACGGGAATATGGCGAAGAAGACAGCCTGAACGTCCGGGTCAGCCGAGTAAGCCCGACAGCCGCGCCTGTGCAAGTTGCCGTCCCGACACCCGCTGCCGCGCCGGCACCTGTCGCAGCCCCCGCTGCTGCCCCCGCCGAAGCACCCGCTGCCGTCGAGGACCCGGCGAGCCACCCTGGCGCGGTGACCTCGCCCATGGTTGGTACCGTCTATATGCAGCCGGAACCCGGCGCGTCCCCGTTCATTGCCGTTGGCGCATCTGTTTCCGAAGGCGACACGCTGCTGATCGTCGAAGCGATGAAGACCATGAACCACATCCACGCCCCCAAATCCGGCACCGTCAAGCGGATCCTGGTCGGGGATGGCGACGCTGTCGAATTCGGCACTCCTCTGGTCATCATCGAGTAAGGCGGGCCCATGTTCGACAAGATCCTGATTGCCAACCGAGGCGAGATCGCCCTGCGTGTGATCCGCGCCGCGCGCGAGATGGGGATTGCGACGGTTGCCGTGCACTCGACCGCTGACAGTGACGCCATGCACGTGCGCATGGCTGACGAGTCCGTGTGTATCGGACCGGCACCCGGCCCCCAGAGCTATCTCTCGATGCCCGCGATCATCTCGGCCTGTGAAATCACCGGCGCCCAGGCGATCCACCCCGGCTATGGCTTTCTGTCCGAAAATGCCGAGTTCGTTCAGATCGTCGAAGACCACGGCATCACGTTCATCGGCCCTACCGCGGAACACATCCGCATCATGGGCGACAAGATCACCGCCAAAGACACCATGAAAGAGCTGGGCGTTCCCTGCGTACCGGGCTCGGACGGCGGCGTTCCGGATCTTGAGTCGGCCAAGCGCATCGGTGAAGAGATCGGCTATCCGGTCATCATCAAGGCCACCGCAGGTGGTGGTGGACGCGGCATGAAAGTCGCGCAGACCGCGGCCGAAATGGAAAGCGCCTTCATGACTGCGCGGGCCGAGGGCAAAGCCGCGTTCGGCAATGACGAAGTCTATATCGAGAAATACCTGACCACGCCCCGCCACATCGAGATTCAGGTCTTCGGCGACGGCAAGGGCAATGCGGTCCACCTGGCTGAGCGCGACTGTTCGCTGCAGCGCCGTCACCAGAAAGTATTCGAAGAGGCTCCGGGCCCCTGCATCACTCCTGAGGAACGCGCCCAAATCGGCAAGGTCTGCGCGGATGCGGTCGCAAAGATCAACTATATCGGCGCGGGCACGATCGAGTTCCTGTATGAAAATGGCGAGTTCTATTTCATTGAGATGAACACCCGCCTGCAGGTCGAACACCCTGTGACCGAAGGCATTTTCGGCGTCGACCTTGTTCGCGAGCAGATCCTTGTTGCGGCCGGAGAACCGATGTCGTTCGGCCAGGATGATCTGGAGATCAACGGCCACGCGATCGAAGTTCGGATCAACGCCGAAAAGCTGCCAAACTTCGCGCCCTGCCCGGGCAAGATCACGGCGTATCACGCACCGGGCGGCCTGGGTGTCCGGATGGATTCGGCGCTGTACAACGGGTATTCGATCCCACCCTACTACGACTCGTTGATCGGCAAGCTGATCGTGCACGGGCGCGACCGCCCTGAAGCGCTGGCGCGGTTGAATCGGGCCTTGGGTGAATTGATCGTGGACGGTGTGGACACGACGGTTCCCCTGTTTCATGCACTTCTGCAAGAACCCGACATCCACAGCGGCGATTACAACATCCACTGGCTGGAGCACTGGCTTGCGGAGAACATGGCCTAGTATCGACCAAGCCGCGAGAGCACGCGCTCTCGGGCTTGTCGCCGCGGTGTGAGCCATGGGCCTGACGCCTGATCTTCTGTTGCACGGCTATTCCATCGGAATCTTCCCGATGGCCGAACACAGGAACGACCCGGATCTTTTCTGGGTCGATCCAAAGCTGCGGGGTGTATTCCCGTTGGACGGGTTTCACATCTCCCGCAGCCTTGCGCGACGCATCCGGAACTGCGGGTTCTCCGTGACCATAAACCGGGATTTTGCAGCCGTCGTGGACGGATGCGCGGACCGGGCGGACACCTGGATCAATGACGAACTGCGCAGACTCTATGCCCAACTGCACCACTCGGGCCGCGCCCATTCACTTGAGGTTTGGGAAGGCGAGGAGCTTGTCGGGGGCGTCTATGGCGTTGCTCTGGGTGCGGCATTTTTCGGGGAAAGCATGTTTTCGCGCCGTACCGATGCGTCAAAAATTGCGCTCGCCTATCTGGTCGACCGATTGCGCCAGACAGGTTTTCAACTGTTCGACACACAATTTCTGACGGCACATTTGGCTTCGTTGGGGGCGATCGAAATCCCCAGACAGCAATACCGCCAACTTCTGGATCAGGCCATTGCTGCCAGCGCAGATTTCACCGCCGAGGTGTGTCAGACCCCTCAGGGGGTGATACAACGGATTACCCAGACATCGTAGCGCGAGTGATCCAGGGCGTTGAGCGCCGGGGACGTGGCGATCATCCAGCCGTCGAACAGCTGGTCGGCCTTTCCCTTTTCCCAAATCGTAAGATAGGCAAACGCGTCACCGGTCGGGTTTTCAGACGGATACCGGCAATCACCCAAGGCGACATCCAAGCCGAAAACTTCGACCGTATCACCGGTCGGCACCTGCACGTCCACCGTCTGACCGCTGACCTTGTCCAGCCCGCGCAGCATGGCCCCCGGTCCCGAGGAAACCTTCTGCTGCGCGCCGGCCGTCGTCGCGGCCAACAGCAGCGCCATCAGGGCGGCACGCATCATTCGCTGCCATCCCCGGCCACAAACTTGACCAGCAACGAGATCAGGCTGACGGCTCCTTGCGTGTCTTCAATCTGATCGCCCGGCTCAAAATAGAACGGAGAACCGCCGGGCATGACCTCGACGAAGTTACCCCCCAGAAGGCCTTCGGACGAGATCACGATCGCGCTGTCATCCGGAATCTGGATGTTTTCGGCAACCGAAATCGTCGTATCGGCACGGTAGGTTTCAGGGTTCAACTCGACATCGGTCACAGTGCCGATCTTTACACCCGCGAGGCGCACATCCGTGCCCACCGCCACACCCTCAAGCGACCGAAAGGACGCCTCAAGGTGATAGCCCCCGTTTTCGCGCGACCAGCCCGTGGACTGGCTGGCATACACGCCAAACGCCAATGCACTGGCCAGCACGACACCGCCGACAAGAACTTCGGTCATGTTGTGGGTCGACATGTGGATCTCGCTTATTCCGGGCTCCAGGCTTCGTAGTCCTTGCGCTCGATCGGATCGGGACGGCGCAGGGACCCCGCCGGCACATAGGCCATCGCGGTGCCCGTCAGATTTTCCTGATGCGGCTTTTCCCACGCCTTGTGTGGCAGTGGCTGGTCGGTCGGCGGTTCATCCCAGGTGCGGTGCAACCAGCCGTGCCATTCCGGGTCGATCCGGCTGGCCTCGGCCTCTCCATTGAAAATTACCCACCGTTTGCTGTCATCGGCGTTGCGATAAAACACGTTGCCCTGATCGTCCTCGCCCACCTTGATACCTTTGCGCGCAGTGTAGATCTGCGTGTTCAGAGTGGCCCCGTTCCACCAAGTCACGGCCCGCAAAAGAGTGTTCAGGATTCCCATCGGCTGCCTCCGGCATTTCTGTCCATGCAGATATGGACCAAAGCCGAGCAGAGGTCCAGAGCCACAAAGAGCGCACCCATTACTTGGGCAAGAATGCGGTGACCTCGATTTCGATTCGGTATTTTGGATCAATCAAGCCGCATTCGATCATCGTCGCAACAGGCGGGTTGGCACCGAACGTCTCGGCCAGGACCGGCCAGCACGCTTCAAATTCGCGGCGATCGGGCAGCATATAAGTCACGCGCACCACGTCGGCAAAAGAGGCGCCCGCCTCTGCCAAGGCGTTGCCTATGATCGTCAGCGCCGAGCGGCATTGGTCGACGACGCCTTCGCCCTGCCCGACCGTTCCGGCAACATGGACCCAGCCACCCGCGACAACGGCCCGGCAGTAGCCGACCTTGGCTTCGAACTCACCGCCCGAGGAAATACGTTGGATCGTCATGACACCCTCACATGAAAACGGCGCGGACTTTGCCGCGCCGTATCTGCATTAAATTTCAAACAGTTCAGCCGGCAGATGCCGATTCCGGCGCGGCATCCGCATAGATGATCAGCGGCTGCGCGTCCGACGTCACGGCCTCTTCGTTCACGACCACCTTGGTCACGTTCTTCATGCCCGGCAGTTCGAACATCGTGTCCAAAAGAATGTCTTCCAGGATGGAACGCAGGCCGCGAGCACCAGTCTTGCGTTCGATCGCCTTTTTGGCAATCGCCGCAAGGGCGTCGTCGGTAAAGTCCAGTTCGACGTTTTCCAGCTCGAACAGACGCTGATACTGCTTGACCAGCGCGTTCTTGGGCTTGGTCAGGATGGTGACCAGCGCGTCCTCATCCAAGTCCTCAAGCGTTGCCAGCACCGGCAGACGTCCAACGAATTCCGGGATCAGACCGAATTTCAGCAGGTCCTCGGGCTCCAGATCTTGGAAGATTTCGCCCACGCCGCGTTCGTCATTGTCGCGCACATCGGCGCCAAATCCCATAGCCGAGCCCTTGCCGCGCTGCGCGATGATCTTGTCCAGACCTGCAAAAGCGCCGCCACAGATGAACAGGATGTTGGTGGTGTCCACCTGCAGGAATTCCTGCTGCGGGTGCTTGCGCCCGCCCTGCGGCGGAACGCTGGCCACGGTGCCTTCCATCAGCTTCAGCAGGGCCTGCTGCACACCCTCGCCCGACACGTCGCGGGTGATCGAGGGGTTTTCGGATTTACGAGTGATCTTGTCGACCTCGTCGATATAGACGATGCCGCGCTGCGCGCGCTCGACATTGTATTCGCTGGCCTGCAGCAACTTGAGGATGATGTTCTCGACATCCTCGCCCACGTAACCGGCCTCGGTCAGTGTGGTCGCGTCTGCCATCGTGAACGGCACGTCCAGAATCCGCGCCAGCGTCTGCGCCAGCAAGGTCTTGCCGCACCCGGTGGGGCCAATCAGCAGAATGTTCGACTTGGCCAGCTCGATGTCACCCCCGGCCTTCTGTGCGTGGTTCAGACGTTTGTAGTGGTTGTGCACCGCAACCGACAGGACACGCTTGGCCCGAGCCTGGCCAATGACATAGTCGTCCAGCACCTCGCATATATCTTTGGGGGTGGGCACACCGTCCGAGGATTTCAGCCCGCTGGCTTTGGTTTCCTCGCGGATGATGTCCATGCACAGTTCGACGCATTCATCACAGATGAACACGGTCGGTCCAGCAATAAGCTTACGCACCTCATGCTGGCTTTTTCCACAGAAGCTGCAGTAGAGCGTGTTCTTGCTGTCGCCGCCTGAATTCGTCGCCATGTTCTACCTTTCGGGCTCCATCCCTGCGGCCCGGATCCGGACCGCGCTTGCCGCCTGTCCGTGCAGCTTAGGCCAGCACCGGGGCAGCTACAATGTCAAAATCGCACCCCGCACCAGTGGGTGCGGGGTTTCCGCATCACGCTTCGGTCGGTTCGGATTTGGAGCGGCTTTCGACGATCTCGTCGATATGGCCCCACTCTTTTGCTTCTTCCGGGCTCATGAAATTGTCACGGTCCAAAGCCTTTTCAATGGCCTTTTTCGACTGTCCGGTATGCTTGGCATAGATATCGTACAAACGATCCTTCAGCTTCTGCGTTTCGGCGGCGTGAATCATGATGTCGCTGGCTTGACCCTGGTAGCCACCGCTGGGCTGGTGCACCATGATGCGGCTGTTCGGCAGCGAGAAGCGCATCCCCTTCTCTCCGCCCGCCAGCAGGACCGACCCCATCGAGGCCGCCTGGCCGATCACCAATGTCGAACATTTTGGCTTTATGTACTGCATTGTGTCGTAGATCGACAGACCGCTGGTCACAACACCGCCAGGCGAGTTGATGTAGATCGAGATTTCCTTGTTGGGATTCTCGGCTTCCAGATGCAGAAGCTGCGCTACGATCAGGTGGCTCATCCCGTCATGGATCGGGCCATTGATGAAGATGATCCGCTCCTTCAGCAGGCGCGAGAAGATGTCATAGGCCCTTTCGCCGCGGCTGGTCTGCTCAACGACCATCGGGACGAGCGTATTCATGTAGGTGTCAACTGGATCGAACATTCGGAACCTGCCTGCTTTGGTGTGAACCGGGACCATACCCGATGAGAAGTTACATGAGTCTTAGTGTTGCCTTCGGGGGCCTGCAAGGGGCAGCGGACACGCGACGCCTATTGGGAAATACGGATCAGTCCGCATCGTCGGGATGCCGCAAAACAGAGCGAACAACCGCGCAGAACGCAAATACCCGGCTGTTTTTTGGCCTCGCCGCCATTCACAGCGCTTTCATCACGCCATTTTGATCCATGCATATGGAAATATCTGATCATTCTATATAGAGACCCAATTCGCTCAGGCGAAACTAACAAAGGGAACACTTGCCCCACACTCACCAAGGGGCCAACAAGGACAAGAAGATGGCACTTCCCCAACTTTCCGAAGACATCTCGCGCGACGACATGGACCGGATGGCCGCTAACGCAACCCGCGCTTCGAATTTTCTGAAAGCGATCAGCCACGAGGGTCGGTTGATGATCCTCTGTCATCTGGTATCCGGCGAAAAATCGGTGACCGAACTCGAGTCACTGCTGTCCGCCCGACAGGCCGCCGTTTCACAGCAACTGTCGCGGCTGCGCCTTGAGGGGCTGGTCACGCCCCGGCGCGAAGGCAAGGCAATCTACTATCGCCTTGCAGACGACAGACCTCGCAAAATGCTGGAAACGGTGTACGAGTTGTTCTGCGACGAGGAATAAGACAGAAAACCCATTGAATGGCGAAGGGCGCAACAGATCGTTGCGCCCTTCTTTGTTCACGAGTTGCCGCTGCAGGCCTGAAAACTTGCGGCCATTTCGCGCAACAGGTCCGGATACAGGGTTGGACCCGGCTCGAGCGCAACCCCGATCGGGTCAAGCACGAGGATTTGCACATCCATCCCCTCCGTCGCGGCGGAGATCAGACGGGTATCGTATTGCGGCTCGGAAAAAGCGCAATCAATGCCTTCCTCTTCAATCCGGGCCTTGAGCTCGGCCAGACGAGCCGGTCCGGGTGCGGCCGCGTCGCCAAGGCTCACGGTGCCCGACGATGTCTGATCGAACCGGTGTTCGAAATACTGGTAAGCGTCGTGAAAGGTGACAAACCGCGGCTCTGACTGCGCCAGATCCACCCGGATCTCGGCTTCCAAAGCACTCAGGCCTTCAACCGCCTTGTCCGCGTTGGCTTGGTACCGCGCAGCGTTATCCGGGTCCTTCTCCGACAAAGTTTCGGCAATTACCTGCACCCAAACGCGCGCGTTTTCCGGGTCCAGCCAGGCATGCGGGTCTACACCGTCGTGGTCATGCCCGTGGTCATGGTCATGTGCGTCGTGATCCGCGTGCTCTTCATGTTTCTGATGTTCATCGTGGTCCGCATGATCATCGTGGTCTGCATGATCCTCGTGATCATCGTGTTTCGCATGGTCATCATGGTCCGAATGATTGTCGTGATCGTCGTGGTCTGCATGCTCCTCTTCGCCCTCATGATGATCGGCCAAGTCGCGGAAGTCGTGCCGCACAGTTCCGGCCACCTCCAGCAACTCAACCTGCGTCGCTCCCTCGGACAGGGCGCCAAGTGGTCCCGTCATCCACGGGGTCAGCTCAGGGCCTACCCAAAAAACCACGTCGGCAGATTGCAACGCTCGCGCCTCGGACGGGCGCATGGCGTGATCATGAGGTGAGGCTCCGGGCGGGATGATCAGGGAAGGCTCGGCAACACCGTCCATGACTTGGGCAACCAACGCGTGAACCGGTGCGATATCGACGGCAACGTTGGGCGCATCAGCCGCCGCCTTTCCAGCCAGCACGACGCCGGCCAGCAACAAGAATTTTCGGGACATGTCACCTCCTTGAATGATATGTTATTACATTGCTGGACGGCTTGATATTGCCGACGTTATAACATATCAAGCCAAAAATTTCGGAGCGCACATGAGCACAGTAGGCTTCAGGCATCACAATCATAACCACTGCATGAAAACCGCGCTGAGCAAAGCCGAGGAAAAATGCGCCAACCAGAAGCTTCAGTTCACGCCGGTGCGCCGCCGCGTGTTGGAGATCTTACTGGAGCAGCACAAGGCAATGGGAGCCTATGACATTCTGGCTGTTCTGTCGGCCGAAGGCATGGGGTCGCAACCTCCGGTGGCGTATCGTGCGTTGGACTTTCTGGTGCAGCATGGGTTCGTGCACCGTATCGAGCAGATGAACGCCTATGCGGCCTGCGCCCACCCTACGCACGACCACGTGCCTGCGTTTCTGATTTGCCGGGCGTGCAAGGCCGTGGCCGAAACCGAAACCGAGCTGACTCAGGGCCGACTTGGTGCTGCCGCCGACACATCAGGCTTCACCATTGAAAGGATCGTGGTCGAGGCCGAAGGTCTTTGCCCGGACTGCATTGGAACGCAGCCATGACGACCCCCCTCATTTCTCTACAGAACCTGTCGGTGCGCCTGGATGGCCGGCTCATTCTGGACAACGTATCAGCACAGATCGCCGCTGGTGAAATCGTCACCATTGTCGGTCCGAACGGTTCGGGAAAATCGACTCTGCTGCGCGCCATGATCGGCGCTGTTCCCGCGGCTCAGGGCACTGTTCGGCGCGCCCCGGGTTTGCGGATCGGCTACGTCCCCCAGAAACTTGCGCTGGACGCCGCCCTGCCGATGACGGTGCAACGATTCCTTGGCCTGCCGAAACGCGTTTCGGCCAGCAAGGCCAAAACCGCGCTTGAACTGGCCGGCGTACCGGACTTGCGTGACAGACAGATGACCCGACTGTCCGGCGGTCAGTTTCAACGCGTCCTTCTGGCCCGCGCGCTGCTGGAAGAGCCTCAGGTGCTGCTGCTGGACGAAGCAACCCAGGGGCTTGATCAGCCCGGCGCAGCTGCCTTCTATGAACGCATTGAACAGGTTCGCACGGACCTCGGCTGCGCCATAGTCATGGTCAGCCATGACTTGCACGTCGTCATGGCCGCGTCGGATCGGGTTCTGTGCCTGAACGGGCATGTCTGCTGTGAAGGGGCACCCCACATGGTCGCAGACGCGCCGGAATATCGGGCGTTATTCGGCAGTGGAACACGGGGCACGATGGCCTTGTACCAACACAAGCACAGTCATACCCACGATCACAATCACGCGCAGGATACGTCACACTGATGCTGGACGATTTCATGGTTCGCGCCGCCCTGGCAGGTCTCGGTGTTTCGATCGCCGCGGCACCGCTGGGATGTTTTGTCGTCTGGCGGCGCATGGCCTATCTCGGAGAGGCCACCGCACATGCGGCCGTATTGGGTGTAGCGCTGGCGCTCAGCTTTTCTCTGCCGCTGCTGCCCGCAATCATTGCCGCTGCGCTTGCCATGGGCTTGTCGGTCAGCCTGCTGCGCGGTCGCGGTTACGCCATGGACACGCTTCTGGGTGTGATTGCACACACCGCTCTGGCCGCCGGCTTGGTAACCGTGGCGTTGCTGTCCGATGTCCGACTGGACCTGAATGCCTTTTTGTTCGGCGATATCCTTGCCGTCACAAAGTCCGATCTGGCCACGATCTGGATCGGTGGCGCCACGATTTTGGCGCTGATGGTCTGGCGCTGGTCAGCCCTTCTGGTTTCGACACTCAACCCGGACTTGGCTCAGGCATCCGGGATCGATCCTAAACGAGAAGAACTATGGCTGACTCTGGCGATGGCACTGGCCGTTGCGGTCGCCATCAAAGTTGTCGGAATTCTTCTGATCGCGGCCCTGCTGGTCATTCCAGCGGCCGGAGCCCGCCCTTTGGCCCGCACCCCAGAAAGTATGGCTTTCACCGCTGCGATCATTGGCTCGACGGCGGCGTTGGGCGGGCTGGGCGGTGCATATTGGGCGGATACACCCGCTGGACCAAGCATCGTTTGCGCGGCCGCGTTGATCTTTGTCGCGACGGCCATCCTTGGTCCCATCTTCCGCAAAGGCTGATCACCCAAAAAGGTTTGTCTGCATTGCCTGAATGGTGCTACCGATTGGTAGTCGACCAACCAAGGAGATATCGATGATCCGCACTATTCTGATCGGGCTGAGCCTTTTGGCCCTGACGGCCTGTGAAACCGCAAAAGGCGCGGGCAAAGACATCGAAAAAGCCGGCGACGCCATCCAGGGCGCGGCGACGGACGTTCAGGAAAGCCTCTGACACCCGTCAGCATCTAGCGGACAGCGGCGCAGCACTACCAACATATGGTTGAAAGTTCCGGGCGACCGGATTATTGTCCCTGCCACAGGTGCATAGACGCGGTAATGCATTACTGACACGACTGCGGGGTTCTTGTGCAATTGCGCAAGAACCCCGTTCCCGTTCTGACGGGCGGTGAGTGGAAGCCTGTACGAAACCGAAATCGGCAAAAGGAAAAGGCGCCAGGTGCGCAGACGCGGTCTTTGCATGTGCCCTTGCGGACACCCCTGACGCCTTGCCGGGTCGACACGCCCGAGGGACGCCCCGATCCAGTTGCTTCAGCCCCCGAGGGGACCTCGCTGCCGCAAAGCACCTGATGGCGCTCTGCCGCCCGCTCTGGCCTTCTGAGAAGCTGACCGCTCAAGCCGGGCTTGCGCCCCTCCTGACTGGTCACCTACCGGTAAGCCCTTGCAACCCGAAGAAAATCCTAAGATCTGCCTGCGATGCCAGGACCCCCTGACCTTTGCGTCCCGCCTTGGATCGTGATGAACCTTGGCGATGTCTGAACGATGGCACTCGCCCTCACATCCGGCAAGAAAATAGCACTGCAGCATGAAAATTAGCCGGGGATAAGATGTTGATATCCGACTGGAAGACGATGTGGATAAGTCGGGAAATGATGAAATCCGGCTGGGTTGCGCCGGAAAAAGCCGAAGGCCGATTTCTCTCCGTTCAATTGGGCGATTTCTGCGGGTGCAAAGGGAAAATCTCGGCCCTCATGGCGGACCTGACGTGACAGATACGGGCATATCGCTCGAATCGACGTCGATGAGTCGCCACACGCAACGGTGAACGAACGTGCAGCCCACGAATTGAGAAGCGTTCCGACCCGGACGAGGCAACCTACTACTCTCCGTCTCCCGCAAAATCGGGCAACGGCAACTACCCCCTACAACCGCCTGGGCCGGAAACGCTTCAGTTCACCTGTCGTTCAAGAACCGTGCTGTAGGTGGTTCCGGTGCGCAGGCTACGGAAATCCGCATAGATCTTGCCGTCCTCGTACCGCGCATCGATCAGCGCGTTGACGCCCGAGGTCGGATCAGCAGCGGTTTCGACAATGCCGATCTTGCCCGAGCCATCCTGGCTGATTGAGCCGGTGGCCTCGTACATCGTCCAGTCATCCATGGCATTGCGCCGCCACATGCTGGGCCCCCAGAACACGTTTTCGTGCTGCGCCTGGATCTCGAGCACCCATTCCGAGGTGTTGAACCGCGGTGCGGTGGCGGTGTTGGCGTTCGAGGGCGACACCGTGGTCTGGCTGGCCGCCCACGTGCCGCGCAGGTCGGGCATGGCATCGGCGAGGGCGGCAGAGCCCATCGTCAATGTCGCGGCCACGGCGGCGGCGCTGGCGGTCATGTATCTGGTCATGGGCTCTCTCCCTGTGATCGGCGGGCCTTGCTGGCCTGCTGAACAGATTGGGAGGGCGCGCGGCCGTTACAACTTACCTAAGGGAAACTTCATGAAGGGTTCATGCGGCGCTCACCGACGGGCTCAGGCCCATGCCAACGCGGTGCCCGCGATGACGAGGGCGATGCCCAGCCCCTCGCGGTAGGAAAAGGACTCGCCGAACAGAAAGAACGAGGCGATGGCGATCAGCACCACCTCGGCCCCCAGAATGCCGGTATAGATGATGCCCAGCCGTTCGTCGCGCAGCGCGGCGAGTTCCAGCGTGGCGGCAGCCAGCAAGGTGGCAACGATCAGCAACCCCAGCCCAAGGCCGGGGAGTTTCCACCAGAACTTCATCGAGATCATGGCCACGGAATAGAGACCCGCTGATCCAAGCGCGATGATGGGGATAATGGACATATAGGCCTCCGCCGCTGGTTTCCGTTAGGTCAACCTTAGCAGGTGCGGGTCGGAGGGGCTGTGAAGTGGGTCACGTTGTAGGGCGGGGCTCGTCCAGGAAACGGTCCGGTGGACCGTTTCAGGGCCGAAAGGGCGGTGCCCCGGGGCGCAACCGCGCCGCCCGTTTTGCCGGAGGCAAACCTTTGGTTTGACGGGGGCGGGTCATGCCGGAGGCATGCTTTCAGCATGACGCGGCCCGGCGGTGGTGCCGGGCGGGTGGGTCGATTGGCTGGTTAAAATAGTGTTTTGCTGGAAGCGTGTAGGCGTCTGCCGTATGTCGCGAAGTCTCAATTTTTTTCTTCATCCAACGCCTTGCAATATTGACGGAAGTTCCCATTTGAGACACGAGAACACAATTTAAAGGAGATCGCATGGAATACACAGAAGCTCAAATCCGCCGCGAAGTACTAGTCGAACTCGCGTCTTCTAAGACCGGAACTCTTACCATTTCTGAATTAATTGATCTTTTAGAAGAAAGACTTAAACCGACAGGCCACGATGCCGACATTATTGACAATCGGTCCGATACCTTTTTCTCGCAAAAGGTGAGAAACACAGTAAGTCACAGAAACATTGGTACCGGCCTGCAAGCCAATGGTCTTGCAGATTACAACGCTGAAAATGAAAGCTGGACCATCACTGACAAAGGCCGATCCGCAGTGAACTCAAACGTATAGGTTACACTGTTTTTTGTTTGTAGCCGACGGGCAGCCATTTCAACTGTGTGGGGCCAAGATGCTGTTTGTCCCACACAAACCACGCGTATGCCGTAGTGCCGCTGCCCTTTCTTACAGCACCTTTTGGGTAAAAAGTTATGCGCTCGCTGAAGACCCAAACGGTACTTGGCGGGTAGATTGAAAAAATAGTTTTTTGGCGGCCGGCACTTTCCAAAAAGGCGAGGCGCAAGAGAAGTGCCAACTTACGCCGGGCTTGCGAGATACCGGCGTGAACAAACTCTTCCGCGCTGTGAAAAGGGGGGTTGGTTACAATGTTATCCTCAATGCGGTCTGTGCAAGTAAAGTCGACCCCTGCCTCTCCAAAGCCTCTGTCATGTAAGTCGGAAGAAACCACTTCAAAACCATTGTTGATGAACACGTCGGCCATAGCGCCGTCGCCACATGCTGGCTCCCACACTCGTCCGACGAACTGCTCGCTATCAATTAGAACTTGGGTCGCCCAAGAAGGTGTAGGATAAAAGTCCGGGCCATCTAGGTCAGCGATACGCTTCAGAGTTGGCTGGGGTGCCAGCACAAATTGGTCTTTCATTATCCTGCTCGCTTTTCTCTAACTCTAGCAGATCAAAGCGTTCAAGCAATTGACCTGTGAATCACGAGTGTTTTCGAACGGTTAGACTTCCAACACCCTACTAAAACACTCTCGCAAATCCCACCGCGTGCCCTTGCAGTCGGCTACGCCAACCGCTTTCACCCACCTGCCGAAAAAATGGACAGCCTCAGCTGTCCATCTTCAACGCCGAAATAAACGCCTCCTGCGGGATATCCACCTTGCCGAACTGGCGCATCTTCTTTTTGCCGGCTTTCTGCTTTTCCAGCAGCTTCCGCTTCCGCGTGGCATCCCCGCCATAGCATTTCGCGGTCACGTCCTTGCGCAGCGCGGATAGGGTCTCGCGGGCGATGACCTTGCCGCCGATGGCCGCCTGGATCGGGATCTTGAACATGTGGCGCGGGATCAGCTCTTTCAGCTTTTCGCACATGGCGCGGCCGCGGGTCTCGGCGCGGTCGCGGTGGACCATGACCGACAGCGCGTCCACCGGCTCGTCATTCACAAGGATCGACATCTTGACCAGGCTGTCCTCGCGGTAGCCGGTCATCTGGTAGTCGAAGCTGGCATAGCCCTTGGTCACCGATTTCAGGCGGTCGTAGAAGTCGAAGACGACCTCGTTCAGCGGCAGGTCATAGACGACCATCGCGCGGCTGCCCGCATAGGTCAGGTCCATCTGGATGCCGCGGCGGTCCTGACAGAGTTTCAGCACGTCGCCCAGGTATTCATCCGGCACCAGGATGGTGGCCTTGATGCGCGGCTCTTCCAGGTGGTCGACCTTGGACATGTCGGGCATGTCGGCGGGGTTGTGCAGCTCGATCATCTCGCCGTCTTTCATGTAGACGTGATAGATCACCGACGGCGCGGTGGTGATGAGCTCGATATCGTACTCGCGTTCGATGCGGTCGCGGATTACTTCGAGGTGCAGCAGGCCGAGGAAGCCGCAGCGGAAGCCAAAGCCCAGCGCGGCCGAGGTTTCCATCTCGAACGAGAAGCTGGCGTCGTTCAGGGCCAGTTTCTCGATCGCGTCGCGCAGGTCTTCGAATTCGGCGCTGTCCACGGGGAACAGGCCGCAGAACACCACGGGCTGCGCGGGTTTGAAGCCCGGCAGAGCGGCTTGGGCACCGTTGCGATCATTGGTGATCGTGTCGCCCACGCGGGTGTCGCGCACCTGCTTGATGGACGCCGTGAGGAAGCCGATCTCGCCCGGGCCGAGCTGGTCGACCATCTGCATCTCGGGGCGGAAGACGCCGACGCGGTCGACATGGTGCAGGGTGCCGTTCGACATGAACTTGACCCGCATCCCCTTTTTCAGAACGCCGTCTATGATGCGGACCAGAACGATCACGCCCAGATAGGCGTCGTACCAGCTGTCGACCAGCATCGCCTTGAGCGGCGCGTCGCGCTCGCCCTTGGGTGCAGGTAGCTTGTGCACGATCGCCTCGAGCGTTTCGTGGATCCCTTCGCCCGTCTTGGCCGAGACGCGGATGGCGTCGGTGGCGTCGATGCCGATCACGTCCTCGATCTGTTCGGCCACGCGGTCGCAGTCGGAGGCCGGCAGGTCGATCTTGTTCAGCACCGGCACGATCTCGTGGTCGGCGTCGATGGCCTGATAGACGTTGGCCAGGGTCTGCGCCTCGACCCCTTGCGTCGAGTCGACCACCAGCAGCGAGCCTTCGACCGCGCGCATGGACCGCGAGACTTCATAGGCAAAGTCCACGTGGCCGGGAGTGTCGATCAGGTTCAGCACGTACTGCTCGCCATTGTCGGCGGTATAGTCGATGCGGACCGTGTTGGCCTTGATGGTGATGCCGCGTTCGCGCTCGATATCCATGCTGTCGAGCAGCTGTTCCTTCATGTCGCGATCCTGCACAGTCCCGGTCTCCTGGATGAGCCGGTCGGCAAGGGTGGATTTGCCATGGTCGATATGCGCGACGATGGAGAAATTGCGGATATGAGCGAGGTCTGTCATAGCGTCGGGATATGGTTCGAAATCGGGCGCTGGTCAAGGTGAGACAGCACGGCGGATGCCCCATATTTCAGCGCTATGAGGCCACGACGCTGCGGTTGGCTTCGTTCCAAGCCCTCAGCTGCATTCAGGCGACCGTAGGTAGACAGAACTCGGCCGTGTTGCACCGTCCAAAACGGGGTTCGAAGGGCATGCCACGGCCGACCATAGTGCCAACCGCGGCACTTTCGACTCAGGTACGTAGTTTCTGAAAGCAAATTGTTGAACGGCAGGAAAACTTGGACGATACTGCGCCGCAAGCCGAGAGGGACACAAGACTCCTCCGGGCAGGCAAAACGAGGCATGAGCATGAAACAGTTCCTCATTATCGCGCTATGCGCCACATCGCTTATCACTTTGGCCCCGGCCATGACCGAAGCGGCACAGATCAAACGTGCATGTTTGGCGTCCGACCGCTCGGCGGCGACACGCGACAGGTGCAAGTGCATCCAGCGGGTGGCAGATCAGGCTTTGACCAACAAAGACCAGAAAACCGTGGCCAAGTGGTTCACCGACCCGCATCAGGCCCAAGAGCTGAAGATGTCGAAATCCGCCCGCGATGACGCGCTGTGGGAGCGGTATCAGAACTTTGGCCGCATGGCGCAGGCGATCTGCAGCTGACGCTGACCGCGATCCTTGACCTGACCCGCCCTGCGCCTCAGTAATGGCGCAGTGAAAGGGAAATCATATGGTGACGAAAGGGTTGACCCTGCGCGGTCTCGAAGTGTTCGAGGCCTTGGCGCGGACCGGTTCGGTGGCACAGGCTGCCGAGATTACCGGACTCAGCCAGCCATCGGTCAGCCAGCAGTTGCGCAATCTCGAGAATGCTCTGGGCACGGACCTGGTGGATCACGGGCGCAGACCCATGCGCCTGACCCAAGCCGGGCGCAGCTTTCTGGCGCGGGCCGAATCCGTACTGGCCGAGTTGCAGATGGCCCAAAGCGAGCTGTCGGTCATGGACCTGGGTCATCTGAGCACGCTTTCGATCGGCCTGATCGACGATTTCGACAATGACCTGACCCCGCGTCTTGCCACGTTGCTGGCCGACAGCCTGACCCGTTCCAAGTTCAAACTCATAACTCTCCCCAGCCTCGAAATCTTTGAGGCGCTGGCTTCGCAACGCCTGCATCTGGCGGTTTCGGCCCATAGCGGCGAGGTGCTTGAAGGCGTGGTGGAGTACCCTTTGGTGCAGGATCCTTTCATTCTGGTCGCGCCGAAGGGCGGTGTGCCCAATGGGGGCGTAGAGGCTGCTTTGCAGACCCTGCCCTTTCTGCGCTATGCGCGGGAACAATTGATCAGCCGGCAAATCGAAAGCCACCTGGCGCGGCAACAGCTGCAGTTCGAAGAGCGGTTCGAGATCGGGTCGCACTTGGCCCTGATGGCCATGGTGGCGCGCGGCCTTGGCTGGGCAATCACCACGCCGTTGGGATACATGCGGGCAGCCCGCTTCCACGAAGGCATGGATGTCTACCCGGCTCCGTTCGGAGAGTTCTCGCGCACTATTTCCCTGTTCACTCGGTCTGACTGGTCAGATCAGGTTCCGCGCGAAGTCGCGGGCATGACGCGCCGTTTGATGCAAAGCCAGATGATCGAACCAGCCCTTTCCCGCCTGCCCTGGTTGTCCGGTCAGTTGAAGGTGATCGGCGGCTAGCCGTCCAGATATGCCACCAACCCATCCACGGCGGCTTCGATGAGGTCCAGCGCCCCGTCGAAATCACGGGTATAGTAGGGGTCGGGCACATGATCGGCGCCGGTGTGGGGCGCAAAATCGGTCAACAAGCGTACGGGTGTAGGATTGTCGGCCGGGCGCAAAGCCTCGATCTTGGCGATGTTTTCGCTGTCCATACCGATGATTAGGTCAAACCTGTCGAAATCAGACACCGCAAACTGGCGCGCGCGCAGATCGCTCAGCTCCAGCCCTCGGTTGCGAGCCGCGTGTTGCATCGGCGCATAGGGTGGATCCCCGACATGCCAGTCGGACGTTCCGGCACTGTCGCAGACATGATGAGGCGCCCTGACACGGAAAACACCTTCGGCAGCAGGGGACCGGCAGATGTTGCCGAGGCAGACAAACAGGATACGCTGTGACATGGCTCGGGTTTAGCGTGTGGAGGGCGAATGGAAAAGATCGTGATTTTGACCGGAGCCGGGATTTCGGCGGAAAGCGGTTTGGGCACCTTTCGCGATGAAGGCGGATTGTGGGCCCAGCACCGGATCGAAGACGTGGCGACACCCGAAGGTTTTGCCCGAAACCCTGCCCTTGTTCATGGCTTCTACAACGCGCGCCGGGTGCAGGCGGGTGGCGCCGACCCAAATGCAGCCCACACAGCACTGGCCCGGCTTCAGCGCGACTGGCCGGGAGAAGTGGTGATCGTAACGCAGAACGTGGACAGCCTGCACGAAGCCGGAGGTGCGACCAGGGTTATCCACATGCACGGCATCCTGTCCGGCGCGCTTTGCGCCTCTTGCGGGCATCGCTGGACTGCGCCAGCGGAAATGTCCGTGGGCGAACCGTGCCCCGCCTGCCGCGCGGCAACCGCCCGACCCGACATCGTGTGGTTCGGCGAAATGCCTTACCACATGGATCAGATTTACGACCATCTGGCACAGGCCGGGATATTCGCCGCCATCGGAACCTCTGGCCAAGTCTACCCGGCTGCGGCCTTCGTGCACGAAGCCATAGCTGCGGGCGCACAGACGGTCGAATTGAACCTCGAGCCTTCGGTTGGTGCATCCAGCTTCGATCAGACGCTGCTTGGCCCCGCCACCCAGATCGTGCCACGCTGGGTCGATGACTTGCTGGGCCGCAGGTGACACGGATCATTCTGCTGGGCTAAGCTGAAAGAACCTGAACCAGGAGAAACAGATGACCGAGCCTGAAGCCCCCCGTGGTGAAATCGTTGACGACGAAGGCATCGACAGCCGCGAAGCGCTGGGCGACACCCTTGCGGATCTGTGGTGGACGTTCCTGCTGCGCGGATTGCTTGCGGGGGCCGTTGGCGTCGCCGCGCTGTTCTGGCCAACGGGCAGCATCGCTCTTTTGCTGCGGCTGGTAGGGGTGCTGCTGATCCTCGATGGCGGCCTGACCCTGCTTGGCTTTGGGCGGCGGGGACTGATCGGAGGCGCGGGTATCGGGGCGGTCTTGATTGGGCTGGTCTTTTTGATCTGGCCGGAAGGCACAGCACGTCTGACGTTCTTTCTGCTGGGCGCCTGGGCGTTGATCATCGGGATCGGCTCGCTGATTTCGTTGGGCCAGATGCATCAGCTGGACCCAGAACGTGCGACCGTCCGGAACTCGGGCATCGTGGCTCTTATCATCGGGCTGGTGCTGATCTTCTGGCCCGGAAGCGGCGTTGTCGCACTGGGCTGGGCAATCGCATTCTCCGCCTTGGCCTTTGCCGGCGTCATGCTGTTCATGGCCGCACGTTTCAAGCGGGCCGGAGAACGGGTTTCGATGCGCGTGGTCAACAAGTGATGAACAACGCTGATCGGCAGTTGAAACGCGAACAGGCCGGGGCTTGACCCGGCCTGACGCATGGATGACGGCCGCATCGCGGCCCGAAGACAGGCGTTCTGTTAGTTCGAGTGCTTCATTTGCCCGTGGCCGTCTTTCCGTTCCAGGTCCACGGGAATCTCGACAACGACCTCACCGGCCTGCTCAAAAACCAAAGTGACGGGTATGGTTGCGCCCTGCTCAAACGGCTGCTTGAGCCCCATGAACATCACATGGTCCCCGCCCCGCTGCAGCATATGCGCCTCGCCAGCGGCGATCGAAAAACCTTCCTCGACTTCCATCATCTTGGCCACGCCGTTGTCGTCAATCTTGTGCGTATGCAGCTCGACCCGTGCTGCGATATCGGATTTGACAGCGACGAGTTGATCATCGGTGTCGCCTGAATTGCGGATCATCATGAAGGCCGCACCAGCCTTGGCATTGGCCCCCGAGGATCGGGCATAGGCATCCTCGACCGAGATCACACTTTCCGCATGCGCGGCGGTGGACATGATGGCAGCGACGAAAATAGCGGGCAGGATTGATTTGAAGGGCATCTCGCCTCTCCTTTTTGACTGTCTGATTGTGTTACGAAGGGTCTCAGACAGGGGCCGGCGGCGCGCGCGCTGGTCGCTGCGGGATCGGAGCCGCAACGAGGCTGTCGGAACGCAGCGGTATGTCAGACTTTGCCCGCTCGGGCCCTTTCGGTGCCGGCAAAGGGGTATCCAGAACCGCACCCAGCAAGTTGAGCGCATAGTCGGGACAGAAATGAGGTGGTTTGGTGGGCTGGCCGTGCTCGTCCATATAGACAACCACAGGACCGTTCCCGGTGCAAAGCACCATTTGACCGACCGCCGCATTCAATCCCCGTGACGCCGCAAAACCCTGGCCTGTCAGAACCAGCATCAGCGACAGTAGCAACGGCAACACGAGGCGATAGGATCGGGTCATCTTGGCAGAGGTTTAGGCGCGATCGGAAACGGACTGCAAGTGCCTTCGTGAACGCTGAGACAGTTTGGCGCGAACCAAGGAAAAAGGGCCGGCCTGACCGGCCGACCCCAGAATTTGCTTTGATCGGGACCGTCAAAGAACTCCGCGATCATCCGGACCGGTGTTGAGACCGGTATGCAGCCGGTTCACCCGCCGCTGCATCCGCGCACAGCTGGAAAATGACCCGACCAGAAGAGTCGAAAGGAAGGAAATAATAATTGAAGTATTCGCAGACATTACCACACTCCGCCGTAGAATAACCGCATACATAAAACAGATTCAAAACCCTGTATGTGAACAAAGTCACGCAGTCGCGTCCTTCTGCCTCCCGCACCGAGACCGCGCACGGCACCAGCCCAACGGCAAAGTGATCCGGACGCTCTGGTTTAGGCAGAAATTCAGGCGTAGATCGTGGTCATGCCACTCAAAGCGCACACAGAAATCCAGTTCCTCAGGCTGCCGCAGATTGAGCCGGCTGAAATCGCACGGCACATGTCTGATCCCCGCGTCGCTCGGCATCTGCCTTTGCTGACGGGGCCCTGGGACATCGCGATGGCGCGGGCCTTCATAGACGCAAAAGAGGCCTGCTGGGAATGCGACGGGCTTGGGCACTGGGCGATCACGTCCGGCGGTTGCTATGTCGGCTGGGGCGGCTTCCAGCGTGAAGGCAGGGAATGGGATTTCGGCCTGGTCCTGACGGCGGATGCCTTCGGTCTGGGCACGCGCATCACCCGCAAGGCCATCGCATTCGCCCGAGCCGATGAACGCATTCCATATGTCACTTTTCTGCTTCCACCGTCCCGCCGCAATCTCTCTGCGCTACGGCGTATCGGCGCGCATTATGTCGGTCCGGAAACCTATTCCGGCGCGCAGTTCCTGAAATACAGGCTTGAGACAGGTTGAGGACCCACAGACAAACGAAAAGCCCCTGCACCAACGGGTACAGGGGCCACGAAACAGTCTTTGGGAAAATCAGGCCGAGGCTTGCGCCTTGGCGATTTCCTTTTTCACTTTCAGCGCGTTGGCGGACAGCTCTTCGTCCTTGGCTTTTGCCAGGAACGCGTCCAGACCACCACGGTGATCGACCGAGCGCAGCGCGGCGGCCGAGATGCGCAGCTTGACGCCACGACCCAGGGTTTCCGACTGCAGGGTCACGTCGTTCAGGTTGGGCAGAAAACGACGACGAGTTCTGTTTTTGGCGTGGCTGACATTGTTGCCAGTCATCGGGCCTTTTCCGGTCAGTTCGCAACGGCGCGACATGGTTTCTTCCTTTGTTTCTGGAGGCCGGGCATAAATCCGCAGCCAAATCACAAGGGGCACAACCCGAAGTCGCGCCCGAAAACTGGTTGGATGCGTTTAGTGGGAATCGCCGGAAGGGTCAAGACAGCAGCTGCGAAATCTTTCCTTGCCAATAAATGGTCCTGAAACGGCTCAGACATCAACAAGCAAAGGCCTGTGATTTTTGAGGTGACGAGCAATCAGACGGGTCTGCTGATGGTTTATCGGGATCAACCTTGCGGGTTCGGATTCGTGGTTCTCATCAGCCAGTTCCGGAAAAATCGCAAGGATTTCAGTCCTTGCCGCGGGTCCCAGAGATTTCAGCGCCTCAGGGCCGGTATACAGGCTTTCGGTCGGCGCGGATTCGGCAAACAGGATCTCGTGCCGGTCGAACAGCAGATGGAAATACTCGATGCTGTCGACCGTGCAATCAACGAAGATCCCCGGCAGCGCCGTCAGCTTGATCGCGGGAATCAGAACTTGAGACTGGCCGAACATGCGTTGCGCGATGCGAGAACCGACCATCATGCGGTGCTGGCGGGAAACCAACAGGTCCCGCGTGGGCAGCCCTGCCCCCAAAGCCCCGGCGCAAATACGAACTGGGCGCAGTTTCGGATTGGCCCTCAGATCAATCGCATCAAACCTGCGCCGACCGATCCAGCGGATGGATTGGTTGCCGCTCTCGGCCGTACAGATCAGGTCACCGGTGCGCAGGTCTTGCACCTGTACCGGGCCGCGGTCAGTCAGAATGCTCGTGCCAGCGGTAAAGCAGGGAACGCCGGATCCGTTTTCAAATGCGGAATAGGTGACTGTAATACCCGACGGCAGGGTGAAACTGCCGCTGGTCAACGAATAGCTGGTGCCGGCAGACACGGTAAATGTCCCGAATGAGCTGTCGTTGACCACGGTTCCAGCAGGCAGGTTCAGCGTGTCGGTACCATTGCCACCGCGCACGTCGCCGGACACGCTGGTGCTGCGGAAGTTCAGAACATCATTTCCACCGCCCAAACGGATATTGCCAATGACCGAGCCTTGCAGCGTGACCGTGTCGTCATCTGATCCGGCCCTTACCTGACCGCCGATCGTGCTGCCGTTCACCGTGATCGTATCGATCCCGGCATTTCCACGGACACTGCCAGAGATGGTACTGTTGGTGACAGTGATGATGTCGTTGCCTCCGCGCGCGCGGATATCATCAATCGGCGTACCCTGAGGAGTGCCATTCAGCGTACCGTTGTCATTGGTGACATCGATATCGTCGTCGCCGTTTGTCCCAAAGATATCGGGCATAAGAGGCGAGTCCTGTTTCTCCGCTTGGTCACGGCCAGCCAGTTGCGCCCCGGTTTTTCTATGTGCTGGGCGCCACAACCAAGGATTTCACCTGCACTCAGGCTACAGAACTCCTCGGCGTTGCGCCAAGTTTTCCTGTCCGCGCGGGCAACGGTGTTACCCGGATGCAAGAGTCCTTAGCATCCGCTCGGCCGCCACCGAGGGGCTGAGCCGCCCCGACCCGACCTCGGCGCCCAGCCGGTCCATCTCGGACCGGGCCTGCGGGGTCTCCAGCTTGGCGAGCAGCGCGTGGCGCACCTCTTGATCGAACCAGTAGCGGGCCTGTTCGGCGCGGTTGGCCTGCCAATGGCCGTTCTGCTTGCGCCAGTCGGCCAGGGCCTGCATCTCGGCCCAGGCCTGGTCCAGGCCGTGCTCCTCGACCGCTGAAACGGTCATCGCCTTTGGAAAGCCCTCGGGGTCCTGCGGACGTTTGCGCAGCAGGCGCAGCGCCCCGGCATAGTCGGCGCAGGTTCGGGTGGCGGTGGCTTTCAGGTCGCCGTCGGCCTTGTTCACAAGGATCATGTCGGCCATCTCCATGATGCCGCGCTTGACGCCCTGCAATTCATCCCCGCCGGCCGGGGCCAGCAGCAGCAGGAACAGGTCGGACATTTCCGACACCACGGTTTCCGACTGACCCACGCCCACCGTTTCGATCAGCACCACGTCGAACCCGGCCGCCTCGCACAGGGCGATGGCCTCGCGCGTGCGGCGGGCGACGCCGCCCAGATGGCTCTGGCTGGGCGAGGGGCGGATGAAAGCGTTCGGCTCGCGGCTGAGACGTTCCATCCGGGTCTTGTCGCCCAGGATCGAGCCGCCCGACCGGGCCGAGCTGGGATCGACCGCCAGAACCGCCACCCGCAACCCCTGCCCGATCAGCATCATGCCGAAACTTTCGATGAAGGTGGATTTGCCCACCCCCGGCGTTCCCGACAGGCCGATGCGTAGCGCCTGCCGCCCGGCGCCGGACAGCGCCTCCAGCAGTTGCGCCGTCTGGGCGCGGTGATCGGCGCGGGTGCTTTCGACAAGGGTGATCGCGCGGGCCAGCGCCCGGCGGTCGCCCTTGAGGATCCTGTCGGCAAGCTCGGCTGTGGTCATGGGTGGGGTCCTTCGTCGAAATCTGCCCTAGATGACGGGGATGGGCCGGGTTTGTCCAGTACCGCCGGTCGCGGGATTTGACGCAGGCGTTCTGGACCTTGGCCGAGGCTTTGGCGATAAGGCGGCATGACCCGCCTACCGATCGACGATGCCCTGCCCGACCTGATCGCAGCGCTGCGCACGCGTGGCCGTGCCGTGCTGCAGGCTCCGCCCGGCGCCGGCAAGACCACGCGCGTGCCGCTCGCGATGCGCGACGCCGGCTTGTGCGACGGACGCATCGTGATGCTGGAGCCGCGGCGGCTGGCCGCCCGCGCCGCCGCCGAACGCATGGCCGAGACACTGGGCGAACGCGCGGGCCAGACCGTCGGCTATCGCGTGCGGGGCGAGGCGAAAGTGTCGAAAGCCACCCGGATCGAGGTGGTGACCGAAGGCATCCTCACCCGGATGCTGCAATCCGAACCCGACCTGCCCGGCGTTGGGGCGGTGATCTTCGACGAATTCCACGAACGCTCTTTGAACGCCGATCTGGGGCTGGCCCTGTGCCTAGAGGTCGCCGGTGCGCTGCGCGACGATCTGATCCTGCTGGCAATGTCAGCCACGCTGGATGCCGATCCGGTGGCCCGGTTGATGGACGCACCGCTGGTGACATCCGAGGGGCGCAGTTTCCCGGTCCGGACCCGCTGGCTGGACCGCCCGCTGGGCCCGCAGGCGCGGCGGCTGGACGCGTTGGTCGATCTGGTGGGTCAGGCCGAGCGCGAGACCCGCGCCACCGGCGGCGGCATTCTGGTGTTCCTGCCCGGCGAGGGTGAGATCCGCCGCGCCGAGGCCGCGCTGGCCGGGCGGCTGCCCGGCGATTGCGCAATCCGGCCCTTGTTCGGCGCCCTGCCCTTTGCCGCCCAGCGCGCCGCCCTTGCGCCGGCCGAGACCGGGCGCAAGGTGGTGCTGGCCACCTCGATCGCCGAGACCTCGCTGACCATTCCGGATATCCGGGCGGTGGTGGACATGGGCCAGGCCCGCCGCGCACGGTTCGATCCGGGCTCGGGCATGTCGCGGCTGGTGACCGAGCGCGTCACCCGCGCCGAGGCGACCCAACGCGCGGGCCGCGCGGGCCGCGTGGCCGAAGGGCTGTGCTATCGCCTGTGGTCAAAGGGTGAGGAAGGCGCCCTGCCCGCCTTTCCGCCCGCCGAGATCGAGGCCGCCGACCTGACCGGCCTTGCGCTGGAACTGGCGCTGTGGGGGGCCGAGCCGCAGGATCTGGCCTTTCTGACACCCCCGCCCGAGGGGGCGCTGGCCGAGGCGCGCGCGCTGCTGCGGATGCTGGGCGCGCTGGACGGCAAGGGCCGGATCACCGAACATGGCCGCGCACTGGCTGGTCTGCCGCTGCATCCGCGGCTGGGGCACATGCTGGTCACGGCAGGCGCGCAGGCCGCCCCGCTTGCCGCCCTGATGGCCGAGCGCGACCCGTTGAAGGGCGCGCCGGTGGACCTGTCGCTGCGGCTCGAGGCGCTGCGCGATCCGCGCGCCTATCAGCGCAACCGGGTTTGGCCCGCCAATCCCGGCGTTCTGGACCGGATCCGGTCCGAGGCGAAACGGCTACGCGGCCAGATCAAGACCGAAGGCGACCCGCTGAGCCCGGCGGCGATGGCCGCGCTGGCCTATCCCGACCGGGTCGGCCAGCGGCGCAAGGGCGACGCGCCGCGCTATGTGCTGTCGGGCGGCAAGGGTGTGGTGATGGACCCCGGCGATCCGCTGGCCGCGGCGCCGTATCTGGTGGCCATCGACACGGACGGCAACCCGCGCGAGGCCCGGCTGCGCCTAGCCGCGCAGATCACCGAGGCCGAGATCCGCGCGCTCTTCGCCGACCAGATCGAATGGGTCGAGACCTGCGCCTGGTCGAAACGGGACCGTCGGGTGGTGGCCCGGCGGCAGGAACGGTTCGGTGCGCTGGTGCTCGATGACCGCATCTGGAAGGACGTGCCCGACGAGTCCGTGGCCCGCGCGATGCTGGACGGCGTGCGCGATCTGGGCCTGCGTCTTGAGGGCAAGGCCGCGCGACTGGCCGCGCGGGTCGAGCTGGTGCGGGCGGCGGGCGTCGACCTGCCCGATTTCTCGGAAGACGGGCTGATAGACACGCTTGAGGACTGGCTTCTGCCGATGCTGACCGGCGTGCGCAGCGCCGAGGATTGGAAGCGGTTCGACCTGCTGCCCGCCCTTCAGGCGCGGCTGAGCTGGGACCAGACGCAGGAACTGGACCGCCGCGCCCCCCCGGCCTTCGTCACGCCGCTGGGGCGCAAGGTTCCGATCGACTATGGCAAGGCGGTGCCCGAGATCGCGGTTCGCCTGCAGGAGATGTTCGGGGTCAACCAGCACCCTATTGTGGGCGGCGAGCCGCTGAAGATCACCCTGCTGTCCCCCGCGCAGCGCCCGATCCAGATCACCCGCGACCTGCCGGGGTTCTGGGCCGGGTCCTATGCCGATGTGCGCAAGGACATGCGCGCGCAATACCCCAAGCACCCCTGGCCCGAGGACCCGACCCAGGCCGACCCGACCCTGCGGGCCAAACGCAGGGGTGCTTGAATACCGTCTGTCAGATTGATATCTCTCGCCGTCTGGAAGGCAGAACAACAAAAAAACGGCAGGCACCCGCAATGACATGGCTGCACAAATTCTGGGAGGGGGTTCTGAAACCCCTGTTTCAGCATCCGCGCCTCGTGCAGTTCGCGGCGCTGTGTACCCGTGGCGATGACCCCGATACGCAGGTGCTGCTGGTTACCAGCCGCGACACCGGGCGGTGGATCATCCCCAAGGGCTGGCCGATTGACGGGCTGAACGGGGCCCAAGCCGCAGCGCAGGAGGCCTGGGAAGAGGCCGGCGTGCGCACCGCCGAGGTCGATCCAGAGCCGGTCGGCAGCTACTGCTACGGCAAGGTCCGCAAAAGTGGCATGATCGATCCGGTCTGCACCACGGTCTATCGGCTGCGGGTCACCGAACTGGCCGATGAATTTCCCGAAATGCACGAACGCACCCGCGAGTGGGTCTCGCCGCAAGAGGCGTCCGAACGGGTCCATGAACCAGAGCTGAAAAAGCTGCTGTTGCGGATCTAACCGCCGGTACCGCTCAGCCCGGCACGGATCTGATCGGGGGTCAGCGGACCCGTCTCGCCCCGCGTGATCAGCGCTGCCAACCGGTCGCAGATCGGGGTCGGCGTGCCGGTTTCGCGGCCCAGGCGAATGATCTCACCCTGCAGGCTGTCAATTTCGGTCGGACGACCGGCATCCAGATCATAGGCCATCGAGGTGCGCGCGGCGGGGTCGATCGTCAGCATCCGCGCCGCGATGCGCGAAAACAGCGGCGTGGGCAGGCGCAGGATATGCGGCGTCATCCAGGCCGGCAGCGGCGTGGTCGAGGCCACGGGATGCCCGGAGGCGGCCAGAACCGCCAGCGCCTCGGCCATCTGATCGGCCATCAGGCGGCGCCAGTCGCGGTTCAATAGCTGTTCGCGCAGGGTCAGGCCCGACAGCGCGTTCAGAGCATTGTTGAGGTTGATGACCAGCTTGCCCCATTGCACCGCCTCGATCCCGTCGGTTTCGGTGACGGGCAGATCGGGCGAGGACAAGCGGCGGGCCAGCGCGCCGGGGCCGGACTGGATCACGATGTCGCCGGATGTCGCGCGATGCCAGGTGGCCGGACCGGCAGGCACCACGTTGAACGGCACCATCCCGGCGCGTACGTCCCGCCCAGGCAGCGCGGTGCGCAGGGTGCGCGCGTTTTCCATACCGTTCTGCCACGAAATGACCGGGGCCGCGGCCGGGGCGTGCGCGGCGATCAGGCGGGCCATCTCGGCGGTGGCGCCGGTTTTCACCGTGACCAGAACCAGATCGGCGTCGGACAGGCAGGCAGGGTCATCGGACAGGGTCAGACGGTCGGCGGGGATCGTTTTGCGCAGGCCCGAATAGTCGGTCGCGGTCAGCCCGTTCTGCCGGATCGGGTCCAGCACCCGCGCCCGGCCCAGCAGCGTGACGTGGTGGCCGGCATAGGCCAGCAGCCCCCCGCAATAGCATCCGATGCTGCCCGCGCCCGCGATCACCAGTTTCATGCCGTCCCCTTCCCGTTTGCCATCAAGGATCGCCGGGATCGCGCGGGCGGGCAAGCCGGGCGGGCGCTGACGTCGCGTTCAGCGCGCGCGCCGGGGTTTGGTGCGTTCCAGCTCCGGGGTGATTGGTATGAACTCGTCCTCGTCCCCCGGCGGCAGGTGGAAGGCACCGTTGGCCCAATCGGCGGATTTCCATTCGCGGATCGCCGTTTCGATCTTGTCCTTCGAAGACGAGACGAAGTTCCACCAGATATACCGATCCTCATTCATCGTGGCCCCGCCCAGCAGCATCAGCCGCGCCCCCGCCGGCCCGGCAGTCACCGACAGGCGGTCACCCGGGCGGAAGACCATCATGCGGCCTTCCTCGAACCGGTCACCCGCGATCTCGACCGAGCCCTGGGTGACGTAGACGCCGCGATCCTCGTGATCGTCGGGCAGCGGAAAAGCGGCGCCGGGATCCAGTTGCACGTCCAGATAGAAGATTTCAGACAGCATCGTGACCGGGCTGGTTTCCCCATAGGCCGAGCCGAGGATCAGCCGGGCGCTGACACCGGCATCCTGGATATGCGGCAACGCGCCCTGCTTGTGATGTTCGAAATCGGGGGCCATGTCTTCGTGCGCTTCGGGCAGCGCGATCCAGGTCTGGATGCCGAACAGGCTGTGCCGCTTGGCGCGGGTTTCGGCGCTGGTGCGTTCGGAATGGGTGACGCCGCGGCCCGCGACCATCCAGTTGACCTCGCCGGGATAGATCATCTGATGGGTGCCAAGGCTGTCGCGATGCTCAAATTCGCCCTGGTACAGGTAGGTGACCGTGCCCAGCCCGATATGCGGATGCGGGCGTACGTCGATGCCGCCATCGGTGATGAACTCGGCCGGTCCCATCTGGTCGAAGAAGATGAAGGGCCCCACCAACTGGCGCTTGACCGAGGGCAGCGCGCGGCGCACCTCGAACCCGCCCAGATCGCGGGCGCGCGGGATGATCAGGGTTTCCAGCGCCGAACCCTCGCTGACGCATTCGGGGCTGTGGGTGGGGTTCCAGCTCATGTCGGCCTCCAATCCGGTGCGGCGGGATGTTCATGCTTGTCAATCTAGCGCAAAATACCAGCGGACAAAGTGCATCTGCGCACAGACAGGCTGCGCCCCGGATCAGTCCTGTGCGCGGGGCCAGAGCTGCGGGAAAAACGGGCCGGCGATCCGGTCGCCCTCGGCATAGCCGGCGGCCTCAAACTGCGCCCGCTCCTCCTTGGCCCAATCGCCGCGATACCGGATCACCCCGTCCGGCCCGGTCATGCGCAGGGTGAAGCGGCGCACGGTTTCCGTGGGCGTGACCGAGGACAGCCCCCCGTGCAGCGTGCGCATGTCGAAATAGATGCAATCGCCCAGATCCAGGTCCCATTGCAGCAGGTCATAAGCGCCGGGATCGGCATTCACGTCCGGTGGCGGGTGATAGGTGCGGCCTGCAACCTGCGTGGGTTCATAGCTGGGGTGCCCGTCGGCGAAACGCACCCGCATGAACAGCTTGTCCCACAGGTGCGAGCCGCGCACGAAGGCGATCCCGTTGTCCTTGCTGACCGGTTCAAGCGGCAGCCACAGCACGCACATCGAGCCTTCGAAATCGAAATAGGACAGGTCCTGATGGAATGGCGGGCGCGAGGTCGATCCGGCCTCGCGCAGGAACCAGTTGTCCATCACCAGATTGATCGGCACGGCGCCCAGCAACTCGGACGCGATTGACGCACAGGGCGAGTTGCGGACGAATTCCTCGAACTGGGGGATCTTGCTCCAGGCCCAGTAATCCTCGAGATAGGCGGGCGCGTCCGGGTCCTTGGTGTGGCGGGTGAAGTTCTCGGTCGGGGTCTGCAGATCGGCGTCGATGCCCGCGCGCAGCAACTCCAGCCAGTCCGCGCTGAATTTCTGGCGCAGCACCACCGCGCCATCGCGGCGGAAGGCGGTGATTTCATCCTTGGTCAGCAGGTTGGCATCTGTCATCGGCTTCCCCCTTGGTGACGCAAGGAAAAGGATCGCACCCGAATGGCGCAGGCGTCAAAGATTATTGCCGTCTCGGTCCATTCCACGCGCTTTTGTCTGCAGGTCGGCCGGATTTTGCCCGGAACGCTCGGAATGAGTCGTGATCGTGCTATTCTTCCACTGTGGCGGTTGGAACAGCTGCCGGGTCAGCATAGGAGAGGTTTCGATGCCCGGAGATTCACTGAACCGAAGAACCATGCTAGTGGCCGGCACGGCGTTGGTTGCCAAGGCCGGCAGCGGGCTGATCCTGCCTGCGCGGGCCAGTGGGTTGGCGCCGACCCCGTCGATGCGGGGCGGATCGAACAACTACCGCCCGGGCGCGCCGATCGTCGACCGGATCGGCGGCGGCGGCTTCTGGATGACCGGCACAGTACGGCGGGCCGGCGACGGCGCGCCCCTGCCAGGTAAGCGCATCCAGATCTGGGCGCATACCACCGAAGGCCACGAGCGCGATCCTCAGAGCCACGGCGCCACCCTGACCGATGCGAACGGAGAATTCCAGCTGGAGATGCCGCAGATCGTGCCCGCCTTTGGTCAGCCGCACGGACATCTGGCCTATGACAGCGGCGAATTCGAGACCGTGTTCCTGCGCCCGATCATGTCCAGTGCGCGCGACAAGACCCTCGCCGCGCATTTCGTTCTGCAACCGGTCTGAACCAGGTGCCGCGCCCAGGCGCCCTCGCGGTCTGGCTGGCGCTGATCGCCGCCGTCGCGGTGCCTGTGGTGGTGGCGGGGTTCAGCCCGTATCTGGCATGGCGCAGCCCGATCTACATCGCTGCGGGCTTTGCCGGAGTCATCGGGTTGGGATTGCTGCTGGTACAGCCGCTGCTGGCCGCGCGCATGCTGCCGGGGCTGACCGCGATGAACGGCCGAATGGTGCACCGCTGGGTCGGGATCACCTTGATCGCCATGATTGCCCTGCATGTGGGCGGACTGTGGATCACCAGCCCCCCGGACGTGGTGGATGCCCTGCTGTTCCGGTCCCCCACCCCGTTCTCGGCCTGGGGCGTGGTGGCCATGTGGGCAGCGTTTGCCGCAGCGGCGCTGGCCGCGTTGCGCAGCCGGCTGCGATGGCGGTTCCGCCCTTGGCGGCTGGCCCATGCCAGCCTTGCGCTTGTGACCATCCTGGGCACCGTCGTTCATGCCCTGCTGATCGAGGGCGCGATGGAAACCGTCACCAAGGCCGCATTGTGCGGACTTGTATTGTTCGCCTGTGTCGGGGCGTTGATCAGATTGCAGGTCTGGGACGTGAAACCGCGGGGTTAAGCGACGGGTGCACGTCAGGTCGCCAGGCGCTTGGCGTAGGTGGCGCGGTTCATCTCTACATCCCGCACCGTGATGCTGCCCACCGTCGGCGCAGCGGCGGCCAGAACATCCAGAATGATCGCGTTCAATTCGGCTCGTGTCTGTTCATCCCGCCCCTGCATCAGCAACAGAGAGGCATGAATGAAGGTCTGCGGCTCGGTCCCGATGAAGGAATACGGGATCGGCATCGCGCGAATTTTCAGCGTTGGTGCGTCAAACTCCTGATGCGCGGCGAGGACCGTATAGAGTTCTTCGCATATGGCTTGAAAATCATGCGATTGCTCAAGTCCGGCTGAAAATTCCAAGACGACGTGCGGCATGAGAGCCTCCGGGATTGAAAGAGAACCAGCGGCTCCCATTGAATGTCAGAGGGGGCTTCAGACCCCCAAACACCAGCGCATTACCGCCTTCTGCGCATGCAGGCGGTTTTCGGCCTCGTCAAAGATCACCGAGTTCGGCCCATCCATCACCTCGGAGGTCGCTTCCTCTTCGCGGTGGGCGGGCAGGCAGTGCATGAACAGGGCGTCGGGTTTGGCATGGGACATGAGCTCCGCGTTGACCTGATAGGGCCGCAGCAGGTTGTGCCGTCGTTCCTTCGCGGATTGGGAATCGTGCATCGAAACCCAAGTGTCGGCCACCACCAGATCGGCGCCTTCGACGGCCTTGTACGGGTCGCGCTCGATCACCACCTTCGAGCCCTTCTGGCGGGCGAAGCCCATGAACTCTTCCTCGGGGTCGAACTGGGCGGGGCCGGTAAAGGTCAGGTCGAAACCGAACTGGCCCGCCGCGTGCAGGAACGAGGCGCAGACATTGTTGCCATCACCCGTCCAAACCACCTTTTTCCCGGCGATGGGGCCGCGGTGTTCTTCATAGGTCAGCACGTCGGCCATGATCTGGCAGGGATGGGTGCGGTCGGTCAGGCCGTTGATGACAGGCACGTCCGAGTATTCGGCCATCTCGGTCAGGATGGTTTCGTCGAATGTGCGGATCATGATCATGTCGACATAGCGCGACAGCACGCGGGCGGTGTCGGCGATGGTCTCGCCATGGCCCAGTTGCATGTCCTTGCCCGACAGCACCATGGTCTGACCGCCCATCTGGCGTACGCCCACATCGAAAGAAACGCGGGTCCGGGTCGAAGGTTTTTCGAAGATCAGCGCCACCATGCGGCCGGCCAGCGGCTGTTCGTCGTCGGGCGCGGCCTTGGGACGGCCCAACCGGGCCTGCTTCATCGCGCCGGCCTGGTCGATCATCGACCGCAGCGCGGCGGCGTCGGTTTTGTGGATATCAAGGAAATGGTTCATGTCGGTTCGCTTTTTCACTGTCGGTTGCCGGGGGGCACCGCCCCCGGCGTATTCGGGAATAGGGGGCGTCAGGCCGAGGCGAGTTGGCCTTGAACCTGCCGGGCGGCTTTCTCGAGGCGTATCTGGGCCTGGGCAATGTCATCCTCGGTCAGGGTCAGCGGCGGCAGCAGGCGGATCACGTTGTCGGCCGCGGGCACGGTGATGACTTCGTTGTCATAACCGGCCGCGACAACATCGGTGTTGGGCGCTTTGCATTTCAAGCCCAGCATCAGGCCGGATCCGCGGACCTCTTCGAACACGTCGGGGTGATCGGCGACTAGGCCCTCGAGCTTTTGGCGTAGCAGACCCGCCTTTCGGTTGACGCCGTCCAGGAAGGCCGGGGTTGCCACGTGGTCCAGAACCGCGCAGCCCACCGCGCAGCCCAGCGGGTTGCCGCCATAGGTCGACCCATGGGTGCCCGCGGTCATGCCGCTGGCGGCCGCTTCGGTAGCCAGCACCGCACCTAACGGGAAGCCGCCACCGATACCCTTGGCCGCCATCATGATGTCGGGCGTGATGCCTGCCCATTCATGGGCAAAGAGTTTCCCGGTCCGGCCGACGCCGCACTGCACCTCGTCGAGGATCAGCAGCAAGCCGTTGTCGTCGCAGATCTGGCGCAGGGCCTTGAGTTCGACATCGGGGACGGGGCGGATGCCGCCCTCGCCCTGGATCGGCTCGATCATGATCGCGGCGGTCTTGTCGCTGATCGCGTTGGTCACACCGTCCAGATCGCCGAAGGCGACATGCACGAACCCCGGCAGCAGCGGGCCGAACCCCTTGGTCATTTTCTCGGACCCGGCAGCGGCGATGCCCGCTGAAGAACGCCCATGGAAAGACCCATCAAACGTGATGATCTCCACCCGCTCGGGTTGCCCCTGATCGTAGAAGTATTTGCGGGCCATCTTGACCGCCAATTCGCAGGACTCGGTGCCCGAATTGGTGAAGAACACCGTGTCGGCAAAGGTCAGATCCACCAGCTTGTCGGCCAGCGCCTGCTGCTGCGGGATCTGGTACAGGTTCGACACGTGCCACAGCGCGTGCGCCTGTTCAGTCAAGGCCCCGACCAGTGCCGGGTGGGCATGGCCCAGCGCATTCACCGCAATCCCCGCGCCTAGATCAAGGAAACGTCGGCCGTCCGCCTCGGTCAGCCAGGCGCCTTCGCCCTTAACGAAGGTCAGCGGAGCACGATTGTAGGTCGGCAGAACGGACGGGATCATCGGATCATCCTTTTTGGAAAACTTGAACCCAGTGACTGAAACACTGAGACCGGGTTCGTCAACAGATTTGGTGAGAGATGCGCGGATTTGGGTCGCGCGCGCAGGATCAAACGGGCCGGTTACGCAATGATGCGTCGACGTCGGAGCGGCAGGATATGCACGAGTTTGATCATGGGCGCCCGTATAGCGGGGCCAACCCAGTGAGGAAAGGCAAAATGTATCCGCCCATGGATTTTTTGCGGGCGCGGGTTGGACCCCTTGCAATTCGGGCTTGTCATTTCTCTTACGCTGGCGCACCGATGGCCCATGTTCTCACCACAAGCCCACAACCCTGCCCTGGCAGCCGTACTTATCTTCTGCGCCAGCGCTTTCATCGCGGGCACGACATTGCTGGCCAAAGCTTTGGGCACCGAGACACTGGGCCCGCCCCTGCACCCGATGCAGATCAGCCATGGCCGGTTCCTGTTCGCATTTGTGGTCATCGTGGCAGCGGTTGGCGTCCTGCGTCCCCAACTACGGCGTCCGCATTGGGGTCTGCATATCGGACGCACCAGTTTCGGGTGGACTGGCATTACCCTGATGTTCGCGTCGGTCGCCTATATCCCCATAGCCGATGCCACGGCGATATCGTTTCTGAACCCTGTTTTCGCGATGGTTCTGGCCATTCCTCTGCTGAAAGAGACCGTGGGGCCTTGGCGGTGGCTGGCGGCGGCGGTGGCTTTGACGGGGGCGATCATCCTGCTGCGCCCGACCCCCGACAGCTTTCAACCCGCGGCCCTGCTGGCCTTGGCGGCGGCGGCAGTGATCGGGATGGAATTGATCTTCATCAAAAAGCTGTCTGGCCGCGAGAGCCCAATCCAGATCCTGCTCATCAACAATGCCATGGGCTTGACGATTGCCAGCATCGCGGTCGCAACCGTCTGGCAACCACCATCGCCCGCTCAGTGGGCGGCTTTGGCCGGCATTGGTTTTCTGATGGCTTGCGCGCAGGCCTGCTTCGTCAATGGAATGGCCCGGGCAGATGCCTCGTTCGTAGCGCCAATCAGCTATGCAACGCTGATATTCGCGGCGCTTTATGACTTTGCAGTGTTCCGGGTCGTTCCGGATTGGGTCAGCCTGCTGGGCTCAGGGGTCATTCTGACCGGAGCGCTGATCCTTGTCTGGCGCGAGGCCCGAGCCAGACGCCGCTAGAATTTTTTTCTACGGCCTTGTCCGCAGGCGACCCCGATGTCGCAAACTCTCATGAAACCGACACCGCATGACGCACCCTGAATGCGGTTGGTTAGAGAGATTGCCCGATGCACGAACGCCGAATCCCGGAATGGGTCCGTCATGCGCCCGCGCCCTCCGTTCGCAAGTTCGGCATACTTGCCGGGTTCGAGGCCGTGGTTCGCGGCATCCTGATTTCCGTATTCCCCTTGGTGATGTACCGGGCCATGGGCGACGCCGGGTCCGTCTCGCTCGTTTACTTTCTGGTAGGCCTCGTTTCGTTATTGGCTGGACTGATGGTGCCGTTCCTGATCCGTTATGTCCCGCGACGATGGGCCTACACAGCCGGCTGCGTTATGTTCATCACCGGCGCTCTGCTGGCCATCGACGGCAGCCCCGAGGCCGTGATCGGCGCGCTTGCGCTGAACACCGTTGCCGCGGTGGTTACTTTCATCTGCTTCAACGCCTACGTTTTGGACTACATCAGCAAGATCGAGCTCGGCCGCTGCGAAACAAGCCGGATGTTCTACAGCGCGCTGGGTTGGACAGCGGGGCCGATGGCAGGCGTGATGCTGATGGAATTATGGGCGCCGGCCCCTTTCATCATCAGCGCGACCGCCGCCACCGGGATGCTGATCATGTTCTGGGCCATGCGTCTGGGCAACGGCAAACTGATTACCAAGGCCAGGAGGGCAACGCAAAATCCGCTGTCATTTCTGCCACGGTTCTTTGCCCAACCACGGCTGGTGGCGGGGTATCTGTTTGCTATGATCCGGTCCTGTGGCTGGTGGATCTATGTGGTCTACCTTCCGATTTTCGCCATCGAAAACGGGTTGGGTGAGCAATTGGGCGGCACGCTTTTATCAGCCACGAACGCCATGCTGTTTGCTGCCCCCCTGATTCTGCGCTGGGTCCAGAACCGGTCTCTGCGCAGCGCCGTACGAACGGGCTTTGCCGCCTGCGCCACATGTTTTCTGTTGGCTGCAATTCTCTCGGGCTGGCCGGTGGCATCGGTCGTCGCACTGGTCATGGGGTCAATCTGGTTGATCGTGCTGGACATTTGTGCCGGTCTGCCATTCCTGATGGCGGTGAAGCCGTCCGAGCGGACAGAGATGTCCGCAATCTATTCCAGCTATCGCGACGTTTCGGGAATTCTGACACCGGGCGTTGCCGCCTTGGTGTTGCTGGCGACACCGGTGGCTGGTGTTTTTGCAGCAGGTGGGTTTGCACTGCTGGGCGCCTGGTCCGTGGCCGCGCGACTGCATCCGCGGCTGGGACGCCCACGCGTGCCTCTACAGCCCGGTTCGTTGTCCGAAGCTGCCTAGGCCTTCAAACGGTAACCGGTCCGCAGCATTTGCCAGATGACGGCGCAGATCAGCAGGGTGGACAGCAAACAGACGGCCATCCCCAACATCGGGTTGCTGTCCGACACTCCGATCATGCCATATCGCAATCCGTCGATCAGGTAGAAAACGGGGTTCACGTGGCTGATCCTGTTCAGCAACGGCGGCAACGCGTCGACCGAGTAGAAGGTGCCGGACAGAAACGCCAACGGAGTAACGATGAAGTTGGTGATGGCGGCCATCTGATCGAACTTGTTGGCGAAGACCCCTGCCAGTAGGCCCAGCGCGCCCATGAACGCACCCCCAAGAATGACGAAAACCAAGGCCAGCGCGGGATGCTGCGGCATCAGCCCCAAGCCAAGCGCCAGCGCAGCGGCCAGCATCAACGCGATCAGCACACCCCGTGCGATGCCGCCCGCCAGATAGCCCAGCAAAATCTCGAGCGGGGACAGCGGCGGCATCAGGGTATCGACGATGTTGCCCTGCACTTTCGAGATCACCATCGAGGACGAAGTGTTGGCGAAGGCGTTCTGAATCACCGTCATCATCATGATCCCGGGCGCCAGGAATGTCAGGAAGGGCACGCCCATGACATCCGGTCGCCCCGGGCCGACGGCAATGTTGAAGATCAGCAGGAACAGCCCCGCTGTGACC
The DNA here is from genome assembly GCF_056538625.1 of Ruegeria sp. BF8. Lineage (NCBI taxonomy): Bacteria > Pseudomonadati > Pseudomonadota > Alphaproteobacteria > Rhodobacterales > Roseobacteraceae > Ruegeria > Ruegeria sp. BF8. The sequence goes on along the minus strand of NZ_JBQFTL010000001.1, from coordinate 229,916 downwards.
AGAGGCGCCAGCAGGGTCTGCGTCCAGACCGCCAGGAAGCGCAGGGTTTCGCGCTGGGCCAGTGTCCACAACCCCATCCAGTTGACCGCTCCGAAACGGCGCATGTCCTGATCCGCGAGATTCTGCATTCCTGCCCCCAATCTGATTCGATGACCGCTTGTAACTCGGCCCGCAGTGATTAGAATAGGGCGCTGAGACGAATTCCGAAGGCGGCCCGTGACCGAGGCCGCTTTCCCGCTTTTGAAAGGCTACCCATGTCCTGGACAGACGAGCGCGTTGAACTGCTCAAGAAAATGTGGGGCGAAGGCCAGTCGGCCAGCCAGATCGCCAAGGAACTGGGCGGGGTCACCCGCAATGCGGTGATCGGCAAGGTCCATCGCCTGGGCCTGTCGAACCGGACCGCCGGCGCCGCACCGGCCAAGGCCGAGCCCAAGGAAAAACCGGCCCCCGCACCCAAGGCCGAGGCCAAGCCCAAACCCGCCCCCAAGACCGAACCGGCCCGCCCTGCAGCAGCCGCGCCGGCCGCCGAGGCAAAGCCGGCCACGCCGCCGCGCCGCCAGATCATTCCGGCCGGCCAGCCGCTGCCGCCGCAGCCTTCGGCCAATGAAATCAGCCCCGAGGCACTGGCCAAGGTCAACGAGGTCGAGAAGAAGGCCAAGAAGCTGACCCTGATGGAACTGACCGAAAAGACCTGCAAATGGCCCGTGGGCGATCCGGCCACGGATGATTTCTGGTTCTGCGGTCTGCCGGCCGAGCCGGGCAAACCCTATTGCGAGGCACATGTGGGCGTCGCCTTCCAACCCATGAGCTCGCGCCGCGACCGGCGGCGCTGAGGCCCATGCGCCAGGATCCGACAGCGATGGAGGATACCTGGCTGGCCCGGGCCAAACGGCTTTTGGCGCTGGCCGAAACCGGCCAGCATTTCACCACCGATCCGTTCGACCGCGAACGTTATGACGAGATCGCCGGAATGGCCCACGCGATGCTGGCCGACCTGGGTCGGGTGCCTTTGTCACAGATCGAAATGGCGATGCCTGCCCACTCGGGCGGATACGCAACACCCAGCGTCGACATCCGCGCCGCCGTAATTCGCAACGGGGGTATCCTGCTGGTACGGGAACGCAGCGACGGGTTGTGGGCGATGCCTGGCGGTTTTGCCGATATCGGCAGCTCTCCGTCGGAGAACATCGAACGCGAAGTCTTGGAGGAAGCCGGTCTGCGTGTCGCGGCGCAGACACTCTATGCCGTACGCCACAAGGCGCGGCATCCCTACCCGACAGATCCACGGGACTTTTACAAACTGTTCTTCCTGTGTAGCCCTTTCGATGCCGCCACCCCGACCCCGGGCCCCGAAACCAGCGAAGCCGCGTTTTTTGCCCCGGATGCGTTGCCGGACCTGTCCCTGACACGCAATTTGGAAAAAGACATCCACGATGCGTTTCAAGCGAACGGCAAGTCACCCAGCCCGGCGATGTTTGACTGACCGTTACTGCGCCGGATGTGAATGCGGCCCTGCCGGCAGGTGCACCCATTTGGGCAGTTCGTCGGGCGAAACCGAGACATGCAGGCGTTCGGACGGGTCCTGACCTACGGTGCGATGCTTGCGCAGCAGGAAGATCTTGCCCCATCCCCGCCACGTCCCGACCGACGGTGCATGCGGATCAGTGGGAAAGCGGGTGCGCCAATCTTCAGGCAGAGGCAGACCATGCAACTCGGCCTTGGCGAGCATCCACACCAGCGAAATATTGGCCAGCGGTCGCGCAGGCTCGAACCCGCTGAGTTGCCCCCCGACGTCACCATGCGTGCCGCGGAACCAGACCTGTTCGCAGTGGCCGCGGAAATCCGGTGCGGTCGACCAAAGGACCGGCGTGAAGACCTCTCGCGTTTCATCCAGCGCCAGCGCATGATACCCGTGCCGGGTGGACGGCCCGAGGTGGTGGTTGTGAAATGAATGCCGCTCTTCGGCCATGCGCCACAGCAGCGGCAGGCGCAGTCCCAATGCCTTGACCGTGTCCCAGACGCCGATCATCTCAACTTCGACGCCGTCATGGCAGAAATTCCGGCGAAAGTCCTGCGCGGCCTGCCCGCCCGGGTTGCACTCATAATGCCGGTAGGCCTGCTTGATGTTGCGCTCGGTCGCATGCTCGGCCTGCAGCAGCCCGATCATATCGATGACGCCGGCAAGGCTGCGCACACCATAGGCGCCGCGGGAATAGCCGATGAAGTAGATCCGATCGCCGGGCTTGTACCGAGAGGCAAGATAGCCGTAGGCCCTGCGGATCTGGCGGTTGATCCCCCGCCCCATCATCACGTCCAGCGTGGATTTCCAGCTCTCCCATTGCACGCCCGCTTCATAGAAGACCGAGACCTGATTGCCCATTTCGCAGCACAACCGAAAGGTCTGACCGGCATGGGTCTCGAACCCGGGCTCCAAGGTCGACATCGTTCCGTCCAAGATGATGACATGACTGATGGGTTCGCGGTGGCGCGTTTCGGCGGAATGCTCGGACCGCAGGGGGCGGCCGAGCCATCCAAGTATCTTCTTACCGAACCGCGACAGTACCATTCGACAACAATTCCCAAACCTTGACCGGAGTGAACGGCATGTCCGCCTGCCGCACCCCATGATCCCAGAGCGCATCCTGCACCGCATTTGCAACCGCGGCCAATGCGCCAACGGTGCCTGCCTCGCCGCATCCTTTCATTCCCATGGGGTTGGCCGTTGACGGAACCGGCGCCGAGGTAAACCTAATCATGGGTATGTCAGCGGCGCGCGGCAAGGCGTAATCCATGAACGTTGCCGTGAGCAACTGCCCCTCACCATCATGCACCACGTGCTCGCACAGCGCCTGGCCGATGCCCTGGGCCACCCCTCCGTGCACCTGCCCTTCGGCCAGCATGGGGTTGATGAGATTGCCGAAATCATCGACGACCGTATAGCGGTCGACCGTCGTCGTGCCGGTTTCCGGGTCGATCACGATCTCGGCAACATGGGCGCCGTTAGGATAGCTGCGCGCCTCGAGCCGCGTGCGGGCCTCGTGCTGCAGCAGGTCGGTGCGGCCGTCAGCGCAGGCCATCTCGGCCGCTTCGATCAGCGTCGGCGTCAGGTTCGACCCCGGCGCGCGAAAGGTTTCATGGTCGAAGGTCACATCACTTTCCTCGACCCCCATTTTATCCGCCAGATAGGGCGTGAATGCGGCGATCATCTGGTCAATCGTGACCAGCGTCGCCGCGCTTTGCACCGTGACCGAGCGCGACCCGCCGGTGCCGCCGCCCTGCGCCATGCGGTCGCTGTCACCTTGCACGACCCGGATCCGGTCGGCCGGAATCCCCGTCTGATCCGACAGGAACTGGGCATAGACCGTCTCATGGCCCTGCCCGTTCGATTGCGTCCCGACATAAAGGTTCACTGTTCCGTCCTGACAGAATTCGACTTTTGCGCCTTCGGAAGGGTCACCCAGAATGCTTTCGATATAGTAACAAAGCCCCTGCCCCCGGATCAGACCACGTTCGGCGTCGGCGGCCTTGCGCGCGGCGAAACCGGCGGTCTGTTCGGCGGCGCGGGACAGAACCAATCCGAAATCGCCCACATCATAGGTTTCACCGGTGGCCGAGACATAGGGAAAAGCCTCGGGCCGGATGAAGTTACGGCGGCGCAGTTCCCACGGGTCGACGCCCAGCTCGCGCGCGGCGCGGTCCATCGCGCGTTCCAGCACATAGATCGCCTCGGGGCGGCCGGCCCCTCGATAGGCATCGACCTGGGTGGTGTTGGTATAGAACCCCTCGACCCGCAGATAGGTTTTCTGCACGTCATAGACGCCGGGCAGAACGCATTTGAACAGGTTGGTCTGGATCGCCTGACCGAAATGGCTGTTGTACGCGCCCAGGTTGCAGCGGCTGTGGACCCGATAAGCGGTGATGCGAAGATCCTCGTCAAAGGCCAGTTCGGCCAGCGAGGTCAGGTCGCGCCCGTGGTGGTCGGACAGCATCGCCTCGGTCCGGTCCGACATCCAGTGCACGGGCTGGCCCAGTTGCATCGCTGCCACCGCGACCGAGAAATACTCGGGATACGGCATCGCCTTCATGCCAAACCCGCCGCCCACGTCGGGCGTGGTGACATGGACGGCCTGCGGATCCAGCCGCAGCTTGTCGGCCAGTTGCGCCTTCATCCCCCAGACACCCTGCCCGCCATAGCTGAAATGCAGCCGCCCGTCGGACCAGACCGCATTGCAGCCGCGCGGCTCGATCGAGTTCACGATCACCCGGTTGTCGGCCACCTGCAGCGACACCACATGGGCGGCGGTGTCGAAAGCGGCCTGGGTTCCGGCTTCGTCGCCGACGGCCCAGTCAAAGGCGCGGTTGTCGGGGGCCTCGGGGTGCAGCGGCTCACCGCCCAGCGCAAGGTCCAGCTTGGCGGGGCGGTCGGCGGTGTCCATCCAGATCAGCTCGGCGGCGTCGCGGGCCTGCGCCAGCGTTTCGGCCACGACCATCGCCACCGGCTCGCCGACAAAGCGCACCCGGTCGCGGGCCAGCATGTGGCGCGGGGGATTGGCGGCGCGGGTGCCGTCGCGGTTGACAAGGATCGTGGCGCTCAGCACCGGGTCGATTCCAGCGGCGATCAGGTCATCGATGGTCAGCACCAGCCGCACGCCGGGCGCGGCGCGGGCGGCGTCGAGGTCCAGCCCGGTGATGTCGCCATGCGCCACAGGGCTGCGAAAGAACACCGCGTGCGGCGCGCCGGGTGGCACCGTATCGTCCATGTAGCGGCCTTGCCCGGTCAGGAACCGCTGATCCTCGGTCCGGGTGATCGGCTGGCTCTTGCCGAACTTTTCCATGACGCGCCCCTTTCACTGCCTCAGACCGCGACCCTAGCCTTGATGCGGCGGATGTCCAGTGCGCGAGGTGCTTGGCCCTTTCCCTTCCCGCCGCCATTCGCTATTGCAGGCGCTGACCCAAGATCGATGACGCAGGACGCACCCGATGGCGATGGACAAGACATTCAACGCGGCCGAGGCCGAGGCCCGGATCTACAAGGCCTGGGAACAGGCCGGAGCCTTCAAGGCAGGCGCGAACAAGTCGCGCGACGAGAGCTTTTGCATCATGATCCCGCCGCCGAACGTGACCGGTGCGCTGCATGTGGGCCATGCGTTCAACAACACCCTGCAGGACATCCTGATCCGCTGGCACCGGATGCGCGGGTTCGACACGCTGTGGCAGCCCGGCCAGGACCATGCCGGCATCGCCACCCAGATGCAGGTCGAGAAGATGCTCGCCGCCACGCAACAACCCAGCCGGAACGAACTGGGCCGTGAGAAGTTCCTTGAGAAGGTCTGGGAGTGGAAGGGCGAATACGGCGGCACCATCATCGAGCAGCTGAAACGCCTCGGCTCTTCGTGCGACTGGTCGCGCAACGCCTTCACCATGGCCGGCGCGGCCGGCGACCCGCGCACGGGCCACGAAAACAGCCCCAATTTCCATGACGCGGTCATCAAGGTCTTTGTCGACATGTACGACAAGGGCCTGATCTACCGCGGCAAGCGGCTGGTCAACTGGGACCCGCATTTCGAGACCGCGATCTCGGACCTCGAGGTCGAGAATATCGAGGTCGCCGGCCACATGTGGCACTTCAAGTACCCGCTGGCCGGGGGCGAGACCTATACCTACGTCGAAAAGGACGAGGACGGGAACATCGTGCTCGAGGAAGAGCGCGACTACATCTCGATCGCCACGACCCGCCCCGAGACCATGCTGGGCGACGGCGCGGTTGCGGTGCACCCGTCGGACGAACGCTATGCGCCGATCGTCGGCAAGCTTTGCGAAATCCCGGTGGGCCCGAAAGAGCATCGCCGCCAGATCCCGATCATCACAGACGAATACCCTGACCCGAATTTCGGCTCGGGCGCGGTGAAGATCACCGGCGCGCATGATTTCAACGACTATCAGGTGGCCAAGCGCGGCAAGATCCCGATGTACCGCCTGATGGATACGCGCGGCCACATGCGGGCCGACGGCGCGCCCTATGCGGACGAAGCCGCCAAGGCGCAGGAATATGCCCGCGGCCGCGAATTCACCGAGAACGAAATCGACGCGATCAACCTGGTGCCCGACCATCTGCGCGGCCTGGACCGGTTCGAGGCGCGCGCCAAGGTGGTCGAAGAAATCACCGCCGAAGGCCTGACCGTGATGACCCGTGCGGATGATCCGCGCCTGGGATCGACCGCGCTGAAACCCGATGCCGACGGCGCCGACGCGCTGGTGCCGCTGGTCGAGAGCAAACCGATCATGCAGCCCTTCGGCGACCGCTCGAAGGTGGTGATCGAGCCGATGCTGACCGACCAGTGGTTCGTCGAAACCTCAAAAATCGTGGGCCCCGCGCTGGACGCGGTGCGCGACGGCCGGGTCAAGATCATCCCGGAATCGGGCGAAAAGACCTATTACCACTGGCTCGAGAACATCGAGCCCTGGTGCATCAGCCGCCAGCTGTGGTGGGGCCATCAGATTCCGGTCTGGTACGGGCTGGACCTGTCGGCCGAGGATTTCAAGGATGACGAAAACGACGGCGAGCTGGACCTGGTCGAACTGGGCCGGTTGCTGAACGAAGGCGGCATGCTGCACCGGGGCGCGGTCATGGAGTGCGCCGCCAGCTTCGAGGACGTCACCGGAAAATTCCTGGATGACAATGCCGACATTCCCAGCCCGCTCAGCCACGCCACGGTGATCGAGGTGGCCGACAAGCACGAGGCGATCCACCGGTTCGCCGAAAGCCTGGCACAATACGCGATCGACCGCGATCCGACCAAGCTGGTCTATCCGGTCTGGCGCGACCCGGATGTGCTGGACACCTGGTTCTCGTCCGGGCTGTGGCCGATCGGCACGCTGGGCTGGCCCGAACAGACCGAGGAGTTGCAGCGCTACTTCCCTACCGATGTCCTAATCACCGGGTTCGACATCCTGTTCTTCTGGGTCGCCCGGATGATGATGATGCAGCTGGCCGTGGTGAACGAAATCCCGTTCCACACCGTCTATTTGCACCAGCTCGTCCGCGACGAGAAGGGCAAGAAGATGTCCAAGACCACCGGCAACGTCATCGACCCGCTGGAAATCGTGGACGAGTTCGGCGCCGACGCGCTGCGCTTTACCAACGCGTCGATGGCGGCCATCGGCGGCGTGCTGAAACTGTCGCGCGAGCGCATCACCGGCTATCGCAACTTTGGCACCAAGCTGTGGAACGCCGTCCGCTTTGCCGAGATGAACGAGGTCTTTACCGACGCCGTCCCGCAACTGGACGTGGCCGAGTTGCAGCCCAAGGCCGCCGTAAACCGCTGGATCATCGGCGAAACCGCCCGCGTGCGCGAAGAGGTCGACTCGGCGCTGGAGAGCTATCGCTTCAATGACGCGGCCAATGCGCTTTATGCCTTTGTCTGGGGCAAGGTCTGTGACTGGTACGTGGAACTGTCCAAACCGCTGCTGCAGGGCGACGATGCCGAGGCCCAGGCCGAGACCCGCGCCACCATGCGCTGGGTTCTGGATCAGTGCCTGGTCCTGCTGCACCCGATCATGCCCTTCATCACCGAAGAGCTGTGGGGCCTGACCGGCACCCGTGCCAAGATGCTGGTGCATGCCGACTGGCCCAGCTATGCCGCCGACGATCTGGTCGACGCCGACGCGGATCGCGAGATGAACTGGGTGATCTCGGTGATCGAGAACACCCGCTCGGCCCGCGCCCAGATGCGCGTCCCGGCGGGCCTGTACGTGCCGATGCTGGTGACCGAGATCGACGCCCACGGCCAGGCCGCCTGGGAGCGGAACGAGGCGCTGATCAAACGGCTGGCCCGGATCGACAGCCTGACCAAGGCCGATACGCTGCCCAAGGGCACGATCTCGATCGCGGCGCCCGGTGCGTCTTTTGGCCTGCCGCTGGCCGACATCATAGACATCGGCGCCGAGAAGGAACGGCTGGAAAAAGCCAAGGGCAAACTGGCCAAGGAACTGGGCGGTCTGCGCGGGCGTCTCAACAACCCCAAATTCGTGGCCTCGGCCCCGGAAGAGGTGGTGGAAGAGGCCAAGGCCAACCTGGCCGCCCGCGAAGAGGAAGAGGCCCGCATCAACGAGGCGCTGGCCCGACTGGCCGAGATCGCCTGATCCGTCAGCCCCTCGCATAAGCTTGACGAAACCCCGCCGCGCACGCCCGGCGGGGTTTTTTGCACCCGGCCCTGTTCACCGGGCCAAACGGTTGCTAGCAATCTCGGGACCAATCCACCGAGGCCTCCATGTCCAGACCCTTTCCGCCGATGCAGACCGTTTCTACCGGGCTGGTCGTGGCCGTAGTCGGCTTTTTCAGTTCCTTTCCGATTGTCCTGCAGGGGCTGGATGCCATGGGCGCCTCGGGGCCGCAGGCGGCATCGGGGCTGATGATGGCCGCCCTTGCCATGGGGCTGGCGGCGATCGTGCTCAGCCTGTGGTACCGCCAACCGATCAGCGTGGCCTGGTCCACGCCCGGTGCGGCGCTGCTGGCGGTTTCGGCCGCGCCGGCCGCGGGTTTCTCGGGTGCCATCGGCGCATTCCTGTTTGCGGGTGCGCTGACCGTGCTGGCCGGGATGTGGCACCCGCTGGGACGGTTGGCAGCGGCTATTCCCACCTCCTTGGCGCAGGCAATGCTGGGAGGGGTGCTGCTGCCGCTGTGCATCGTCCCGTTCCAGGCCGCGGTCGAGATCCCCTGGCAGGCCCTGCCGGTGATCCTGACCTGGTTCATCGCCGGACGTGTGCACAGACTGCTGGCGGTTCCCGCCGCCGTACTGGCCGCCGCGCTGGTCGTAGTTCTGTTCTCTGACGGACCGTCGGTCCGCCCCGACCACCTGCTGGCCGCGCCGGTCTGGACCACGCCCACATTCTCGGTGGCGTCGATGATCGGCATCGGGGTGCCGCTGTTCGTGGTCACGATGGCCACGCAGAACATCCCCGGCATCGCGGTCATGCGCAGCTTTGGCTATGCCCCGGTGGCAGGGCGGCTATTCTCGGCCGTGGGCGGGGCCAGCATCCTGTCGGCCCCCTTCGGCGCGCCGGCGACCTGCCTCGCGGCCATCACCGCCGCCATGTGCTCGAACGAGGACAGCCACCCCGACCGGGATCAGCGCTATTGGTCGGCTGTCATGGCCGGGGTGTTCTATTGCCTATTCGGGATGTTCGCCGTGGCCATAACCGGGTTTGCCGCCCATGCCGATCCGATGCTGATGGGCACGTTGACCGGCGTGGCGCTGATCGGGGTCATGGCCAATGCCACCTTCGCCGCGCTCGAGGTTCCGGCCGAGCGCGAAGCCGCGATCCTGACCTTTGCCATCACCGCCTCGGGCATCACCGTGTTTGGCCTGGGCGCGGCGGTCTGGGGTCTGCTGGCAGGCGGCATCGCCTATTGGGTGACGACGCGCCTGCGGGGCTGAGGCCCACCTGGCCGCGGCCCGCGAGTTTACTTGAACTCGGGCTTGCGACCCTGCATCTGGGCCATCACCACTTCCATCTGGTCGGGTTTGCCGATCAGCTCGACCTGTTCGGCGGATTCGGCCAGTAGAACCTCGGCGCGCGACTTGGTTTCGGCCACCTCGATCAGGCGTTTCGCGGCGCGGATGGCCGAGGGGCTCTTGCCCGCGATATCCTCGGCCAGCGCGATGGCTTCGGTCAGCGGATCATCCGACAGGCTGGTGACCAACCCCCAGTCGGCGGCCTGAGCGGCACCGATGGGCCGCGCGGTATAGGTCAGCATGCGCAGCACGTCGGACCGTACCAGTTTCGGCAACAGGACCATGCCGCCCATGTCGGGGACGATGCCCCATTTCATCTCCATCACGGCCAGCTTGGCATCGGGATGGGCAATGCGGATATCGGCACCCAGCGCGATCTGCAGTCCACCGCCATAGGCCACGCCCTGAATGGCGCAGATCACCGGCACCGGCACGCGGCGCCAGATCAGCGCCAGCTCCTGCATCTCATTCGCGTCGTCATGGCTGCGGGTCATCAGCCACTCGGTCGGGTCCTTGTGCGCCATGGCCGCGAAGCTGGCCATGTCGAGGCCCGCGCAGAAGCTTTTGCCCTCGCCCGACAGCACCACGGCACGGGCGTCCGAGGCAGCGACCTCTTGCCCCGCTGCCAAGATTGCCTTGATCATCGCATCATCCAGCGCGTTCATCTTGTCGCCGCGGGTCAGGGTGACATGGGCGATGTGGTTCCTGTATTCGACTGATACGCGCGCCATCTGGGCCTCCGGGTTTGATGTTCCGGGCAAACCATGCCCCGAAACCCGCAGCCGACGCCAGCCCGACGTGAGGGCAGATCGGCGCGGACGCCCCGGCCACATGCAAGGCTTGCCCCGGCCATGCCCTTGGGATTATCTGCGCCCATGACCGGACCAAGATACACCCCGCTTGCCCAATCCCTGCCCGCAACCGTGCCCTTCGTCGGCCCCGAGACGCAGGAGCGTCAGCGCGGCGCGCCCTTCGTGGCCCGGCTGGGCGCAAACGAGAGCGTGTTCGGCCCCTCGCCCCGCGCGATCGAGGCGATGCGGCAGGCCGCTGACGGCATCTGGATGTATGGCGACCCAGAGAACCACGATCTGCGCCATGCGCTGGCCGATCATCACGGGATCAGCCCCGACAACATCGTGGTCGGCGAAGGCATCGACGGGCTGCTGGGCTATCTGGTGCGCCTGATGGTCGGTCCGGGCGATGCGGTCGTGACCTCGGACGGGGCCTATCCCACCTTCAACTACCACGTCGCGGGCTATGGCGGGACGATCCACAAGGTGCCTTATGCCAACGATCACGAGGACCCGGCCGCCTTGTTCGCCAAGGCAGCCGAGGTCGGCGCCAAGCTGGTCTATCTGGCCAACCCGGACAACCCGATGGGCAGTTGGCATCGCGGCACGGACATCGTCGCGGCGATGGACGCTCTGCCGGACGGCTGTCTGCTGGTTTTGGACGAGGCTTACGTGGAATGCGCGCCCGTCGGCACCGCCGCGCCGGTCGCGGCGGATGATCCGCGCGTGATCCGGATGCGCACCTTTTCCAAGGTCTACGGCATGGCCGGCGCACGGGTCGGCTATGCGATCGGAGCGCCCGGGTTGATCTCGGCCTTCAACAAGGTGCGCAACCATTTCGGCATGAACCGCATGGCGCAGGCCGGGGCGCTGGCCGCCCTGCACGATCAGGACTGGCTGACGCAGGTTCAGACACAGATCGCCTCGGCCCGCGACCGGATCGTCGCGATTGCGCGTGACAACGGGCTGAGCCCGCTGCCCTCGGCCACCAATTTCGTGGCAATCGACTGTGGGCGCGACGGAGCATTTGCCAAGGCGGTGCTGGAGGCGCTGGTGGCGCAAGGGATCTTCGTGCGGATGCCATTTGCAGCCCCGCAGAACCGCTGCATCCGCGTCAGTTGCGGCACCGAAGCCGACCTGAACGCCTTTGCCGCCGCCCTGCCGCAGGCGCTGGCGGCAGCGCGCAGCGCCTAGCCCGCCAGAACCCCCGCCGCAGCCTCGAGCGCGCCGGACCCGCGTGGGATCTCCAACGCGGCCATGGCGGTTTCGATGCCGCCCAGCAGACCCATGACCATGTGCCCGTTCAGATGGCCCATGTGGCCCAGCCGGAAACATGACTCCTCGTCCGCCATGCCCAGCCCGATGCCAAGGGTCAAGCCCAGGTGCCGCTCGGTATAGCTGCGCAGGGGCGTGCCGCGACCCTCGGTCAAGCGCAGAGCGGTGACGGCATGGCTGCGATGCGTGCGATCGCCGACGTTCAGGTGCAGCGCCCCGGCCTCAGCCCACTTCTCGCAGGCGGCCCAGACGGCATGGGCCAGCCGCGCATGGCGGGCCCAAACCTGCTCAATCCCATCGGCATGGATCAGATCCAGGGCGGCGCGCAGACCATACAGGTGGTGCGTCGGCGCGGTGCCGCCGAAATACTGATAGAACCAGTCGGGCTCTGATCGTGGCTGCCAGTCCCAATAGGCCGAAACCCGCGGCATCGCGGCCCGTTTGGCCTTGGCCCGGTCGTTGAAGAACACGAAGGACATGCCCGCAGGGGTCATCAGCCCCTTCTGGCAGGCGGTGACCATGACATCGACGCCCCAGTCATCCATTTCGAACCGGTCGCAGCCCAGAGAAGCGATGCAATCCGCCATCAGCAATGCCGGGTGGTTCAGGTCGTCCAATAGCGCCCGCAGCGCCGGAATGTCGTTGCGGATCGAGCTGGACGTGTCCACGTGCACCGCAAGAACCGCCTTGATCCGGTGGTCGGCATCAGCCCGCAGGGCCTGCGCGATCCGGTCCATATCCCACGGGTCGGAGGGGCCGAAATCGATCAACTCGACCTTGACGCCCAGACGCTCGGCCATTTCCGCCCAGCCATGGGTGAACCGCCCCGAAGCCGGAGCCAGCACGGTTTCCCCCGGCGCCAGAACGTTGGACAGCGCCGCCTCCCACGCGCCGTGGCCGTTGGCGATGTAGATCGCCACCTCGTGCCGGGTACGGGCCACGCGGCGCAGGTCGGCCGTCAGGTCGGGCATCATCTCGACCAGTTCACCGGCATAGATATTGGGCGACGGGCGGTGCATCGCCTGCAGCACCGCGTCCGGAATCACGGAAGGGCCCGGAATGGCCAGATAATTTCGCCCTTGGGCGAAGGAAATACTGTCTGTCATGTCGATCAACCTGCCTGTAATGGCGCCCACCCTAGCGCCCGGCCCGGCAAGGTCAATCCATCAGGGCGGCCGCCTCACGCGCAAGGGCTTCGATCCCCGCCCAGTCGCCCTGCGCCACCATCTGTTTCGGCGCGACCCAACTGCCGCCCGCGCAGATCACGTTGGGCAGGGACAGGTAGTCGCGCGCGTTGGCGGGCGACACGCCGCCCGTCGGGCAGAAGGTGATCTGCGGCAGCGGCGCGCCGATCGCCTTGAGCGCAGGCGCCCCGCCCGAGGCTTCGGCCGGGAAGAACTTCAGCATGTCATAGCCCTGCTCGAGCAGGCGCATCGCCTCGGTCGCGGTGGCCGCGCCGGGCAGCAGCGGCAGGCCCTCGGCCTCGCAGGCGGCGATCAGGGCATCGGTGGCCCCGGGCGATACGCCGAACTGCGCGCCCGCCTCTTTTGCGGCGCGGACATCGTCGGGCGTGACCAGCGTGCCGGCCCCCACGACCCCGCCGGGCACCTGCACCATGGCGCGGATCGCGTCCAGCGCCGCGGGCGTGCGCAAGGTTACTTCGAGCGCGGGCAGGCCACCGGCCACCAGTGCCTCGGCCAGCGGGCGGGCATGGGCGGCGTCATCGACGACCAGAACCGGGACGATGGGCGCCAATGCGCAGATCTCGCGGGTACGTTGGGTTTTTGCGGACATAGGTTCAGGCTCCGAAAATGCTGGCACCGGCATCGGCCGAGCCGACGGCGTTGCGGAACGTGGTGAACAGGTCGCGGCCCACCCCGTATTGATGCGCCGAAAGATCGGCGGTGGCGACGGGGCGCTCCAGCACACCGGGGGTCAGGATTTCAAGCTGGCCCCGCACCGCATCGACCCGCAGCAGGTCGCCATCGCGCAGCTTGGCGACCGGGCCACCATCCAGCGCCTCGGGGCAGACATGGATCGCCGCGGGCACTTTGCCCGAGGCCCCAGACATGCGGCCATCGGTCACCAGCGCCACCTTCTGCCCGCGCCCCTGCAGGATCGACAGGATCGGGGTCAGCGAGTGCAGTTCGGGCATACCATTGGCCTTGGGTCCCTGAAAGCGGACCACGACGATGACATCATCGGTGAACTCGCCCGCCTTGAACGCGGCCTTGACCTCGTCCTGGTCGTGGAAGACGCGAACCGGGGCCTCGACCACCTGGTGTTCGGGGGCCACGGCCGAGACCTTCATCACTCCGGTGCCCAGATTTCCGCTCAGGCGCGACAGGCCGCCGGTGGGCTGGAACGGGTCATTGGCCGGGCGCAGGATCTTTTCGTTCAGGCTGTGGCCTGCGCCGTCCTGCCAGACCAGCGCGCCATCGATCAGCTTGGGTTCCTGCGTGTAATGATGCAACCCTTGCCCCGCCACGGTCAGAGTGTCGGGATGCAGCAGCCCTTCGTCCAGCAGCGTGCCGATGGTGTACCCCAGCCCGCCTGCGGCGTGGAAATGGTTCACGTCCGCCAACCCGTTGGGATAGACCCGCGCGACCAGGGGCACGACGCCCGAGATGTCCGAGAAATCCTGCCAGTCCAGCACGATGCCCCCGGCACGGGCCATGGCGATCAGGTGGATCAGCAGGTTGGTCGAGCCACCCGTGGCCATCAGCCCCACGATACCGTTCACGAAGGCGCGTTCGTCGAGGATCTGGCACCCTGGCGTGTAATTGTTACCCAGCGCGCTGAGCGACAGGGCACGGCGGGCGCCCTCCTCGGTCAACGCATCGCGCAGCGGCGTGTTGGGGTTGACGAAGCTGGAGCCCGGCAGGTGCAGGCCCATGAACTCCATCAACATCTGGTTGGTGTTGGCGGTGCCGTAGAAGGTGCAGGTGCCCGGCCCATGATAGGCGGCCATCTCGGCGGCCATCAGTTCTTCGCGCGTGGCTTCGCCGGCGGCGAATTTCTGGCGCACCTTGGCCTTTTCGTCGTTGGACAGGCCGCTGGTCATCGGGCCGGCGGGCAGGAACACCGCCGGCAGGTGGCCAAAGCTCTGCGCCGCGATCACCAGCCCCGGCACGATCTTGTCGCAGACCCCCAAAAACACCGCCGCGTCAAAGGTATTGTGGCTGAGCGCCACCGCCGCTGCCAGCGCGATCACGTCGCGCGAGAACAGCGACAGCTCCATCCCGGCCTCGCCTTGCGTGACCCCGTCGCACATGGCCGGAACCCCGCCCGCGACCTGCGCGGTGCCGCCCGCGGCACGGGCCGCGCGGCGGATCAGTTCGGGATAGCGCTCGAACGGCTGATGCGCCGACAGCATGTCGTTATAGGCGGTGACGATGCCGAGATTGCCCACGCTGGTCGTGGCCATCGTCTGCTGATCGGCCCCTGCCCCGGCATAGGCATGGGCCTGTCCGCTGCACGACAGATGCGCGCGCGCCGGCCCTTCGGACCGAGCCTGCTCCATCCGCTGCAGATAGGTGCGGCGGGGATCGGCGCTGCGCTCGATTATCCTTTGGGTGACATCGGTGATGACGTTGTGAACCATCTCAACCTCCGATCTGGCGCCAGCGGCGCCCGTCGCGATGCATCAGCATCAATGCGTCTTCCGGGCCGGAACTGCCCTGATCATAGCGCGAGGGGCGGTCGCCGCGCTCTTCCCAGCCCTTGATGATGGGATCGACCCAGGCCCAGGCGGCCTCGACCTCGTCGCCGCGCATGAACAGGGTCTGGTCGCCACGGATCACGTCCATCACCAGCCGCTCATAGGCGTCCTGCGCGCGCACATCGGCACCCAGCGCCTCGGCAAAGCTCATGTCCAGCGCCACGTCCGTCAGGCGGAAGCCGCCCGGGCCGGGATCCTTGATCGTGGTGCGCAGGGTGATGCCCTCGTCAGGCTGCAGGCGGATCACCAGAACGTTGCCGTGCAGCGGGCCGACATTGGGAAAGATCGTGTGCGGCGGGTCGCGGAAAAACACCGCGATTTCGGATTCCCGCGCGCGCAGACGCTTGCCCGTGCGCAGATAGAACGGAACCCCCGACCAGCGCCAGTTGCCCACGCGCACCTTCAGCGCGATGTAGCTTTCGGTCAGGCTGTGGGGGTTGCCCACATGATCGACATAGCCGTCGCCGCCCTTGTCCGCCCGGTACTGGCCGCGGGCGATGTCGGTCGGGGCGACAGGTTCCAGTGCCTCGATCACCTTGACCTTTTCACTGCGCACCGCGTTGGGCGAGAAGGTCGAGGGCGGCTCCATCGCAGTCAGGCACAAAAGTTGCACCAGGTGGTTCTGCACCATGTCCCGCATCGCGCCGGACTGGTCGTAATAGGCACCACGTCCTTCGACCCCGACGGTTTCGGCCACGGTGATCTGGACATGATCCACATGGGTCGCGTTCCACAGCGGTTCGAAAAGCGAGTTGGCAAAGCGCAGCGCCATCAGGTTCTGCACCGTTTCCTTGCCCAGGTAATGGTCGATCCGATAGATCTGATGTTCTTCGAAACAGGCGCCGAGACCTTCGTTCAGCGCCTTGGCCGAGGCCAGATCATGGCCGAAAGGTTTCTCGACCACGATGCGGCTGTCGGGCGTGGCCAGCCCGTGATCATGCAGGCGCTGCGCGATGCCGGGAAACAGTTTCGGACCGACCGACAGGTAATAGGCGCGCACCACGTCAGGGCGCAGCGACTTGGCCAGCTTGTCCCAGCCGTTTTCGCCAAGCGCATCGACCGGCACGTATTCGACCCGGGCCAGAAACCGATCCAGCACGTCCTTTTTGAACGACGGCGCGAATTCCTTCATCGACTTTCGCACCTGCGCGCGGAACCCGTCATTGTCCATATCCGACCGCGCGGTCCCGATGATGCGCGCATCTTCGGGCATCTGCCCCACTTCGAACCGATGGTAGAGGCCCGGCAGGATCTTGCGCTGGGCCAGATCTCCGGTCGCGCCGAACAGGACCAGATCGAACGGATCTACCGGGATTACGCGTGAAACCATGGCTGGCTCCCTTCTTCGGACAATCCGGCGCGGTCTGCAGCCAGACACCCTGTTACCGCTAACATTCGTGGCTTGGATAGAAAGACCAAGCCCAAAAAGCAAGCCCGGATTTCGGAATCGGGCCTTTTTTCGCGGTCATCATGGCCTCAGCCGTTGTCGCGCAGATACTCCATGATCGCCGGGCGCACCGATTGTTCGCCGCGATGGCGGGCGTCGGCGATGATCTTGCGGACATCCTGCAGGTTGGACCGCAACAACAGGCTTTTGACCGGGCCGATCGAGGCCGGGCGCATCGACAGGGTGCGGATACCCATCGCCGCCAGGCACAGTGCCTCGATCGGGCGGCCGGCATCCTCGCCGCAGAAACTCAGCGGCGTGTCGGAAATTCCGCACCGTTCGACGATGCGCTCGATCAGGCTGAGGAAGCTGACATTCAGCGTGTCATAGCGGCGGCGCACCAGCTCGTTTTCACGGTCGGCGGCGAAGAAGAACTGTTTCAGGTCGTTGCCGCCGATCGAGATGAAATCGACCTCGTCAAAGAACTTCTGGGGGGCGAAGGCCAATGATGGTGTTTCCAGCATCGCCCCAACTTCCAGCGTTTCCGGCAGCACATGACCCAAGCGCTTTTCGCGCTCCAGCGTCTTGTTCACTTCCCAACGGGCCTCGCGGTATTCGTCGGCCTGGGCGACAAACGGGAACATGACCGTCAGAGGACGGCCATCCGCCGCGCGCAACAGGGCCTGCAGCTGCATCCGCATCACGCCGCGCTTGTCCAGGCCCACGCGAATGGCGCGCCAACCCAGCGCCGGGTTGGGCTCGGCGACATGTTTCATGTAGGGCAGCACCTTGTCCGACCCGATATCCAGCGTGCGGAATACCACGCGCTTGCCATCGGCCGAATCCAGAACGCGCTTGTACTGCGCCACCAGTTCCGACCGTTTGGGCATCTGGTTGCGGATCAGGAACTGCAATTCGGTGCGGAACAGGCCTACGCCCTCGGCCCCGGACGTCTTGAGCGACGGCAAGTCGGCCATCAGGCCGGCATTCATCACCAGATTGATCCGCTCGCCATCCTTTGTCACGGTCGGGGTTTCGCGGATCGAGGCATAGCGTTTCTGCGCCTCGGCCTGCATGGCCATCTTGTCGCGGAAGGCGCTGACGACGGTATCCTCGGGGCGCAGATGCACGACGCCCTCATCCCCGTCGACCAGAATATGGTCGCCGTTCAAAGCCTCGGTCGTGATCCGGCCCACATGTACCACCAGCGGGATGGCCAGAGCGCGGGCGACGATGGTGGCATGACTACCGACCGAGCCCTCCTCGAGCACGACACCTTTCAGCGAACGGCCATATTCCAGCAGGTCACCCGGGCCGATATTCCTCGCCACCAGGATCGGATCGGGCGGCAGTTCTTTACCGTTCGACCCGCCCTGCCCTGTCAGAATGCGCAGCAGACGGTTGGACAGATCGTCCAGATCCGCCAGACGCTCGCGCAGATAAGGGTCGGTGACCTGGCTCATCCGGGCGCGGGCCTGCGACTGCTCCTTTTCCACCGCCGCCTCGGCGCTGAGACCGCGGGCGATGTCCTCTTCCATCCGGCGCATCCAGCCCTTGGAATTGGCGAACATCCGGTAGGCTTCCAGAACCTGCAGCTGTTCCGTGTCGCCGCCCCGCGAGATTTCAAGCATCTTGTCGACGCCCACGCGCAGCTCTTCGACCGCCTCGTTCAGCCGCTCCAGCTCGCGATGTGGATCGTCGGCGATCGGGTTGGTGACGACGACACGCGGCTCATGCAGCCAGACATGCCCCTCGGCCGAGCCCTCCTGTGCCGGGCCACCGCGCAGCAATATGGATTGCTGATGCAACGGTGAAAGGGCGGCACCTTCGCCCACAAACGCACCCAATTCGGCCATTTCAGCAAGGACCATTGCCACGACTTCAAGCGCATAGACCTCATCCGCGGAAAATTCGCGTTGAGCGCGGGACTGGACCACAAGAACCCCAAGCTTCTGCCCCAGCCGCTGAATGGGCACGCCCAGGAACGACGAAAAACGCTCCTCGCCTGTTTCCGGCATGTACTGGAAACCTTTCTCGGAGGGCGCATCGGCGGCGTTGACGACCTTGCCGAACTTGGCCACCCGGCCAACGAGACCTTCCCCCAGACGCATGCGGGTCTGGTGCACGGCCTCGGGGGCAAGACCTTCGGTGGCACACAGCTCTAGGGTTTCGTCGTCGCGGAACAGATAGATCGAGCACACCTCGCACCGCATGCTGTCGGCGATCAGGTGAGTGATCCGGTCAAGACGCTCCTGACCGGCAGCCTCGCTTGCCATCTCCTCGCGCAGCCGCCCCAGCAGCTTGCGGGATTCTGTTTCCATTCCGTCTGCCATCGCCCGATCTACTCTGCGGTGTCAGGCGGGACCTTGGCCGAGATGCTCAGGCCGCCTTTTCCAGTTCAAAGGCATCATGCAGCGCCTGAACGGCAAGTTCCATGTATTTCCGGTCGACGAGGACGGAAATTTTGATCTCGGAGGTTGTAATGACCTTGATGTTGATCCCCTCATCCGAGAGTACCTTGAACATCTTGGCCGCCACGCCCGACTGCGAGCGCATGCCGATGCCCACCACCGAAACCTTGGCCACATCGGTGTCGGCGACCAGCTCGGCATAGTTCAACTCGCCACGCTCCTTGACTGCCAACAGCGCCTTTTCGGCGCGCGCCACCTGGTTGGTGGGGCAGGAAAAGGTCATGTCCGTGCGCCCCTCGTCCGAGATGTTTTGCACGATCATGTCGACGTTGATCCCCTCATCGCTGAGCGCGTTGAAGATGATCGCGGCGATGCCGGGGCGGTCGGCGACCGACACGACGGTCATCTTGGCCTCGTCCCGCGAATAGGCCACACCCGAGACTACATTGGATTCCATGATTTCCTCCTCGTCGACGACCAGGGTTCCGGCCTCGTCGGACTGTTCCTCGAAGCTTGAGAGAACACGCAGTTTCACCTTGTACCGCATCGCCAGCTCGACCGAGCGGGTCTGCAGCACCTTGGCCCCCAACGAGGCCAGTTCGAGCATTTCCTCGAACGAGATCTTGTCCAGCTTGCGCGCCTTCTCGCAGATGCGCGGATCGGTGGTATAGACGCCGTCCACATCCGTGTAGATGTCGCAGCGTTCGGCGTCGAAGGCGGCGGCAAAAGCCACGGCAGTGGTGTCCGAACCGCCCCGGCCCAGCGTGGTGATCCGCCCTTCAGGGCTGAGACCCTGAAAGCCGGCCACCACGGCGACCTTCATGCCCTCGCCGAATTTCTGGTTGATGTTGTCGGTCGGAATGTCCAGGATCCGCGCCGCCGAATGGGCGCCGTCGGTCAGCAGCGGCACCTGCCAGCCCTGCCAACTGCGGGCGGGGATGTCCATTTCCTGCAGCGTCAGCGCCATCAGGCCGGCGGTGACATTCTCGCCCGAGGATACGACGGCATCATATTCGCGCGCGTCATACAGCGGCGAGATCTCGTCGACCCAGCCCACCAGCTCGTTGGTCTTGCCCGACATGGCCGACACGATGACGATGACGTCATAGCCCTTGGCCACTTCGACGCCGATGCGCTTGGCCGCGCGGCGGATGCGGTCGAGGTTGGCGACGGATGTGCCGCCGAATTTCATCACGAGTACGGGCATGGGGGCAAATGTCTCCGCGCCTTGGATTTCCGGTCCCGAGCGTCTTATGCGAGGCAACACGCAAGAGCAAGGGCACATAGAACGGCAGGACACTGCAGCGCAACGCTTTACAAGGACTGGCAGCAATGTCAGCGTATCGTCAAGGATTTAAACCATGAGGAATATCATGCTGCGTTTTGTTTTCGCCGGTGCGCTGATGTCCGGCCCGGCTCTGGCCCAGGTGGCTTCACTGTCCGGAACGGACGGCCAGAACGCGTTGGGAACGGTCCCCTGCGCCGCGTTGGCGGGCCAGCCGTTGAAAAATTGCCCTGCCGAGTTGCGGCGCAAGGATGATGGCACTGCAACCCTGGCGGTTCAGTTGGATACTGGGGAAGTACGCCGCATCTATTTCACCGATGGAAAGCCGGATTCCAGCAGTTCGACGTCGAAGATCACTTCGGAAACGCGGGGCGAAATTCTGGTGATCTTCATCGATCCCGGTGAAGTCTACGAGATCCCCACGGCAGCGCTTGCCGCTCAGTAAGGATGTGCCTGCCCGTCCCAGGTTTCAAAGCAGCCGGTGGAGTCCAGGCTCAGTGCATCGAAACGCTCGGTCAACCCGGCAACGGCCTGTGACACGGTGATGTCGGCAGCCTGACCGCCCATGTCCGTCTGCACCCATCCCGGGTGATAAATGCCGACGGCGATGCCATCGTCCTTGAGATCCACCGCCAGGTTGCGCCCAAGGTTCAGCACAGCCGCCTTGGAGGCCCGATAGATATAGCTGCCCCCGGGCGCCCGCGTGTGCGAGGCCATCTGCGACGAAATGATCGCGATCTTTCCGCGCGCCGCACGCAAATTGGGCAACAAGGCCTGAATGGTCAGAAACACCCCGGTGACGTTGGCCGCAAAGGTCTGGTCCCACATCTCGGCCGGGTAGCCGTCGATTGTCTGGCCTTTGTCCAGATAGACACCTGCGTTGCAGATCAACAGATCTACAGGCTGGCCATCCAACTTGCGCGCCATCTGCGCCTGTTGCGCCGGGTCGGTAACGTCCAGACGAATATCGGCGGAATCGTCCCGTGCGGTGCCGGTGACAGTATCGCCGCGGCCACGATAGAATTCAGCAAGAGCACGCCCAATGCCGCGATTGGCGCCGGTGATAACAAGATGCACGGTTCAGTTCGTCTTTCGGCTTGGAATGAACGGCAGAGGGGCCACCGGAACCCCATCTTCGATCAGGGCCTTGGCCTCTTCCGGCTTGGCCTCGCCATAGATGGCGCGCTCCGGGGCCTCGCCCAGATGTATCTTGCGGGCCTCGCGCGCAAATTCGCGGCCGACATAATCGGAATTCGCCTCGACCTTGGCGCGCAGGGCGTTCAGAACACGCTCTATCTCGGCCTTGGTCGGTTGGCGCTGGGCTTCGGGTTGATCACTGTTCTCCGCGCGCGGCATTGCAGCAGACGAGCGCGCAGACTGGACCCGCGGCGTCATGATCGCCTTTTCGACCTGGGTGCTGCCGCAAGTCGCGCAAGAGACCATTCCAGCCTTGGACAGCTTGTCGTAAGCGTCCGCAGACTGGAACCAACTGTCAAACGCGTGACCATTGCAGCATTTCAGTGAATATTGAATCATCTGTCGCCCAAAATGTCGGTGGGCCAATAGATACTGACAGACATGGCAATATCAAGTCTTTACAGAGGCGGTTCAATGAGGATTGAGCGCATTTGACAGCAACAGCCCGGAAAGCCCGCCGATCGAAACCGCTTGTGCTGCTTTTTCCGGCAGCATCCATCTACGCCGCCGCTCGGCGACTTCGGGGAACCGATCCGCCGTCTTGGCAACAAGCAACGGGTAGACATCAACGACGCATGTCACCCGCCCCAGATCCCGGTGGTGTTTGTCGAAAGAGAACTGTCCGATACTGCGCGTCTCACAACGGCCTGTCACACCGGCCTCTTCCCAGGCCTCCTGCGCTGCGGTCTCAGACCCGCTTAGGCCGTCGATCATGCGGCCTTTGGGGATGATCCACCGCCCCGACCCCCGGGTCGTGATCAACAATATCTCAGGCACCCCGCGCCGAAGCCGGTAGCATAGAGCCGCAGACTGCGGCAGAACCGGAAATGCCCCGGTTTCGGACAGAATGTCTGGTGACAGCCCTGCGCTTTTCACGCTGCCCCGCCTCTTGTTTTGTTCTTCTTGCCTGTTTTCGGCCACTTATCTTGCGGGCCGATTAGGTGCAGGATACCACATCCTGCGGTTCTGTCCAATTTTGAAACTGTGGGTCAGGCCAACATGCGACGTTGCAGACGCTGCACAAGCTCGTCATGCGGAATATCGGCATCGATCGCCAGACGCCGCAGGCCGAAATGCACACGGGCAATCTGCTGATAGTACCGGGCGTAGAGGTAGTTCGCGCCGCCTCCGGCCAAGGCCCCCAATACCGGAACGGTCTGTGCCGCCAGTTTCTGCCCCAAAACGACCGACAACCTCGGAGCGACAGCAGCAATGATCTTTTGCAGAGCGGGGCCCGTCACGGTCAGTCGGACCGAAAAGAACCCCATGTCTGCGCCGTCGTCATGCGCCAAGGGACCTGCCGCCGACAAAACGCGGATGCAATCGAACTGCACGTTCCTTGCCGAGGGGTCAAAACCTTCACGCGATGCGGCGCCCTGTATTGCGCGCAACAACATGGCCGTGGTCGCCGGAAGCTCGATCAACGCCGTCGTCAGGCCGCCAGCCCCACCCGCGGCGCCCATCGTGGTCGATATGGCGGTGTTGACCCATGGCTTCTGGTCGGGAACCGCGCGGCGCGATCCGTCAGCGGCACGAACTGCAAGCCACAAGGCCTGCTCGGTTGCACCGGTCAGCCCATCGCGCACCGAACCGGGCAGCTGTTCCAGCAGCGACTCAGCCGATCCGCCCAGACGATTGAGCAGCCGGATACCGCTGCCGCCCGCGCTGCGGTAGTGGCTTGCCAGCCGGTCCAACTCAGCGTCGGGGTCGATTTCTCCGACGAGAACGACGTCATTCATTCGGTGTCCTCCTGACCCTGAAACATTGGCATTTCACAGCGCCGTTTCAATAGATCAGCGCGTCCAGCGGGTCACCGAACCACTCACTCCGTGCCAGGCGCCGGGTGCCAAATCCAGCCCGAGTACCCGATCCGGGTTGGTTGGCGGTGGCATCTCAACACCCTCGAGCCGGGCAAACCCAAAGCGTGAATAATAGGGCGCGTCACCGACCAGCATGACCCGGTCCCACCCTTGGGCCCGCCCGGCTTCGATACCTTCGTGGATCAGAAAACCACCCAAACCTTCCCCCTGGTGGGTCGGGTGAACCGCAACGGGTCCCAGCAAAAGCGCGTCGTGTGCGCCAACATGAACCGGCCAGAATCGGATGGCCCCAGCCAAGATGCCCTGCCCGTCACGGGCAGTCATCGACAGGCCCGGCACTGGCGGAACATCGTCGCGCAAGCGGTAAGACGACAACGCCTCGCGCCCCGGTGCAAAACACAGGTCGTAGAGGGCTTCGACTTCCCACCAATCCTCCGGCTCTTCCGGCCTGATCCCGAACTGCTGCACCGCGGCCCTCTTTTCGACTCTGGCAATCGCCCTAGCACTTCGCTAGGCCTTGAGCAAACGCTTGGAGATCAGATGTTCTATCGCCCCGAAGACGGTCACGGATTGCCGCACAACCCGTTCAACGCCATCATCACGCCGCGCCCGATCGGATGGATCTCGACCCGCGGCGCGGACGGAATCAACAATCTGGCGCCCTATTCGTTCTTCAACGGGGTCGCCTATACGCCGCCGCAGGTGATGTTTGCCTCCACCGGGACAAAGCACGACCAGGACGGCGGAAAGGACAGCATCGCCAATATCGAGGCGACCGGCGTCTTTTGCGTCAACGTGGTGGCCCACGCCCATCGGGACGCGATGAACGCAAGCTCGGCCAGCCTTCCGAAAGAGGTGGACGAGTTCGCCCACGCCGGCCTGACATCGGTGGAATGCAAAACCATCCCATGCGCCCGCATCGAGGGCGCCCCTGCCGCGCTGGAATGTAAACTGACCCAGATCGTCACGCTGCCCGGCGAAGCCAACCGGGTGGTTTTCGGAGAAGTCGTCGGCGTGCACCTGCGCGATGATTGCCTGAAGGACGGCAAGTTCGACGTCACCACCTTTCAACCCTTGTCGCGGCTTGGGTATCGCGACTACTCGGTGGTGACGGAGTTGTTTTCCCTCAATCGTCCAGACGATTGAGCCGGGTTTGGGGGCTCTGCCCCCGCCGCGCGGTGCGAGGCACAGCCTCGCATTTCCTCAGTGGCCGCCCAGAATGCCGGTTCGAACAGAATAGTCGACCGCAAGGCCGTAGTCCGGGTCATCGTCGCTGTCGACCATCAGGTGACCCGCTTTCTTGAGCAGCTTGTGGCAATCCCGGCTGAGATGGCGCAGCATGACGCGCTTGCCTGCCGCCTCATATTTCGCAGCGATGTTTTCGATGGCCTGCAGGGCAGATTGGTCGACCACGCGGCTGTCGGCGAAGTCCACGATCACCGTTTCCGGGTCGTTCTGGACATCGAACAGTTCGACAAACCCCTCAGACGAGCCGAAGAACAGCGGCCCCTTGATCTCGTAGACCTTGGCGCCTTTCTCGGTTTCCGAGTCGCGGGTGACCGCGTGGATGCGCTTGGCGTTGTTCCAGGCATAGGCCAGCGCCGAAACGATCACGCCGACCACGACGGCCACAGCGAGGTCTTCCATCACGGTGACGACGGTGACCAGAACGATGACGAAGGCATCCGTCAGCGGCACCTTGCGCAGGATGTTGAACGAATTCCAGGCGAACGTGCCGATCACCACCATGAACATCACGCCAACCAGCGCGGCCAGCGGGATTTGTTCGATCAGGGGTGAGCCGACAAGGATAAACACCAGCAGGAACAGCGCGGCAGCGATCCCCGCGATGCGCGTACGGCCGCCGGATTTCACGTTGATCATCGACTGCCCGATCATCGCACAGCCGCCCATGCCGCCAAAGAACCCGGTCACGACGTTGGCGGTGCCCTGCGCGATGCATTCCTGCGACGCACCACCGCGCTTGCCGGTGATCTCGCCCACCAGGTTCAGCGTAAGCAGAGATTCGATCAGGCCGATGGCGGCCAGGATGACGGCGTAGGGCAGAATGATCTCAAACGTCTCCCAGGTCAGCGGAACCATGGGGATGTGGAATTTCGGCAGGCCGCCCTCGATCGAGGCCAGGTCTCCGACGCGCGGGACATCCAGCCCCATGCCGATCACCAGCGCAGCCACCACGACGATGCCCGCCAGCGGCGCTGGCACAATGCGCGTGATGCGCGGCATCACCCAGATCACCGCCATGGTCAGCGCGACCAGCCCCAGCATCGTATAGAGTTGCATCCCGGACAGCCATTCACCACCGCTCATGCCGTGGCCGGTGTTTTCCATGGTGCCCGGCACCTTGAACTGGCCCAGTTGCGCCAGAAAGATCACGATCGCCAGGCCGTTGACAAAGCCCAGCATCACCGGATGCGGCACCAGGCGGATGAACCGGCCCCAATGCATGGCCCCCGCGATAATCTGCAGGATGCCCATCAAAACCACTGTGGCGAACAGGTATTCGACCCCGTGCTGCGCCACCAGCGCCACCATGACGACCGCCAGCGCACCGGTTGCGCCCGAGATCATACCCGGACGACCCCCGATCAGCGCGGTGATCAGCCCCACGAGGAACGCCGCATACAGGCCTACCAGCGGGTGAACCCCGGCGACGAAAGCAAAGGCCACCGCTTCGGGCACCAGGGCCAGGGCGACGGTCAGGCCCGACAAAAGCTCGATCCGCAGGCGGGCGGGGGTCAGCTTTTCGTCCGGCATCCAGCTCAGATCGGGAATGGCGAGGCGATTGGCAAAGCTTGCCAGCAAGGCTCGGGGCATGAATTGGTCCTGTGGGTCAGAATGTTCGCGCGAAGGCGGTCGTATACCCGCCTTCGGCGCTGTCTGCTAGCCCATCGATGGCAGGCTGTCATGCAAAAACTGCAAGGCGACGCCCCTTGTGGCGCCTGTGCGGCGCAATAACACCGGCAAGCCTTGCCAAATGCCCGACAAGCCCGCAGAAATTCCCTCAGGCAGGTATCGCAGCGGAGAACGAACGTGGCCCAGACAAAAATTGCCGTCATCGGCGGATCGGGAATTTATGACATCGACGGGCTGGAAACGCCGCAATGGGTTACCGTGGAAACGCCTTGGGGCGCGCCGTCCGACCAGATCCTGACCGGGACACTGGACGGCATCGAGATGGCCTTTCTGCCCCGCCACGGGCGCGGGCATGTGCATTCGCCGACCGAGGTGCCCTATCGTGCCAATATCGACGCGCTGAAACGGCT
This sequence comes from Ruegeria sp. BF8, assembly GCF_056538625.1. Taxonomy (NCBI): domain Bacteria; kingdom Pseudomonadati; phylum Pseudomonadota; class Alphaproteobacteria; order Rhodobacterales; family Roseobacteraceae; genus Ruegeria; species Ruegeria sp. BF8. The sequence continues at coordinate 203,227 of NZ_JBQFTL010000001.1, read as the reverse complement.
GGGGGTGACCGATGTGATCTCGGTTTCGGCCTGCGGCTCCTTCCGCGAACACATGGCGCCGGGCGATTTCGTGGTCGTCGATCAGTTCATCGACCGCACCTTCGCCCGCGAGAAAAGCTTTTTCGGCACCGGCTGCGTCGCCCATGTCAGCGTGGCCCATCCGACCTGCCCGCGCGTGGGCGATGCCTGTGAATCCGCCGCCCGGGCGGCCGGCATCACCGTGCACCGTGGCGGCACCTATCTGGCGATGGAAGGGCCGCAATTCTCGACGCTGGCGGAATCGAAGATGTACCGCGAGCAGTGGGGCTGCGACGTGATCGGCATGACCAACATGCCCGAGGCCAAACTGGCCCGCGAGGCCGAGCTTTGCTATGCCTCGGTGGCGATGGTCACCGACTATGACAGCTGGCACCCCGATCACGGCGAAGTGGACGTGACCGCTATCATCGCGACGCTGACCGGCAACGCCGAGAAGGCGCGCGCCTTGGTCAAAGGCCTGCCCGCCATGCTGGGAGCGGACCGCGCGCCCTGCCCGCATGGCTGCGATCTTGCGCTGGACCACGCGATTTTGACGGCCCCGGAAAAGCGCGACCCGCAAGTGCTGGCCAAGCTGGATGCGGTGGCGGGCCGGGTATTGTAGGCGTCCTTGACGGCCTCGTGTTTTCTTAGGCTAGCTGCTGCGGATTTGACGGAGTTGGATGATGGATTTTGAACTTTGGCTGGCCTTTGTCGCAGCCTCGACCGCCCTTCTGCTGATCCCGGGACCGACGGTTCTGCTGGTGCTCAGCTATGCGCTGTCCAAAGGGCGCAGCGTGGCCGTGGCCTCGGCCACGGGGGTTGCGCTGGGGGACCTGATCGCTATGACCGCCTCGTTGCTGGGGCTTGGGGCGCTGGTGCTGGCGTCGGCCACGTTGTTTTCGGTGCTGAAATGGGTGGGCGCCGCCTATCTGGTCTGGCTGGGCATCAAGCTGCTGCGCAGTGCGCCGTCCGGCGGGATGCAGGCGGTGGCCACCGGGCGCGACGTCACCGCGCGCGGCGTGTTCGGCCATGCGGCCGCCGTTACTGCCCTGAACCCGAAATCCATCGCCTTCTTCATTGCCTTCGTGCCGCAATTCCTGCGCCCGGCCGAGCCGTTGGGCCCGCAATTCGCAATTTTGATCGCCACTTTCGTTGGGTTGGCCGGGCTGAACGCGCTGGCCTATGCGCTGCTGGCCGATCGGCTGCGCCGCGTAATCGGCCGCCCCGGCATCATCACCGGCATGACCCGTTTCGGAGGGTTGACCCTGATCGGAATGGGCGTGGCCACGGCGGTACTGCGCCGCCCGGCCTGAAAGCAGTCAGGTCCCGGCGTTCTCGGCCATGAACGCGCGAATGAACTTGCGGATCTCGCGCGCGGCCGAGGTGTCGAGATCGCGGCACAGCGCAACGAACGCGTCGCGTTCGTCCTTGTCCAGGCGCAGAACCAGCTGGCTGTTCTTTTTGGTGGATCCCTTGAGGTCGGCCTTGGCCACGGCTGTCATCCTTGTTCTGGGCCTGCATCAGCGCGTGGCACCTTGTATAGACAAAGCGCATCGCTTGTCGATACCCACAGCCCCCAAGGGCGGGTGGTCCCGGCGCATCTGTTCCGCAGCAAATACGCGCAGGAAGGCAGCCGTGGCTTGCATGACTGGCCGTGATACGCCAAACACCGCCGTGTTTTGACGCAAGAAGGGTTGCCCCATGTCCAGAAGCAAAACGGTCAAGGATTACATTCGGACCATCGTCGATTTTCCCCACGAAGGGATCATGTTCCGCGACGTGACGACCCTGTTTGCGGACCCCCGCGGGTTTCGCATGGCCATCGACCAGATGCTGCACCCCTATGCCGGCGAGCGCATCGACAAGGTCGTGGGGCTCGAGGCGCGCGGCTTCATCCTGGGCGGCGCGATCGCTCACCAGCTGAGCGTGGGCTTCGTTCCGATCCGCAAGAAGGGCAAGCTGCCGGGCACCACGATCAGCGAGGAGTACAAGCTGGAATACGGCGAAGCCATCGTCGAGATCCACGATGACGCGATCCAGCCCGGTGAAAAGGTTCTGGTCGTCGATGACCTGCTGGCCACCGGCGGCACTGCCGCGGCAGGCATCAAGCTGATCGAACGTCTGGGCGGCGAGATTGTCAGCTGCGCCTTCATCATCGACCTGCCCGAGCTGGGTGGCCGGAAGGTGCTGGAGGAGATGGGCATGGACGTCCATGTCCTGTGCGAATTCGAAGGGCTGTGAACAGACAATGGTCACGATTTCGTGACTTGCCGCTGGAAATGCCGCGCGCTTAGCGCGGCGTTGTTCGTTTTCCAGTCGGTTTTTTGCCCCCGACGCATGATCTCCTTCCGGCATGTCACCGTATCGCCCCTGATGTCGCCGATGACATCCTCAACAAGGGAAGTAGATCATGTTTCGCAAATTCGCTGTTGCCGGTGTCGCCAGTATCCTGTTTTCGACCGCTGCCATGGCCGACGGCCACGGCAAGGACATTGTGGACACCGCTGTCGGAGCCGGCAGCTTCAACACTCTGGTCGCAGCCGTGCAGGCTGCCGAGTTAGTTGACACGCTGAAGGGCGAAGGCCCATTCACCGTTTTCGCGCCCACGGATGAAGCCTTTGCTGCTCTGCCCGAAGGCACCGTGGAAACGCTGCTGAAGCCCGAGAACAAGGATCAGCTTGTTGCGATCCTCACCTATCACGTGGTTCCGGGCAAAGTGATGTCGGGTGATCTGTCCGACGACATGACCGCCGCCACCGTTCAGGGTGGAGAGATCACAATCGATCTCGACAACGGTGTCATGGTCAATGACGCAAATGTCGTTCAGGCAGATATCGAAACCAGCAATGGCGTGATCCACGTCATCGACAAGGTTATCCTGCCAGCGTCGTAAACGACGCGCAGCTGCGGCCCGGAGCGTTCGGGCCGCACTCACACAGCTGACAGGACGGCGCCGGGGTTCATGATCCCGAGCGGGTCCAAGGCGGCCTTGATGGCGCGCATGGCCGACAGTTTGGCTGGATCACCATAGCGTTCCAGATCACCGGTCTTCAGACGGCCCACCCCGTGCTCGGCACTGACCGATCCTTCAAATTCATGCACCAGGTCATGGACCGCGCGCTTGATCGCGGCGCGCCGGTCATTGAACGCGTCCCGGTCGTGGCCTTTGGGCGGGAAGACGTTGTAGTGCAGGTTGCCGTCCCCAAGATGACCAAAGCAGTTCACCCGGAACGGCCCGAGGGCCGCAATCGCCTCGCCGCCTTGGCGAATGAAGTCGGGGATGCGCGAAATCGGAACCGAGATATCGTGGCTGGACACCGAACCGATCAGCCGGTTCGCCTCGGGGATGCGTTCGCGCACTGACCACAGCCCGTCGCGCTGCGCGGCGCTTTGGGCGATGACGCCGTCCGACACCTGACCACGGGCTTCGGCAGCGACGAACAAGGACTCCAGCGCCGCCTCGGGCTCGTGCCCGGCCGGCAATCCCAGCTCGATCAGGACCGACCAGTCCGGCGGTGTGTCAAAGGGTTGCCGCACGTCCGGCAAGACCTCGGCCAGAAAATCCAGCCCCTGCTTGTGGATCAGTTCGAACGCGCTGACGGTTTCGCCCAAATGGTCGCGGGCCAGGGCCAGCAGGTCGATCGCCGCTTCGGGGCTGGTGACCTGAAAGATCGCCGTGCCCAGCCCGGCAGGACGGGGGAACAGCTTGAGCGAGGCGGCGGTGATGACCCCCAGCGTGCCCTCGGACCCGATCAGCAGGTTGCGCAGGTCATAGCCCGTGTTGTCCTTGCGCAGCCGCCCCAGACCGTGCCAGATCTCCCCGCTGGGCAGAACCGCCTCGAGCCCCAGGCACAGATCCCGCGCATTGCCATAGCGCAGGACGTTGACGCCCCCGGCATTGGTAGCGAGGTTCCCCCCGATCCGGCAGGACCCCTGCGCCGCGAGCGACAGCGGAAACAGCCGGTTGGCCGTCTCGGCCGAGGCCTGAATGTCGGCCAGCACAGCACCGGCCTCGGCGATCAGGATGTTTTCGGTCGGGTAGACGGCCCGGATCGCGCGCATCCGCTCGAGCGACAGGATCAGGGGCGCGGGGCCATTGGCCATGACCTGTCCGCCCACAAGACCGGTGCCGCCGCCGTATGGCACCACCGGCACACGGGCCTCGGACGCCAAACGCACCAAGGCTGCGACCTCCTCAACCGTGCGGGGCAAGGCCAGCAGACCCGCCTGCCCGGCGAAGCGGCGGCGCGGCTCTTCCAGATAGCGCGGCTCGACCGGGCGCAGAACATCGTCACCCAGGCGGGCGCGGATGGTTTCGGCAAAGGTTTCATCGGCAGGGTTCAAATGCATACCCTCTGCATGCCCAAGCCCGAGGCGCACGGCAAGGCTTATTCCAATTCCATAAGGTATCGCGGCTCGAGCACCACCACCGTCGGGCGGTCCGGCAGGGTCCGCAGCGATACTTCGATTTCCGAAACCCCGTCCCGGCGCACCGGGAAATCGGATCGGATATCGGCCAGGAACCGGTCCAGCGAATATCCCGAGAACCAATGCATCGGAATGATGACCGAACTTTTCAGCCGCTGCAGCACCGAGATCATCTCGGGCAAGGGCATGGTCGTGCCACCGTCCACCGCCGCCATGACCACGTCCAGCCGCCCAAGGGCCGCGAACTGCTCGTCGCTGGGGATGTGGTGCAGATGCCCCAGATGGCCGATGCAAAGACCTTCGACCTCGAACACGAAGATCGAGTTTCCGCGCTCTTCCACCCCGCCATAAGCGGACCGGATGTCGGTCGATACGTTGCGCACCAGCAATTCGCCCAGGTCGAGGTGGTGTTCGATGCCCTGCCCGAACTCGCCCCAACCCGGCAGCACATGCGGGATGGCCGGGTCGGGATAGGCGGTCCAATGGGTGTCATGGGCGTGGTTCATCGTCACGATGTCGGGAATCAGATCCGCGCCGCCGATGAAGCCGGTATAGTCGGTCACGGCATTCAGCCCGCCGGATGTCTGGATCAGAAAGGACGCATGCGCGACATAGCTGATCCGGACCGAGAATTCGGGCACCGGATCCTGCCACGCCGCCTTGTGCAGATACTGGATTCCAGGGGTGTTCTGGGCGATGGCGATGCAATGGCTTGGCCGACGCTCCTGCGCCGCCGCCGTCCCTGCCAGCAAGATCAGACCCGCCAAAACACTCCGCATGATCGGAAGTCTAGCGCATCGGCGCCTCGAGTCACGTCACTGGGCCCAAATTTCGGAAACAGTCCCGCCCACATCAGGTCCGAACGGGCGCCCTAGCCCGCGTCCGTCCGCCCGCGCCGGTCCGAGCGCAGCGACGCATAGAGCACATGCGTTCGCCAACGCCCGTTGATCTGCAGATAGGATTGCGCCACGCCCTCGTATTTGAACCCCGAGCTTTCCAACAGCCCGCGAGAGGCAGCGTTTTCCGGCAGGCAGGCGGCCTCGATCCGGCTCAGGTCCAGTCGGGTAAAGGCGTAATGCACCACGGCGCCGATGGCCTCGCGCATGTAACCCTGCCGGGCAAAGGCCTGCCCGGTCCAATAGCCCAGCGTTCCGGCCTGCGCCGGCCCCCGGCGAATGTTGTCCAGCGTAATGGCGCCCACCAGCATGTCATCCGTTCTGCGGAACAGGAACAGCGGAACCGCCGTACCATTGGCCACCGAGCGTTGCGCCCAGTAGACACGGTTGGTGAAGGATTTGCGGGTCAGGTGATCCTTGGCCCAGATCGGCTCCCACGGGGTCAGATACTCGCGCGAGGCCAGCCGCAGTGCAGCCCAGTCGTTGAAGTCGGAATGCACGGGCGGGCGCAAGCTCAACCGCTCGGTCTCGAGTTTCAGCCTGCGTCTGCCCAACAGCATCACGCCGCGCGCCTCTCCTGCAGCCTCTCCAGTGTCGGCGCACCACCCACAGGCCCGTAAAGCGCCAGTGCTGCCGGTGCCTGAACCGCCATCTTTTCGGCAAAGGCCCGGACGTCGGCGGTGCTGACCGCATCGATCTTGGCCACGGTTTCCTCGAGCGGCGGAACACGGCCCCATATCTGCACCAGCCGGGCCAGACGTTCAGCCCGGTTCGAGGGGCTTTCCAGCCCCATCAGCATCCCTGCCTTCATTTGCGCCCGGGCGCGGGCAACCTCCTCGGGGCTCATGTCCTCGGCGGCGCGCTTCATCTCGTCGATGGTGATGGTGGCCAGCTCGCCCACCTGATCGGCCGAAGTGCCGGCATAGATCGTGGTCGTTCCCGTGTCGGCATAGGCGCCGGTCTGGGCAAAGATCGTATAGCACAGCCCGCGGGTCTCACGCACTTCCTGAAACAGGCGCGAGGACATGCCGCCGCCCAGCGCGGTCGAATAGACCTGCGCGGTATAGATCTCGTCATTGCGATAGCCCGGGCTTTCCAGCGCCAGGGCAAAATGCGCCTGCTCCAGCGCCTTGTCCCGCCGCGCCTCACCGCCGGTGAACCGCGCGGGTTCCGGTAGCAGCCCCTTGCGGGGTTGCAGGTGTCCGAACATCTCTTCGGCCAGTTTCATCAACTGGTCATGATCGACGGCGCCTGCCGCCGACAGGATCATCTGGTCGGGCGCATAGTGCTCGGCCACGAAGGCCGACAGGTCGTCGCGCGAAAAGGCGCTGACTCTTTCGGTCGGCCCCAGAATCGTGCGGCCCAGCGGCTGATCGCGATAGCTCTGTTCCTGCAGCCAGTCAAAGATCACATCGTCGGGCGTGTCATGCGCCTGTCCGATTTCCTGCAGGATCACGCCGCGCTCAACCTCGATCTCGCGCGGGTCGAAGACGGGGTTCAGGACGATGTCGCCGATCACGTCCATCGCCAGCGCCACGTCATCCTTCAGCACCCGGGCGTAATAGGCCGTCACCTCGCGCGAGGTATAGGCGTTGATATAGCCGCCCACATCCTCGATCGCCTCGGCGATCTGCAAAGCAGAGCGCCGCTCGGTGCCCTTGAAGGCCATATGCTCGAGGAAATGCGCGATGCCGTTCTGTTCGATCCGCTCGTGCCGCCCGCCGGCGGTCACCCAGATGCCGATGGCGGCCGATTGCAGCCCCAGCATCTGTTCGCTGACGATCCGAAAGCCGTTTGTTAGTTGGTCCAGTCTGACAGTCACTCAGCAATATGCCTTTTGATATGATCCTCGATGGCGCCCAGATCGTTGGCGATGCGGGTCACCCGTTCCGGACGTTCATACAGATCGGACATGCGCGAGGGAAGAGGCGGATGCACACCGCTGGCCTGCTCGACCGCGGCGGGGAATTTCGCAGGGTGCGCGGTGGCCAGCGTCACCATCGGCACATCGGCGGCGCGGGTGTCTTCGGCCACCTTGATGCCCACGGCGGTATGCGGGCAGACCAGCTCGGCGCTATGTTCCAGCGTGGATTTGATCGTGGCCAGCGTTTCCTCTTCTGACACACGGCCCGAGTCGAAGCTTTCGCGCAGGGCCTCCATCGCGCCCTGGCTGACGTGGAAGCCGCCCTGTTTCAGCTCGTCCATCAACTGCGCCACGGCCCGCCCGTCCTCGCCATAGGCATAGTACAGCGCGCGCTCGAAGTTCGAGCTGACCTGAATGTCCATCGACGGGCTGATCGAGGGGATGGTGTCGCCCTTGAAATAGCCCTGCCCCGAAAGGCAGCGATGCAGGATGTCGTTCTGGTTAGTCGCCACCACCAGACGGTCGATGGGCAGACCCATCCGTTTGGCGATGTAGCCGGCGAAGATGTCGCCGAAATTGCCGGTGGGCACCGTGAAGCTGACCTTGCGATGCGGCGCGCCCAGGCTGGTAGCGGCCGAGAAATAATAAACCACTTGCGCCAGCACGCGGGCAAAGTTAATCGAGTTCACCCCCGCCAGCTTGACCCCATCGCGGAAATCGAAATCGTTGAACATGTCCTTCACGGCGGCCTGACAGTCGTCGAAATCGCCATCGACGGCCAGCGCGTGCACGTTGCTGTCGGCGGGTGTGGTCATCTGACGGCGCTGCACCTCGGAGACGCGGCCATGCGGGAACAGGATGAACACATCGACCGCGTCCAGCCCCCGGAACGCCTCGATCGCGGCCGATCCTGTGTCGCCGCTGGTGGCGCCGACGATGGTAACACGTTCGCCCCGCCTCTTCAGCGCCACCTGGAACAGCTGGCCGATAAGCTGCATGGCGAAATCCTTGAAGGCCAGCGTGGGCCCGTGGAACAGTTCCAGCAGAAAGTTGTTCTCGTTCAGCTGCTTCAACGGCGCGCGGGCATCATGGCCGAACCCCGCATAGGCGCGGGCAATGATCTCTTTGAATTCGTCCCCGGCGAATGAACCGCTGACATAGGGCCACATGACGCGGAACGCGATCTCTTCATACGGCAGCCCGGCCAGCGCGGCGATCTCGTCCTGGCTCAGCACCGGGATTTCGGCAGGCAGGTACAGGCCACCGTCACGGGCCAGACCGGTCAGCATCGCCTCTTCAAAGCTCAGTTCGGGCGCCTGCCCGCGGGTCGAGATATATTTCATTGCGCGTCACTTTCTGATGGGGCGCGGCCGCGCCACAGGAAATATCCGGTCATTGCGGCCCAGACCAGCGCCAGGCCGAACCATGTCACCGCGTATTGCAGATGGTCGTTGGGAATACCCGCCGTATCCACCGGCAGCGGCGTGATGGCGGGATCGGTCTGGCTGCGGGCAACCAGTAGGATCGGTTCGGCCCCAAGCGCATCGGCCAGCGCGGGCACGTCGCGGGCAAACCAGATGTTGCCCGCCCGGTCCGGATCGGGGGTATAGCTGTCGATCTCATCGGGCCAATGCAGATTTCCGACAACCTGCATGGGGCCGATCTGGCGTTCGGCCTGTTTGGCCGTTGTGGGCACAAAGCCCCGGTCCACCAGGATCGTGCGATCACCGGTTCGGAAGGGCGCGATGATCCGATAGCCCGGCCCGACCTGCTTGACCGAAACCAGTACATGGATTTCGCCGGGCAGCATCTCGCCCGATACTTCGGCGGGTAGATAACGGTCGGCTTCGGGATCGACCGCCTCGGGCAGCGGCACTGGATCGGCGGCGATCCGGGCTTCGATGTCGGCCAGAATGCCCTCTTTCCAGGCCAGACGCTGAACCTGCCAAGTGCCCAGAGACACAAGAACCGCCAGCCCGGCGAGTCCAAAAATCAGCAGAAACAGGATGCGGCGCATGTCTGGCCCTTGTTGCGTATCATAGCGGCTCGGGGTCAAGCCGGCGTCTTGTTACGGTCTGTGCGCAAGGAAATGCAACCTTGCAATTGTACGGGGCGCAATCCCTTGCGCCCCTGATCGAGAAAAAGCCGCCCCGAGGGGCGGCTTTTGCAATTCGACAGCCTCGCGGGGCGTTACATCAGCGGTGCCTGACCCCAGATGTAGACTGCGAAGAACAGGAACAGCCAGACAACGTCGACAAAGTGCCAGTACCATGCGGCCGCCTCGAACCCGACGTGTTTCTCCGGGGTAAAGTCGCCACGAAGCGCGCGGATCAGACAGACAGTCAGGAAGATGGTGCCGATGATCACATGTGCGCCGTGGAAGCCGGTTGCCATGAAGAAGTTCGAGTAGAACTGATCGCCGCCGAACTCCCAGCCTTCGTGGGCCAGCAGTTCATAGTATTCGAAGGCCTGCAGGAAGGTGAAGGCGATACCCAGGACGATACCGATCGCGAGACCCTGAATCAGCGCCTTGCGGTCGTTGTCGTGGACCAGCGCGTGGTGCGCCCAAGTGATCGCACAGCCCGACAGCAACAGAACCAGAGTGTTGATCAGCGGCAGGTGGAACGGGTCCACCGCGTGGATGTCAGGCTGAATGTATTCGGTGCCGGCATAGTCGTACATCGGATACATGCGATGTTTGAAGAACGACCAGAACCAGGCGAAGAAGAACATCACCTCGGACATGACGAACAGGATGAACCCGTAGCGCAGCCCGATCCGGACGACCGGAGTGTGATCACCCGCGCGGCTTTCGGCCACGACCTCGGACCACCAGGCAAACATCGTGTAGAGAACTGCCACAAGACCACCCCAGAACACGAAGGAGGTCATGCCGTGCATCCACAAGACGGCTCCGAACAGCATGACGAAGCCACCGATCGCGCCGATCAGCGGCCAGATCGAAGGTGCCAGAATGTGGTAATCGTGATTTTTTGCGTGTGCCATCAGCGTCCCTCACCTACAGGCGTTAGTTCGTGTTTGATTCTGCCTGCGCATCCAGGGCGGCATAGCCCTCGGGCAGGTCTATTTCATAGAATGTATACGACAGCGTGATCGTATGAACATACTGTGCTTCGGGGTCTTCCACCATTTCGGGGTCGACGAAGAAAGTTACGGGCATCTCGACGCGTTCGCCGGGCTCCAGAACCTGCTCTTCAAAGCAGAAACAGGCGATCTTCTGGAAGTATCCACCGGCGGAATATGGCGTCACGTTGTACGATGCCTGTCCCGCAACCGGCTTGTCCGTCGGGTTGTATGCTTCGTAGAAGGCCAGACCGGTCTCACCGATGCGCACCTTCATCTCTCGCTCGACGGGTTTGAATTCCCACGGCATGTCCTTGGCCTTGGAGGCGTCGAAGCGAACGGTCACCACCCGGTCGAGGATATCGTCGGGCGTGGCCTCGGCAACGCCGGTGGTGCCCCCGAACCCGGTGACCCGACAGAACCAGTCGTAGAACGGCACGGCCGCCCAGGCCAGGCTGCCCATCAGAACAACCAGACCAACGGTCTGTGCAACGGTCTTCTGCGGTCCGCTCAAAGCCATCAGTTCTGAACCTCCTCGCTGGGCACGCCGAAATCGCTGCCCGAGACCTTGACGATGGTCAGGCCGAAGATGATCACGATGAACGCCGCCAACGTCAGCCCGACACCCAGGTTGCGGCCGAAGCGACGCTGGTGCAGCTCATGGCTTTTGCGCAGGCTCATGACCAGCCTCCCAACCCGTAGGGTTTCAGCAGCGCCTCGGCGAGGATCGCGCCGAAATGCAGGAACAGGTACAGCAGCGACAGCTTGAAAAAGCTGCGCTCGACCTTGAAATTGTCCGCCTCCGCGTCGTCTTCGGTGCGGCGCGAGATGGCCCATGCCCCCCGCAGGAACAGAGCGTTCAACACCACGGCAACAGCGAGGTAAATCGGCCCACCGATGCCCGAGAACGCCGTGCCCACGGCCAGCAGAGCCAGCAATGCGGTATAGACCAGAATATGGGTCCGCGTGGCGCGGCGTCCATGCGTTACGGTCAGCATCGGCACGCCGGCGTCGTCATAATCCGAGCGCATGAACAGCGCCAGCGCCCAGAAATGCGGCGGGGTCCACATGAAGGTCAGGGCAAACATCAGCCACGGCTCGAGCGTCATCGAACCCGTCGCGGCAACCCAGCCGATTACCGGCGGGAAAGCGCCCGCGGCGCCTCCGATCACGATGTTCTGCGGCGTCAGGCGCTTGAGCCACATCGTGTAGATCACGACATAGAAAAAGATGGTAAAGGCCAGAAACGCGCCCGCGAACCAGTTGGTCGCCAAGCCCAGCATGATCACCGACAGACCCGACAGAGCCAGGCCCAGCGCCATCGCCTCGCCGGGCTCGACCTTGCCCGACGGAATCGGACGGCCCTTGGTGCGCTTCATCACCTTGTCGATATCCGCGTCCCACCACATGTTCAGCGCGCCCGAGGCGCCGCCGCCGATGGCGATGAACAGGATGGCGCAGAAGCCGACGAACGGATGTACCGGCACAGGTGCGGCCAGCAGACCCACCAACGCGGTGAACACGACAAGCGACATCACCCGCGGCTTGAGCAGGGCGAAATAGTCGCCAAAGCCGGCCTCGTCCGCACCGGATTGTGCGGCAAGTGTGCTGGCATTGATGCTCGCGTCGGTCATGTCAGGTCCTTGTGGTGCGAAAGCTGCGCGAAACCCGCGCAGCCTGTCCTTGGTTTCGAACGGGCCTCAGGCCCCGGGATCGTCAGTTCGAGGCGATCTGGAACGATGCCGGCTGGCCGGCGTATTCGTCCAACGCGCCCTGCAGCCATTCCTGATAGGCTTCTTCGCTGACGACTTTGACGGTGATTGGCATGTAGGCGTGGTCCTTGCCGCACAGCTCGGAGCACTGGCCGAAGTAGATGCCTTCCTTGTCGGCCTGGAACCACAGCTCGGCCAGGCGGCCCGGAACGCCGTCCTGTTTGACGCCAAACGCCGGGATCGTCCATGAGTGGATCACGTCGGCCGCCGTGACCTGCATCACAACCACCTTGTTGACGGGAACCACGACTGCGGTGTCGGTGGCCAGCAGCCACTCATCCTCGCTGTAGCCGGCATCGGCCAGCTTGGCACGCATCGCATCGTCCAGAACGAACGGGGTTACATCCGCATCGGCGGGGCGTGCACCTTCGTCCAGGGTGGCCGGGTGACCCAGCAGGTAGCTGTCGAACGCAAAGTCGTGATCGACATATTCATAGGTCCAGTACCACTGGTTGCCGGTCACCTTGATGACGACGTCACCCTCGGGGATTTCCTGCTGCTTGAACAGCACCGGCAGCGAGAACGCACCGATGAAGACCAGGATCAGGATCGGGCCGATGGTCCAGGCGATCTCGACCGGAGTGTAGTGCGAAAACCGCGCCGGGGTCGGGTTTACACGCTGGTTGTAGCGCACGATGCAGTATACCAGCAGGCCTGCGACCAGCAGACAGATCGCGGTGATGATAACCAGAATCATACCATCAAGGCGGTGAATCCCTTCGGCCAGGCTGGTGGCCGCCGGCTGGAAGCCCATGCCGCCGTCGACCGGCTTGCCGATGATCTCAAGATCCTGAGCCATGGCGGGAAGGCTGGAGAGGGCTGCGAACACCCCCGAAAGCATCAAAGCATTCTTCATTTTCTGTCCTGATCGTTTGATCTTTGCGTCTCTGGCGAACAGGTGTGAATCGGTCACACCTCTCCCGTTGTCTTTGGCCGCGTTAAAAACCATATTCCGGGAGGTAGATAAAGCAAAATGCTTGCGTCAAACAGACGCTATTTTTGATCTGGATCAAACGCGAAAGGCCGCAACCCATGACTCAAGCCCCGTTTCGCCCGTTCGAGACCGCATTGCCGCATGACGAGGCACTGGCCGTACTGCGCTCGGCCACCGCCGGGGCCGAAGACGGCGAGCTGTTTGTCGAGCGTCGGAAATCCGAAACACTTGCCTTTGACGATGGGCGCCTGCGCACCGCATCTTACGATGCGTCCGAGGGATTCGGGCTGCGTGCCGTGCAGGGTGATGTGGCCGGTTATGCCCACTCGACAGATGTATCAATGCCCTCGCTGAAACGTGCTGCGGAAACCGCTCGGCTGGCGGTTGGTGACGGTGGAGGCACTTTGGCCGACGCGCCAAGGCGCACAAACAAGCAGCTTTATACGGATGCGGACCCGATCGAATCCGCCAGCTTCCCGGTCAAGGTCGAGACTCTGCGCGAAATCGACGGATTTGCGCGCGATCTGGACCCCAGGGTGGTTCAAGTCAGCGCCGTGATCGCCGCGTCCGTGCAAGAGGTCGAGATCCTCCGCCCCGATGGCACCATGGTACGCGACGTTCGTCCGATGACCCGCCTGAACGTGTCGGTCATCGTCGAACAGAACGGCCGGCGCGAAAGCGGATCGGCCGGAGGTGGTGGCCGCGTTGGTCTGGACGGCCTGATTGACCCGTCCGATTGGCAGGACAAGGTCCGAGAGGCGCTGCGCATTGCTTTGGTCAACCTTGACGCCGTTGCCGCTCCGGCCGGCGTGATGGAAGTCGCATTGGGCCCCGGCTGGCCCGGCATCCTGCTGCACGAGGCCATCGGGCATGGGTTGGAAGGAGACTTTAACCGCAAGGGGAGTTCGGCCTTTGCCGGGCTGATGGGGCAGCGGATCGCCTCCAAGGGCGTGACCGTGGTGGATGACGGGACGATCCCGGATCGTCGCGGATCGATCACCGTGGATGACGAGGGGACACCGAGCTCGCGCACCGTGCTGATCGAAGACGGCATCCTGACTGGCTACATGCAGGACCGGCAGAATGCGCGCCTGATGGGCGTGTCCCCCACCGGCAACGGGCGCCGGCAAAGCTATGCGCACAAACCGATGCCACGCATGACCAACACGATCATGCTGGGCGGCGATGCCAACCCGGCGGATCTGGTGGCCGAGATCAAGGACGGCATCTGGGCCGTGGGTTTCGGCGGCGGCCAGGTCGACATCACCAACGGCAAATTCGTGTTCAGCTGTACCGAGGCCTACCGGGTCGTGAACGGCAAAATCGGCGCGCCGGTCAAGGGCGCAACGCTGATCGGCGACGGTCCTTCAGCGTTGAAACGTATCCGGGGTCTGGGCAACGACATGGCCCTGGATCCCGGCATGGGAACCTGCGGCAAGGACGGTCAGTGGGTGCCCGTGGGTGTGGGTCAACCCACAGTGCTGATGGAGGGGCTGACGGTCGGAGGATCGGCCGCCTGATGCGAATCGCGCGCCTTCGGCCGGCACCATGGTTAATCCGTGCTGCCGGCCACAAAAGGAATGAACCGTAGCGCATCGAAATAGGCGGCCTGAGAAAAGTTATTACTTTCAAATATTTGCGCACCCATTCCGCGAAACCCACACTGGAACACGCTAAAATTTTCCGCGATTCACAAGCTGTTAACCCGTCACGCCGTAAACCAGTTCTGCAATCAGGCGGAGCGACGGATGACCGAAGAGCAGCTTTCTTCCAATCACCCCCCACTCCCACCCACCACGGAAGAGGACCGGTTTTCCTGGCTTCGCCTGTTGCGCTCGCGCAAAGTTGGCCCGGCAACGTTCCGGCGCCTGATGCACGAACATGGCTCGGCGCAGAATGCGCTGGCCGCGTTGCCGGAATTGGCACGCGCTGCCGGAATTGAAGGGTATGAAATATGCCCGCCCGGCGTCATCGAGGCGGAACTCAAGGCCGCAAAAGCCGCCAAAGCGCGGCTTTTGTGCCTTGGGGCCGCCGACTATCCTATGGCACTGACCGATCTGAACGATGCCCCTCCTCTGCTTTGGGCAATAGGCGACGTTTCGGTGCTTCAGCGCCCGATGATCTCGCTTGTTGGTGCCCGCAACTGTTCGTCCTTGGGAACCAGGATGGCGCGGGCTCTGGCAGGGGGTCTGGGTGAGAGTGGCTATGTAGTCGTCTCCGGCCTGGCCCGCGGTGTCGACACCGCCGCGCATCTGGCCACGCTGCAAACGGGAACCGTTGCAGTCATGGCCGGTGGCGTCGACATCATCTATCCGGCGGAAAACAAGGAACTGGCGCGCGACATCGCGACCAGAGGGCTGCGCATCTCCGAACAACCAATGGGCGTGACCCCGCAGGCCCGCCACTTTCCTCGCCGCAACCGGATCATATCAGGGCTGTCTCAGGCCGTTGTCGTCGTCGAGGCTGCCGCCAAGTCCGGCAGCCTCATCACGGCACGCGACGCACTGGACCAGGGGCGCGAGGTTCTTGCCGTGCCCGGCCATCCGTTCGACGCCCGCGCCGCCGGCTGTAATTTTCTGATCCGCGAAGGCGCCACACTTGTGCGCTGCGTGCAGGATGTAATCGACGCCCTGCCCCCGCAGCCGCGCAGAGCGCCCGAACCTGTCCCCGACACGGCGCCCGTCGCGCAGACAATCACTCCTCCCGAGGCGCTCCACGCCCGAATCCTGGAACGGTTGGGGCCTTCGCCTTTGGCCGAGGACCAGTTAATCCGGGATGTCGATGCGCCCGCCAGCGTGATCGGCCCCGCTTTGACCGATCTGGAGCTGGATGGTTTGATCCGTCGCCAACCGGGCGGGTTGCTGAGCCTCGCCGTCTAATCTGCCGAGGTGGTTCCAACCCGGGCCGCCGGTCTCAATTAGGCCGGATTTCGGGCCTTTCAGACTGTGCATTGACAAATCCATCTTGCCCTACACATTTTGCACGGCCATAGAAGGCGCCCAATCCGTCGAGCGAGGTTTTTAACTAAATGCCTGTAGTTGTTGTAGAATCCCCGGCCAAAGCAAAAACGATCAATAAATACCTTGGCCCCGACTACACGGTCTTGGCCTCTTACGGCCACGTTCGCGACCTTCCTCCGAAGGATGGATCGGTGGATCCCGACCACGAGTTTTCGATGACTTGGGAGGTCGGCACGGACAGCCGCAAACACGTCAAGGCCATCGCCGACGCGCTCAAGGATGACAACGCGCTGATCCTGGCAACCGACCCCGACCGCGAGGGCGAGGCGATCAGTTGGCACCTGCAGGAGGCGCTGACCAAACGCCGCTCGATCAAGAAGGATACGGCCGTCAGCCGTGTGACGTTCAACGCCATCACCAAGGATGCGGTGACCAAGGCGATGCAGAACCCGCGCGAGGTGGACATGCCGCTGGTCGAGGCGTATCTGGCCCGGCGCGCATTGGATTACCTGGTCGGCTTCAACCTGTCGCCGGTTCTGTGGCGCAAGCTGCCCGGCGCGAAATCGGCCGGCCGCGTGCAATCGGTCTGCCTGCGCCTGATCGTCGAGCGCGAGATGGAGATCGAGGCGTTCAAGCCCGTGGAATACTGGTCGGTCAAGGCGCTGTTCGAAACGCCGCGCGGCCAGACCTATGAGGCGCGGCTGGTCACGCTGGCCGGCAAGAAGCTGGACAAGCATGACATCGCCAACGCCACCCAGGCCGAACTGGCGGTGCAGGCCATCACCAGCCGCGCACTGAGCGTGACCTCGGTCGAAGCGAAGCCAGCCGCGCGCAATCCCAGCGCCCCGTTCATGACCTCGACCCTGCAGCAGGAAGCCAGCCGCAAATTCGACATGGGCGCCCGCCACGCGATGCAGGTGGCGCAGCGTTTGTACGAGGCCGGACACATAACATACATGCGAACCGACGGCATCGACATGGCCCCCGAGGCCGTCGCCGCCACGCGGGACGCGATCAAGGACCGGTTCGGTGCCGAATACGTGCCGGACAGCCCGCGCATGTACAAGAACAAGGCCAAGAATGCGCAGGAAGCGCACGAATGCATCCGGCCCACGGACATGACCAAGGATGCGGCCGCCCTGAAACTGTCGGATGACGATCAGCGCAAGCTGTACGATCTGATCTGGAAACGTACGATCGCCTGCCAGATGGCCGCTGCGCGGCTGGAACGCACGACCGTCGAAATCGGCAGCGATGACGGTCAGGTGGGGCTGCGCGCCACCGGTCAGGTCGTGCTGTTCGACGGATTCATGCGCGTCTACGAGGAAGGCCGCGACGATGTCGAGGACGAAGATGACAAGCGCCTGCCCCAGATCATGCAGGGTGATCCGGCGCGCTTTGCCAAGACCACGCTGAAGGATCAGTTTGACAAGGCCACCGCCGACGGCGCGGACAAGAAGGCCATCCTGTCGGAAAACCAGGCGGTTCTGGCGCTGCAACACCACACCCAGCCGCCGCCGCGCTATACCGAGGCGACCCTGGTCAAACGGATGGAGGAGTTGGGCATCGGGCGACCCTCGACCTATGCCTCGATCGTCACCACGATTCAGGACCGCGGTTACGTCCGCAAGGACAAGAACCGCCTGATCCCCGAGGAAAAGGGCCGGATCGTCACGATCTTCTTGCTGAATTTCTTCCGCCAGTATGTGGGATACGAATTCACTGCCAACCTCGAAGAGCAGCTGGACGAGGTGAGCGCCGGCGCCCGCGACTACAAGGACCTGCTTTCCAAGTTCTGGCGCGATTTCTCGGCCGCGATCGCCGAGACGTCAGAGCTGCGGATTTCGGAAGTGCTCGACAAACTGGACGAGGCACTGGCCCCGCAGTTGTACCCCCCGCGCGAGGATGGCTCGGATCCGCGCATCTGCCCCAAATGCGGGGTCGGACGGCTGCACCTGAAAACCTCGCGGACCGGCGGATTCGTGGGCTGCGGGAACTATCCCGAATGCACCTATACCCGCCCCATCGCCGGTGAAGGCGCCGAGGGCGAGGAACGCATGCTGGGCATGGATGGCGAGGATGAGATCTGGCTGAAATCCGGACGCTTCGGCCCCTATGTCCAGCGCGGCGAAGCCACGCCCGAGAACAAGAAACCGCCGCGCGCCTCTTTGCCCAAGGGTTGGAGCAAGGATGACATGGACCTTGAGAAGGCGCTGACCCTTCTGAGTCTGCCGCGCGAGATTGGCGAACACCCCGAGGGCGGTATGATCAGCGCCAATTTCGGGCGCTTCGGTCCCTATATCATGCATCAGCTGCCGGATGAGGCAAAGCCGGTCTATGCCAACCTCAAGGATCCCAACGACGTGTTCGAGATCGGCATGAACCGCGCCGTCGAACTGTTGGCGGAAAAACGCGCCAATCCCGGGCGGCGCGGACGGGCTGCGGCCAAACCGCTGAAGGAACTGGGCGAGCATCCCGACGGCGGCGCGATCCAGGTTCTGGACGGGCGCTATGGGCCTTATGTGAAGTGGGAAAAGATCAACGCGACCCTGCCCAAGGACATCAAGCCCGAGGACGTGACGCCCGAAATGGCGGTGGAACTTGTCAATGAGAAGGCGGCCAAGAAAGGCACCCGCAAAAAGGCCGCGCCCAAGAAGAAAGCCACCAAGAAGAAAGCCGGCTGATCCCGGCCCCCGCGGGCGGTTAGGTAGAAATACCACCCGCCCGCAGGTTTCATTGACTTCCCAATGACGTGGCGGCACAACCTGCCCATCACCATGTCATTGGGGGAGTTTTCCATGAAGAAAGTCTATGCCAATGCCACCGAGGCCCTCGATGGGATACTTCGGGATGGCATGCTGATCGCGGCCGGCGGGTTCGGCCTGTGCGGCATTCCCGAATTGCTGCTGCAGGCGATCAAGGAATCTGGCGTGAAGGATCTGACCTTTGCCTCGAACAACGCAGGCGTCGACGATTTCGGCATCGGCATCCTGCTGCAGACGCGGCAGGTCAAGAAGATGATCAGCTCGTATGTCGGCGAGAACGCCGAGTTCATGCGCCAGTACCTGTCGGGCGAGCTTGAGCTGGAATTCACCCCGCAAGGCACCCTGGCCGAGCGCATGCGCGCCGGCGGCGCGGGCATCCCGGGCTTCTACACCAAGACCGGCGTCGGCACCGTGATCGCCGAGGGCAAGGAGCACAAGGAGTTCAACGGCGAGACCTACATCCTCGAGGAAGGGATCTTTGCCGATCTGGCCATCGTCAAGGCATGGAAGGCCGACGACACCGGCAACCTGGTATTCCGCAAGACCGCCCGCAACTTCAACGTGCCGGCGGCGACCTGCGGCAAGATCTGCGTTGCCGAGGTGGAAGAGATCGTGCCGCGCGGTTCGCTGGACCCCGACTGCATCCACCTGCCCGGCATCTATGTGCACCGGGTCATTCAAGGTCAGCACGAGAAGCGCATCGAACAGCGCACCACCCGCAAGAAGGAGGAAGCGTAATGCCCTGGGACCGCAATCAGATGGCCGCGCGTGCGGCCGAGGAACTGGAAGACGGCATGTATGTGAACCTCGGCATCGGGATTCCGACGCTGGTGGCGAACTATGTGGGCGACAAGGATATCACCCTGCAATCGGAAAACGGCATGCTGGGCATGGGCCCCTTCCCCTATGAGGGCGAAGAGGACCCCGACCTGATCAACGCCGGCAAGCAGACCATCACCGAACTGCCCCGCACCGCCTATTTCGACAGCGCCACGTCCTTTGCCATGATCCGCGGCGGCAAGATCGCGGCGGCGATCCTTGGCGC
Organism: Ruegeria sp. BF8; assembly: GCF_056538625.1. NCBI lineage: Bacteria > Pseudomonadati > Pseudomonadota > Alphaproteobacteria > Rhodobacterales > Roseobacteraceae > Ruegeria > Ruegeria sp. BF8. The sequence continues at coordinate 183,461 of NZ_JBQFTL010000001.1, read as the reverse complement.
GATGGAGGTCGACGAGAAAGGCGATCTGGCCAACTGGATGATTCCGGGCAAGCTGGTCAAGGGCATGGGCGGCGCCATGGACCTGGTGGCCGGGGTCGGACGGGTCATCGTGGTGATGGACCACACCAACAAGCACGGCGACAGCAAGGTGCTGAAGGAATGCACCCTGCCGCTGACCGGCAAGGGCGTGGTTGACCGCATCATCACCAACCTGGGCGTGCTAGACGTGGTCGAAGGCGGGTTGAAGATCGTCGAACTGGCCGATGGCGTCAGCGAAGAAGAGATGCGCGCGGCGACTGAGGCGACCATCGCCGGCTGACTTCTGAGCAAACAGAGAAACCGAAAGGCCCGCCAATCGGCGGGCCTTTTTTAATTCATGGACTGAAAGACGCACCCGTCGGAAATCAGCATAGGCGGAGTGGCACACAACGCTCGGGCCACCTGGAAGGCGGCAAGAACCTTGGGGACATAGTCGCGCGTTTCAGCATAAGGCGGAACGCCATTGTGCTTTCGCACCGCGCCTTCACCGGCGTTGTATCCCGCCAGGACGAGAATCGGGTCGTCGTTGAACTCACCCATCAGCCAGTCCAGGTATTTCACGCCGCCGGCGATATTCTGTTCCGGCAACATGCTGTCGGTCACGCCGAACCGCTTGGCCGTGGCAGGCATCAGTTGCATCAAACCCTGTGCTCCAGCGGAGCTGACGGCAGTGGGGCGACCACCTGATTCAACGGACATGACCGCAAGGACCAGCGCTGGCGACACTTTTGTTCCTACAGTCGTACGGAGAATATCGACCCCGCGCTGCTCGACGATCTTCTGAAGGTTCTGCAGCCGCGGAGATGAAATCTGGGTCGCCGCCAAAGCCTGCAGGGCTTCGTCAAGGCGGCCTGGGCCGGCTCGGGTCATATCTGGCGATACCTTGTCCCAGAACGCCTTGTACGCCCCCACGGGGGTCTTTTTCTTCATTATGTCCGGAAAGGCCGCCGGAGGGACTTTGGTCCGGGCTATGATATCGGGCACGACCAAATCGGGGCCCGTGCTGGGCGCTGAAGGTGTTGATGCGTGTTCTTGCGGACTGATCTGTACCGTCACTCGCGGGCGTTCCCCCGCTTTGGGAGCCTTGATCCGTTTGTAAACGCCGCGTGGCTCGATATCCGCAGCAGGTGCCGGAGCCGCCACGGCAACCAGCAACGCCAAAACGCCGGCGCATGTCAGTGCGTCCCGGAAAATCATTTCTGCCTGCCTCATCTGTTCTTTTGAGTTGATTTGATACGCGAATCTTCCCGCAAGGCCAGAAAAACAAAGCGAATTGGGGCGGTTTTGCCTCATTTGGCGCAATTTTGCACCGCCGAAACAGCGTGGCGGGTTGGTGTGGAAAAATTTTTATTATTTATTTCAATGAGTTAACAGATTGGTGACCAAAAAGTTAAGCCTGAGGCAAAAAATTCGTTGTTTGGCCCAATTCCTGCCACGCACGAGGGGCAAACATAGTGCCATACCGAGACGGTCATGAGCCGACTGAGAGATGAAGCTCTGAAAGACCCCGAGGTTTTATTGACTTTTTGATCCTTTAGGAGGGACGTAACATGATCAAGTTCATCAAGAACTTCCGCAAAGACGAAGACGGCGCCGTAACTGTTGACTGGGTCGTTCTGACCGCAGCCGTTGTTGGCCTGGCAGCCGTTGCTTACCAGCAGATCGAAGGCGGCGCGACCGGCCTGGCAACCGACGTTTCCAGCGCCCTGACCAGCGCAACGATCAGCACCGGTTCGAACACGGCAGCTGGTGGTATCACCACCGCTGGCAGCAACTAAGCTGACTTCATCCCAATCGGGATACAAGGCCGCGCCTGAGGGCGCGGCCTTTTCCTTTTAAGCAAGACAGACGCTGCGCATCGGATTTCGGGCGCCGGGCCAAGCATGGCCCACGTTTGGCCCAATTTCCGCCACGGATACCGCGTTTAAGTCTTTGATAACTAGTATTTAGGTGCCCGCGAGAATTCTGGTCGCCATCAGAAACCGGAACTGGGCGGAATCACTCTGTCAGGAGGGACGCGAAATGATCAAGTTCATCAGGAACTTCAAAAAAGATGATAGCGGTGCGATCACTGTCGACTGGGTGGTCCTGACCGCAGCCGTCACAGGCCTGGCAGCGATTGCCTACGCTTTGATCCAAGGTGGGACCGAGGGCTTGGCTGACGATGTTGAGGCGGCCCTTTCCGACTCGGCAATCAGCATCAGCACCGGCGACAGCAACACGGCCGTTGGTGGGATCATCACCGGTGGATCGAACGGATCCGGCGGCAACTGATTTTCGGGAACTTGGCCGACCGGCCACATGACAACCGCGCCAGCCGGGCGCGGTTGTTCACGTTTGCCCCCTGCCTTCTCCGCACCGCGCAACCCATGCTGGGATACAGCAGACGCCACGTCACGAGATGCTCGTTCGCAACGCTCTGTGCCAATAAAACAACGAAAAATATCCATTTGTCCCACATTTCGACACAATTCCGATTTACGAAATATGCTGTTTCAATGTCCTGCCCGGACCGATACAGGTCCGGCCAGAGCAATAAAGAGGTATACGCATGCGAGCTGTATTTGGTCTTGTCCTGATCGTCGGGGTCGCCCTGGCTGGCGGTGCGGTCTATATGGCCCGCAACTATATTGCCGAGTATCAGAACGCCCTGGCGCGTGAACGGCAAATGGCCGAAGAGGCCCTTGCCAACGCCAAGGTCGACGTCGTTCCGACCGTCGGCGTGATCGTATCTGAACGTCCGCTGAAATACGGCGAACGCCTGACCCAGGAGGATGTGCGCGTCGTGGAATGGCCTGAGAATGCGGTTCCGGAAGGTTCGTTCACCGATATGACGGTTCTGTTCCCGGAAACCGGCAACAATGAACGCTTTGTTCTGCGCACCATGGAAAAGGACGAGGCCATCATGGAGGTCAAGATCACCCGACCGGGTGAGCTGGCCGGCCTGACCTCGCGTCTTGAAAAAGGTATGCGCGCGTTCGCCATCAGTGTTGATGTTGCCTCGGGCGTTTCGGGCTTTCTTCGCCCCGGCGACGTTGTTGATGTGTACTGGACCGGATCGCTGCGCAGCGCGGTCGAGGGGGCAAACGGCGAAATCACCCGCTTGATCCAGACCAATATCGAGTTGATCGCCGTCGATCAGACGGCAGGATCGGATGTGACCGGCACGACCATTGCCCGGACCGTCACCGTTGCCGCCACGCCGGAACAGATCGCGGCCCTGGCGCAGGCGCAAAACACCGGACGCCTGTCTCTGGCCTTGGTCGGGGTTCAGGATGAAACCATCGCAAGTGCGATCGAAGTTGACCAACGCAAACTGTTGGGAATCGAAGAAGCAGCCCCCGCACCGAAGAAAGAGGCAGAGAAGGTCTGCACCATCCGGACTCGCCGCGGCGACCAGATCGTCGAGACCCCGATCCCCTGCACAAACTGACGCCCATTCAGAGCGTTACCATGCCCGAGCCGCGCATAATGCGCGGCTCGTTTCGTTTGGGTTGTTGCGCATTGTCCACATAAGGAAAATTCCAGAAACCCTTGATTATTGCAATAAATCCGGAATTCGCGCAGAGTTCGTCACCATAGGGCATAAGACCCAAAAAAATAGAGTGGTGATCGGAGAGGCAGGTCACATGACAATACGTTCCTTGATTGGTTCGACCCTTTTGGGGTTGGCCCTAGTTCTGAGCCCGGTCGGCGATTCCGCCTGGGCCCAAAATCTTCGCGTGGTCAAAAAAGGCACGGCGGAAACGCTGGATGTGCCCATGAACCGCGCCATCGTGGTTGAAAGCGAACAGCCGTTTGCAGAGCTCAGCATCGCGAATGCAGGCATTGCGGACATCTCGTCGCTTTCGGACCGCACAATCTACGTCTTGGGCAAGGCACCAGGCATGACGACACTGACATTGTTTGACGGCGCCGGAAACCTGATCACGAACGTCCGCGTTCGCGTTGCGCCCGATGTGACCGAATTCAAAGAGCGCCTGCGCCAGATTCTGCCAAATGAGCGAATCGAAGTGCGTACCGCCAATGACGGCATCGTTCTCTCGGGCACGGTTTCCAGCGCAGCCAAACTGGCACGTGCTCTGGAACTGGCCGAGCGCTATGCGCCCGAGCGTGTGTCGAACCTTATGAATGTCGGCGGCGTACAGCAGGTCATGCTGAAAGTCCGCTTTGCCGAGATGAACCGGTCGGTCGCCAAGAACCTGTCCGCCTCGCTTGGCTTTTCCGGCGGTGACGCGACCGGTGGTATCAACACGCTGAACAACCAGTTGTCCCTGAGCAACGCGTTGGCCAACAACATCCCGGCGGTTCAGTCGAATACTGGCGCGATTCTGTTCGGCTTTGGCGCAGGCTCCACCCAGGTCCGGCTGCTGCTGGAAGCGCTGGAAGCCAAGGGCCTGGCCCGTAGCTTGGCCGAGCCCAACTTGTCGGCACTGTCCGGGCAGGAGGCAACCTTCCTCGCCGGTGGTGAAGTGCCGATTCCGGTTCCTCAGGATGACGGTGTGGTTGCCATTGAATACAAGGCTTTCGGTGTCGAAATCGACTTCGTTCCGCGCGTCGTCGACGGTGACCTGATCAACCTTGAGATGGCGGCAGCGGTGTCCAGCATCGACACCAGCTCGAACTTCACCATCAACGGTGACACGGTCCCCAGCTTCATCACGCGCCAGACCAGCACAACGGTCGAACTGCGAGATGGTGAGAGCTTTGCGATCGCCGGCCTGATTCAGGACGACTTTACCGACCTGAGCAACCAAATCCCGTGGTTGGGTGACGTACCTGTTCTGGGTGCATTGTTCCGCAGCGCTGAGTACCAGCGCGAGCAGAGCGAACTGGTGATCATCATCACCGCGCATCTGGTTTCCCCGACCCGGGGCGAAGCCCTGGCGCTGCCGACCGACCGCGTGAAGCCGCCCAGCGAATTCGACCTGTTCATGAACGGCAGAACTGCCCGGACGGAACGGGTTGGCAATGGAGCCGCATCGGAAGTCGCCAAGCAGGACTTTGGCAATTCCTACGGCTACGTCCTGGATTGATAGGGAGGACAGACCAATGCAGAAGTGGATCATCACACTGGGTCTTACAGTCGCTGTCGCCAGCTGTACCCGTGAGGCCGGCTATGAAGTGGACCAGGGCGCATTCGGCAACGCAACGCTGAACAACATCCAGGTCATGAACGGCGAGTTGACCTATGGCCAGATCCTGGCGCAGCGATTCGCTGCTGAGGTTCCGACCCAGATCAACTTTGCGTTCGACAGTGCGCAGCTGGATTCGGCAGCACGCCAGATTCTGCTGTATCAGGCGAACTGGATCAAACAGTTCCCCGAAGCACGTTTCCGCGTGTACGGCCACACCGACGCCGTCGGATCCCAGTCCTACAACAACAGTCTGGGTCTGCGCCGCGCGCAAGCGGTCGTCAACTTCTTCGCGCAACAGGGTATTTCCCGCTCGCGTCTGGAAGCCGTTGTTTCGTATGGCAAAACGCAGCCACTGGTGGCCACGCCAAATCGGGATCGCCGCAACCGCCGCACCGTTACCGAGGTGTCGGGTCTGGTCGATCGCCATCCCAACATCCTGGACGGCAAGTATGCTGACTTCGTTTATCGCGAGTACATCGAAAGCGCGACATTCAAGAGCCAGCTGCGCCGCGAAACGGCCATCGGCGAAACCAGCGAACAATAATCAGAAATTGGGCGGCATCGTCGCCCAATTCCCTACAATTGGTTTTTTTGCGCCCAATTCTTGCCCCACTTCCACGCAACATTGTGAACAATTGGGTGACCTGCGGCCAGAATTGACCGCTTAGGGCGACAGCAAGCTGAAACACGGACTGGTATTGTATCGACGCTTGCTGCGCTCTCACGACGAGGATTGTGTTAATGACGAGCGCAACGCCGCAAAATGACGACACCGGCATTCTGGCCTGTACCATCAGCCGAGATGTCCAGAACTTCGACCTGTTGATCGAGGACATGGAAGCCGCTTTGGGCGAGCGCTGGGGTGACCTTGGCTTTGCCGAGGCTCTGGCCTTTTTCAGCCAGCCCGAAGCTGAGTCACTTCAATTCGTGGCCCTCGCGATCGACGGTGAGGACGAGGACAACCTGACCTTGATGGGTGAGATCATCACCCAGGCCAAGGAAAAGAAGATCAAAGTCGTCCTGATTGCCGAGGACGTGACCCCTGCCGCTCTTCATCAGTTGCTGCGCAAGGGTGCCGATGAATTCGTCCCCTATCCTCTTCCCGAGAACGAACTGCAGGAAGCGATCGACCGCATGAATGCGCCCGAACCTGTCGTGACTCCGCAACAGGTTTCCGTCCCGCTGGCCTCAGGAACTTCGAAAGAAGGCGCTTTGTTTGTTGTTCAGGGCTTGGCCGGTGGTGTCGGTGCAACGACTCTGGCCGTGAACCTGGCCTGGGAATTGGCCACCGTATCGCAAAAGGATGCACCAAAGGTCTGCCTGATCGATCTGGACCTGCAGTACGGCACCATCTCGACCTATCTGGATTTGCCCCGCCGTGAAACCGTGTTCGAAATGCTGTCGGACACCGTGGCCATGGACGACGAAGTGTTTGGGCAGGCACTGCAGACATTCGACGAGAAGCTGGATGTTCTGACGGCCCCTACCGACATGGTGCCTCTGGATATTCTCACGCACGAAGACATCCAGCGGGTGATCGACATGGCCCGCAAGCACTACGACTATGTCGTGGTCGACATGCCGAAAACGCTGGTGCACTGGTCCGAGACCGTTTTGCAGGCTGCGCATGTCTATTTTGCTCTGATCGAACTGGATATGCGGTCCGCTCAGAATGCGTTGCGTCTGAAACGTGCCCTTCAAGCCGAGGAATTGCCGTTCAACAAACTTCGCTTTGCTTTGAACCGCGCACCCAAGTTCACGGATCTGAGCGGTAAAAGCCGCGTCAAGCGCATGGGTGAAAGCCTGGGAATCTCGATCGATCTGCAACTGCCGGATGGCGGCAAGCCGGTCATGCAAAGCGGCGACCATGGTCTGCCTTTGGCCAGCTCGGCCGGCAAAAACCCTCTTCGCCGCGAAATCGCAAAGCTGGCTCAATCCTTGCACAGCCTCGGCAGCAACAGCGCCGAAGCGGCATAACAAAGGCTATTAGGGGGAGAAACCGCCGTGTTCTCACGTTACAAGAAACCATCAGGTGCGCAGCCGGTTACGACCCCTGCACAAGCCCCCAAGGCCGCCGAAGCCCCGGCTGCTTCGGCAGCGGCACCGTCGCCGTCCACCGCGATTGCCCGCAAACCGGTGGCCAAAACCGCCGCGGAAGCCAAGGGCAACGACCGCGAACGCAAGCGCAAGGAACGGCTGAGTGAAATCAAGATCGAGCTGCATCGGGAACTTCTGGAAAACCTGAACCTGGCGGCTCTGGAAAACGCAGCCGAAGCCGAACTGCGCACCGAAATCAGCGCGATTGCGAGCGAGGTTCTGGAAGCCAAGAACATCGTTCTGAATCGCGAAGACCGGACCCAGTTGAACAAGGAATTGTACGACGAAGTCACCGGTCTGGGTCCGCTTGAAACACTGCTTCAAGACGACTCGGTCAGCGATATTCTGGTCAACGGCCCGCATCAGATCTTTGTTGAACGCTTCGGCAAGCTCGAATTGAGCGACGTATCGTTCAAAGACGAAAAGCACCTGATGCGGATCATCGACAAGATCGTGTCCGCCGTTGGTCGCCGGGTCGATGAATCCAACCCCTATGTTGACGCCCGTCTGCGCGACGGGTCACGTTTCAACGCCATGGTTCCGCCGATCGCGGTGGACGGGTCCCTGGTTTCCATCCGGAAATTCAAAAAAGACAAGCTTGGCATCGACGACCTGGTCAATTTCGGCGCGTTTACCGAGGAAATGGCCGCGTATCTTCAGGCCGCCGTCTCCACTCGTCTGAACATCATCGTGTCTGGTGGTACGGGTTCGGGTAAGACGACCACGCTCAACGCGCTGTCCAGCTTCATCGATGACGCAGAACGCATTCTGACCATCGAGGACACGGCGGAACTGCAGCTGCAGCAGACCCATGTGGGCCGGATGGAAAGCCGCCCGCCCAACGTGGAAGGCAAAGGCGAAGTCAGCCCGCGCGACTGTCTGAAGAACGCTCTGCGGATGCGCCCTGACCGCATCATCGTGGGCGAAACGCGCGGCGCCGAGGTGATCGACATGCTGCAGGCCATGAACACTGGCCATGACGGCTCGATGACCACCATCCACGCCAACTCGGCCCGTGACGGTATCTCGCGTCTTGAAAACATGATCGCGATGGCCGGGATCGAAATGCCGATCAAGGCCGTACGCAGCCAGATCGCAAGCGCTGTGAACCTGATCGTCCAGGCCAGCCGCCTGCAGGATGGTTCGCGCCGCATGACCTCGATCACCGAGATCACGGGAATGGAAGGTGACGTAATCTCGATGCAGGAAATCTTTAAATTCCAACGAGTTGGCCTGACGCCCGACAATAAGATCATTGGTCATTTCACGGCCACCGGCGTTCGCAGCCACTATTCCGAACGGTTCCGTCTGTGGGGGTATGACCTGCCCGCATCGATCTACGAACCGACGACAATGTAGGAGATCAGGGCATGCAACTGCCAACCGAGGCGCTCATCTATGTCGCGATCTTCGTCGGGGTTCTGGCGCTGGTCGAAGGTATCTATCTGGTGGCTTTCGGCAAATCCATCAGCCTGAACAGCCGCGTCAATCGCCGTCTGGACATGATCGACAAAGGCGTCGGGCGCGAACAGGTTCTGGAGCAGCTGCGCAAGGAAATGCAGCAGCACATGAAGTCGCAGAGCATTCCGCTCTACTCGCTGTTGGCCGACAAGGCCCAGAAGGCGGCGATTGCCTTCAGCCCGCGGCAACTGGTCATGATCATGGCACTGGTGTCCGTGGTCGCGTTCATGGGCCTGAGCATCGGCACCAGAACCGACACAATCCTGCGGGCAGCTCTGTCGATCGCAATCGGTGTCGGCGCTGTCTATGCCTGGGTCAATCACAAGGCCAAGAAGCGCATGGGCATGCTTGAAGAGCAGTTGCCCGATGCCGTGGAACTGATGGTGCGCTCACTTCGGGTCGGCAACCCGTTCGTTTCGACGATCCAGATCGTCGCGAACGAGGTGCAGGATCCGCTTGCGACCGAATTTGGCGTGATTGCCGACGAATGCGCCTATGGCCGTGACGTCGGCGAGGCGTTGAAGGACATGGCCGAACGTCTGGACATGCAGGATTTGCGCTTTCTCGCGGTCGCCGTTGGCATCCAGCAGCAGTCGGGCGGCAACCTGGCTGAGATCCTTGACGGGCTTGCCAAGGTGATCCGCGCACGGTTCCGTCTGTTCCGCAGGGTCAAGGCGATCACGGCCGAGGCGCAGTGGTCGGGCAAGTTCCTGTCGGGGTTCCCACTGTTTTGCCTGGTTTTCATTCTGGTCAAGGACCCCGGGTATTATGACTCGGTTCTGGACCACAAATGGTTCATTCCTGCCTGTTTTGTCGTGGGGATCATGCTGACGCTGAACCTGATCGTCATGCGCATTCTCACCAACATCAAGGTCTGAGGGCACGACCATGGAATTTCTGACCCAAATCAACGATATGCTGACGGATCAATTGGGCGAGTTCGGCCCGCTGATCGTCGTCGGCGTGCTGGGATTGTTCATGGTTCTGGTGACCATTCCGATCCTCTTGAACCAGCCGGAAGATCCCTTGAAAAAGCTGCAGCGTGCAAATGCTGCACCCAAAAAGGAAAAGCGCGGCAAGAAGGATCAGCTGCGCAACTCCGGCCGGAACGAACAGCTTGAAAAGTTCGCGACCTTCCTCGAGCCGAAAGATGAAGAAGAATACTCGGCCATGGAGCTCAAGCTGCGCCAGGCCGGTTACCGCTCGAAAGACTCTGTTCGGTTCTTCCACTTTGCGCAATTTGCGTTGGGGATCACCGGGATCGTTTTGGGTGTTCTCCTGGTGACCGTGTTTTCAAACGGGCAGGAATTCACCGGCCAGCAAATGATGATCCGCGTTCTGGTACCGGGTGCCATTGGATACTACATCCCCAAATACTGGATCACGCGCCGGATCGAAGAGCGCAAGGAGAACATTACCGCGGGCTTTCCCGACACGCTTGACCTGATGCTGGTCTGTGTGGAAGCCGGTCAGTCTCTGGACCAGGCGATCGTGCGTGTGGCCGGCGAGATGAAAGCCTCCTACCCCGATATTGCCCAGGAATTCGAGATCGTCGCCTATGAGATGAAGGCCGGCAAAGAGAAGGATCAAGTTCTGCGCGATTTCGGGACGCGTTGCGGTGTCCAGGATGTGAGCTCTTTCGTGACGGTGATGATCCAATCGGCCACATTCGGTACGTCGATTGCCGACGCCCTGCGGGTTTATGCCGGCGAGATGCGCGACAAACGCGTCATGCGCGCCGAAGAAGCCGCGAACAAGTTGCCAACGAAAATGACCCTTGCCACAATGATGCTGACGGTGCCGCCGCTGCTGATCATTCTGGTCGGTCCCTCGGCAAAAGGCATCATGGAGTTCGGTAACAGAGGCCAATAAGCCCATGCCCTCATGCAACCGGTGCGCCCGCTTCGGGCTCCACCGCCTGATGATAGCCACCGCGGTTCTTGCCGTGGTGGCTTCGTGTACGGACCCAAGTCTTTCGAACGGGCCTTTTGCCCCCGGCGTCGACCCCAAAGGTGGACCGATTGACGAAATTGCTGTCGGGAACCGATTGATGGCAGCCGGAGAATACGAGCTGGCCATGGAATCGTTCACCCGCGCGGCCCTGACAGAGGGGATGACCCCGGAAATCCTGACCTCGATCGGAACCGCCAATCTCGGCCTCAGGCGGCTGGGACAAGCCGAGCCCCTGTTGCGACAAGCGGTCGAAGAAGATCCGGATTGGTCGGTTGCGTGGAACAATCTCGGCGTTCTGCTGATGGAAAAAGGTGGGTATGCCGAGGCCGCGCAGGTCTTCCAAAGGGCCTATGCGCTGGACAATGGCGAAAGTGACGCAATCCGTGACAATCTTCGCTTAGCGCTCGCAAAAATGGAAAATCCTGTTAATAATACACCACAAGAACAAGAATATACGCTGGAGCAGCAAGGGAACGGAGCTTTCCTGCTGCGGAAGAACCAGTAACAGAGGCAAGAGCAGTAAGGGACGCAAAAATGCGCCAACAATTCCTGATTCCGACAGTCGTCGTGTGCGGGCTGATCCTGTCTGCATGCGCAAAAGAAACCGAAGAGGAAAAGGTCGAACGCACGTTCCAGGAAGTGAACGTCATCGATGAGACGAACCTCAACGACGTGATGCTCAATGCGGCTGACCCGAACGAGGCAGTGACCTATTTCCGTGGAGCAGCCAGCAAGAATCCAGATCGGATCGATTTGCAGCGCGGCCTTGCCATTTCGCTGACTCGCGCCAAGCGCAGCACCGAAGCATCGGCCGCCTGGAAGCGCGTGACCGCGATGTCCGGTGCAACGAACGCGGATCGCGTCGATTATGCGGACTCGTTGGTCCGCAGTGGTGACTGGAAGGCGGCAAAGGCAGCGCTGGACCAGATCCCCCCGACCTACGAGACGTTCAAACGCTATCGGCTTGAAGCCTTGGTGGCAGATGCCAGCAAGGATTGGATGCGTGCGGACCAGTTCTATGAAACCGCAATCGGGCTGACCACACGGCCGGCCGGCGTGATGAACAACTGGGGGTATTCCAAGTTGACCCGCGGCCAATATTCCGAGGCCGAGCGCCTGTTCACCGAAGCCATCCGACAGGACAGTTCATTGTTCACAGCAAAGAACAATCTGGTTCTGGCCCGCTCGGCGCAGGGGAATTATTCCATGCCGGTGATCCCGATGTCCCAGACCGAACGTGCGGAACTCTTGAACACGATGGGCATCTCGGCCGTGAAGCGCGGTGACATCAACACTGCCAAGAACCTGTTCCGGGAAGCCATCGCCACCCATCCGCAGCATTTCGACGAAGCGGTTCGGTCGCTCCGCGCGCTCGAGGAAGCATAAAGCATGGCAATTCCTGCAGTGGCAGCCCTGTGGTTTCTACCATTTGTGCTGCCCATCTGTTTCTATGTCGCGTTCACCGACATGCGGGAAATGAAGATCAAGAACCATGCGGTCACAGCTCTGGCCTTGGTATTTGTGGTGGTCGGGCTGATTGTGCTGCCACCTTGGTCGGGCGAATGGGTTGGGGCCAGCATCGGGCCTTTGCAGTTTTCTCTGCCGGTCTATGCCTGGCAGCTGTTCCATCTGGTGGTCGTGCTGTTTTTTGGCATTCTTCTCAATGCCGCAGGCGCCATGGGTGCGGGCGACGCCAAGTTTTGCGCGGCTGCGGCTCCGTTCGTGTGGGTTGGTGATCTCTTGCTGGTGATGGTGATTCTGATGGTCACGACGCTGGCCGCGTTTGCCACACATCGACTGGCCAAATACTCCCGCCTGCGCCAGATCGCTCCGAACTGGGAAAGCTGGGATCAGGGCAAGAAATTCCCCATGGGGCTGGCCTTGGGTGCGAGTCTTGGCATCTATTTGATTTTGGGCGCAATTAACGGCTCGTAAACCATCATGTCTGCGCCTTGCCCGCGCCTTGGTCCTGCCACAAAGCTGCGCCAGATTTTCCGCAAGTGGTCCCTTTCGGGACACAAGGATTGACAACTGGATAGACGAGCCGCGCTCATGAACATGCAGACCTCATCCGTTATGGCTCCTCCTGCCCCGAAGGGTCTGGGGGAAATGCAGCTTCCGCTTGTTATGATGCGGGACATCCTTCTGAAGACCGTTTTTCGCAAGAATGTGGACACGGTGAGCGAGATCGCCGCCTCGATCTGTCTGCCGAGTTCGGTGACGCAGGAATTGGTCGACATCGCCCGCGAACAGAAGCTGCTTGAGGCGACGGGGACATTGAACGCCAACAGCGGCAACGAAATGGGCTATCAGCTGACCGACGCCGGCAAGGCACGGGCGCTGGACGCGCTGAGCCAATCCGAATACTTTGGCGCCATGCCCGTTCCGCTGGAGGTCTACCGCGAGCAGGTCAAACGACAGTCGATCCGGAACATCCAAGTCACGCGCGATCAGTTGACCGGCGCCATGGGGCACCTTGTTCTGCCGGACAGCCTGCTTGACCACCTGGGCCCTGCGGTCAGCGCCGGTCGCTCGATCCTGATGTACGGCCCGCCGGGCAACGGTAAGTCTTCGATTTCCAACGGAATTCGGGATGCGTTGGGTGACAACGTCTTTGTTCCGTATGCCATCGAATATGCCGGTCAGGTGATCACCGTGTACGACCCGATCGTGCACACAGCGATCGAGCAAGAGGCTGACGACCCGAACAGCCTGCGCCGCCGCAAGCGGTTCGACACGCGGTACGTCCAGTGTGAACGCCCCACTGTGGTCACGGGTGGTGAACTGTCGCTGAGCATGCTGGACCTTGTCTACAACCCCACGGCGCGCACCTATCAGGCGCCGCTGCAGCTGAAATCGACCGGCGGCATCTTCATCGTGGACGACCTTGGCCGCCAGGCCGAGCCGCCGCAGGCCCTGATCAACCGGTGGATTGTTCCGCTGGAAGAGGGCAAGGACATTCTGGGCCTTCAGTCGGGTGAAAAGTTCGAAGTTCCCTTCGACACGCTGGTCATCTTCTCGACCAACTTCCACCCGAACGAGATCTTCGACCAGGCCGCGCTTCGCCGGATCTTCTTCAAGATCAAGATCGACGGCCCGAACCAGGAAAACTTCCTGAAGATCTTCGCCATGGTGGCCCGCAAGCGCGGCATTCCGTTGGACGAAGCCGCACTGGTACATCTGTTGAAGGTCAAATACCCGACCATCAACAATGTCTATGCGAACTATCAGCCGATCTTCCTGATCGATCAGATGATCTCGATCTGCGAATTCGAGGGCATCCCCTATCAAATGAGCCCGGAATTGATCGACCGCGCCTGGGCGAACATGTTCGTCAAGGACGAGGAAATCGTTAAGTAAGACGGGCCCAAACCGCATTCCGCTTTGTCACCGGGCGGGCTAGTCTGCGCATATGACGCAGATTCCCGCTCGGATTGACACCTGGTTTACCGCCAGAGGTTGGTCCATCCACCCGCATCAACAGGCCATGATCGACCGGGCGCGGGCCCCGGCGACGCTGTTGATCGCGCCCACGGGCGGCGGCAAGACGATGGCCGGGTTCCTGCCCTCGCTGATCGAACTGGCCGAGGGGCGGCACGCGGGGCTGCACACGATCTATGTCTCGCCGCTCAAAGCGCTGGCCGCCGACATCAAGCGCAACCTGCGCGGCCCGGCCGACGAGATGGGCTTGCCGATCCGGATCGAGGATCGCACCGGCGACACCACCCCCACACAGAAGAAACGCCAGCGCGTGGACCCGCCGCATATCCTGCTGACGACTCCGGAAAGCCTGGCGCTGCTGACGTCCTACGAAGATGCACCACGCATGTTTCACGGCGTCCAACGCGTGATCGTGGACGAGATACACGCGCTGGCCGAAAGCAAGCGGGGCGACCAGTTGATGCTGGCCCTTGCGCGCCTGCAGACCCTGTGCCCCGATCTGCGGCGCGTGGGCCTGTCGGCGACGGTCGAGGACCCGGACGTAATCGCGCGCTTTCTGGCCCGCCACCCCGACCCTTGCGACATCGTTCTGGCCGACCCCGGCCCCGACCCCGATATCGCCATGCTGCAAACGGCCGAAATGCCGCCCTGGGCCGGGGGCGGCGCGGCCTATGCCATCCCGGCGGTGCTGGAGCAGGTCCGGCGGCACAAGACGACGCTGATCTTCCACAACACCCGCGCCCAGGCCGAGATCTTCTTTCACAACCTGTGGCTGGCCAATGACGAAGGCCTGCCCATCGGCATCCACCATGGCAGCCTCGACCGGCAACAGCGCGAACGGGTCGAGGCCGCGATGGTCCGCGGCGACCTGCGCGCCATCGTCTGCACCGGCAGCCTCGATCTGGGGATCGATTGGGGTGACGTGGATCTTGTGATCCAGATCGGCGCCCCCAAGAACGTCAAGCGCCTGGTCCAGCGGATCGGGCGGGCCAACCACCGCTACAACGCGCCGTCCAAGGCTCTGCTGGTGCCTGCCAACCGGTTCGAGGTGGTTGAATGCGTCGCCGCGCTGGAGGCCGCACGCGCGCACGATCTGGACGGCGAACCGCGCGGCCCCGGACCGCGTGACGTCTTGTGCCAACACATCCTGATCGCGGCCTGCGCCGGGCCGTTTGATGCCGATGCCCTGTATGCCGAGGTCACCTCGGCCGGTCCCTATGCCGATCTGTCCCGCGCGGCCTTCGATGCCTGTCTGGAGTTCTGCGCCACCGGTGGCTATGCGCTGCGGGCCTATGACCGCTGGCAACGCCTGCAACAGCGCCCCGACGGGCTGTGGCAACTGCGTGACTCGCGCGCGGCGCAACGCATCCGCATGAACCTGGGCACGATCCAGGACAGCGATACCCTGAAGGTCAGGCTGAAGCGAAACCGGGGCGGCAAACCCCTGGGCGAGGTCGAAGAGGCCTTTGCCGCATCGCTGACCCCCGGCGACACCTTCCTGATCGGCGGTCAGATCGTGCGCTATGAAGGGCTGCGCGAAACGGTTGTCGAGGTCACGCGCCGTGCGGACAAAAAGCCCAAGATCGCCACCTTCTCGGGCACCAAGTTCGCCACTTCGACCCAGCTGAGCGACCGCATCCTGCGGATGTTCGCACAGCCCGGCTGGCCGCAACTGCCCGAACATACGGGTGAATGGCTGGAACTGCAGCGCCGGATGTCGCGGCTGCCCGGGCGTGACCGGCTGTTGATCGAGAGCTTTCCCAATGACGGCCGCGAAAACCTGTGCGTCTACGGCTTTGCCGGACGCAACGCACAACAGACGCTGGGTCTGCTGCTGACCAAACGGATGGAGGAAACCGGGCTGGCCCCGCTGGGCTTTGTCGCGACCGACTATGCCACGCTGATCTGGGGACTGGACGCGGTCACCGATCCCAGCCCCCTGTTCCAGATCGAGGCCTTGCGCGACGGGTTGGACAACTGGCTGGCGGGCAACGCGGTGATGAAACGGACCTTCCGCGCTTCGGCCACCATCGCCGGGCTGATCGAGCGCAACACAGGTGGCCAACGCAAAAGCGGGCGGCAGGCGACCTTTTCGTCGGACATCCTGTACGACACGCTGCAGAAATACGACCCCGACCACCTGCTGATGCAGATCACCCGCGAAGAAGCCATGCGCGGGCTGGTCGATTTCGGACGGATCGAGGCCATGATCGCGCGCATCGGCGACCGGATCGACCTGATCCGGCTGGACCGGGTGTCACCACTGGCGGCGCCCTTGCTGCTCGAGGTGGGAAAGGTTCCGGTCAAGGGCGCGGCCGAAGAGCGGCTGCTGGCGGAAGAAAGCGCCCGTCTGTTGCGCGACGCTGGCCTGGAACCCGCCTGAAGAAACGACTTGCAAATCACGGCCCGACAGGCAAAGAACGGACCATGAACAGCCTTGAATTTTCGTTTGCGGGTGCCCGGCTGCACGCCATGGGATCGGGCGCGCTTTGGTGGCCGGCGCACGATCTTCTTTGTGTTTCGGACCTGCACTTGGGCAAGTCATCTCGGATCGTTCGGCGGGGCGGACCGGCCCTTCCCCCTTATGACAACCGAGAGACACTGTCCCGGCTGGCCGCCGATCTGGACACGACCGGCGCCAAGACGGTGGTATGCTTGGGGGACAGTTTCGATGATCTCGAAGCCTCGGAAACGCTGAGCGATGCAGATCGGCTCGAGATTTCTGCGCTGCAGGCCGGGCGGCTGTGGATCTGGATAGAGGGCAACCATGATCCGGGTCCCGTCGCGCTGAGCGGCACCCATCTGGCCGAGTGGAGCCAAGACGTGCTGGTCTTCCGCCATATTGCGGAACCCGACGCGCAAGGCGAAGTTTCAGGGCATTTTCACCCCAAGGTCCGGCTCAATGCGCCGGGCCGCATGATCTCGCGCCCGGCATTTTTGTTTGACCGGTGTCGGGTGATCATGCCGGCTTATGGGACATATACTGGAGGGCTGCGCAGCTCGGATACCGCGTTGTCTCAGTTGATGCAGCCGGACGCCCGTGCCATTCTGACGGGCCCGCAGCCACAGCTGACGGTGATGCCGCGTTAGCCGACAGCTGGTTCAGATCACACCGTCTTCTTCGAGTTTGGGTTTGTATTTGCGGCTGACGGGAACCAGATCATCGTTCCGAAGGCGCAGGTAGGTTTTGCCGTTGTTTTTCCGAATTTCCAGAATGGCCGCGTCCGTAACCCAATGGGATCTGTGGGTACAATGGCCCGAAATCGGCTCCATCTCAGCAATCGCGTCAGTAAAGCGCGACCGGATCGTATAGGTTCCGCTGGTGGTCACCACATCAACGTAGTGATCCCGGACCGCAAGCCGCAGGATATCACCACGAAACCCGTCCGGCAGGCGGCTCACCAAACGGGGTTGGGGTGCTTCGATGACTTCGTCATTTTCAGGCGGGGCTTCGCCTTTGCTGACCAGAACCAGACCTGTGCTAAACAGCGCACCGTAGGTGCCAACCGCCAGCAAACCGGGGGCATCGTGGCCACTGGCAGCGCACAGGATCCACG
Organism: Ruegeria sp. BF8; assembly: GCF_056538625.1. Taxonomy (NCBI): domain Bacteria; kingdom Pseudomonadati; phylum Pseudomonadota; class Alphaproteobacteria; order Rhodobacterales; family Roseobacteraceae; genus Ruegeria; species Ruegeria sp. BF8. Next base: position 165,775 of record NZ_JBQFTL010000001.1, on the reverse strand, counting down.
TCAGGATCCACAACGCAGGCGTGAACAATACAAGGATCACCAAGGCAAACGCCACGTCCCGAACCGTCAGTCCGACATGGTCCAGACGATCCTTCACCAACTGCCGAGACCCCCACGTTGCCACAACCGCCAGAATCATCACTCCTGCCCAGAACGCCAGACGTACGGAAAAGGGTAGATCCATTTCTCGGAACGGTGGAAAAGCATAGGCGAGCAACGGGACGAACAGAATACCGGCGACCACCCTCTGAGGCGTGCATTCTGCAATGAATGGGCTCAGTTTTGACAACATATCAAAATCAATGAGCAGCCTTTCGGGACCCAGCCCTTGTCCCTCAGACGCCCACTTATTCACTTCGTAACCGGCTGGAAACTCAAGCTTATCACGAAATGTCAGACAATCAAACACGTTTGCGGCGTGCTAGTGGGGGTCGTTTCATCCCCACGTTGGCCCCGGGGCGGACGCTCCGCCCCAGGGCCGCCAGAGGTCAGGCCGTCAGGCCTTCGGGCTCGGGCAGGCCGTTCGACCGGCAACAGGCCGTCAGAGTGTTGGCCAACAGGCAGGCGATGGTCATCGGGCCAACACCACCGGGAACCGGTGTAATAGCGCCTGCGCGCTCGGCCGCGCTTGCATAGTCCACGTCGCCGACCAGCTTGGTTTTTCCATCACGCTCGATCCGGTTGATGCCAACGTCGATGACGGTGGCACCCTCCTTGATCCAGTCGCCAGGTACCATCTCGGGGCGGCCCACCGCGGCCACGACGATATCGGCGCGACGCACGACATCGGGCAAGTCTTTGGTACGGCTGTGCGCGATGGTCACGGTGCAGCTGTCGCCCAGCAATAATTGGGCCATCGGCTTACCCACGATGTTCGACCGGCCGATCACCACCGCATCCATGCCGGACAACGAGCCATGATGATCGCGCAACATCATCAGGCAGCCCAACGGCGTGCAGGGAACCATGGACTTCTGACCGGTGCCCAACAGACCAACGTTCGAGATGTGGAACCCGTCGACATCCTTGGCCGGGTCGATCGAGTTGATTACCAGGTCCTCATTCAGATGTTTGGGCAGCGGAAGCTGGACCAGAATGCCATTCACCGCGGGATCGTTGTTCAGCTTCTCGATCAAGGCCAGCAGATCTGCCTCGGACGTGTCGACATCCAGCTTGTGCTCGTATGAGTTCATGCCCACTTCGACAGTCATCTTGCCCTTGGAGCGGACATAGACCTGGCTGGCCGGATCTTCGCCGACCAGGACTACTGCCAGACCGGGGGTGATGCCGTTTTCTTCCTTGAGTTTTGCAACCTGGTCGGCGACTTGCGCGCGGACCTTGGCCGCAAAGGCCTTGCCGTCGATGACTTGAGCTACCATCCTTTGATCCCTTCTTTCAAAAAGCGGATCGGGCGCGAAGGGCGCCCGGTCATTCAGTCGGGGCCGAGCACGTTCTCCTCGCGCGCAATCGACCAATCAATCAAGATGCGCCAAAGCCTTTCGGTCAGATCGGGGTCCATGCCCACCTCAACCGAGTTCGAACGCACCTTTTGCACCACATCCTCGACACGCTCGGGAATTCGGGCCGGCAGGCCCTCGCCCGGTTTCAATTCGGACGCGCGATCGATGTAGGTTGCGCGCGTCGCCAACAGTTCGATCAGTTGGCGGTCCAGCTTGTCGATCTGAACCCGCAATTCCTGCATGGAATGACAGTCCTGCGGCAGTGTCAGAGTGGGCATCGCAATCTCCTCATGGCCCGGGGATTCCCCGGACCACGAGATGTCTTATTCAGCGGCTTAGAACAAGCCCTCGATCTGCCCTTCGTCGTTGAGGCGGATTGTCTCAGCCGCCGGTTTGCGGGGCAGACCGGGCATGGTCATGATCTCACCGCAGACCACCACGATAAAGCCGGCACCCGCCGACAGGCGCACCTCGCGCACCGGAACCGAGTGGCCGGTGGGCGCGCCGCGCAGCGACGGATCGGTCGAGAAGGAATACTGTGTCTTGGCCATGCAGACCGGCAGGTTGCCGTATCCGGCAGCTTCCCATTCCTTCAGCTGGTTGCGGATCTTGGCATCAGCCAGAACCTCGTCGGCGCGGTAGATGCGCTTGGCGATGGTCTCGATCTTTTCGAACAAGGACATTTCGTCAGGGTAGATCGGCGCAAAATTCGCGGTGCCAGCGTCAGCCAGTTCCACGACTTTTTTTGCCAGATCTGCAGATCCTTCCGAGCCCAGTTCCCAATGCCGCGACAGAACCGCCTCAACCCCATGTTCGGCGCAGTAGTCTTTGACCGCCTGAACCTCGGCATCGGTATCGGTGACAAAGTGGTTGATCGCCACGACGACCGGCACGCCGAAGGATTTCACGTTCTCGATATGGCGGCCCAGGTTGGCACAGCCCGACTTTACAGCGTCGACGTTTTCCGCGCCCAGATCGGCCTTGGCCACGCCGCCATTCATCTTCATCGCGCGAACCGTTGCAACCAGCACCACGGCCGACGGCGCAATGCCTGCCTTGCGGCACTTGATGTTCATGAACTTCTCCGCGCCCAGATCGGCCCCGAAACCGGCCTCGGTCACGACATAGTCGGCTACCTTCAGCGCGGTCTTGGTCGCGATGACCGAGTTGCAGCCATGCGCGATGTTGGCAAACGGGCCGCCATGCACGAAGGCCGGGTTGTTTTCCAGCGTCTGCACCAGGTTGGGCTGCATCGCGTCTTTCAGAAGAACGGTCATCGCGCCTTCGGCCTTGATGTCGCGGCAATAAACCGGGGTCTTGTCACGGCGGTAGGCCACGATGATGTCGCCCAGGCGCTTTTCAAGATCCTTCAGGTCGTTGGCCAGGCACAGGATCGCCATGACCTCGGACGCAACGGTAATGTCGAAACCTGCTTCACGCGGGAAACCGTTCGACACGCCCCCCAAAGAGGCCGTGATCTGGCGCAGGGCGCGGTCGTTCATGTCGACGACCCGGCGCCAAACGACGCGGCGGGTATCGATTTCCAGCTCGTTGCCCCAATAGATGTGGTTGTCGATCATCGCCGACAGCAGCGAGTGGGCCGAGGTGATGGCGTGGAAGTCACCGGTGAAGTGCAGGTTCATCTCTTCCATCGGAACGACCTGCGCATAGCCACCGCCCGCGGCCCCCCCCTTCATGCCGAAGTTCGGACCAAGCGAGGCCTCGCGGATACAGATCATCGCATTCTTGCCGATCCGGTTCAGGCCATCACCCAAACCGACGGTTGTGGTGGTCTTGCCCTCGCCCGCGGGCGTCGGGTTGATTGCAGTCACAAGGATCAGCTTGCCATCTTCGCGGTCCTGGACCGAGTTGATGAAATTCTGGCTTACCTTGGCCTTGTCATGGCCGTATGGCAGCAGGTCGTCGCTCGAGATGCCGATTTTTGCACCAATCTCCTGGATTGGCTTCTTGTTCGCCTCGCGAGCGATTTCAATGTCGGATTTGTAGCTCATTGGGCAAGATCCCTGATTGAATTCCGTGCAAAACCGACGCCGCGCGTCGGTGCTGTCAAATCCATACCGTTGTGTACGGTTTGAATGGATGTGGATTCCGACATTTTCAGGCCGCGAAACGGCGTAGGACTTGTTCGGACGTATCTAATCGGAAACCGCCGTCTGTTTTGGGTTCCATGCGCGCTGATCGGGGACGAACAGGGTCAGACTGTCTCCGAGCCTCAGAAGCCCCGGCCGTTCGATCCAAGCGGTCACCCCGCGCCGGCCCTGTGCGGCCGGTTTGAAGCGGGCGCCGTGCCCCGGTGACTCTGCTTCGATTTCACGTCCGGGCAGGACACAAGGGCGGTTCTCCATATCGACGGTCAGGGTCAATCCCGTATCCGCCTGCAGCCGAGACGAGGGCGGAACATGCGTGAAATCCGGAATGCCCTCGACAACGATACTTGCACCCAAAAGGGCCGGATCCAGCCGGTCCACGCCCATGTCAGAAGCAATGGCCGCCATTTCCTCGGCAGCCAGGATCGTCAGCTGTCGCACGTTACGGATTTCGGTGCCTTCCGGGTACAGATTCTTGACCCGCACGCAGGATGGTCGATTGAGTCCTTCATGACGCGCGCCAATGTCGCCCGAGAACCCAAGGTCGAGCTGCGGCACCGGCTGAGCCCGCAGGGATTGCCCGGCGGGAACGTGGCCCAACCAGACGACCCGGGCCTTGAATTCGGTTTCACGCAGGACAGGCATGCCATTTCCTTTCGACAGCGGATCAAAGTTCGCTGCAGCCTAACGCTCGCTGCCCTGATGAAAAGGCCGAAAAGAAAAGACCCGGCTCTGGGGCCGGGTCTCTTGCGTCATGCCGAAGGTTCAGGCTCCATCCCGCCCTCGGGCGGGGTCTTCTTGACCTTGGTCTTGGGAATAGCCGTCACGCTCGCGGCATTGCCGTGATCGGACTTGTCGCTTTCGTCGTCACTCTCATTCGGCGGTTCGCCATTCATGACGCGCTTGATTTCGTCACCCGTCAGAGTTTCGTATTCAAGCAGACCCTGAGCCAGACGCTCCCATTCTTCCTTGTGTTCGGTCAGGATCTGATGGGCGCGGTCATATCCCTGCTGGATCAGCCGTTTGACCTCTTCCTCGATCAGTTCCTTGGTATGGGCCGAAACCGAGAACCCGGCCGTGTTGCCCTGATAGCCCTCATGCGCCTCGGCATAGTCGATGTTGCCGACCTTGTCGGACATGCCCCAACGCATCACCATGGCCCGCGCCAATTGGCTGGCCTGCATGATGTCGCCGGCCGGGCCGTTCGAGACGTGGTCTTCACCGTATTTGATGACCTCGGCCGCCTTGCCCGCCATGGTCATGGCCAGCTTCTGCTCACATTCGTCCCTGTGATAGTTCAGCTGGTCCATTTCAGGCAGGCTTACCACCATGCCCAGCGCGCCGCCGCGCGGGATGATCGTGGCCTTGTAGACCGGATCGCACAACGGCAGGGTCATGCCGACCACGGCATGGCCGGCCTCGTGATAGGCGGTCTTTTCCTTCTGGTCCTGGGTCAGCACCATCGAGCGGCGCTCGGCCCCCATCATCACCTTGTCCTTGGCGTTCTCGAAGTCTTCCATGGTGACAAAGCGCCGACCGACACGTGCGGCCATCAGCGCGGCTTCGTTCACAAGGTTGGCAAGGTCAGCCCCCGAGAAGCCGGGTGTGCCGCGCGCGATGATGCGCAGATCGACATCCGGACCCAAAGGCGTCTTGCGGGCGTGAACGCCAAGAATCTTTTCGCGACCTTTGATGTCCGGGTTGCCGACGGTCACCTGACGGTCAAAGCGGCCCGGGCGCAGCAGCGCCGGGTCGAGCACGTCCTTGCGGTTGGTTGCAGCCAGGATGATGACGCCCTCGTTTGCCTCGAACCCGTCCATCTCGACCAGAAGCTGGTTCAGGGTCTGTTCGCGTTCGTCGTTGCCCCCGCCATATCCGGCACCACGATGGCGGCCAACGGCGTCGATCTCGTCGATGAACACGATGCAGGGCGCGTTCTTCTTGGCCTGTTCGAACATGTCGCGCACGCGGGACGCGCCCACACCCACGAACATTTCCACGAAGTCCGAACCGGAAATGGTGAAGAACGGAACGCCGGCCTCGCCTGCAATCGCACGGGCCAGCAGCGTCTTGCCGGTGCCCGGAGGGCCAACCAGCAGCGCACCTTTCGGGATCTTGCCGCCAAGGCGCGAGAATTTCTGCGGGTTGCGCAGGAATTCGACGATCTCTTCCAACTCTTCCTTGGCCTCGTCGATGCCCGCCACGTCGTCAAAGGTCACGCGGCCGTGCTTTTCGGTCAGCATCTTGGCCTTGGACTTGCCAAAGCCCATGGCACCGCCTTTGCCACCGCCCTGCATCCGGTTCATGAAATAGACCCAGACACCGATCAGCAGCAGGAACGGCAGCAGCGTGATCAGGAAAGACTGGAAACCCGATTGCTGTTGCTTTTCCGCCCGCACGGGGATGTCTTTCTCGATCAGCAGCTTGGTGACTTCGGCATCACCGGGCTTGATCGTGACGAAATTCCCGCCGGAACTGGTTGTGTAACGGATCTGCTCACCATCCAGCGTCACGCCTTTTACGTCGCCTGCTTCGACGGCGCTTACGAAATCCGAATAGGTTTTTTCATTGCTCTGGAGGGTTCCTCCCGGTCCGCTGAACAGATTGAACAGTGCAAGGATCAACAGGAAGAGAACGACCCAGAAGGCTATATTGCGAGCGTTGCCCAAGAAAATTCTCCCAAAAGACATCGGCAGATGAGGCGCTGCCGGGTTGCCTCTTAAAATAGAGATGATTGAAGCAGGTTCAATGCGATAAAAAAGAAGCCGAAAGCTCGGGGAATTTCGGGTCCATTTCAAACGTCCATCCGTTCAAAAAACCGGCAAATGGCGCGGACACGATTTGGTCGCCCAGCCAAACGGCGGGCGTGGCCATCAGCACCATGCGCGGCACCCCTGTCGCGCGCCAGTCGGGTACTTGTGGCAACCCGGTCTCGCCAAGCGCACGGATCTGTGCTCCGGGCGTGTCCGGCCCTGTCGCGATCCAACGCCCATCCCAGAGTTCGGCCGGTCGGGCCACGCATGCCGAAACGGCGGTCAGCTCTCTGCAAAACCACGAACTATTCCCGTCCGTCAGGATTTGACAACCGCTCAGCGTCGACGAACGTCCCGCAATAACGGCCTGTACGACCTGCTCGACTTTGCTTTGCCGCGGCGGGTACCCCGGACCCGTGATCCGCTGGAGGATCCCGACAACAAGCCGGCGCTGTATTTCTTCAGGCAGCGCGCCAAAACCGGCGCGATCCACACGCACCGCACAGGCTTTCTCTTTCGCAACACGGCGGGCGGATTCCTGCGCAAAATGCTCAAGCGCCCGGTTCGCACGCCCGAGGTTCGCGGCAACGCGGGACAAACTTTCAGCCGTGATCCCCAAGCCGGACAGATGGCCCAACGCCTCGCGGGCCTTGATCCGGTCAAAGCGCAAGTCCTGATTCGAAGGGTCTTCGATCCATCGCCCCCCCTCAGCCTGTAGGTAGTCCCGCAAGGCGGTGCGCATTTCGCCCAGCAAAGGTCGCCAAAGCGTGACACCCTCCAGTTCGCGCGCGAAAGACATGGCCGACAATCCGCGCACGCCAGCGGCGCGCCCTAGACGCATCAACACGGTTTCCGCCTGATCATCTGCGGTATGGCCCAGAGCGACCGCAGGAATGTCCTGCGACACCGCCCAGTCCCGCAGCAAACCGTAGCGCGCCTGCCGAGCCTGATCCTGCAGGTTTCCCGACCGGTCCCATCCCGTCCATTTCAGAGTGACATGGGACACGCCCAAATGTGCACATGTCTCGGAAACACTGGCGGCCTCGGCGGCCGCATCCGGCCTCAGGCCGTGATCGACAGTGGCCGCAAACAGCCGAACATCTTCATCCCGGGCGATCCGGACCAAAAGATGCAGCAATGCAAGCGAGTCGCTTCCACCGGACACGGCCACGCCCAGTCGCGACGGAAGCGTTTCGGGCAACAGCGCCCTGACGCGCTCCGGAAGGGTGTCGGCTGGTGAGCTCAAGAACAGCTCAGCGACGCCATTTCCTCGGTTGCCGTGGCCACAAAGGCCGACGACGGGAACCGGACGCCGACTTCTCCAAGCGTGATACAAGCCTGCTCAACCTGGCCCAACCGACCCAATGCTGCCCCAAGTTCGTACAACGCCTCGGGGGCCACCGGCCCTTCGGAATCGCCAGTAAAGCTGGCAAGGAAGGCCCGGGCCGCTTCGCGGGTATCACCCAGCCCTTCCAGGGCCTGCCCTCGCCTCAGGTTGGCTTCGGGGGCCAGCGGGCTGCCGGGATACGCGCTGTCAAATTTCGCAAAAAGATCGGCCGCCGTCTGGAAATCTCCGTCCGCAAGGGCTTGCGACGCGGCATCAAAATCGGCTTGTTCACCTACGGCCAGTTCGACCTGGTCGCCGTCGGCGGCATCGCCGGGCGTCGTCACCGGAGCGGTGATGGCCGCTGTGTCGCTATCTCCACCCAATGTCGGTGTGTCTTCGCCGGTGAACTCGCAACCGGGTTCCAGCTCGCAGAGACGGAACTCCAGATCTCCGATCCGGTTGGTTCCGTCCGTCACGACATTCTGAACACGCTGATTCAGCTGCTCGGTCTGCCGAGTCAGCCTCTGCAACTCGGCCTCGATGGCGTCAACGCGTTCCAGTATCGAACTGCCGGACAGGTTCGGCGCGGGCGAGCCTGTCGTAGAAAACTCGCGCTTGAGCCGTTGGATTTCGACATGCAGCACCGTCAGTTCCTGGCGAATATCGGCCAGAGTCTGCTGATCCTGCGCTTGCGCGCCGCTGGCAAGGGTCAAAGCCGCCGCCAGAACCAATCCCGCAATTCTCATCCTGTTACCCCGTTGTGGATCCGGTCAGCACGGTGACCGCGCGGCGGTTCTTGGAATAGCATTCCTCGGTGCTACAGATTTCGATCGGGCGCTCCTTGCCATAGCTGATCGTCTGCAGACGGTTTCCGGCCACACCGCGGGAAATCAGGTATTCCCGCGCGGCATTTGCCCTGCGGGCGCCCAGCGCAAGGTTGTATTCCCGCGTGCCCTGTTCATCCGCGTGACCTTCGATCGTGGCGACGTAGTCGGTATTGGCCAACAGCCACTGGGCCTGCCCCTGAAGGATCGTCTGCGCCTCGGGCGAGAGCGTGGACTGATCCACGGCAAACAGGACCCGGTCACCGATCGCCTGCTGGAAATAGGCGGGCGAACGTGGGTCGCTGGGAGAACCCGGGACGATTGCGCCGTTGCCGCCGGCACCACCGCCCAAAGCCGAGGGATCGTTGTTGGTACATGCGGCCACCAGCGCCAGCGCGCCCAGAGCCGCAAACTTGCTCAATACGTTCATTTCTGTTGCCTCTTGTCCCGTTTGTTTATTGACGTCTGTCTATCACAGCCAGCCTGCCTTGTGAACTTCGGCGCGACCGGCGGTCTCTTAATTCAACAGTGGCCCCCAGGACGGGTCACTGCCACCGTCCGGGGTGCGTACGGGGCGCAGGTTTCGGCCCGAAATGTCGACCGAGTACAGGGTCGAACGCCCGCTGGCGCCCTGGGTTTCCCGCGCAAACATTATGACCCGGCCATTGGGCGACCATGTGGGCCCCTCGTCCAGGAACGAGGCGGTCAACAGCCGCTCCTCGCTACCGTCCAGTCGCATCACGCCGATATGGAACCGGCCCTTGTTCTGCTTGGTAAAGGCCACCAGATCTCCGCGTGGTGACCAGACGGGCGTCCCATAGCGCCCTTGGCCAAAGCTGATGCGGGTTGCCTCACCGCCATTTGCCGGCATGATATACAACTGAGGGCTGCCTGACCGGTCGCTCTCGAAGACGATCCGCGATCCGTCAGGCGAATAGCTGGGCGCGGTTTCAATTGCGGGCGTATTGGTCAGGCGCACGCTTTGCCCGGATGCCAGATCCATTTTCCACAGATCCGTATTGCCGCCCTGCGTCAGCGAGTAGACGATCGAGCGTCCATCAGGCGAAAAGCGCGGCGAGAAACTCATCGTACCTTCCTGAGTCTGCAATTCCTGCCGCTTGACCCGGCCAACATCCAGAACGTAAATCCGTGGCCGGCCGCTTTCATAGCTGGTGTAGAGCAGCCGATCGCCCGTTGGCGAAAAGCGCGGGGCCAGAACGATCGCGGCACTGTCGGTCAGGTACTGAACATTCGCCCCGTCATAGTCCATGATGGCCAGCCGCTTGCGGCGCTGATCCTTTGGGCCGGTTTCCGAGACAAAAGCCACGCGGCTGTCGAAATAGCCTCCCTCACCGGTAATGCGGCTGTAGACCTGATCAGCCACCTTGTGCGCCATTCGGCGCCAGCCCTCGGTTGTACCAGCAAATTGCAGGCCGTTGCCCAATTCCTGACCCGAGAATACATCCCAGACCCGGAACCGGACGGACAGGGTATTGCCCGAGACATTCACCGCGCCGGTGACCAGCGCATCGGCATTGATCGCCTTCCAATCCGCAAATTGGACCGGCGCTTCGAAACTGCTGACACGGCTGATGAATGCATCCGGCGAAATCTCACGGAACAGGCCGGTTCCGGTCAGGTCCTCGGCGATGACGCGGCTGATGTCAGCCGCAAACTGGCTGGCCGCCGGACTGTCCGGTACAAAGCTGGGCACCGCAAATGGCAAAGGTTCGATAATGCCTTCATCCAATTCCAGCCGAAGTGGGCCGGTTTGCGCAGACACGGGGGCCGACAGAAGGGTCAGGCCAACGAAGAGGCTGGTCAGAAGTTTCATCATTTGATCCGCATCCTCTCGGGATTGAAGGTGATCTCAATATCCTTCCAATGCTCGTATTTGTCAGCAGGAAGGTCATATCCTTTTGCTCCACAGCGCAAAATCGCACGCCGGGCGGCCTCGTATGCCTGTTTTGCGGCCCCGTCCGAGCCACCGGAGCTGTCCAGAAGCTGCAGGCTGCCGGGAACGATCGAGCCGTCGCGGTTCAGCGAGAAACCGACCACCACAACGGTCTTGAGCGCATCGGTCGACAACGAGCCCACGTTCCAGCACCGCGAAACAGCCAGACGCATCGCATCCTTTTCACCGCCGGTGAGAGGCGGACCGGACGGCTCGGACGCCCCGCCCAAGGCCTCGGCCAGCGCGTCATTGATCGCGGCCTCGTCGGGTTCCGCAGCCTGTTCGACAGGCTCGGCGGTCGCGGTCTGTTCGGTTTCCGCGGGCTTGGGCCGATTGGGCCGAACCCGGGGACGCGGCGAGCTTTGTGGCGACAGGTCCTTGGCCTCTTCCGCCTCGGTCACGATCTGGTCCGTGGCTTCCTCGGGCGCGGTCTGGTCTTGCTGCTCCTGCTGGATCTCAGCCCCTTCATCCAGCGAAACCGCCGGTGTTTCGATATCGTCCGGCTTTGCATCCAGTGGCGGCGGAGCGATGGGTTCGGGGGCCACCTTGTCCGCCGGGCGGGGCTGGGACTCGGGCAGCGCCGGCAAAACCGCAACCTCGGGTTCCGGTTCATCCAGTACCGGAGGCTGCTCGATCACGTCGGGTTCGGGTGGAGTCACAACTGCCTCGGGTTGCGGCTCGGGCTCCGGTTCAGGTGGCGTGACCGGCTCGGGGCGCGGCTGTTCTTCGACCGACGGCTCCGGCACTTCGGGTGCCGGGGGTTGCACGATCGGGTCTTCCAATGCGTTGGGGGGCGTCGGAACTTCGGGCGCATCGCTTTGCGCCGTCAGGGCAGCGAATTGCTCAGCCGAAACCACCGACACCTCCTGCACTGCAAAAGGCAGCGGCTCGGATCGGAACGTGCCGCCGAACAGGGCCCATCCGATCAATGTCACATGGGCAATCGCCGAAATCTTGGTGCCGGTATCCACCGCGCAGCCTCACTCTCCGCCCGCGTCCAGCGCCGGCCCGCCAGTATCGGTGACAAGTCCCACATTCGAAAACCCGCCGGCATTCAACGCACCCATGACCTGCATGACCTGCGCATAAGGAATGGCGCCATCGGCCCGCAGGTAGACGCGGTCGCTGCTGCGCTCGGCAGCAATGGCGCGCAGCTTACCGATCAACTCGTCGCGGGACACCTCGGTGGTCTGTATCTGAACCCGCCCGTCGGCTGTCAGCGTGACGGTCAACGGTTCCTCGTTGTCGCCGGGCAGAGCGCTGGCGGCGGTTTTGGGTAGATCAACCTCGACCCCCACGGTCATCAGCGGAGCCGCGACCATGAAGATGATCAGCAGCACCAGCATCACGTCGACAAAGGGTGTGACGTTGATTTCACCCATCGGCTGCGCACGCCCGCGCCGCCGTCCTCGGCGTCGTCCGTTGCCGCCAGACGATTGCTGGATCGCCGCACCCATGTCAGCTGTCCAACTGGCGGGACAGAATGGTTGCGAATTCGTCGGCAAAAGCCTCGTACCCGCCAACGATGCGATCGCTGTCCGCGCTAAGTTTGTTGTAGAAGATTACGGCCGGAATTGCGGCCAGCAGGCCAAGACCGGTCGCCAGCAAAGCTTCGGCGATGCCCGGTGCCACGACGGCCAGGTTTGTGTTCTGCTGTTCGGCGATTTCGATGAAGGCGTTCATGATGCCCCAAACCGTACCGAACAGGCCGATGAAGGGCGCAGTCGAACCCACGGTCGCAAGGATCGAAAGACCCTTTTGCAAACCCTCGGCCTCTTTGGCGATGGCCACATCCATAGAACGATCGATCCGGGCCTGCGCGCCGGCTATGAGTCCACCGTCGGCGCGGTGCGAGCGGCGCCACTCGATCATGCCGGCTGCGAAGATCTTTTCGGAACTGCCATCCGGCTGCGTTCCGATCTGTTCAAACAACTCGTCCAGCGGGTTGCCCGACCAGAACGCCTCGTCGAACACCTGCGCTTCGCGTCGCGCGCTGCGATAGGTGATGAGCTTTTGAATGATGATCGACCATGACCAGAAGGATGCGACCACAAGGATCAGCATCACCACTTTCACGATGAATGTCGCACGGGCGAACAGCCCCCACATGGAGAAATCGATCTCCTGCGCCAGCGCCAGCGTTTCAGCTTCCATGAACCTGCTCTTTGTTTTGCCTGACAGCCGTTGATTGGCCTTGTTTTGCCAAACGCTAGCGTAGTTAGGGGCAAATTGCCAACAGAACCACAGGGGCTGAGCAAATTGTTACAGCAATGCGCGAATCTCTGCCGGGAGCCGGATCGGCCGGCCATCCTGATTGACGCAAACGGCCGTCACGGTCGCGCGGAAGACTTCGGTCTCGCCGCGCCGGATGAGTTGAGCCATGGTCAGTCGCACGCCGGAGATCGCGACGACCTCGGTTTCGACCAGCAACTCGTCGTCGAACCGCGCAGACGCCAGATAGTCGGCCTCGACCCTCCGCACGACCCAGATGATACCAGCCTCGCGCATTGCGTTCTGGTCATTGCCCAGGTTGCGCACCCAATCCGACCGGGCGCGCTCGATATAGCGCAGATAGTTGGCGTGATAGACCACGCCCCCCATGTCGGTGTCCTCGTAGTAGACGCGGACGGGAAAGACATGCTTCATTGCGTCGGCTCCATGCGTGCGAACAGCCGCAGCGCATGGGACGGGTCCCGCGCCACCGCCGGCAAAACCGGATCATAGGCTGCACGGATCAGCGCGGCAATGTCGGGCCGCAGGATCGTGGTGTCTCCCGCCACGGCCAGGGGCGAGCGCTCTCGGAAGGCTGTATCCGACCACAAAAGAATGGTCTGAACGACCTGCGACAACGCCAGCGTTTCGGCCGAAACTTTCGACAGCTCACTGTCCATACTCACAAAGACAAACGCAGCACGGATCGCGCCGTCCGGATCGAACCTGAAGGCTCGATACTGGTTGGCTCCGCCAGCATCGAGCCGCTCGACCAGTGGCGCGAGGTCCGGGATCAGCCGGTCAAGGTCAGGCACTTCAAGCAGCTCGGCCCAATCGCGAAAAAAGAACACCATGCAGTTGGCGCCCAACTCGGGGTCGGTCTCGGCCATCTTATGGCCGGCCAGTGCCACGACCGCCTCGAACGCGCCTTTGACCGTTGCTAGTGTCTTGTCTTCCACTCCAAATACGATCGGCACGATGGGCCGTCCCCAACGTGCGAAAAGATAGTTCCCGTCCGCGCGGCAAAACAACTCGGCAACACCCTCAGGCGTCATTGGCAATTCCCTCTTTTTTCAGTCTCGGGGCCGTTGTTTACTGTCGCAAACAAAGATATGCCCACGACAAACGCCATGTTGCCAGGCGTTACCGACACCACCAGAACAGACGGTCTCGGCCATCTCTGACAAGGACGAAACATCGACCCAATGCTTTCCTGGATCAGAAGAAATCCGCCACAGCACAAAGGACGGCTAACTCCTGAATTTGACCGCGTCTACCATTATCACATCAGAAAAACAGCCGGCTCTTCGTTGAATGCGGCGTTCCTGTCGGCGTTCGCCGGCAAGCGTGTGACAGTGAAAGCTCTTGCGGGCTCCCCCAAACACCGAATTGCCGGCGAGATCGGACCTGCGGTCGGCTGGAACGAGCGGCTGATAAAGGCGGGCAGCTTTGCCTACGCGTTTTCACATTCGCCGTTCCATTCACTGAAGGTGCCTGCCAAGACCTGCACATTTACTGTGTTCCGCGATCCGGTCGAGCGGGCCTACAGCCACTTTTTGATGCTGAAAGGGTATATTGAAAACGGCGTCGATCACCCCTGCCTGGCATCCGAAGGCGATTGGGCGAAGGGCGACTTTGCCGATTTCATCGCATCCGCTGACCGCGATCACCTGCTGCGTCAGCTTTATATGTTCAGCGAAAACTTCGACGTGGAAGAGGCTGTCGAGGCTGTGTCCTCTCTAGATCAAGTCGGTTTCTTTCACGAACTCGGCAATTTGCTTGAAAGCGCCCAGGCGTTGTTCTCGGTGGACTTGCCTATGCGCCACGAAAACAGGTCGTTGTCACGCAAAAAGCTGTCTGCGGAAGAATTGGCCGCATTCCGTCCTCATTTCGAACCCGAGTACGAGATGCTGGTGAAAATCCGCGAGCGTAAAGGCTGATCTACAGTCGTCAGCCAAACAGGTCGCTCTGTCCCTTGGGCGCGGCCATGCCCAAATGCGTCCAGGCCTTCTGCGCCAGCATCCGGCCGCGCGGCGTGCGTTGGATCAGGCCCTGTTGCAGCAGATAGGGCTCGATCACTTCCTCCAGCGAGTCGCGGCTCTCGGACAAGGCGGCCGACAAGGTCTCGATCCCTACCGGGCCACCGCCATAATTTTCGGCGATCAGTTTCAGATAGCGGCGGTCGGCGCCGTCCAAGCCCAGATTATCGACGCCCAACCGCGTCAGCGCGCCATCGGCCAATTCGCGCGTGATGCGGCCGTCGCCCTCGACGATGGCGAAATCCACGACCCGCCGCAGCAGCCGCCCGGCGATACGGGGAGTGCCCCGCGACCGGCGCGCGATCTCGCGCGCACCGTCGTCATCGGCCGGCGCGCCCAGCTTGCGGGCGTTGCGGGTGACGATCTCGTGCAATTCTTCCACGGTGTAGAATTGCAGCCGGGTCGGAATGCCGAACCGGTCGCGCAGCGGGGTGGTCAGCAGGCCCATCCGCGTGGTCGCCCCGACCAGGGTAAAGGGCTGCAGTTCGATCCGCACGGTACGGGCCGCGGGGCCCTCGCCGATCACCAGATCCAGCTCGAAATCCTCCATCGCCGGGTACAGCACCTCTTCCACCGCCGGATTCAGGCGGTGAATCTCGTCGATGAACAGCACGTCGCGCTCTTCGAGGTTGGTCAGGATCGCCGCAAGATCCCCGGCCTTGGCCAGAACCGGCCCCGAGGTCATGCGGAAGTTCACCCCCAGCTCGCGCGCCATGATCTGCGCCAGCGTCGTCTTGCCCAGGCCCGGAGGGCCGTGGAACAGCGTGTGGTCCATCGCCTCGTTCCGCTGGCGGGCCGACTGGATGAAGATGCGCAGATTGGCCCGCGCCTCGGCCTGGCCGATGAATTCGTCCAGCCCCTGCGGGCGCAAGGCGCGGTCGTTGTCCTCGGGCAGAGGCTGCGGGCGCAGGGTCGGGTCGGCATCAACCATTCATTCAGCCTTTCGGAGCCAGCAGTTTCAACGCCGCGCGGATCAATTCGGCCTCGCCGGCATCGGGCAGGTTGGCGGCGGCCTCGGCCACGGCCGATGCGGCCTCGGACGGGCCATAGCCCAGGTTCGACAGCGCCGACAAAGCACCCGCCGACGCCGCACCCGCACCGGGTTTCGAGGCCCGCACCCGGACCGGCGCCGGGTCTGCGGGTTCAACCACCTCGGCCACGGGGCCGTCCATCGCCTCGGTCACCGTGCCGCCCATCGCCATGACGCCGGGCGCCTTGTCTTTCAGGTCCAGCACGATGCGCTGCGCGGTCTTGGGCCCGACGCCCTTGGCCGCCTTTACCGCGCCCCAATCGCCCAGCGCGATGGCCCGGCTGACCCCGTCCGGCCCCAGCGCGCCCAGAATGGCCAGAGACACCTTGGCCCCCACCCCTTGAACCGAGCAGAGCAGCCGATGCCACTCTTTCTCGACCAAAGACAGAAAGCCATAAAGCTGCATCAGGTCCTCGCGCACCACCAGATCGGTGTACAGCGAGACCGCCTCGCCCACCCCAGGCAGGGCCGCCATGGTGCGGTCCGAGCAATAGACGATGTAGCCGACCCCGCGCACGTCGATCAGAAGGTGATCCGCCGCGCGGTAGTCGATGCGTCCGGTCAGTTTGCCGATCATGTGGCCACCTGCTTGATGCGCGCCTGCGGTGTCGCACCGTAGAACGCATGACAGATCGCGATCGCCAGCGCATCCGCGGCGTCGGCCCCCTTGGGCTGGCATCCCGGCAGTTGAAGTTTGACCATGTGCAGAATCTGTTCCTTCTCGGCGTGCCCCACGCCCACCACGGTTTTCTTGACCCGGTTGGGCGCGTATTCGCCCACCGGCAACCCAGCCTGCGCCAAGGTCAGCAACGCCACTCCGCGCGCCTGACCCAGCTTCAGCGTCCCGGCGCCGTCCTTGTTGACAAAGGTCTGTTCGATGGCTGCCTGGTCGGGCTGATGTTCGGCGATCACCTCGACGATCTGGTTGTGCAGCGACAAAAGCCGCTCGCCCAGATCATCCCCGTCGGATTTGCACAGGCCGTTGGCAACATGGCTCAGTCGGCTGCCATGTGATTCGATGACGCCCCACCCCAGGGTTCGCAGCCCCGGATCAATGCCCAGAATTCGCATGTTGTGCCTCGGCCTGCTCGGGTTTTCATTGTCTTTTCTCTCGATTAGCACGAAGCGTGAACATTTTCCAAGAAAATTGATCCGGCACCCAAATGCGACACGCCTGTTCCGTCCGCGACAACTCGGACGCATTGCGACCCTAGAAAGTCTAAAACCGACACATTCCCAAAGCAGTTTTCACCAATAATTTAAGGGACTTTCATCATTTTCGAAGCATTGCAAAAACTGCATAGGACACATGCAGTTTCAGCACTTGCAAGGTCAATCCGACATCACTAACTGGCCCGGGAATTCGACATTCAAACGTCAACACTGAACAGAAGGAAGCAGGATATGGCTGCAATTGACACAACCCGCGCCTCGATTGGCTCGTTTGGCCTTGTCGGCCGTATCGGCGCCTTTCTGGCATCCGTCGTGAACGCCGTTGTCGCATGGAACGACGCACGCGTGACGCGCAATGCATTGAACGGTCTGAGCAACCGTGAACTGGAAGATATCGGCCTGTGCCGCGGTGACATCGACGAGGTCGCTGCTGGCCGCCGCCGTCTGTACTGAAACCACCCGCTCTCGCCCCTATCCTCCCTCGGGGCAGCACGGAAACACCGCGGACCGAAAGGTACGCGGTGTTTCTGTCTTTTGAAGGCTCTTTAGGAGAGAGAGTTCAGTAGAGAATCTTGTTCAGCTGTGTCGAAATGGCCTGCGACAATGGATCGATCTGCATGATCCACGCGCCCGCCTGTTCAACCGATGTCCCTTCGTTCAGGGCATCCACCCGATACTGGTATCCGGTCGGACCGAGATTGGATAGCAGGAACGCTTTGAAAGCAAAAAATCCGCACAGGCACAGCAACAGAACCTTGGCCGGAACCGCCGAGCGTACCCGCTGGGGTTTCATGACGACCAGACCATCTTTGCGCATGGTCGCGCGATAGCCACGGCTCATCTTGTTGTGTTTCTTTGTCAGCCGATGAACGCGCTGATCGAATTCAAGTTGTTTTCCTGTCATGGCAGCCTCCAAAAACCGCCCCCCAAATTCATTGGATGACGGTAGAAAGAGAATGCGTCAAAACCGTGGCAAAAATCCACAAAACTCCTGCAAATGGTCTAATTTGCGCCCTGTTTGGTTAAGACTAGCGTCGTCCATTCACCAATCATACATCGATCCATCGTATTGAATCCGTTTCGTGAATAAACTGATTCCACTTCGTCGGCCTGCTCGTTGAGGATTCCCGACAGGATCGCATGTCCGCCTCCGCGCAGATTCTGCGCGATTTCCGGGGCAAGGGCCACCAGCGGTCCTTTCAGAATGTTGGCGAAAATCAGATCGTAAGGCGCCGCCGCATGGAGGTCAGGATGGTCAAATCCGGCAGCCTCGACACAACGGACAGCTCCGGCCATGCCGTTGGCCTTCAGGTTGGCCTCGGCTACGTCGACGGCGACCTGATCAATGTCGCTGGCCAGGATGTCACCTTCCCAGACCCGCGCCGCCGCCATCGCCAACACCGCCGTACCGCAGCCGATATCGGCGACCTTGCTGGCCTCGAACCCATTCTCAATCAGCTTGTCCAGCGCCTTCAGACACCCCAGCGTCGTTCCGTGGTGCCCAGTGCCAAAGGCCATCGCTGCCTCGATCAGCAGCGGAATACGCCCCTCGGGCAGCTTGTCGGCATCGTGGCTGCCATAGACGAAAAACCGCCCGGCCTCGACCGGGGCCAGCTCGCGCCGGACATGGGCGACCCAGTCAGTTTCCGGCAGTTCCGACACCACGAAGGGCTTGGCTTCGAAGGCCGCCGCCAGCAGGGCCAGGGCGGCCTCGTCGGGGCTTTCGGTGAAATAGCCGCCGACCTCCCACAGGCCCGAGCCGTCCTCGACCTCGAAGACACCCACGCCGGTGGGTTCGGGCTCCAGACGCTCCATCGCTTCGCCCAGGCTTTCGGCCGCGGCTTTGCCTTTCAGGGTGGTCAGGGCGGTGAATGTGGGCATGGGAACCTCCTGCAGAAACCGCCTTTGCGCCTAGGGCCGTCAGCCGCCGAGGTCAAGCGTCGCGCGTGTCATTCGGCCGGTGCGGGCGCGTATTTCGAAAAGATGGTCTCGTTCCCCGGTTCGGGGTGGCGCGGGATCAGCAGCGACAGCGCCAGAGAGATCAGCGCCATACCCGCCGCCAGGCCGAACACCGCCCCCGGCGACACGACCCACAACAGGCCAAGCAGTGCCGGCAGGAACACCGCCGCAATATGGTTGATGGTAAAGGCCACCGCCGCGGTGGGGGCAATATCGGCCGGATCGGCGATTTTCTGGAAATAGGTCTTGAGCGCCAGAGCCAGCGCGAACAGCACGTGGTCGATGACGTAGAGAATGGCCGCCAGCAGCACACCCCAGCCGAACCAGTAGATGCCACCATAGGCCGCAAATACGATGGCAAGGCCCAAATATTCGAAGATCAGCGTACGCCGCTCGCCAAACACCGCGACGGCCTTGCCCAGCAGAGGGGCGGCGGCCATGTTGATGATCAGGTTGATGAGGTACAGGCTGGTCAAGTGATGCACTTCGAAGCCGAAGCGCTCGACCATCATGAACCCGGCGAACACGACAAAGATCTGCCGCCGCGCGCCCGCCATGAACTGCAGCGCGTAATACAGCCAGTAGCGGCGGCGCAGCACGATCTTCTTGGTCTGCGGTGTCGGCGCATCGAATTGCGGATAGGCGATCAGGCAGAACAGTGCGAGTACCGCGGTCAGCCCACCAGCCGCCATGAAGACCGTGTTGTAGGACAGATCGAACCGATCCCACGTCAGCACGATCAGCCCATAGACCACCAGCGTCGAGGCCGACCCCATCGCCACCAGCCAGCCCAGCACCTGCGGGGCGCGGTCCTTGGGCAGCCATTGCAGCTGAAGCGACTGATTCACCGTTTCGTAGTAATGAAACCCGATCGAGCTGAACAGGGTCACGAACAGCAGCCCGCCGAGGCTGGGAAACCAGGCCGTCACCGCCGTGGCGACGCCCAGCAGCATCAGCGAAATCATGGCCAGCACCTGCTCGCGCACGAAAATTATCACCGCGATCACGCCCACGGCCAGAAAGCCCGGGATTTCTCGCACCGTGTGTAGCAGGCCGATGTCTGCCCCGTCGAAATCCGCGACTTCGATCACGAAGTTGTTCAGCAGTGCGCTCCATGCGTTGAAGGCGATCGGCATGGTCAGCGCCATCACGAACAGCAACGTGACGGGGCGGCGCCAGAACGGCAGGCTCTGGGCCTGGGACAGGGGCATCGGTTTCAGCATGAGAGTTCTCTACGCCCAATCCGCCCGGCTGGCGAGAGGAAATCCCCCGTGCACATGGGGTCTGCGCTGATGCAGAGTCAGTAGAAGCTCTGCGGGTCGATATCGACGGTCAGGCGGATGTCTCCCTTCAGGCGCAGAGGTGCGATCCAGCGGGCGATGGCGTCCTGGATCGGTGCCCCCTTGGGCGCCTTGACCAGCAGCCTTACCCGGTGCCGCCCGCGGATACGGGCAATCGGTGCCGGGGCAGGCCCAAAGACCTGTGCCCCGATCTGCCGCAGCGGCGCGTCATTGCGCGCCAATACGTTGCCGATGTCAAAGACGGGCCCGACCTCGGGGCCGGACAGCACGATCCCCGCCATCCGGCCATAAGGCGGCACCCCGGCCGCCTGACGCCCGGCGGCCTCGGCACGCCAGAACCCTTCCTCATCCCCCGACAGGATCGCGCGGATCACCGGGTGTTCGGGCTGAAAAGTCTGCAGCAGCGCCGTCCCCGGCTTGTCGGCCCGCCCGGCCCGGCCCGCCACCTGCCGCATCAGTTGAAAGGTCCGCTCGGCAGCGCGCAGGTCGGACCCGTGCAGGCCCAGATCCGAGTCGATCACCCCGACCAGCGTCAGGTTCGGGAAATTGTGCCCCTTGGCCACCAGCTGCGTGCCGATGACGATATCTGCGTCACCCTCGGCAATCTCTTCGATCTTGGCCTTCAGCGCCCGGGCCGAGCCGAACAGGTCGGAACTGAGCATGGCGATGCGGGCGTCGGGAAAGGTCGCCTCGGCCTCTTCGGCCAGACGTTCGATGCCGGGGCCGACCGGGGCCAGCTTGCCCTCGACCCCGCAGGCGGGGCAGGCTTCGGGCATGGGCTTGGTCTCGCCGCACTGGTGGCACATCAGACGTTTGAGGAACCGGTGTTCGACCATGCGCGCATCGCAGTGGTCGCAGGCGATCTGTTCGCCGCAGGCCCGGCACAGCGTCACCGGCGCATATCCCCGGCGGTTGATGAACAGCAGCGACTGTTCGCCCTTCTCGATCCGCGCCTGCACCGCTTGGCGCAGACTGGGGGAAATCCAGGTGCCCGGCTGCATCTTCTCGGCACGCATGTCGATGGTCTTCATCTCCGGCAACACCGCCGCCCCAAAGCGCGAGGTCAGGTCCAACCGGTCGTACTTGCCGGCTTCGGCATTGGCCCAGCTTTCCAGCGAGGGCGTGGCGCTGGCCAAGATCACCCGCGACCCGCAGATCGCCGCCCGCAGAACCGCCATGTCGCGCGCATTGTAATGCACGCCGTCTTCCTGCTTGTACGAGGTGTCGTGTTCCTCATCCACCACGATCAGGCCCAGATCGCGGAACGGCAGAAACAGCGCCGACCGCGCGCCGACCACCATCTGCGCATCGCCCTGCCCGACCATGCGCCAGACCCGGCGGCGTTCAGTCATCGTGGCACCGGAATGCCATTCGGCCGGGCGCGCGCCGAACCGCTCCTCGACCCGTGTCAGAAACTCGGCGGTCAGGGCAATCTCGGGCAGCAGCACCAGCGCCTGCCGGCCCATGCGCAGTACTTCGGCCACTGCTTCAAGGTAAACCTCGGTCTTGCCCGACCCGGTCACGCCCTTCAGCAGCGTGGTGCCATAGGTTCCGCTGCGCAGCGCGGCCCGCAACGTGTCGGCGGCAGCGGTCTGATCGGGGGTCAGCGCCTTGCCGGGCCGGTCCGGATCCAGCGTCGGATAAGGCAGGTCGCGGGGGCTGTCCTCCTCACGCACAGCGCCCTGCTTGACCAACCCTTTGACGACCGACGAAGTGACCCCGGCCATCTCGGCCAGTTCTTTCAGGGTAAAGGCCAGCCCGCCATACTCACGCAGCACTTCCAGCACTCGGGCCCGGGCATCGGTCATGCGGTCAGGCGTGCCGCTGCCCAGCCGATAGATCTTGCGCATCGACAGCGGGTCGCCCAGACCCGGCGCGCGGGTGGCCAGCCGCAGCATGGCCGGCATCGGCGTCAGCGTGTAGTCGGCCGCACGCTGCAGGAACAGGCGCATCTCTTCGCGCATGGGCGCCACGTCCAGCACCCGGATGACCGAGCGGATCTTGCTGCGGTCGAAATCTCCGCGCCCTGCGCCCCAGACCACACCCAGAACCTTGCGCGGGCCCAGCGGCACCTCGACGAAAGCCCCCAGGAAACACCCCCCTTCGGGCGCCTTGTAATCCAACGTCCGGTCCAGCGGCTGGGTCGTCAGAACCGCCACCAGTTCACCTTGGTCGAAATGCACCGGGTCGCTCAATGCGCGCCTTTCTTCAGCAGGGGTTTCAGCACGGGTCTCTTTGAGGTAAAGGCATCCGCGAGCAAGGCCAACCCATCAAAGGACTGCCCCGATGAAATTCTTCGTAGACACAGCCGAAATCGACGCCATCGCCGAGTTGAACGACCTGGGCATGGTGGACGGTGTCACCACCAACCCCTCGCTGATCCTGAAATCGGGTCGCGACATTCTGGAAGTGACCAAGGAAATCTGCGACCTGGTCGATGGCCCGGTTTCCGCCGAAGTCGTCGCCACCGAAGCCGAGGACATGATCGCCGAAGGTCGCAAGCTGGCGCAGATCGCACCGAACATCGCCGTCAAGGTGCCGCTGACCTGGGCCGGTCTGAAAACCTGCAAGACGCTCAGCGACGAAGGCCAGATGGTCAACGTCACCCTGTGCTTCTCGGTCAACCAGGCGCTTCTGGCGGCCAAGGCGGGCGCGACCTTCATCTCGCCCTTCATCGGACGTCTGGACGACATCAACCTCGACGGCATGGATCTGATCGCAGACATCCGTCAGGTCTATGACAACTACGGGTTCGAAACCGAAATCCTCGCCGCCTCGATCCGTAGCGTGAACCATGTGGCCGACAGCGCCCGCATCGGCGCCGACGTGATCACCGCCCCGCCTGCCGTGATCAAGAAGCTGGCTGATCATCCGCTGACTGACAAGGGGCTCGAGGCCTTCCTGTCGGATTGGGCCAAGACCGGCCAGAAGATTCTGTGATCCATTGATCCCAAGTACAACCGCGCGGCCCGCCCGGGGCCGCGCCTGGCCCAACTGCAGTGGGCCTGATCTTTGATCAGAAGCCTGCAGGCGGGAGCCACGCCCCCACACACGGCGCCTAATCCACCTAAACGTGCATTTTTCCCAAGGTATTTCCGGGCACCCGTGCTATAACGCCCCTAACAAAAAAAGACCGGACAGGATATGAGCAGCAATCCCAAACTCGAGGACAACCTCCGCGCCGCGATTCTGGCCGAGCCGGACGCCGTGCTGGACGACAAGGATCTGATGCAGGCGCTGGTCGCCGCGAACGAACGCGCCCGCGGAGACAACATCATCGACCTGCGCGGAATCGCCATGCAACGGCTTGAGGCACGGCTGGACCGGCTGGAGGATACACATCGCTCGGTCATCGCAGCCGCCTACGAGAACCTAGCCGGAACCAACCAGGTTCACCGCGCCATCCTGCGCCTACTCGAGCCAACGGAATTCGAGGATTTCCTGCGCGTGCTGGGTACGGAAGTTGCCGAAATCCTCCGCGTCGACCGCATCACGCTGGTCCTGGAAACGACGATGGTCCAGCAGGACCCAAGCATCGACCGGCTGGACGGTGTTCTGGCCGTGGCGGAACCGGGTTTCGTGCAGTCCTACATGGACAACGCACCAAACCACCCCGCGCGCGAGGTTGTCCTGCGCGAAATTCGCCAGCCCAACCGCAGAGTGCACGGGGATCAGCTGGACCAACTGCAATCTGAGGCATGTATGCAGCTAGATCTCGGCAAAGGGCGTCTGCCGGGCATGATTGTCATGGGCGCGCGCGACCCAAGGCACTTCTCGCCTCAATTGGGCACTGATCTGCTGGCCTTTTTTGCAGGCGTATTCGAACGGTCGATGCGCCACTGGCTGTCGTGAGCCTGATCTCTCCAGCCTGCCGCGATGCGTTGCAGTTGTGGCTGGAGGGGTTGACCGCTTTGGCGGGACGTTCGGAAAACACCATCAACGCCTACCGCGGGGATGTCTCGGATTTCCTGTCTTTCATGACTTTGCATCACAGCGAACGGCAGGGGCTGGCGGCGCTCGAGCGCATCACCGTTTCGGACATGCGGGCCTGGATGGCACAGCAACGCGAATCCGGCGTCGGGGCGCGGTCGCTGGCGCGAAAACTGTCCGCCGTCAAAAGCTTCTATCGCTGGCTGGCCGAACGCGAGGGGTTCGAGCCCACCGCCGTCCTGTCCACCCGCGCCCCGAAATACACCAAGAAACTGCCGCGCCCGCTGGCCGAAGACGCCGCCCGCGCCATGATCGAGACGGTCGAGCTGCAATCCGGATCAGATTGGGTTGCCGCCCGCGATGTTGCCGTCGTGACCCTGCTGTATGGCTGCGGCCTTCGCATTTCCGAAGCCCTGTCCCTGACCGGCGCGGATGCCCCCCTGCCCAACACGCTGAGAATTGTCGGCAAGGGTGACAAGGAAAGGATCGTTCCGGTCATCCCCGCCGCGCGCCAGGCGGTCGACCGATACCTTGAGTTGTGCCCACATCCCCATTGCCCGACCGCCCCATTGTTCCGCGGCGTACGGGGCAAGGCCCTGAGTCCAAGGGCAATTCAGGGCGTCATGGCCAAAGCGCGTATGCAACTGGGTCTTCCGGCAACGGCCACTCCACACGCGATGCGGCACAGCTTTGCCACCCATCTTCTGTCGGCTGGCGGAGACCTCCGGGCCATTCAGGAACTGCTGGGTCACGCGTCCCTTTCGACCACACAGGCCTATACCGCCGTCGACACTGCGCGCCTCATGGAGGTGTACAACCGCGCGCACCCCAAAGCCTGAGACGCGGCGGAATTGCAGCAACCGCATTTCGGCGCCGATACCGGGGGCTTTTTGCTTTGCATCTCGGGCGCGCATCGTACATGACACGGGTCATGACACTCAGATTCAAAGCTTTAGCCGTTCACCTGTTCACCGCGACCGGAGCCGTATTTGCGATGCTGGCCATGCTGGCCGCGGTCGAGGAAAAGTGGAGCCTGATGTTTCTGTGGCTGGTCGTTTCGTTCATCGTCGACGGAATCGACGGCCCCTTGGCCCGGCACTATCACGTCAAAAAGAACGCACCCGAGTTCGACGGTGTTCTGCTGGATCTGATCATCGACTATCTGACCTACGTCTTCATTCCGGCCTATGCGCTGTTCAAATCCGGTCTGATGGACGGCTGGACCGGCTGGTTCGCGATCATCGTCATCACATTCGCCAGCGCGATGTATTTCGCTGACACGCGGATGAAGACCAAGGACAATTCCTTTTCCGGTTTTCCGGGCTGCTGGAACATGGTCGTGGTGGTGATCTTTGCGCTGAAGCCCGACTTCTGGTTCAGCCTCGTCCTTGTGGCGTTGCTGGCCGTTGCAATGTTTCTGCCCCTGAAATTCATTCACCCCGTGCGCACCGAACGCTGGCGCAACCTGTCCCTGCCCATGGCCTTCGCCTGGACTTTTTTTGCCGGATGGGCCGCTTGGGTGGATTTTCACCCGCAAAGCTGGGCGCATTGGGGTCTGGTGGTGACCAGCCTGTATCTGGTCTCGGCGGGGATCGCCCAGCAAATCATGCCGCCGAGCCGCGATTGAGACGCGGCCCGAACGGGCGAAAATCACAGATCAGAGAATTTCCCGGATCTCGAACTCGGTGCCATTATGGGTGAAGACGTCGCCCTTTCGCATTCCGGCCATGGCCAGATAGATCGGGCTTTGGGTTGAAATCCCCATATATGTTTCACCATCCACGTCGAACTTGGTGGTCGACACGCAGACGACGAAATGCCGATCGCCCAGCCAGACTACGGCGCCCGGCTGCACTGTATCCGTCAGGCTGAAATCGGTGTTTTCGATCACGTCAATCTTGGCATGATGCGCATGCACCGGCCCGTCAAACGCGGCGGCCAGATCTGCGCTTTCGCGCGATGCCGCAATATCATCCTTGTCGTGGCCTTCCCGGTCATCCAATTGGGACTCTTTCTGAAAGGCATCGTGGTGCGCCTGCGCCGTCGCCAACTCCTGTGCCTCCAACGCCATCAATTGGTCAATGATGGCCTTCTTCCGGGCGGCGGGGTCAATTTTCGCAGTCATGAATTGCAGTCCTTCGGGTTCGAAAACTGTCTCAGGTTGGGACGCTTTGCGAAAGATTGCAACCGGATTCCGGCGGTCAGATCAGCAGACTGGCAGCGCCCTCGTGACGCAACAGGGCAACCTTGCCCTCAACCCCGCCCTGCCCCGAGAACCCGCCAAGGCCGCTTGCCGCCAGAACGCGGTGACAGGGAATGATCACCGGAATCGGGTTGGCACCACAGGCCTGCCCGACAGCTTGCGCCGGACATCCAAGATCCTGCGCGATATCACCGTAAGTCCGCGTGTCACCGAAAGGAATCGCGGACATCAAGCCGCAGACCTGTTTCTGGAATTCGGACCCAACGACACGCAGTGGCAAGTCGAACTTTTGCAACCGGCCCTCGGCATAGGCCCTGATCTGTGATGCCGCTTCGATCAGCAGCGGGGTCGTCTCACCCGTTGTGTGACCGTCCCACACCAGACTGGTGATGGCACCGTCCTCTTCTTCGACCCCGAGGCATCCGAACTGGGTTTCCACTGCAATCATCGGCATGGGCGCAGAGTTTCAGATTGGCGGGTGCGTCGCAAGCCGCAAGAATAACCCCCGCGCGATGGCGGGGGTTTCAGGGATCATTTTCAGCTCAGCGCCGTATCGCATCGGCCACAGACGCCGGGGTGGGCGTGGCGTCCCACATCTGGCAGGATCTTCCAGCAGCGCTGGCACTTGGCCCCTTCGGCCTTTTCGAACACGACACCGACGCCCTCGATCTCGGGCAGGCGGAACGCCTCGGCCGGGGCAGGGTCGGCGGTGACGGTCAGGCCCGAGGTGATGCACAGGTCATCTACGTCGAAGGTCGCCAGCAGGTCGCGGGTTTCCGCATCCTCGACATGCACGATCGGCGCGGCTTCGAGGCTGGAGCCGATGACCTTGTCGCGGCGCTGCACTTCCAGCGCGGCGGTCACCGCACGGCGTACACGGCGGATCTTGGCCATGTTCGCCTCGAGCTCGGCATCGCGCCAATCGGCAGGCGTGTCGGGGAAGTCGACCAGATGCACCGAGCTGTCCTCGCCCGGGAACCGCTCGAGCCAGACCTCTTCCATCGTGAAGACCAGAATCGGCGCCAGCCAGGTAGTCAGACGGTGGAACAGGATGTCCAGCACCGTGCGCGCGGCCCGGCGGCGCGGGGTGTCCCCGTCGCAATACAGCGCATCCTTGCGCACGTCGAAATAGAAGGCCGACAGGTCGACCGTGGCAAAATTGAACACCGCGCTGAACACGCCCTGGAAGTCGAACGCGGCATAGCCCTTGCGGACCTGCTCGTCCAACTCGGCCAGGCGGCTGAGCACCCAGCGTTCCAGACGCGGCATCTCGGCCGGGTCGATCCGGTCGGCCTCGGTGAAGTCGGCCAGCGAGCCCAGCATGAAGCGCATCGTGTTGCGCAGCCGACGATAGCTGTCGGCGACCCCTTTCAGGATTTCCGGCCCGATCCGCTGGTCGGCGGTATAGTCGGTCTGGGCCACCCACAGGCGCAGGATGTCGGCACCGTATTGCTTGACGACCTCTTCCGGCACGATGGTATTGCCGAGCGATTTGGACATCTTGTTGCCCTTCTCGTCCAGCGTGAACCCGTGCGTGACCACGTTGCGATACGGCGCGCGGCCGATCGTGCCACAGGCTTGCAACATCGAGGAATGGAACCATCCGCGGTGCTGGTCGGTGCCCTCCATGTAGACATCGGCAATGCCGTCGTCGGTGCCATCTTCACGGTCGCGCAGAACGAACGCATGGGTCGAGCCCGAGTCGAACCACACGTCCAGAACGTCGAACACCTGATCATAATCGTCGGGGTTCACGATGCCATCCAGCACCTGCTGTTTGAACCCGTCGGTGTACCAGACATCGGCACCGTGTTCTTCGAAAGCAGCCTTGATGCGGGTGTTCACATCCGCGTTGCGCAGCAGATAGTCCGCGTCGGTGGGCAGAGCGCCCTTCTTGGTGAAGCACGTGAGTGGCACGCCCCAGGCACGCTGGCGCGACAGAACCCAGTCGGGGCGTGCCTCGATCATCGAATACAGGCGGTTGCGGCCCGATGGCGGCGTCCATTTCACCAGCTCGTCGATCGAGCGTAGCGCGCGTTCGCGGATGGTGTCGCCCATCTGGTTCATGCCGTCGT
Source organism: Ruegeria sp. BF8 (assembly GCF_056538625.1). Taxonomy (NCBI): domain Bacteria; kingdom Pseudomonadati; phylum Pseudomonadota; class Alphaproteobacteria; order Rhodobacterales; family Roseobacteraceae; genus Ruegeria; species Ruegeria sp. BF8. The sequence goes on along the minus strand of NZ_JBQFTL010000001.1, from coordinate 137,428 downwards.
CCAGGTTGCGGTCGACGGACACGAACCATTGCGGCGTGTTACGATAGATGATCGGCGCCTTGGACCGCCACGAATGCGGATAGCTGTGCTTGATCTTGCCACGCGCCAGCAGCCCGCCGACCTCGGCCAACTTGTCGATCACGGCCTTGTTCGCGTCGCCCTCGCCGCCCTTGCGCGACAGGATGTATTTGCCGCCGAAGAACGGCATGTCAGCGCGGAAGCTGCCGTCGTCCATCACGTTGTAGGTGATGACCTGCTCGAGCATGCCCAGATCGCGGTACAGCTCGAATTCCTCCATCCCGTGCGAGGGCGCGCAATGGACGAAACCGGTGCCTTCGGTATCGGTCACGAAATCGGCCGCGCGGAAATCGCGGATGTCGTCCCATTCACCGTTGGACCCTTCGGCCCCCGCCAGCGGGTGCTGCAGCTGGATCTTGGCCAGATCGTCTTGGGTGACGTCACACAGGCGGCGGTACATGGTGTCGTCCAGCCGCGCCCGCGCGAACACGTCGGCGGCCAGATTGTCGGCCAGCAGATAGCGGTCACCGATCCGGGCCCAGCATTCCTCGGGGCGGCCGGTCACTTCGTACAGCCCGTACGAAATGTCCTTGCCATAGACCACGGCCTTGTTCGACGGCATGGTCCAGGGCGTCGTGGTCCAGATCACCACATAGGCGTTGTCCAGCGTGGTGTCGCCGGTGTTCACCACCTTGAACTTCACCCAGATGGTGAAGCTTTCCTTGTCGTGATACTCGACCTCGGCCTCGGCCAGGGCGGTCTTTTCGATCGGCGACCACATCACCGGTTTCGAGCCCTGATACAGCGTGCCGTTCATCAGGAACTTCATGAACTCGTCCGCGATCACCGCCTCGGCGTGATAGTCCATGGTGACGTACGGATCGGCCCAGTTGCCGGTGATGCCCAGACGCTTGAACTCCTCGCGCTGGATGTCGATCCAGCCTTCAGCGAACTTGCGGCACTCCTGGCGGAAGTCAATGACCGGAACCTCGTCCTTGTTCTTGCCCTTCTTGCGGTACTGTTCCTCGATCTTCCATTCGATCGGCAGGCCGTGACAGTCCCAGCCGGGCACATAGCGCGCGTCAAAGCCCATCATCTGGTGGCTGCGCACGATCATGTCCTTGATCGTCTTGTTCAGCGCGTGGCCGATATGCAGATGCCCGTTGGCATAGGGCGGGCCGTCATGCAGCGTGAAGGGCTTGCGACCCTGTTTGTCGCGCAGGCGGTCATAGACGCCGATCTTTTCCCAGCGGTCCAGCCATGCGGGCTCGCGCTTGGGCAGGCCGGCGCGCATGGGGAATTCGGTTCGGGGCAGATTCAGCGTGTCTTTGTAGTCGGGTGTCTGGGTCGTGTCGGCGCACATGGAGAGGCGTCCCTTGGATGATCTTGGCGTGTTTGGATCGAAGCGGTCGGTGCGATGAACTCAAGCACCTTTGCCCGGCGTCTCGGAAACTCAGAGCGCCGGGGAAATAATTCGAATGATAATGGCCAAAACGTCTTGCATGGCCGGGCTTATAGGCCGGTTGCGCCTATTGGTCCAGAGCTTCCGGCCCCTGCGGCGAATGGCGCAGCTTGGCCCAGCGGTTCAGCCAGGCCAGACCCGCCAGCGCCAGCCCCAAGGCCAGCAACGAAAACACCCGGATCAGACCGCCCAGCCCCGAGATGTCGATCAGGAACACCTTGGCCACCGCCAGCCCGATCACCGCCAGCCCGGCCTTGCGCATCACGTCCGACCGACGCGCCAGCGACTGATAGAACAGCGCCGCGCCGATCAACAGCAGGGCGAGCGTATAGGTATAAAGCTCGGGCTGGGATACGCCGTTGCCTTCATACATGCCTGCCGCGCCCTGCCAGAAATGCCGGATTGTCAGGCCCAACCACAAGGCGCCCAGCGCAACGGACACCCCCTGACAGGCCAGCCGCAACTGCGCCGACATCTTGGGGGTCCGCCACGCGGACAGGCCGATGACGAGGGCCGGCAGCAGATAGGCAATGGCAAGCGTGTTCAAGACTGGAGGCCCCAGAACAGGATCTGCCCCAAAACGCAAAACAGGGTTGGCCACTGTCGCAGCCAGCGCCAGCCACAACAGGCCATGCGCGGCGAAGAATACGCCCAATGCGACCCGCACCCAGTTCAGTCGCCCGCCCAGCGCAAAGCGCTGCACCTGCGCAAAGGCCAGCAGCAGCCAAATGGCCGACAGCAGGCCCAGCCCCCAATGGCTGTCGTCGGCACCGCCTTCGCCGAGCCCTTCCAACCAGCGCAACAGCAGCAGAGACACCAGAACGCCGCCCGTCGCCCAAGCCGCGCTGTCCAACATGATATTGGCGACCGGGCGGTCCAGGGGGCGCAGCATCCACCATGCGGCAAGATAGCCTGCAACCGCAGCCCCATAGACCAGCGCCATTTCCGGAACCGGCGCGTGCAGCGCCCAGTCCAGACCCGGGTTCAGGATCAGCCGGAACGTGACGGTGACGACTCCGGCCCAGATGAACCAGCTCATCGGTGGCAGGTTGAACCGCCGGTCCAGCGCCGCCGCCGCGATGATCGTGACCACGAAAGCGATGGTCAGCGCCGCCGAGCTGAGCACGATCACGCAGCCGAAGGTCAGGCAGGACAAGGCCGACAGCGTGGCCAAAGCCGGACGCATCCGGGCCTCGCTATCCACGCGCGCAAAGCGCTCGGCCAGTACCACCATCAGCGCCGCAAGCGCGACCGCATGCAGGGCCCAGGGGTAGGCTCCGATCACGCTGGCCGGGCGCCAGCCAAGCTCAAGCGCGATGGCCAGCGCCGGGGCGTACAGCGCGGCGGCACCGGCCCAGACCAGCGGGTACCGCCCACCCCGGAACGACCGCCATGCCGCCAGAAGTGAGATCACCGCGCCCAACGCAACCAGCCAGGTCACGGCCAACGGAAAATCGACCTCGGGCGTTTCGGAATAGGTCTGCCAGAACCCACGCGCCACCGCGCCGTCATCAAATCCATGCGTGAATACGAAACCACCCAGCCCCAAGGCAGGCAGCGCGGTCATGTCCTGCAGGGCCGGCGCGTCCTTTGCCCAGATCAGCAGGGCGAAAGCCAGCCCGGCCAGCAGGATCACAGCCAGCCAGAACTCACCGCTCGTATCGGCCCATTGCAGCGCCAGAATGGCCGAGCTCGCCAGCACCGCCCCAAAGGCCAGGCGCGTCGGAAATTCGGGCCACGGACCACTGGTTTTTCTGACTAGGAGTTCGCTGAACATCGCGCCGTCGTGATCGGGCCAGATCCGGCGCACGGGAATGGCAATGGCGATCACGGCAATGGCGGCCACGTAGACGAGGAAAGCCGGTTCCGTGATCGGCGAACCCGTCACCAGCAAAAGGCCCGCTAAATAGGCGCCCACCGGCGACAGCACCGACACCCAGGCCCAGCGCCGCACCGTGTCGATCCCAAGCCCCAGCCCAGTGATCACGAAGAAATATCCGTACAGCCAAGACGGGTCAGCCGAATCGCCACCCACGACGAAAGGTGCAGCAAAGGCTCCGATCAACCCGATCGCCGCCAGCAGCGGGCCGTGGAACCAGCCCAGAACCAGCCCGACAAGAGCGATGGCGATCATGCCCGCCAAGGCCGCCTCGGGGCCGATCAGGTCATAGAGCTGGCGCGCCGCCAGAACGCCGCCAAACAGCGTGACCAGCCCCGCGCCGGAAAACACCGAAGGCAGATAGGCAGTCGCCGAGGACTCGTCATCGCCGTATCGGCGCCGGACGACCTCTCCGGCCACGATCAGCAGCGCGCCGAAACCCAAGGCCGCCAACACGCGCGCGGTGGGCGGCAGCAACCCGTTTTCGACCCCGTATTGCACCAAGAAAATCCCCGCCAGCGCCAGCGATAGGGCGGATACGGCATAGAACCAGTTCTCGCGCAGCCACGCGCTCAGATCGTCAAACCGCTCGGCGCGGAACACCACTGCGGCCGGAGGCGATGCACTCTCAGTGACAGTTGCCGATTCTTCAGCGTCAGGCCGTTGGTCCGGCGTCGGTGGGCTTTCCTGTTTCGGCGGGCCCCAAGGGGCCGGTCGCGGTTCAGGCGTCGGTGCTTCGATTGGCGCGGACTGCGTCTGTGGTGGCCGCTCCGCGTCCGGTTGCGGCCCGGCACCCAACCGACTCTCCAACTGCTCGACCCGCCGCCGCAGACGGGCATGGCCGACCAGCAAGACGACAATAGATACCGGCATCGCCAAAACGACCAGGCCAACAAGAACAAGCAGAGATTCCAAACCGCACCTCCGGGCAAATCTGCATTACAGGCTATCCTGTGCAGGTGCGGTAAGACAGTCTGGAAATCCCGAATGGTTTCAGCCTGTTGCGATCTGATGCCAGTGATCTAGGGATGGAACATGGACCCGACGAGATAGGCAATTGCCGCCGCCGCTCCACCAATCGCCAGCGTCTCAAGCCCCGAGCGCCACCAGGGCGCCAGCGACCACCGGCTTTTCATTGCGCCGATAGCAAAGAACACGCCCAGCGTCATCAGGACCGAGGCTGGAAACGCGCCCTCGACCCCCAACAGGAACGGCACGAGCGGGACCATGCCGGCCACGACAAAGGCCGCGAACGTGGCCGCAGCGGCCTTGAGCGGATGCGGATCGACGCTGCCCAGCCCGTACTCGCCCTCGATCATCAGGTTGATCCAAGTATCCCGATCGGCGGTGATCGCATCGGTTGCCTGTTCCAGCACCCGGCCCGACAAGCCCTTGCGGGACAGGATCTCCAGCACCTCGCCGCGCTCGCCGTCGGGGTAGAGGCGGATGTGGCGCTCTTCGATGGCGCGGATCCGACGGATATTGTCCAGCTCGGCCTTGGTCCCCGAGTAGTTGCCCGCCGCCATCGAGAACCCGTCGGCCAGCACGTTGGCCAGGCCCAAGGCCACGATGACGAAGGGCGACAGCCCGGCCCCGGCCACGCCCGCCACGATGGCCAGCGTGGTCACCGACCCGTCGATCCCGCCATAGACCACGTCGCGCAGAAACCCGCGCCCGGGTGGGGCGTCGATCCGGTCTGCGATTTCCTGTTGGCTGTGGCCGTGATCCGCCATGGCTGGTCTCCCTTCCGGAAGATTGTGCCCCGCGCGGCGGCCCGCTGGCTTTGCGGCAGATCAACCCTTGGAAAACAGCCCGCTCAGCGCGCGCGAGACCATGCCGCGGGTCGACGGCCTGTGCCGGTCCGAGAAGGGCAGCGGTCGGCAGACCTCCATCGCGGCCACGCCGACGCGGGCGCTGAGGGCGCCGTTGACCAGCCCCTCGCCAAAGCGGCGCGACAGCTTGCGGAGGACCGACCCGCCCAGAACCGGTTCGAGCAGGTCGTCACCCACGGCCACCGCGCCCGTGGCCACTAGGTGAACGAACACTGCTCGGGTCAATCGCCAGCCCCCCAGGAATCCGGCCCGCCCGCCATAGATTTCGGCAATCCGGCGGATCATCCGCAGCGACGCCAGCAGCGCCGTCGCCACATCGGCCAACGCCAGCGGCACCAGCGCCGTCACCGTCGCGACCTGGCGCGCGGCGGCCTCGACCTCGCGGCTGGCGGCGGCGTCGAGCGGGGCCAGCAATTCATCCTCGACCAGTCCCAGCAGGCCCGAGGCGTCGAACTGTTCCTCGATCCGTTCGACCAGACGGTCGCGGCCCCAGCGCGTATCCTCGCGCCCGCGATAGAACGCGATCAGGCGCTGCGTCACGGCCCGGGCCTGTGCCAGATCGGCATCGGCCAGCGCGGCATCGGCGGCGCGGCGCATCCCGTCCACCCGCGACAGCCGGCCCAGCGCGGCCAGTTCGCGCAGCGCGATCAGCAGGGCCACCAGCACCAGCGCGCAGATCAGGCCGGTCACGATCCAGCCCAGCACCGGCACGCTGGCGATCAACGAGGTGGCGAAATTCCATGCGACGACAGAGACCGCCGCCCCCACGACCGCAACCGCCAGCCCCCAAAACCACCGCCCAAGAACCGACGGCTTGCGCGCGGCCAGCCGGGCCGCGGCCTGCATCGCCTGCCCCTGGGGCGGCGCGATATCCGGTACCGGCGCGGCCTTCGACACGTCGGCGGCCGGGGCATCCTCGTCAAGCTCGATCAGAACCGGACCCTTGGCCATGCGTCACTCCTTTTTCCGCCATACGAACCGAATGTCCGGCAGTTGTTCATCATTGTCGGCCCCGTCGCTGCGGGCCACTTCTATAAAGCCGTGCCGTTCGTAGAACCGGCACGCGCCCGTGTTGGCCTGAAACGCATACAGCGCCAGTTCTCGGCGACCTGCCTTGGCGCTGTCCAGCAGTTGTGTGCCGATCCCCTGATTCCGCGCAGGGGGACTCAGGTACAGGCAATGAACCTCGGTTCCGTCCATGGCCAAAAAGCCTGCGACCTTGCCGCCCTGTTCGGCAACCGTGACCCATCCTTTGTCGATCATCTGCCCACAAAAAGCGATGGCTTCAGCCCCCGAATGCAGCTCGGGCATCCAGTCGTTTTCGCGTGCAAAGCCGTGCAGGATCTCTCCGACCGCCCCAGCGTCGAGGCTGCGCGCGGGCCTGAGGGTGACGGTCACAGCCGGTCTCCGATCAGAAACTGCGCGGCGCGGTCCAGCCGGATATGCGGCGGGCCGTCACCGGGGCGCAGCGAAAGATGCGCCGGGGCAAAGGTCATGAACCCGTACTCCTCGCCCAGCCAGGTGTCGGCCCCCTTACGCGCAGGATTAAGCAGATGGGCGGGGTCTTCGGGCAGCTCTCCGGGGTAGAAGGCCGCCTGTTTTCCATTCTCCAAACTACCGCGCACGCAAGGCAGTTCGACGCCGTTGTGATTGCGGATCTCTTCGGTCGTCACGCGCAGCGCGGCGATGGACATGGCGGCGGTTTCGGCCCCGGCGAACCTGGCGCGGTCGCGCGCCTCGCGGGTCAGGGCCTCCATGATCGCGGTCAGGCGCGGGTGCTGCAGGTGGTGTAGGTGATCGGCCTTGGTGGCCGCGAACAGGATGCGTTCGACCCGCCTGCCCAGCAACATCTGGCTGAGCCACGCATTGCGGCCGGGCCGGAAGGCCGACAGGATGTCGCCCATGGCGCGGCGCATGTCCTCGACCGCCTGCGGACCCTTGTGGATCGCGCCCAGCGCGTCTACCAGCACCACCTGCCGGTCGATCCGGGCGAAATGATCCCGGAAAAAGGGCTTCACCACCTGCGATTTGTAGGCCTCGAACCGGCGCTCCATCTCGCGGTGCAGGCTGCGGCGGCGCGCGGCGCTCTCGACCGGCAACGGCGCAAAGGTCAGCACCGGCGACCCGGCCAGATCGCCCGGCAGCAGGAACCGGCCCGGCGTGCAGTCATAAAACCCCGCATCCCGCGCGGCAGTCAGATAGTCGGCAAAGCCCCGCGCCAGGGCCTGCGCGGTGGGTTCATCATGGGGGTCGGCCGGATCAACGGATTTGACCTGGGCCAGGAAATCGGCGGCTGCCGGACGCTGCGCGATCCGCTCCAACGTTTCGCGCGACCAGTCGTCATAGGTTTTTTCGAGCAGTGCCAGATCCAGCAGCCATTCGCCGGGATAGTCGACGATGTCCAGATGCACGGTGCGTGGCCCCTGCAGGCCAGCCAGCAACCCGGCAGGGCGGACCTTGAACGACAGGCGCAGCTCGGACACGGCGCGGGTGCTGTCGGGCCAATGGGGCTGAGGCCCGGTCAGTGCCGACAGGTGCGATTCATAATCGAACCGGGGCACTGTGTCGTCGGGCTGCGGCTGCAGGTAGGCGGCGTTGATGCGCCCCTCCTGTTGGGCGACCAGGCCGGGCATCCTCCCCCGGTCCAGCAGGTTGGCCACCAGCGACGTGATGAACACCGTCTTGCCCGACCGCGCAAGACCGGTGACGCCCAGCCGCACGACCGGTTCGAAAAACGTCTCGGACACGCGGTCGCCGACGGATTCGACGCCGCGCACAAGACTGTCTGCCAGTGATGAGATGACCAAACCGCCGCCCCGCATTTCTTGTTTGTCCCAAGATAGGTAGCCGCTGCCCCGGTTGCCAGCGCTTTTGCCGCCTGCCCTTGCCCGGGCGCCTCCGGCAGGGTACCAGCAGCCCATGCCCAGATACGCGTTGAAAGTCGAATACCAAGGTGAGCCGTTTGCCGGATGGCAGCGGCAGAAGGATCTGCCCTCGGTCCAGGGCGCCATCGAGGCGGCGTTGTCGAAACTACAGCCCGGGTCACACACGATCGCGGCCGCCGGGCGCACGGATGCGGGCGTTCACGCGCTGGGGCAAGTGGCCCATTGCGACCTGGAAAAAGATTGGGACCCGTTCCGCCTGTCCGAGGCGCTGAACTATCACCTCAAGCCGTTGCCGGTGGCGATTCTCAAGGCCGCGCGGGTGGCGGATGACTGGCATGCGCGGTTCTCGGCCATCGAGCGGCAGTACCTGTTCCGCATACTGATCCGCCGTGCGCCCGCGACCCATGACAAGGGCCAGGTCTGGCAGATCGGGCATCCGCTGGATGTCGCCGCGATGCAAGCTGGGGCCGACATGTTGATCGGGCGGCACGATTTCACCACCTTCCGGTCCTCGATCTGCCAGGCGGCCAGCCCAGTCAAGACGCTGGACGAGCTGCGCGTCGAACAGGTTCCGGGCTTTTCCGGCCCCGAGGTGCATTTCCACGTCCGCGCCCGGTCCTTCCTGCACAACCAGGTGCGCAGTTTCGTCGGCACGCTCGAACGGGTCGGCGCGGGCGCCTGGACACCGCAGGACGTGCGCGATGCGCTCGAGGCCGCCGACCGCGCGGCCTGCGGGCCGGTCTGCCCTCCGCAAGGTTTGTACCTGGCGCGGGTGGGCTACCCCGATCCTGTTTTCGACTGACGTCAGAGCGCGCGCAGCAGCAATCCACCGGCGATCACCGCGATCAGCAGCCCGGCCACCAGTTCGATCGTGGGCGCCAGCACGGCCGCGAACCGCGTAGCCGAGGCCGAGGCCAAGAGCCCTCCCCGCAACCCGAACGACGTCCAGCCAACCAGGGTGGTGACGGTCGCGGTGCCCAGCGCCATGGCAAAGGCCCCGGCGATACCGACCATCGCGATGCCCATCTGCCAGGTCAGGATCAGCACGAACAAAGCTCCGGTACACGGTCGCGCGGCGATGCCGGCGATCAGGATCAGCGCCTCGCGCAGGCTGCCGACCTGGGCCACCTCTTCGGCGGTGGGGCCGTGACGATGCCCGCAATCGGAACAGACCTCGCCGTCGTGGTGATGATGCCCGTGATCATGATGATGGTGATGGTCGTGCGGGGCGTTGTCTGCCCGGCCGCGCCGGGCGAAACTGCGCAGCGACCGCAGAACCAGCCACAGCCCGATGGCCGCGATCGCGCCATAGCTGATCGGGGCCATGATCTGTTCGGTGGCACCGACTAGGCTTTGCCGCGACATCTGGAACACCAGAACGCCTGCGTAAACCAGAACGATCGCCGTCACGGCCTGCCCCAGCGAGGACAGTACGCTGATCGCCGACAGGCGCAGAAAGGCGACATTGCGGCCCAGCCCGTACCCTCCGATCAGCACCTTGCCATGACCTGGCCCCACCGCATGGAAGAACCCATAAGCGAAACACACGGCCAGCAGCGTGGCCACGGCCTCGGGCTGTTCGGCCCGCGCGGCCCGCAGGGCACGGGCGATCTGGTTCTGGAATTCCCTCTGCTCGCCCGCGGCCCAGGACGCGAGGCTGTCAAACCCTCCGCTGCCCCAGAACCACAGCAGCAGCGCAATCGCCAGGCCGACCGGCAGGATCAGGTAGCGGGACATGAAACGCGGATCTCGGTGGCAAAGCGTTCACCGACCAGGGGGATGTCGTTCTCCTCGAGGTCATAGTCGGCGTCCAGGGTCAGCAGAAAGGCCTGCATCTGGGCCAGTTCGCCGTCGATATCCGGCTCGAACCTGTCGATCCGGCAGGATTCAGGCCCGGAAACGGTGACCGGACGCGTCACTTCGTAGGCGGTATAGAATGTCTCGTCATAGGGTTTGGCCGATAGGCTTTGGGCAACCACCGGGTCGCCCTCGACCTTGCGCAGATGGGTGGTCACGATGCGGCCATCCTCGGTCGTGGCGCGTGGCTCCAGCGGGCCGGACAAGGCAACCGGCTGATCGGCAGCCAGGATGACCAGATCGCCGTTGTATCCTTCGACCCACTGCGCGTCGAAACCGGCGAGGCGCTGCTCCTCCGCCTCGGACAGTACGCCGTCGCCGTCCTGATCCAACCTCATGTCTTCGAGCACAAGCAGCGAGTAGAACTCGTCATAGGCCCAGGTGACGCGGACATGGGTCAGGTTGCCCGACTCGTCCACGATGAATTCCAGCCCGGTGTCGATGAAGACATGCGGGTGCGCCACCGCGGTAAACGGCAGGCAACAGGCGAACAAGGTGGGTATCCAGCGCATGAACGCGAAGATAGGGTGCCCGACCGGCGCTGGCAACGCGGTTCGGCGGTAAGCACGGATTTTGCCGCTCATTTCGGCGGAAACAGGACCAGCGTCTGCAGCGCCGTGCCGATCGGGCCTTGGGTATCGTACAGAACCGACTGCGACATCCCGATGCCGCTGGGCTGCCAGTGCGACACGGAGTCCGAGGCGAGCCAGTCGGAGGTCGGCTCGCGGTGGATCTGCACCGTCAGGTCGGTGTTCATGAACCCCATTTCCGAGGTCGGCGCATTCCACGAAATTCCGTTGCCGCAATCGGCCAGCGGGCACAACGACTGGATCGGCGAGGGGGTTTCGCCCTCGAGCAGAGGCGGGGTGCGCATCCAGATGGTTTTCGGCCCCGCCCCCTGGTTGCCGCCTTTGGGATAGGCCACCTCGGAATGATGGGCAAAGCCGGGCAGGTCATGCCGCATTTCGCCGATGGGAAACGGGCCGTCTTCGATCTGCGACAGGTCGGGGCCTTGGATCGCCAAATTCGGCACCGGCCCCAGATCCCGGCGCGCCAGATGCATCGTGGTGGCGGTCGCGCACAGCGTATCGTCCAGGTCATGCACCGTGACGCGCGTGGTGGCCAGCGTCTTGGTGTGGCGCACGGTCTCGGCGGCCACGCGAAGACCGGACAGAGGCAGCGGGCGCAGCAGATCGACGGTCAGGCGGGTCAGCATCTTGTCGGGGCCGACCTCGATCTCGGCCGCGCGCACGATCAGGCCCGCAACCGGGCCGGCATGACAGTGGTCAGCCGACCACGGCCCGCGCGCCGGGTCATTTCCGACAAAGGCCCCGTCGGGCGCGACCCGGAAATAAGCGGTCTTACCCACCACTGGCTGCATCGCCGCGTCCTGCATGTCAGATCTTTTCCTGGGTATGCTTTTTCAGTTCGGCCCGCGCAACCTGACGGCGATGCACCGCATCCGGGCCATCGGCCAGCCGCAGCGTGCGCACATGCGTCCAGGCGGTGGCCAGCGGCGTATCCTGGCTGACGCCCTGCCCGCCGAACATCTGCACCGCCTCGTCAATGACCTTCAGCGCAACGCGCGGAGCCACGACCTTGATCTGGCTGATCCACGGGGCCGCCGCGCGCGCATCGCCCTGATCCATGAACCACGCGGCCTTCAGACACAGCAGGCGGGCCATCTCGATCTCCATCCGGCACTCGGCGATGATGTCGAAATTGGCACCCAGTTGCGCCAGCTTCTTGCCGAAGGCTTCGCGCTGCAGGGCGCGTTTGCACATCTGCTCCAGCGCCATCTCGGCCTGGCCGATCGCGCGCATGCAGTGATGGATACGACCGGGCCCGAGGCGCCCCTGCGCGATTTCGAACCCGCGGCCCTCGCCCAGCAGGATGTTCTCGGCCGGCACCCGGACATCGGTAAACCGAATATGCATGTGCCCGTGCGGCGCGTCGTCATGGCCGTACACTTCCATCGGGCGCAGGATCTCGATCCCGGGCGTGTCGGCGGGCACCACGATCATCGACTGGCGTTTGTGCTTGGGCAGGTCGTCGCCGCCGGTCTTGACCATCACGATGTAGACCTTGCAGCGCGGATCGCCCGCGCCGGACGACCACCATTTCTCGCCATTCAGAACATAGTCATCCCCGTCCCGCACGCAGGACATCGAGATATTCGTGGCATCCGACGAGGCTACATCCGGCTCGGTCATCAGGTAGGCCGAGCGGATCTCGCCTGCGAGCAGCGGCTTGAGCCACTGCTCTTTCATCTTCTCGGTGCCGTAGCGCTCGAACACCTCCATGTTGCCGGTGTCGGGGGCGGAACAATTGAACACCTCGGCGCCCAGCGGGGTCTTGCCCATCTCTTCGGCGAAATAGGCGTATTCAACCGTGGTCAAGCCAAACCCCTTGTCGCTGTCGGTCAGCCAGAAATTCCACAGACCGGCCGCCTTGGCCTTGGCCTTCAAGCCTTCCAGTATCTCGGCCTGGCGTTCGGTGTACTGCCAGCGGTCGCCCTTGTTGATCTCGGCCTGGTATTCCTCTTCCAGGGGCATGATTTCGTTGCGGATCATGTCGCGGACCCGCTCCAGCAGCGCCCGGTTCTCCTCGCGCAAGACAAATGACATGTTCATGAAGAATCCTCCGTAGATCCCGGAACCGGGCTTTACCTTTGCGCCGAGGATGGCTTAGCTGCGGCAACTGTGTCCAGCCGCGTGACGGCACGTCACTTGCAATCAATTTGAAACGGAAGAGGGGCGCAGATGGTGTTGTTAATCGATACCGGGCTGTCCGACTGGATGAGCGATGCCGAGATTGCCGAAGAAGTACGGCAACATGCACCAACGGCCGATGTGCGCACGCCAAGCACAATTGGTGACCCGGCCGAGGTCACCATGGTGGCGGTTGTCGGCCTGCGGGACGATCACGCGACCCGCCTACCCAATCTGCAGCTGGTGCAAAAGTTGGGCGCCGGAGTCGAGACAATCGTGTCGAACCCCGCCCTGCCCGCGCATGTCCGCGTGGCCCGCCTGAAACCGGACGCCCCGGCGCAAGGCATCGCAGAGTGGTTTCTGGCCTATATCCTGTACGCTCACCGGAACATGGGCTTTCACGCGGACGCTCAGCGGCGGGCCGAGTGGCGGCCGAAAGCGCCGGTGCTGACATCTGACACCGTAGTCGGAGTTCTGGGGCTGGGCCATATCGGCAGCCGTACCGCCCGCATGCTGCGCGATGTCGGGTTCCAGGTCATCGGCTGGAGCCGGTCGCCCAAGCAAATCGAAGATGTGACCTGTCTGCACGGGCAGGATGCTTTGCCGGGAATGCTGCGCGGTTGCGACCATGTCTGCGCGATTCTGCCCTCGACCCCCGAAACCATCGGCTTGTTTGACGCAGAAATGCTCGGCGCGATGAAGGACGGCAGCCAGTTGTTGAATGCGGGACGTGGCGACCTGATCGACGAGGAAGCCTTGATCGAGGCACTTGACCGGGGTCGTCCTGGGCACGCGGTTCTCGATGTGACCGCACAAGAGCCGTTGCCCAAAGACAGCCCCTTATGGCGGCACCCGGCGGTCACGATCACACCGCATGTGTCGGGATGGCATCTGGGTGATGCGTTGGCGGATGTTGCCCAGAACTTTCTGCGGCTGAGCGCAGGTCAGCCCCTGCTGCACGAGGTTGACCGCAGCCGCGGTTACTGAGCCGCGATTACGGCGTCAGAATCCAATTGCCGCTGGCATCCTTGCACTGACGGGTGCGGATTTCCGGGTTGGGCGCCGCCCCGGACGGCTGCACAAAGTGCTGGAAGTGAACGCAGTTGTCTTTCACGTCCCGTATCCTGACCGTGCCTTTGGTGCCCGTTTTCTCGTTGACCCAGTTGCGCTCCTGCCCGACGCTTGGGGTCCCGCCTGCCAGCATCGAAGACGTCGTCGCGTCCAGAACCTGATAGTCGTCCGGGCTCAGCCCCATTTCAGCGATGATCCGGGACAGAGGCTTGGCATCGACCGCCCCCACGACACCCGACAAAAACAGCGCAAACAGGGCAGCAGGCAACCGGACAGTCATGCGAAACTCGCTTTCGTGAAAATTGATCTGCACCAAGAATATACATCCATGCAATCAGGGCCAAGCCCCAGCGGCCGGACCTTCAAATAATGCCGAACAAACCTATCGGACTGCCGGCGCTATCGGCCCGCCGCTGATGCGACCATAGTAATCGCAAACCAAGCTTGAGGCACAGGAATGGCTCATCAAAATTACTACGCGCCCACCGGCGGGCTTCCGGACCAGACTCAGCTGCTGACCGACCGCGCCATGTTCACTGACGCCTATGCCGTCATCCCGAAAGGCACGATGCGCGACATCGTGACCAGCTTTCTGCCGTTTTGGGAACAGACCCGACTGTGGGTCCTTTCGCGCCCCCTCAGCGGGTTTGCCGAGACGTTTTCGCAATACATCATGGAGGTCCAGCCGGGCGGCGGCAGCGATACGCCCGAGACGGACCCGAAGGCTCAAGGCGTGGTCTTCGTCGTCGAAGGGTCGGTTACCCTGACCCTTGCGGGGCAGGTCCACGAGCTGGACACAGGGGGCTATGCCTACATTCCGCCCGGGTCCGATTGGACCTTGCACAACCGCTCTGACGCCGTGGCCCGGTTCCATTGGGTACGCAAGGCCTATGAGGCCGTACCCGGATTGCCGGCCCCCGATCCGATCATCACCAACGAACGCGACGTCGCCCCAACCCCAATGCCCGGCACCGAAGGTCGGTGGGCCACCACGCGCTTCGCGGATCCAAGTGATCTGCGCCATGACATGCATGTGAACATTGTCACGTTTGAACCAGGCGGGGTCATCCCCTTTGCCGAAACGCATGTCATGGAGCACGGGCTTTATGTGCTTGAGGGCAAGGCCGTCTATCGACTGAACCAGGATTGGGTCGAGGTCGAGGCCGGTGACTACATGTGGTTGCGCGCGTTCTGTCCTCAAGCCTGCTACGCGGGCGGGCCGGGGCGATTCCGGTATCTGCTCTACAAGGACGTCAATCGGCACATGCCGTTGAAACTGTCCACACGATGACCAGCAAAAGGTTCTGAAAACGGGCTTTTGCGTCGGCAGGGGTTCACAGGGACGGCGGAATTTGCTGAAATCAGAGGTGATTTCGTTTTGTTCATTCGTGGAGATTGGTCGATGAAACTGCGCGCCCCTCTGACGGCACTGGCCATGATCGGCTTCATGGTCGCCGTCGACACCGCCCCGGTCGTGGCGAAGGAAGCGACCAAAACCGTATCCGTCATGAGCCGCACATGGGCTGTGACGCAGGTTGCGGATGCCCCTGTCGTGTATCGTGCGACCCGCGACAACAACAACCTCAACCCGTTCGGCCCGCCGCCGCGCCTGCGCACGGTTCAGGCCATTGCGGCCATCCAGCAGGCAACCGGGTGCAAGGTGATCCGGTCAAGCATGTACCAGAATATTTCGGGCCAGTTCTTCTCGCAGGTCAGCTGCGGATAGCGGCGACGCCATACGGGCATTGAGGTCGGTCAAACGGCCTGCCATAGCTTGCGCATGAAACTCGCAATCAACGGATTCGGCCGCATCGGCCGCACGATCCTGCGGCAGGTCATGGCCCTGCCAGCGGGTTCGGATGTTCAAGTGGTGCTGATCAACGACATCGCACCGCTTGAGACCTGTGCCTATCTGTTAAAGTACGACAGCACGTTCGGCCCTTATGCCGGTTCGGTCGAAACCAGCGCCGGGGCCTTGCAGGTAGATGGACATTCGATTCCACTGAGCCACAGCGACGACCTTGCCGATGTCGATCTGTCCGGCGTGGACGTGATGCTGGATTGCACGGGTATCGCGCGCAGTTCGGATGTCGCAATCCGGGGCCTGCAGGCAGGGGCTGGCAAGGTGCTGATTTCCGGCCCGTCCCCGGCCGCCGAAACAACGATCGTTCTGGGTGCCAACGAAGACATGCTGGGCAGTGCCCGGATTGTGTCGAACGCGTCCTGCACCACCAACGCGCTGGCGCCGCTGGCCAAGGTGATCGACGAGATCGGAGGCATCGCCTCAGCGCACATGACCACGATTCACTGCTACACAAACAGCCAGCCGATGGTGGACGCCCCGCGCGGCGACCTGGCGCGGTCGCGGGCCGGGGCCTTGTCGATGGTACCCACAACGTCAAGCGCGACCCATCTGATCGACGAGGTTCTGCCCCATCTGGCCGGACGTATTTCCGGTGCGGCGGTGCGGGTGCCCACTGCCAGCGTCTCGGCCATCGATCTGGTCGTGACCCTGCAAAATGGAATGAAACCCGAGCTGTTCTCGGTCGAATTGCGCCGCGCCGTCGAGGCATCAAAGGTGCTCGGCTGGATCGACTTGCCGCTGGTCTCGTCCGATCTGCGTACGCGACCGGAATCGCTGGTGATTGCCGGACCGGAAACACGTGTTGTCGGGCAAAATCAGGTCCGGGTTTTCGGATGGTATGACAATGAGTGGGGTTTTTCGGCCCGTATGCTCGATGTCGCCGGTATGATGGCTCAGACGGAATAGCCCGCAGCGCGCTTGGCGCTGCAGGGCTGAGTTACAGGTTTCAGTCGTGCGGCAAACTGCCAGCGCCGTGACCGGCCATTCCGCCCGAGACCTCTTCGGTCGATTCCTCGGCCAGTTCATGCGGCAGAATGAGGTTCAGCACGATGGCGATCAGCGCTGCGGGCAGCAGTCCGCTTGTCATCAGGATGCGGATTGTGTCCGGCAAGTGCTGAACCGCGCCGGGCTCCAGCTGCAAGCCGAGCCCGATCGACAGCGAGATGGCGAAGATCACCATGTTGCGCCGGTTCCAGTCCACGTCGGACAACATCGAAATGCCGGCAGCCACCACCATGCCGAACATGACGATCACACCGCCCCCCAGAACTTCGATCGGAACAGTGCGTATGATGGCGCCGACCTTGGGAACAAGTCCGCATAGGATCAGGAAGAGCGCACCAATCGTGACGACATGGCGGCTCATGACACCGGTCATCGCGATCAGGCCGACATTCTGACTGAACGAGGTATTCGGCAAACCGCCAAAGATACCGGCGACAGCCGTGCCAACACCATCTGCGTAGGTCGCTCCCCCGATCTCTTTGTCCGTGGCCTCGCGACCCGCGCCACCTTTGGTAATGCCCGAAACGTCACCGACGGTTTCGACCGCTGACACGAAAGCCATGAGGCAGAACCCGATCACCGCCGCCAGCGAGAATTCGAACCCATATTTGAAGGGCACCGGCAGCGCGAAACCAGCGGCCCGCGACCAGCTTGTTCCAATGGCTTCAAACGTCACCATTCCGACCATCAGGGCGTAGACATAGCCGACAGCCAATCCGACCAGAACCGCAGACACCGACAGCATTCCGCGGGCAAAGAACTTGAGGCCCAGCGTGACGATCACGACGACCAGTGCCGCAGACCAGTTGAGCAGCGATCCGTATTCCGGCGTACCGATCGCAGGGACACCACCCGCCGCATATTGGATGCCGACCTTGACAAGTGCCAATCCGATCATCGTCACAACAAGGCCCGTGACCAATGGCGGCAGAGCGAAGCGGATCTTGCCAATGAACATCCCAAGGCAGGCGTGAAAGATGCCGCCGATCAGAACGCCTCCGAACAGCGCGGCAAGGGCCTCAACGCCCTTGCCAGCCACCAATGGGATCATGATGGGCAGGAACGCAAAGCTTGTTCCCTGAACGATGGGCAATGCCGCACCAACCGGGCCCAGTGTGATGGTCTGCAACAAGGTCGCCAGCCCTGCAAACAGCATCGACATCTGGATCAGATACAGCAGCTCGGGAAAATCGGGCGAGTTCGACCCGAAGCCAAACCCGGCCGCACCGGCCACGATGATGGCGGGGGTCACGTTTGACACAAACATTGCCAGAACGTGCTGAATCCCAAGTGGTATCGCCTTGTGCAGCGCAGGCGTGTAATTCGGATCCCGAAGCTGATCGGGTGTTCCTATCGAAGTTTCGGCCATGATCTCAACTGTCTCCCTGTTTTCTCATGGGGGTCTTGCCGCTTCTCCGGCGGCTTCAAAATTGGCTTAGCGTTCAACCACCTCGTAAGGGGTATCGAACCAGTGCTCCTCGAGGTTTGCGCCTGAACCGATACGGTCGACTACCGCGAAAAGGCCTGGCGCGTGCAGTGGCGTCAGCACACCGTGCCACGTGCCCCTATGGTAGTTCACAGCCTGCCCCGGCTGCGTCACGAAGGCCAGCGGCCGGCCGGGAACGCCATCCTCATCCGGCGCGACGATCACCAGGAACGGCTGGTTGGTCATGGGAACGAAAGCCTGGCTGCCTTGGGGGTGACGTTCGACCATGTCCAGTTGATAGGGCAATGCCCGCGGATTGGCATCGAACAGGCTGATCCCCGCGCGCCCATCCGCGAAATCCAGAACCGCCCGGTCATGGTATCGCCCGCACTGACCCTGGTTGATGATCTTGTCCGGCGTGCCCGAAACCTCAAGCACATCGCCGAACGGTGCAAAGGCTTGGGCCGTCAGCGGCGCGATAGGAACGATCCGCGTCATGAGGGCAGCAGGTCGCGCAGCCGGAACTCGGCGATGCGCTCGACCCGGCGGCAGGCCTCGGCGAACTCGGTCTCGCGGTCATTCTCGATGCGTCGCTGGAACGCCTGCAGGATCGAGGCCTTGTCGTGGTCGCGCACCGCGATGATGAAGGGAAAGCCGAATTTTTCGGTGTAACGCGTGTTCAAATCGGTGAAGGCGTCGCGCTCGGCGTCGGTCAGGGCGTCCAACCCGGCCGAGGCCTGTTCCGAGGTGCTTTCGGCCGTCAGGCGTTTGGCCTGCGCCAGCTTGCCCGCCAGATCCGGGTGTGCAGTCAGAACGCCCAGGCGTTCCTCGGACGAGGCCGAACGGAACACCCGCGCCAGCGCGTTGTGCAGCCCGCCCGCCGTATCGTGAGCGGGGCCCAATTCCAGCGCCCAGGCGCGCTCGGCGATCCAGGGTGAATGTTCGAAGATGCCGCCATAGGCCGCCACGAAGGCGTCGCGGTCCATCTGCGAGGGGCGTGGGCGATCCTGCGGCGGATGATGCGCCGCCCAATGTTCGGCAATCTGCAACCGGGTCGCGAACCATACATCGGAGAAGCCGCGCGCATAGCCCAGGAACCGCTTCAGCGCCATCACCCGGCCCGGTCGGCCGATCAGGCGGCAATGCAGACCGATCGACAACATCTTGGGCGCGCCCGCCTGCCCCTCGGCATAGAGCGCATCGAAACTGTCGCGGAGATAGGCGAAGAACTGATCGCCCGAGTTGAACCCCTGCGGCGTGGCAAAGCGCATGTCATTGCAGTCCAACGTATAGGGCACAATCAGCTGGTCGCGCCCACCGGTATGCATCCAATAAGGCAGATCGTCGGCGTAGGTGTCGGCCACATAGGCAAACCCGCCTTCCTCGGCCACCAGCCGCACGGTGTTGTCCGAACATCGCCCCGTGTACCAGCCGCGCGGACGGTCTCCGACCACCTCGGTATGCAGGCGGATCGCCTCGGCGATCTGGGCGCGCTCTTCGTCTTCGGGCATGTCCTTGTGTTCGACCCATTTCAGGCCGTGGCTGGCGATCTCCCACCCGGCGGATTTCATCGCCGCCACCTGATCGGGCGAGCGCGCCAGCGCGGTGGCCACGCCATAGACGGTCACCGGCAGGTCGGCCATCAGGCGATGCAGCCGCCAGAACCCGGCGCGGGCGCCGTATTCATATATGGATTCCATGTTCCAATGACGCTGGCCGGGCCAAGGCGCGGCACCCACGATTTCGGACAGAAATGCCTCGGACGCAGCGTCGCCATGCAATACGCAGTTTTCGCCGCCCTCTTCATAGTTCAGCACGATCTGCACTGCCAGCTTGGCTCCGCCTGGCCACTGGGCATCTGGCGGGTTGGCTCCGTATCCAATCATGTCGCGGGGGTATCGGGGGGGCTGCATTCTGCTTTCCGTCTTCAATTTCAAGCTTCCATTCGGTTTATCCCATAAAACCGTGATGGATTATCAAATCAATCCGAACGCTGTTTCCGGTTGTTTCGGCGTTCCCTGCGCCATGGCCTTTGCCGCAAGGTGGGCAATGCAAACCGGATTGCTTAAAATGGCATCCGAAGACGAAACGTGCAGACAACAGCAGGAGCAACTCGTGGCAGGCTATCTGACGACCCATGTTCTGGACACGGCGCGGGGATGTCCGGCCGAGGGGCTGAAAATCGCGTTGTACCGCGTGTCCGGCAATTCGCACCGGAAACTGGTTGAGATGGAAACCAATGCGGACGGGCGCACCGACAGTCCCATCCTGCCGGAAAAGACTTTCAAGACCGGTATCTACGAGTTGATCTTCTTTGCGGGCGACTACCTGCGGGCCTCCGGACAAGCCGTTGAAGAGCCTCTTTTCCTTGATCAAATACCGATCCGGTTCGGCATGTCCGACCCCGAGGCGCATTACCATGTGCCGCTATTGCTGTCGCCATTCGGGTATTCGACCTACCGGGGCAGCTGACCCCTCAGACCTGCGACGTCCGCACCACGTCGCCGATCCGCGAGATCATGAAATCCATGAACAGTCGCGCTTTGGGGTCCTGATGACGCCGATGCGTGTAGAGACAAGCCATCTGGACCGAAACCGGTGGCGTGTCGACGGCAACGGGCACCAGTCGCCCGGCCTTGAGATGCTCGGCCACTTCAAAAACGGGTTTCATCGCGATCCCCTGCCCAGCCAGCGCCCAATCAGTCAGAACATCGCCATCGTCGCACTCGAACCGTCCGGACACCGCAAACCGTTTGGGTCCTTCGGCAGTCTGCAGCAGCCATTGAAACTCGGTTGCTCCGGGGAATCGCAGGTTCAGGCATTCGTGCCGGTCCGATATCAGCTCCGCCCCGGTCCGGGGCATGCCCCGGCGCGCAACATAGTCTGGCGCAGCACACAAGACGCGCTGGCAATCCGCGATTTTGCGGATTCGCAAAGTGCTGTCTTCGGGTTGACCGATGAAGAACGCCAGATCAAGCCCTTCGGTCGTGAGATCAACAGACCTGTCCGTCAGACGCAGCCGCACGTCAATCTCGGGGTAGTCGGCAAGAAATTCAGGCACTTGAGGCGCCAACAGCCTTCGCCCGACCCCCAGTGGAGCCGCAACAAAAAGCGATCCCCGGGGCGCTTCGGTCAGGTGCACGACCTGCGCCTCGGCCTCGTTCACGGCATCCAGAACCGCAACCGCACCGGGGTAGAACGCCCGGCCCTGCTCGGTCGGGCTGAGGTTTCGGGTGGTACGCTGGAACAATCGCACACCCAAATGATCTTCGAGCTGGGAAATCCGCGCCGAAGTCACCGCTGGCGAGATTCGCAGATCGCGTCCGGCCGCGGACATGCTGCCAAGATCATAGACCCGGACAAAGGTACGGATATTGTCGAGATAGGACATCTTTTCGTTTTTTTTGATACAGTTTGACAATATACGGGAATACCGAAGAAAATCCCGTTTGCCTAGTGTGTCGGCAAGCAATCGGAGAGCTTTGCATGTATGAATTCGCCGTGTTCTGGGACTGGATGGCATTTGCGGTGCGGTGGCTGCATGTCATCACGGCAATCGCCTGGATCGGATCGTCATTCTATTTCATCGCGCTGGACCTCGGCCTGAACCGCGACATCCCCGGTCCTGCGGATGGCGAGGAATGGCAGGTGCATGGCGGCGGCTTCTATCACATCCAGAAATACCTTGTGGCACCCGAGCGGATGCCCGACCACCTGACCTGGTTCAAATGGGAAAGCTATGCAACCTGGCTCAGCGGCGCGGCCCTGCTGATGATCGTTTACTGGGTGGGCGGCGAGCTGTATCTGATCGACGCACAGAAGGCCGATCTGGCGCTGTGGCAGGGCATCCTGATCTCGGCGGCGTCGCTGACCGTGGGCTGGCTGATCTATGACTTCCTGTGCAAATCCGGTCTGGGCGAGCGCCCGACCCTGCTGATGCTGCTGCTGTTCGTTCTGCTGGTGGCGATGGGCTGGGGTTACAACCAGATCTTCACCGGCCGCGCGATGATGCTGCATCTGGGCGCCTTCACCGCCACGATCATGACGGCCAATGTGTTTTTCATCATCATGCCCAACCAACGGATCGTTGTGGACGACCTGAAAAACGGCCGCACCCCGGACCCGAAATACGGCAAGATCGCCAAGCTGCGCTCGACCCACAATAACTATCTGACTTTGCCGGTGGTCTTCCTGATGCTGTCGAACCACTATCCCTTGGCTTTTGCGACCGAATACAACTGGATCATCGCGGCGCTGGTCTTCCTGATGGGTGTCACCATCCGGCACTACTTCAATACGCGCCACGCCCGGGCCGGCAACCCGACCTGGACCTGGCTTGTGACGGCCCTGCTGTTCATCGCCATCATGTGGCTGTCCACTGCGCCGATGTACAAACCGCTGGAAGAGGCCGAGGCGCAGCCTCTGACCCAGTTCGAGGAGCGCTTTGTGCAGGCCAGCGGCTTTGAAGAAGCCCATGACGTAGTCTTGGGGCGCTGTTCCATGTGTCACGCGCGCGAGCCCGTCTGGGACGGAATCCTCTGGGCCCCCAAGGGTGTTCTTCTAGAAACCGAAGGTGACATCGCGCGCA
This sequence comes from Ruegeria sp. BF8, assembly GCF_056538625.1. Classification (NCBI taxonomy): domain Bacteria; kingdom Pseudomonadati; phylum Pseudomonadota; class Alphaproteobacteria; order Rhodobacterales; family Roseobacteraceae; genus Ruegeria; species Ruegeria sp. BF8. The sequence continues at coordinate 114,830 of NZ_JBQFTL010000001.1, read as the reverse complement.
ATGCCGAGCAAATCTATCTGCAGGCTGGTGTCAGCCACGCGATGCCGCCGGCCAACATCACCTATATGGAACCCGAAGACCGCGAGGCCATTATCCGTTGGTTCCGAAACGCGGGCCTGTAGCGGCAGCTTTTCCACAACTTCGCATGGGAACTGGGAAATCCGCGTTTATTTCTTTGCCTGAGCGGTTTGAGATGGTCTAACTGTTTCCAAGGGATCGCGGCGCCGCGACAAGCAGCGCAAATCAATGCGGCCCGGGACAGGTGGAGCCATTTGATGCAGGCGAGCAGACGTAGGGGCGGTCTGAAGAACTGGTGCGCGGGTGTGTTTTTTGCCCTCGCCCCGACCTGTGCGATGGCACTGGAAACATCGCTTGCAGCGCCAGGATTGTCGGACGACTTGAAAAAGCAGATTGAGGAAACGTCCTCGGTCATGACTGCCGACAACCGGGGGCTGGACACGCCGCTTGAAGTTCTGTCAGCCGCGTTGTCGGATTACCGAACGATCGTGCAAATTCTCTATGATGCAGGATATTTCGGCCCGTCGGTCAGCATCAAGCTGGACGGGAAAGAAGCGGCAGATCTCAGCTCGCTGAGCGTTCCTGCGCAGATCAATCGGGCAACGATCACCATTCGCCCCGGCAAAGCGTACAATTTCGGAACCGCAGTCGTTCAGCCTTTGGCCCCCGATACGGAATTGCCCGAAGAGTTTGCCCCCGGCAAGCTGGCCACGACCGGCGCCATTCAACAGGCGACTTCGGCCGGGATTCAGGCCTGGAAGGACGCGGGCCACGCCAAAGCGAAACTGCGCGATCAACAGATCATCGCCCGGCACGCACAGGCCCAGCTGGACGCCCGGATCGACCTGGATCAGGGGCCGCGCCTGAAGTTCGGCAAGATGTATATCGAAGGCGGCACCGATGTCCGCCACAGTTCGATCGAGAAAATCGCCGGTTTCCCGTCCGGCGAGGTCTACTCGCCCGAAAAGTTGCAAAAGGTCGGCACACGGCTGCGGCGGACTGGTACGTTCAGCACCGTCTCGATCCAGGAACGGGACACGCCGAACCCGGACGGCACGCTGGATTTCGACGCCACCTTCGAGGACTTGCCCAAACGCCGCCTGACGTTTGGGGTCGAACTGGCTTCGCGCGATGGCTTGGACCTGACCGCGACCTGGACCCACCGCAACGTGTTCCGGCGCGCCCAGCGGCTACGCTTTGAGGCCGCCATCCGAAATATCGGCGGGTCAGAGGATATCGACGGGCGGTTGGGTCTGCGTCTGGATCAGCCTGACCGATTGGGCCCCGACGACAACACCTTCTGGAGCGCGCTGCTCGAGCGCCGAAATACCGACAATTACAGCGTGTCGGTTGCCTCGCTGACCTATGGTGCGCGGCGGACGTTCTCGGACGAGTTGTATGCCGAGGCGGCTGTGGGCTTTTCTATCTCGAACGCTGACGACGCCTATGGTGACGGCCGCAAGTTCCGGTATTTCATCATTCCGTTCCGGTCCGAGTGGGACAAACGCGACAGCAAGGTCAGCGCCACCCGCGGGTATTACCTGGACAGCCAGTTCATGCCCTTTGTCGGCATCTCGGGCACGGATACCGGGCTGCGCCTGTTTTTCGACGGTCGCGCCTATACCAGCCTGGGCACTGGCGGCCGGATCGTGCTGGCCGGGCGGGTGCAACTTGGATCGATACTCGGCCCCCCGCCGGATGGTGTCACACCGGATTTCCTGTTCTTCTCCGGCGGCGCGGGCACCGTTCGCGGTCAGCCCTATGAAAGCCTTGGTGTCCCCGTCGGCACGGGCATTGCCGGCGGCAAGTCCTTTCTTGGCCTGTCGGGCGAGGTGCGCGGCAAGGTCACCGAAAAGCTGTCTCTTGTTGGGTTTTACGACTACGGTATCGTGGACACGTCTTCGTTCATTGGCAGTGGCGCCGAGTACCACGCGGGCGCGGGCCTTGGCGTTCGGTACGATCTGGGCGGCTTCGGCCCGCTAAGGCTGGACCTGGCGGTGCCTGTGCAAGGTGACACGGGCAACGGGCTGCAGTTCTATATCGGGATCGGGCAAGCATTTTGAGGCGTTACCTTTCATATCCTCTGACGGTCGGGGCAACCGCCTTTGCCCTGTCCGGCCCCGTGGCCGCGCAAGAGGAAGAGAGCGGCGGTCTGCTGACCGATTTCCTGCAGAACACGTTATCCGGAGACAACCGAAATATCCGGGTCATCGGCTTGGAGGGCGCGCTGAGCTCTCGCGCACGCATCCAGGAGATCACGGTGGCCGACGACGAAGGAGTCTGGCTGACCATCAAGAACGCCGAGCTGGATTGGAACCGGCTGGCCCTGATCCGCGGCCGGTTTTCCGTGAACGCCCTGACCGCCGAAGAAATCGACATCGCACGCGCACCCGGCAAGACCACCACGGACGAACCGGCCGCCACCGCCGAGACCGAACCCTTTCAACTGCCAGAACTGCCCGTGGCGATTGAGATCGGTGAACTGCGCGTCGACGAGTTGTCCCTGGGCGAACCGCTGATCGGCGTTGCAGCAGACCTTTCAGTGGACGGAAACCTGAATCTTGCCGATGGCGCGCTGGACACCAAGCTGGATATCAATCGGTTGGACCGGGCCGGCGATCAGATAAATCTTGTGGCCGGTTTCCAGAACGAAAGCCGGCAAATCGACCTGGACCTGACCGTCTCCGAGGCGTCAGGTGGGCTGATTTCGACCGCATTGAATATACCGGACAGCCCACCCATCGGCCTGACGGCCAAAGGGTCCGGTCCGATCACCGACTTCACGGCGGATATCGGGCTGAGCAGTGACAATGTCGACCGCGTCTCGGGCCAGGTGCGCCTGCGCGGGATAGAGAATACGGAAGGGGCGGCAGACGAAGGCATTGCCTTTACCGCCGACCTGGGCGGCGACCTGACCCCATTTCTGGCCGCCAACATGGATACCTTCTTCGGTACGGATACACGTCTGTATGTCGATGGCCGTACCGGAGCCCAAGGTGCGCTGGAGATTACCGCGGCGGACATCACGTCCGAAGCTTTGAAACTGGAAGCGCAGCTCAGCCTTGGAACAGGCGGGGCGCTGCAACTGGCAGCCGTCCAGGCACGGATCTCGCCGCCGGCCGGGGACGACGTGGTCCTGCCATTCGGTGGAGGAGACACATCCGTCAAGGCCGCACAGCTCTCTGCCCTGTTCGACCACGAGAACGGCAATCATTGGGACCTGAGCCTGACGACCGAGAATGTTGTCACACCCCAAGTCCAGATTGCGCACACTCGGTTGACCGCACAGGGCACCCTGGCTCAGATTGGCGGCCTGGACCTGACCGGGGATCTTCAAGCCTCTCTGGATGGTTTGGACTTGGCTGACCCTGCTCTGAACACAGCGGTGGGCGATCGCGTCACCCTTGATGGCCTGTTCGAATACGGACGGGACAAATCGCTCCGACTCTCGGGTTTCGAACTTGGGGGAACCGACTATTCAGCGACCGCCGATGCGGTCGTCAGCGGGCTTGAAAGCGGTCTGAAAATTGACGGATCGGCAACGGTGCAGGCGTCCGATCTGTCTCGTTTCTCTGAGGTCGCCAAATTGGATCTGGGCGGCCGGGCATCGGTCCGGGTCGAGGGGGCGGGCTCGCCTTTGGAGGGCAGTTTTGACGGCAAGCTGGCCGTTTCCGGACAAAACCTGTCCACTGGTCGGGACGACATCGACCCCATCATCGCGGGCGAGACGGACATCACGCTGGACGCCAAGCGGGATGCAACCGGCATCTTGATCCGCGCTTTCACCATCGACGGCGAAACCCTGAACGCACAGGCGGATGGCGTGGTCACCACTCCGAACGGCAATCTGACCATCGACGGCCAGGCCCGCGTCAATGCCTCTGACCTTTCGGTATTCTCCGGCCTCGCCAAGCGCGACCTTGCGGGGGCTGTTCAGGCCCAGGTGGATGGCAAAGGCACCGTGCAGACCCTTGAGTTTGATGGCACTGCGCAGGTGACGACTACAGACCTGCAAACCGGGCTAGATCAGGTGGATCCGCTTGTGACCGGGCGCGTCGTCCTGAACTTCGACGGCGCGCGCACCGGTGACCGGATCGAAATCCGCAAAGCGACCGTTGACGCAACCGCGCTGAGTGCCCAAGTCGCGGCAACCATCGACGATCCGACCGGAAACCTGGCCTTTGACGGTCAGGCGCAGGTCGATGCCCCCGACCTGTCCGTCTTTTCCGGACTGGCAGGCCGTACGTTGGCGGGCGCGGTCACGGCGGATGTGACCGGTCGAGGGGCCCGTGGCAGCAAAGTCTTCGACGTGCAGGGCAAAATCAATGCAGAGGACATCCTGACCGGAATCCAAGCGGTGGATGCGCTGATCCCCGGACAGACGACGCTGACAGTCGACGCATCGAACGGCGAGGAAGGGTTGAACATCCGCAACTTCCGGCTTGCAGGGACAGCCTTGTCCGCTAACGCATCCGGCATCTTGAGCCGCGAAAGCGGAGGGCTGAGCTTCTCCGCCGCGTTGGACGACCTCGCCCGGGTTTCACAGACCCTGACGGGACCGCTGAAGGTGAACGGGAATGTGGCCCCCACATCCAGCGGTGTCGAGGGCACGGTCAGAGTGACCGGCCCGGAGACGTCCTATGCCAATCTTGTCGGCAGCGTAAATACGGATGGCTCGGCTGACCTGGACTTTGACGCCAAGTTTGATCGGGTCGAACGTTTTGCGCCCGAGTTTCCGGGCAGCTTGACGGCGAAAGGCAATGCAACGCGCCAGAACGGCGTGTGGACCATTGATGCCAATACCGCCGGACCGGCCGAGATCAGCAGTGCAGTCAAGGGAACCTACGACGAAGCCTCGGGCAATGCCGACATCTCCGCACAGGGCGGCGTCAATTTGGGCATTGCAAACATCTTCATCACGCCCAACAAGATCGACGGATCGGCCCGGTTCGACCTGGCGTTGAAGGGCAAGCCGGCGCTGGAGTCGCTGAGTGGTCAGATCACCACCTCAGGGACGTCGATGGCGATCCCCAGCGTTGGGCAGACCATCACCGATATCGGCGGAACTGTAGACCTTGCCAACAGCCGAGCAACGATTTCGATGCGCGGCGGCATGCGCGCCGGAGGCGGATTTACGGTCAGTGGCCCGGTCGACCTGACACCGCCGTTCAACGCGCAGATCACAACTGCAATCAACAATCTCGTCCTGACCGACAATCTTCTGTACGAGACCACGTTGAACGGCCAGATCGCTATGACGGGCGCCCTGGCAGGGAACAGTTCGCTGGCCGGGCAGATCACGTTTGGCGAGACCAACATCAACCTGGCCGCGGCATCTGGCGCGGTGGGGGCCGCGCCGATCCCCAAGATCGAACACGTGAACGAAAGCAATGCCAGCTACGTCACTCGGGAACGGGCGCAGCTGGTAGAAAAAGAGAAAACGTCGCAATCGGACTCTCGCATCTCTCTCGACATCAACCTGTTGGCCCCCAAGGCGGTTTTCGTACGGGGCCGCGGTGTGAATGCTGAATTGGGCGGTGCGATCTTCATCAAGGGCACCACCAAATCCGTCATCCCATCGGGCCAGATCGAACTGATCCGCGGTAATCTGGACATCCTTGGCCGGAGGCTGGCGCTGACCAAAGGCGTGGTCAGCCTGCAGGGCGACCTGACGCCGTATATCGAGTTCGAATCCTCGGCCAGCACTTCGGATGGAACCGCAACGTTGGAAATCGCGGGCCCGCTGGATTCTCCGACAGTCGATGTGTTCTCGGACCCCGAACGCCCCGCCGAAGAGGCGCTGGCCATGCTGCTGTTCGGCAACCGCTTTTCCGAACTGTCCCCGTTTGTCATCGCCCAGATGGCCGCGTCGCTGGCCCAACTGAGCGGTGCCGGTGGCGATGCCACCAAGGGCGTTCGGGACGCCACGGGCGTAGATACCGTCGACGTCGGCGCGACCGAGGGCGGCGGCGGGCGTCTGGGCGCCGGCGCTTATCTGAGCGACAACCTGTACACCGATTTCACCGTGAACACCGAAGGCGACACCGAGGTGAACCTGAACCTGGACGTCAGCGACAGCGTGACGGTGCGCGGCACCGTAGATGGGCGCGGCGATACCGGCATCGGGATTTTCTTCGAGCGTGACTACTAGGGTTGGGCGGGACCGCCACCCTAGACCTCTTCGACGGACAAGACCCCATCCAGTGATTTGATGGCACCCTTGATCTGGGGATTGATCGGGAATTCCTGCCCCAGGTCCATCTCGACCTCTCCCGGCAAGCCCGGATCCAGAAGACACAAATGGATCGGCCCTTTCGAGGCGTTTTTGGCCGCCCCCGCAGCATCCGCAAGAACGCTGGCGACCGTCGACAGCGCCTGTGATTGGTCCAAAAAGATACGAAGCCCGGTCGCGCCGGCCTCGGCCACGACTGAATCCGCCGGCCCGACCGAGCGCGCCAGCAGCTTCAGCTGGTCAGCCTCCATCGTGGCTTCGGCCGTCAGCACGACCTGCGCGCCGGTTTCCAGATATTCGCGTGATTTCTCTAGGGTTTCCGAGAACAGCGTCACCTCGTACGCCCCCGTCGGGTCGGACAGCTGTGCAAAGGCGAACCGGTTGCCTTTGGCCGATTTCCGTTCCTGTCGCCCGGCGACCACACCGGCCATCTTGGCGATCAACGGACCCGAGCGTGCCTTTTCGGTAACCTCGTCCAGCGTCATCACCTGCTTGCGTTTCAGCGCGGGCATATAGTCGTCCAGCGGGTGGCCGGACAGGTAGAAGCCGATGGCCTTGAATTCCTCGCTCAGCCGTTCGGCGGGTAGCCAGTCGGGCGATTTCGACAGGCGCGGTTCGGGCAGGTCGTCGCCCGCCTCGCCGAACAGCGAGACCTGGTTCGAGTTCTTCTGTTCGTGGATCGCGGCGGAATACTGCACCAGCTGTTCGAGGCTTTCGAAGACCCGGCGGCGGTTCTTGTCCAGCTCGTCAAAGGCGCCCGCGCGCGCCAGCATCTCCAGCGGCCGTTTTCCGACCTTCTTCAGATCGACCCGGCGGGCAAAGTCAAAGAGGTTGACGAACGGCTTGTCGCCCCTGCCCTGCACCACGAGGTTCATCGCCTCGACGCCCACGTTCTTGAGCGCGCCCAGCGCATAGACCAGCTTGCCATCCACCACATCAAACGTTGCCTGCGACCGGTTTATGCAAGGCGGCACGTAGGGCAGTTCCAAACCCTTGCGGACCTCTTCGAAATAGATCGCCAGCTTGTCGGTCAGATGGATATCGCAGTTCATGACACCGGCCATGAATTCGACCGGGTGGTTCGCCTTCAGCCAGCCGGTCTGATAGCTGACCACCGCGTAGGCCGCCGCGTGAGATTTGTTGAAGCCGTAGTTGGCGAATTTCTCCAGCAGGTCGAACACCTCGGACGCCTTCTTGGCATCTACCCCGTTCGCGGCTGCCCCGGCCTCGAATTTCGGGCGCTCGGCGTCCATCGCCTCTTTGATTTTTTTACCCATCGCGCGGCGCAGCAGGTCGGCGCCGCCGAGGCTGTAGCCCGCCATGACCTGCGCGATCTGCATCACCTGCTCCTGGTAGACGATGATGCCTTGCGTTTCTTCCAGAATGTGGTCGATCAGCGGGTGGACCGAGGTGATCTTGCGCTGGCCATTCTTGACCTCGCAATAGGTCGGGATGTTCTCCATCGGGCCGGGACGGTAGAGCGCGACCAGCGCCACGATGTCCTCGATGCAGGTGGGTTTCATGCGCTTGAGCGCATCCATCATGCCCGAGCTTTCAACCTGGAACACCGCCACGGTCTTGGCCGCGGAATAGAGCTTGTAGGTGGCCGGGTCATCCAGCGGGATGGCGTTGATCTGGTTCTCGGCCCCCTCGGCCGGCTCATAAAGCTGCCGACCGTCGGCCGCCACGTGCAATGGCCGTCCGGACTTGAAGATCAGGTCCATGGCGTTCTGGATGACCGTCAGAGTCTTGAGGCCCAGAAAGTCGAATTTCACCAGACCGGCCTGTTCGACCCACTTCATGTTGAACTGGGTGGCAGGCATGTCCGAGCGGGGGTCCTGATAGAGCGGCACCAGCTCGTCCAGCGGCCGGTCGCCGATCACCACGCCGGCGGCGTGGGTCGAAGCGTTGCGCAGCAGCCCCTCGACCTGCTGGCCGTAAGTCAGAAGGCGGTCGACCACCTCTTCGTTGCGGGCCTCTTCGCGCAGGCGCGGTTCGTCTTTCAGGGCCTTCTCGATTGACACCGGCTTGACGCCTTCGACCGGGATCATCTTGGACAGGCGGTCCACCTGGCCGTAGGGCATCTGCAGCACCCGCCCGATGTCGCGCACCGCGGCCTTGGACAAGAGCGCGCCGAAGGTGATGATCTGGCCAACCTTGTCGCGGCCGTATTTCTGCTGAACATACCGGATCACCTCTTCGCGGCGGTCCATGCAGAAGTCGATGTCAAAGTCGGGCATCGACACCCGTTCGGGGTTCAGGAAGCGTTCGAACAGCAGGCTGTAACGCAACGGGTCAAGGTCGGTAATCGTCAGCGCATAGGCCACCAGCGAACCCGCGCCCGAGCCACGGCCCGGACCGACGGGGATGTCATGATCCTTGGCCCATTTGATGAAGTCCGCAACGATCAGGAAGTAACCGGGGAACCCCATGCCCTCGATGATGTCCAATTCGAAATCCAGACGCTTCTGGTATTCCTCGGGTGGGACAGCGTGCGGGATCACCGCCAGTCGGGCCTGCAGACCCTCGTTGGCCTGGCGGCGTAGCTCCTCGACCTCGTCATCGGCGAATTTCGGCAGGATCGGATCCCGTTTGTAGGCCATGAAGGCGCAACGTTTGGCAATCTCGACCGTGTTTGCGATCGCCTCGGGCAGATCGGCAAAGAGCGTGGCCATTTCCTGCGGAGATTTGAAGTAATGCTGCGCGGTCAGGCGGCGACGACCTTCCTGCTGGTCGACATAGGCACCCTCGGCAATGCAGATCAGCGCATCATGCGCCTCATACATATCCGAGGTCGGGAAATAGACGTCATTCGTGGCCACCAGAGGCAGGTTCTTGGCATAGGCCATTTCCACATGGCCGCGCTCGGTCAGGCGCTCGGCCTCGGGCTGGCCATCCTCGCCGGGATGACGTTGCAGTTCGATATAAAGCCGATCGGGGAACATCGCGGCCAACCGATCTACCAGCAACTCGGCCGCCGGACGCTGGCCCTGCTGCAACAGGCGGCCCACGGGCCCATCCGGTCCGCCGGTCAAGCAGATCAGCCCATCGGAATGCGCAGCCAACTCCTCAAGCGTGACCTGCGGCAACTGCCCGCCCTTGTCCACATACAGGCACGAGCTGAGCTTCATCAGATGCTCATACCCCGTCTCAGACTGTGCCAGCAGTACAATCGGCGCAGGGGGCTTGGGTTTTTCCCCCGGCTGCGCCCGAACATACGCCAGATCAACCTGGCAGCCCATGATCGGCTGCACACCCGCACCGCTTGCGGTGACCGAGAATTCCAGCGCCGCGAACATGTTGTTGGTGTCTGTCACCGCAACTGCGGGCATGTCCATCTGCTCGCACAGCGTTGGCAGTTTCTTCAGGCGCACCGCCCCCTCAAGAAGGGAGTATTCGGTGTGAACTCGGAGGTGGATGAATCGAGGAGTACTGCTCATACGAGGCAGGCTATCGCACTCGCGACCCGGGAAAAAGCCGGAACAGTTAGGGCTGATTGCTGAAAAAATAGTCGCGCATTATTCGGAGATTCCAGAAGGTGCTTCAGTCGACGCCGCCGGAGTTACACCAAAATCTCTTTCAATTCAGATGCCTAGATAATAATGACGTGGTGCATATCAAGGCATGGGATCGGGAATGGTACATTCGGCAGGCAGTTTTTCTTGCCAGCGCGCACAGGCTGTTTCTAACATCTTCAGGCAAGCTACAAGCCCGCTTCTTTCTCTACGTCGCATCGAGACAGGAGCACCCATGGGCGCAACCGGGTAAGGCGACGGGTTTCAAGAATGAACATCACGTTTCTTCTGAACGGAGAGACAGTGGAGCTGGCGGATGTCGATCCGACGGCCACATTGCTGGACTGGCTGCGCGAGGATCGCGGTCTGACCGGCACGAAGGAAGGCTGCAACGAGGGCGATTGCGGGGCCTGCACCGTCATGGTGACGGATGAGGCCGGCGCCAAGGCGCTGAATTCCTGCATTCTTTTTCTGCCTCAGCTGCATGGCAAGGCAGTGCGCACGGTCGAGGGGGCGGCCGGGCCCGACGGCGAGCCCCATCCCGTTCAGCAGGCGATGGTGGACCTTCATGGCTCGCAATGTGGATTCTGCACGCCCGGTTTCGTGATGGCGATGGTGGCCAGCCACGCCAACGGCGCGACGGATCATGACACGCAACTGGCCGGCAACCTGTGCCGCTGCACCGGCTATGCGCCGATCATCCGCGCGGCAAAAGCCGTTGAAGACCAGCCGGTGCCGGTCTGGGTCAAGGACAAGCCGGTTGCAGCCAAGCCGGCCTCACCCCTTCTGCCGAAGTCCTCCGACGAACTGGCCAAGGTCTTTGCCGCCCATCCCGGTGCAACTTTGATCGCGGGTGCCACCGATGTCGGCCTTTGGGTCACCAAACAGCTGCGGAACCTTGACCCGGTGATCTTTCTGGGCGGCTGCGACGATCTGAAGGAAATTTCGATCACCGAAGACGAGGTCCACATCGGCGCGATGGTGGACATGAACCGCCTGGGCGCGGCGATGGCCGATCTGCATCCGTCCTATGCCGAGATGATCCGGCGCTATGCCAGCGTTCAAGTGCGCCATGCGGCCACGGTGGGCGGCAACATCGCCAACGGCTCGCCCATCGGGGACAACCCGCCCGCGCTGATCGCGCTGGGGGCCACGCTGCATCTGCGCAAGGGCGACGAGCGCCGGTCGATCCCTCTTGAAGACTTCTTCATTGACTATGGAAAGCAGGATCGCGCGCCCGGCGAGTTCGTGGAAGCGGTCAGCTTTCTGCGTCAACCCGACCGGCTGAAATGCTACAAGCTGAGCAAACGGTTCGATCAGGATATCTCAGCCGTATGCGGCTGTTTCAACATTATCGTTTCGGACGGCGTCGTCTCGCAAGCCCGGATCGCCTTTGGCGGAATGGCCGGTGTGCCGAAACGCGCGACTCGGGTTGAGGCCGCGCTGACCGGTCGCCCGTGGACGGCGGAAACCGTTCAAAGCGCTTTGCCGGCCTTTGCCGAGGACTATTCCCCGATGAGCGACATGCGTGCCTCGGCCCGCTACCGGCTGGAGACCGTAAAGGCCCTGCTCGAACGCTATTTCCTAGAAGATCAAGGTGAGCTGACCAATGTGCTGGAGGTGTCGGCATGAGCGTGACCAAGCCGCTGCCCCATGACGCCGCACCCCTGCATGTGTCCGGCGCCGCCCGTTATGTTGACGACATTCCGACGCCCAAGGGCACGTTGCATCTGGCGTTCGGCCTGAGCCCGATCGCCAAGGGCCGGATCACGGCGATGGACCTGTCGGACGTCCGCGCGGCCCAGGGGGTCGTGATGGTGATGACCGCCGAGGACCTGCCCTTTGCCAATGACGTCTCGCCCTCGATCCATGACGAACCATTGCTGTCCGACGGCACCGTGAATTACGTGGGCCAGCCCGTGTTTCTGGTTGTCGCCACCAGCCACTTGGCCGCCCGCAAGGCCGCGCGGTTGGGCAGGATCGACTATGCCGAGGAAACGCCGATCCTGACGATCGAAGAGGCTCTGGCCGCAGACAGCCGGTTCGAGGACGGCCCCCGCATCTATGCGAAAGGCGATGCAGAAGCCGCCATCGCGCAGGCGGCGCATGTGGTCGAAGGCACGTTCGAGATCGGCGGGCAGGAGCATTTCTACCTGGAAGGCCAGGCCGCGCTGGCGGTGCCGAATGAAGGCAGCGACATGCTGGTGCATTCCTCGACCCAGCACCCGACCGAGATTCAACACAAGGTGGCCGACGCTTTGGGCGTTCCCATGCACGCGGTACGGGTCGAAACCCGGCGGATGGGCGGCGGGTTCGGTGGCAAGGAAAGCCAGGGCAACGCGCTGGCCGTGGCCTGCGCAGTTGCGGCACGGGCAACCGGTCGAGCCTGCAAGATGCGCTATGACCGGGATGATGACATGACCATCACCGGCAAGCGCCATGCCTTCCGCATCAGCTACAAGGCCGGCTTTGACGAAAACGGCCACATTCAGGGTGTTTCTTTCCTGCACTACGCCATCTGCGGTTGGGCGCAGGACCTGTCGCTGCCGGTCGCCGACCGGGCGATGCTGCATTCCGACAACGCCTACCTGCTGCCCAATGCGCGGATCGAGAGCCATCGGCTGAAGACCAACACACAGTCCGCAACCGCCTATCGCGGCTTTGGCGGGCCGCAGGGCATGGTCGGAATCGAGCGCGTGATGGATCACGCCGCGCATGTGCTGGGTCTGGACCCGGTCGAGCTGCGGCGGCGGAACTACTATGAACCGGCGCACGCAGGCGTTGCAGAACCGGTGCGGGACAAGCCGCTGGGCCACCCGGATCCGCATGAGGATCTGACCAGCCGCGGCGCGGTCGAAACCGGCCGCTCGGTGGTGCGCCCTGTGCCCGCGGGTGGGAACACCACCCCCTATGGCATGGAAGTCACCGATTTCGAGCTGCATCCCATGACCGAAGCCCTGCTGGACTCCTGCGACTACGCGGCCCGCAAGGCGGCGATCGAGAAGTGGAATGCCGAAAACCGCGTGATCAAGAAGGGCATCGCCTTTTCACCGGTCAAGTTCGGGATTTCCTTTACGCTCACTCACCTGAACCAGGCCGGGGCGTTGGTGCATGTCTATCAGGACGGCTCGGTGCATCTGAACCATGGCGGCACCGAGATGGGCCAGGGCCTGTTCCAGAAAGTGGCGCAGGTAGCGGCCGCGCGGTTCGGCATTCCGCTGGAGATGGTGAAGATCACGGCGACCGATACCGCCAAAGTGCCCAACACCTCGGCCACGGCGGCCTCGTCCGGCAGCGATCTGAACGGGATGGCGGTCAAGGCCGCCTGCGACACGATCCGCGACCGGATGGCCGCCTATCTGGCCGAGCGGCATCAGACCGATCCATCGGCGGTCGTCTTTGCCGATGGCCGGGTCAGTGTGGGCGAGGAAAGCTACAGCTTTGCCGAAGCCGCGGCGCTGGCCTATCAGGGGCGTGTCAGCCTGTCGGCAACCGGGTTCTACAAGACCCCCAAGATCGAGTGGGACCGGATCGCCGGACGCGGGCGCCCGTTCTTCTATTTCGCCTATGGAGCTTCGGTGACCGAAGTCGCCGTAGACACTCTGACCGGCGAGAACCGCATCCTTCGGACGGATATCCTGCATGATGCGGGTGCTTCGCTGAACCCTGCGCTGGATATCGGGCAGGTCGAGGGCGGCTATGTGCAAGGTGCGGGCTGGCTGACGACCGAGGAACTGGTCTGGGACGACAAAGGCCGGCTGCGCACCCATGCGCCATCGACCTACAAGATCCCCGCCTGTTCGGACCGACCGGGTGTGTTCAACGTTGCGCTTTGGGATGGTCAGAACCGCGAAGACACCATCTATCGCTCAAAAGCAGTGGGCGAGCCGCCTTTCATGCTGGGCATCTCGGCCTGGCTGGCGTTGTCGAACGCGGTTGCGGCCTGCGGCGACGGGTATCCTGCGATCAATGCCCCGGCCACCGCCGAAGAGGTCTGGACCGCCATTCAACGCATGCGTGGAGGTACCTGATGGGATTTGACCGGGAGACTTTGAGGGAGGCGGTCAAGACGCATGGCAAGGTGACCCGCGTGGTCATTGCCGCAATCCGAGGCTCGTCCCCGCGCGAGGTCGGCGCCGCGATGCTGGTCTGGAAGGGCGGGCAATCCGGCACGATCGGGGGCGGCACGCTGGAGTATCAGGCGACTGAGGCCGCCCGGGTCCAGCAAAGCCCAACCTGCCTGTCCCGCCATGCGCTGGGTCCCGACCTCGGGCAATGCTGTGGCGGTGCCGTAACGCTGCTGAGCGAGGTCTATGACCTGAAATCCATCGAGGCCCTGGACGATACCGTCATCGCACGCCCGACTGCCGGTGGTGACATGCCATTGTCGGTCAAGCGGCTGCTGGCAACCGCACGCGCACAGGGTATCGCGCCTGACCCACAATTGCTTGACGGCTGGATGATCGAGCCGGTGCACACACCGACCCGCCAATTGTGGATCTGGGGGGCCGGTCATGTCGGACGGGCGCTTGTGGATGTGCTGTCGCCTCTCCCCGATCTTGCCATCACCTGGGTGGACACCGCCGCCGACCGGTTTCCAGCTGACATCCCAGCAGGTGTAACCGTGGTTCCGGCAGCGAACCCGGCCGACCTCGTGCGCCACGCACCGGTCCAAGCCGAGCACTTGGTGCTGACTTATTCACACAATCTGGATCTGGAACTGTGCAACCGGCTATTGACGCACGGTTTTCACTTTGCCGGGCTGATCGGCTCGGCTACGAAATGGGCGCGATTCCGTTCGCGCCTGGCTGCGCTGGGTCACTCACCGGCTCAGATCGCCCGGATCACCTGCCCGATCGGTGACCCATCGTTGGGCAAGCACCCGCAGATGATCGCAGTTGGTGTGGCAGCGCAAATTCTGCGCCCCGCCCGACAGAACGACTTGAAGAAGGACCAGAGCGCGTGACCACTCCACTACTGAGCTTGCAGGGGCTGACCAAGGCCTATCCCGGCGTCGTGGCCAACGACCACGTGTCCTTTGACATCGGTGAGGGCGAAGTTCACGCCCTCCTGGGCGAAAACGGCGCGGGAAAATCCACGCTGGTGAAGATGATCTACGGGCTGGTCAAGCCGGACAGCGGCACGATGCTGTTGCGCGGCCAACCCTATGCGCCGGCCGAGCCGCGTGCGGCCCGTGCCGACGGCATCGCCATGGTGTTCCAGCATTTTTCGCTGTTCGACGCGCTCAACGTGGCCGAAAACATCGCCCTGGGCATGGAAAGCCCGCCGCCGATGGGTGATCTGGCATCGCGTATTCGCGAGGTCTCGGAGACCTATGGCCTGCCGCTGGATCCGTATCGTCGGGTTGGTGACCTGTCCGCCGGTGAACGCCAGCGAGTTGAGATCATCCGCTGCCTGCTGCAGGACCCAAAGCTGCTGATCATGGACGAACCGACCTCGGTCCTGACCCCGCAGGAGGTAGATATCCTGTTCGAAACACTGAAAAAACTGCGGTCGGAAGGAACTTCGATCCTGTACATCTCGCACAAACTGGAGGAAATCCGCACGCTGTGCGACCACGCCACCATTCTGCGGCTGGGCAAGAACGTGGGTGAATGCACACCCAGCGAAACATCCGCCCGCGACATGGCAGAAATGATGGTGGGATCAGCCCTTCAGACTCCTGAACGGTCCGGGCGCGAGTTCGGACCCGTCGCGCTGGATGTTTCCGGGCTTTCGGTTCCGTCCCCTTCCGAATTCGGGACCGCGCTGAAGAACGTGCACCTGACCGTCCGCAAGGGCGAAGTCCTTGGCATCGGCGGCGTGGCCGGCAACGGTCAGGACGAACTGCTGGGCGTTCTGTCCGGTGAAATCCTGACGGACGCGGATGCGATCCGCTTCAACGGCCAGCCGATCGGCAAACTGGGCCCGACGGCCCGGCGCAGACTGGGTGTGCTGACGGCCCCAGAAGAGCGGTTGGGACATGCCGCGGCGCCGGACATGAGCCTGACGGAAAACGCTCTGCTGACCGGCTCGGTGCGCGAGTCTCTGGAGAAGAATGGTTTTTTGAAATGGGCCGACACCCGCGTGTTTGCGGAGAAGATCATTCAGGCATTCGACGTGCGGACCCCGGGGCCGGAAAACGCCGCGCGGTCGCTGTCGGGCGGCAACCTGCAGAAATTCGTCATCGGCCGGGAAGTCCTGCAAAACCCCGAAGTGCTGGTCGTGAACCAGCCGACCTGGGGCGTCGACGCCGCCGCAGCCGCTGCGATCCGTCAGGCCATTCTGGACCTTGCGGCCAAGGGAACGGCGGTGGTCTGCATCAGCCAGGATCTGGATGAACTGATGGAGATTTCCGACAGTTTCGCCGCCTTGAACGAAGGGCGCCTCAGCGCTCCGCGACCCACAACTGGCCTGACCGTCGAAGAGATCGGTCTGATGATGGGCGGCGCGCATGGGATGGAGGTGGCCCATGTGTAGCCTACGGTGCCGCCTCTGGCGCAATAATCCAAAAAAGACGAAGACTTTGGGGGGATGAGCAAATGATAGTGTTGGAGAAACGGCCACAGCCGTCCAAGGCGTGGTCTTATGCCACCCCTCTGGTCGCAGTGCTGGCGACCATGGTTTTCGGCGGGTTGCTGTTTGCAATTCTGGGCAAAAACCCGGTGGAAGCGATCGGAACCATCTTTTGGGAACCCCTGTTCGGCGAGTTCTCATTCTACTACCGACCGCAACTGCTGGTGAAGGGCGCACCGTTGGTTCTGATCGCCATCGGTCTGTCGCTGGGCTTCCGCGCCGGCATCTGGAATATCGGCGCCGAGGGCCAGTACATCATGGGCGCTATCTTCGGCGCCGCGGCCGGCCTAGCCTTCTACCCGCTGGATGCGTGGTACGTCTTTCCAATCATGGTGATCGCCGGCGCGTTCGGCGGCTGGATCTGGGCGATGATCCCCGCCTTGCTCAAGGTTCGGTTTGGAACCAACGAGATTCTCGTTTCCCTGATGTTGGTTTACGTGGCCGAGCAGTTTCTGGCCTCGATGTCGCTGGGTCTGCTGAAAAACCCTGAGGGGTTCGGGTTTCCCGGCTCGCGCAACCTGCAGTCCTATGAAAGTGCCCACAATGCCGAACTGTTTGCCGGAACCGGCATGCACTGGGGCGTCGTCGCGGCCTTTATCGCGGTGATCTTTGCCTATGTCCTGCTGAACCGGCACATGCTGGGATTTCACATCCGCCTTACAGGCGAAGCTCCGCGCGCGGCACGATTTGCCGGCGTGAATCCCCCGCGCCTGATACTGTTTTGCTTGGGGCTGTCGGGCGCGTTGGCCGGTCTTGCCGGTATGTTCGAGGTCTCGGGCCCGTCCGGCGTGGTCAGCATCGACTTCAACGTGGGTTACGGCTTTACCGCGATCATCGTGGCGTTTCTGGGCCGTCTGCACCCGGTGGGCATCCTGCTGGCCGGCGGCCTGATGGCGCTGACCTATATCGGTGGCGAAATCGCACAATCGCAGCTGGGGCTGCCCGCTGCGGCCATCCAGGTGTTCCAGGGAATGCTTCTGTTCTTCCTGCTGGCCTTCGATCTTTTGACCAACTACCGCATCCGTGCGGCCCGTAGCGAGGTGGCGTGACCATGGACCTTGGAGAAATCAATCCCGTTCTTTTGCTGGCCTCGTTGATGGTTGCCGCAACCCCGCTTCTGCTCGCGGCGATCGGAGAGCTTGTCGTCGAAAAGGCCGGCGTTCTGAACCTCGGCGTCGAAGGCATGATGATCGTGGGCGCAATCAGCGGATTTGCGATCTCGGTCGAAACAGGCTCGCCATGGCTCGGTTTTGTCGCGGCGGCCGTCGGCGGTGCGCTGTTGTCGCTGCTGTTCGTTCTGCTGACCCAGTTCGCGCTGGCGAACCAGGTGGCCAGCGGTCTTGCGCTGACGCTGTTTGGCTTGGGCTTCAGTGCCCTTCTGGGCCAAAGCTATGTGGGCATCAAACCGCCCAGCATGGGGGACATCCATATCCCGCTGCTCAGCGATATTCCGGTCATCGGCCCGATCCTGTTCCAACATGATCCGATCCTCTATGTCGGGATCGCGTTGACGGCAGCGGTATGGGCCACTCTGAAATACACCCGCGTCGGGCTGATCCTTCGTGCGGTGGGTGAGAACCACGATGCCGCGCATGCTCTCGGCTACAAGGTCATCAAGATCCGCATTATGGCGATCCTGTTCGGCGGGGCCTGTGCGGGGCTTGGCGGTGCATATATCAGCCTGATCCGGGTCCCTCAGTGGACCGAAGGCATGACCGCCGGAGTCGGCTGGATTGCTCTGGCTCTGGTGGTGTTTGCCAGCTGGAAACCGTGGCGTGCCTTGCTGGGTGCCTATTTGTTTGGCGGAATCACGGTCTTGCAGCTTAATCTGCAGGCAGCGGGCGTTGCCATACCTGTCGAGTATCTGGCAATGTCGCCCTACATCATCACGATCCTTGTGCTTGTGATCCTTTCGGCCGACAAGAGCAGCGCACCTGCCTCACTGGGCCGGACCTTCCACGCCTCGCACTAGGGGCCAACTGTACCAACTTGGGGAGTAACTAAATGAAATTCACTTCACTTCTGGCAAGCGCCGCCATGGCACTTGGCCTTGCCACGGGCGCCGTGGCCGAGGACAAGACAAAGGTCGGTTTCGTCTATGTCGGCCCGGTGGGCGACGGCGGCTGGACCTATGAACACGACAAGGGCCGTCAGGCCGTCGAAAAGCACTTTGGCGACAAGGTCGAAACCGTGTACGTGGAATCGGTGCCCGAAGGCCCGGATGCCGAGCGCGTCATGACCCAGATGGCGCTGGAAGGCGCTGACCTGATCTTCACCACCTCGTTCGGCTACATGGACCCGACCATCAACGTGGCCAAGAAATTCCCGGACGTGAAATTTGAACACGCCACGGGCTACAAGACCGCCGACAACGTGTCGGTCTACTCGGCGCGTTTCTATGAGGGTCGCGCTGTCCAAGGTCATATCGCCGGCAAGATGACCAAGTCGAACATCATCGGCTACATCGGTTCGTACCCGATCCCCGAAGTGATCCGCGGCATCAACTCGGCCTTCATCCACGCCAAGAAGGTGAACCCGGATGTCGAGTTCAAGATCGTCTGGGCCTACACCTGGTTCGATCCGGCGAAAGAGGCCGACGCGGCGAAGGTTCTGATCGAACAGGGCGCAGACGTGATCCTGCAGCACACGGACTCGACCGCACCGCAGGCGGCCGCACAAGAAGCCGGCAACGTGATCACTTTCGGCCAGGCCTCGGACATGAGCGAATATGCTCCGATGCCGCGCGTCAGCTCGATCATCGACAACTGGGCGCCCTACTACATCGCGCGCACCCAGGCCGTGATGGACGGCACCTGGGAGTCGGTGAACACCTGGGACGGCATCAAGGAAGGCATGGTTGAAATTGGCGAGATTTCCGACGCCGTTCCGGCCGACGTCAAAGAAGAGGCGCTGGCCCTGAAAGCCGCGATTGCAGATGGCAGCTATCACCCGTTCACCGGGCCGCTGAACAAGCAAGACGGCAGCGCCTGGCTGGCCGAGGGTGAAGTGGCCGATGATGGCACTCTGGCCGGCATGAACTTCTATGTCGAAGGGCTGGAAGGCGACATCCCGCAATAAGCGGGACATGTACTGTCAACAAACCCAAAGCCCGCCGGAAACGGCGGGCTTTTTCAGTTCCCGGAACGGTTGCCGAAACTGCTCGCTGCCAACACGATCCGGGATATGGCGGTCAGGAAACACAAGCTGCCGAATATCCACGCCAAGGCGGCAAACGCATCTGGCACCAGACACAGAAGAACAAGGAAACCGATCGTTTCGGCCCCCTCCAGCAAACCACCGGAAAAATACAGTGCCTTCTGCCCTCTGGCGTCGGTCTTCAAACCGTGGCGGTCCGCCAGCAGCGAAAAGCCCAGAAAACTGGTGCCGTTGAAATAGAAGGACAGCAGAAGGAAAGCACCGGCCACGCCATTGGAGGCCGGGTCAGCCAGAATAAACGCGAACGGTATCGCGCCGTAGAACAGAAAGTCGCAGGTGATATCCAGATAGCCACCAAAATCGGTGCCACCCCGGGCACGCGCGACAGCACCGTCCAGGCCATCCGCGAGGCGCGACAGCAGTAACGGCACCAGCGCCCAGTACGTCGCGCCAGCCACGATCAGGCCCGCTGCGACCAAACCAAGAGCCAGCCCAATCAGCGTCACCTGGTTTGCCGTAAAGCCCAACCGCGCGAGAAAACGGCCCTGAGCGTTCAGGGCCGGGTCGATGATCGGGCGGATTTGCGCATCAAACATGTGCGGCAGTTAACCGGGGACAGGCACCATTTCCAGACACAATAGCGCGAGAACACTCACGTTCCCGCCATCAGTGACCGCTTAGAACCAGCGTGTTCACAGGCATCAGGATCAGACGCAGTCGCAAGCCTGCCGCATGAACCACACCGATCGTGTCCACGACAAGCAGGAATGCCCTTTCCCAGAAACCCAGATCTTCGTGTTCAAGCCTGTCGTGATTGTCGGTGTAGACATTGGCAAGACAGTTGCTGCCCGGGGGAACCTTGTCTGCCAGCCCTTCATAAAGCGGCTCGAGATACACGAGGATTGATCCGGGGGTTGTGTTCTGTTGAACGTCGCGCAATTCGTCGGTGGGCCGGATCTGTCCCGAAGGGATCACATCCTGCACCTGGACCACAACGACCGGAATCACCGTGAATGGCCGCGTCATACAGCCCAGCTCTCCGATCATTCCCGGTTTGATCACCTGCGCAGACATCTGGTTGAAAGCCGCCTGAAACCGGTCGCGCCCGGAATCCGTCGGAACCAGAATCCCCGCCGGGCGCATCAGCGGGCTGATAAAATCGCCGACCCGTAGCCCGAACTGTTCGACACGGCCCGTCACACCGGCGCTGATTGTCGTCTTGTCCAATTCGGCCAGAGCGGCATCCAGCTGCGCTTCGGCGCTGGCCAACTGGGCAGGGATCAGTTCTTCGATCTTCTGAACAACGGCCGCCTTTTGGGATTGCGCGGCCAGAACCTTTGCCTCGCGCTCGGCGACAAGGTTCTCCAGTCGCTCGATCTCGGTCAGGCGGACTGCGCTGGATCCCTGATCGCGCAGTGTCGTGTTGCGCTCCAAATCCTCGAGCGCCTGCGCCAGCGCCGCCTGCGCGCCTGCAATGCCGGCTTCGGCCTCGGCCAGATCCGTTTGCGCAACCTTCAGCGAGGCCTGTATCTGAGCAATCTGGGCATGTGCGGCTTCGACCTGTGCGCGCTGGGTGAAATCCTCGATACGGAAGATCGGCTGGCCCGCGGTGACCAACTGGTTGTTGGTGACATAGACCTCGGACACGCGCCCACCCAGTTGCGGAAGAATCGTCACGGTCCGGAAATAGGACGCCGCCGTTTTGCTTGCCGGATGGAAGTAGAACAGCGTGGTAATCACCGTCAGCGCAAGGATTGCGCAGGCGGTCAGCCCCCAGCGCAGTTCGTACCACATGGTGAACAGCGTGATTTCGTGACCAATCCGTTTTCCCTGAACGAAGCGTCGGAACAGAAAGTCGGGCAGAACAGTGACCAGTGCGCAAAGAAATGTTTCGATCATGCGTCAGTGCTCCTGCGGAGCGGTGGGCTCAGGGTCCGGCTCGGCGGGCGGAGGAGACGCCCCGGGTGCCAGCGACCGAATTGCATCTGCAATCGCGCGCAGGGGCGCAGCAAAGTCAGGAAACTGAAAACCTGCAACCAGGATGGCGGCAACCCAGAATAACCCATTGTGCGTAAACAGGGCCAACAACGCCAGGATGCCAACCAACTGAAACTGCGGGTGGTTGTTCTCATGGGCCATCTTCTCGGGGATCGAATGCAACGTAAAATACGCGACACCGATCAGCAGGATCAGACCAACTGTGAAGATTACCATGAAATTGAAGAGAAAATCGCTGCCATCCGCCTGGGTCACATATGACGGAATGTGCCCTGTGGCCATTGGGTGTAGGTCTGCGGTGGTCACCCTGCCCTCCTGCGTTTTTGGTTGTGAATGTTTGGAAGGGTTGATGCTCAAATTCAACCCTGATTAAAACTTGGGACGACAATTGATCAAAGTCCCCCGTTCGCCGGGCTCATTTCAGGCACTCTCATGACACTCAGGCTTTCCAATCCCGACGGCACTGACATTGGCCGTTTCACTTTTGGCACGATGCAGTTCGGGGGCCGCGCCGATGCCGAACAAAGCCGGGCCATGTTCGACGCCTGTCGCGCGGCCGGCATCACGCATTTCGATACAGCTTATGTCTATACCGACGGTGCGTCGGAAACGTTGCTGGGCCAGATGATCGCGTCTCAGCGCCAGCAACTGACGATCGCCACCAAAGCGGGCTACACAGGCGGCGCCGGCGCGGCCAACATCCGTGCGCAGTTCGACATGTCCCGCAAACGTCTGGGTCAGGACATGGTCGACCTGCTGTACCTGCACCGGTTCGATCCGGACACCGATCTTGCCGAAACGATGGAGTGCTTTGCCCAGCTCAAAGACGCGGGCAAGATCCGCTATGTCGGCTTGTCCAACTTTGCCGCCTGGCAAGTGATGAAAGCCGTGCGCGTCGCCGCGGATTTCGGCCTGACCATCGACGCGCTGCAACCGATGTACAATTTGGTCAAGCGACAGGCCGAGGTCGAGATCCTGCCAATGTGTGCGGATCAAGGCATCTCGGTTTTTGCCTACTCGCCGCTGGGTGGCGGATTGCTGACCGGAAAGTATTCCCGTGGCAGTGCAGCCGGCCGGCTGTCCGAAGATGACCGATATGCCAGCCGCTATGGAGCTGAGTGGATGGCCGAAACAGCTGCCGAGCTGGCCCGCTTGGGACATCAGGCTGGCGTGGATCCGGCGACGCTTGCCGTCGCTTGGGTTGCCGCCAGCCCGTTTGCCCCGTCGCCGATCATATCGGCCAGATCTGCCGAACAGCTGGCACCGTCGCTGGCTGCTCTGACGTTCGACCTACCGGCCGAGCTCTATGCCCGCATCACGGCGCTCAGCCAGACACCGCCACCGGCGACGGACCGGCTGGAGGAGGTCCAGTGATTGATTTTCTGATCATCGGCGGCGGCATTGCCGGCCTAAGCGCCGGCGCGCGTCTGTCCGAGCATGGGACGGTAACCGTACTCGAGGCCGAGGACGCGCTGGGCTATCACGCCTCGGGGCGATCGGCGGCATTGTTCGAAGAAGGTTATGGCCCACCTTCGGTCGTGGCTCTGAACAAGGCCAGCGCCGAGTTCTTTTTTACGAACGACTATCTGACCCCGCGCGGGTTGATGCTGGTGGCCAAAAGTGATCAGGCCGAGCAGTTCCGCAAAGACCTGAGCGAGCTGGGAATGGCCGAAATCTCGGTCGCCGATGCGTTGGTGCGTGTTCCGGTCCTGAACCCGGAATCCGTCGCATACGCAGCGCTGAGTGAGGGCGCTTACGACATCGACACCGACCGAGTTCTGCAGGATTTCGCCCGCACCATTCGCGCCAACGCGGGATCGGTAAAGACCCGCCAAAAAGTGGCGCGGATCCGCAAGGACGGCCATTGGCTGGTGGAAGCGGCCGAGGTCTTTCAGGCGCGCACCATCGTCAATGCCGCTGGTGCGTGGGCGGACGAGGTCGCAAGGATGGCCGGGATCGCACCGATCGGAATCACGCCGCGCCGCCGTTCCATGGCCCGGCTGCCGGCACCCGGTGGCCATGATGTGAAAAACTGGCCGATGATGCTGGGCGCGGGTGAGACCTGGTACGCCAAACCGGATGCCGGCAAGCTGTTGGTGTCACCGTCCGAGGCCGACCCGGTTGAACCGCATGACGCCTATGCCGACGATATGGTGCTGGCGGAGGGCCTGGCCCGGTACGAAGAAATGGTGACCAACCCGGTCACCCGTGTCGAGACCAATTGGGCCGGGCTGCGCAGCTTTGCCCCGGATGGCACGCTTGTTCTGGGTCCCGACCCGTCGGATGAAAGTTTTGTCTGGTCTGCCGGTCAGGGAGGGTACGGGTTTCAAACCGCCCCGGCCGCGTCGCGATTGGTTGCTGATCTTGCGCTTGGCCGCGCGCCCGAGTTGGATGCTGCGATGGTCTCCGCGCTGGCCGTGTCCCGGTTACGCTGATGGGCGGGCGGAAACTGCCTCCGACGGCAAGCGTCGCCTCTCAGGGTGACGGCGCCAAGATGATCGCTCCTGCGGCCAGCCGAAATACGGACGCCCTGTGCGCGTTGCTGGCCGAGATGCCCATCGCAACTGGAAACGCATTGGAACTGGCCAGCGGCACGGGCCAACACGTCGCCGCATTTGCCCGTATCTTTCCCGACCTCACTTGGCAGCCGAGCGAGATCGATCCCGCCCGCCGGGCCAGCATCGACGCCTATGGGGAGGACCTGCCAAACATCATTCCCGCCGTCGAGCTGGACGCAACCCTGCCCGGGTGGCACCACAACTTTGGCAACCAGAACCTTATCATTCTGATCAACCTCCTGCATCTGATCAGCTGGAAAGAAGCCCGGAATGTTCTGTCCGAGGCCGCATTGGCCCTTGGCCCCGGGGGGCGGTTCGTTCTCTACGGACCGTTCATGCGCCAGGGCAAGCTGATCAGCGACGGCGACCGACGCTTTCATGCCGACCTGACCCGGCGAGACCCCGAGATAGGCTACAAGGACGACAGCCAGATCAGCAACTATCTGGAAAGCACAGGGCTGCGAGTTGTCGGAGTGGTTCCAATGCCTGCGAACAATCTGGCTTTTGTCGCAGAAAAGCCCTCGATCTGATCAAGATCAAAGCCGTTCCGACGCCGCCGATACATATGCAAGATGTAATATGTAAAAGAGGCACAAGACATGACCTGGTCAGACAAGCTTGCTGAAACGCGCAGCGGATTGCGCAACCTGAACGGAGCCATACCAGATACCGCCCGCGCTTTCGGCGCGCTCGGGAAATCGGTCAAGGAAGGCGGAACACTGGACTTCAAGACCAAGGAGTTCATCGCCTTGGGCATGTCCATCGCAGTACGGTGCGAACCCTGCATTTCGTTGCACACCGAAACACTGGTCAAGGCGGGCGCTTCGCGTGAGGAATTCTCGGACGTTCTGGCCATGGCGATCCAAATGGGTGGCGGTCCGTCGATGATGTACGCAGCCAAGGCGCTGGAGTGCTTCGACGAACTCAGCGCATAGCCAAAAAAAGGCCCCGGAGTTGTCCGGGGCCTCTGTCCGATCAACCGTCCTTGCGGATGGTCTCGTTCTTGGGGTCATAGGGGCTGTCGCATGTCACGACCGCATCCCACAGCTGGTCCAGCATTTTGACCTTCAGTTTGGTACCTTCCACGGCCAGATCGGGCTTTACATAACCCATGCCGATGGATTTCTTGAAAGCCACCGAATACCCGCCCGAGGTCAGACGCCCCACGCGCTCACCTTCGGACGTATACAGCGCCTCGCGGCCCCACGGGTCGGCATCCTCGGGCCCGTCGATCAGCAGGGTACAGCATTTCACCCGTACGCCGGTTTCGATCAGCTTGTCCTTGCCGTGGAACTCCTTGTCCAGATCGACGAAACGCGGCAGGTCGGCCTCGAGCGGGGTGGCGTCGCGGCCCAGTTCGGTGCCGAAGGCGCGATAGGATTTCTCCTGCCGCAGCCAGTTCTGGGCGCGGGCACCTACCAGCTTCATGCCGTGCTTCTCGCCGGCCGTCTCCAGAAGGTCGAACAGGTAGTTCTGCATCTCAATCGGATGATGCAGTTCCCAGCCCAGCTCGCCGGTATAGGCCACGCGGATCGCGTTGACCGGGCACATGCCCAGTTCGATCTGACGTGCCGACAGCCACGGGAAGCGCTTGTTCGACAGGGCGGTTTCCGGCTCGGCGTCCTTGATGACCTCTTTCAGCACATCGCGCGATTTCGGTCCGGCGATGGCAAAGACGCCCCACTGGGTGGTCACGTCCTGGATCTCGATGTAGCCGAACTCGTCCATCTTGTCCTCGGCCGCCTTGCGCAGGAAGTCGGCGTCATACTCGGTCCAGGCACCGGCCGAGACGAGGTAGTACTCGTTCTCTTTCAGCCGCACGATGGTGTATTCGGTGCGGGTGGTGCCGTGGTCTGTCAGCGCATAGGTCAGGTTGATGCGGCCGACCTTGGGCAGCTTGTTGCAGGTGAACCAGTCGAGGAACTGCGTGGCGCCGGGGCCCTTGACGACATGCTTGGTGAAGGCTGACGCGTCGATCAGGCCGACACCGTTGCGGATCGCATTGGCTTCTTCGACGGCATACTGCCACCATCCACCACGGCGGAAACTGCGGCTTTCCTTGTCGAAGTTGTCGGAGGCATCGACCGGGCCAAAATAGTTGGGGCGTTCCCAACCGTTAACCCACCCAAACTGCGCGCCACGGGCTTTCTGACGATCATAAGCCGGAACGGTGCGCAGCGGACGGCAGGCCTCGCGCTCTTCGTCCGGGTGGTGCAGAATGTAGACGTGCTCGTAGCACTCTTCATTCTTGCGCGCGGCGAATTCGGTGGTCATCCAGTTGGACGAATAGCGTTTGGGGTCCAGCGAAGCCATGTCGATCTCGGCTTCGCCATCGACCATCATCTGCGCCAGATAATAGCCGGTGCCGCCGGCGGCGGTGATGCCAAAGCTGAACCCTTCGGCCAGCCACATATTTCGCAGGCCCGGCGCCGGGCCGACCAGCGGGTTGCCATCAGGCGTATAGCAGATGGGACCGTTGAAATCGTCCTTCAGGCCGGACTCGGCACAGGACGGGACACGCTCGGCCATGGCCATGTACTGATCGGCGATCCGGTCCAGATCCAGAGGGAACAGGTCAGCGCGGAAACTGTCGGGCACACCGTATTCGAAGCGTGCCGGGGCACCGTGCTCGTAGATGCCGAGGATCCAGCCGCCGCGCTCCTCACGTGCGTAGGATTCGTTGTCGGCGTCGCGCACGACCGGGTGTTCCGGATTGCCGGCTTCACGCCATTTCACCAGTTCCGGATCCTTGTCCATGACAATGAAGGTATGCTCGACCGGGATCGCGGGCATCTTGATGCCCAGCAGCTTGGCGGTACGCTGGGCATGGTTTCCCGAAGCGGTCACCACGTGCTCGGCGGTGATGACCACCTGCTCGTCGCTGGGGACAAGGTTGCCGCCCTTTTCGACCATCTTGGTGCAGGTGACTTCCCAATGGGTTCCGTTCCAATGGAACGCATCGGCCTGCATCTTGCGCACGATCTCGACACCGCGCTGGCGGGCACCCTTGGCCATCGCCTGGGTCACGTCGGCCGGATTGATGTAACCGTCCTCGGTATGGTAAAGCGCGCCCTTCAGATCCGAGGTTTCGATCAGCGGCCAGCGCTCCTTGATCTGCTCGGGCGTCAACCATTCGTATTTGACGTCGCAGGTCTCGGCAGTCGAGGCATAGAGCATGAACTCATCCATGCGGTTCTGCGTCTGCGCCATGCGCAGGTTTCCGACCACCGCAAACCCGGCATTCAGGCCGGTTTCCTCTTCCAGCGTCTTGTAGAAATCCACCGAGTATTTGTGGATATGGGTCGTCGCATAGGACATGTTGAACAGCGGAAGCAAACCCGCAGCGTGCCAGGTCGAACCGGAGGTCAACTCGTCCCTCTCGATCAGCATGACATCATCCCAGCCCGCCTTGGCCAGGTGATAGGCTATCGAGGTCCCAACGGCGCCGCCGCCGACGACCAGTGCTTTGACTTGGGTTTTCATACGCCCGCTCTCCGGATTGAGTCTGTTTGGCAAGGTTTATGCCGAACAAGACCAATCAGCGCCAAGTCCATCCGACGCAAAACGGCGCAAAACCGACCTGCCGTACACGTTGGGACGCGAATCCGCGAACAGGCACGCACCAACAGCCGATGGTTGCGTGCGCTTTCCCGGCCTGGTCAGACGATCTTGCCGGGGTTCATGATGTTGTCAGGATCCAGCGCGGCCTTGATCGCCGCCATGTACCGGGTCGCATCCCCAAGTTCCCGGACCAGATACGGTTTCTTGCCCTGCCCGATTCCATGCTCACCCGTGCAGGTCCCGTCCATCGAGATCGCCAGATCATTGAGCCATCCGACAAACTGACTGGCCCGCGCCACTTCGTCGGCATCGTCCATGTCGATCAGCACCAGCGTGTGGAAGTTTCCGTCACCGACATGACCGACGACCGGGGCCAGCAGGTCCAACTCGGCTGCCTTGTCCTGAGCCTTGGTGACGCATTCGGCCAAGCGCGAGATCGGGACGCAGACATCCGTCGAGATTCCGCGCGCTCCGGGCCGAAGCTGGAGGGACGCCCAATACATGTCGTGCCGCGCCTGCCAGAGCTTGGACCTTTCTTCCGTGCTGGCCGTAGCGACAAAGCCGGTGCCGCCAAAATCCTCGGCGATTTCGCCAAAGGTTTCGGCCTGCTCCGCTGCGCCGGCCTCCGAGCCATGAAACTCGAGCAGAAGCAACGGCGTTTCCGGCAGCTTCAGCCCGGAATACGCGTTGGCCGCCTTGACCGACATCGCGTCCAGCAGTTCGATCCGGGCAACCGGAACGCCGAATTGAATGGTCGTCATCACGGCCTGACAGGCCGCATCCACCGTCGGGAAAGAACACCGGGCCGAGGTAATCGCCTCGGGGATGCCGTGCAGTTTCAGAGTCAGTTCGGTAATGATGCCCAGCGTGCCCTCGGCACCGACAAGCAAGCGGGTGAGATCGTAGCCGGCCGAAGATTTTTTGGCCCGGTGACCGGTACGGATAATTTTGCCATCGGGCATAACCGCCTCGAGGCTCAGGACATTGTCCTTCATCGTTCCATAGCGAACCGCATTGGTACCCGACGCTCGGGTCGCCGCCATCCCGCCCAATGAGGCATTGGCTCCGGGATCAATCGGAAAGAACAGCCCCTTGTCGCGCAGATGGGTATTCAAATCCTCGCGGGTGACCCCGGGCTGCACAACGCAATCCAGATCACCTTCGTTCACGGCCAAGACCCGGTTCATCTGGCCAAGATCGATGCAAACGCCGCCGGCCGGCGCGTTCACGTGGCCTTCCAGCGACGTTCCGGTGCCGAAAGGGATCACAGGAACCTTGTGCGCCGCACAGGTCTTGACGATGTCCGAGACCTCTTCGGTCGAATTGGGAAAGACCACCGCGTCCGGGCTTTGGTTTTCAATCCAGGTCGTGGTGTGCCCGTGCTGCTCGCGGACCGAAGCGCCGGTCTGCAACCGGTCCCCGAACCGCTGTTTCAGAATGCTGATGGCGGTGTCGATCCCCGCCGCATTGCGGAACAATGCTGTCGCTTCAACCATGGCAACCCTCCCTTGGCGCAGTGGCGCAGGCCCAGACAATGACTAGAAGGCCCACGCCACAGGAGCAATACCCATACGCTCCGACGTGATCACTCGCCCAGTGCGATCCCTTCTCGACGGGGATCGGCTCCGCCGTGCAGACCGTCGCGGATTTCGATGGCATGAAGGCCCGAGGTCAGATCCCGCGCGTTCACTTCAAAGCCCAGCTCGCCCAACATGTCCGCAAAGACTTCGGCGCTTGTGCCGACCTCGACATCATAGGTCCCGAAACGGTTCACCAGATGAGGAAGGGCGACCGCCTGCTGGACGTCCATACCCCAGTCCGCCCAGGCAATGATAGACTTTGCGACATAACCGATGATCCGGCTGCCACCCGGAGACCCGATCGCCAGAATCGGAGACCCGTCTTGCATGACAATCGTCGGACTCATTGAGGAACGGGGGCGTTTGCCCGGTTCGATCCGGTTGGCAATCGGAACCCCGTCCCTGTGGGTCCGGAAGGAAAAGTCGGTCAGTTCGTTGTTCAGCAGAAAGCCGTTGGTCATCAGACGCGAACCAAAACCGTTCTCGATTGTCGTGGTCATCGAAAGCACGTTTCCATAGGCGTCCACGATCGAAATATGGGACGTCGACGGCAGTTCGATCGAAGCATCGTCGGCCCAGTTCAGCGCGTGGTCAAACTCAGGATTTCCCGGCGCAACCTCGGTCAATGCCCCAGCGTCATTCAGCAACGCGGCACGCTCGGCCAGATAGGCCGGATCGATCAGGCCCTGCGTCGGCATCGGAATGAAATCACTGTCGGCCATGTAGCGACCGCGATCCGCGAAGGCCAGGCGCGAGGCATCGCCGATCAGCCGCCACGCTTCGGCGCTTTCGGGACCCATCCCCGCCAAATCGTAATTGTCGAGAATGCCAAGGATCTGCCCAACCGTCAGCGCGCCCGAGGACGGCGGACCCATCCCGCAGACCTCATAGCTGCGATAGGTGGCACAGATCGGCTCGCGCTCAATCACCTGATACAACGCCAGATCAACTCCGGACAGAACCCCCGGGTTACCCGGAGCGTTTCGGACAGTCCGCACGATGTCAGCCGCGATCTCTCCTCCATAAAAGCCCGCAGCCCCTTCGGACGCCAGAACGCGCAGGGTTTCGGCATAGTCTGGGTTGGTGAGGCGCTGACCCTGGGCCAGCGGCTCGCCGCCCGGCAGGAAGTAGTTGGCCGTGTCCGGGAAGCGTGCCAGACGTTCAGCGTCGGCCTGAATCAAGCCCGCCAGCCGGGGTGAAACGACAAACCCCTCGTCGGCCAATCGGATACCATCCTCGAACAGACCGGGCCAGGGGCTACGCCCCCAGCGCCGATGGGCTTCCTCCAACAATGCAGGCGTGCCGGGTGTCCCGACCGAAAGCCCGCCAACAACCGCGTCGAAGAATTTGAGCGGCTCGCCGTTTTCGTCTTGAAACAGGGTCGGGCTTGCCTCTCTCGGCGCGGTTTCTCGCCCATCCAAGGTGGTCAGGCGTCCGCTGGCCGCGTCGTACCAGACCAGAAAGGCACCCCCGCCCAAACCCGAGGACTGCGGTTCGACCAGGCCCAAGACAACCTGAACGGCGACCATTGCATCCGCTGCCGTTCCACCGGCAGCCAGAATCTTGGCACCCGCCTCGACGGCAAGCGGGTTGGCCGCCGCAACCATCCAGGTTTTAGCTTTGACGGGCACACCGTCGGCCTTGGCCTTCAGCGCGGCGATCACCTCGTCGGTCAAGGCCTGAACCTGGCCGTCGGATGCACCCTCGGGCGCGACCTCATCGGCGGTTTGCTGGGCAAACACTGGGCTCGCCAGGGTCAGCGCGCAGGCCACAACAGTAGGGAACCAATTGGAGCACATAATAAACCTCCTTATCCAAATACTGATTCTGACAGTGCACGGCACCGTACTGCCCCGCAACCATGTGCGGGGACGACCGCCAAAGACGGCAAAGCTCTGCCTTGCAAACAGCAGGAGCCCGTATGCCTTGGCGTGTTCTTACAGCATCGCGGGAACGACCTGATCAGGCGGCCGGTGCCCGTCTTCAAACGTCTTGATATTGATGATGACCTTTTCGCCCATCTCGATGCGACCCTCGAGCGTCGCCGACCCCATATGCGGCAGCAGCACGACATTCGGCAGCTGCCGAAGTCGAGGATTCACGTCGGTGCCGTGCTCGTAGACGTCCAGCCCGGCCCCGGCGATCTCGCCCGCCCGGATCATCCGGGTCAACGCGTTTTCGTCCAACACCTCGCCCCGCGACGTGTTCACGATGACCGCCGTCGGCTTCATCAGCTTAAGACGTCGCGCGTTCATCAGATGAAATGACGACGGCGTTGATGGGCAGTTGATCGAGATCACGTCCATACGCGCCACCATCTGATCGAGACTTTCCCAATAGGTCGCCTCAAGATCCTGTTCTATTTCGGGACGCAACCGGCGACGGTTGTGGTAGTGGACCTGCATTCCGAAGGCCCGGGCGCGGCGCGCGACGGCCTGTCCGATCCGCCCCATACCCAGAATGCCCAGACGCCGGCCTCCTATCCGCCCGCCAAGGAATGCCGTCGGTGCCCAGCCGGTCCAGTCCCCCTTTTGCATAACCGACAGACCCTCGGGAATCCGACGGGTTACGGCAAGGATCAGCGCCATCGTCATGTCGGCGGTATCGTCGGTCAGAACACCCGGCGTGTTCGAGACCAGGATGCCGCGCTGACGGGCCGTCGCGACATCGATATGGTCGACACCGGCGCCATAATTCGCAATCAGCCTCAGCCGCTCTCCGGCTTGGCCCAAAACACCCGCGTCGATCGTGTCCGTGATCGTCGGAACCAGCACATCGGCCTGTTTGACCGCCTCGACCAACTCGTCGCGCGTCATCGGTGTGTCGGTGTCCCGCAAACGGACGTCGAACAACTCGCTCAGACGTGTCTCGACCACTTCGGGCAACCGTCGCGTTACAACAACACTCAGACGTTCTCTTGGCACTTCAGCCCTCCTACCGCTTTGCATTCCGATGCGCGTCATGGCATCGTGGCGCAGGATCAGTCGGGGCACAAGAACCCCATGGGCATCGCTCCAACCTTTTTTGAAACACGGCAGACAGGCAAATCAGCGGGCAGGCAGTGAGTGCTTTCTTGAGGGCGAAACGCCCAGTTCTGGCATTTCTAATCACGCTTCTGTTCCTGACAGGCGCAATCGCGCACGCGCAGGAAAAACGTGGGCAGGTGACGAACCTGCCTTTGCCGCGCTACGTGTCGATGAAGGCGGCCGAGGCGAACGTACGCCGCGGCCCTTCGCTGACCCATCGTGTTGACTGGGTGTTCAAGCGTCGCGGCATGCCACTTCAGGTGACGGCCGAATACGGCAACTGGCGCAAGGTCCAGGATCGCGACGGGGCCGGCGGATGGGTCCACTACGCTTTGTTGTCAGGTGTCCGCACGGTTCTGATTGAATCGGACATGCTGCCGGTCTATGCCAGCCCCGATCCCAAATCCCCTGTCAACGCACATTTCGAGACGGGCGTCGTGGCTCGCTTGGGCACCTGCACGGTGGATTGGTGCCGCATTTCGGCCGGTGGCTATCGCGGCTGGACCCTCAAAAGCAATCTTTGGGGCGTGGAGCCCGACGAAATCCGGGAATGAGACCCCGCTCAGGCCGTCTCGCGGATGAAGGCCAGAACCGATTCCGCAAGTTCCTGGGGCACGTCCTCCTGAAGGAAGTGACCGGCTTTCGGCAGCACAACATGGTTCTGTCCCGCCGCACCAGGACAAAGTTTGTGAAAAACCCCGTCCACCCCGGCCATGATCCTGTCCTCAGCACCAAAAGCCGTCAGGACAGGGGTTTGCAGACCGCAGATAACGTTCCAAGCCTGTCGGTTCGGTTCCGACTCGGGGTCGTCGGGGCGGTCAGGCACCAGCATCGGAAACTGTCGCGCCCCGGCCTTGTAACGATCATCAGGGAACGGCGCATCATAGGCGGCGACCTCGACCTCGGTCAGCTTTGAAACCGTTCCGCCGTAGACGATGCGCCCGGCGCGAAAATCCGGCACCTCCTGGCTGAACTGTCGCCAGGCGGCAAACGCCTCGCCCAAGGGCTGGTCCCCGGTTGGCAAGGCCGTGTTGGCGACAACGACCCGGCCGAACCTGTCTGGCATCTCGGCCCATAGGCGCAACCCGATCAATCCGCCCCAATCCTGACAGACCAGGGTGATGTCCCGCAGATCGAGTTGACGCAGGACCTCACCCATCCAGAAGACATGCCGCGCATAGGTATAGTCGTCGCGGTCGACGGGTTTGTCGGATCTGCCGAAACCCACAAGGTCCGGAGCGATGACCCGGTGACCCGCGGCAGCGACTGGCGGGATCATGTGACGGTACAGATAAGACCAACTGGGCTCGCCGTGCATCATCAGTACTGGAGCTGCCGCGCGCGGCCCCTCGTCCAGATAGTGGACCCGCAACGCGCCGCCTTCAGTATCATCCACCTCAAGGTAGTTGGGTGCGAAATCATAGTCGGGCAGATTTTGGAACCGTTCGTCCGGTGTGCGCAATGCCTTCATACTCTGATCTCCCATGGTTTTTTGACAGGCTAGCATTCCTGGCCCGCGACGATAGGGTGAACGTCACGACGCGACAAACCGGAGCCGCCATGAAAGCCGTCACCTACCAGACATTTGGACCCGCCGCCGATGTTCTGTCCATTCAAGAACTACCGGATACACCCCCGGGCCCGGGCGAAGTGACCGTTGCGCTGGCCTATTCCGGAGTGAACCCTTCGGACGTGAAGGCACGTGCGGGGGCACGGCC
The DNA here is from genome assembly GCF_056538625.1 of Ruegeria sp. BF8. Taxonomy (NCBI): domain Bacteria; kingdom Pseudomonadati; phylum Pseudomonadota; class Alphaproteobacteria; order Rhodobacterales; family Roseobacteraceae; genus Ruegeria; species Ruegeria sp. BF8. Next base: position 80,892 of record NZ_JBQFTL010000001.1, on the reverse strand, counting down.
CGGGATCACCAAACCGCCTTTCCCGGTGATTGTGCCGCACAGCGACGGATCAGGTGTCATCTCGGCTGTCGGGCCTGGGGTTCCGGACTCGCGGGTGGGTCAAAGGGTCTGGATCTGGAACGGCCAGTGGGGTCGTGCGTTCGGGACGGCCGCAACCCAAATCACCCTGCCCTCGGAACAGGCTGTTCACATGCCCGACACGGTCGCGCTGCAAACCGGTGCCGTCCTCGGCATTCCCGGCCTGACCGCCAGCCACACCGTGTTTTCCGGAGGCCCGGTATCGGGTAAAACCCTGCTTGTTCACGGCGGTGCAGGAACGGTCGGATTCCTTGCCGTCCAGTTGGCCAAATGGGGCGGAGCAAAGGTGATGGCAACAGCCGGTCCACGCAACTTCGAACGTGTGACAAAGGCCGGAGCCGATGCGGTACTGGATTACACGGCGCCCGATTTGCCCACACAGATCCTGGACGCCAATCAAGGGCTTCCGGTCGATCGCATCGTCGATGTGGAGTTTGGCCAAAACGTCGAAACCAACGTTGCAGTTATCGCCGAAAGCGGAAGAATCAATGCGTATGGCTCGGCCCAGAATATGACGCCGTCGCTTCCGTTTTACCCGCTCATGTTCAAATCGGTGACGTTGGAAATGGTTCTGGTGTATCTGCTGCCGACCGATCTGCGCAACGAAGCGGTTGCGAACCTCCACCAAGCGCTGACCGACGGCGCGCTGAAATGCCCGATCCAAAAGGTCTATTCGATGGAAGAATGCGCCGCCGCACACCGCGCGGTCGAGGCCGGAAACCGAACCGGAGCGGTGCTGTTGGAGACCAAATAGATCGCCCGCAAAAAAATTTTCACGGGTTTCGATTTTTTGCGGGAAAGCACTTGAACACCGTCACCAACAATCGTAGATAGCCGCTCACCGTTGGGGTGTAGCCAAGTGGTAAGGCAGCGGTTTTTGGTACCGTGTATCGTAGGTTCGAATCCTACCACCCCAGCCACTGAATCTTTGGAATTTCAGATAGACTGATACGGCTTCTGAGAGCTTTACAGCGTCAGCGCTGGCTTGATCGGTGCATGACATCGAGGACCCAAGCTCGGCGGCAGTTCCCATCCTCAGGAGATGCTTGCACGGTGGGTCTACGTTTTGGATGCGTAGGTGGTACCAGTGTTCATCAAGTTGCTGAGCAGCTCTTTGCGCTCGGGACTTTGCGACCGCCGCTGATCTTGTCCGTAGCGAGAACGATATTTTTCCGGTGGTATAGTGGTGATCGAGGTCTTTCGGGACTCGTCGTGTGAAGTAGAAAACCCCTGCTTTCACAAATGAGAATGGGACGGTTTTGTTCTCCAGCATGTACTTCGCCCTTGGCCAGCTCCAGTTAAAGCTGAAGGGAAACAGTAGCTTACTTGTTGGGAATGGTGCCGGGGGCGGCACCATACTCGTTAAAAAATATTACTACCAACAATGGCTTATTCTAATTTATCTTTGATGAATACCAATAAATATACCAACGGAACCGAACAATGTGTTTTTGGAACCGAACCGAAGGCATATCCACGAGTTCAGGCTGCCTATTGACGCAACTTCCGAAATTCACACCACTTTTTACAAAGACGCTCAAACGCCGCCCTTGCGGCCGCTCGTGCTTGCTCACCGCACACGGGTTGAGGTCCTGTAATCATCGCAGCTTCCATAATTGCCCACGGCAAGGCCTACCTCATCATTCTACCATGGGGATGACCGTCCCTAGGATTTACAGCAGTGGCTCGCATGTCGGCTCTTTCCGCTTCGTCTTAGTGCTCACTGGATAACTAGCATTGTGCAGTCCCGCTCCGCTTACCTTGAACTCTCGAGATAGGATTCGACACGCTGCAGATCGACTAGCGCCGTTTTTGGCTAGTTGATCCGCACGTTGTATCAGCTGCGTCTAAAGTGGGTGTTCGTTCAACGGGATTACTCTTGGAAAGTCGGACTTCTCTGCCGCGCAATAAGGGCGCCCACAGTGGGGGGCTCACTTCAATGCGCGCCCGCAAAGTCCCAACATGTTGGGCAATATTTTGGCCTTGTGACAAAACCGTCCGAGAGGTGCGTTTTCGAACAAGTAAGCGTAGGCGTCCCGCTTTTCGCCTTTAGTTTAGTAACCCCGTGTGGTACTTGAGTTTATAAGATCTGAACGTTCTATTTGTCGGAAATTGTAGAAGAATTGCAAGACTTCGAAGACGCACCGCCACCGGCCGACGCACTAGTAGAATCGCTGCGTGGATTTGGCTACTTTACCGAAACCGCCATTGCCGACATCATTGACAACAGCATTACCGCGCATGCGAAGAACGTGCGAGTGCAAGTCGCGCTTGCCGCGCCCAATCCCTTTATCAGTATTCTGGATGATGGTGACGGCATGGATGAAGAAACCTTGCGCAATGCAATGAGGCTGGGCTCCCAGAATCCACTAGTTGCAAGAGCTGCAACTGATCTTGGGCGCTTTGGATTGGGACTGAAAACTGCCTCCTTTTCGCAAGCGCGAAGCCTGACCGTGGCTTCGAAGAAGAGAGATGGCGAAATCAAAGTTCGTCGCTGGGACCTCGATTTCCTTGCCGAGGCGAAGGGACGTTGGCGGTTGTTGACCAGTGCACCCGACGGTTCTGAGAAGCACCTCGAAAACCTTGAAAACATTGCTAGTGGAACCCTTGTGATCTGGCAGAAACTGGACCGGGTCCGACCACGCCTTGGCAGCACAAGCGATGGGGCAAAGTCCCAACTGATAATGGAGCAGATCGAGCATCACCTGGCTATGGTATTCCATCGCTACCTTGAGGGCGTCCGGCCGCGCATCAGGCTGTTCGTCAATGAAGCCAGCATCAAGCCTTGGGATCCGTTTCTAAGCAACCATGCTGCCTGCCAAAAGAGCCCAGAAGAGAGTATTAATAGTGGTGCAGCTCAAATACGGGTAAAGGGATACGTCCTTCCTAACAAGGACATGTTTGATGACGAGACAGAATATGAACTCGCAGGTGGCAGTGAAGGTTGGGTAACCAATCAGGGGTTCTACATCTATCGTAATGACAGATTGTTGGTCGCTGGCGGTTGGCTTGGCCTCGGAAGGACAAAGCCATGGGTTCGCGACGAAGCTCACAAGCTTGCCCGGATACGCATCGATCTGCCAAATTCGGAAGATGCTGCTTGGCAAATTGATGTCAAAAAGTCGGATGCAAGTCCGCCCGAGATCGTTCGGACGCGACTTAGGGATCTCGCTCTCAACATAAGGCAGCAGGCCCGCTCGGTCTTCGTATTTCGAGGAGAGTACGGCAAGCGGCCTGCAGTGGCGGACCTCGAACGTCCTTGGAAAGCCGTGAGGATCGGCGATCAATCAGCATACCGAATTGAACGGTCACATCCTATCGCGTCTTATGTTCTTAACGAACTGGACGATGACGATCGCTCGATCGCATCGTTCTTCAAATTGCTCGAGAACACGGTGCCAGTTGAAAAGATCTGGATTGATACTGTTGAGCAAGGCGAGCTGCCAGCTACCCCATTTTCCGGGGAGTCGCGCGAGAAAATAAAAGGACTTGCGCGAAACTTGCTAGCCAGCCTGATGCATGGTGGAGGGCTAACTGCAAACGAGGCACGGGCAAAGCTGCGACGCCTTGCTCCTTTTGATCAGCACGTCGACATAATTGATGAAATTTAGATGGGCGGGACGATGACAGACACTATTGCGACGAAGATCCGTGGTCAGGTGATGGGAATTCTCGAGGAAATTAGAAAGACCGAGACCATAACCCGTGAGCGGATCGAACAGGTCGTCGACGCCGTCTGCATGATGTTCCCTAATATCCCCCCCGATCTCGACCGGAATGACTTGCGAGAATCGATAGAAGAACGCATCAGCATTTGGATCGGCGACGCCCAGGAACTGGTAAACAATGAAGACCATGTGGAATGGCTCGCCGCGAGAAAGCCAAAGATAGAGTGGAACTACTGGGATCGGTATCGTACCTTTATTCTTCCGGACATCGGGCTAGACCCGACGACGAAGCTCGATAATGTCACCGACCGTATACTTTCCCATCTTGAGGACCCAACACGGGAAGGCCCGTGGGATCGAAGAGGCCTTGTTGTAGGTCATGTCCAGTCCGGAAAGACAGCAAACTATACTGGTCTGATCTGCAAAGCTGCGGACGCTGGGTACAAGATCATCATAGTTCTCGCCGGCATTCACAAGAACCTGCGCTCGCAGACCCAAATTCGCATAGAGGAAGGATTTCTGGGCTATGACAAAAACCGAAGGCCTGACGAGGGTTTCAAGGCCGTTGGAGTCGGGCTCGTCGATCCGGATCCTCGGCTGAGACCCGATTCCGTAACCAATCGTGCAGACAACGGCGATTTCAACACCAATCGGGCGCAGACCTTCTCCATCAACCCGGGTGGTCGTCCGCTCGTCTTCGTGATCAAGAAACAATACACTGTCCTCCAAAACCTAATCGATTGGGTCAAATGGGCACATACGTCCATTGATCAAGAAACTGGAAGGGAAAGCGTAGCAGGCATTCCTCTGCTCGTGATTGATGACGAAGCGGACCATGCTTCGGTCGATACAAAGGAAGGTGCCTTCGACGAGAACGGCGTACCGGATCCTGAGCATGACCCCTCCAAGATCAATAAGCTCATCCGTCGTCTGCTTACGCTTTTCCAGCAAAAGGGGTATGTTGGATACACTGCAACACCCTTTGCGAACATCTTCATCCACGAACAGGCCGAAACGGCGGAAGAGGGTCCTGACCTATTTCCTAGTAGCTTCATTGTCAGTCTGCCGGCTCCTTCTGACTATTTCGGCCCTGTCAATGTTTTCGGCGGAGAAGAAGAGGAAGACGCCGAGATCGATGCGGCGCAGCATCGCTATGTTCGCGAGATCGAGGATCACGCCGACTCGCTGAGCCTCAATGAAAGATCAGGATGGGTTCCGCCCAAGCACAGGAATGGTTGGGTGCCGCGATACATGGGAGAGCTGAGGCTTCCCCCGTCACTAGTGAGAGCAATTCAGTCTTTCCTCATCGCCACGGCAGTCCGCAGGGCCCGTGGGCAAGAGAACTCACACAACTCGATGCTTGTTCATGTCACGCGTTTCACGAGTGTGCAGAACTTGGTCAAGGAACAGATCGAAGCCGAGGTCCAAGCCGTTAAACGGGAATTCCGCTATGGGGAAGCAGAGGGCGAGCGATCCATACGCCAAGAGCTTGAAGATCTCTTTAACGCAGATTTCCGCCCTAGCCTGAAAACCGAATACAATCCGGGCGGGGAAACTCTCGAGTGGAAGGATATCGAAAAATACGTGCTAAATGCAGTCTCGCAGATCGATGTGAAGGAAATCAACGGGAGTGCTGGAGATATTCTAGACCAGGAGGGACAAGGCTCCGAGCACACTCTGACCATCGCCGTTGGTGGCGACAAGTTGAGCCGGGGCCTAACGCTCAAGGGCCTAACAACTAGCTATTTCCTTCGTGCTTCTCGCATGTACGACACACTGATGCAGATGGGGCGATGGTTTGGTTACCGCAGTGGCTATGAGGATGTCTGCAGGCTTTTCATGACTGCAGATCTGCGCGAATGGTTCGAGAAAATCACCATTGCCTCTGAAGAGCTTCGAGAGGAGTTCGATCATATGGCTGCAGTCCGAGGGACGCCGCGCAACTATGGTCTGCGTGTGCGATCACATCCTGCACTAATGATCACGTCGCGAGTGAAAATGCGCTCCGGAACGCCAATGAAGCTAAGTTTCGCGGGCACAATATCAGAAACGGTAGTCTTCCATTCATCAGAGGAAGTCATCAGATCAAATCTCGCGACAACGGAGACATTCCTTGAGGCAATCGGCGGGCAGTACGAAGCTAATCCAGCCAGAGACCGCCCGGACGGAGGCAAGCACCAGTGGGCGAACTCGTTTTTCTGGGCGAGCGTTGATGTGTCTTACATCCAGGCGTTCCTGAGCGGTTACGCGACGCATGAGGACTCGGTTAAGGCGAACAGCAATTTCCTGCGTCAGTTCATTGAAAAGCAAACCGAGCGCGGAGGCCTTCTGAAATGGGATGTCGCACTCCTGTCGGGCCGCGGACCTACAAAAACGATCGCTGGTTTTGACATTCCAATGGTTCAACGCAAAGTGTTGACACGATCTACCTCAATTCAAGACCAGATCTATGCCCAAAAGTACATCATTGGGCGTCTGGTTTCGCCTCGTGACGAGGCCATAGATCTAGATGCTGCTGACTATGCCGCGGCTCTCGAACAGACGCGTATAACTTGGCATGAAGACGCAGCACGAAACCGGGCGAAAGGCAATATTCCTGATGAACCAAGTGGGATTTCCATCCGAGAAATAAGGTCACAGGGTAAAGGGCTTATGCTGCTTTACCCGCTGGATCCGGACAACGACATCACGAGAGGGAAAATCGACATCCCGATCATGTCGATGGCACTGAGTTTTCCGACTAGTTCTAATGCGACGGCCATCGACTACGTCGTCAACAATGTCTTTGCCCGAACGGAGAATGAGCTGTGACAGGCGACGAAATAGAAAAAATCTGGAAATCCATTGAGGCCGAGGGCGCATCAAGAACAGGCTGGCACGTTCGCAAAATATCGCGTGGATCGCCTCACGACTTGCTCGCTGGGCGGAAGATGCCATCTGGCGCTGTTGGGCTATTGTACGAGCTCGACACAAGTTCCGTACCGGCCGGTACGGAATGGCCCGACGGAAAAGGGTTCCGAACTGACATCGATGTGGTCGAACCAGGACCGAACGGACGGTTGCGTGTGGCGCTCGAACTCTCGGGCGCTCAATACCGGGACGTATTTGCAGCGCTGTGCGGTGACATCTCCGGTGTAGTCAGGGAACAGCCGCCAGGTCGGTTGGGCTTCCGGGCTTTCCTTAGGAGATTGCAGGCATGGCAACGCTTCATGCAGCTGCACACGGACCGAGGTCTGTCCAACGAGCAGATCCGGGGGCTATTCGGAGAAATCACGGTGCTTGAGCAAATTCTGTTTCCCACCGTCGGGGAAGTTGAAGCGACTGCAGCTTGGCAGGGTCGTCATGCACTTCATGACTTCATTCGACTTGGACACGCCTTGGAGGTTAAGAGCAGTACAGCAAGCGCGGATCCAGTGATGAAGGTCTCTCAGCTAGATCAGTTCGACGAAACGACCGTACAAAGCCTCCACGTCTGCTTCGTCCCCCTAAAAGAAGATGGCGCCAACGGAGTGAGTCTGCCCGAGTTGGTTGCCCGTACAAGGGATCGTCTAAAGCCCCATCCCAGCTCGCTTCAGCGTTTCGAGGACCTACTGGTGGCCGCCGGATACCATGACTCGCGCGCAGCGAATTACTCGGAACCATGCCTTAGGGCATTCGAAATACGGCTCTTCCGGGTAGACGGGGCCTTCCCAAGGCTTCGGCGCGATGAGTTGCACACAGGTATTGTGGCTGGAAAGTACTCTGTTTCAGTGGGAGCATGTTCAGAATTTGAGACCGATGCCGTAGCCTTCCAGAGCTTCTTTGCTGGAGATTAAAATGTCGTCGACTGATATCGATATCGCTACTTTCCGCAGCAGCCTCCTCGCTGAAATAAATGAAGCGAGAACCGGCGGCTCGGCAGCTGTGCCTGATTTCTCAGAGAATATTTTTGCAGATATCTGCACCAACTGGCTTTCTGAAGTAGCCGTCACCGAGAATCCGGAAGTCTGTCACTTCGAGCGCAGCTTCGGTACTACAACCGCCCGATCGAACGGATATGCCGTTAGTGATGACGAAACCATCATCGATGTCTTCGTCGCTTGCTTCAGCGGGAGCGAGCATATCGGATCCATCCCGCCTGAAGATGTCAGGCGAGCCAGCCGACAGGCCCGTATCTTTCTTGAGAAGGCGAGGGGCGACTTGCTCAACTCACTGGACCCTGCTGCGGCAGATTACGGGATGGTGGAAAGAGTCAGGCAAACACGAGGAATAGCCGAAAAGTACAGGATTTTCATTCTCACTGATTCAAGGTGTTCGCTTACCGCGATCGAAGCTAGTGAAATTGATGGAATCGCGCTGTCTTTCGAAGTCATTGACATCGAGAGGCTCTACCGCCTCGTCCAAGCCGGTCTGCCGCGGGACGAGATACTTGTTGATTTTACAGACTATGTGCAGGACGGTCTAAGTTGCCTTCATGCTCCCGAGATATCTGCTGACTATGACGCCTATCTTGCGCTGGTTCCGGGCGAGATACTCCACCAACTCTACGACCGATACGGTCCACGCTTACTGGAAAAAAATGTACGTTCTTTCCTGCAGGCGAGGGGAAAGGTGAATAGAGGAATACGCGATACGCTTCGCTCGCGGCCCGATAGGTTCCTCGCATACAACAATGGTATCGTTGCTACTGTTGACGAAATCGAGGTTCGACATGATCACGATACAGGCGCGCGCCACATTACACGAGTTCGGGGATTACAGATAGTGAATGGTGGTCAAACTACTGCATCGATCCACCGGGCAAGGCGCGACGACAAAGTAGACCTTTCTTCCGTTTATGTACCAGCAAAGATTTCATTGATCGATGCAAGCAAGATCGACGAGATCGTGCCAGCCATTTCGCTATACGCGAATTCCCAGAACAACATCCAAATGGCGGACTTCTCCGCCAACGATCCGTACCACGTCGAGATATCAAGGCTGTCATCGCAGGTATGGTGCCCTGGCGAGCAGACGCGCTGGTTTTACGAACGCACGCGCGGTGAGTATGAGGTCGAAAAATCGCGTACGGCCAAAACGCCTGCTCAAGTACGACGCTTCAACGAGAGGACCCCGCGACAAAGGAAGTTCGATAAGGTTGAGCTTGCAAAGTTTTTGCTGTCTTGGGATCAGAGACCAGACAAGGTCAGCTTAGGGGGGCAAAAATGCTTTGCTTGGTTCATGCAGGATCTCTCCGAAACGCACGCAAAGGGTTGGTTGCCGGACGAGTCCTATTATCGGCGTACCATAGCGAAGGCTATTCTGTACAAGCAGGCGGTCAGCATTACTCGCAAGGAGGCCTTCCCGGCCTATCGCGCTCAAGTTGCGACCTATGTCGTTGCCTATCTTTCGCACAGGACCGGAAGGCAAATAGACCTTGAACGCATATGGAGGGCACAGGAAATTTCAGATGAACTTGTCCAGCTGATGCGAGTATGGTCTTATGAAATTCGCGATGCAATCGTCGATACAGCCAACGGAAAAAACGTTACCGAGTGGTGTAAAAAGTCTGATTGCTGGAAAGCCATTAGGGCGCTTCAGTTAGAGCTGCCTAGCTCGCTCCCGCGCGAAGTCGGCAGCGTCGAAACGAGGTCTGATCAAGTCAGGAACGCCGATTCTGATCTGACGCCAGCGGAACTAGATGCCATGCACAGATGTCAAGGGGTTTCAGCTCAGGACTGGATTGCTATCAGTCAATGGGGCGCTGAAACAGGTCACCTCAAGGACTGGCAATCGGGCATCGCGGCCACGCTTGGCGGCTACGCAGCGCGTGACTGGATCAAGGCCCCTTCGCCAAAGCAAGCTAAGCGAGGTGTGGAGATACTACAGATTGCAGAGGCTGAGGGTGCGCCGTTGGGCAATAGTGGCGCCGCCGAACAGGTTTAGCAGAGTTTTTCCGAGCCTCACTTTAATGAGTCTGCTTCCTCTTGTTCCCTACAAGAAGTTCAAGAAGCAGAAAAGCAATCTGTCGCGCTAAATAGGGCGGCACGGCGTTCCCTACTTGGACATACTGTTGTGTCCGGTTCCCGAGAAAAAAGTAGTCATCTGGGAATGTCTGCAGCCGTGCTGCCTCGCGCACGGTTAAGCTGCGGCATTGTATTGGATCAGGATGGATGAAGTAATGCCCATCCTTTGAAATATGGCTGGTTACTGTGGTCGCTGCCGCGTCGGCCAGTTGCACGCGAAACCGGTCATTAAAAACACCGCTATGCCAGTTTCGGTGATCCGGGCTGAGCGCGAGCGGAAAATCGGCAGACTTGGGGCTGAAGCCGCGCACTGCTCCGAACACAGCGGCGAACAAATACCGTCCAAGATCCGAGGGCATGTGCCCGCGCGTTTCGTGCTGGGCAAGAGAGCGTAGTTCTGGCCGTTCAAGCCAGCCAAGCAATTCATCGTTTGAAGTGCCGTAGGCATCCGGCAGGCATGACGCCGATCGGCGGCTAGGCGCCTCATATTTCATTCGCTTTGCAACGGATGAGAATTCCTCCCGAAGTGGAGCGTTCTCTTCTCCCTTGTGCGTTTTGACCAGTAGTTTCGCCGCTTTCACAATCTCATCTCGCCAAACCAATGAATCGTCTCGACCACGACTAATGCCGCTGCGTAGTTCGGGCATCGTCGCGATCACGTCGCTGACCGTTCGCATCATGCCCGGGATGGCATGCTCGGCGCGTGCATTCTTAGCGGCAACGTCGGACCGGATGCCGACGATGATTACTCTATGGCGTCGCTGAGGAATGCCGAATTCTTCGGCTCGAACTATGAAATCAGACGGTCGCGCTGCTTCTTGCAAACAGGCTTTTCCATCTTCCACCCGGACCGCCCGCAGACTGTACTGATGACCTTGGCCCGTTCCAAGCGAAGAAAGGTCCTCCATCAACATCTCGAAGACCAGGCGGCTTTCTACCGTTGAGGACAGCATGCCCTTGACGTTTTCCATTACAAAAGCGGCGGGGCGAAGTTTGTCCAGCACGCGAATGTACTCTCGGAAAAGGTAGTGCCGCTCATCTTCTTCAGGAACATAACCGATCTTACCCTTCGCTCGGGCACGTCCCACGAGGGAATAAGCTTGACAAGGCGGTCCGCCGATCAGGATCGTATCGTCATATTTTTTGCGTAGCTTCTCGATGGCATCATCAATCGCCGTCGCGGCTGCTTCAGTGCCGAGTTCGAGTGCACGAGCCTCATCAGTGGCAAGCTGCCACGCTTTGGCGTCGACAGCTGACCAATCCGGCTCAGGGATGTTTCCTGCATGGAAGTCTATGAACTGATCGGGCAAGGCGCCATGCCGCGCTTTGTATTCACGTAGGAAAGCGCGCAGCGTTAGGGTGCGATGGGCCGATGCTTCTTTCTCGACCGAGATGCCGATCCGGAACGGTGTGTGTCCATCTTCCACGAGGGAGGCAAAACCCTCGCCAAGTCCACCAGGACCAGCGAAAAGATCTACAATACCGAAAGTGGCTGACAAACTAAGCTCCTAACCAACTTCATTCAGTCGGTGTATACCAGGTTCCAGAACGAAGACCAGGGCGCATGTGACCGATATTGTAGATAAAAAAACTCGCTCCCGGATGATGGCCGGGATTAAAGGGAAAGATACGAAGCCCGAACTGGTTCTTCGCAGAGCACTTCATGCGCGCGGGTTCCGCTATCGACTGCATGCCAAGAACCTACCCGGGCGCCCTGATCTCGTGTTTCCAAAGCATCAAGCAATCGTCTTCGTACATGGCTGCTTCTGGCATCGCCACGAGGGATGCCGATACACAAGCACTCCAGCGACTCGTCCAGAGTTCTGGAAAGCGAAATTCGATACGAACGTAGAACGGGATCGGGAGGTTCAAAACATGCTCTTTACTGCAGGATGGCGGGTGGCAATAGTTTGGGAATGCGCGCTCCGGAAACCTGAGGAAATCAAAAAAGCTGCGGATACACTGTCTGAATGGCTTTTAAGTATCGAAGGCAAAGTCAGTATCGGTTGAGGGGAAAGCAACGTTAAGCCTGTGAAGGAGTGCCTAAGAATTTGGAAACTCAGTTCTTTTGTGTAGTTTGATTGGTGACAGTTTCGGGTTGTCTTAAGTTTGGAGGGCCAATGTGAATGGCGAATTTTCTTTTACCGAAGGACGAGAAAGGTCGTGAGCTAGACGCAAAATTCGCGCTTGAAAAAACAAATGATGGTTTCGCTTTGACTGTCGAGTCTCGGGGTGGGTCGGATCACGGACCCAACCGTAGCCGCAATAAGGAATACGCAACTGGAATGCGTATGCATCTAATGCGCATGGCGGAAAACAAGATGACTCTTCTTGAGATCCAAGTCGCCAGTGCGAAGGCGCTAAACCTACCAGAATCTGATCGCGTGGTCGTACCAAGTGGTTATGCACTACCTCTTCAGATGAACAAAGTGAGCGACTTCGAGCGATTGAGGTTGGCCATCGGACGGGAATCTGCCGCGTTTCAAAACACATCCAAGTCCACCGGCAACAACACAAAGAAGATGCGTTTGATCGTTGGCTGGCCGAATGCAGCAGCCATGTCGCAGCAAGAGTTGGAGAAAATCTTCACTGGCCAAGCGGGCCTGTTCAATTGGACTGAGCAACCGACCGGCGACGAAGAAGAACTCCGAAGGCGAGTACACAGAGCACGCCGTGAGGCGCGGATGAAACGCGGCTCGATTTTTGAAACGCCGAAGGGTCAGAAGAAGGTCAAAAAGATTAGCGGCGCTTCAAACCGATTTGTTCGCGACCCGAACGTGATTGCTTGGATCTTGGAAGAGGCTGGCCGAACATGTGAAGCATGCGGTCAGAATGCGCCATTCGAGCGTGAAGACGGCGACCCATATCTAGAAGTTCACCATGTTCGGCCACTTTCAGAGGGTGGGCCTGACACGATCGACAATGCCCTCGCTTGTTGCCCCAACTGTCACCGCGAACTACATTTTGGCCGGCAACGTCATCAATTGAGATCGGACGTCGTCCGCCGTATCAATAGGCTCCGGGATTGGCCCGCGAAACAACGCTTGCCTTGATCTTTGTAACGTTGCCAAGGCATTTGAAGTTTGAGCTTTCTCGCTTAAACAACAGTTCGTCACTCTTATGCATCAGGATGAGTAAGCATTGCTGAGAAGAACTCAGCGCGACGTGCTTGGTCTTTTGAGGTTGCTTACTCCTGCTGAGGTTTGTCTTCAAAATGTTGCAGAGATGTTGCGGAAAACAAAAGCCGCCCCTAGGGGCAGCTTGTTAATCTGTTATTATGTAATAGAGATTTCGGCTCCGGCGGCAGGGATCGAACCTACGACCAACAGATTAACAGTCAAGAAGTTGAGGCGCGCAGCGTTCACGCCAACGGGTGAGCAGCCAGACCCGCAATGCTTCAGTCTCATGCTCTCTACGGGAAACCTGTGCAGCGCCGGTTATTGGTCTAAGGCCTGAGCTGATGGGACATTCCACTGAGGCGACACATCTACTCCAACATCAAAATTACACTATCGAAGATCACGACTAGTGAAATTAAATGTTTAAAAACAATTACTTAAATATATAGCAGCTGAGATGCAGCCGAGCACTATCTCAGCCGCACCTCGAAGGTTTTGCAGCGGGTTGCAATGTTGGGGCTATCCGCACCCTAAGCAACTCGTCACCAAGAAATCGTCGGTAATGTACCGTTGAGACCCGCATTCCAGCGTAAAACCGAACACAGCAGCCTCTCCCACTCGCTCAACCTCAAACCTCGAATTGCGCGGGTTTTTCCATGCCATGACGCGAGTTTCGCGCCGCTTGTGCTCTAAAAAGGTCGGGATAATGTGTTCCGCAGTCGAATAGTGCACAATGTAGCTTTTGTAAGGTTCACCTTTGTAGCGGGTAGTCTTGTCCCGCACCTGCGCGGTGCCGCCAACCGAGTAGACCAGTTTTCGGAAACCCTCGGCCAACTCCTTATTCGTCGAGGAAAAGGCCTCAAAGGTCCCGTCCGTATCAACCAGCCCCGCGAGCAGAGCCAAACGCTGCTGAAGGCTACCATGGTGATACTGGTCAGGGATGAACTTGGTGTGGCTGTTTTTACGGACCAATCCCAGTTCTCGCAGCCCCTCTTTGACCGGGCCGTCCGGGATGTAAATGCGGCTGGAGTTGCGGTCCGGCAGCAGGCTCGGCAGCCCCCAACCGTGAATATTTGCGAGAAAGTTGAGAAGGGGATACGGAGAGACGATGGATGCACTGTAGCCAGTCGAGTATCCAAGATCGAGATCGAACCCGCCACGGTAATCCAATTCCGTCAGACACCCGTCACCGAGGATGACGCCCAGAGTGTAAGGGTCCACCGGAAATTCACGCTCCGGCAAGTCATACGCCGGAGTGGTGTAAACCTTCGCCTTCGAGCGCCAGTCTTTGCCACGCGCCATGAAGTCGCAAAGCGGTATGTCCTTGGCACTGGTGACGCGCTTGCGGACCTTTTGCGACGACCCAGGGCGGTCCATCACCCAAAGAGCCAAACGGTGGCCGTTCGAGCAAAGGTAGGATTTACGCCCGGAACGACCCGTCGTCGAGACTTTATAAATCGGTGCGGATGTGCTTTCACGGGTGTGCACCACGATTACAGGGAGAACCGATCCGTCCGTCTGAGGAGACAGAACGGCGTCGCCGATAGCCACGTCTTCGATCCGTTTCCATCCCCCATCAGCCATAAGAACTTTTGAACCGGAAGGCTGGCACCCATTCTGCCCGGTGCCCGGCGGTCCGAACAGGCCAACGCCTTTCGGGGCCTCGATGCCGAAATTGCGGGCCTCTTCGGTGAAGCAACTGCGACGGTCGGCCACCCACTCTTTCAGGTTTTCCAGACCACCCACCTGATCCATTCCCGTGGTCGGCATGACTTCCAGAACCTCGGAGCGTTTGACCACTTCGGTCTTCACCTTCATCACCTCTTCGATCACCTTGGCAATCGGCACGTTCGGCAGATGCTGGCGGTAGGTCACGATGGCCCGACTGACTGCGGTCTCGAACTCCTGCTGCGACATGCCCATGCCTGCGGCCACGATCCCGGCCCGACCGTCCTCGTCGATTTTCGGGGCCTTGGCACCAAAGCTGTTTTCGATGAGGTAGTCGAGGCTGGCCCGCAACTCGGCGTAGCTGGGCGCATCGAAATCCAGCACCACGATCTCTTCCGAGATTTCAGGCGGCAGCGACGTGCCGAGCGGTGCGATCAGGACCAGACGCCGCTTGCCCTCGGAGAACATGCGGACATATTCCTTGAGCATGAAGATCATCGGAATACGTGCGGCTTGGTTCTTGTCCATCCAGAAGTGTGGCAGCATCATCGTATAGAAGCCGTTGGCAAAACCGTCGCCCCCGCCATCGCCGATGCCACCCACTTTCGCCAATGCGCCAACGGGTGATTTCTCGCCGTCCTGCTGCGGTGCGGCCAACGGGTTCGCGCGGTCGTATTTCTCCCAGCCAAAGAGCGGGGTCCAGTTGGCGAAACTCATGTTGTCGCGGCTGAAAGCATAGGCTTTGATGGCTTCGATGGCGCGGTGCGGCTCACGGGTGCGGCACAGGATCACGCCGACTGCGGCAGCGTCCAGCGTGCGCAACTTTTCGTTGAATACGTCTGCGTGATGCGTTTGCACCTGCGGGTGGTTATTGTGATCGCTTTCATTGGGTCGCGTCCTATTTCAAAGGATTGGAATTGCAACCCGCTGCAACGAAGCGCGACTGGCACCTCCCATTGCAACGGGTTGCAACCAGTTTAGCTGATGCCGTTTTCAATCAGGCGTTCGATATCTTCGGCTCGCCAGACGGTGATGCGGGGGCCGAATTTGACAGGTTTAGGAAAGCGCCCGCTCTTAACACCCTCCCACCAAGTGGACTTGCGAACAGGGATGGGGCCTTCTGGCTCAATGATCTCACGCAGGCGCAAGAGACGTTTGAAAGGCCGGGGTTTGTCGGTTTTCACTGGACTTCTCCAATCTGTTTCAGATGGAGGCGGTCTAATTCGGTCCGATGTGCACAAACCTGAACTCAGGCTTTAGCTACCTGAATTCAGGTGGATTTCAGCTTTTTCCATCGCGATCGAGTAGTATGTCTTTCTCAACTTGACCCAACTCCAACCAAGTCTCTTTCAAGAACTTTCGTACCGTACCCTCGTCAACCGGAATACCTTTTCGAACAGTGACATCCGAAATCTGTCGGGCAGCGCCGGAACGCATGTCAGGTTTGTAGTCGAACTTGTCCACGGCCACCGCTATAAGGATCTTCTTCAGGCTATTCAGTTCCTTGGTTGTCGCGTTTGATGGACGTTCGCGGGGCGCCTCGGCCCTTTCTCTTTGTTCCACTGCCTCTGCCAATCGCCCAGGTAGTTGGACACCAGCACGCGAAAGCAAGTCCTTGGCCTTTTGAGGGCTAGGTCGCCTCGATTGTTCAGTGCCGTCAAAATACACGTCTAGGACGTCCTGAACTTCCTGAACCAGCGATCTTTGTTCCTCGGACAGCTCAGGCGTCACGCCTTTGCGCATGACCCTTTTGGGATCGTACCCCAGTGCCAGCCAGCAAATTTCATCAATGCTCCAGCCAGGAGCATCTGCCCACATTTCGACCCTGATCGCGAAATCTACTGGACTACTCTTGCGCAAATGACCCCTCCGTTGCAGCCCGTTGCAATTTTTCCAGTTTGTCGGCCCACCATTGCGCCATCTCGACCCGTTCTTCCCAGAATGCCGCGCGGTTGTAGGCCCGCCTAACCTCGTTGCTATCCACGTGGGCCAATGCGCGTTCGATAGCGTCCGGGTTCCACTTGCCGCTTTCATTTGCAAGGGTTGAAAACGTGGCTCGAAACCCATGCGCGGTCATTTCCTCTTTTGGGTAGCCCATCATGTGCAGCGCCTTGTTGAACGTATTCTCGCTCAATGGATCAATGCGACGTCTCTGAGAAGGCAGCACCATTCCCTCTGGATGTGAAATACACTGAAGTTCGCAAAGTATTTCGATTGCCTGAGCTGGCAGAGGGGCAACATGAGGCTGGCGCATTTTCATCCTATGTGCCGGAATAGTCCACTTCCCCGCCCTCAAGTCGAATTCGTCCCACGTCGCAAACCTGAGTTCACCCGGGCGGACATGTAGTAACGCGAGCAAACGAAGACCAAGAGCGACCACACGGTACCCCGAGTAGCTTTCAATAGAGCACAGCAACTCGCCCAGCCGTTCTGGGTTGGTTATCGCGGAGCGAGACCGTGGCCTCTTCTGTGCGAGCGCACCTTTCAGGGGAATGGTTGGGTCGTTTTCAGTGAGCCCACAGGCGATGGCGTATCGAAAAACCTCGCCGATTGTTGTCCGCAAGCGACTGGCAGTTTCCAAGTTACCGGCCTTTTCCTGCTTCTTGAGAACGGCCAACACGTCGCTTGGGGTGATCTCCATGACGGAGAGGTTTCCAAGGTCCTTGTTGGCCATTTCGATCAGCCAAGTTTTTTTCTTCAATGTCTGCTCGGCTCTTCCTTCGGCGCGGTTTTTCTCCAGAAGCTCTTCAGCAAGGATATCAAATCGGCCTCGTTGTGCCCGCTCAGAGGCCAACTTCCTCTCCTTCTTGACGATCATCGGATCAATGCCGTCTATCAGGAATTTGCGATCCCGATCTCGCTTTTCTCTCGCTTCCTTGAGTGAAATCAGGGGGTAAGGCCCATATGACATCACTTTCTGCTTGCCTAGGAAGCGATAATGGAGATGCCAGTGCTTCGATCCGTTCGGTTTTACCAGGATATACAGGCCATGTGCATCGGAGCGCTTATACGCCCTTTCTGAAGGTTGCATATTTTTCAGTGCGATATCCGTCAAGGGCATCACAAAATCCACCAAATTGATCACACCTATTATACCAACACTTTTGTTGGATGGAATTGGACAAATGCGGAACAATGCAGACTCACAAAAGTGGAAAATTTTGCAAAAACAGACACATCACACAATCTTGGAAAAACTTGGAGGTTGGTATGGTGCCCGGGGGCGGAATCGAACCACCGACACGAGGATTTTCAATCCACTGCTCTACCCCTGAGCTACCCGGGCACGGGAACGGCGTTTGCCGTTGGGTGCAGGCCTTCTATGACTTGCCAAACGCGGTGTCCAGAGGCTTTTTCAGATTTTTTCAGTGCGGGCGATCCTTGATTTCGACGGCATCCTGAATCTCATCATCAAGGTCATCCTCGCGCTGCGACGGAACCGCATAGGAGCCGTTCAGCCACTTGGCCAGATCGATATCGGCGCAGCGTTTCGAGCAAAACGGACGAAACTGTTTGACCGTATCTTCTCCGCAGATCGGGCAGCTCATCTCAGGACCTCCGACAATGGGATACGGCCGCGTTTTCGCTGCAATTCGAAATGCCCCAGCGGCGTCCAGCCGGCGAGGATCGTTTCTTCGCTGTCAGCCCTGAAGGCAGCGCGGAGTGCGGATTCGAATCCGCGCCGGTCTTTTTTGGGCATCGGCGCAAGGTCGAGCGTGATCTGCCCGCCCAGCCCGCGCACGCGCAGGGCGCGCGGCAGTTCCTTGGCGCAGGCGAAATTGGCCTTTGTTCCCGCAGCCAGCGAGCCATCCGAACCAGTGTTCACATCCACGGCCACCAACGCCCGGGTGGGTTCGATATACATATGCGCCCCACCCGCCAAAGGATGGGATGCGCCACGTGCGGCGTCCAGCGCCTCGAGCACGCCATGGTCCGCGAACCCGCCCGCCTGGGTCGAGACCTCGGCCGGCTCCACCCATTCGCGCCAGGCGAGAACATGCGGTCCGTCGCCCTCGGACAGCGTTTCCGGTGCGTCTCCGGTGTCGTACACGACCTGCTCGGCCAGCGCCCGCATGGCGGCGATGTCTTCGGCAATTTCATCGGCATCCGCGCCCCAGCAACCGGAGCGCAGGATCAGACCGAAGGGGCTGCCGTCCATCTGCTCATGGGCAATCACCAGCAGCCGGTCGCGCTCATCATCATCGCGGATCGAGCGGGAGATGTTCAGCCCGGGCGCGTCCGGCGTGACGATGGCATAGCGGCTTTTGAACAGGATGCGGTTCGTCACTGGCAAGGCTTTGCCCGGTTCGGCATAACCCGTGACCTGCACCAGCAGCATCTCACCCTGCGCCAACCCTTTGACCTGCCGAAGGAAAGCCGGACCATCCGGCGTTGTCAGGAACATCCCGCCCTGCCCTTTGATCGCCCGCTCGGCCCGGGCCCGGTAGATGGTTCCGGGGGCGGGCGCATCGGCAGCGATCAGGAAATCATCCAGTTTGCCATCCACCATCAGGGCCGCGGCTTCTCGGCCTTGAATGTGATCCAGAATGATCGTTCGACCTTTCATGATGCCTCGCGATACAGGGGGTAACCGATGCCTTGCAACAGTCCTGCGGTTTCAGACAAGGGCAGCCCGACGATACCGGTGAACGAGCCCGAGATCCAAGGAATGAAGGCGCCCGCGGGCCCTTGGATGGCATAGGCACCGGCTTTGCCCTGCCAATCGCCGGTAGCGAGATAGGCGTTGATTTCCACGTCCGAAAGTCGCTTGACCTTGACCTGGCTGACCACGTCACGCTGCAACATCCGATCGCCGCGACGCACCGCGACCGAGGTGATCACACGGTGGCGACGTCCTGAAAGGGCATGCAGAAATTCGGCTGCCTGTCCCGCACCCTCGGGCTTGCCCAATATGCGTCGACCCAGCGCAACCGTCGTGTCGGCGCACAGGACGATATCGTCCGGGGCCGCCTTCACGGCATGCACCTTCTCGCGGGCAATGCGCGCGCAATACGGCAGCGGAAGCTCGCCCCTTTGGGGGTCTTCGTCAATGTCAGGGGCAGAAATGGCGTCGGGCTGCACGCCAAGCTGAGCCAGCAGGTCCAGCCGTCTGGGGCTGCCCGATCCTAGAATGAACGCCATTGCGGCAGGCGTTACTTGAAGCGGTAGTTGATCCGACCCTTGGTCAGATCATAGGGGGTCATCTCGACCTGAACCTTGTCGCCGGCCAGAACACGGATGCGGTTTTTGCGCATCTTGCCTGCCGTATGTGCGATGATCTCATGGCCGTTTTCCAGCTCGACCCGAAACGTCGCATTAGGCAGGAGTTCCTTCACGACACCGGGAAATTCGAGCGTATCTTCCTTGGCCATGTTGTCTCCATCTTTGCGTTGCCCTGCAGAATCCGCAGGTGGCGCTTAAATGAGCCTATTTCGGCCTTATTTCAAGGGTGGAATCACTTAAAGACGCGACATTGTGACCGATTCGACTCGGGGCGTCTGCTCGGTCCAGTGGGATCGGTTCAGGACATGGCCATCCGCCCGAACCTCGGCGATCGCCGACAGATCGACGTCTGCGTAGGTCCAGCCGGGCTGGTTGAGCACGCCTTCCGAGAGCACGCCGGTTTGTGGAAAGCCCTTGTCCGGCGGGCCGAAAACGCCTCCGGTCCCAGTGTTCGCGTCTACGGACTGGGACCATTCATTGTTACCCACCAGCGACGCCATGACCGTAACGCATTGATTCTCCAACGCACGCGCCATCACGCCGATACGAACCCGCCAATAGCCCGACAGGGCCTCGGTGCAGGACGGCACAAGGATCACGTCGGCCTCTGACAGGGCACGGCCCAGCAGGGGAAACTCGCTGTCATAGCAGATCAGAACGCCGATCCGACCCAGCGCCGTCTCGAAGATCTTCAACGGTCCGCCCGGTGCGATGTCCCAATCTTCGCGCTCGAACCGGGTCATGATCTGCTTGTCCTGATGATCCTGCGCGCCTGAGGGGGCGTAGAATTCGGCGCGGTTCACCGGGCGAACTGGGCCGGCCTGAACCGGGGCGGACGCACCCAGAATGTACACACTGTATTCGGCCGAGAGGCGCCGATGCAGGATTTGTACATCTTCCATCCGCTCGGACACCGCCCGGATCGAGCGTTCGAGATCCCCCGCAACCTCGGCCCCGGCCAGCGTCGAAAGCTCCATCGCGCCGTACTCGGGAAACACCAGCAGTTCAGCCCCCTGCAACGCGGCCTGCGAAACCCAAGCGTCCAGCTTGTCTTCGTACTGCGCCCAGCTGTCGAGCCAGTCGAGATTATAGGCGGCGGTGGCGATTTTCATGATGCGGGTTCCAATGCTGTTCTTGCGAAAAAGTAAATAGCTGTTGTTGCCCGGTGTACAGGCCAATCGGGCTGTGCGCTGCAACAGAAACTTTTGGCTCGATGCTTAGCCTTTCAAAGCAAGGGTCCGGGCCGGGAGAGCGCCGGACCCGCACCCGATCTGGACATTGCCGATCGTCCATGCGCACGGTGACCCATGTCGCTGATCGATGACCTCGAGCTCATTCTGGAGACTGTCCTGCCAAACGACCCCAGCTTTCGGCGGATCGAAAGGGCGGCGATAGACAGCTGTGTCAGCGACAGTCGGCGATACGCACTTGAGGGCTCGGTCGAAGCATTTCTGCTGTCGGCGATGCGCCTTCTGGCACTTCCCAACAACGGGCACACAAGGCTGATCCCGAATGATGCAATCTCGGTGTTGCCTCTGCGGTTCGTAAGCCTGGGGCGTTCCGTCCAAGTCCTTAGGTCGGCATCGGGGGTGATCGCCAAACAAGGCAAGCTGCTTACAGTCAATGGCGCTGCTGTAAGCGAAATCGAGGCGGCGGCGGACAAATTTCTGGCGGGAACGCGCCAGAGGAAACGGGTCATCGGTCCGATTATTCTGGCTTGGCCGCACGCGTTGGAACGGTTGGGATTTTCGTCCGACGGCGGTACGACCGAGTACCATGTGCAGGACGAAAACGGGCAGACAACCAATCTGAAAGTAGCAAATGGAAACACCGTTCCTGCGTCGACGCTCTACCCAAGAAACGAGCACGGCAAACCCGATCCAGCATGGGAACCCGAGAGCTTTGTGGAGATTGAGGATTGGCAGGCACTTGGGCTTTCAATTCAACTGCCGAGTTTCTTTGACCCGGGCAGAGATGCGCTGCGCAAAGCCATATCCGAGGCAGCGGATCGCGTGCGCGCTTGCTCTGACAAAACACTCTTTATTGACGTTCGCGGAAACACCGGCGGTGATTTTCTTCTGACGATGCCTTTGATCGACGCAATCGCGCAAAGCGCAAGTCAGCGGGTCGTCGTACTTGTCGATAAATTCACGTTCTCCGCCGCGATCGTGTTTGTCGCCATCCTCAAGCATCGCTTGGGTGACAGGCTCAAACTCATCGGGGAAGAAATGGGAGACGGACTGACGTTCTTTGCCGAAGGTGGGTTGCTTGACTTGCCAGCGAGCGGAGCGGTCGTTCGATACTCCTCCGCCTTTCACGATTGGAGGACGGGAACGTCTGACGAAACGACACCGCCCGAAATCGCGCGGCAAATCGTGCCCGTGGGAGAATTGAACCTGGATCGGGAATGTGTCGCAGGACCATTGGGCGCTGGAGCACGAGGAGCGTTCTATCGACGGATCCTCGAAGATTTTCGCGGCTAGACGAACGGCTGTCGGCGCGCGTGCCAGCGGGCACACACAACGCGTTGCGGCGGGTTCACAAATCCCTGATCCAGAACTGCAACGGTTTGAGCGTTTCCGAGTCCTCGCCCAGGTCCTTCCACGAAAATCGGGCGATCACGCCGGGCAGGGGCGCATAGCCCCGCGCGCGCCAGAACGGGTCGAGCGGCCGATAGTCGGCCGGCCGCATCGGGTGGCCGGCCGGGCGCTGAACGCCGCAAAAGGCGCATTGGGCAAAGCCCAGCGCCCGCGCGTGCCCCTCGCGCAGGTCAAAGAACGCATGTCCGACGCCTTGTCCGCGATAGTCGGGCAGCAAAACGGATTCGGCGCAATAGAAGATCTGCGACAAGTCCAGCCCGGTGCCGTCGAAAGCGGCGGCGAAATCCTCGGCATGGTCGGCCAGCGGCGCGCCGGTCGCGGCCCCTACCAGCCGCTCGCCGTCAAAGGCGCCAACCACGATCGCCCGGTCGCTGTCGCGGTAGGATTGCAGGTATCCGCGCTCATAGTCCAGATCGCCGTCATAGAGATAGGGCCAGTCGCGGAACACCGCGATGCGCAGGCGCGCCACGTCGTCCAGCGCCGCCGACAGGGCCTCGCCGGTCAGGGCGCGGACGGCCGTGACCTCAGCCACCCGACACCTGTTTCACCCAGTCAGCCAGATTGTAATAAGTGGTCACGCGGGTGATCTTGCCGTCCTTGAGGTCAAAGAACGAGCCGGCGGGCAGGCGATAGGTTTGACCCGAGGCCACGGGCAGGCCGGCATCGGTTTCCAGATAGGTGCCGTTGACGATGTATTCGGCGGCCGCGCGGGTGCTGCCCTCGGCCTCGAAGATCACCATGTCGGTCAGGGTCTCGCGATAGCAGCGGTTCATATGCGCGCAGAATTCGGCGAATTTCTCTTTGCCGACGCGGATCTTGCCTTCGTTCACGTGATGGGCCACGTCGTCGGACAGGCAGGCCAGCATGCCGGCCACATCACCGGCGTTGAAGGCATCGAAATAGGCTTGGATGGTCTGGGTCATGCGATCTCCGTAGGTTCCCCCCAACGATCCTTCAGGTGTTTGATGATCTGATCGCGGGTCTGACGGTAGTGGTGTAGCTTTTCCTCGCGCGTTTCGCCCAGTCCGGTAGGGTCCATTATTGGCCAATAATCGACATCGAGGTGAAAAACCCGCGTCAGCTCCAGCGCTTTGCGCTGGCTGGCAGGCGACAGGGCCACGATCAGGTCGAATGATCCCAGGTCATCCCCCCATTCCTGCATCTCGTCGAACGACCGCGACCGGTGGCGTGACAGTTCCACGTCGATCTCCTGGCAGACGGCGATGCTGAACCCGTCGATTTCCAGGTCGTTGTGTACCCCGGCCGACTGCACATATGTGCCCGTGCCGTAGAATTTCTTCATGATGCCTTCAGCCATGGGCGAGCGCACCGCGTTGTGGTCGCAGCAGAACAGGACCGAATGCGGCAGAGGCTTCACCCGTCAGCCTCCGAAATGAAGCACGCAGATCAGCGTGAACAGGCGGCGGGCGGTGTCGGTGTCGATCTCAGCCTTGCCCTCGAGCCGTTCCTGCAGGACCCGGCTGCCTTCGTTGTGGATGCCGCGCCGGGCCATGTCGATGGTTTCGATCTGGCTGGGCGGCAGGGTCTTGACCGCATCGAAATAGCTTTCGCAGATCTGGAAGTAGTCCTTGACCACCTGCCGGAACGGACCCAGTGACAGATGGAACTCGGCGGCTTTCTGGCTGTCTTCGGTGGTGACGTCGAACACCAGCCGCTTGTCGCGGATCGACAGTTGCACGTGATAGGGGCCGTCGGGCACCAGCCGGTCGTCACGTTTGGGCAGGGCAAACGAATTTTCCTCGAGCAGGTCATAGATCGCAACCTTGCGCTCCTGCTCGATCTCGGGCGTCGGCGGTGGCAGGTTTCGATCGTCCAGTTCGATATGCGAAATGCGGGTCATGGTCATCGACTTCCGTTCAGGTCAGGCCAGACCTAGCGCACCTATGCCCGCGGGACAACGCGGGAAACGGGCCAGACGCAAGGTCAGATGGCCGTCAACCGTTCAGCCGCTTGAGCCGAGCACCCACGGATAGCCCGTGCGCCTCCAGGCTTTCCGACCGCGCCAGCTGCTCGGCCGCCGGGCCGATGGCGCGCAGAGCCTCGGGGGTCATGTGGCTGAGCGTGGTGCGTTTGAGGAAATCCATCACGCTGAGCCCCGACGAAAACCGGGCCGAGCGTGCGGTGGGCAGAACATGGTTCGGCCCGCCGACATAGTCGCCGATGGCCTCGGGCGTGTACTGGCCCAGAAAGATCGCGCCGGCATGGATGGTCTTGCGGCTCAGCGCCGCCGGATCGGCCACGCACAGTTCCAGGTGTTCCGGAGCGATGCGGTTCGACAGCGCAGCGGCCTCGTTCAAGTCGCGCACGGTGATCACCGCACCATAGTCGCGCCAGCTCGCTCCGGCGATCGCGCGTCGTTCGAGCGTCTCCAGCCGTTTTTCCACCGCCTCGGCCACCGCGCGGCCGAAACCGGCGTCATCGGTGATCAGGATCGACTGGGCGCTTTCGTCATGTTCGGCCTGGCTGAGCAGGTCCAGCGCGATCCAGTCGGGGTCGTTGTCCTTGTCCGCGATCACCAGAATTTCGGAGGGGCCGGCGATCATGTCGATGCCCACCTTGCCGAACACCCGTCGTTTGGCCGCCGCCACGAAGGCGTTGCCGGGCCCGGTGATCTTGTCCACCGGCGCGATGGTTTCCGTGCCATAGGCCAGCGCCGCAATCGCCTGCGCGCCGCCGATACGATAGATCTCGTCGACGCCCGACAGGCGCGCGGCCAGCAGCACCAGCGGGTTGACCTGCCCGTCCGGCGTGGGCACCGCGATGGCCAGCCGTTCGACACCGGCCACTTTGGCCGGAATGACATTCATCAGCACAGACGACGGATAGGAAGCCAGCCCGCCGGGAACGTAAAGCCCCGCGGCAGAGACCGCCGACCAGCGCCAGCCCAGCGTGGCGCCCGCCTCGTCGGTCCATTCCTGATCCTGCGGCATCTGGCGCTCGTGATAGGTGCGGATGCGCGCGGCGGCCAGTTCCAGCGCCGCGCGGTCATCGTCGCTGACGGTCGCGATGGCCTGCGTCACCTCGGCGGCGCTGAAGGCCAGCGTGTCCGGCGTCAGCTGCAACCGGTCGAATTTCGCCGTCAACTCGATCACCGCAGCATCGCCGCGCGACCGCACGTCGGCGATGATCTGCGCCACGACGGCGTCGACATCGGGGCTGTCTTCGCGTTTGGCGGACAGAAGGGCTTGGAAACCGGTTTCGAAATCGGCGGATGTCGTGTCGAGGAAAACGGGCATTTGCGTACTCCGGGGCGTTTGAACGGGTCTTATCGCCCGCCGGGGCGGGCCTCAACCCTCAGCCCGGGGGGTGCAGCGATTTGCGCAGGGGGAATTGGGGCATACCGTTCCAGTCCGCGGGCTCCCCTGCAGCGACCCAGCCATACCGGCGATAGAAGCCCAACGCGGTCCGGGTGGACATTAAATGGGCCACGGGGGCCCCTGATGTGGCCAGTTCGGCCTCGAGCCGGGACAGCAACGCGGCACCGACCCCCTGCCCTGCGTGGCCCGGATCGACATAAAGCAGCGAAATCTCGGCCGGTGCGCGCAGCCCACCGACGGCGGCCACATTTCCGTTCCGCTCGGCCAGCCAGATCTGGGTGCTGGAGATGATCCAGTTGCGAACGGACTGCGGGTCCTTGTTGGCTGTCCATGCCGCGATCTTGTCTGGTTGATTTCCGTGGTCGGCCTCACACAGCCAGGTGACGGAGCGTACCAGAACCTGACTCAACCCGAACACGTCGAACACGGTGGCCCGGCGCAGCGACACGCCGGCCTGCCCCGGAGACAGCGCCTGCGAAATGCCACGCTTGTTCTGCATGTCAGTCCGGGTGCCGAGGCGCCTTGCCCGAAGGCGCACGATAGGGGCGCGTCACATCCTTGAGCGTTGCATCAACCGCTTCCACCGTCAGTCGGATCGCGCCATCCCCGGCCAGCACAAGCAGCACCTCGCCCGTGCCATCATCCGAAGGGTGGAACTCGATATCAAGAACCGAGAGGATCAGGTCCTTGTCGGATCGATTAACCCCTTGGCTGGACACCGACAGGACCGAGTCGAATACCAGCAGCGACTGCACCCGCTCGAATTCCCGACCACGGCGCTCGGCTGCTTCCTTGTCCTCCCACCGGAACCGGTTGAGCAGCAAGGCAAAGCGGCGGCGGGTTGGTTGCCAGGTCATTTCGCTGACCGGAAAAACCGCATCCTGCGTCAGCGTTGCGATCACCTTGAGGTCCTCGGCATCCAATGCGCCAAGGTTCAGCGGCGCCTCGCGCCCGTCTTCGAATGTTGCGTCTGCCATCAGCCCTTGATCCGTTCTATTTTCGCGCCCACGCCTTCCAGCTTGCGGACCACATGCTCATATCCGCGGTCCAGATGATAGACCCGGCTGACGGTTGTTTCGCCCTCGGCCGCCAACCCGGCCAGGATCAGCGAGACCGAGGCCCGCAGATCGGTGGCCATGACTGGCGCACCCTTAAGACGCTCGACCCCGGTCACCGTCGCGGTGCCGCCATGCACCTCGATCTGCGCGCCCATGCGCACCAGTTCAGGGGCGTGCATGAAGCGGTTCTCGAAAATCCGCTCCTCCAGCACCGAGGTTCCCTCGGCCGTGCACATCAGCGCCATCATTTGCGCCTGCAGATCGGTAGGAAAGCCCGGGAACGGCTCGGTCACCACGTCCACGGCGCGCACCCGGCCATTCTTGCGAGAGACCTTCAGACCCTTTTTCGTCTCGGCGACATCCACCCCGGCGGCCGTCAGCTTCTCGACGAAGGATTCGACCAGTGACAGGCGGCCGCCCAGCAGTTCGACCTCACCGCCGCAAACGGCGGGGGCCAGCATGTAGGTACCCAGCTCGATCCGATCGGTGACCACCTGGTGCGTGGCCCCGTGCAGGCGGTCGACACCCTGGATCTCAATGGTCGAGGTGCCCTCGCCGTCAATCTGCGCGCCCATGCTGCGCAGGCATTGAACCAGATCCACGATCTCGGGCTCGCGTGCGGCGTTTTTCAGAACCGTGGTGCCCTTGGCCAGCGTCGCGGCCATGACGATGTTCTCGGTGGCACCCACTGAGGCAAAGCGCATTTCATGCACCGCGCCCTTCAATCCACCTGGCGCCTTGGCGTGCAGGTAGCCGTCCTTCAACTCGATTTCGGCACCCAGTGCTTCCAGCCCCTCGACATGCAGGTCCATCGGCCGCGCCCCGATGGCACAGCCGCCCGGCAGCGAAACCACGGCCTGCCCGAAACGCGCCAATAGCGGCCCCAGAACAAGGTTCGAGGCCCGCATTTTGCGCACGATCTCGTAATCGGCCGTGTGACTGGTCAGATCATGGCTGGACATCGCCAGAACCTGCCCGTCCTGCAGGTCCGACACCTCGGCCCCCAGCGACTGCAGCAGCGCGGTCATAGTCTTGATGTCACTCAGACGCGGCGCGTTGGTCAGCGTCAGCGGATCTTCGCTGAGCAACGTGGCCGGCATCAGCGTCAGACAGGCATTCTTGGCCCCCGCGATCGGAATTTGGCCGTGAAGCGGCCCGTTGCCCGTTACCAGAATCGAATCCATCTGCTCTTAGTCCTTGTGCTGTCCCGGCCGGTCATCCTGTGCGCTGCGCGCCTTGGCCTGCGCCTTGCGCCGCGCCAGGTTTGCCTTGAGGGCAGCCTTGAGCCGATCTTCGCGCGCGGATCCGGATTGTCCGTGTTTTTTGGGTGATTTTTTCTCTGCCATGATCTTTCTCTACAGGAGGCGAAAAAAACCGTCCAGAGACCCTTGCGCCCCGTTTCGTTTGAGTCTAATCACCCGCCCACAGCGCTGCTGTAGCTCAGAGGTAGAGCACTCCCTTGGTAAGGGAGAGGTCGAGAGTTCAATTCTCTCCAGCAGCACCATCTTCCAGTTTTTACCCGGATTCCGCTGCACGACGCCTCGATATCTTTGCAGGCGCAACTTCCCCTACGTCAACCACGCATGGCCGGAAATCACACACATCTGACACCTTCCCGCAATACTAATGCCAATATTGCAATACATAGCGGATCAATCCTGCCGATCCGTTTGATGGTGTTTTTTTAACGAGGGGGTACTTCGGTGGGACCAGGGGTGAGGCCGAAGCGCCGAATTCAAGACCGGGGCTTCCGGTCCTCCCCCGCCGATTTCACGGGGCTACCCGCCCCGCAACCTCTGCATCAGATAGACTTCGGCACCTTCGGGAATGGGTTCGGACAGACCCGCTGCAATGATCCGGCCATTGACGGCAACGGACACGCCCGCGTCGATCGGCGCCTGCAGTTGCGGATGAAGGCGCACCAGTTCGCGCAGCAGCTCGCCGGTTGTCGCAGCCTGAACCTGCACCACTTCCTGGCCCCCGGTCAGCGACCGGAGACCGGACCAGAGATGGACCTCAACCATTGCCCTTGAGGGCGGCCAGAATGCGCGGCGGCGACATCGGCAGTTGTCGCATCCGCACGCCCGCCGCGTTCGAGACCGCGTTCGCGATGGCTGCCAATGGCGGCACGATGCCGGTTTCACCCACGCCACGCACGCCGAACGGGTGGCCCGGGTTGGGCACCTCGACGATCACCGTGTCGATCATCGGCAGGTCGCTGGCCACAGGGATACGGTAGTCGAGGAACACCGGATTCTGCAGCCGGCCATCCTCGCCGTAGATGTATTCCTCGTTCAGCGCCCAGCCGATGCCCTGCGCCGCGCCGCCCTGGAACTGGCCCTCGACATAAGCCGGGTGGATCGCCTTGCCTGCGTCCTGGATGACCGTGTAGCGGGTGATCGAGGTCTTGCCGGTTTCGGGATCGACCTCGGCATCGACGATATGGGTGCCGAAGGACACGCCGGCGCCTTCGGGGGTCGCCTCGAAATGGCCCGAGATCGGCCCACCTGTGCGCCCCATGTCGGCGGTGATCTCGGCCAGCGGCAGCGGGTCGAAATCGCCCGCGTTGGGGCCGGACGGCACCACGCAGCCGTTTTCCCATTTCACCGCGTCCACGGGGATGCCCCATTTGGCCGCCGCGCGTTCGCACAGTTTCTCGACCGCGTGCTGCGCCGCCTTGATCGTGGCCAGACCGCTGGCATAGGTCACGCGCGAGCCGTGGCTGACGTCGTTGTAGCCCAGCGTGGCGGTGTCGGCGATGGTCACGCGGATGTTCTCGTACGGGATGCCCAGCACCTCGGCCGCCATCAGCGCCATCGACGCGCGCGAGCCGCCGATATCGGGCGTGCCGACCATCAGCTGCGCCGAGCCGTCCTCGGACAGGGCCAGCGACACCGAGGTCTCGCCCCCGTGGTTGAACCAGAACCCGCAGGCGACGCCCCGCCCCTGCCCCGGCTTCAGCGGCGCGGAATAATGCGGGTGGCCCTTGGCGGCCTCGAGCGTCTCGACCAGGCCGATCCGGTCATAGGTGGGGCCATAGCTGGCCTTGGTGCCCTCGCGCGCGGCGTTCTTCAGGCGAACCTCGATCGGGTCGAGGACCAGTTTCTTGCACAGTTCGTCGATGACCGATTCTACCGCAAACGCCCCCATCGGCGCGCCGGGCGCCCGATAGGCGGCCTGTTTCGGGCGGTTGGACATGACGTCATACCCCACCTGCCGCACATTGGTCAGGTTGTAGGGCGCAAAGGCGCACATCGCGGTCATGTCGCCCGGCGCACCCGGAAAGGCACCGCCTTGCAGGCGGAACACGCCCTGGGCGGCGGTGATGGTGCCGTCTTTCTTCATGCCGATCTTGACGTCCATCGAGGCCGAGGCCGTCGGCCCAGTGGCCCGCAGAACCTCGGACCGGGACATCACGATCTTGACCGGACGGTTGGCCTTGCGCGACAGCGCCAGCGCCACCGGTTCGATGAACACGGTGGTCTTGCCGCCGAACCCGCCGCCGATTTCCGATGCGGTCACGCGCAGCTGCGCGGTTTCGATCCCCAGCAATGCCGCGCAGGTTTTCTGCACGATCCAGTGGCCCTGGGTGCAGCACCATAGCTCGCCCTTGCCGTCAGCGCCCAGCGAGGCAAGGCAGGCGTGCGGTTCGATATAGCCCTGGTGGGTGGCCTCGGTGACGAAGTGATCCTCGATCACCAGATCGGCCTCGGCAAAACCCGCCTCGACATCGCCATGCCCGCTTTCGTGATAGCGCACGACGTTGGGGTGCATCCCCTCGGGCACCGAATAGTCGGCCGCGCCCTCGCGGATCACCGGAGCGTCGGGCGCCATCGCCTTGTCCACGTCGGTGACATGAGGCAGCACCTCGTATTCGACCTCGATCAGCTTGAGCGCATCCCGCGCCGCCAGCGCCGAGCTGGCCGCAACCGCCGCCACCGCGTGCCCGTCATAGAGCGCCTTTTCCCCGGCCATGACGTTTTCCAGAACGTTCCAGAACTCGCCCTCGAGCCCGGGCTTGAACGGGACATCGGCGAAATCGGCGCGGGTGACCACGGCTTTCACGTCCCGATGCGCCTCGGCCTTCGAGGTGTCGATCCGGACGATCCGCGCATGGGCGTAGGGCGAGCGCAGGATGGCGCCGAACAGCATGCCCGGCGCGGTCACGTCAGCCCCGAACCGGGCGCGGCCGGTGACCTTGTCCAACCCGTCGGGACGGTTCGGGCGGGTGCCCACGAAGGTGAAACGCGACTTGCGATCGTCGAGTGCCATTACGAAGCCTCCCGCAGCTCGGCGGCCGTCTCCAGAACGGCGCGGATGATCTTGTCATAACCCGTGCAGCGGCACAGGTTGCCGGCCAGCCAATAGCGGGCCTCTTCCTCGGTCGGGTCGGGGTTCTTTTCCAGCAGCGCCTTGGCGGCGACCAGAACGCCCGGTGTGCAGACCCCGCATTGCAGCGCGGCATGGTCGATGAACTTGCGCTGCAAGGGGTGCAGGGTTTCGTCCCGGGCCATGCCTTCGATGGTTTCGATCTGCTTGCCCTCGGCCTCAACCCCCAGCACCAGGCAGGAACAGACGAGCCGCCCGTCCAGCGTGACCGAGCAGGCGCCGCAATCGCCGGTGCCGCAGCCTTCCTTGGCGCCGGTCAGGTTCAGCTTGTCGCGCAGACAGTCCAGTAGGGTTTCGCGCGCGTCGCACAGGTATTCGACCGTGTCGCCGTTGACGGTGGTGGTGACGTGATGCTTGGTCATGCGGTCTCTCCCTTGGCGCGGGCATAGGCGATTTTCGCGGCGCGTTTTGCCAGAACGCCGGCCACTTCGGTTCGAAATTCGATCGTGCCGCGCTTATCGTCGATGGGTTTGCAGGCCGCCGAGGCGGCGGCGGCCAGCGCCGCCAGCGCGGCATCGTCCAGCGTGGTGCCGATCAGCGCCCGGGTGCAGTCTTCGACCAGCAGGACGGTGGGCGCCACGGCCCCCAGCGCAACGCGGGCCTCGGTGATCGTGTCACCATCGACGCGCAGGTTCACGCCCACGCCGACCACGGCGATGTCCATCTCGGTGCGCGGAATGAAGCGCAGATAGGCGTCGCCGCCACTCGCGCCCCGCGCCGGGATGTGCAGAGCCGAGATCAGTTCGCCCTGCGCCAGCGAGGTCTTGCCGGGGCCGGTCGGGATGTCCTCGACCGCCACGACCCGATCGCCCGCGGGGCCGGTCACCGTCGCCGTAACCCCTGCGGCCACCATGGCCGGAACCGAGTCGGCTGCGGGCGAGCCGTTGCACAAGTTGCCCGTCAGCGTGGCACGGCCCTGAACCTGGGTCGAACCGATCAGGTCCATCGCCTCGACCACACCGGGCCACTCGCGGCCCAGTTGGGGATGTTCGCTCATCTCGGCGCCGGTGACGGCCACGCCCAGCGTCCAGCTGCCGTCGGCGTGGCGGGTGATGTCGCGCACCCCGTCGATGGCCTTGATGTCGATCAGGGTGTCGGGGGTCACGATCTCGGACCGCAGTTGCACCAGAACGTCGGTGCCGCCGGCCAGAAACCGCGTGATGCCCGTAGCATGGGCAGCCAGATCCGAAGCTTCGGCAAAGCTGGCGGGGCGGTGATATTGCATGATTGTACCTCGCGCCTGTTGGTCAGGGTTCACTGGGTTTGGGGCGACGTTAGAGCAGCCGCGCGGCGGCGTCCATGGCCCGCGCGACCTATTTTTTCGCCTGAAAATGTCGCTTTCCGACCGGGGTCAGAGGTCGATCTCGACCACCCCGCCCGGCTCGGCCGCGCGGCTCTGGCACAGAATCAGTGCCGATTCCCGCTGATTGCGCGACAGGACGAAATCGCGATGCTCGACCTCGCCCGCAATCAGCCCGCATTTGCAGACGCCGCAGATGCCGTCGGCGCATTTCACGTCGACATGGATGCCGGCCTCGTTCAGCACCTGCGCCGCGTCTTTGTCGACGGGCACCTCGAGGTCACGCCCTGACCGTGCCAGCCGCAAGGTGAACGGGTGGTTTTCAAAATCGGGCTGCTCGGGCACCGAGAAATACTCCAGATGCCGGGCCTCCTCGGGCCAGCCCTGACATTCGGCAGCCTGCATCACCGCCTCCATGTAGCGGTCCGGGCCGCAGGTATAGACATGCCAGCCGTCGCGATAGCCCGCCAGGATCGTGTCTAGGTCGGCGCGGGTGCCCTCGTCCGAGACATGCAGATGCACGCGATCCGCCCAGGGCGCGGCGGCCAGATCGGCCAGATACCCGGCCTTTTCCCGTGAGGGGACGGAATAATGCAGATCGAAATCGCGGCCCAGCGCGTTCAGGCGATGCGCGAAGGCGATCATCGGGGTGATGCCGATGCCGCCGCCCATCAGCAGAGTGCGGGAGGCGGTCTCGTCCAGTTGGAAATGATTGATCGGCTTTGACACGAACACCTTGCGGCCCGGCGTGAAGATCCGGTGCAGCAGGGCCGATCCGCCGCGGCCCTGATCCTCGCGCAGGACCCCGATCTGATAGGTCATGCGGTCGGCCGGGTCCCCGGACATCGAGTATTGCCGCAGAAATTCCGGCGCCACCAACACGTCCAGATGCGCGCCGGCCGTCCAATCCGGCAAGGGCGCACCGTCCGGGGCCGAGAATTCGTATTTGCTGACATCCGGCGTCATCTTCTCGACCTTGGTCACCTCGACCCGCATGACCGGGGCGTCGCCGGAGATCGTGTAGCGATGAACCACCGACAGGTCTCCGGCGGCCAGACGCGCCTTGTACTCCTCGGCGGTGACCATCGCCTGATAGGCGGCAATCCCGGCTTCGCGGTCCATCGCAAAGGGATAGGGCCAGGGATGCGGCGCAATGGGGGCGGGATAGACGGCCAGCGTCTGATCCTCGTATTTCAGGTCAAGATCCTTTTGCAGATCGCGCCGGTTCAGCGGGTGCGCTGTGGGCCGATAGGCGCCGTCGGGCTGCAGTTCCAGATCCCACCACCATTTCTTGGTGTCGTTCAGCCCGCCATTGCCCAGCGCATCGTCCAGTTTCGCCAGCGCGGGCGCAGCGGCGGGAATGGTCATCGCAGCCCAGCGGAAGGGGCGTTCGGCGAACAGCCCTTCCAGGTTCCAGGGGCAGGTCTTCATGCAGCGCCCGCACATCGCCCCGCCGGGCGTGGTGATCCGGTAGGTGGCGCATTTCTGGCTGTCGGATTTCCAGATCTCGTAGCCGTTGAACATCAGCTTGGGCCCGGCGGTGATCGCCCCCGAGGGGCATTCGCGAGCACATTTGTTGCAGCTTTCGCAGAACCGCTGCAGGCCAAAGTCGATGGGCTTGTCGTGGGTCATGGGCATGTCGGTGGTCACCACACCCGATTTCAGGCGCGGGCCCAGGAACGGGTTCAGAATGACCTCGCCGATGCGGCTGACCTCGCCCAGCCCCGACAGCAACAGCAGCGGCGGCTGCAGCACTTCGCCATCCATCACCGTATGCGCCTTGGCCTTGTAGCCCAGATTGCGGATCTGACGGGCCAATACCCCACCCAGCAGCGAGAACCGCAGATAGGCGCGCATCGACTGGGCGACGCTGATCCAGTCATCGCCGGATGCGCCCTCCATCGTCTCATAACCCTGGTCGATGATCATGCTAACGGCCTGATCGTGGGGCGGCACGATTTCCTCGCCGGTAGCGTCGTGGGAATACCACGCCCATTCGGGGCAGCGGCAGAGGCCCACGGCATCGACGCCCAGGAAATAGCTGGCCGCCTTCAGGTTGGAGGCGTTGCGATCTGCGTCATTGGGTTTGGGGCCATCGGCGCTGTCGCCATCCTGCAGCAGGACGAAGGCCCCCAGCGCGCGCCGTTGGGCAAAGCTGGGCGCGGATTTTCGGACGTAGTGCCCGCCCTTCGCCGCGTCCTGCAGCGGTTTGCCCATGTCGCCGAACTGCGCCCGCGCAAACATGTCGGCGCGTTTGGGCACGCGGGCCACGTTCGCTTCGTCGATATAGGTGGTCGGGCTGTCCACGCGTTTGAGCGTCTCGAACGGGTGCGCGCCATCGACATAGCGGCGGCGGGCGAAAGGGTCGCGGTTCAGCGCGCTTTTGGCAAAACCCGCGCCCAGCCACCACGCGGGGCCTTGGGTGCGGAACCACGGCTGCCGGTCGCGCGGGGCCAGCGGTCGATCATGGGCGATTTCCATCTCGGTGGTCACGGCGGCCAGCCCGAACCGGCGCCCCAGCCAAGGGGCCACGGCGGTGCCATCCTCGGCCCAGACCAGCCCGGCTGCGGCGGCAAGGCGCGGCAGGTCCACGTCCGAGGACATCACCGAATGCGCCCGCGCGTCATACCCCAAAAGCCGGATGTAATTGGCGATCACCACCGCGTTTTCTGTGGCCAGCAGGCAGGCGCGGTGGTCCTGCGCATCCAGGATCCACTCGGCGCCGGGCTCGGCCGGATCGGGGTCGCGATGATGTTCGTACAGGAACACGATGGCATGGCGATGGGCGGTGATCGGCCCCGGCTGGGCCGCGACGCTGTCGCGCAGGTCGGCCATGATCACGTCGATCCCCGAGGCCAGGGTCTTCGTCTGCCGGGTCTGCAGCGCATGGGCCAACCGGTCGATATCAGGGTTGCGCCGGGGCTGGTCCAGCAGCGCCTGCGGCGGCAGAGGCCCGCAGCCCATCATCGATGCATCGTTGAAATAGCCGAATGCCTTCAGGTGGTTGGCGCGTTCAGCCGGATCGTGAGGCATCTCGGCCCGGGCCGGATTGACGAAACCATCGCGGATGGTGTCCAGCATCGCCTGAAACTCGCCCATTGCGTTGACGATGCTGTGGGGCTTTTCGGGGCGGTCGAAACTCAGCACCGGCATGGGCGCCAGCGCCGACAGATCGGGCAGCGCATCCTGTCGCCGCAGCCGCTCAAGCGGATAAGGACCCATGTGAACGGGTCGGTTCTTGTCCGAGAAAAAGCGGATCCCCATCGCGTGCCTCCTGTTGCCAAGCTTCCCCTAGCGCGGCATGAACAGCAACACCATTCATGGCGGATCATAAACGGTATGAAGAAAATTGATTTCACGGATCTGGACGGCAAGGTCCTGCGCACCTTCCTGACGATCCTCGAGGAAAACTCGGTGTCCAAGGCCGCCGACCGGCTGGGTGTCACGCAATCGGCCATCAGCCACACGTTGGCCAAGCTGCGGCAGGTGCTGGGCGACCCGCTGTTCGTGCGGTCGGGCCAGGGGCTGCGCGCAACCGAGCGAGCGCTGGCGCTGAAAGACCCGGTGCAGAGGGTGCTGGACGGGATGCGCGCCCTGACCGATGAGCGGCCCTTTGACCCGCTGTCAGAAGAGATCACCGTCCAGATCGCCACCAACGACATGCCGCGCGAGCTGATCTTTCCGCAGTTGCTGCGCAGGGCGCGGGCCGATGGGGTGCGGCTGCGGCTGGGGTTCATGCCCTCGGGCGTGCCCGACCCTGAACTGCTGCGCAGCGACCGGTGCCAGCTGATGCTGACCCCGCTGCCGCCGGACGGCCCTGACATCTTTCAGAAACTGCTGGTGAGCAGCCCCCTGATGGTGTTCTACGACGCCGAACGGCGCGACCCGCCCGCCGACTGGGCCGCCTATTGCACCTCGGACCATGTCGAGGTGCGGTTTCCCGATGGGCGCAACGCGCGGGCGGTGATGCGCGGCGTGGATCAAAGCCAGATCCGCCCGCCCACCGTGACCCTGCCGCATTTCAACGCGATCCCGACCTTCGTGAAGGGCAGCGACCTGATCTCGACCGACACGGCGCTGATGAAACAGGGGCCTTTGGCGGCACTGGACTGTGCGCCCCTGCCCTTCGATTGTCAGCCGGTGTCGATCTACATGGTCTGGCACCAGCGGTTCGCCAACGATCCCGCCCATCGCTGGCTGCGGGGGCGTATCGCGGCGATTGCCGCCACGCTTCAGGCCTGAGCCCGCAGCCAGTCGCGCATCAGCGCCACCAGATCCGGCTGCCGCGGCTTGCGCGGGGTGACGATATGGAACCCCAGATCATCCAGCAGCACCTGCGCCAGCGGTTGCACCAACCGTCGCGCCGTCAGCTCAGCCGCGACCAGTGGCGCATTGGCCAGCGCAAAGCCCTGCCCGGCCACGGCGGCGTCGATGGCCAGGCTGGTCTGGCTGAAATTCATCGTCCTCGGGCGCCCCTGAACGCCGGCGCGTTCCAGAAACAGGGGCCACAGGCCGTGTGAATCGCTCAGCATTACATGCGCCAGCAGGTCCTGCGCCGATGTCACTTGCGCGGCCAGGTCAGGGCTGCCGACGACGACGAATTCGGTGGGGAACAGCGGCTCGGCCACCAGACCGTCGCCAAATGGCGCGCGGCCCTGCCGCACCGCGATGTCCACCCCGTCCGTCTGGAAATCGGCCAGCCGCTCGCGCGCATCGACCTGCACCGAGACATCCGGGTTGCGCGCGGTGAAATCGCCCAGCCGAGGCACCAGCCATTTCGAAGCAAAGCTGGGTGTGACCGACAGGGTGATCTGACGCTGGCCGGACAGGTCATCGACCGCCTCTTCGATCAGTCGGAAGGCGCGGCGCAGGGGCGCGTGGAACCGCCGTCCGGCCTCGGTCAGGCGCAGGCCGCGCGGCAGACGGTCGAACAACTGGGTACCCAACCGCGCCTCGAGGCCGCGGACCTGCTGCGCCACCGCCCCTTGGGTGACACCCAGTTCCTGCGCCGCCAGCCTGAAGTTCAGGTGACGCGCCGACGCCTCGAAGGCGCGTAGGGCGTTAAGCGGAGGAAGGGCAGCCATGGCGTCATCACAGTAGATTTTCTACAGTCATAGGTCAGAAGAACTGATTGGTCAAACGGCCGGCTGCGCTTCATCTTGGCGACAGATGGAAACGGAGAACGAAGATGACGGAAAAAGTGGCTCTGATCACCGCCGGCGGCAGCGGCATGGGCGCGGATGCGGCGCGGCGTCTGGCGGCGGACGGGTTCAAGGTGGGCATCCTGTCCTCGTCCGGCAAGGGCGAGGCGCTGGCCGCCGAGCTGGGCGGCGTGGGTGTGACCGGTTCGAACCAGTCGAATGACGACCTGCAGAGGCTGGTCGATGCGGCGATGGCCCATTGGGGGCGGATCGACGTGCTGGTAAACTCGGCCGGGCATGGCCCGCGCGCGCCGGTGCTGGAGCTGACCGATGAGGACTGGCATCAGGGAATGGAGGTCTATTTCCTGAACGCGGTGCGCCCCACAAGGCTGGTGACGCCGATCATGCAGGCGCAGGGCGGCGGGGCGATCATCAACATCTCGACCTTCGCGGCGTTTGAGCCGGACCCGGTATTTCCGACCTCGGGCGTGTTCCGGGCGGGGCTGGCGGCGTTCACCAAGCTGTTCGCCGACAGATATGCCGCCGAGAACATCCGCATGAACAACGTCCTGCCCGGCTTCATCGACAGCCTGCCCGAAAAAGAGGAGTTCAAGGCCAGGATCCCCATGGGCCGCTATGGGCGCAGCTATGACGAGATCGCCTCGGTCATCGCGTTCTTGGCCTCCGAAGGCGGCGGCTACATCACCGGGCAAAACATCCGGGTGGATGGCGGGATCACCCGCGCGGTCTGATCAGTCAGACCCTTGCCTTGATCAGATGGGTCAGCGCCGCGCCGGTCTCAAAAAAGGCGCGGCGCAGGCCTTTCCAGCTTTCGCTGTGCGCAGGCACCGGCGGCAGCGGCAGGCGGGCGGGGTCGCCCGACAGCAGGCTGTCGGCCATCATGCGGCCGAACACCGTGCCCGGCCCGATCCCGCGCCCGGAATAGCCATGCGCCGACAGCGCGTTCGGCCCGATCTGCACCAGTTTCGGGATATGGTCCGAGGTCATGGCGATGCGCCCATGCCAGCCGTCCTTCAGCGGCTGATCGGCCAGAGCGGGGAAGATCTGCGCCAGTTTGCGCGTGATCCAGCCGCGATGGGCGAAACTGCCCGCGTGGCCCAGATCGCCCATCGCCCCGATCACCAGCCGCCCGGCCTGATCCATGCGGAACGAGGTCATGATCAGCCCGGTATCCCAACAGCCCTCGCCCCCCGGCAGCAGGGTGGCGCAGATGTCCTCGGGCAGCGGGTCGGTGGCGTATTGGAAGTAGTAAACCGGTACATAGGCCTGTCGGGTGTCGGGCAGCCCCGCGTGATAGGCGTTGGTGGCTTGGATCAGCGCCTTGGCGCGCACAGAACCCAGCGGTGTGTCCAGATGCCAGACATCGCCATCATGGCGCAGGGTCTGCACCGGGCTGTTGGCGTGGATCGCGGCCCCGGCCTGCCGCGCGGCGCGGGCGAGGCCCTGCACATAGGCCAGAGGCTGGATCGTCCCGGCGCGCGGGTCGAAGATGGCGCCGTGAAAGGCCTCGCTGCCGGTGCGGCGGGCGGTTTCCTGCGCCGACAGCAGTTCGACCGGCGCGCCGTCGGCTGACAACTGTTGGCGGCGGGTTTGGAGGTCGCGCAGGCCCTTGGGCGAATGGGCCAGGTGCAGGGTTCCGGCCTGCACCGGCTCGCAATCGATGGCGTGGTCACGGATCAGGCGGAACACTTCGGCCGGGGCCTGCGCCAGCAGGGTGATCAGCCGGTCGCCGGCCTCGTGGCCCAGATGGGCGCGGATCTCGGCCGGGGGCAGCCACAGCCCGGCATTGGCCAGCCCGACATTGCGGCCCGACCCGCCATGGCCGATCTGGTGCGCCTCAAGCAGACAGACCGAAGCCCCCGCCTGCGCCGCGTGCAGCGCCGCCGAACAGCCCGTGTAGCCGCCGCCGATCACGGCAAGGTCCACCGTGGCGGACCCGGTCAGGGGCGGAGCGTCCACCCGCTCGCGGCTGGTCTTGGTCCACAGGCTGGTTTCCGGATCGGTGGTCATGGCGGGATGTCCTTGAATGCGCGCGCAGATTTCCCGAGGGCTCAGCCGATGGCAAGGGGTCTTTGATCCTCGCGCCCCAAAGCGATCAGGAACGGGTCCTGTGCCTGCAGGGCCTGAAAGCTCTCTTTGTCGGACATGCCGCGCCAGTTGGCCAGCACCAGCGATTGCGCCACCGCGCCGCCTAATGTCGCGCCAGGGCCGGTGACGATGAACAGGTCGGGTGCGAATTCGCGGGCGGCGGTCTGCACCGCGCGGGTGAAATCGTAAGGCTCGGTCACCTGATGGCCCAGCGTATAATCCCACAGCGCGCCCGTGTCGGTGGCGCCGGGCCACCAGATCTTGCCGCGCCCGTCGATCATCGGCAGGTCGGGCTGGGTGAACAGCGTGGCGGGCAGTTGGCGGCGACCCTCCTGCGCCACGGGGGCCTGCAGGCGCGTGTGAAAGGCCGCGTGATTGGCCAGCCGCATCGGGAACCGTTGCTGCACCAAGGGCTGCGCGGCCTCGAACGCCTTGAGCCCGGCCTCATTGCCGGCCAGAACCAGCATCCCGCCCAGGTCGATCGACAGGGCGAGGTCATGTTCCGGCAGAGAGTCGATGCGCGCCACCTCGGCCAAGAGCTCGGCCTTTCGGGCCGGGTCGTCGCGCCAGTCGTCACCGGTGAAGGGATAGACCAGCTGCCCGCCGATCAGGTGGGTCTGCATCAGCGCGCCCATGGTGTTGACCACCCGGAACCCGTTTTCCGGCGACAGCGCGCCAGCAGCGGCCAGCGCGATATACCAGCCCATCGAGTTGCCAGTGACGGCCACCACCTCGATATCCTCGGCCAGCGCCTGCGCATCGGCCAGCACCGCGGCGTAGATCAGCGGCGAGGCCACGTCGCCGCGGGAATACTTGCTGACCGAGAATCGCGACGCGCCGTCCAGTGCGGTCACCGCCTCCTGGCCCGTCTCGGCGCGGATGGCGTCGAATTCGCGGAACAACTCCATGCGGTCTGCGTGGTGGCGGTGCAGATAGCCAAGCTCGGGCTTGTTGTAGGTGCCCCGGCCGGGGCAGATCACGACGGCGGTGCGGGTCATTTCTTGGCTCCGGTCAGGGTCAGGGCGGCGGCCACGATGCCATCCTTCGAGGGCAGCGGCGCGGCATAGGCGGGGCCGGTGGCGATGAAGCAATCCTCGGCCACCACGCGGGCGGTGGGCAGGTCGGTCTGTTCGGCAAAGAGCGTCATCAGGGCCTCGGACTGGCTGCCGGTGCGGCGGCATTCATCGACGATCAGGACGTGTTTGCAGCCCTTGGTGGCCTCCAGCAGCGCCTGTTCCGGCAGCGGCGCCAGCCAGCGCATGTCGATGATGCGGGTCTTGAGGCCCGCCGCTGCCAGTTCGGGCAGCGCCTGTTTCGACAGGTAATGGCCGTTGCCGTAAGTCACGATCGCCAGATCGGTGCCTTCGCCATGCACGCCCACCTCGCCCAGCGCGATGCATTCGCTGGGCGCGGGATAGCGGGTCATCCACGCGCTGTCCTGCCCTTCGTGCAGGTCGCGCATCGGGTAGAGCGCGATGGGTTCCAGGAACACCACAACCCGCTGCTCCTCGCGCGCACGGCGCACGCATTCGCGCAGCATCCGCGCCGCGTCCGCCCCGGTCGAGGGGCAGGCGATGATGACGCCCGGAATGTCGCGCAGCACCGCCAGCGAGTTGTCGTTGTGGAAATGCCCGCCAAAGCCTTTCTGGTAGCCCAGCCCCGCGATCCGCACGACCATCGGGTTGGTGAACTGCCCGTTCGAGAAGAAGGGCAGCGTGGCGGCCTCGCCCCGGATCTGGTCCTCGGCATTGTGCAGATAGGCGAGGAACTGGATCTCGGGGATCGGGACAAAGCCGTTGTGGGCCATGCCGATGGCAAGGCCAAGGATGGACTGTTCGTCCAGCAGCGTGTCGATCACCCGGTCGGGGCCGAAACGCACCTGCAGCTTCTGCGTCACGCCATAGACGCCGCCCTTGCGGCCCACGTCCTCGCCCATGCAGACGATCTCGCCATGTTCCAGCATCAGGTCGGTCAGCGCCCAGTTGATCAGGCGCGCCATCGGCTGCGGGTCGTCCATCGCGCGCAGGTCGCTGCCGAAGGCGGCGGCGCGGGCCTCGGCGCTGGGGCCGTTGGTAGGTTTGCAGGGGCGCTTGGGCGGGATGAGGCTGGCCGCGACCTCGGCGGCGGTGGCCAGATGTGGGCGGGTGGCAGCCTGCGCCGCGATGCGGTCGGTGCGGGCGCAGGTCTGTTCATAGATATTCAGCGCCTGTTCGGGCGACAGCGCCCCGGCCTGATCCAGCAGGCGCACCGAATGCAGCAGCGGGTCGTTGGCCTCGTCGGCCTCGACCTCGGCGCGGCTGAGATAGGTGGTGGGCACATCCGCCCCCGCATGGCCATACAGCCGCACGGTTTTCAGGTGCAGGAAGGCCGGCTTGCGCCGGGTGCGGACGTATTCGGCCGCTTGCTGCGCCACCGCGAAGGTTTCATAGATGTCCAACCCGTTGGCCTGGAAATACCTGATGCCCGGACGATACTCCATCGAAGCCTGAATCCAGCCCTTGGGCGTCTTGACCGAGATGCCGATGCCGTTGTCCTCGCAGACAAAGAGCAGCGGCAGCGGGATCGACTGCACGCTGGTCCAGCCGGCGGTGTTGATCGCCCCCTGCGCGGTGGAGTGGTTGGCCGAAGCGTCGCCAAAGGAGCACATCGCGATGCCGTCCTCGGGCAGTTGCCGGTGTTCGGGGTCATGCCGCCGCGCCGCACCCAGGCTATAGGCCGCCCCCACCGCCTTGGGCAGGTGGCTGGCGATGGTCGAGGTCTGCGGCGGGATCATCAGCGCCTTGGAGCCCAGCACCTTGTGCCGCCCGCCCGAGGTCGGGTCCTCCTTGGAACAGGCGAAACTCAGCAGCATGTCCCAGGCGATCTGCTGGCCGGGCACCTGCTCGGCCCGGGCGATCTGAAAGGCGGCGTCGCGATAGTGCAGAAAGGCGATGTCGGTCGGGCGCAGGGCATGGGCCACGGCGGCCATGCCTTCGTGCCCCGACGAGCCGATGGTGTAGAACCCCTGCCCCGCCTTCTGCATCGCCCGGCTGGTGCGGTCCAGCGCGCGGCTGAGGACCTGAGAGCGGAACAGCGAGACCACCTCGGGCGCAGTCAGGCCCGGGCGCGGCGGCGCGCCCGCGGGCAGGTCGCGGTTGGCAACGCGGGTCAGGAAGTTTTCGTGAACGATCTGGGCGCGATCCATCTGGGTTCCCCGGTCAGGTCAGAGTTTGGCCGTGGCGTCGGCAATCCGGCGCAGGCCTTGGGTCAGGCTATCGGGGTCATAGGCAAAGGAAAGCCGAAAATGCCCCGGCATGCCGAAGGCCCGCCCCGGCACCACCGCGATGCCCGCCTGATCCAGCAGATGACGGCAGAACTCGGGGTCCGACGGCATCGCGGCAGGCGTCTGCGGAAAGACGTAGAAGGCGCCGCAGGGCACTGGGCAGTCCAAACCGGCGGCCTTCAGGCCATCCACGACCAGATCGCGGCGCGCACGCATCGCCTCGCGGCGTTCGGCCAACAGATCCTGCGGGCCGGTCAGCGCGGCCAGTGCTGCCGCCTGCGCGATGGAACAGGCACCCGAGGTGATCTGCCCCTGCGCCGCCGCCATCGCCTTGATCAGCGGCGCGGGGCCGATCCCCCAGCCGATGCGCCAGCCGGTCATCGAATAGGCCTTGGACACGCCATTCACCGTCAGCGTGCGGTCGGCCAGCGCCGGAACCGCCTGGGTAAAGGGCGTGAAGGGCACATAGGCGAGGTGCTGATAGATCTCGTCCGAGGTTACCCAGACCTGCGGGTGCTGTTCCAACACAGCGCCCAGCGCCTGCAATTCGGCCTCAGAGTAAACCGCCCCGGTCGGGTTCGACGGTGTGTTCAACAGCAGCCAGCGGGTACGCGGGGTGATCGCCCTCTCCAGCTGTTCTGGGGTCAGCTTGAAGCCCTGTTCGCGCGGACAATCCAGCACGACCGGCACGCCGCCCGCCAGTTTCACCATGTCTGCATAGCTGGTCCAGAAAGGCGCGGTGGTGATGACCTCATCGCCCGGATCGAGCGACGCGAGGAACGCGCCGGCCAGCACCTGCTTGGCCCCGGTCGAGACGACGACCTGCGCCGGCTCGACCCCGGCCTGTTCTGCGATAGCGGCACGCAGGGCCGGCGTTCCGGCGGTGGCGGGGTATCGGGTCTGCCCTTCCAGCGCCGCCTTGTGGGCGGCCTCGACCACGTGCGGCGGCGTGGGAAAGTCGGGCTCGCCGGTGCTGAGCGCGATCACGTCCACACCCTGCGCACGCAACAGCGCGGCCCGTTCCGAAATTTGGACGATCTCGGACAACTCGATCCCGTCGAGTCTCCCTGCCCGCCGAAATCCGCTCGAACTGTTCTGAATGGTCATAATCGCCCCGCTGCACTTTTCTACCGCCGCGCCTTTTTGCTATTGGATTGAAGGATCCACCAGTGATATTCCCTCCACAAGCCATGAGGAAAAATCATATGCTGGCGCCGCGTCGATTTCTGCCGTCTATTTCTTCCCTGTTGGCGCTCGAAGCCGTCGACCGCCTGGGCAGCGCCTCGGCAGCTGCCGATGAGCTCTCGCTGACCCAAAGCGCGGTCAGTCGCCAGTTGAAGGCCGTCGAAGAACAGCTGGGCGTCGCACTGATCCAACGCGACCGAATGCGCCTGCAACTCACACCCGCTGGCAAGGAATACGTGGAAACTGCCCGAACGGCGCTGCAGCAACTGGCGCAGGCCTCACTGAAGCTGAAGGCCAACCCTTCCGGCGGTTCTTTGCAACTGTCGATCCTGCCCGCCTTCGGTATGCACTGGCTGGCGCCACGGCTTCAGGATTTCGCGCAACGCCACCCCGAAGTGACGATGAACCTCAGCACACGGCTCAAGCCATTCGACTTCGGCACCGAACCCTTCGACGCAGCCATCCACTTCGGCCAGCGCGACTGGGCCGGGGTGAACTATCTGCCGATCATGTGCGAAGAGGTTCTGCCGGTCTGCGCGCCAGCCCTGCTGCCAGCCGAAGCCCCGAACGCTGAATCGCTGGTCGACGCACCACTGCTGCATC
Organism: Ruegeria sp. BF8; assembly: GCF_056538625.1. Classification (NCBI taxonomy): domain Bacteria; kingdom Pseudomonadati; phylum Pseudomonadota; class Alphaproteobacteria; order Rhodobacterales; family Roseobacteraceae; genus Ruegeria; species Ruegeria sp. BF8. The sequence continues at coordinate 36,167 of NZ_JBQFTL010000001.1, read as the reverse complement.
TGGATACCCGGCCCGATGCGTGGGAACGCTGGTTCGCCGCGCAAAGCACCCCTGTCGAGGGCGTCCGAGGCATGCTGTTCGACCAGTTCTCGACCATGATCCAGGCTACGATCCATGGGTTGGGCGTAGCACTGCTGCCCAGCTACCTGATTTCAGCCGAGCTCGAGGCCGGCCGGTTGGTTCCGGCCTGTGCAGCTCCGCCGGTCAGCCTGGGCGACTACTATCTTGTCTGGCCGCAAAATCGCACGGAACCGGCCCCTCTTGTCTCGTTCCGCGCATGGCTGCAGGGGCAGCTGCCTTAGCCGATCCGCCTCCGCCGCGGCCGAGCATCGCTCGGGCGCGGCCGGGCCCAACCGGAGGAGGCGGCCCGCAAGGGCCGTTGACGACGGGCGGGAGCGCCCGGTCAGACGTCGATCGAGCGGGCGATGAGTTCCTTCATCACCTCGTTGGTGCCACCATAGATCATCTGCACCCGCGCATCCGCGTAAAGCCGCGCGATCGGGTATTCCATCATGAAGCCATAGCCGCCGAACAGCTGCAGACATTCATGCATGATCTCGTTTTGCACCTCGGAGCCCCAGTATTTCACCATCGAGGCGGTGGCCGCGTCCAGCTGACCGGCCTCCAGCTTGCCGATGCAGTCATTGACGAAGCTGCGCAGCACCTCGGCCTTGGTCTTGCATTCCGCCAGCTTGAAGCGGGTGTTCTGGAAGTCCATCACTCGTTGGCCGAACGCCTTGCGCTCTTGGGTGTATTTCACCGTTTCAGCGATGGCGAAGTCGATCGCGCCCAGCGCCATGATGCCGATGGTCAGACGTTCCCACGGCAGTTGCTTCATCAGCTGATAGAAGCCTTGCCCCTCCTCGGAGCCTAGCAGGTTGGTCATCGGCACCTTGACGTCCTCGAAGAACAGCTCGGCCGTGTCATTGGCCTTCATGCCCAGCTTCTTGAGGTTGCGTCCCCGGCGGAAGCCCTCGGCCCCCTCGGTCTCGACCGCGATCAGCGACACGCCCTTGGAACCCAGCGACTTGTCGGTCTTGGCGGCCACGATGATCAGGTCGGCGGTCTGGCCATTGGTGATGAAGATCTTGGACCCGTTCATCCGGTAGGAATTGCCATCCTTCTCGGCGGTGGTACGGATCGCCTGAACGTCCGAGCCTGTGCCCGGTTCGGTCATGGCTAGCGCGCCGACCATCTCGCCCGAGGCCAGCTTGGGCAGCCATTTCTTCTTTTGGTCCTCGCTGCCATAGGCGGTGATGTAATGGATCACGATCGACTGGATGCCATAGCCCCAGCCCGCATCCCCGCGCGAGGTCTGCTGATAGATCGTGACCGCATCAAAACCCATGCCGCCGCCGACGCCGCCGAATTCCTCGGGGATGGCCCCGGCCATCAGCCCGGTTTCCCCGGCCTTCCGCCAGAAGTCGCGATCGACGACGCCCTGCTCGGCCCAGGCTTCGATGTTGGGCACAAGTTCATCATCCATGAACCGCCCGGCCATTTCGGCAAACATGCGGTGTTCGTCAGTGACCCAGGAAGCGGTCGAGGTAAAAAGCGACATGATTGGTTCTCCGGAATTCTGTTGGCGAAAAAGGTAGCTTTCGTCGCCGATTCCGCCAATCCGGGTGACGCCGCGTCGGTTTGCGCTGCTACGCAACGTCCTTTGGCGTCAATGCCCTACGCGGTGCCGGGCACCGGGCGGCGGCGGCGTTTCCGGGGCGCCGGCGAAACACTGGGCGATGGCCATCCACTCCTGCGCGACCGGCCCCTGCACCGACAGGCCAGTGTCCGCCACGTTTCGGGTCTGGGTCACTACGCGGGCAAAATCGACAGCAGGCCCTTCGATCAGGTCGGCGCCGGGCGCGCCGAATTCCCACAGCGCCCCCGACGGCGCGATCAGGCGCAGATGGGGAGCCACCGGAGGTACCGGGCGGCCATGTACCGTGTAGGTCCAGCCAAAGGTGTTCACCCCCAGCACGACGATGTTGCGGATCCGGTCGGTCTCGGGCCGGGTCAGGCCAAGAATGTCGAATACCTCCTGCCCATGCGCCCAGGTCTCCATCTGCCGGGCGGTCATCGAGGACCGCACCGACATGTCCGGCCCCACCCATTTGACCCGCGACTTGGGGTCCAGCCCCGACCAGTCGCGGCCAATTCGGCTGCATAGATCAGACCATGCGGCGCGCAGATCATGTCCTCGTTCGGTGATTGCAGCGTTTTCCGTCGCGCGAAATCCCTCGGCCTGGATACGCGGCATCACCTGCTGCACCCGGGCTTGGAACGCATCCGGGTCGCGTTGTGACAGGTCGGCCATTTGGTTCCAGAAATGCAGGTGCACCAACACGTCGTCGATCGTCCAGTCTTTGAACTGGGTCACGATCTGCCAGTCCGCGGCACCCAGCCCCGTCAGTGCGTCATCAAGAACCTGACATTCTTCCAGAAAATCCGAAGCCTGCTGCATATACCCCCCTTTTACCTGCTTCAGGGACTAAAGCGGGTTTTCATGGGTCAAGCCAGCGCGTTTTTCAGCAAGACGACAGCCGCCTCCTTGGCGTCGCGCGCGGGATCGCCGTTGCGAAGCAGCACGGCGGTGACGATCGCGCCCTCTTTCAGCAGCAGCAGCTGGCAGGCCAGCTTGTCCGGGTCCCGCGCGCCAGCCTTGCGACACAGGTCGGTGAAATATTCCAGCAGCAGGCGCTTGTGCTCGCCCGCCTGCACATGGATCGGGTGGTCGGGATCCTGGTATTCGGCCCCCGCCTTGATGAACATGCAGCCGCGGAAATTGTCCTCGCGGAACCATTCGCCCAGCGCATCGAACGCGGCCAGCAATTGATCGGCGGGGGTGTCGGCCAGCTCCTCGATCCGGCGCACGAACCAGTTGCGGAAATTCTCGTCCCGCAGTCGCAGCACCGCCAGGATCAGCTCCTCCTTGGTGCGGAAATGCTTGTACATCGAGGTCTTGGACACGCCGGTTTCGACCACCAGCCGGTCCATTCCGGTGGCGTGAAACCCGTCGCGGTAAAACACCTGCAGTGCTTTGCGGACCAGCTCGTCCCGTTTGTTCGGACGCATGATTCGGCTCCCTCATGTACAGATCAGTACATAATGCCTTTGCCGCGCAGGCGCAATTCACACCGATGTAGACACTGTTTTTAGGTCTTATTTTCCATGACGAAGGCCAGAACGAAAAACTTTTTTTGACCCAAGGGTTGAAAACATTAACCGATCTGTACACCTTATCAGCACAGTTTACTGATCTGTACACCCAAAGGATTTGACCGATGCGACGCCGCGCCAGCCCATTTCCCGCAAGCTATGTTCCCTTCCTTCTGACCGTGGCCCTACTGGCCGCCACCCTCGCCTGAAGGCCCTGACCATGCCGCGCCCTCCCCTGCCCCCGTTCACGACGCAGACCGCCATCGAAAAGGTTCGCAAGGCCGAAGACGCCTGGAACAGCCGCAACCCCGACATCGTGACCCCGGCCTATACCGAGGACAGCCAGTGGCGGAACCGGTCCGAGTTCCTGACCGGCCACGCCCAGATCCACGCCTTTCTGACCCGCAAATGGCGCACGGAACTGGACTATCGCCTGATCAAGGAGCTGTGGGCCTGTGACGGGAACCGCATCGCGGTGCGCTATGCCTATGAGTGGCATGACGACAGCGGCCAGTGGTTCCGCTCCTACGGTAACGAGAACTGGGAGTTCGCCGCCGATGGCCGGATGTCCCAGCGACATACATCGTTGAACGATCTGCCGATCACCGAAGCCCAGCGCCTGTTTCACTGGCCCCTGGGGCCGCGGCCCACCGACCATCCCGGCCTGTCCGACCTGAACCTGTGAAAGGAGTCACCCGCATGCCCCGCGCCTTTTCCGAACTGACCTTCACCCCCGGCGTCCGCGCCCATCAAGAGCGGATGGGGTCAGCCGCCTCTTATTCCAAGTTCATCAACGGCGGCCCGCAGCAGGGTCACCTGATCGGCCCCACCGAGCAGGCCTTCATCGAGGCGCGCGACGGGTTCTATCAATCCACCGTGTCCGAGACCGGATGGCCCTATGTCCAGTATCGCGGCGGCCCGGCCGGGTTTCTGAAGGTGCTGGACGACCGGACCATCGGCTATGCCGATTTCACGGGCAACAAACAGTATATCTCGCGCGGGAATCTGGACGGCAATGACCGGATCGCGCTGATCCTTATGGACTATGCCAACCAGCGCAGGCTCAAGATCCTGGGCCGCGTGGACTTTCGCGAAGGGGCCGAGGCCGCGCGCGACCTTTTCCCTGACGCGGCCGAGGCCGAACGCGCGGCGATCATCCATGTCGCGGCGCTGGACTGGAACTGCCCGCGCCACATCACCCCTCGCTTCACCGAGGCCGAGCTGCGCCCGCATCTGAACGCGCTTGGCCGCCAATTGGCCCAGCTGCAGGCCGAGAACGACCAACTGAAGCAGGCCCTGGCCCGAAAGGCCTGAGCCACCCCCAAGACCCCGAACCCGTCAGCAACAGGAGTATCAATGCCATGCTACGCGCGATTACCAACACCCTCGCCACCCTGACCGCCGGATCGGTCTTTGCCGTTTCGGTCGTGACCGTCGGCTTCTACCTCTCGCCCGAGGCCGTGCGCGCCGCCGAGCCCGACCCGTTTCAGACCCAGTTCCGGGCACAGACCATCGAAGCGATGCAGAGCGCTTATCCCGTGCTCACCCCCTACACAGAATCCAAGGCGCAACCAAAGCCCGAGTCTTCACCCAAGCTGCCGACAAACTGACAATTGAGGACCGAGATCTTGAATCCCCGCGCGTCTCGGGCACCGCCCGCGCTATCGACTGAGCCGAGCGCGGCCCGAGTGCACCATTGCCTCGATCCCCGCGGCGCAGAATTCAACCAATTGGTCGATCCCGGACAGATCGCCCCCCTGTGACAGTGCCTGCACCCGCCAGGCGCTGTTGAGATGCGCCAGCATCGCTGAGACCGAATAGACCTGGCCAGTGGCCAAAAGCGCCGGGTCGGCCTGCGGATACAGTGCGGCGATCTCACGGATGAAGAGCTGAGCGGTGGGGTCGAAACACTCGGCCGCAATATGGCGCCAGCGCGGATCGACCGACACATGCGCCACCAGCCGCCCGTAGGCCATCCAGCCCGGGCCGCCGGATTCGGCAAGACTGACATAGGGGCGGATGAAACAGTCCAGAATGCCCCGCAAGGTCAGCGGGCCCTGCGTGCGCCGTTCCTCCAGCGCCTGCGTCCGGATCTGCGCCAGTTCGTCGGCGCGGCGTGCGACGGTCTGGAAGAACAGCTCTTCCTTGCCGCCGCCATGGTGGTGAACCAGCCCCACCTGAACCCCGGCGCGCGTGGCGATGTCGCGGATCGAGGCGCCCTCGAATCCCCGTTCGGCAAACAGCGCCTCGGCCGCGTCCAGAATCCGCGCCTTGGTTTCCAGCGATCGGGCCGACGGCGCCCTTTGCCTTTGTTTTTCAATGTATTTCGCGCTCATGTTTTTCATCTTGCCTTATTTTGGACGATCGTTCAAGTTAAGCGCCACGAGCAGGGGAGGGTTCATGACACAAGCGCGCAAGGCATGTGCCTTGATCGGCGCAGGTCCGATGGGGCTGGCGGCGGCCAAGGTGCTGAAGGAACAGGGCATCCCGTTCCAGGGGTTCGAGCTGCATTCCGATGTGGGCGGGTTGTGGGATATCGATGCGCCGCGGTCGACCATGTACGAATCCGCGCATCTGATCTCGTCCAAGACGATGACCGAATTTGCCGATTTTCCGATGGGCGACGACGTGGCCGAATACCCGTCGCACCGGCAGATGCGCGACTATTTTCGGGCCTTTGCCGATCATTTCGGACTGCGCGATCACTACAGGTTCAATGCCGAGGTGATCGACGCGTCGCCGCTGGGTGCGCCGGGCGATGGTTGGCGGCTGACCTGGCGGGACGACCAGGGAACGCATAGCGGTGAGTTTGCCGGGGTGCTGATCGCGAACGGTACCCTGTCGGAGCCCAACATGCCCGATTTTCCCGGCAAGTTCGACGGCGAGTTGATCCACGCCTCGCAGTACCGCTATCCCAGCCAGTTCGACGGCAAGCGGGTGCTGGTCGTGGGCGCGGGCAATTCCGGGTGCGACATTGCGGTGGACGCCATCCATCACGCCGCGCAGTGCGACCTTTCGATGCGGCGCGGATACTATTTCGTGCCGAAATACGTCTTTGGCAAACCCGCCGACACGCTGGGCGGGATGATCCGCCTGCCCATGTGGCTAAAGCGCCGGATCGACGGGCTGATCCTGCGCTGGTTCGTGGGCGACCCGCAGAAATACGGCTTTCCCAAGCCTGACTACAAACTGTACGAAAGCCACCCGGTGGTGAATTCGCTGGTCCTGTACCACGCAGGCCACGGCGACCTGCGCATTCGCCCCGATATCGACCGGATCGAGGGCCGCACCGTTCACTTCAAGGACGGCAGCGCCAGCGACTATGACATGATCCTGGCCGCGACCGGGTACAAGCTGCATTACCCGTTCATCGACCCCAACCTGCTGAACTGGCAGGGCGACGCGCCGCATCTGTACCTGAACGCCATGCATCCCGAACGCGACGACCTGTTCGTGCTGGGCATGATCGAGGCCACCGGGCTGGGCTGGCAAGGTCGCCACGAGCAGGCCGAAATGGTGGCGCGCTATATCAAGGGTCTTCAGTCCGGCTGCCCCGTGGCCGCGGCGCTGAAGGCGGAAAAACAAGAAGACTATCAGCGCGCCACCGGAGGCATGCAGTACCTGAACCTGCCCCGCATGGCCTATTACGTCGACAAGGCGACCTATCGCAAGGCGGTGACGGATTGGATCGCGCGGTTCCGGAAAGCCCGCGCATGACCGGCATCGACGAGATCACGCTGAATTTCAGCCCCGGCTCGCTGACCCTGCTGAACGCGATTCTGGCGATCGTGATGTTCTCGATCGCCATCGACCTGTCGCCACGCGACTTCGACCGGCTGCGGCGCGCGCCCAAGCCAGTGGTGGTGGGACTGGCCTCGCAATTCCTGGTGCTGCCGGCGCTGACCTTCCTGCTGGTCTGGCTGACCGAGCCGCGCCCGTCGATCGCCTTGGGGCTGATCCTGGTCGCGGCCTGCCCGGGGGGCAACATCTCGAATTTCATCACCCATCGGGCGGGCGGAAACGCGGCGCTTTCGGTGTCGATGACCGCCTTCGCCACCATCGGGGCCATCGTGATGACCCCGTTCAACATCGCGCTGTGGGGCGGGCTGTATCCGCCGACCCGCGCCATTCTGCAGCAGACCCAGATCGACCCGGTGCAAATCGCCATCATCGTCGGGCTGATGCTGATCCTGCCGCTGGTTCTGGGGGTGACCCTGAACCAGAAGCGCCCCGCCCTGACGGCGCGGCTGCGCGGGCCGCTGCAGATCCTGTCCATGGCCATTTTCGTGGCTTTCATCGTGCTCGCCCTGGCGGCCAACTGGAGTTTCTTCCTAGGCTACGCCGGGGCGGTCGCCGGGCTTGTGATCCTTCACAACGCACTGGCACTGGGGGGCGGTTGGGTTGTGGCCACTCTGACCCGGCTGTCCCCCTTTGACCGGCGTGCAATCACGATCGAGACCGGCATCCAGAATTCGGGCCTTGGACTGGTGCTGATCTTCGCCTTTTTCAACGGCTTGGGCGGCATGGCCGTGGTGGCCGCCTTCTGGGGGATCTGGCATGCCATCTCGGGGCTGGCTCTGGCGCAGTTGATGGCCCGGACCGAGGCTGCCCGATGACCCGCATTCTGATCACCGGCGCTGCGGGGCTGGTCGGCCGCGCCCTGCTGAACGAGCTGAGCGACCATGAGGTGTTTGCCACCGACCTGCGCCGCCCGGACATGCTGCCGGACGAGGTTCCGTTTCTACGCATGGATGTCACCACGGGCGACCCGGCCCGGGTGATCGCCAAGGTGAAGCCCGAGGTGGTCGTGCATCTGGCCTCGATCGTCACGCCTCCGCCCGGCATGTCGCGGGCCGAGGCCCATGCGGTGGATGTGGGGGGCACGCGCAACTTGGTCGATGCCGCGCTGGCCCATGGCGTGCGGCGGCTGGTCGTCACCTCGTCGGGAGCGGCCTATGGCTATCACGCGGACAACCCGGTGCCGCTGCGCGAAACCGATCCGGTGCGCGGCAACCCCGAGTTTCCCTATTCCGACCACAAGCGGCAGGTCGAGGAATTGCTGGCCGAGGCCCGAACCGCCGCGCCGCAGCTGGAGCAGGTGGTGCTGCGGGTGGGCACGGTGCTGGGCGACGGCACCGACAACCAGATCACCGCCCTGTTCCGCAAACCCCGCCTGCTGGCGGTGGCGGGCAGCGACAGCCCCTTCGTGTTCATCTGGACCCGCGATCTGGCCCGCATCCTGAAACGCGCAGCCACCGATGGGCCGCCCGGGGTGTACAACGTGGCCGGGGACGGCGCGCTGGGCGTCGACGATCTGGCTCGCGCGCTGGACAAACCCGTGCTGCGCCTGCCGGCGTGGGCGCTCAAGGCGGCGCTGGCCGTGGCCCGCCCTCTGGGCCTGTCGCGCTATGGACCTGAACAGGTGCGGTTCCTGCAATACCGACCGGTTCTGGACAATACGGCGCTGAAGACCGTGTTCGGCTATGTCCCGCAGAAGACCAGCGCCGAGGTGTTCGACCTTTGGAAAAGGAGTGTGGGCCTATGAAAACCGCAGTGATCTCGGGCGGGGCCGGCGGGCTGGGTCAGGCGCTCTCGGCCGCGCTGCAAGAGCGTGGATGGCGCGTGGTCCTGCTGGATCTGAAGGTGGATGGGGTGCAGGACACCGCTACGCAGATGGCGATTGCCTGCGATCTGACCGATCCGGCGCAACTGGCGCGTGCCGTGAACGATACGCTTGCGCATTGCGACAGCATCGATCTGGTTGTCTACAACGCTGGGATCACCCAGATCTGCGGGTTCGATCAGTCCGACGACACCAGCCACCGCAAGGTGTTCGAGATCAACTATTTCGCGGCCGTCTCGATGGCCCGCGCCTTTCTGCCCGCGCTGCGCCGGTCGCGCGGGGCGCATCTGGCGATCTCGTCGGTGGCGGGATTTGCGCCCCTGTATCACCGCACGGCTTATGCGGCCTCGAAACACGCGCTGGACGGTTTCTTCAAATCGCTGCGGTCCGAAGAACGGCCCCATGGCGTGCGGGTGCATATCGCGGCGCCCTCATTCGTGGCGACCAACCCGGGCCGGGCCGAGCGGCAGCCCGATGGCACCGCACGCCCCGGATCGGCCAGCGACGGCATGGACGAGATGACCCCCGAGGCGGCCGCCCGCGTGATCCTGCAAGGGCTGGATCGCGGGCGGCCCGTCATCCCGGTGGGCCGGGTGGCGCGGCTGGCCTGGTGGCTGAACCGGCTGGCCCCAGGCCTGTACCAGCGCCTGATGGAGCGCAATATCAGCGGCGCGTGACGCGCGGCCATTATTTGCGGCCCGTTTCCCGGTGCGGGGTTGCCCTTTGGCCGCGGCTTTGCTTTGTCTCTGGCAAGCATTCCGGCCAGTGGGCGTTTCATGTCCCGGACCGGTCACAGGGAGGATCTCGAAAATGGCGAAAGTTGCATTCCTTGGCCTGGGCGTCATGGGCTATCCGATGGCCGGGCATCTGCAGGCGGCCGGGCATGAGGTGACCGTCTACAACCGCACCGCGGCCAAGGCGGAGAAATGGGTGTCGCAGCATGGTGGCCAGATGGCGACCACGCCGCGCGGTGCCGCCGAGGGGGCCGAGTTCGTGATGGCCTGCGTCGGCAACGACGACGATCTGCGCATGGTCTGCACCGGCGAGGATGGCGCGTTCGGCGGCATGGCGGAAGGCTCGGTTTTCGTTGACCACACCACCGTTTCGGCCAAGGTCACGCGCGAGCTGTATGCGGCGGCAAAGGCGCGCGGGATCTCTTTTGTCGATGCGCCGATCTCGGGCGGTCAGGCCGGGGCCGAGAACGGGGTTCTGTCGATCATGTGCGGCGGCGATCAGGCTGCCTATGACCGGGCCGAGCCGGTGATGCAGATTTATGCCAAGATCTGCCGCCGCATTGGAGACAGCGGCGCGGGCCAGATGACCAAGATGTGCAATCAGATCGCCATCGCAGGGCTGGTGCAGGGCCTGAGCGAAGCGCTGCATTTCGCCGAGAAGGCCGGGCTGGACGGGCGCGCGGTGGTCGAGGTAATCAGCCAGGGGGCCGCCGGAAGCTGGCAGATGTCGAACCGTTACGAGACCATGCTGGATGACCATTTCGACCACGGCTTTGCTGTGGACTGGATGCGCAAGGACCTTGGCATCTGCCTGGACACGGCGGACGAGACCGGAGCATCGCTGCCGGTGACCGCGCTGGTCGATCAGTTCTACAAGGATGTGCAGAAGATGGGCGGCGCCCGCTGGGACACTTCGTCACTGATCAAACGCCTGCGGGCCATGGGGTAAGTTGGGGGCTGTCTGCCCCCCATCGCGCCCGGGCGCGATTCCCCCCGAGGATATATTCAGCCAGATGAAGAGGGCCCCGGCGCGCACGGGGCGGAAGTTCGAATGAATGATGTCAGTGAGTTTTGGGCGGCCGCGCTGCGGCGGGTCTGGGGGCTGGACGCGCGGCTCTCGCGGCTGGATGGCGAGTATGACCTGAATTTCCTGGTGCAAGCCACCAATGGGCAGGATTATGTTCTGAAGGTCATGCGGGCCGGGTGTGACTCGCAGTTGGTGGATCTGCAGATCAAGGCGTTGGAGCATATCGCGGCCGAGGCCCCGGGGCTACCGTTTCCCAAGGTCATCCCCGGTCTGGACGGCGGTTTGCTGCTGCAGATCGACGACGACGCGGGACGGCCTCGTCTGGCGTGGCTGTTGGAGCGGCTGCCGGGCCGGTGCTATGCCAAGACGGTGCCGAAATCCGAGGACCTGATCCTGAAACTGGGCCGGGTATTGGGGGCGACCGATCGGGCGCTGGAGCGGTTTTCGCATCCCGGCCTGGAGCGGCCGGAGTTCAAATGGGACCTGACCCAGGCCGGCTGGATCGCTGACAAGCTGGATGCGGTTGCCGACCCCGATCGCGCGGCCCTTCTGCGCGAGATTTGTGCACAGTTCGATGCCGTCGCGGACATGCTGGCCGAGCTGCCCCGGCAGGCCATCCACAATGACGTGAATGACTACAACATCCTGGTCGAAGGAGAGCTGTCGGAGCGCCGGCAGGTTTCGGGCCTCATCGATTTGGGCGACATGTGCGCCGCGCCGCGGGTGTGCGAACTGGCGATCGCTGGGGCGTATGTGGTGCTGGATCACCCCCGCCCTGAACGGGCACTGGCCGCGCTGGTGCGGGGCTATCACGCCGCAAACCGGCTGCGCCCGCAGGAGGTGGATTTGCTCTGGCCTCTGCTGCGGATGCGGCTGGCCGTGTCGGTCGTCAACTCCACGCTGATGGCCGCAGAAAACCCGGACGACCCGTATGTGACGATCAGCCAGGCACCGGCCTGGCGCTTTCTGAAGGACGCATCGGTCAATGGCAAGATGATGCCCGCGCGGCTGCGGGCGGCCTGCGGGCTGCACGTCACCGACGGGGCCGAGCGCATACACGCATACTTGGCCGAGCATCGTGGTCAGTTTGCGCAGCTGTTGGGGCAGGATCTGGCGGACGTTCCGATGGGTTCGCTGTCGGTCGAAAATTCGACCTGGCCGCAGAACCCGTTTCACATGCCGCTGGACGAGGCCGCGCGGGTTGGCGCGGAGTTCGGTGCGGGCCCGTGGCTGGGCTATTACAACGAACCGCGCTTGATCTATGCCGAGCCTGCGTTCCGCAAGGGTCCGTGGAAGGCGTCGGACCGGCGCACGGTGCATTTGGCGGTGGATGTGTTCGCGCCGGCGGGGACGCCTTTGATGGCGCCGCTGAGCGGGCGGGTCGAGGCGGTCGAGAACCGGGCGAACCATCTGGACTATGGCGGCGTGGTAATCCTGCATCACGAAACCCCCGAAGGTGACGCGTTCTATACGCTGTACGGGCATCTGGACCCTGAGGTCTGTGACCGGCTGAAACCGGGCGATCCGGTGGCGCAGGGGGCGACATTCGCCCGGCTGGGCGATGCTGGCCAGAACGGCGGCTGGGCACCGCATGTGCATTTCCAGCTGGCCCTGACCACGGACGGCATGCAGGCCGACTGGCCGGGCGTCGCCGACCCGGACGAGCTGGACCTGTGGCACGCGGTCTGCCCGAACCCGGCGGCCCTGCTGAACCTGCCGGACGAGAAGGTCTTTTATCGCCCGACCGACAAGGCCGAGATCCTGAACAAACGGCGCGACCATTTCGGCGGCAACCTGTCGCTGACCTATGACGACCCGGTCATGCTGGTGCGTGGCTGGAAGCATCACCTGTTCGACGAATGGGGGCGGCCCTATCTGGATGCCTACAACAACGTTCCGCATGTGGGGCACGCGCATCCGCGCATTCAGGCCGTGGCGGCGGATCAGTTGAAGCGGATGAACTCCAACACCCGCTATCTGCACCCCGCGCAGGTGGAATTTGCCGACAAGCTGCTGTCGAAACTGCCCGATCACCTGCAGGTGTGCTTCTTCGTCAACTCGGGCACCGAGGCCAACGAGCTGGCCCTGCGCCTGGCGCGGGCGCATAGCGGGGCCAAGGGCATGGTGACGCCCGATCACGGCTATCACGGCAACACCAATGCGGCGGTGGCCATTTCCGCCTACAAGTTCAACAAGCCCAGCGGCGTGGGCCAGGCCGATTGGGTCGAACTGGTCGAGGTGGCCGACGATTATCGCGGCCGGTTCAAACGTGACGACCCCGACCGCGCGCAGAAATATGCCGACCTGGTCGACGACGCGATTGCCGCTCTGCAGCGCAAGGGGCACGGGGTCGCGGGGTTCATCGCCGAGACCTTCCCCTCGGTCGGGGGTCAGATCATCCCGCCAAAAGGCTATCTGCCAGCGGTTTACGAAAAGATCCGCGCCGCCGGCGGCGTCTGCATCGCCGACGAGGTGCAGACGGGCCTGGGCCGGCTGGGCGAGTACTATTTCGGCTTCGAACATCAGGGCGCGTCCCCTGATATCGTGGTTCTGGGCAAACCCATCGGCAACGGCCACCCCCTGGGCGTGCTGGTCACCACGCGCGATATCGCCGACAGTTTCGACAACGGGATCGAGTTCTTCTCGACCTTCGGCGGCTCGACCCTGTCCTGCCGGATCGGCAAGGAGGTGCTGGACATCGTCGATGACGAGGGCCTGCAGGAGAATGCCCGCGTGATGGGCGCACGGCTGATGGATGGTCTGCGCGCGATCGAAGCCGAGTTCGCCTGCGTGGGCGACGTGCGGGGGATGGGCCTGTTTCTTGGGGTCGAACTGATCAACCCCGACGGCTCGGAAGGCACCGAGATCTGCCGGTACGTCAAGAACCGGATGCGGGACCACCGCATCCTGATCGGCAGCGAGGGGCCGAAGGACAACATCCTGAAGATCCGCCCACCTTTGACCATCGAGGCCGAAGATGTGGACATGATCCTGTGGGCGCTGCGGTCTGTGTTGGCCGAGGTGGGCGACTATGCCCCTGCCCCGGTGTGCGACCACAGCCATCACCATGACGGGTGCGGCTGCTGCTGAGAAACGCCCCGGCCGAATTCGGCCAGGGCACTGAACCGCGCTGTCAGTGCAGCACGGCCGAGGGGGTCTGATGGCCGGTGGTCGGCAGTGGAACGGCGGAGGTCATGCGCCGCAGGGCCAGCCCGAACTCTTCGGACAGTGACGCCAGCGCGGGCGCGAAATCGGGGCGTACGATCAAGGCGGCCAGCATCATCGCATCCTCGCGCGCCCCTTCCGAGGCCGCGGCGATCATCTGCGCGAAACAGCTTTCGTCCGCGCCCAGACAGGCGCAGCCCAGCCCGTGCCGGATCAAGGGGCGGCGGGCGTGATGGGCGCACAGGCTGCACAGACGATCCAGCGCCAGCATGGCCAGCTGCCCATGATCGGCGCCCAGCGCGATGTCGAAGTCATGTGCGGCGTCGGCACGGCCGGCGGCCCCGTCACTCCACATCCGCAGGTACATGACGGCGCCAGCCTCGATCGGGGTCAGATCGGCCAGCCGTCCGACCGGGGCGCCGCCCCGGGTCGATGCGCCGCTCATTTTGTCAGGATCAATTTACCCGCGCGGGTGATGCGCAGGGTATACAGCTGGTCGCCCAGTTCGATATGGGCCAGGTTGCCGCCCTGCGTCAGGTCCTCGGCCTTGTGGGCCGGCAGCATCGAAACGGCATAGGCTTGGGTCGGATTCGGGTTCTGCGCGTTCATCGGGTCATCTCCGGTTGTGTTCAGGCAAAGCGCCTTTTCCGTTCAACTTTCATGGATCTGGCTGGCCCGGAACCGGGTTGGCTGCGTGTCTCCATGCTTAATCTGATAAAAATACTAAGGTATGTCAAGTGCCGGTTTCCTGCTATTCGCACACCGAACCATTGCGCCCTTGCGGCAGGCCCGTTAGGCCGGGTCTCGGCACTTAGAGACGGGAGCGGAGATGACGGCGGCAATCGTGTTTGATCTGGATGGCACGCTGGTGGACAGCCTGGCCGACATTGCGGCAGCAGCGAACCGGATGCTGGCCGATCAGGGCTATGCGCCCCTGCCCGAAGAAACGATCCGGGGATTCGTCGGCAATGGTCTGCCAAAACTGGTTGAGCGCGTGATCCTCCACTGCGGACTGAGCATTGAGCGCCATTCCGAACTGACACAGGTCACGCTGAACCATTACAGCCAGGCATCAAGTGCGATCACCAGGCCTTATCCAGGTGTCAAAGACGCTCTGCGACGACTGCGGGCTGCAAATATCGCGCTAGGGGTCTGCACCAACAAACCGGAAGCGCCCGCGCAGCATATCCTTGAGGTTCTGGAGCTGGCGCAGTTCTTCGACGTGGTGATCGGCGGAGATACAGTGAAATCCCGCAAACCCGACCCCGCCCACCTGACCGCCACGTTCGAGGCACTGGGCACAAACGACGCGCGGGTCTTTGTGGGCGACAGCGAAGTGGACGCAGAAACCGCCCAACGTGCCCAAGTCCCATTTATTCTGTATTCGGAAGGGTATCGAAAGTCGCCGGTCTCGGAACTTCCCCATTTGGCCAGCTTCGACGACTTTGCGCGCCTCCCTAACCTGGCAATGCGCATCACGGGCTTATCTGGTACCGGGCTCTAAGGCTTTGGCTGTCAAGGGATTCAACTTTTTTGGGGGTTTTTGAGGGGCCGGCTGAGGGGGTAGGTAGCCAGCCCCTCTTCGGGGAAAGTGGTAGGCCAAGTTTGACCTTGGTTGATCAGACAATAGCCCAGCCCACCTATGCCCGAAATTGGGGGTTTCCCGTAGAGAGCCATTTTTTCGAAAAATTCGCCGAAAATCCTTCGCTGACGTCCAGCGCCTGATCACTCAGGCCCCGAACCATCGGCCGGGGGCGGCGCGGCTGGGCTCGCTTTGTCCAATAGCGTCTCGTACATGTGCGGATAGACGAAACGAGCAGCCGCACGGGCGATCACCAGTTCCTCGTTGGTGGGGATGACCATGACCTGAACCCGGGACAGCGGTGTCGAGATGATCCGGGCGTGGTCCGTATTGGCATCATGGTCCAGTTCAATCCCCAACCACCCCATGTTGACGCAAATCCTTTCGCGCACTAGCGCAGAATTCTCGCCGATCCCACCCGTGAACACCACCGCATCCAGCCCGCCCAGCACAGCCGCAAGGGCACCGAGTTCACGCCGCGCACGGAAATTGAAATAGCTGATGGCCCGGCGCGCGCTGCCGCTGTCGGACTTTTCCAGCGTGCGCATGTCGCTGGACAGACCGGACAGACCCAGCAGACCGGATTTGCGATACAGAAGTTCGGTGATCTCATCCACGCTCATGCCCTTCTGGTCCATGAGGTAGAGGACGACACCGGGATCCAATTGGCCGCATCGGGTTCCCATAGGCAGACCGTCTATGGCCGAGAACCCCATGCTGGACCCGACCGAGCGGCCGTGGATCATACCGCACATCGACGCGCCGTTGCCCAGATGCGCCACGATGACCCGACCGCCATGCAGCAGCGGCGCGGTCTTGGCCAGATGGCCCGAGATGTATTCGTAGCTGAGGCCGTGAAACCCATAGCGGCGAACGCCCTTGTCATAATACTCGGTCGGCAAGGCAAACGTATCGTTGACCCAGGGGTGACTGCGGTGAAAGGCGGTGTCGAAACAGGCAACCTGCACCGCATCGGGGAACCGCTCGACCGAGGCGCGAACGCCGCTGAGGTTATAAGGTTGATGCAATGGTGCGAAGGGCGAGAGTTTGTCCAGCGCCGCAAGACTTTCCGGCGTCAGCAAGATCGGGTGATCATGGTCAGGACCACCATGAACGATGCGGTGGCCGACGGCTGCAATATTGGCCGCGGGAAATTGCTGGACGATCAGGTCCAGAACATGGTTCAGGGCCTCGTGATGATCGGCAATCCCGTCTGCCACATCACCGCCCAACGTGCGGCCATCCGACGTTTTGGCGCGGATGGTCGCGCCCGCGGCGCCAATGCGGTCGACGATTCCGGTGCAGATTGCAACCGGGTCATCGGATGGCAACGAAAACAGCCCGAACTTCATAGACGACGAGCCTGCGTTCAGCGTGATGACATGGCTCATGACCGCCCCCCGGCAATGCGGGCGGCGTGCAGGGCAGCCACGGCGCAGGATGCCAAACGCGCCTTGTCGTCATCCGCGCGGCTGTTCAGGATGATCGGCACCTTCGCCCCCAGAACCACCCCTGCCGCTTCGGCGTTGGCGATATATGTCAGCTGTTTGGCCAGCATGTTGCCCGCATCCAGGTTTGGAACCACAAGTATGTCGGCCTGTCCGGCCACTGGCGAGACGATCCCCTTGATCCGTGCTGCGGCCATGCTGACCGCATTGTCCATGGCCAGCGGACCGTCGACCAAGCCTCCTATGATCTGGCCCCGTTCAGCCATTTTGGACAGCAACGCCGCGTCGATCGAGGACCGAATGGCCGGGTTCACCGTCTCGACCGCCGACAGAACGCCGACCTTGGGCGTTTCCATCCCGATCGAGATCGCCAGATCAATCGCGTTCTGGGTAATGTCGATCTTGGTTTGCAGATCGGGCTCGATATTGATCGCGGCGTCAGTCACCAGCAGCGGGTGCGGTTGCCCGGGCACGTCCATGACGAAAACATGGGTAAAGCGCCGGCCCGCGCGCAATCCCTGATCCTTCCGCAATGCGGCCCTCAGCAGATCATCGGTGTGCAGATGCCCCTTCATCAGCGCCCCGGCCCGGCCTTCGACCACAAGGTCGACGGCGATGCGGGCGGCTTCGCTGTGCTCTTCCGCGGCGACAATCTCGAAACCATCCAGCTTTTCGCCCAGTTCCTGCGCCGCCTGCCCGATCAGGTCCGGGCGACCGACAAGTATCGGCTCAATGATCGTTTCCCGCGCAGCCAGGATCGCGCCGCCCAGCGAGTTCGGGTCCTCCGGCGCGACGACGGCGGTCGGGATGGGATCCAGCGGCCGGGATTTCTCCAGCAACGCGTCGAAGTGACGGTGCCGCTGAACGATCAGGCCGGGAACCTCGATTTCGCGGAACGACAGGGCGCGGTCCGGCGCTATTACCACGGCTTTGCCGCTGACGATGACCGCATCATCCCTGCATCGGGTGACGGTGGTATCCAGGACCACCTCGCGGTTTGCACGCTTTTCCGTAACGACCACGCGCGCCAAAAGCTCGTCCCCGGCCATGGCACGGCCCACGAAGTCGAACTGTTGCGATTTGTAAAGCGTCCCGGCCCCGGGAAGGATGTTTCCCAGAACCGCCGAGATCAGCGCGCCAACGAACAGCGATGGCGCCACCGCCTCGGGCCGGTCGTCTCCATCCCCGTCCTCATGGGCCAGGTGCAGCGGGTTGTGATTGCCCGAATTCGCGGCGAAGGCATAAAAGTCATCCTCGGTGCACAGACGCTTCAGTTCGGCCGTGTCCCCGATGTTGAGCTGATCATAGGGTTTGTTGTGATACTGCATCTGGTTCAACCTGCGAATATTGCGCGCCGAACGCGGCCATGGCTGGGCCGAGCGACCGGAGCTGTGTTGCCCGGAACCTGATGGATTACACGCGAAATGTCCAACTCATACCCCAGCACGTCACGTCATTTTGGCGCGCAGGAAGACCTTGCACGAGCGATGCAACAAGACGTTGACAGCCACCCGGTTTTTTTTGACGCGCCCGCCATCTGGCTTCGGAAAAGGCGATGGAACGCGGCACAACCAAGCGCCAGAGTTGAACGGGATACCCCTGATTGGTAAGTCTGAGCGACCTTGGATGCCGGTACACATACCATGATCGCCCCTCAGCGATTGAACCCCCACCAGCGGCGTCCCGACGAGCACTAGCGAGGCCGAACCGTTCCCTTGACGACCGAGTTGCAGAATACGTTGATCCTGTCCGCGGTCGTGGTGGTCTTGGCCATTCTGGTTTGGCCACGTGTCGCCAATTCCCGGATGTGGAGAGCCTCGATCACCCCGCTGGCGTCGATCATCGGCAGCGGGTTCCTTGTTCTTGGTCCAATCCTGGACGTCAGTTTTGGCGATCTGGCCCCGCTTGCCATGCTGGGCCTCTGCGCCGCGGCCTGGGGGTTTGGAAGCGCAATTCGATACAACATCCGCGACATTGCGCACAGATCCGACCGGGGTGCCGGTATCGAGCGGGCCGAAAGGGTCGCGTCGGCAAGCCTGTCTTTTGCCTACTTCATTTCGGTCGCCTACTACCTGAACCTGTTCGGCTCGTTTGGCGTGAGCTTGACCCAGGTGGATGACGCGTTTCATGCCCGCCTTGTGACCTCGGGCGTGCTTGTGCTGATCCTTTTCGTTGGCTGCACCCGGGGGTTTTCCGCGCTGGAACGGTTGGAGCAGATTTCAGTCGGCCTGAAACTGGCAATCATCGCCGGGCTGCTTGTCGGACTTGCCACGTATTTTGCCGAGCAATACAGCCACGATGCACTTGTCTTTGACCCGCCGGCCGAGCGCGGCTCGCACGGGTTCATGTTATTGGCCGGGCTGATCGTCACCGTGCAGGGATTTGAAACCTCGCGTTACCTCGGCCACGCCTATGATGCGGAAACGCGCATTCGCTCCATGCGGTGGGCCCAGTTGATCGCAAGCGCGGTTTACCTGATCTATATCGGCCTGTTGACCTATTCGGTCGAACCGGGCGGCTTGGTTCTGGACGAAACGGCGATCATTGACCTGATGCAGGTTGTCGCCCCGATACTGCCCGTTCTTCTGGTTATTGCGGCCCTGTCGGCCCAGTTCAGCGCCGCTGTCGCGGATACCAGCGGGTCCGGTGGACTGCTGTCCGAGATTTCAGGCGGGCGCGTCTCTGAACGGACCGCCTATACCGTTTTGGTCGGTGTCGGGTTGATACTGACCTGGACATCGAATGTCTTTGAAATCATCAGCTATGCGTCGCGCGCCTTTGCAGCCTATTACGCGCTGCAGGCCGGCATCGCGGCCCGGTCGGCGTCTCAGCAGAACCTGCCCTTCCGCGCGTTGGTGTTTGCACTGTTCTGCATTCTTGGCGCAGCAATCGCGGTATTCGGATTGCCCGTCGAATGACGCTCTGACCTTACCCAGCCAATAACTGGCCGACAGACTCTGTGTCAGCCGCGTCCCGCGATCAGATCGCTGGCCTTCTCACCGATCATGATGGCGGGCGCATTGGTGTTTCCGCTGACGATTTCCGGCATGATCGAGCAATCTGCAACGCGCAACCCCTCGATCCCTTTTACCTTCAAATCAGGTCCGACAACGGCCGCGTCGGTCGTACCCATCGCGCAGGTTCCGGTCGGATGATAGATCGACACTGAATTCGAACGCGCCCAGTCCAACGTCCCCTCATAGTCATCACAGGACAGATCCGCCGTCGGTCGGAACTCCTCGGAGATCTTTGAGGCCAACGGATTGTGGCGCGCAATATTGCGAGCGATGTTGACGCCAGCGACGATCGTTCGGCAATCGGTCTCTGTCGACAGATAATTCGGGATGATTTTGACATAGCTGGCGGGGTCCGGTCCATCCAACCGCAACTCTCCACGGCTTTCCGGCCTGAGTTGGCAGACCGACATCGTGAAGGCCGAAAACGGGTGCACGCCTTCACCCGGGCTGTCCGCCGACCAGGGCTGGACGTGGAATTGGATGTCCGGGGTTTGAACATCGGGACGGGTCTTCATGAAACCGGTTGCCAGACTGGCCGCCATGGTCATGGGACCGGCCCGGAACAACGCGTATTTCAGCGCGATGCGGGCCTGGTTGAACAGGCTCCGCACCTCATCGTTCAGGGTCGGCTCGTTGCATTTGAATACCAGACGCGCCTGCAGGTGGTCCTGCAGCCCCTTGCCGACGTTCGGCAAGGCGTGAACAGGTTCGACTCCGTTTGCCTTCAAATGATCGGGGTCACCAATGCCTGACAGCATCAGGATCTGCGGAGAGTTGATTGCCCCCCCGGACAGGATGACCTCGCGCCGGGCCTTCACCGTTTTGGTTTCGCCCGACCGATCGCGGTAAACAACGCCTATTGCGCGCTTGCCGTCCATGGCAACCCGCGTCACCAGCGCGCGCGTGATGATCGTCAGGTTCTGCCGGTTGCGGATGGGCTTGAGATAGGCGACGGCCGCACTGCAACGACGGCCGTTGCGCGTGGTAAGCTGAAAATACCCGACGCCCTCTTGGTTGGCGCCGTTGTAGTCTGGATTGAACGGATAGCCTGCGGCCTGCGCCGCGGCGACCCAGGCATCGCAGATCGGGCGCTGTATGCGCATATTGGAGACGGACAGCGGGCCACCTACGCCGTGATACTCGTCCTCTCCGCGCTCTTGATCTTCGCTGCGTTTGAATAGCGGCAAAACATCGTCCCAGCCCCACCCGACGTTTCCCATCTGGCGCCAGCGGTCGTAATCCTCTTTCTGCCCGCGAACATAGAGAAGCCCGTTCAACGAGGACGACCCGCCCAATACTTTTCCGCGCGGCCAATCAATGGAACGCCCATTCAGGCCCGGGTCAGGCTCGGTGCGATAACACCAATCGACCGAGGGGTTGTGCATGGTCTTGAAGTAGCCGACCGGGATGTGAATCCACGGGTTGGTGTCCGGTCCGCCCGCCTCGATCAATGCAACTTTGGTTTGGGGATCAGCACTAAGCCGATTGGCGATGACACATCCCGCAGAACCGGCACCGACAATCACATAGTCCACTTCCATGATCGGCTCCTCCCGAAGTTGCTAAAAAAACCCTATGCAAGATGCATGAATTAAGCTAGCATTTTTTGATACAAAACGTCTCAATAATTGCGAAACGGGAGGATAGCAATGGAGATCGGACGAAAGTTAAGTGGCATTTCACGGCGGGACTTTTTCCGCGTTGCCGGACGCTATGGCATGAGTTCCACTCTGCTGGCAGCGGGGGGTTTCGGTGGGGCCATGAGCCTTGCCAATCTCGCGCAGGCGGCTGAATCCACGTATGAAAAACGATTCTCGAAAGAGCCCAAGCATACGCTGAAATTCGGCGCGGCAGGTTTCAACACGCGCAACCTTCTCATCGAACGGGCCGGCGCCATCGAGTTCGCCCGCGACCTCGAAGAGCGCACGGACGGTGAGATTCGCATTGAGTTCATCGGCGACAACCAGATCTGCGGTCAGCTGAGCTGTGTCGAGAAAACCCAGCAGGGAATCGTGGACATTTACGCGGCCTCGACCCAGAACTCGGCCGGTGGCGCACCCTATCTGAACGTGTTGGACTATGCCTACATGTTCCCAAGCCGCGCGGCGCAGTATCATTTCTTCTACAGCCCCGCCAGCCAGCGGATCCTGCGCGAGCCGCTCGAAAAGCGCCACGGGTTGAAGTTCCTGTTCACCCACTGCGAATTGCGCGGGCTGCAGATGGGGTCGACCTTTGCGGACAAGCCCACCGTCACCAAACTGGAAGAGCTGTTTGGCACCAAGAACCGCGTGACCGGCACTCAGCTGGGTCGGATCGCGATGCAGCTGCTGAACCTGAACCCGGTTCCGGTGGCTTGGGAAGAAACGCTGGATGCGCTGAAGACCGGTCTGATCGATGGGGCCGAAACCTGGGCATCGGCGGTGGCCTACGCGAACATGGCACCGGTCGTTTCCCAGTCGGTCAACCTCAAGTTCTTCTGCGGTACCGAACACACGTCGATGTCGGCCAAGGTCTTCGACAGCCTGGGCGGCGAGCTGCAGGATGCGGTCATGGAATCGTCCTACTTCACGCAGGCCCTGATCCAGGGTGCAAACGAAGCCGCGCTGCTGAACACGGTCGGCTTCTCGGATCCGCAGCTGCCCAACACGATCTTCGCCGAGAACGGTGTGCGTGCGGCCTTCCTGCCGGACGACCAGATCAAGCTGGCCGAGGAAATGTGTGCCCCGAACTTCAACCCGGAACCCTGGGCAGAATGGCGCGAGCGCCTGAACAAGTGGGCCGGCGGCATCGACACCTATCAGGAGATCTACGACATCGCGCGCGAGATCCCGGCAGACACCCTGCCGGAAAATGTCGAGCCGCGCCGTTGGTGGATGGGCCAAGCCTGATAAACTGATTTGAACCGGCCCTGCGTGGGCCGCTTCAACCGAAGACCGACTGGGAGGACGGGGTTCATGTCATTTTGGGCAGACATCGGCGCGATATTCAGCGCCTTTCTCAGCCAGGATTCCTTTGAAATTCAATCAGCGTTGGAGTCCGACGCAGCGTGGGTTGTCGGCGCCGTCGTCGCTGCGCTGGGTGGGCTTCTGGTCATGCTGATCTATCGCAAGGTTCCCTTCATCGAGCGCCATCTGGAACGATCCGTGATGGTGTATTCCTATCTCGCCATTGCGCTGATCATCTTCTGGGGCGTGATCGACAGGTTCGTCTTCAATGACCAGGAACCCTGGTCCACAACGATTCCACCCTTGCTGTTCATGGTGATGGCGTGGTTTGGGGCCTCCTACAACGTGCGCCTCAGAACGCATCTGAGCTTCAGCGAATTCCGGACCGCGATGCCACGTGGCGGGCAGTTGGCCTGCCTGATCCTGGACGCGGTGCTATGGTTCATCTTCGCGGTCATAGTCATCGTGACCACGTCCCGGCTGGTGGCCTTGTCAGCGTCCAACTTCCAGATCGTTCTGGGCACGGACAACATCATGCAGTGGTGGTTCCTGCTGGCTGCACCTTTGTCTTTCTTTCTTATGGTCGGCCGAGTGTTCCAAAACCTGGCGGACGATCTGCGCAACTTCAAAACAGGCGAGCCGCTGATCAAGCAGGCCGTGATCGGGGCAGACTGATGGCAGACGGAACTTGGGTTACTTTGATTTCGCTCGGCGTGACATTCCTGTTCATGTTGGGCGTACCGGTCCTTCTGGTCATCGGCTACTGGGTGATCGGCTGCTCGTTTGTTCTGGGCCTGACGCTCGACAACATGGGCGCCGAGCTTTTGAACGTGTTCAACAAGGGCTTCGCGCTGCTGGCCATGCCCCTGTTCATCCTGACCGGAGACCTGATCAACAAGTCGGGTATCGCCCGAAGGCTCAGCGATTTCGCCTATGCCTGTCTCGGCTGGATACGCGGCGGTCTGGCGATGGCTTCGCTTGGGGCCTGCGGGTTGTTCGCGGCGATCTCGGGGTCGAACTCGGCCACGACAGCCACGATCGGATCGATGCTGCACCCCGAGATGGTCAAAGGCGGCTATGACGAACGCTTCAGCGCCGCCACCGCCGCGGCAGGCGGCACAGTCGGCATCATCATCCCGCCGTCGATCATCTTCATCGTCTACGGTTTCCTGATGAACCTGCCGATTTCCGAACTGTTCGTGGCCGGCATCCTGCCCGGCGCGCTGATGGTGATCGGGATGCAGTTTGCCTGCTGGATCATCTGCCGCATGAACGGCTGGGGTCACCTGATCCCGCTGCAACTGAACCGAGTTCTGAAAACCGCCTTCGGCGCGTGGCTGGGCTTTTTTGCCATCGGGCTTGTGCTGTGGGGCATCTACACCGGCAAGTTCTCTCCGACCGAGGCCGCCGGGGTCACCGTTGGCTTCTGCGTCATCGCCGGGCTGGTGAGTTATCCGATCAACCGGATCATGGGTGCCCGCGACGATGTTTCCCCAACGGACAAGAGCTTTGCCGAAATGCTGGTGGTCGAGGGTTTCACGATCCCCGAGATCCCGTCAATCGTCATCCGTTCGGCACAGATAACCGGGATCCTGGCGCCTCTGATTGCCATCTCGGTGGTAATGCAGCAGATCCTTTCCCTGCTGGGGGCCCAGGAAACGATCGGCAATTTCGTGACCTCGATGGGGGGTTACCATGCTGTTCTGTTCACCTCGATGGTGATCGTGTTTTTCTCGGGCATGGTTCTGGAAAGCCTGCCGGTGACCATCATTCTGGCCCCGATTCTGGCGCCGATCGCAGCTTCGGTCGGGATTGATCCGATCCACTTCTCGGTGATCTTCCTTGTCGGAGCATCCATTGGCTTCATCACGCCGCCATACGGGCTGAACCTGTATGTCGCCTCGGGAGTTACAGGCGTGCCGTATTTCCGGCTTCTGCGGTATACGGTGCCTTATCTGGTGGCGTTGCTCTCGGTCTGGATTCTGGTGTCACTGGTGCCTGATCTGGCCTTGATACTACTGCCGAAAAACTAGACTGTAGCCGGATGACCGCGACGGACACACAAGACAAGGACACCCAGATTCCAACGAACCTGCGCCTGTTGCTGATCTTGGAAGAGGTCGCGCGGCGCGGGGTCGCGGTCAAACCGGCAGATCTGATCGAAGCGTTGGGTCTGGCAAAGCCGACGGTCCACCGGCTGCTGCAGACGGCCGAGGCCGAAGGGTTCCTTCAACGAGATCTGGACGGCCGGTCCTATGGGCCCGGCCCCCGGTTGCGGCAGATGTCCGTGAACACCGTGTCGTCCGAACATCTCCGCACGGCCCGCCTGGCCATTCTGCGCGGAGTAGCCGACGAAATTGGTGAGACCTGCAACCTTGCCATCCCCGACCGCGAGGGGATGATCTATCTCGACCGGGTCGAGACCAAATGGCCACTGAGAATCCAGCTGCCGATTGGGACCCAGGTGCCATTCCACTGCACCGCCAGCGGAAAGATGTACCTCTCGACCCTGCGCCGAAACACCTTGGATGGGTTTCTCTCGGCCCGCGGGCTGACCGCTAACACCGAGAAAACCATTACCGACCCCACGGCCATGCGTGCCGAGATCGCCAAAATCGCCCAGAACGGTTACTCGACCGACGACGAGGAGTTCATGCCCGGCATGGCCGCCGTCGCGGTTCCGGTCTTTGACGAGAATGACCGGCTTGCGGCCACTCTGTCCGTGCACGCCCCCACGCAGCGGCACGATCTGACAAGCCTGAAGCAATTCCTGCCACTGCTGCAGTCCGGGGCACTCAAACTGTCGGGTCTGCTTGCTTCATAGGGTGGCGAACACGGGACCGAGCCGAGCGGAGGCGATTAGTGATCTCGCCCAACCGACTTGAGCAGACACAGAATTGACGCGTAAACTCCGACAAAAAATCAGTTGCCTGCCCGGGCTTCCGCCTCGGTACGTTGGCGTTGAATCGCGCGTTCGCGTTCGGGCCAACTGTCCTTGATGAACGCGAGGATGTCCCAGATATCCTGATCGGACAGGCTGTCGGCAAATCCCGGCATTCCGCTTTGGACCCCCGAGACTCCCATTCGCTTGAGCATCTCCTCGCCGCCCAACTTGGTATAGTCGAACAATAGGCCATCGCCATGATGCCAGGTGTGCCCGGTTCGATCATGCGGCGGGGCTGGCAGGACGCCGTCCGCATCAGGCGTTTGCCAATCGGCTTGACCCTCCAGCTTGGCCCCGTGACACGACGCACAGTTTTCGGCATAAAGCGCCGCCCCACGTAGCGGATCGGCGGATGCACCGTCAGGCACCCCTTTTGACATCCACCATTGAGCGCTGGCTACACCGATGATCACAACGGCCACCGGTGTACCCCATTTCATCATTGGCGAGATCGCTCGGCGCGGCGGCTCCACCTTTTTACCCTTCGTCATGGGCATCGAGCAGATAGGTGGCCATGGCGCGGTGGTCTTCTTCGGTCAGGAAGCGGGTGCCGTAGGTCACGACCTCGCCCATTGCGCCGCCGAATACGTCACCGTCGGGCATGATACCTGTGCGCAGGGCATAGGCCAGGCTGTCGACCGTCCAGCCCCGCCTCTGCAGGGTTGCAGAGTCGATGGCCGGCGCCTTGTCGCCGCCCGGCAATGCATCACTGCCCCTGAAGCGCTCGGAATCCGATTTGCGGGCACCCAGCAGATTGCGCCCGGTGTGGCAGGCGGCGCAGTGGGTGGCGCCTTCGACCAGCAGCCGGCCGCGGTTCCACACATCACCTTTGCCGGGGACCGGATCGGTGCGCGGAGGATCAAGGAAGGCCGCGCGCCACAGTTTCAGCCCCCAGCGCTGGTTGAAGGGAAAGGCCATCTCTTGCGCGCGGGACGGCGTGGCCGCCGGGGGCACGGTCTGGAACGCCGCCCACAGGTCGGCGATGTCCTGATCGGTGAATTCGGCGTAGAACGGGTACGGGAGGGCCGGGTAATAGGGCTGCCCGTCCGGCGCCACGCCTTGGCGTACGGCCTTGGCGAATTCCTCGATCGTCCAGCCACCGATTCCGTGGTCCGGGTCGGTGGTCAGGTTGGGGGAATACAGCGTGCCAAAGGGTGTCTTTAGCTTGACGCCGCCGGCCAGGGGCGCGCCGCCCTCGGCGAAGTTGGTGTGGCAGGCGATACAGCCGCCCGCCCGCGCCAGGTAGGCCCCGCGGTCAACGTCGCCCGTCAGGTCGGGCAGTTGCGGCGTCAGACCGATCGGCCACGCGATTACGGCGGCCAGCCCCGCCGCAGCCAGTACGGCAGAGGCAAGGACCAGACGATAGAGGCGTTTCATCGAAGCACCTTATTCCGACCGAAACCGCGTGTGACAGGCCGAGCAAGTCTGGCCCAGCATCATGAACACGCCATCGGCGGGCATCTCGGACAGCTCCTCGCGCCCGGGGGGGCCGCCCGTCATGGCCCCGCCCCCCATCATCGAAGCGCCGCCCATCATGCCCGATCCGCCCATCATGCCGGACCCTTGCCCGGCACCGGCCATCATCAGCCCGTTGTCGGCCGCCAAGGCCAGCCCCTCGGCATAGGTCTGCAGCTGTTCGGCTAGTTCGGCGAAGGCGTCCCAGTCCTGCCAGATCGCGGGTTTGGCCTCGGAGGGCATGCCATCGCTGCCTTCGGGGAACAGCCGGGTCATGCTGTCGCCGGCATGGCGGCCGATCGTCTCGGCTGCGTCTCGGACGGTGCCGGCGTCATAGGGCGTCTTGCCCTGCATCATCGGCGTCAGGGTCTTCATGGCGCCCTTCATGGCGGACATGCCGTCCATGCGTTCCTTCACGATCCCGGTGGCGCCACCATGCGCCAGGGCGGTCACGGCCACCATCCACGCCAGCACGGCGCCCGTCGTCAGCTTGAAAAAGGTCATCCTCTTGTCCTGTATGTCTGCTTCAACTCGCCCCCAGAAGAGGCCTTACCTGACTCAGGACACGGCGCGC
This sequence comes from Ruegeria sp. BF8, assembly GCF_056538625.1. Taxonomy (NCBI): domain Bacteria; kingdom Pseudomonadati; phylum Pseudomonadota; class Alphaproteobacteria; order Rhodobacterales; family Roseobacteraceae; genus Ruegeria; species Ruegeria sp. BF8. The sequence continues at coordinate 8,497 of NZ_JBQFTL010000001.1, read as the reverse complement.
GGCGGGGGCGGATCGAACAGGGCCACCGGCAACATCCGGTATTGGCCCGACGGGATGGCACGGCGGTTGATCGTTGAGACCAGCGCGGAAACGACGGGCGCGGCCACGGTCATGGCCCGGGTGGCCCTGTTCGACATGGTCGGGGTCGGATGCTTCCAGATCGACGACGGCATGTGTGCCCCCATCGCCCCCATGCGCAAAGGCGGGTTCCGAGAACACCAGAATACCGGCCAGAACCAGGCCCAAGGCCAGAACCCACCGTCCGATCATCCTGTCCGCCCAACTGTGCAAGGTTCAGTTTATCCCGTTCTCGCGCTGCAGTTCCCTGACATAGGCAACGATGCCCTGCACGTCTGCACGGGTCAAGCCAGCCACCGGCGGCATGTCGCCAAAGCGCCAGTGGTGGGCCTGAACACCATATTGAACCGCCCGCTGAAAAGCCTCGTCCCCGTGGTGGCTGGGCTCATAGATCTTGTGCACCAAGGGCGGAGCCAGGCCTTCCAAACCCGTGGCATTCGCCCCATGGCAGACAGCGCATTTGACGTCAAAGGCAACCTTGCCCATCTGGGCCGGCGCACTGAACGTCGCCGGCACGCTGACTTGCGCGATCGGGTCCCCCCGCGACAGCGACGAGGTGTCAGGCACCTCCATCGAGTGCCCTGCAGGTTGTTGGCTGAGGTTGTAGGCGAACACGGCAGCGCCTGCGATCAGAACGCCGCCCACCAATGGCGTCAGTTTGTTCATCGGCTCGTTTCACTCGGTTGTTTTTTGGCTTGGCGCGGGCGGCACCAAAACGGTCTGACACTGATCAAACCTGCTTGACCTGCCGGTCTTGCCGCCTTGCGCACAGTTTCGGGTGACCGTTTGCCCCATTCCCGCGCTGGAAGGTCAAGAGAAGTTTGCGGCAAATTTCCCCCAAAGCCGACGAAGGACTGCAGCACCGAAACGTCAACGCCGAGCTGGGCCGCGCACGAAGCCATCAGTTGGAACTTGAAGACTTCTTAGCGGCGCAGGCTGCGACGGGTCTTTCAGTACTTCGCCAGAGATCCGAGTATCTTCTTCCGTGTATCGGGGTCACCCGGAAAGATCCTTTGCACCAGAAATTCGGACGGAAAATCCGGCCACGTGGCCTCCAACTCATCAACAAGTCTTTGCGCTTCGTCAAAATTGCCCAGCTGATCATGAGCGACGGCCTGGAACAAAAGTGATGGCCCGCTTACGGGCGCTCCTGCAGCAGGCGCACCCTGAAAGGCATCGACAACGTTTTCGTAGTTCCCGAGCACAAGCTGCGATACGCCCCAGATATTTCTCGCCCCAAATCGGCCGGACCCGGATCTGGCCCGCGACGGATTGCTAACCTCAGCCGCAAGTTCGGGCTCGTTCGCAATCAGGGCGGCAATCCCGACAAGGTCCAGAACATGGCCATCTTCAGGCGCAAGTTCAGCAGACAAGCGGGCGTATTTCAAAGCTTCATCCGCGTCGCCCGACACCGCCAATCGCCAGCCATTCGAGGCATTGGCCCATGCACCCGACGGCGACAACTCAAGCGCCGTTCCTGACATCTCAGATGCTTGGCGCAGCAGATCCTCTCGTGTGTCCTCGTCTTGAGACAGCAGAGCCAGTGTGGCCAAGACCTGAGCCATTCCCGCATAGCCATCGGGCAAGACCGGGTCGAGCTCGGTGGAGTGCTGGAACATTCCCAAGGCGATCTGCTGGCGTTTGACATCGAAGACCGGAAAGAACATCCCCCGCGCCTGATCCGCCAGGTTGGCCGCTTGGAGTCTGACAAGCGATTGCTGACCAAGCGCAGCCCGTTCGGCCTGCCGGGTGGTGTTGGAGGGTTGCCCGACCTCGTCATTGCCGGGTCCCAGCCACATGCCCAGCATGACGATCATGGCCACAACGCCCAGCCCGACCAACAGAAGTCCACGCAGGTGCCTGGGTCTGCCGGACGGGCCGTGGCTTACCAAGTCCGACTTCGGGTCGTCCAGGGTAGCTTGGTGTGAAAACCGCGGCTTGTATCCGCCAGGATCGATGAAGATCCGAACGCCCTGGCCGTCCCAATGGTCTTCGTAAAACTCACGCAGCAAACGCCGTAGTCGCCTCGCCTCTACCCGAACCAGATTTCGACCACCGCTGCCATCAATGCTGCGACCGTACACTTCGACTGCGATGGCCTTGCCGCGGATCTGGGAACCGCGACCGGCGAGGGCTTCCTCGACGACATAGGTCAGAAACTGCTGAAGCCGGGGCGAAGTTTGGAACTCGGCGCTGGCAACAACATCACGCAGCGCCTGCCGAACCAGGTCAGGTGATGGCAGCCCAACATCTTGATCTAACAATAAATCATTGGCTTGGTTCACTGCAAACTCACCCCCAACTCACGGTGACTCACTTGGCCGCCCCGGTCAACCGCACGCATCTTGATGCGAGAATAGATATTGGGAATCGGGCTTTATCCAGTGACGGACGACCTCAAAGACGAGCTACCCGAGCTTTCGACTGTGCTTTCCAGCCAGTTCAAACCGGACGCGTTTCTGAGCGAGGCCATCGAGGACTTCGGCAAAGTCTGCGCAAAGCTCAAGGATACGTCGATCACTGCGTCCGAGCGCGAGGAATGGGCCCATATCAAATCTGAGCTTGTGAACGAGCTTCGTCGTCTGGCGAAGCGCAATCTTAGAAACGCATCCGACTGAGGGTATAGCAATGACCGACAAAGACCAAAGCAACGATCACGAAAACGAACAAAACCAGCCAGCGGATGAAATCGAAAACCCTTCGCGCCGGCATGTCATGCAGGGGCTGGCGGCAGGTGCGGTGGCAACGGGGGCTGTCAGCTACGGCTCCGGCGTAGCACAGGCGCATGAGGGGGACGGCCCTCTGGGTGAAAGCCTGAAGAACCCCTATGGCGGCCGGCCGGCCGGCGGCATCACTCTGCCAGAGTACTTCCGGCCGACGAAATACATGACCGGGTCGAACGCAAACTATTTCCCGCTTTCCGAGGAATTGGGGCCCGACGAGATGCGCATCTCCTTCTGCGGGTCAACGCCGTTTCCTCCGCGTGAGGATCAGGCAGGCACCTGTGTGATGGTCGAGCTGGGCAATGGAAAACGGTTCTTCTTCGATTTCGGGTCGGGCTGTGTGCGCAACATCATCGGGATGCAGGTGCCTGCGCAATTGATCAACGATATCTTCATCACGCATCTGCATGTCGATCACTACGCCGACATCCCCTATATCTACCCGTTCAGAGCCTGGTCGGGTGGCTACACGCCGCTGCGGATCCACGGCCCGTCCGGCCGGACACCCGAGCTTGGAACGGCGGGCATGGTGGACGGCATGAAGCAAATGCTGAAATGGCATCTGGAGGCCTTCGACGTATTCCCGATTGGAGACGGTTACGAAATCGAGGTCAACGAGTTCGATTTCCGTCAGGAAGGCGGCATCGTCTATGACGAAGATGGCGTCACCGTGCGCTCTTGGCCACGCAGCCATGCCAAGGACGGCGCCGTCGGGTATCGCCTGGATTGGAACGGCCTGAGCTTCGTTTGGACCGGGGACGGCCGACCGGATGAATTGAGCCTTGAATACGGCAAAGGCGTTGATGTGTTCGTCACCGAAATGTCCGGTCAGGATATCGGCCAGTTGATGACCTACAAATACGGCCTGCCGCAGGAGCTGTTCAACTACACGATCGATACCCATCACACCTCGCATTATGCGGTTGGCAAGATGATGGCTGAGGCACGCCCCCGGCTTGCGATGGTGACCCATTACACGCAAGACGAGGACATTGATGCCGAGATGCTGGCGGGCATCCGGGCCCATTATGATGGGCTGTTCGCCTGGGGTCTGGACGTGGCCGTGGTCAACGTCACAAAAGATGCGATCTGGTATCGGAAGGCGACACTGCCCGGCAAGTCAGGCTCGGTCGCACCGTTCCGTGAATTGGGCAAGATGGAAGCCGAAGGCAAGATCACCTTGCCCGATGAAATCAAGCCACCTGCCCCGCGGTCATCGCGCGCCGAACAGCAGGACCAAAAGTACCGCGACATGGAGATCGACCCCAAGGAATACTACCCCTCCGACGTGTTCCGCGCGCCCAACCCCGAATGGCCCAGCGACTTTGTGATCAAGACCGACGACGTCATTCCAAACCGCAAGAAGAAGACGGAGTGACAGTATGATCGAGTTTGGTTCGACTGCGGCAATTCCGGTCACAATTCTTACCGGCTTTCTCGGGGCGGGGAAAACAACCCTACTGAACCGCATCCTGACCGGCAATCATGGTCTGCGGGTTGCGGTTCTGGTCAACGATTTCGGCTCGATCAATGTGGATGCTGATCTTGTGGTTAGCCTGGAAGACGATGTGATGAGCCTGGCGAATGGTTGTGTGTGCTGCTCGATCCGGGATGACCTGATCGAAACGGTCGAGGCCGTTCTCGCCCGACCGGAGAAACCGGAATACATCGTCCTCGAGGCCAGTGGCGTATCGGACCCGTCCTCGATCGCGATGACGTTCACGGACCAGAAGTTCCGGGACATGATCCGCCTCGACAGCCTGATGTGCCTTGTCGACGCCGAGCAGCTGTTCGCTGCACCAGAGCAGATGGAGTTGAAACTCAGGCAAATCGCGTTCTCCGACATGGTCATCTTGAACAAGGTGGACCTGGTCAGCAGAGAAACAGTTCAGAAAGTGCACGACTGGCTCGGCTCGCGTTTCCGCAGGTATCGCCTGGTCGAAGCGGTCAATGCGGATGTCCCGCTGGACATATTGCTGTCGGTCGGCCGGTTTGCTGCCGAACAGCTTGAGACAGAAGTGCCGGAGCATCATGAGCATGGGCCTGACTGCGGGTGCCAACACGCTGATCATTCAGACGGCTTTTCAACAACGATGATGAAGGCCGAGCAACCCATCAGCCTGTCATCGCTGAGAGGCGCAATTCGAAAGCTTCCGGGCGACGTCTATCGCCTCAAAGGATTCGTTTTCAGCGAGGAGGACCCGGACCATCGCATTCTTGTGCAGGTCGTCGGAAAGCGCATGGACATTTCACGGGATGGCGCGTGGGGTGATCGAAAACCCGAGACGCGGCTTGTGGCGATCGGCGCGCCAGGTGCGCTTTCGGAACACGTTCTCACCGACGCCCTGTTCGAAACAGCCTAGTGATCACGCCGGTGGTTTGCCCTCAAACGGGGCGCCCGGCCCTCGTGCCACCGCCCTTGAATTTGATTTAGAGGCCGAAATAATTAGACTTGTCGCAATCGCAACCATCCTGCAGCGGGGAACCCTTTATGTTCAAAAGACTTTATTGTTTGGCGCCGGCCATCTCGATCCTGTTGTCTTCCCCGCTTTTTGCGCAGGACACGCCGATCATCCACGACGCGCAGTACTATATTCTGGAAGCGCAGAATGGCGAGCAGTGGATTGAAGACAACGCTGCCGTCGATGCGTTACTGGCCGAATTTCGGGAAGGCAATGCTGGAAATCCTCCCAACATCGTGTCCATTCTGATCGACGATTTGGGTTTCGGCGACATGGGCATTCCCGAACTGAATGCGGTCCGCGGAATTGAAACCCCCAACATCAATGCGTTCTCGGACGAAGCCATGCGCATGGTTCGAATGTATACCGAGCCCTCCTGCACGCCGACGCGCGTGGCCCAGATGACCGGGCGCCTGCCGGTGCGCATGGGTATGGGCGATACCACGGTCGACATTGCCGGCTTTGGCCTTCCCGGAGATGAGGTCACGCTGGCAGAGGTTCTGAAAGAGGCCGGCTATGCCACCAGCCATGTCGGCAAGTGGCATATGGGTGATATCGCGGAAAGCTGGGCGATGAACCAGGGTTTCGACTATGCGCAGCATGCCATCCATCAACAGGGTCAGCTGACGATCTTCAACGATGACGCCATCCGCGAGCAGGTCTCGGTCGGCATCCAGGACTTCGAAGAGGACTATATCGTAGACGATTGGTTCCGCCCCGATCCCGCCGCCATGGCCACCGTCATCGAAGGTGAGGCTGGCGGTCCAATCCGTGAAATCCGCATGCAGCCGGGCGAGCGGTGGGACGCAGAAAAATACGATGAGATGAACGAACAGTTCCAGCTCAAGGCGCTGTCTGAACTGCAGCGGCTGGCAGGCGGCGACACCCCCTTCTTTCTGCAGTACTGGCCGATGATCCCGCTGGACAACACGCGTGCAGGACGCGACGGCCCCGAAAGCGTGAATGGCGGCCTTTACGCCGACAAGTTGCAACTGCTGGACGAATATCTGGGCGTGCTCTTTGAGGAGATGGAGACGCTTGGCGTAGCCGAAAACACCATTGTAGTGCTGATGGGCGACAACGGACACTTCACGAAATATTCCCCACAGTCAGGTTTCACGCCGATGATTTTCCGCGGCGGCAAGGGAGATACGACAGAAGGCGGCGTACGTGTGGATGCCTTCATCCGCTGGCCCGGAATGATCGAGGCGGACTCGATCGTGAACAACATCATCCATGTGTCGGATCTGTATACGACCCTGTCCCGCCTGGCGGGCGCCGACGCGTTCATCCCACGGGACAGGCTTGTGGATGGGGTGGACCAATCCGCGTCAATCCTGTTCGGTGATGAGTCGAAAACGCGGCGCGATCACGTGATCATTTATTCGGTGGCGTCCCCGAAGGCGATCGTGAAGGACCAGTTGAAACTGAACCTTCCGGGTGCCGGAGAAAGTGCAATTCTGGCGAATTTTTTCGATATCTATCGGGATACGCATGAAAAGTACCCGGTTTCGACCGAAGTCGGCGCATGGGGCGGCCAGGAATTCCAGCGCATTCTGGGCCGGCATCTTACCCGCAAGAAACTGTACCCTGATACCGAACCTGCGCGCGGCGTGCCGTATGAAGGCATCGAAAACCTGCGCCCGGAAACCGTTGCCGCGGTCGAAGCCTTTCTGACCAAACAGGCTGCGGTCGAACGCTAACTGCAGTCCGACCTCACGTCGGCCCGCCACGTTCAAGAGGCACCTCCATGCTTGCCAACCTGATCTTCTATATCGGACTCGCTGTCTCGCTCGGGATTGGCTTTGTCTATTTCCGTGACCTAGGCGACGTCTCCCAGATGTTGCTGAAGGTAAAGCGAGAAAACATGATCCGCTTCATTCGCAACGAATATCGGTTGATCGGGCTTGGCCTTGCGGCTTTTGCGGTTGCGACCATAGCCCACTTTGCGTTTGGTGCCGGCATCGGCGCGATTTGGTGGTTGGGCGCGGCTCTGGCATTGGTTCTGTATGGCTTTCCCTATGTGTGGGTCCATTTGGGGTTGAGAAACCAGCTCAACACAGCCCGGTATTACAGCATTGCCGAAGCGGAACGGTTCGTCGGACCGACCGCGCCCGTGATCGTGATGACAAACGGCGATCACGCCCGGGCACATCCTGACGCCCAGATCATGCGGCCTCACCTGGCCGGCGACGCCAGGGGGCTTGGGGGCGAAGACGTCGTCATGACCTATTGTGCAATGGCCAATCTTGGTCAGGGTTACAGGCCATCCATCGAAGGAAAGCGGCTGAACCTTCAAGTTCTAGCGCAACATGGCAACAACCTGATCCTGCGGGACAACGACACCGGGGAACCGATCCAACACATCTACGGGTTCCGAGAGGCGGATCGGGACACCGCGACGGACGGTCCCGCGTGCCCATTGCGTCCGGAAGCTCAAATGAAGCCGTGGCCAACGTTCCGCATGACATTCCGTGGCTTCAAGAAAGCCTACCCCGACGGTGAGGTCTTTCTAAACAAGCCGTCAAGCAACCCGTTCCTGAGACTGCTGGACATGGCGCTGGAGATCATTTTCGGATGGGGGATCGCCAGGCAGCATCAAGAGGCTGCCCCCGTCATGGACAACATGGAGCGCGCGCCAGACACACGCCTGCCCAACAAGACACCTGTTTGGGGCGTGACTGTCGGGTCGGATGCCGTCTGTTGGACCGACGACTTCGTGGTTGACCAGAACTGGCTGGTGAACACACAAGTCGGTGGGCGTGATCTTGTGGTGCAAATAGACCCACATTTCGAAAGCCTCGGGGTCTGGTACAACGACAGCGGAAAACCAGTAAAGCGATGTGACTTTTGGGGAAATAGCGATCAGGGGCAACTCAGGCGGGTTGAAACCTTGCGCGCCGGGCTGTTCTGGCACGTCTGGGCAGAGTTCTTTCCCAACACAGATGTCAATCGCATTGGCTGCAGCGCGACGTAAGTTAGGCGGATTGGCTCATCGGGCGTGAAAGTGCCGCGCCACAGTGGAACGCTTTCGGAGAAACACTCCCAAAGCCCTTCTGCTCGGCGCCCCAAGACACTACCCTATCGGTAAAGGGCTACCCTTGACCCAAAGCTAGGGATTTTGTGGATAGTTTTGATTTTGTGGATTTGGTTGCGGGAGCAGGATTTGAACCTGCGACCTTCAGGTTATGAGCCTGACGAGCTACCGGGCTGCTCCATCCCGCGACACTTTGG